>CAKAGX010000001.1 GCA_916438775.1 uncultured Oribacterium sp.
TACTATTGATTTTTGGGAGAAAAACTTTTTATAGTTATGGATGCTTTTTCTGTAGGATATTTTCACTTCTGGACAAGAAAAAACAGTAAACCTTTTTGATTTACTGTTTCTGTGTTTAGCTTTTTATTAAAAATTGTTTTTACAAAAGCTAGGATTTTTAGTTATCTCGATAATGGAATAATCAATTGAAATATAAATGCAACTATAACGGATATTCCTAATTCTAAAAACAAATTCTTTTGGCTTTCTATACAAGATTAGAACACCTATTATCCATGTTATAACCTCCATAAGGTCATACATATAAAAAGCCTTGTAGGGATTAAGATTGAAAGCCTGAGCAAATCAACACTCCAATAATTGTTCCAGAAAGAACAGTTGCAAAAACCCTCTTTCCTTTTTGCATACCAGCACATGTATGCATAAAGGATACACAAGCAATCACTACCCATATCATCATATAAGTTTTCGGCAGAAAATCTAAAACATAATTGCAATATAAATAATACCCCATCAAAGCATACTAATCAAGAACGAAAATGTGTTAATAGATGCTCTCAAAGGAGATTTAGAATAAACTGATATTATTGTTCCAGCAAAATCCACTATAGATAATCTGCCAAAATAATTTACAACATTAAGTTGTTGAAAAATCATTGGGAAATAATTGCTTGCTGTACCATCAATCCATTTCTGAAATACTCCAGAGTGCAAACCCAAATAACATGAACCCTACTGTTGCCAATATATATTTTGAAGTAACACCTTTTTGAGGTATTCTTATTTTTCAAAATACTTTCATTTTTCATTCTCCACCAAATTCAAATTTTTGTTTATATTAAATCTTTATAGCATTTTTCACTTAGTATTATAGTTCTAACTCGTTTTTCTTTACCCTGTGATAGTCGCTTTTTCTGTTCCTGTAACTGCTCCTATACAAGTCTTAACTTTTTCTGCTTGTTCTACTTCTTCTCGGTATCTTTTAAGGCTCATGTAGTCTTATAATTCTTATCTCGTAAATCGGTAATGATATCTTTTAATTGATTGATACTTGTAATGCTTTTTCTCTTTGAGTAATTGGTAACTTCCATATATTTCTCTAAGTCTGCATTATTGTTATCTGCGTTTTTATGGATAAGATTTTCAAAGATTGACAACAAGTTTTCTTTGGGTAGGAGGGTGGACTTTGTATTTTCGTTTTCTGTTTTTTCTTCTTTGCCAATTCCTCTTATCCAATTTAACAAGGCTTTTTATTCTTCTTGAGATTTCTTTTAAAATCATATTTTGATGTTTGATTTCTCGGTTGATATTCCCTCTATCTGTAGCTATGCCTTTCTTCTCCATTTGGGTTGCTGACACTCCTAAATGAATGGTCGGTATTTGTTCTATGCCTTGTCTTTGATAAGAACGATGATCCACTTTGTCCTGTATGCCGTTTTCATCAAGGATATATTCCTTTTTTGATTTTGCTCTCCATGTTGTATCTTCGTTTAGTGGTCGCATAGTAAGTAAGATATGGCAATGTGGGTTTCCATCATTTTTATCATGTAGAGCAATATCAGCACACATTGGAAATTCGTGTGACAGAACTTAAAGCTCTGATTGCTACCGAAAAGGAAAGCAGTACCAATGTGGACGGTTTTCTCTCAATCGTAAGGAAATACACGGATATTAAGGAGCTTACCCCGGAACTTATCAGGGAATTCGTAGAGAAGGTCTATGTGTACAAAACTGAACGTGTGGACGGCTTTAAGATACAGCGCATCCGGATAGTGTGGAACTGCATCGGAGAGGTTGTACTTCCCCATAAGGAAAAATCCCTTAGTAGCACCGGCTTTGGCTCTGCTTTTTTTGTTCGATTTTTTCTTGCGCCGATTCTTTCTTTGTTCACTTCTTTTTCATAAAATAGAGATAGTATGGCTTGACTATATTGTATGAAGGAAGAAGTATCATTAGAATGATAGGAACAGATAGAACCAAATGCATAAGAAGTTGTACAGCATACCCGTTGCTTACAGAGTATAGGTAGAATTATAAAGTAAATAGATTTATAAAAGTGTAAGTAAAATAGAAAAAAGTGTAAGTAAAATAGAAAAGAGGAAAAGATTGAGTAAACAGGTATATAGCGGAATAGGCGGTCAGGCTGTAATAGAAGGCATCATGATGAAAAACGGAGAGAAATACTCCGTTGCGGTTCGGAAGCCAAGCGGAGAAATCGACGTTATGGAAAGCAGTACCTTTCCCTTACGGATCAAAATATCCTTTTTGAAGCTCCCATTTTTAAGAGGAATCATTTCTTTTTACGACTCCATGGCTTTAGGAATGAAATGCTTAAGTCACAGTGCAAGTTTTTATGAGGATGATGAAGGCTCTGAGCCGGGAGCCATTGAAAAAGCAATGGGTAAAATCTTTGGCGATAAGCTTGAGCAGGTCTTATCGGCTCTTGTGATGGTCTTCTCCTTTGCTGCTGCAATTTTTATTTTTGTAGCACTCCCGACCATATTGTTGAATTTCTTAAAGACAGTCCTCCCGATTGCACCGATGCTCGCCTTTTTTGAGGGACTGCTTCGTATCCTCATATTTATTATTTATATCAAGTTGATTTCAGGGCGAAGGATATCCGAGGACTTTCGAGTACTATGGGGCGGAGCACAAGTGTATAAACTGTGTGGAGCATGGACTGGATCTTACAGTGGAAAATGTTCTTCTCTCCTCCAAGGAGCATAAGCGCTGTGGAACGAGCTTCATCGTCTATGTGATGATGATTTCCATTTTCCTCTTTATGTTCTTGCAATTTGACAGTCTGTGGATGAAAGTTTTTGGCGCGTCTTCTTCTTATTCCCGTGATTGCCGGCATCAGCTATGAAGTACTTCGCCTTGTGGGTATGGTGGACAATGCCTTAACTCGCATTTTGTTTATCCCCGGAATGTGGATGCAGGGCCTGACGACGAAAGAGCCTGATGCCGAAGAGGTGGAAGTAGCCATTGCTGCTGTGGAAAAGGTCTTTGATTGGAGGGCATTTCAGAGGGAACATTTTTCGGAAAAGCCATAAAGGAAAGGCAAGTTTTTGATGATAAAAGTGGATGAAACTTGATAAAAGTAGGTGAAAAATATCGGGTTTGGGCAATACTCGATACAGAAATTGCCGGAGAGAAGGACAGAGTTTGAGAGAAGACGGGAAAGAAAAAAATTGGAAAGAAAAAAAGATGGCAAATAGTCTGAAAGAAGAGTTTTTAAGGAGTCAAGATGAGAAAGGACTAAGCACCGCCTTTTCTTTTCTTGATTTGGAAAAATACGCTCTTCCGCTCCTGAAAGAAGCCGGTGTAGAAGAGGCAGAGTTGGACATAAGACTTCTTTTACAGGAAGCCTTTTCTTTGGACACAAAGGACTATCTTTTAGGAAAAAGAGAGGCGGTTTTTACCCCATATAGGAAAAAGAGCAGAAGAGAAGCCGGCACTTTCGTCTTCGCGAGTTAGCGGAGATTTAGCGCTTTCTTCTTCTGCTGATGAAGAGCCGGATTCCGCTCTTAACCGTTTTTTTACCTTTTTGGAAAAACGTCTCTGGCGTATTCCTCTTTCTCAAATTCTTGGCAGGCAGGAGTTCTTCGGCCTTTCTTTCTTGGTCAATGAAAATGTGCTTAGCCCAAGGCAAGATACGGAGTGCATTGTGGAGCGCATTTTGAGGAAGAAGAAAATGGAAAAAGTCTCGGAGAGCAAGATAAGAGAAGTGGTAAGAAAAAGAATTAACAGACGAAAGTGTAGGGGTTGCCGGATGCGAAGCACTTAGTATCCTGGATCTTTGCACCGGCTCGGGCTGTATCGGCCTCACTCTGGCAAAAAATCTGCACTGTAAAACTGTACTGCTTCTCGATAAGTCGGATAAAGCGCTGGAAGTCGCAAAAGAAAACTACAGGAGTCTTTTTTTAGAACAGGAAAGTGCCAAAGAAGAATGGAAATGCTCCGTGCTTTCCAGCGGAAGAGAACCGATCCTAATCGAATACGAGAGCAAGTGCTTAATCCTTCCGTGCATTTTCTGGAATCGGACCTTTTTGATGCGCTTCCTTCTTTTATGGAAGAAAAAGGTATTTCCGCTTTTGACATTTTGGTTTCCAATCCACCCTATATAAGGCGTGATGTAATAGAAACACTCGATGCGGAAGTTGCTCTTCATGAGCCCGCCTTAGCTCTGGACGGAGGGGAGGACGGCCTTGATTTTTATAGAAGAATTGCAAAGGAGGGGAAGCGTTTTCTTTTTCCGGGAGGAAGAGTCTATGTGGAAATCGGCTATGACCAAGGGACTAGCGTGAAAGACATTTTCCAAAAAGAAGGTTTTTTCGATGTGGAAGTTTTTCAAGACTATGAAGGGCGAGACAGAGGTGTTCGAGGAACTTTTCTGTAGGCATTCGAGGAACTTTTCTGTAGGCATTCGGGGAACTTGCCTATAGGGTCCGAGGTGGTTTTTTGCAGGATCCGAGGTGGTTTTTCCGCCTTGACACAAATTAGTCAATCCATTACTATTAGAAAGGTTATTTTTATGATGTAGGAGAACATTTTCACTACATGATAAGTTTACAAGTTTTAAGGTGCATATCGCCTTGAAATAAAAGGAAAAATGTGGTTTATGCGAAGGATTTGCATAAGAAAGAGAGGGTATAATGAGCTACTTAGAGATTGAGAAGGTCATTGGAAGAGAGATTATTGACTCCAGAGGAAATCCTACCGTTGAGGCAGAAGTTACCTTAACTGACGGAACGATTGGAAGAGGTACTGCACCGTCAGGCGCTTCCACAGGTGAGTTCGAGGCACTGGAGCTTCGTGACGGCGATAAGTCCCGTTACGGCGGAAAGGGTGTTTCCAAGGCTGTTAAAAATATTAATACCATTATTAACGATATTTTACTTGGCATGGATCCGATGGATATCTATGCGGTGAGACCGTGCTAGTGATTGAAGCCGACGGAACAAAGGATAAGTCCAAGCTCGGTGCTAATGCTATCCTTGCTGTTTCTATCGCAACCCTGCAAGGCTGCAGCCAATGCTTTAGATATTCCCCTTATCGTTTCTTAGGCGGTGCAAACGGAAAACCGTCTTCCTGTTCCGATGATGAACATCTTAAACGGTGGAGCACACGCTACCAACTCCGTTGATACACAGGAATTTATGATTATGCCGGCAGGCGCTCCTTCCTTCCGTGAGGGTCTTCGTTGGTGACAGAGGGTATTCCACGCTCTTCAGAAGATCTTAAAGGATGAGGGAAATACCACTGCAGTAGGTGACGAGGGTGGTTTCGCACCGAACTTGGCTTCCGATGAAGATACGATTGAGCACATCTTAAAGGCAATCAGGCAGCAGGGTACGAGCCGGGTAAGGACTTCGTTCTGGCTATGGATGCAGCCTCCTCCGAGTGGAAGAGCGAAAAGGGCAAGGGGATTCTATCATCAGCCGAAGTCCGGAAAGGATTTTACTTCTGATGAGCTCATTGCTCACTGGAAGTCCCTAGTAGAGAAGTACCCTGATTTACTCTATCGAGGATGGACTCTGATGAGGAAGACTGGGAAGGCTGGGAGAAGATGACGAAGGAGCTTGGAGATAAGGTTCAGCTCGTTGGGGATGACCTTTTCGTAACTAATACAGAGCGTCTTTCCAAAGGAATCAAGCTTTGATGCGGGAAATTCCATTCTCATTAAGCTAAACCAGATCGGTTCCGTTTCCGAGACTTTAGAGGCGATCAAGATGGCTCACAAGGCAGGATACACCGCTATTTCTTCTCACCGTTCCGGAGAGACGGAGGATACCACCATTGCTGACCTTGCAGTAGCATTAAATACCTGTCAGATCAAGACCGGTGCTCCTTCCCGTTCCGAGAGAGTGGCAAAGTACAACCAGCTTCTTCGTATCGAAGAGGAGCTTGGCGAAGCTGCTTGCTATCCCGGTTTCGGTGCTTTCAATAGAAAGTAATAATTAGGAATATGCGATGCTCATTTTGCGAGTACAAATAGAGAGACTATGCTGTTGCAATGTTTATCTGTGACAGTTATACAGGTATAAAGGACCCGAGAGGAATCGGAATGGATTCCTCTCGGGCTTTTTATATTGTTTTCTGTCGAGAAAAATTCAAAGGAGCAGGAAGTTTCTGTTTTAATGATTTTTTAATAATGATAAAAATACTCATATTAATTTGAATTTTAAGAAAATAAATGTTAGAATGAAGGAGTATTTGTAGAAGTTACGGTAGGAGGTGCCTATGGGATTTTTTGATGAACTTGGAAAGAAGATTTCCGGTGCAAGTCAGGAAGTAGTGCAAAAAGGAAAGGAAATGGCAGATACTGCTAAGTTCAACTCCATGATTCATGATGAAGAAAGGAAGATTTCTGCTGTTTACGGGAAGATCGGTAAGAAGTATTTTGAAGATTTTCAGAATGCGCCTACAGAAGGGTTTAAAGACTTCGTAGACGAGATTCATGCTGCTCAGGCTAAGATTGCTGAAATCCGTGAAAAGCTGAAGGCTTTGAAGGCTGACGTGACAGAAAAGGTAGAGAATGTTGCTGAGAAGGCAAAGGATGCTGCTGAGAAGGCAAAGGATGTTGCAAGCAGTACTGTGGAGCAGGTGGCGGAAGACGCAAAATCCGTAGGGATAGAGGGTGCAGCCAAGGTAGAAGAAGTGGCAGCCAAAGTAGAAGATGCTGCAAGTGATGCGGCAGACGCTCTTTCTAAGGAATAGTTTTTTGGAGAAATAAATTAAAAAAGGAATAATGTATAGGGTGTTTATATATTGAGTGGTGCGGGGATTCCGCACCATTTTTGTATACCGAAGAGATGTTCATCTCCCAAAGGGAATGCTTCTTAAGCCTATATCTTTTCTCTTAAATCAAGAAAAGACAAAACAGAAAGACTTTTTATTAGGTAAGCCTTTCTTTGGCTATAAGATTGACTTTAGATAAATCGGGAAAGATTGACTAACGAAAAATCTATGCTAGACTAGAATCGTTATTTTTTCGCTTACCATTAAAGAAGAAAAGAATGGGGCGGAGCAGTTGAAAAGGGAAGAAAAAAGGAGAGTCCATGGAAAGAAAACCATACTACATTACCACGGCGATTGCTTATGCATCCGGAAAACCGCATATCGGAAATACCTATGAAATTATCCTTGCGGATGCGATGGCACGTTTTAAGCGCTACGAGGGATATGATGTGTTTTTTATGACCGGAACCGATGAGCATGGACAGAAGATAGAGGGAAAGGCGAAGGACGCCGGAAAGACACCGAAAGAGTTTGTCGATGAAGTTGTAGGAGAGATTCAGAGTATTTTTGATTTGATGAATACTTCCTACGATAAATTCATGCGTACAACGGAGCCATATCACGAGAAGCAAGTTCAGAGGATGTTCCGGAAGATGTATGAAAAAGGGGATATTTACAAGGGTAAATATGAGGGTTGGTATTGTACTCCCTGCGAATCCTTCTGGACAGATTCCCAGCTTGTGAGACGGAAAATGCCCCTGACTGCGGCCGTCCTGTGGAAAAAGGCGAGTGAGGATGCCTATTTCTTTAAGATGTCTCAAAGTATGCGGATCGTTTAATGGAGCATATCGAGTCTCACCCCTGAGTTTATACAGCCTGTTTCCCGTAAAATGAGATGGTGAACAACTTCTTAAAACCGGGATTACAGGATCTTTGTGTTTCCCGTTCTTCCTTTACATGGGGCATCCCTGTAGATTTCGATGAGAAAAATGTAGTTTATGTGTGGCTTGATGCGCTTACAAACTATATTACCGGTATCGGCTATGACACGGAAGGTGCACACGGTGAGAACTACAAAAAATATTGGCCGGCAGACTTACATCTCATCGGAAAGGATATTGTTCGTTTCCATACGATTTACTGGCCTATTTTCCTGATGAGCTTGGACGTTCCTCTACCCAAACAGGTATTCTGGACACCCATGGCTTCTTACTGCGGCAGGAAAGGCGGAAGAAGGCACAAAGATGTCCAAGTCCAGAGGCAATGTAATCTATGCGGACGACCTCGTTCGGCTCTTTGGTGTAGATGCGGTTCGTTTCTTTGTTCTGCATGAGATGCCTTTTGAGAATGATGGCGTAATCTCTTGGGAGCTCATGCGTAGAGCGCTACATTCTCAGCTTGCGAACATTTTAGGAAACCTTGTAGAAGCGTACCATTGCGATGAGCAATAAGTATTTTGAGGAGTTGTAGAAAAACCTCTGCAGTAGATCCGGTGGATGAAGATTTAAAGAATACAGTGCTTTCTCAAGCGAGGGTGGCTACCGAAAAGATGGAAGAGCACAGGGTTGCCGACGCGCTACTGCTATTTTCGAGATATTTAGACGTTCCAACAAATATATTGATGAGACAGAACCATGGGTTTTGGCATGAGAAGAGGAGCTTGCTCCACGCCTTAAGACTGTGCTTTTACAATTTGACGGAGTCTATTGTAATCGGAGCATCTCTTTTGGAAAGCTTTTGATGCTTGGATACGGCAAAGACGATTTTAGAAGAGCTCGCTACGGGAAAAGAGAGCCTTTGAACAGCTTAGCGAGTTTGGTCTTTATCCGTCCGGAACAAAGGTTTCGAGAATCCTTCTACCTTATTTGACAGAAAAGATTGGAAGGAAATCGAAAAAGGAAGTAGAGAAGATTACCGAAGAGCAGATTCGTAAGGCTTCTTTGGAAGAGGAGAAGCAGGAAGGAAAGAGCGGCGCTAAAGAGGAACGGAAGAACCTGCTAGCGGAAGGCGACGCAGCTAAGGATGCAAAGTCCTGTAGTGCTTCCTTATAAAGACGAAGTAAGCTATGAGGACTTTGAAAAAGCTGGATTTCCGTATCGGCAAGATTCTTCATGCGGAAGAGGTGAAGAAATCCAAGAAACTTCTACTCTTCAAGGTACAAATTGAGAAGAAGTTCGGCAGATTCTTTCCGGAATCAAGTCGGCCTACCATCCGGAGGATTTGGTTGGAAAGAAGGTAATGGTTCTTGTGAACTTAAAACCCAGAATGATTGCCGGCTATGAGTCTCAGGGTATGCTTCTGTCTGCAGCGTTTGAGCAGGACGGAGAAGAGATTTTATCACTTATGACCTCTTTGCGGGATATGCCTGCAGGAGCGGATATCGCATAATATGACTGCATTTGACTGCACTGGACACAAAGAGGGGAGGGGTTTCAGCGGATTTGCTGGAAGCTTCTTGCCCTTGTTTCCATGACCATAGATCATTATGCTGCTATCGTGATTTACAATGGGAATCTCTATGGCTTTTCTACAGAGTATCATGAAATGGCAATTGCTACAGCGGAAGGAAAACACTTGATGCAGCTGTATCATATTTTCCGGACCATCGGAAGGCTGGCTTTTCCGATTTTTGCCTTCCTCTTAACAGAGGGCTTTATTCATACAAAAGATAGGAAGAAATATTTCTTCCGTGTACTTCTTATGGCTATTTTCTCAGAAGTCCCTTTGATCTTTTGTCTTTATAATCAATGGTATAATTTTTCCGCACAAAATATCGGTTTTACCTTATCTTTGGGAATTGCTGCAATGTATTTTATGAAGAAATTTCGGAGAAAGTCTATTTTGAAATGGACTTCGGTACTCATCTGTGCCGCTTTGGCAGAGCTACTACGATGCGATTACGGAGCTTTAGGAATTTTTCTTATTGCTTCTTTGTATAATTTTCGAAAGGAAAAGGCACTTCGTATAGCCTCTGGCATGTTTTTCTCCATATCACTGTCCTTGGCTAATTTTGGAGCGGCAGCCCTCAGTTTTATTCCTATCTTTTTCTACAATGGAGAAAAAGGGCGTATTCCCTTGGGAAGACTCTTTTATTTTTACTATCCTTTGCATTTAACTTTGTTTTATCTTTTGATTTATTTCGGTGCCAAAATCACAGCGTAGAATTTCGTGATAAATGCTATTTAAAAATTTTCTTTTAGTCGAAATATATTTTGCAATAGGAATCAGGCGGTGTAACTGCGATGGTAGAGAAAAAGTAGTAGGGAGAAGATGATGATATTTGACACGCACTGTCATTACAATGACGAATCTTTTGATTCGGATAGAGATGACTTAATAAAAGGGCTTCCGGGAGAAGGAGTGGACCGAATTTGTGAAATCGGCTACAATTTGGAAAGCTCGGAGAAAGCCGTACATTTAGCCGAAGAATATCGGGGAACAGGCCTTTCGATCTATAGCGCTGTGGGCTTTCACCCGCAAAATGCCAATGAATTCAATCCTGATTCTTTCCAAAAGCTGGAAGAGCTGAGTTATTCCGAGAGTGTAGTTGCAATCGGAGAGATTGGTTTGGATTACTATAGATTGGATAAGCGAAGTCCTATCGAAAAAGAGCAGGATGAGGAGAAAGAGAGAGGGAAGAAGTTTTTGAGGACTTTGACCCGGAGCCCCGCAATCTGAAGGAATGCTTCATTTCCATGATTGAGCTTGCGAAAAAGAGAAATCTTCCGATTGTGATTCATTCGCGAGATGCGGCCTTGGATAGTTTTCGCATTGTAAGGGATCATAAGGCCTATAAAAACGGAGGCATTGTGCATTGTTTCTCTATCCTTTAGAAGTAGCTAAGGACTTTGTATCGCTTGGTATGATGATTGGGATTGGCGGTGTATTGACTTTTACCAATGCAAAAAGCTGAAGCAGGTGGCGGAGGAGATTCCTTGGAGCATATTGTGCTTTGAAACGGACTGTCCTTATATGGCTCCTGTGCCGGTAAGAGGTACGAGAAAATTATTCGGAAATCTTCGTTATGTAGTGGATTTTCTTGCTGATTTAAAAGGAATTTCTGCTGAGGAAGTGATTCGTGTAACAGCAGAGAATGGGAAAAAGTGTATAGGATACAATAGACGAGTTTTTGAAAATAAAAACTTCAGGGAACTCCACTCTAGGATGACCCACGGCACATGAAAGGTTTACCTTAGTGCTGCTATGTTCCCCATCCTGACACGGTTCGGTATCTCCCATTGCGTAGGGGCCCCAAGCTTCATTGCCCCCTGAAACAGTAGAAGTATAACGGATTTTCCAAGGCTTTTGCAAAGTCTATGCAGTTTTGCCGCACTCTCTCAATTTAGGACATAAAAAGCTTGAATAGGAAAAGGGTATTAGGGTCATAGAAATGGAAAGTCAAAGATGAATGAGACATCAAGTAGAGAAATGATTTAATCAAGAGTAAGAAGGGACTATGCAATTTTCGAAATGATATTTGTGAGGCATTTCTTCCCCTGTTTCTATCTTTTATAAGTAAAGAGTATTAGAGGAAAAATTTGGTTTTTCTCTTCTTTCGATTGTTTTTTGCTTTTTCAGGGTTGCTTTCTCTGAGTGTTTTGTTGTTACTTAGTTTGTTCAGCTTTTTATGCCGCAAAGCGCTTAAAGACGGAGAAAAAGTATTTCTTTCCTTTAGCATTGTTCTCCTTTTACTACCGCTTCTCTTTTTAAGTACAGTGTATTTTTCGTTTTCTTCCGCAATGGATAAGAGGGCTTATGCCCTTTGAATTTCTTTTTACAGTTTTCGTCTGATTTCTTATCTTGCGGACTGTAAGGAAGGGTATGGAGCGGAGGAGAATTTCTTCCATTTTGCAATTTATGCTTTTGCTTTTTCCTGTTATTTCCCAAGGACCGATTCTTCGTTATAAAGAGATGAGAGGGGAGATTGTATCGAGAGAGAGTAATTTCACCAACCTTTCTCAGGGCTTGTTCTGCTTTTCGTTCGGATTATGGAAAAATGATTTTGCGGATGAGCTGGGGAAAGCTTTCCACTTCCTTTCTTCCTATGGAGAGACTGACAGGTCTGGCAGTCCAGAAAGCAATGCACCTTCTGGCGGTCTTTCAAGTCTTGCATTTTATGCTACAGATTTATCTTGATTTTTCCGCCTATACGGATATGGCAGTCGGTATAGGTGAAATGGTCGGATTCAGTATTCCGGAGAACTTCCATTATCCTTACGAAGCAAAGAGCATCCGGGATTTCTGGCGTCGCTGGCATATTTCCCTTTCTTGCTTTTTTAAGGATTATATCTATATCCCTTAGGCGGGAATCGTCTCTCCTTTGGGAGAAGAGTAATCAATCTTCTTGTGATCTGGATTCTTACGGAATGTGGCATGGAGCAACAGCAAACTTCATTCTTTGGGGCTTATATTATTTTATGATTATCGTTATGGAGTTGCTTATGAAGCATATAATCCATAGATTTCCGATTCATCTTCCTGCTCGGAAAAAGGATGAGGCAAATATAAATGAGCCGGCTTTACATGAAAAAGAAATAGAGAAAAAATGCAAATGGAACATTTTTAATCCGGCTTATGGTAAGACGGTAGTACTGCATATCTACACTCTTGTTGTTGTTTTTATTTCTTGGATTTTTTTCCGCTATTCGGATTTTGCTGTTTTGAAAAATGTTTTAAAGAGCCTTTTTCTCTTGAGCGGAAATGCATTTTCGGATGGAAGAAGTCTGATTTTATTTCGAAATCATATTTTCCTTTTTCTTTTAGCTGTCCTTTTTTCAACGAGTCTTTTTCAAAAGCTGGATGCTTTTTGCGAGGATTTAATGCTTCGCGGACGTATCCGGAAAGAGAAGAAAAGGAGAGAGAAGAGGAAGGCTTCTACGTGTATGGAGGAGGAAGCCGATATGGAAGAGATAAAAGATAGAGGCGCAATAGATGTCGGTACAATAGATGTCGGTACAATAGATGAAGATACAATAGATGAAGATACAATAGATGAAGATACAATAGATGAAGATGCAAGACCTAAGTTTGGTGTGGAAACTGAAGAAGATATCAAAGAAGATATCAAAGAAGATATTAAAGAGGCAATGCAGGAAGAATCCGGTCTTTCGGAGGAAGGCTGAAAACGACATATATAGCTTTAAAGAAGATTCAAAGAAAGACGAAGTGGACTATTTTCTTCTTGGATCATGGAGAGAAGATGTATTACTTTGTGAAAATATTACTTGCTTTACTGGCTTTATGCATTTCTTTTGCAGCAATGGCGGGACAAAGTTATACCCCTGTTTTTATACAATCAATTTTAATTAAAATTGTAGTTTGAAGTAAAAAGATTGAGTGACTACAAAAGTCATTTCAGGAAAAAGACCTTCTTAGTAGGGAGTGACAGAAAAGCAGAAAAGATAGAAATAGCAGAAAAAGACAGAAATAGCAGAAAAGATAGCTGTGGGAAGAAAAGAGAGCCGTGGCGGAGTAAAGAAGTAAAGAGGGTAGGGGATGAATTGGAATAAAGAGAAGGAACAATATATGAAGCGCTTGCAGTTTCTGTTATATTGCTCTTTTCCTGTGCAGTTTTTAGTTCTCGGAATAGCTCTTCCTTTACGAAAAAGCTATTCCGATGAGGAAAAGGGAGCTGAAACATTTCCCTGCGTTCTCCGTTTACGCAGTATTAAACGGGCAATATTTTAAAAGACATTTCCAGCTGGTACAGGGACAGCTATCCGGGCAAAGAGGAGTGGTCTCTGTCCGGAAAGGTACAAAATCTTTATGGTTTTCAGGGAGATGTTTTGTATGGCGAAGGGGAAAAATGTAGTGGAGAGCATTCCGGAAACAGGGAGATGGCAGAAACCTTTGCTATAGAAAACATAGAAGAGACCAGTCCTGTTTCAAAACGAGGGAAAGAATACGGAAAGGGAAGTAGAGACTGCTTCCGATTCGGAATCGTCGGATAATGGTTCTTCCTCGGAGAACAAGAAAGAACAAAATTTTGAAACGGATGCGGAAGGAAATCTTGAAATTCAAAAGGCGGATGCGGATGTTGCCTTACAGGGTGAAACGGTGGGGAGCCTGTATTTGAGTGGAAAGGAAGCCTTTTGAGCTTTTATTATTTCAGTGAAAAAGGAGTCAGAAGCTATGCTTCCCTTTTAAATACAGTAGAAAGCTTATAGCCGAATCTCGAAATCAGCACCCTGATTGCACCGAATTCTTTCGGCATCCTCCTGGACCCGCAAATACAAGAAAAGTTGGCATCTTCCGGCATGGATCAGGCGATTTCCTATACCTACAGTTTGATGAATCCGAAAATCCATAGTATTGATGTGTTCAGTTCTCTTATGCGGCATAAAACGGAGTATATTTATTTTCGGACAGACCATCACTGGACACAGCTCGGGGCTTACTATGCCTACGCGGAGTTTTGTAAGGAGAGGGGACTTGCTGCAAAATCGCTGGAGAGCTTTACAAAGGCGGAGTATAAGGATTTTTACGGTACATTTTATTTTTATATGAATCGTCCTGAGGCTATGAAAGGAAATCCGGATACGGTCATTGCGTATACCGGAGAAGTAAATGATATGCGATTTTTGGATGCCTCCGGGAAGGAGTATTCCGGCAATCTTATCAATGATGCGGAAAAGATGCTTCCGGGAAATAAATATAATTGCTTTATGTTGGGGATCATCCTTATGCGGAAATTCACAATGAAAACGGAGAGAAGAATCTTATTGTCATTAAGGACTCCTATGGAAATGCAATCATCCCCTTTTTGGCCCAAAACTATAAAAATATTTATGTCATAGATTATAGGTATTATGATAAGAAATTACCGGAGCTTATAGAAGAGAAGGAATTAATGAGATTTTATTCGTGAACAACGTGATGGGAGTGGGAGAAAGTCTGTCTGCTAAAATGATGACCTTGTTCCGCTAATGTCGTTGACACATGTTTTCTGATACCTTAAAATAGATACGTTATATTGATGAATAAATATGGAATCCGTAAATTTCGCAAGAAAATATTTGCCTCATATTTGTACATTAACAAAGGAATATTGAAGGAGGTAGTAACAGTGAACCAGCCATTGGCAATCGCCATTACCGTGATCGTGGCAGCTGTGGTAGGGGTCATCATGTTTATCCTCGGACAAAAATAAAGAGCGGTCTATTTATGCAAAAACGGTGAGGGAGTGCCGAGGAAAAGTCCAGAGAGATTATTGATGATGCCATCAGAACAGCAGAGAATAAAAAGAGAGAAGCCTTACTGGAAGCAAAAGAAGAAGCTTTGAAGGCGAAGAATGATCTGGATAAGGAACTGAAAGACAGAAGAAAAGAAGTTACTGAGTTAGAGAGAAGAATTTTAAAAAGGGAGGAAAGCTCCGAGAAGAAGGCGGCAAGTTTAGAACGAAAGGAAGCAGAACTTTTAAGAAAAGAGGAAGGACTGCAGTCTAAAGAGGGAGAACTTGAGCAATTACATAATCAAAAATTGGTAGAGTTGGAAAGAGTATCCGGATTGACCAGAGATCAGGCCAAGCAGGAGCTTTTGGCGTCCGTGGAAGACAGTATCAAGCATGATACCGCTTTAATTATCAGAGAATATGATGCCAGAGCAAAGGAAGAGGCGGAAAAGACGGCAAGAGAATATATCGTGGAGGCTATCCAACGATGTGCGGCTGACCAGGTAACGGAATCTACCGTTTCCGTTGTGCAACTTCCTAATGATGAAATGAAGGGACGAATCATCGGACGTGAAGGAAGAAACATTCGCACCTTGGAACAGCTTACAGGAGTAGAGCTGATTGTAGATGATACACCGGAAGCGGTTGTACTTTCCGGTTTTGATCCGGTACGTAGAGAAGTGGCAAGAATCGCTCTGGAAAAGTTAATTGTGGACGGTCGTATTCATCCTGCCAGAATTGAAGAAGTGGTTGAGAAGAGTAGAAAAGAAGTAAATGATACCATAAAGGAAGAGGGAGAGTCCGCTACTTTGGAGCTGGGGCTTCACGGAATTCATCCGGAGCTTATTTTCCTTTTGGGAAGAATGAAGTTCCGTACTTCCTTCGGACAGAATGCGTTGCAGCATTCCATGGAGGTTGCACAGATATCCGGACTTTTGGCGCAGGAGTTGGGACTGGATACACGTCTTGCAAAGCGTGCAGGTCTGCTTCATGATATTGGAAAGGCGATTGACCATGAGGTGGAAGGAAGCCATGTTGACTTGGGAATCGAACTTTGTCAAAAGTATCATGAGCCGGAAGTAGTTATCAATGCGGTGGCATCTCACCATGGCGGAACAGAGCCGACATCCATGATTTCCTTTTATTGTGGCAGCGGCAGATGCGATCTCTGCAGCAAGACCCGGTGCAAGAAGAAAGTCCTTAGAGACCTATACCAATCGTTTGAAGGAGCTGGAAGAGATTGCCAACTCTTATCAGGGTGTAGAAAAGTCCTTTGCTGTTCAGGCAGGTCGAAGTGCGAGATCATGGTTGTTCCGGAAGAGGTCAGCGATGATGATATGACTATTATGGCAAGAAACATTTCTCAGCAGATTCAGGATCAGATGCAGTATCCGTGTGATTAAAGTCAATATTATTAGAGAGTCAAGAGCGGTAGATTATGCGAAGTAAGAGCTTTTGGGCTTTCCTACATTATGGCTTAAGTAGAGCGGCACAAAGTCTTTAAAGGGCTTTGTGCTGAATTGTAATTCTTAAGGAGTATTACTCGCGAAGTGTGCAGTATCTTGTTTGTGGCAAGTATTGTTTGCAAAATCTGTGGTTTCTTTTGCATAAGCTATGTTGTGTGAAACTTGTGTGGAATTAGAACATGAGGTAAGAAATGGAAGAAAAGAGTAGAAAAGGGTGAAAGAGAGGAACAAAAACGTTCCCTGCTTGGATTTTTGTAAAAATTTTTTTCTTATCCATAGCAGCTATACTGACAGTTCTTTCCGTTGTAGGGATTTGTTTTCTTTATCCAACCGGAATTGAGTCGCCTTCGCGGAATTGCGTATGAAAAGCTTGCAGGGAGCAATTTAAAGGATTTAACAAAACGCTCGGATACCGTGGTTTTGGATTATGAAGGGAAAACGCTGGGAACCATCAATGCCGGACATTTTGTCTACGTTACGATTGATCAGATTTCTCCCAATCTTCAACGTGCGTATATTGCACAGGAAGATAGAAAGTTCTTAAGCCACAATGGTGTGGATTACAAGGCTACATTAAGGGCTTTTGTGCAGCTGGTAAAAAATAAGGGAAAGATTACCCAAGGCGGATCCACTATTACGCAGCAGGTGGTAAAGAATACATATCTGACGGCGGAGCGGACCTATACTCGAAAAATTGTAGAAATCATCTTGGCACAGGAATTGGAAAAGCGTTACTCCAAGGCAGACATCATGGAGATTTATTGCAATACGAACTTCTATGGCAATAACTGCTATGGTGTAGAGGCTGCCAGTCAGTTTTATTTGATAAAGCGGCAAAAGACCTGAGTATAGAAGAGGCGGCAACCTTGGCGGGAATATCGAATGCCCCCACTCGTTACGATCCTTTGCGTCATCCTGATAGGGCGGTTAAGAAGCGAAATCAGGTATTGAAATCAATGGAAACGGTGGGCTACCTTTCCGAAGAAGAGTATGAGAAAGCGATTTCTACTGAATTTACCATTTCAAAAAACACACAGAAGTCGACGGATGAAGATTATCTTAGTGCCTATGCTTTATACGCTGCAACGATTCGTATGATGGAGGTAAATCAGTTTCCCTTTACCTATCATTTTAAAGATCAGACGGAGAAGGAAAATTATCAGGAGCAGTACGAGGAAAGCTATGCATATTACAATAGGGAGCTTCGGGCGGGCGGATATACGATTTATACCTCTTTGAATCCGGAGATTCAAGCGCAGGCACAGGAAATTCTCGATCAAAGCCTTTCCAAATTCCAGGAAGTACAGGAAAATGGCAAGTTCTCCATGCAGGGAGCGGCTGTTATCATAGATAATAAAAGTGGATATGTGGTAGCAACAATCGGAGGTAGAGGAACGGAGGATAAGTACAATCGTGCTTATCTGAGTTTCAGGCAGCCGGGTTCTGCTATTAAGCCTTTACTGGATTATGCGCCGGCGCTGGATCTTGGGGTATTTCGTGCTGCAAGTTTGATTGATGACCATAAGTGGGAGGACGGTCCGTCCAATTCAGGCGGAAACTACCACGGGGAGGTCACACTCAGAGAAGCAACCAATCGCTCTTTAAATACAGTAGCTTGGCAGGTCTTGGAGGCTGTAGGAATCAAGAACGGATTAGAATATCTGGAAAAATGCAATTTCCTTGGAGATCAGTCTCAGAGATTATGATGCAATGGCGGTTTTCCATAGGAGGCTTCACAAATGGTCTTCGTATTGTTGACATGGCAAAGGGGTATTCCACTCTTGCAAATGGCGGAGTTTATGATGGAAAGACCTGTATTTTAAAAATAGAGTCGGAGAAGAACGGTGTTGTAGCGGATGAGAACAGTCTTCAAAGCACGCGGGTATATAGTGAGGATACAGCGTTTATTATGACCGATATCCTGAAAGGAACTATAAATACGGAGTATGGAACCGGACGTGGACTTCAGTTGAAGAATAAGATGCCCGCAGCGGGTAAGACGGGGACCAGTAACGGCTCAAAGGACACCTGGTTCTGCGGCTACACCAAGTATTACAGTATGGCGGTCTGGGTAGGACACGATATGCCCGTGGAAATGCCGGGAATATACGGCGCAACTTATGCAGGAAAGATATGGAAAAATGTGATGGATACCATCCATGAAGGCCTTCCTGCGGAGGATTGGGTGCAACCCGATACAGTAGAAAAAGTTACGGATGAACAAAGCGGAATAATGGATTACGTTTCTTTAAGTGCGAAGAAAAAGGGAGAAGAAAGTCAAAAGAAGAAGGAAGAAAAGGATAATAAACAGACTGTAATGAGAGACTTGGAAAGATATGAAAATCTTAAGATTGCAAGTATCGAGGATATTTTTACAGCGAGAGCCCTTTTTTCTGAAATTCGGGAGCTCTTAAATGAGATTTCCGATGAAAAGTTTAAAGCAGAGTATCAGGAAAAGCTTTTTGCTAAGCAGAAGGAATTTCTAAAAATTGAGGAAGACCGGAAAGAGGAAATTGAAGAATACTTAAAAAAGCAGGAAGAAGAGTCCAGTCGTAATGAGTCGATGGAAGAGAGTAAAGTAAAAGAGTCAGAGGATAAGACTTCCCGTAATATAAAGAGAGAGGCCTTTCTTTCTTCTCTTACCGCCTTGCAAAGCCTGGAATATCAGGATGGAGATACGGAAGCTCTTATTGCCGATGCAATAGAGCGCCTGAAAGACTTAAATGGTACGGAGGATTTTGCATCGCTTAGCCAGCAACTGGAAAAAGCTATCAATCGAGTTCGAAAGCTTCCGACAAGAAGTTCGGACAGCGGTAGTTCAGGTGGAGGCTCGCCCTTTTATAACGGACCCGGAGAAGGGAATTTTCCCGGAGAGGCGGATAGTGAAAATGGACCCGGAGTAAGTCCGTAATATTGAGACGGAAGAAGGAGAGAGATGGAAGTATATAGGCTGGAAGCTGCGTGTAAGGATTACCTTTGGGGGGGAGAAAAATTAAAGAGCGAATATCATATTCCTTACTCAGGGACAGCACTTGCAGAAGCATGGATGCTTTCCTGTCATAAAGATGGGGAAAGTCGGATTTTACCGGCAGAAGCACCGTCTATTGATGCGTCACCGGCAGAGGGAAAGGAGAGGCTTTCTCTGTTTTTAGAGAGATACCCGGAAGCATTAGGGACAATAGCCGGACAATTTGCATTCTTTCCGATACTGATCAAACTGATAGATGCAAAGCTTCCTCTTTCTGTACAGGTCCATCCGGATGATGAGTATGCGCTTAAGTATGAGGGACAGCTGGGAAAGACGGAAATGTGGATCATCCTGGAAAGAGAAGAAGGCGCATTTCTTTATCTGGATTTTAAAGAGGACTACAGTAAAGAAGAAATTCAGAAGGCAATTCAAGAAAACTATCTTACTGACTTACTCAAAAAAATCCCGGTAGAAAAGGGAGATGTATTCCTCATTGAGGCAGGAACAGTACATGCTATCGGTGCAGGAATTCTACTTGCGGAAGTACAGGAAAATTCAAACTTAACTTACCGCGTTTATGATTATGGACGGAAGGATAAGTATGGAAAAGAAAGAGAATTACACATTGAGAAAGCACTAAAGGTATTGCATACCGGAAGACTTGCAAAAATGCCTGCTCGGTCTACTTCGGAGAATATAGGAAACTGTGCATCTTCTGAAGGAATGAAAAAGCAGGAGAAACCTAGGCTGTCTTATATTGAACGTCTAGGATCTTGCAAATATTTTACGGTGGAACAGTTAAAAGACCGCTTCGGAAGAAGTTTATAGGCGAAAAAAGTAAACGAAGATAGTTTTTATTTGCAATGCTGGTGGATGGCAAGGCTGAGTTAAGTTGTAGGAGAGCCGGAATCACAAAAATCCTATCCATTCTATAAAAAGTAGAAAAAGGAAACGGATTTTTATTCCGGCAGGAAGAGGAGAGTTGTTTTTCCGGAGAAGGAGGTGGATACTCAGCTTTTTAGAACTATAGATAGAGACATCAAGGAGAGACTTTTTATGAAATTTGAGATCAAGGAATTACTCGTACTAGCTTTTAATGACGGCAGTTATGGCAGTGCTGTCACCAATATCCATACCTGTCGGTCCTGTGCCGATTTCACTTGGTACATTTGCGGTTTGTTTAACGGTTGCGGTATTGGGGAGAAAAATGGGAACGATATCCTATTTGATCTACTTGCTTCTCGGCTTAATCAGGGCTTCCGGTGTTTTACCAATTACGGAGCAGGGACTTGGAAAGCTCTTGGGGCCTACAGGAGGCTATCTTTTCGGAATGCTGTTTTTGAGCATTGTAGGAGGATTCGGTCTGGATCATTTCCCCGGTTCTTTTGTTGTACAATACATCTTTTTCCTAATCGGAATAGCGCTTTGTTACGTATTTGGAACTTTTATGGCTTGCCAAGGTTCTTTCACTGGATACGGCAAAGGCAGTATCCCTTGGAGTGCTACCCTTTATTGTTCCGGATTGCATCAAAGTTTTTATTGCATTGAAGCTGGGTAAAAAATTGCGCTCTGCAGTAAGGCTATGGAAAAATATATAGCACAATGTATAGAAATATATAGCGAATCCTATATATTACAATGCGTGATGAAGTGTGTATAAAGTAGATATAGCAATCCATATAGTAGTGCATAGACGATAGCACGGATATAAATTATTGAAGGCTGAGTTTTCTTGAGAAACAAAGAGTAGGATAGAATGGAGTAAGGATGGCGGAACGCTTCGAAAGAACAGAGCTTTTGTTGGGTCGAGAAGCTATGGAAAAACTGAAAAAAATCCAAGGTAATTGTTTTTGGTGTTGGAGGTGTAGGAGGCTATGCCGTGGAGGCCATGGCAAGAAGTGGAATAGGAAGAATTGATTTGGTAGACAATGATTTTGTCAGCCTAAGCAATATCAACAGACAGATTATTGCAACGGATTTAACAGTGGGAAAAAGTAAGGTAGAAGTGGTGGCGGAGAGAATCCGGAGCATCAATCCTGACTGTGAAGTGCATTGTTTTCCGTGCTTTTATCTGCCGGAAAATAAAGATGAATTCTGTCTTTCCGACTATAATTATGTAATTGATGCGGTGGATACGGTAACGGCAAAGCTTGGCCTGATTATGGAAGCACATCGTCTGGGAGTTCCCGTTATCAGCGCTATGGGAGCGGGAAACAAACTGGATCCGACCGCTTTTAAGGTTTCGGATATCTATAAAACCAAAGTCTGCCCTTTGGCAAAAGTTATGCGAAGAGAGTGCAAGAAACGCGGCATAGAGTCTTTGAAAGTGGTTTATTCAGAAGAAGAGCCTACTCGTCCTCTGAACAGAGAGGAAGAGAAGCAGAGAATGGGCTCTTCTTCCCGCCTTGAAGAAGGGAGGACGTCGGTGTCTAGACGAGATACTCCCGGCTCGATAGCTTTTGTCCCTCCGATTTGCGGGTTTATATTAGGGGGAGAAGTTATAAAAGATTTACTGGGGAAAAAATAGTTCTGAAATTGTTGTGTCAGTAAGATATCTCCTTATTATCTTCCTTTAATTCGACGAAATTCTATTGTACGTAGTATAGAATTTGGGGAGTAGTGATGGAGCGAGTTCATAACGATGGACGGGATAAGAAAGGAATCCGCAGTTATACGCACTCCAAGAAGGAGAAGAGAAACCTTGCCCGTTTAGAGCTGGAAAAAGCATATTGAATCTCATATCGAAGAAGCTATTGCAGAAAAAAACAGGTAAAAGTGTACTTGCAGCCCAATGTGCGTGGCTTAACACAGAGAGTGTGCGGAGCGGAGGCACTCTCCCGTTGGATTGACTCCCAAATACGGGATGATTTATCCCGGTGACTTTATTTCCGTACTCGAAAAAAACTTTAAAAAAATACATTTGTTGGATCTCTATGTTTTCCGTGAAATCTGTAAAAATCTGGGAGAAAGATTAGAACGAAAGGAAACGGTATTTCCGATTTCTTTAAATTTTTCACGTTTGGATTTTAATATTGGCGATTTTTTGGATCAGCTGGAATCAATAGTAGAGCAATACCATGTACCAAAAAACTTACTGCATATTGAAGTGACTGAATCCGTGGTAATGCACAATGAAGGCTATATGAAGTATGTGGTGAAGAAATTACATGAGCTGGGCTATCAGGTTTGGATGGATGATTTCGGCTCAGGCTATTCTTCCCTAAATTTATTGAAAGAATTTGAATTTGATACTTTTAAGATAGATATGCGTTTCTTAAGTGATATGGGAAAGAAATCACTGATTATTATCTATTCCATTTTATATATGGCGAAGGAGATCGGCATACATACTGTTGCGGAAGGAGTGGAAACCGAGGAGCAATTTCGCTTTTTAAAGCATGCAGGCTGTGAGCGTATGCAGGGATATTATTTTGGAAGGCCGGAACCGATGGAAAACTGGCTTTCTGATTTGATTGAGAAAAATGGGGTAGAAAGTAGAAAGGAAGACTATCTATTTGATCAAGTCGGACTGGTCAATATTATAAGTCCGACTCCGTTTGTATTGGATCGTTTGGATGATTCTCCAAATATTTACGGATTTGAAACAGTTATTCCTATAGCGGTTTGTTCTGAGACCGGGGGAAAGATATGCCATTTGAATTTCACTGAACCTTATCGAGATAATCTTTTGGACCTGGGCTATGCCGGAACTCATGACTTTCAGGATGCCTTAAACAACAGAAAAGTTTTGCTTGCGGAGAAAATACGAGATATTATGATGCTCGCAAGAGATTCCATGGAAGTGGAATCGATGGACTTCATTTCTTCTGGAAAGCATTGTCATCTGCAGGCAAGACTTGTGACCAGTATGGATGAATGCTTTATCTATCTGATTAGGATTGATGTTCTGACAAATAATCGTGTGTTCCGAAAGATTAAAGATATGAATGATACTATTCGTACACTGTATTCAGTTTATGATATGGTCATTCTATTGAACCTAAGAAGCGATACTTTACTGCCGGTGTATATGTGTGAATTGTTTGATAGAATTGAAGAGAGTGACAATCTTTCCGCTGAAATCAATAAGTATGTCTATAAAAACGTACATCCTGAGGATAAGGAACATTGTAGGGCCTTTTTAAATCCTCAAGATATGTGGGAAAGACTGAAGGATTCGGAAGAAGGATTTTTATTATCGTATTTTAGAAGTAGAAACAAATACGGTAAATTTGTATGGAAACGTTTTGTTTTGGTTCGCTCTTATGATATAGGGGATGAAGAAAAAGTAGTACTGGGTGTCCATGCCTTAAGTATGGATAAGTTGTCTATACTTTTACAGGAAAGTAAGTCCTTCTTTTCTGAGGATTTCAATGAGGAATCGGAAGGAGCACTGGACTTCTTTAAGTAGAGAATAGCTTAGGAAGGCTTTGTTGTCCTCGTGCCCTTTGAAGAGATAAATAGAGCCAGAAAGTCCAGCGAAGCATAGAGAAAAATCGCTGTTTCAATCAATATGAGGAAGGGAAGATAGTCGTGTAATATAGAACTGCCTTTCCATAGATAAAGTAAAATCGGGAAAGCAATCATTAGGATAAGACCGAGCAGGACTTTTCTGAGTTCCTTTTTTGTACTATTCTTTTTTTTCACTTGTTTTTGTTCTTTAGATTCATAACGTATATTATCTATAGAGCGCAGTTTATCTTCTTTTTCTTTATTTTTGAAAAGATTTTTTAAGCCGAAGAGTAATTTGTTTTTTTTCTCTTCTTCTTTTTCTTTTCCTTTCTCTGTTTCTATATTACACTCACCTTCTACCGGCTGTGAAAGGGACATAAATTCAGAATTGTCCGGAGTAGTGGTAGTTGCATTTCCATCTATGTTTTTCATATAGTCTGCATATTTATAATCGGATAGATCCAGTTCCTGAAATGGAAGCGGATTTTGAGAGACTTATTTTTCAAAGGACTTATTTTCAAAGGAATTATTTAGGAGATTTCTTCATGGCATTCCCAAAGAAGTTTTTTCGAGATTATTGAAGCGTTTTTTTCTTTGTATTGCTTTGCCTTATCTTTTTGCGAATACAGAAGTTGTAAGATGGATTTAATTTGCAATGTTTCTGTTTTCTTTTTGGTGGAGCAGGTAGGCGGAAAGAATTGCTTGTTCATCCTTTTTCATCAATATTATCAAAGATAAAGTCAATCAAATCTTTGATTTCTTCATCCGGATTTCCGGAAGCAGAGGAATTAAAGGGAATAGAAAGCGGTTATTTTTTCAGCATCAAAGAATATTTCCTCTTTTTCAATCCTAAGATTTCCGGAGAAAGAAGATATTCTTCCATCTGTAATAAAGTGCTGTGAATGGATTCAAACAGCGCAATAATATGTTTTAAATTCATCGGTTTTTTTCCATGAAATAATCAACTATTTTTTTCATAGGGGTAGAAATTATATTGAAAAATAGTTTCGTTTCCTCTTGAATCAGGCGAAAGGGAAGAGTTCCCGGAATGAGGCATTGTTGAATGATTTTTGTTCATGACTTTTTCTTTCCACTCCATCCCGTGAAGATAGAGGTAGCTGTGTGTGAGATTTTTCAATTCTCAGAAAATTTCGAGGCATAGCTTTTTCCTTTCTTGATGTAAAGTTTAAGAGGGGCTAGATTCTGTCTTACTTTTATCACTTTCCGTCTTTTTGCGGAGCAGTAAATCTTCCGCTACGGAGAAAAAACGAGTATAGAGTTCTACTTTAAAGAAGTCTTTATCTTTGTCCAAAGTATGACTGTTTAATTCTCGGGTAAATTCTTTTTCGCTTCTTTCCTTTATGGTTGTATGAAGAACAATGGTACTTTGGAGAAGCAAAACGATACAGACAAAGCTGATAAAAAGAACAAGACTGGTTTCAATACTGTGCATAATATTCCTTTCATTCGATGGAGCAGGAGAGTGGTGAGTGGTGTAAGTGGCGACGTATTGATTTTTTGAACAGCTGATTAGGAGGAGCTTTTTCTTTCGCTCTCACATTCATGCAGAGAATATTTGAATAAACAGGTATAATGCTCCGGGTATAAAACAGGGAATGAAGGGAAAGGAGAGTTCGTTCATCCTTTTCTTCTTTTTTCTATTGAGTAAAAAGAGCAGAATAGAAACAATAGCGGAGGAGAGCAAGGCGGAGAGAAAGAAGAAGAAAAAACTCATATAATTCATATATAGCGAAGAGCAGAGCAGGAAGTAAGCATCTCCCTCTCCCAGGGCGCCCTTAGACCACTTTGTAAAAAGCTAGCATGAAGATTGAAAAATAGGGATAAAAGCTGTATAGAAAGGGGAGCGTGAAAGAAAAAGGAGCTTCTAAAAAAATAGTGCCATTCACTAAAAAGAAAGAAGGGAACTCCTACTATAAAAAAATATCTGTATAAGATAGCGGGGCAAAAGATTTGTTCCGAAAAATCGTATACTACGGCGAGAAGAAAGAACAGAAAAAAACATAAGGACTTAAAAAACAGGAAAAAGAAAATATCTTGCATGGATACCTCCTGATGGAGAAAGTGAGTTGGAAGGACTTGGGGAAATAATTAGCCTCCACAGCGCGGACAGGCGTGTCTTCCTTCGGAAATTGCCTGCGATAGAGGGATTTCATGGACGGAAGAGCGCATTGCCGGACAATCGGTGCTACTGTGATACCTTCTTCCGGCCCTCAGTATAATAAACTACGGCACTGTTTTTTTGGACGGTTTACAGGCTTTGCAAGGAGAGAATTTTCCTCCGTATTTTGCCTCACTTCCATCTAGAGCCACTGCACTACTGCGTATAAATTCGTTTGAGATGTAGGTACAGTCTCGGCTTTTATGGTAGACTTTAGAGGGACCGTCGATGACATACACTGTTTCCTCCTCTTCTTTTTCTTCTTCGGCATCTTTCTCCCACCTTGCTCCTTTTACTCCAATCCATGCTCTTCTATGTGCGATGATTTCCTGATAAATGGATTTTTTGTCGATAATGGAAAGGGGAATTAATTCTTCATATTCAAGGTCCAATAGAATTTCTTCTTTTGTAATTCGCGATTTCCAACTGCGAATGT
This sequence comes from uncultured Oribacterium sp., assembly GCA_916438775.1. Next base: position 26,413 of record CAKAGX010000001.1, read on the forward strand.
TTTGCATTCCTTCCATATTCACTTCATTTGGAAGAATAAGATCTTCTAAGGCAGTTTCTCCAACGGCAAGTATTCCTTCAATGTTAGGAATATCCTGTACAGCAGTTTTCATGATGCCATAATGTTCTAAGTATTTATACATACTGATAGAGCGGGCATTTTTTTTTCCAAAATGGTAGAGATTTTAATGCTACGGTTTAGGATTAAAAGAGGCGTCATCAACATAACCATGGCTAGAATGAAAAGGCTTAGAGACAGAGAAGCTTCAATGGTCATGGAAGCGGAATAGGATTTCATAGAGACTCCTTTAGTGACTGAGATTTTTATATTTATAATCCGAGTGCAGGGTGAAGCGATATCTGCTATCACCGGGATTTACACCTATCATGTCTAAAAATCCTCTATGATAGAGACTGTGCCTAGACTCTATTCCGGCATCGGTAGAAAGATAATATAAGCATTGCTTCATTTGAAAGGAAGCTTCTTTTTCTGAAACCGTAGTACGAATATTTTTCTCCATACAGTAGAGCATGGCATTGTTGATTTTGTCCTGATGAAGTAAGCCTTTAGTAAAGAGAAAAGCCCGAAGATAATCGGTATAGGAAAAACCGCGTCTTTCCTTTTTTTCACTTTCGCCGGATAATAGGGAAGAAAAATCCAAGAGCTTACTAAGACCAAGGTCCCAGGAATCTTCTCCATGCATTAGAGGTACTCTTTCGTCATTTAAAAGATGCTTGATATCCAATAAAGCTTGAGCAAAGGCCCATATTCCGATAACAAAGATACTAAAGACGGCTATCACGATAGGATTCGCTGTTGCTGCGAGAAAGCCGGTGACAAAGTTTTCCACTTCCTGCCGTTTCTCCGTATCACAGACGATATGGATAAAATTCATGGATTCTCTTACTGCTAGAAGAGCGGTGACCTGTGCTGCGAGGTTCTCATAGTCGCTCTTTTTTCCGTGCAGTAAGTATTCCACCTCCAGTCCCTCTGCATTACTGAAAGGAATGGTGTTTCCATTATCCTCCTTGTGATAGGAGTGAAAGTAACGTAGGGAATATTCTCCCAATAATCCGACCTGCAAGGGGTTGGCGACGGATCCTGCCGTAAAAGGGGAGTCTGTGTAGCACTCTGTGGTACTGGGGCATTCCCTTCCTTTGGGAAGGAGTAATTCCAGGAGCTTCTTTTTTCCCAATTCTTGGATACTTTCGAGTATTTTTTTGTTTTTCTTATTGATTTTTGTGACGGAACCTCCGTATACAGGCATTTTGAGGCTTTGCCATTCTCCTGCAATACTTCGGTAAAAAGCATCGATTTCTGCTTGCAAGTCATCTTCATCTTCCTCCTCATCATCGTCTTCGTTTCTTCTTCTTTCGCGCTCTTCGCTAATATAGTCCTCAAAAATTTTTGGACGGTTTCTTCAATGTTTTGAATACTGTTACCGAGACTGTCACATTCTGCGGGGAAGAGGTCAATCGTTTGGCAAACCTTTTCCTCCTTCATTGACATATTCATCATAGCTTTGTAATTCCGATTCAATTGCGCGGATTCCGTCTTCTTCTAAATTGACTTTTTCCAACTCGAAATCTTGTCGTAATTCCGCTATCTTTTCCTTAAGAATCTCTGCACGTGCATCATAACGCTGCACGGTGCTCTTTAATTACTCTAAAGTGGAACGGAGAAGAAGAATGCCAAAAAGAAACCGGAGGCATCCTTGCTATGGAGATCGGACAGGGGCTTGAGAATGAAGAGTGCTGCTGTTTTTACAACACTGATCAATGTCATTGATACAGTCTTCAAGATATTCCACATCATAGTGGTTTTAAAATATATTTCTTCCGTAGACGTTGTATACTGTCCGCTTCCTTTTCTTTTTACTGACTTCTTCTAAAAGAGAGGAATATCTGTCCCTTTGTTTTTGTCCTATAAATTCCAAAGCATCTTTTTGTGAGCAGTGCAGGGATATATTCTAAAACTTCTTCTTCGAAGTGATTTTTGTTCTACGAGACTGCCCTTCCGGAGAAGGAAAAATCATCTTTCACAACCTTTGCCGGAAAAAAAGATTTTTGTGCCTCGGAATAGGGTTTAATAAATGTTTCCAATTCTTCCTGTAACAAGGCGTCATCTCAGTATTCCAGAGCATAGATACGGTAGTTTTCCCAAAGAGGCCTGTGAAATTCAGAAAAGAGGGATTCCATGGCACTGTTTAAAGCAGTTTGCATATAATATCTTTGTGCGATTGTTCTTGCAGACTCCGTAATCGTCAGAATCAATGCGGCAATCAACACGAAGCTAAGGAAAGAAATACCGTAATGGAGGCGGAAGACTTTCTTTTTATCATGATTTTTCCTTTCCATAAGAGAGGGGGGGTTAGACGGATTTTGCGTTACTTTCGATTTTCTTTAAGATGTCATTAAGAACATTCTTAATTCTATCTCGGAAGATAACAACGAGGGATATAAGGACTACGATAATGAGAACCAACTCAATTGTTCCCAGTGCTTCATTTCCCTTGATTAAGTTCCGTCTCTTTTTCTTACATTGTTCCATGTGGGAAAAAAGCCAAGCGTCAAAGGCATATTGAGCCTTGACTAAGTTTTGTAACTGCATAATAACCTCCTTTTAGAAATGGCAAAATTGCCGGATAGTTTGCAACATGCAAGGCATGCTGTATATTACAAAAGCAAAGAAGAGATTGCTGTTTGACAAGTTCTACTTTTGCAGTAATATTGAATTAATATTTTTATCCCATAGATTGCATGGCAGGATAAATAATAATGAGCATGATGATAAAGAGCTGCATGAAGAGGGAAGCAGGAGTTTGGTGCTTGCCTCTTCTCCGAGTCTTTTGGCTGTGGACTTTCGCATTTCGAAGGCTTCTTGCATTTCCACCTGTAATTGCAAACGAAGATGTTTACTTCCGTTTTTTCGGTTTTGTTCAATCACGCTGATAAGCTTGTTATAAGGACGTAGTGCAATCCTTTTGGAAAAATCAAGGTACGCTTTCCCTTCTCCCACATTGCTTTTTAATTGATTTAGCAAGGTGTGCAGTTCTTCGTATAAGGGATGGTTTTCCAGCCCGCATTGATTAACTAAGAAGCTGTATTGTTTACTGATTTCGGAAAAGGCATTTCGCAGAGCAAGTCCTGCACCAAGGTAGACAACCAGTTTGGATACCAGCTCGGAATAGTCAAGATTTAGGGAGTTTTCTCTCTCCTTTTGTTTTTCTTTTTTTTCTTCTCTTTCCTTTAGAGGGAGAAGAAGCGCAAGAAGAAGGCCAAGAAGGGGAATGAAGAGATAACGTCGAGATTGTTCTTCAGTAAAAATGATTTTCTTTCCTTCAATTTCCCGTGGTAGTTCCAGCTTGTCGCTTCCTCTACCCTCGGAGTTTTGGGATGCTATTTTCTTTTCCAGGAGACTTCGTAAGCTTTCTAAAGAAGTTTTTTCTTCAGGATAGATTCGTATGGGAAAGAGATAGGTCGGAGAAGAGTAGAGATAGTCTTCCGAAGTTCGAAAATAATTTTCCAGCTCTGCATCATCAGGTCCTTCTTTGGGGGAGAGAATGTTGGTGCTGAATTTTATTTCGAGTATTCCCTCTAAAATTTGATCTTGTTCCAAGAGCTCATGGTATATCTTTCCCTTATCTCCTAAGATGGAACGATAGTTCAGAATCAGCTCTAAATTATCGTCTTCCGTGATTTTTTTATCTCCATTGATTAAGGCTGTAGGAGTAAAACTCCAGCTCATTTTCACGTTTTCTTCAGGAAAATAATTTGTTAAATGAAGAGAAGTTTTTATCTCGTCAAAGCTTTCGTCCTCGGATAAAAGCAGGCTTTCGGCTTTTTCATGCAGGGAGGAGAAAACTTGATCCGCTTCTTCCTTGGTATAAATTCTGGGAGAGACTTTGATATTCACATTTTCCTTTTTTTCGGGATTTATTCCCTCTACCTGAAGAGGGAGATTGTATTCGTTTCCGCCGATTCCTTCACGCTCCAAGATGTAACCGGATTGGATATGACCATCCTTTTGACTTTCCAAAAAGAGAAGAGAAGAAAGTATAAGAGAAACAATAAGGATGCCTGCCTGTTTTTTTATCATTGCTTCATCTTGGGAAGTGAAGAAGCGGAGTAGCTTATGAATGTAGGGAGCGATTATTTTCATTTTTTCACCGTGTATGAATTTGCAGAATTATATCGGAATCGAGATGATTTTTTGAGAAAGATAAATGGCAAAGAGATAAATGAGGAGAGCCACAGTCATGATAATCCTTCCCATAATGGAGCTGTATAAAATGGAAAAGAAATCCGGAGAAGAAGTATTGAGATAAAAGATGATAAAAAAGGGTATGCCGTTCATGATTTTTTGCTCAAAGCGCTTTGCGGCACTTAAGGTTAGGATTTCCTCTCGTATCGTTAGTTTGTCATGAATAATGGAACTGCTGTGTTGAATGATTTCACACAGCTCTCCTCCGGACCGTTTTGCTACCAGAAAAATTTCTGAAAAATTATGAATGTCATCGAGTCCTGAACGAAAGGCAAACTGAGAGAGCGGTTCTTCTAGGGGACGATTCATGGAAAGGGCGTGTTTTATCAGTTTTAGTTCCTCCACCATATAGCTGTTTTTCCCCTATTAGTGCGGAAAGGTCGGGAATAGTGGCAATAAAAGCATTTTTCAATGGAATAGCCTGCACTAAGAAAGGAGCTTAGAATGGAAATCATCTCTTTAAATTGAAGCAGAAGTTGGTTTTGTCTTTTTTTTCGAAGACCTGATCGAAGGAAAAAAGGAATAAGTAGAGAAAAAGGAATCAAAAAGAGAAAGAGCAGAAAGGAACGATAGAAGGTATAGCTGATGACAAGAAGCAGCAGTAAGGATTTTCCCAAGTGCCAAAGATATTCTCCTAAACTGATTTCATATTCCCTATAGTCTATGGAGGAGCTTTTCTTCGTGAGACAAATCCGACAGCTTTTTCCAGAACTTTCCCATTGTACTGATACAGTTTTTTGAGTTTGACTTCTCCATTTTCCACTCCTACTACTTCACTGATTTCCAAAACTCTTCTTTTGTGATCCTTCGTTCTTCCAAGATGCACCATGATTTCTATTGCGGAGGCGATCATGTTTCGAATGGAACTCAAGGAAGTTCCGCTCCTGCAGGACCATAGTTTCCATTCTGCGCAGCATATCCTGACTGCTGTTTCCATGTCCGGTGGAAATGCTTCCATCGTGCCCGGTGTTCATGGCATTTAACATATCCAGACATTCCTTACCACGGACTTCTCCAACGATGATGCGGTTGGGACTCATTCGGAGAGAAGCCTTAATCAGATCGGAAATTGTGACAGCTCCCTCGCCTTCCGCATTCGCATTTCGGGTTTCCAAAGAAACCAAATTCTCTACGTCCTGAATCTGTAATTCCGCACTGTCTTCGATAGTGATGATTCGCTCACTTTTTGGAATGAATTGGGAAAGGGCATTTAAGAAAGTTGTCTTTCCGCTGTTCGTTCCGCCTGAAATGAAGATGTTGTAAGAACTTTTTACCAGACTCTTTAAAAAATCTGCGGCTTCTTCGCTAAGGCTTTCGAGCTGGATTAATTTTTCGATGGTAATGGGTTCCGGGAACTTTCGAATCGTGACGGTCGGTCCTTTTAGAGCAATAGGAGGAAGAACAACATGAACACGTGAACCGTCTTCCAGTCTGGCATCTACAATGGGACTTTTTGGTATTGACTGCACGATTAATACGGGAGACAATCTGTTGAATCAAGTCGGAAAGCTGCTCTTCGTTTTGAAAAGAACGTTCCCAGCGCTCCATGTGCCCCTTCTTTTCTACAAAGATTTCTCGAGGACCGTTAATCATGATTTCCGTGACATTTTGATCGTCCAAGAGCTCGGATAGCAGATCCAGTCTACGGAAGCTGTCGAAGACTGCGGTTCGAAGATAAAGTTTTTTTCTCTTAATGCGATATCTTTTTCGACTTAGTAAAGCGCTGTCGATTTCCTGATAGAGGTGAGAATCGGAGATTTGTCTCTCTTCCAGATCGGTAAGGAGTTCTTTTTTTATTTCCTGTTTAATGTTGTCTAAAGCTAACATAGTTCCTCCTAAAGCACCATTTTTCTATATTGTTCTCTTTCTTTATCCTCCTCTTCGTAGATGTAGTGTAAGAGTAAAGGATTCCGCATATTCTTTAAGACTTGCGTAGGGGCAGTCACTTATACTTGCCTTACTGATAGCGGGAGATTTCCCCCGGTTTTTTGTAGAGGTTTCTATTTCGTTTGATGTAGTTTCCTCCTCCAATGGAAGACTGCATTGAACAAATTTTTCCTGGGTTTCCGGAGAAATATTTTTTTTCAGATAGTCTTCGAAAAATGCCAACTTATCCTTGGAGACTTTATCGGAAAGCACAGGCATAAAAAAATCTTTTTTTGCTTGATGAAAGCAATCTAGATAGCGACTCATGGAACTGTCGGTATCAATAATCAGGGCGCTGACTCCGGCATCTTCCGCAATTTTATCGAGAAGAAGAGACAGTTCTCTTGAACTTAGGCTATTGATGTCTTCGGGACTCCGTACAGGTAAAATGGTAGAGTAACTCTCTCTTTCATAGGAAAGAGCGCGAAGAATCATAGGATTCAGATTCTTTTCTTTAAAATGGTATAAGACTTCCGTTAAACATTCCCGTTCTATGGGAAGATGTTTTTTTGCTCCGGCTGATTCGGAAAGAGATAGATAGAGTGTCTTTCGATTTTTTCCTAAAAGCTTTGCTATCTCAAAAGACAGGGAGGTTTTACCGGAGCGACCGAGAGGGCTATAGACCATGAAGATATCCGCTTTTTTTGTTGTCTTCCGTCTTCTAAGAGCTCGATTTCTCCATATTGAAGAAGGATTTCACGCATGATCTGGTCTGCAGACTGATATTTATAGATGTGATTTTTCTTTCTTCTTTTCAGATAGAAGGCTTTCATCGCTTAAATAGAGAACTCTTCCGCTTTTAGAGGAAAGAGGAAGCTTTTTACATTCTTTTTCGGATATAAGAAGGAGGTCGCTTTCTTTCTTTTTTTAGAAAAATTGAGCAAAACTTTCCGGATCGCTTATAGGATAAATCTGGAAGGGGAGCTTTGTATTTTGGCGGAGGTAAAAGGGAAAGACGTTTTGCATAGAGGCTGTCTTCATCGTAAATAGTTAGTATTTTTTCCATGTCGGATCCTTTCAAAAACGGGTTGGAGTAATTTTATATATAATGAAAATATTTGCTGATATCAGGAGAAAAAGACTTAAGAGGGGGACTGCAGAAAGAAAGAGAAAAATGCAAAGGAATATCTTCTTCAAGAATATAAAAAGGAGAAGGGAAAAGGGGGTTGAGAGAAAAAGAAGAAAAATGCTTTTATCGAAGGGGAGAACGGAAAGAATCAGGGAAAAGAGCTTCCAGTCCGCTCCCCCGCTTCCGGTAAAATAAAAGAGGGGATAGCTTAGTATAAGAATGAGAATGAGCTTTGAGGGAAAAAGAATGAGATCTGTGAACGAGGTACCGCACTGGATAAAACCGAAATACAGAAAAAAGAAAAGGAAGGAGCATAGAAAAAATAAATTCGAAATCTTTCTTTTTTGCAGGTCTTTTATTGCGGCGTAGAATAGAAAAACTAAGAGGATTTCATAGTTGGAATGAAGCATATCCACCTCCGTATCGGAAAGTGCAAGCTGCACTTGTATTCCGTGAGCTCAGTATAGAGGGAGAGAAAAGAATCTCCTATACTTCATATTCGGATAATATCCATTTATAGATATTATCCGAATATCTATAATACGAAAAAGAATATTTTTTTCGCTTCCATGACATAATAATCCGCTTTCAAAAACAGAGGTATGTAGGAAAAACAAAAATGCTTGTGCTATTTTCACAAAAAAATAAAAATGAGTTTTTGTGCAGTAATTCCCGGAAAGACAGTGCTATAATACTTATTTATCTTAAAAAGGGATTTGGTCTGTGTTTCGGATGGATAGCTGTATCTGCTATTGCAGAAGCTTCCGACGATACCCGGGGAGAATGAGAGAGCATGAATATTCGTTTGGCGAAAGAGGAAGATATTCGAGAAATCTGTCAAATCTATGACTTGGCAAGAGCCTATATGCGAAAAGAGGGGAACTTTGCGCAATGGAAGACCTACCCAAATGAGAACGATGCGAGACAGGACTTAATAAAGAGCGAGCTCTATGTAGTGGAAGAGGAAGAGATTTTGGCTGTATTTACCTTCTTTATCGGGGAAGAGAAAAATTATAAAGAAATAGATGGTGCATGGAGAAGGGAAGATAGCTACGGTGTTATTCATAGAATTGCGTCATCCGGGAAAAAAGCAGGGATTACGAGGACTTGCTTTTCCTTCTGCTTGGATAAGATTCCCTATCTTCGAATCGATACCCACGAAAAAAACCGTTCTATGCAGGAAGCATTGAAGCATTTCGGATTTCAGTATTGCGGGATAGTGCATGTGGAGGACGGGAGTCCCCGCTTGGCCTTTGATTATATAAGGGAGTAGTATGTTCGTTTTAAACAGTGTTTTACTGGGAGTAGGACTTGCGATGGATGCGGTGGCTGTTTCTATGGCGGAGGGGATGCAGGAGCCGAAAATGAAGTCGGAGAGAAGTCTTATGCTCTCCGGAACATTCGGATTCTTTCAGTTCATCATGCCGGTGCTTGGATTTGCCCTTGTCGGTACAGTCTTTGGTTTTGCAAAGGTGCTTATGAAGTATGTTTCCGCTATTTCCACAATATTACTTCTCTATCTTTCTATAAAAAAATGTTTTTACAGTGCATACTTGAAGTTTAGGAATAAGGAAACGGAGGAATGGCAGGGGAACCTGATGTTTCAGGCCATCAGGGACATCAGTAGATGCTCTGTCTTTTGGGATTTACCTTCTCTCATTATTCTTTAGGAAGAGTATTTTTGGCTTCGTTCATCATAGGAATTGTGACCTTTTTTTCTTTGCCAAACCGGTATTTTTTTATCGGAAAGAAATTCGGTACGCTGTTCTCCGGGGAAGCGGATTTACTGGGAGGCGTAATCTTATTGCTTGTGATTTTTCCTATTTTTAACGGATCTATTTTAGAGGAAACATAAATTGGAGAATAAGTGTTCATCTGGTATGTAAGGCATAATGAAGAGTATGGAGTCTTCATTAAAAAGAGTTTCGGGAGGGAATAAAAAAATAGACAGTTTTGCAAAGAGGCTTTTTAAGCTGGTTTAGGGAAAATGGAAGAGAGCTTCCAGCGCGGAAAGAAAAAAATGCCTATTATACTTGGCTTTCAGAAATTATGTTGCAGCAAACAAGAGTAGAGGCGGTAAAGGCTATTTTTCATCGCTTTTATTGCGCGTTTTCCGGATATAGAAAGTCTTGCTATAGCGAAAGAAGAAGAAGTTCTAAAACTCTGGGAGGGTCTGGGCTACTATTCTCGTGCAAGGAATCTTCATAAGGGTGCGAAGCAGATTGTAGAAAAATTCGGGGGAGAAATGCCGAAAAAGTATGAAGATATTCGTTCCCTTCCCGGGATAGGGGAATATACGGCGGCGGCTATTTCCTCTATTGTTTTTTCGGAGAAAATACCGGCAGTAGACGGCAATCTTCTCCGTATTTTTGCCCGCTGCAATCAGTATGATAAAGATATTCAGTCGAAAGAAGCGAAACTCTCTGCTTTCCGGTATTTTAAGGAGCGCATGACGGAGGAAGCGGCGGGAGACTTTAACGAAGCGCTCATGGATTTAGGGGCAGCAGTTTGTATTCCCAAAGGAAATATTGCCTGTGAAGCCTGTCCCCTTTCCTTATTTTGTAAAAGTGCAAAGGAGGGCAATCCGGAAAACTATCCTGTAAAGAAGGAAAAGAAGGGTAGAACAGTCGAGCAGTACAGCATTTTCCTGATTCGACAGGGAGGGAGGCTGGTCTTGACAAAACGTCCGAAGAAAGGAGTTCTTGCCGGTCTCTACAGCTTTTACCAAAGGGAGGGGCATCTGAGTAAAAAGGAAGCACTGGAAGAGGTGGAGCGTCTGGGCTTTACTCCTCTAAAGCTAAAAAGAGCTCGAAGTGCGAGGCATATTTTTTTACCCATAAGGAATGGGAAATGATCGGATATGAGGTGGAGTGCGGAGAGTTTCCGCTTCCCTTAGGAGTTAGAGAAGGGTTAGAATTATACACAAAGGAAGAGATAGAATCGAAGCTTAGTGTTCCGTCCGCCTATTCCTATTACAAGGCTTTTGTTTAAGTTATAGGGACTGGCAGAGCGAAATATATAACATAATGATTTTTTTCGGAAATATAGAGAAGAGTAGATTAAAGAAATATGAATTCAGAAAGATAGTTAGGGAAAAAAACACAGCCAAAGAAAAAAATTGCTTAAGAAGAATAAAAAGGAGCGGTTTCGGAGGAAGGAGGGAAAATGCCGGGGCAGTTCAAATACATTGATTTATATCAGACTCTCCGAAAGGACATTGTTGAAGGGCGCTATCGTTTTTAGGGAAAAATGCCTTCCCAAGCGTCTCTTGGCTTCTACCATGGGGATGTCCTTACTCACAGTGGAGCACAGCTATGCTCTTTTTAGAGGAAGAGGGCTATATTGAGGGGAGGGAACGAAGCGGCTATTTTTGTCTCTTATCAAGACGGGCTTCTTTTTCCTGTTGAGGAGCAGCAAGAGCAGAACTTATCTTTAATGTATTTTTCAAAGCGGAGATAAGGAGGAATGGCTTACTCGGCGATTGCGAAAACGGTCCGAAAAGGTGCTTTCCAAATACGGAGAAGAGATTTTAAGTCCCTCGGAGAACCAGGGGAAAATATTTTTTTACGAAGAGCGTTGAAGGATTATTTACGAAGGGCAAGGGGCATCTTTGTAGAGGAAGAGCAGATTTTGATTGGTTCCGGTGCAGAGCAGCTTTATGCTCTGCTTGTGCAGATTCTGGGAAGAGAGCAGAGTTTTGCGGTAGAGTATCCGTCCTATGAGAAGATGCAAAAAGATTTACAAGGCAAAATGGAATTACTCTCGAGTTTTTTTGGGAATGGGGAAAAAAATGGAATTCACAGTTCTGCATTGCAAAAGGCAAAGAGCAAGGTCTTACACGTTACTCCTTTTCATAGCTTTCCAACCGGAATTACAGCAACGGCCGGAAAAAGAAGAGAGTATCTGGACTTTGTAAGGAGAAAAAAAGCAATCATTATAGAAGACGACTACGACTCGGAGTTTTCCGCTCTGGGAAAACCCGAGGACAGCCTTTTCAGTATGGATGAAAGTAATTCCGTATATTACATTAACAGTTTTTCAAAAACTATAGGTCCTGCTTTTCGTATGGCATACCTGCTGCTTCCTAAGGAAAGGACGAAGGAGGATCTTAAGAAAATTGCATTTTACAGTTGTTCCGTTCCTGTTTTGGAACAATGTATACTGACAGAACTTTTACAAAGTGGGGAGTTTGAACGACATATTAATCGGGTGAAGAGAAGGAGAAGAAGTGATGCGTAGTAGAATAAAATTTTTTTGGTTTTTGCCCAAGGGATTTTTCTGTCTGCTTCTTGTAGCGGCAGGAATCTTTGCGCTGGATCGAGTTTTGAAAGAGAAAATCAATTGTGCAAAGGATGAGGATTTTTCCCAAAAAAAGCTGAAAGGTAGCAGAGGACTTGTGGAAATCCGAAGAGCGTTTAATCCCGGTTTTTTTCCATGGGACGCTTGGGCCGTCATCCGAAGCTCGTTAAGGCCTTGTCTGTTTTGGCAACCATTTTTTTCTTGCTTTTTGCCCTTCCCTATATGAGTTATACAATGGGAGACGCTTTTCTTTTACAAAAGTACGGGATGGCGATGGTTTTGGGCGGTGCGATGTCCAACACTTACGATAGGGTACGCTATGGAAAAGTAACGGATTATCTTTATATCCGAATCGGCGTTTTAAAAAGATGATTATCAATATTGGAGATATTGCTCTATACTTTGGCGGAATTCTTTATGCTTTTAGGTTCTCTTATGGCTCGGATTAAGAATAGATAAATGAGAAAATCACATTATTTATTTTAAAAAAAATTTCTTTTTTAAAATAAATAGTAGAAAAATGTCTATTCCTTTGTTATGATTATCTGACAAACACGAATAGAAATCGTGTTGCTTTTCTTTAAGGGGGAAAACGAAATGGATAGTTTATTTTTTGCCGTACCTGTTTTGGGTGTCTTAGGGCTTCTGTTCGCTTTATTCCAGGGACAGAAGATTCTGAAAGAGGATTCCGGAAATGAGAGAATGAAGGAAATTGCGAAGGCGATTGCAGAAGGCGCGGAAGCATTTCTTTTTGCAGAGTATCGGATTCTTCTTTTTTTTTTGTTTGCAGCTTATTTTTATGTATCGGTTTTGGAACAAAAAGCTGGCTTAGTGCTGTAGCCTTTATCTTTGGTGCATTGTTATCGACTCTTGCAGGATATTTCGGTATGCGCTCCGCAACATCGGCAAATGTACGAACTGCAGAGGCTGCAAGACAGTATGGAATGAAGAAGGCACTTTCCATTGCCTTTTCCGGCGGTTCCGTTATGGGCATGTGTGTGGCTGGATTCGGTATCTTCGGAATCGGACTTTTCTATATGCTGACAAAGGATGTGGGCGTTCTTTCCGGATTTTCTTTGGGGGCATCCAGTATTGCTCTTTTTGCCCGTGTGGGCGGTGGAATCTATACGAAAGCGGCAGACGTGGGTGCTGACCTTGTAGGTAAGGTGGAAGCGGGAATTCCTGAAGATGATCCCAGAAATCCTGCGGTAATTGCGGACAATGTAGGAGACAATGTCGGCGACGTGGCAGGAATGGGTGCAGACCTTTTTGAGTCCTATGTGGGGGCTTTGGTTTCTGCGATGACACTCGGCTTCCTTTTGGAAGGGAAGTCGATAGAGGGTGTTGCGTTCCCCTTATTACTGGCAGGACTTTCTTTGCTTGCATGCGTTCTCGGAAGTATTTTGGTACTGACTCTCGGAGGAGATAATCCGAGTAAAGTCTTAAAGATGGCGAGCTATTCCTCCGCTGCTGCGGTTCTGATATTTGCCTTTGCCCTGTCTCAGTATTTCTTCCGGGATTTACATGCAGCTTTTGCCGTTACGGCAGGGCTCATTGCAGGGCTTGCTATCGGCGCAGTTACAGAGTACTACACTTCTTCCTCCTATAATCCTGTAAAAGAAATTGCAAAGCAGTCCGAAACCGGTCCGGCTACCAATATTATTTCCGGTATGGCCATCGGAATGCGCTCAACGGCAGTTCCCATCGTATTGATTTCCGTTGCGATTTTTATTTCTTATAGTGTTCTTGGACTTTATGGAATTGCACTCGCAGCAGTAGGTATGCTATCCACAACAGCTATTACAGTTGCGGTAGATGCGTATGGTCCTATTGCGGACAATGCGGGCGGTATTGCAGAAATGTCCGGCCTTCCGGAAGAAGTAAGATGTATTACTGATCAGCTCGACGCGGTTGGAAATACCACTGCTGCCATGGGGAAGGGCTTTGCGATCGGTTCCGCTGCCTTAACTGCTCTGGCACTTTTTGCATCGTATGCACAAGCGGTAGGCTTAAACAATATCAATGTTTTGGACAGCCGTGTTTGCATCGGGCTTTTCATTGGAGCTATGCTTCCGTTCCTTTTCTCCGCCTTTACGATGAGTTCCGTAAGTAAGGCAGCCTTTTCTATGATTTCCGAGGTAAGAAGGCAGTTTAGAGAGAAGCCGGGCATCATGGAAGGAACAGAAAAGCCGGATTATAAAACCTGTGTCAGTATTTCCACAAAGGCGGCCTTGCGTGAGATGATTGTTCCCGGTGTATTGGCTGTTCTTGCTCCTTTGGGAATCGGATTATTGCTCGGTGCGGAGTCTCTTGGCGGTTTACTTGCCGGAGCCCTCGTTTCCGGTGTAATGATGGCTATCTTTATGTCCAACTCCGGTGGAGCATGGGACAATGCGAAAAAGTATGTTGAGGAAGGACACAATGGCGGAAAAGGCTCGGATACGCATAAGGCGGCTGTTGTAGGAGATACAGTAGGAGATCCGTTTAAGGATACTTCAGGACCATCCATCAATATTCTGATTAAGCTGATGACTGTTATCGCTTTGGTTTTCGCTCCGCTTATTGTAGCTGTAGGTGGGATTTTATAAAAAACACTTGAAGCTGTAAAAAACACAATTATATATAACTTTTATGCAGTATAGGTCTGAAATGGGGGAATAGGAGCCCACCGGTACTTGCGAAAAACAAAGGTAATGCGGTTTTTCGCTTAGTGTCCGTTGCGTGGCGAGGTTAGCGAGAGAGCGCTCCCCTTTCAGACCTATATTGTATATAAAGAAATATTTTATTTTTTGTACCTTTTCTTTATATTTATCAAGAATATAGCAGATTGTATTCTTGATGCATTTGATTTATATTTTTATTCGGTTCATATGGCATAGACAAAATAATTCTTTGTTTTTTTAGAAATTATAGATAGAGAGTTGAAAGGAAAGGAAATGAACGTTTTTAATATCATTGGTCCCATTATGATCGGTCCGAGCAGTTCACACACTGCAGGAGCTGTACGGCTTGGGAGAGTAGTTAATAAAGTGGCGGGCAGCTCGGATTTTAAAGAGCTGGATATTGAGCTTTCCGGATCCTTTGCAAGAACCTATAGAGGGCATGGAACAGATAGAGCTTTACTTGCGGGGATTATGGGCTACCACAGTTACTCGGAAGAAATCAGGGATGCCCTGGAGATAGCAAAGGATAGAGGAATTGATTATCGTTTCATAGAGAATGATATTCCCGGGGCACATCCCAATACGGCAAGGATTCACTATACCTTGGCCGGTGGCGAAAAGGGGATAGTAGAAGGTGCCAGTATCGGCGGAGGAAATATCAGGGTGGATTCCATCAACGGAATGAGAGTGGACTTTACCGGGGACAATAATACAATTCTGGTACTTCACAAGGATAAACCCGGTGTGATTGCGGAAGTTACACATATTATGTATGAAAAATATAAGGATTTGAATATCGGAAACTTTCGTCTCAGCCGTCCGGAAAAGGGCGGAACGGCTCTTATGACGATAGAAATCGATCAAATCCCCCCTCAAGAGTTAATGGAGGATATAAACCAGCTTGAAAATGTGGAGCATGCTTTGCTGATTCGGGCAATTTAAAAAGAAAACAAGAGGAAAAAATGATTAAATATACCAGTATAAAAGAGCTCTGCGATGCTGCAACAAAGCAGGGCATAAAAAAATCAGTGAACTTTGTCTGGAGGATCAGGCAGAAGAGATGCAGCTTCCTAAGGAAGAGCTTTACGCCATGATGGAGAAAAACTTTGATGTCATGGTGGAATCGGTTAAGAAAGGAAATGATCCGAATCTTCTTTCGACCTCGGGGTTGACAGGCGGTGAGGGTGCAAAGATGCTGCAGTATTCTGATAGGACGGGTGGAGGACTCTCCGGTAGCTTTATGACAAGAGCAATTGGACGGGCAATGTGTGTTTCCAATTGTAATGCGGCCATGGGGCGTATTGTGGCAACACCTACTGCAGGTTCCTGCGGCATTCTCCCGGGTTGTCTTGTCTCCATGTATGAGGATAAGGGATTTTCGAAGAGAGATGTTGTGATGTCTATCTTTACTGCCGGTGCCTTCGGAATGGTCATTGCGCAGATGGCGTCGATTTCAGGAGCAGAAGGCGGTTGCCAAGCGGAGTGCGGTTCGGCATCCGGGATGGCAGCGGCAGCTTTGGTTGAACTTATGGGAGGGAGCCCTGCTTCATGCGGTGATGCCTTAGGGATGTCTATCATAAATCAGATGGGTCTGGTCTGTGATCCGGTAGCCGGTCTTGTGGAGATTCCCTGCATTAAGAGAAATGTTTCCGGAGTAGTGATTGCACTTTCCAGTGCGGATATGGCTCTAGCTGGAATTGACTTAAATACCGGTTGATGAATGCATTGCTGCGATGAAGTCGGTTGGAGACAGTATGTCGGTAAATTTAAAAGAAACTGCACAGGGCGGTTTGGCGGACACTCCAACAGCAAGAGCTTTAAGAAAGAAAGTCTTCGGTGAGTAATATAGGAGTACAGTTTCACTATTCTGACTACTCAAGAGAGTGAAGTCGATGTAAAATAGATGGACTACTTTTTTTGGAGGAGAAGATGAGAAAATTTAAAATCGTATTTACTGTGTTGCTGTTTATTCTCTTATTACCCACATACGTTTATGCCTTGGATCGTTTTGTGACGGGAACCTATGGTAATGGAATACCTCTTTCCGGAAAAACGCTTGAAGAAGCAAAAGCATATTTGGAGGGAGAATATAGCCGGGATTATATCCTTTATATAAAAGGAAAAGACAAGACAGAACAGATTAAGGGTTCAGATATCGGATATCATCTTCAGGCTCCGACTAATTTGGCGCAGATTTTGCAAGACGAGACCGCGAAGGCTGTAACGGGAAATCCCGATGCCCGCTATGAGTATTCCTTGGAGGGAAGTTCTGCAACTTATGATGAAGGAAAACTGAATGAGAAGCTTAGTCAGTTATCCTTCCTAAAGAACAGCAAGAAAACAAGCAATGCCTATATTAAGAAGGATGGAAGCTTCAGTATCGTTCCGGAGCAGGAGGGAAATTCTCTGGACGAAGCGAAGTTTTTGCCAATGTTCGTTCTGCCTTACAGCGTGGAGAGAACACCATAGACTTGAGCCAAAGAGGAATTTATGAAGAGCTCACTGTTCGAAAAGGGGACTTGGAAGCAAAGCTTGATGCGTTAAATCGTCTTCATTCCGTGGAGATTGTGACAGATGTATTGGGAAACAAAGAAAAGTTATCCGGAGACAGTCTTTATGAAATGGTTACGGGGATGAATGCTTCCGGTGTACAGTTTGATGAAGAAAAAGTACTGGCCTATGCAAACTATCTGGAAGGCAAGTATGGCAATCCGGGAAATACCGTTTCTTTCACTTCTGCCAGCGGAAAAGAAATTGCGATGCTTACACCCTACGCTCTTCACATCAATGTTGCGGCAGAAAAAGAAGCCTTAAAGCAGGCGATTTCTTCTTTCCAAAGTATGGAAAGAGAGCCTGTTTATGCCTATAAGCCTGCACAGTATGCACAACCTCAATTTGGAAATACCTTTTTAGAGGTGGATTTAACTTTACAGCATGTTTATTACTATGAAAACGGAAGTTTGGTTTGGGAGAGTCCGACGGTTACCGGTATGGTGGCAGCCGGCAGAGAGACCCCTTCCGGAGTATTTTTCTTAAGAGGAAAGGAAACCAATCGTATCCTTCGGGGTAGGTTAATTAACGGGAAGCCGGAATACGAAGCGCATGTGGACTACTGGATGCCGTTTAATGGCGGAATCGGATTACATGATGCTTCTTGGCGTTCTAAGTTCGGAGGGGATATTTATGTTAGGGGCGGTTCTCATGGCTGCATCAATCTTCCGAAGAACAAGGCTGCAGAGTTATACAATCGGATTCAGAAGGGCTGCCCGGTTGTTGTGCATCCGTAAAAAGGAGAAGAGAGAGTAGAGGGGCATATGAAGGAAAAGAATATTTTGCTGAGAAGGTACGTCGGTATGATTCTCGGTGTGCTCATTATTTCTGTGGGAATTGCCTTATTTAAGGAATCTCATTTGGGAAATGATCCGATTTCCGCATTAAATATGCGACTTGCGGAAATTTTTGGGATTTCCTTGGGGCTACAGAATCTGTATGCAAATATTATTTTCCTCATTATTCAGATTTTTTTTGGAAGAAAATACATTGGTGCCGGAACCTTTGCGAATGGCATACTTGTAGGCTATGCAGTAAGTTTCATTTATGGAATTCTTGTGAAAAACTTTGGTTATGCAGAGCAATACGGCATTATTGTGCAGATAGCATGGGCTCTGATTGCCGTTGTTGTGACTTCTTTAGGTGTATCTCTTTATCAAACCGCAGATCTTGGAGTTGCGCCTTATGACTATTTATCTTTAGGCCTTCGAGATAAGACGAAAAAGCATTATTACGGTTGCAGGATGTTTACAGACGGTATTGCGGCCCTTGCCACCTACTTATTGGGCGGTCTGGTAGGACTGGGAACATTACTTTCCGCTCTTTGCTTAGGACCGGTTATTCATTTCTTTGATGTCCATATTTCGGAGAAATTCATCGGATATACTCCGCAAAGTGAAAAAAAGAGGAAGAACAAAGAGATAGTTCAAAAATAATTATATAAAATAGACTGAATGTCAGAAAATTGTAAAAAAACATGGTATGAAATCGATAGAACTAGGCTTTCTTCGTAAGAATGTGTCAGTGAATCTTCATACTGTGTTTTTATTTTGGTCATATCTTCTCCCTAAGATTTAAACTCGTATCAGGTTATTCAGCTTTTCTTTTTTATAATTTGTAGAAGTATACGATATTTTGTTGCGACGGGGTGTTCGATTACTGCATTGGAAACAAGATGCAGTTTGGAGATAAGAAGTCAAAATTACAAAAGAAGAAAAGCACTCAAGACTGTTTAGTTATTTAAAAAAATAGACTCGAGGAAGCAAAAAGGAGATTTTATGCAAAAAGTAAATGCTAGTTTTCGAACAACAGGGGCAGACCCCAAAAAGCTTGGAGAAAAGAAGGGATTTACTTCCTTCATTCATAATACAAAAAAAGGAGTACTGACTTTGGGAATCAGTGTTTTTGCACTTTCGGCGATTCCCGCATTTTCTTCCGCTGCAGCACCGAATGCGGCTGAAGAAGATATATTGGTTTTCAGTGATGAAGGAGAAATTGTTTCGCAGAATGATCAGACTGTAGAATTATTTACTTCTGATGTTTTAAGCGGAGATACGCAAAGCAGAAGTCAGCAGGTTGTGGATTATGCTATGCAGTTTCTCGGACGTCCGTATAAATACGGTGGAGTAAGCTTACTGAACGGTTCCGATTGTTCCGGTTTCCTGATGGGGATTTTCGGACATTTCGGTGTCTCCCTTCCTCATTCTTCTGCAGAAATTCGCTCTGTGGGGGCAAATGTAGGTGGATTGGAAAATGCAATTCCGGGTGATGTTTTGGCCTATTCCGGTCATGTTGGAATTTATCTTGGGAATGGGTTGATGCTTTCAGCGTTGAATTCTCGATCCGGTGTAACCATTCAGTCTGCTACATATAAGCCTATAAAATCCATTAGAAGGCTTGTATAAAAAACATTTTATTAAAATTTAATAGAAATAATTAATAAAGTAGGCTTTTTACTCCGACATATGGTATAAATAGAATGCAATTCCCTAGTAGTAGGAACTTGTGTGATAGAAGGAGTTACTGCAAGAGCAGAACTTAAAAAATGCGACAAAAAGCCCCGGGATCCTGATATATCAGAACTCCGGGGCTTTTTGTCTTTTGTAAAGTCCTTACTCTTTTCTGAATATCTCTTACAGTTCTCCCCTTACTCTTGCCATTTTTCCTTCCTCCCGCTACTCTAGGAGAGTAGAAAATTGGAGGTGAGGATGAGTTTGCCAGAAAGAAAAAACAGGTTAATTCCTGCGCTACAAAAAAAGAGTAAGAAGCTTTGCTTGCTTGCTATTTCAGCAGTGCTTTTTATGAACTTAAGTGTAAGACCGATATTTGCGGTTGGCCCGGGAGATGCTCTTGGAAGTGCATCCAAGAGTACGGCAAATACAGGGAATATGGATTACTCCGGATGGTATGGCTATACAAATCAGGACGGATCGGATCTTCTTTACCTTGAAAAAGGAACGGAGGTTTCCAAATTCCAAAATGAAACAGGAGATATTGATTGGAATGCGGCAAAACAAGATGGTTTAGACTTTGTTATGGTGCGCCTTGCTTATGGAACAAAAGAGGATGCTTATTTTGATGTGAATGTAAAAGGTGCGCAAAAAGCAGGAATAAAGGTTGGTGTTTATCTTTGTTCCACGGCGAAAAATATGAACGATGCCATGGCGGAGGCGGAACTGACTTTAAAAAAGCTAAAGCCCTACAAGCTGGAATATCCGGTGGCCTATGATCTTGAAGTAGCATCCATGCTTTCCGATGGGCTTAGTAAGGAAGACTTGACCGCTATGGTGAATGCCTACTGTAAGAAGGTGCAAAATGCAGGCTTTATTCCTATGGTTTATGCAAACCGTACTTGGCTGACCAAGTATATGAATCTGTCAAAGATTCCTTATGATATTTGGTTTGCGGCATACCCTGAAAATCAGATTTATGTTCCGGTAGAAGGCAGTAAGACCACAATCTGGCAGTCCAGCGAAAAGGGCGTAGTAAAGGGAATTAAAGGAAAGGTCACGACGGAATTTTCCTGGAAGGTATACGGCGGGGGTAATCCGTCCCAGAAGAATGCAGGAAAGCAGATTGGTGGAAATAATTCCGGCTTGAATGGAACTGCGAATTCTTCATCCTCTAATCCTGTATCCAATCCGTCTTCCGCCTCATCGAGTCCATCCGGAAAGTCTGCAAATAGCACGGATGGAACTATTGTTTCCAGTGAGGGACCGGGAAGAACTGCAACTACGGTAGAAAACGGCTGGGTACAAGGAGTGCCCGGACAATGGAAATATATTGAGAACGGAAAAGCGAGCACAGGTTGGAAATTGGTGAACGGCGTTTGGTATTTTATGGATGAACAAGGCATCATGAAGACCGGTTGGCTCTTAAATAACAATGTCTGGTATTATCTTAAGGACTCCGGGGCTATGGCTACGAATTGGCAGTATATTAACGGAAAATGGTACTGGTTAAACCAAGACGGTGCGATGCGTACAGGATGGAAATACATCAACAATGTATGGTATTATATGGAGGACTCCGGTGCGATGCTGGAGAACACCGTGAGAAACATCGACGGGATAGATTATCGTTTTGATGTATCCGGTGCTTGGTTACCTTAATACGAATTAAAGTAAGAATTCTTCTTCAATATAAGCTGTAATACTTAGTCTTTTGAACGAGAAAAAGCAGGATTTAACAGGCTTATAGAAAGAGAGGCGGGATACGAAATTCTATATTTTGATGGAAGTAGTCGAAATATATAGAAGAGAAACATACAATGCGGTGTCAAAAAGAACACCCTTTAAAATCAAAGGAGCGTTATGATGAAAAAGAGAATCCTATTTTTGACTGCAGTGCTATCCGGATTGTTAGCTTTCCCTGTTTTTGCAGAACAGATGGTAGGAAGGGTACAGATTGATATCAGTCCGAGTGAGGATGTAGAGCTCGCATCGGGAGAAACATATTTTAAGCCGGAAGCGGTTGCACTGGACAGTGGTTATGAAGTCAGCGGATTTTCTGTGGACGGAAAACAGAACAGTGTCAAAAAACCCTATACCTATACTATTTCTGTAAAGCCGGAAAGTGGACACAGCTTTGATTCTTCTACAGTTGTGGAAGTACGCGGTGCTTATGAGATGGCAGTTGTGGAGAAAAGTAAGAACAGCATCAAGATTAAGGCAAATGCCTATCCCTTCTATGTTTTGAAGGAGCCGGCTAATTTTAGTACCAATGAAACGACTTACAGTTGGGACAGGGTACAGTATGCAACAGGCTATGACATCTTGGTATACTACAACAATAAAAATGGAGATGAAAAGATTGCAAAGAAGCATAGTAATTCTCCAAAGATCAATATCAATTCTTTTAACCAGAGCGGAAAGGAATTCGATCATATTGCCGTTCGTGCCGTTTATGATAAGAATGACAATATGAAGCAATATTTTGCGAGCTCTTTGTATGTGGATTCCAGCGGAAGTCCCGAGAGTCCGGACGGAGAAGATGACGAATATATTTTCAACCTGATTACCCTGAAGGCAAGCGGAATCTCCAAGGGAAGCTTTAAGGAGTACAGTGCAAAGGGAAAGAAGAAAAATAAGAATCAGAAGCAAAATGACAATAAAAAGAGAGCATCCGATCTGCACAACGGAAATCAGGCGGATCCAAATGCAAAGGGTCCCGGAGAAGGTGTTGTTGGCTGGCGCCAAAATGGTGCGGACTGGTATTATGAGATAAATGGAAGGCTCGCACAGGGCTGGCAGCAGGTGAACAATTACTGGTTCTATTTTGATAATCAGGGAAAGATGCAGACCAACTGGATGAAGCTGGGAGATAGCTGGTACTTCCTAAACGGAGATGGTGTGATGCTGACCGGCTGGCAGGAAATTAACGGAAAATGGTACTACTTTGACACGGATGGAGATGCTGCCGGAAAGATGGCAAGCGCTTGGAGGCTCTTAAATGAGCAGTGGTATTATTTCGATCTCCAAAACGGAGAGATGAAAACCGGTTGGCAAAATATTGCGGACAAATGGTATTTCTTTAATCTCAATGACACGGGATTCCCGGTCGGTGCAATGGAAAAGAATACTGTGAAAGACGGATATAGCATTGATGCCAACGGAGTAATGCAGTAGTAAAAGAAAGTATATAAAAGTAATTGTTTATAATATAGAGAGAATGAATTATTGATAATCAGAAAATGCATTATTGGTAATAAAGTAAATGCATTATTAGTAATAAAGTAAATGCATTATTGATAATCAAAAGGAATCTAGATAAGGAGTTTTAATGAAGAAAAGATTTGGCAGTATGGCGATTGCCATCGGGCTTTGCTTTGCTTTGGCAATTCCTGCGTTTGCAGATGAGAATAGTACAGGCACTTTATATGCAAATGCGAATACGGCGGCAAATGTAAGCCAAGATAAGATTAGTAGTGGGAATGCACCGATTTATGTTCGAAACGGAGAGAGCACACCGACTTATACCGATTCTACGATTGGACTTGGCGGTGCGAAAATCATCATGTTTAAAGGAAATGAAAGTGGTCAGCAGATTAGTATTGTAATTGAAAGCAATGACGGTCAGCTGATTGTTGTGGACGGAGGTTTAAAGACCAATGCTCCCTATCTTTCCAAGTATATCAAGAGTAAGGGCGGAAAGGTTGCAGCATGGCTTCTCACACATCCGCATGAGGATCACGTCGGGGCACTTTCCGTTATTCTGGAGCAGCAGAAGGTGGCTGGACATCCGGATTTTTATGATATTGATCCGGGGCAGATTTACTTCAGTTTCGCACCCTATTCCTACTATGAACAATATGAGCAAGGCTACAGACTGCCGATGATTAAGGAAGTTATGGAGGATCTTGCTGCGTATCCTGCAGAAAAGAAGCATGAGAATTCCGAAAGAGGAACAACCTTTTCCTATGGAAATGTATCGGTGGAAATCTTAAACACAGCGTATTCCATTCCAATTGATACCGGAAATAACAGTTCTATATGCTATATGATTACAATAAACGGGAAGAAGCTTTTGATTACAGGAGACCTTCCCTATGAAGCGGCAGGAAAGCTCTTAGAGGAGCTTCCACCGGAGAAGCTGAAGGCGGATATTGTGCAAATGGCACATCACGGCCAGCATGGAGGCAGCTTCGCTTTCTACAGTACAGTTGCTCCCAAGTATGCGCTTTGGCCAAGCTCCAAGGAACTTTGGGACAAGCGGAAGGATGCTTTCACAGAGGATCAGGAGACCTATACTATCGCATTGACTAAGTTCTGGACCAATAAGCTTGGTGTAGAAAAGAATTTTGTTATGGCGGACGGAAACTGGATTTTGGAGTAAGTTCTATCGTGTTTTACGAGTCGGATTTTTCGTTGCATTTTCAGGAAAAGACCGATATACTGATTTCGATATCTGCAGCTAAAAGGGCAGTGGAGAAGGCTTCACTCCGTTTTTATGAAAGGAAAAAGCTATGGATCAGTGGAATATAGAGAATTTAAAGGATAGGGCAAGAAGGCTTACAGAAGAAGCAAAAAGTATCAGCACCGACTTACAGTATGCTCTTAAGCTGAAGGATAAGCGGAAAGAAGATGATGTGACAAAAAAGATTTGTATCGCATGCGCCATCATTAGTGGAATTATTCTGTTTTGTGGATTGGCTTACTGCGTTTATCGTTTCTTGGCTCCGGATTATCTGGAAGATTATGATGACTATGAGGATGAAGAAGACGAAGACATTGCTGACGAGGACTGACTTTTTAAAAAGCGAATCCTTAGTCTGAAGTATAATGAAGAGTAGTACCGTTTTTAAGCTTTAAGAGTAGCAAAGGAGGCAGGCTTGCCTCCTTTTCTTAAGTAAAAGGAGGCAAGCCATGAACTGGTGTAGTAATCAAGAGCGTTGCGGGGGATGTTATTATCAGGAAATTCCCTACGAAGAAGAGCTAAAGATAAAAGAAGAAGAAATCCGTTCTCTCTTTGCACCGCTTGTTATGGGAGATTTTCCCTTTGAGGGGATTATTTCTTCCCCTAAAAAAGAAGCTTACCGCAATAAAATGGAGTTTTCCTTCGGGGACCAGGAGAAAGACGGTCCTCTTTGCCTGGGGCTGCATCAGAAGCGGAGCTTTTTTAACATTTTAAATACGGAAGACTGTCGGCTTCCTCATCCGGATATGGGAAAAATACTACTTGCCACAAGAGAGTATTTTTTGGATAAGGGAGTAGGATATTTTCACAAGAAAAGACATGAGGGGTATCTGAGACATTTACTCATTCGAAGAGGAGAGAAAACCGGAGAGATTCTGGTTTCTTTGGTGCATAATTTATTTGCTGAAAAGTCATTTTCAGAGCAAGACATTTTGAAAAGTTTAGCTGTAAAGAATGTAAGACAGGAGAGCGAGGAAAACTGTGTCACCGAGACAGGTGGGGAAGCAGGGAGTATACAGGATAAGAAGACTTTTATTTCTGAAGAAGCTCTTTTAAAAGGCTGGTGTGAAAGTCTTCTTTCTTTAGAAAAAGAAGGAAAACTGGAAGGGCATTTTGCGGGAATACTTCATACAAAAAACGAGAGTTTGGCGGATGCAGTAGTAAATCAAGGAACGGAGATTCTTTATGGGAAGGACTATTTTTATGAGGAGCTTCTAGGTTTGAATTTTTAAAAATCACTCCCTTTTCCTTTTTTCAGACCAATAGCCTTGGCGCGGAAAAGCTGTATGAGAAGATTCGAGAATATGCGGATTTATCGAATACAGCAGTTGAAAAACCGCTTATATTTGACCTCTATTCGGGCACTGGGACGATTACGCAGCTTATGAGCGAGGTTGCGAAAGAGGCCTACGGTGTGGAAATTATAGAGGAAGCAGTAGAGTCTGCCAAAGAGAATGCGAAGGAAAACGGAATTGAAAACTGTCGCTTTATTGCGGGAGATGTATTAAAGGTTTTAGAGCAAAATAAGGCCGCTATGAATCAGAGTGGGGATATAGCGGAGGGGAATAGCGCAGATAAAGAAGAAAACGGGAATATACTTCCCCGGCCGGATTTTATCGTTGTGGACCCGCCAAGAGACGGAATGCACAAGAAGGCTTTGGAATTGATTATTCGTTATGGAGTTAACAGACTTATTTACGTGGCTTGTAAGCCGAAGAGTTTAGCAAGAGATTTAGAGCCTTTGCAGGCTGCAGGATATAGGGTAAAAAGGCTTTGTGCAGTGGATATGTTCCCAAGAACCAATAATGTGGAGGCTGTATGCTTACTGGAAAAGCAACTGTGATTCTCAAATTAATTAAATAAAGGAATATTATAAAGGATAGAGAGAGGAGTAAAATGGAAGAAATACATAATGAAGAGAGAGGCGAGAGAAGAAATTCGAATCGATCCTATAAAAGGAAGAAGCAAAGTATTGTTCATTATCTGATTCCTACTGCGCTATTTATTTCCATGCTTGTATTCGGCGGTCTGTTTCTGCGCGACTTCTTAGAGTATAAGGCTGCAAATGATGAGTATGCACAACTGGAAGAACATATTGTTGTGGAAGAAGAGCCGAAAGAGGATAATAAGGGAAATGCAACGCAGGAGTCGGAAGCGGCAAAAGAGCAGGTTGATTTTTCTCATCCGAAGTTTCAAATTGACTATGATGCTTTGACAAAGATTAACAGTGATTTTTCCGCCGTGATTTATATTCCTGCACTGGGCATTAATTATCCTGTAGTACGCAGTAAGGATAATGAGGATTATCTTCACAAAACTTTTGAAGGAAAGAGCAATTTTGCCGGTGCCATTTTCTTGGATTACAACGCTAACGGCAACTATGACCAGAGTAATACCTTCATCTTCGGTCACAATATGAAAAATGGATCGATGTTCGGTAAGCTGAAGTATTTCCTGAAGGAAGAAGGTTTGGTAAATACAAATCCCTATATCTTCTTGTGCAGACCGGACGGCATTTATCGTTATCGTATCTTCACTTACTATTTAACCACAACCTCGAGCGAAATTTACAATGACTTCGAGGGAGATGACGGCTATGACAGCTATATCCACTTGGTAAAGAGACTCTCTTCTTATAAGGATTATCAAGAAGGAATTGTAGACTTCTCGACGCGTCCCAAGCTTTTGACACTTTCAACCTGCTCAGGACCGGCCGGTGGACAGCAGCGTTTTATAGTACAGGGTGCTTTGGAAGAAATTTACTAATTTTTGTATTGGTATAAATGATAATATAAATATTACTTATTTTTAGTAGATTTCTTAAATCTTCTTATTTGCTTTATTTTCAGGGAAATTTACAAATAAAGAAAAGGTCCATTTTTAAAGAAGTGATTTTTAAAAGAATGTTTAAATTTATAGAAAGATAAATGGATATAGAATAAAACTATAACAAGGCATATAGAAAAAGGAATTAGACAGGCTTTAAAAAGACAGTTATAATCCCCCAATATTCACAGTAGTTCCGAGTGTACTAAGAGACTGTGAGTAGAGAGGGATTTTTTTTGGGGAGTGTTATGGTCTTTATAAGAGGAAGACGCTTTTAAAGGAAGATGAAAAAAAGACCGGACAGGAAGACAGGATAGATAGAGCCGGAGGAAAATATGGCTATTATTGAATTAAAGAATATCGTAAAAACCTTTCCTTCGGAGAAAGTCGGGGAGGGTGTTCACGCAGTAAGGGATGTCAGCTTGGCGATTGAGGAGGGAGATATCTTCGGTATTATCGGATACTCCGGCGCGGGTAAATCCACCTTGGTTCGTTGCATAAACCTCTTGGAAAAACCGACAAGCGGAGAGGTTATCGTAGAAGGGAAAAACATTACCGGCTATTCGGAAGTAGAGCTCAGAGCTGTACGACGAAGAATGGGTATGATTTTCCAGCATTTCAACCTTTTAAATTCTGCGAATGTGTTTGAAAATGTAGCAGCACCGCTTAAAAATCAAAGAAGATTCAGTAAAGAAGAAATAGAGGAAAAGATAGCAGAACTGAAAAAAGATTCTTCTCTTTCTCAAAAAGAAATCAAAGAGAAGGAAAACGTCCTACTTAAAAGCAATAAGAAACTTTCCGGAAAAGAAATAAAGGAAAGAGTGGAGGAAATGCTTCGACTAACAGGCTTGGAAGACAAGGAAAAGGCCTATCCCTCACAGCTATCCGGCGGACAAAGCAAAGAGTGGCCATTGCAAGAGCCTTGGTGGGAAGACCTAAGATTCTTCTTTGTGATGAGGCGACTTCGGCACTCGACCCGAATACCACAACGCAGATTATCGAACTGCTTCGTTCCTTACAGGAAAAGCTGAAGCTCACGGTAGTGATGATTACGCACCAAATGGAAGTGGTAAAGAGCATTTGCAATAAAGTAGCCGTGATGGAGGAAGGAACGATAGTAGAGGAAGGAAGCCTTGTTGAAGTATTTTCCGAACCGAAGTCCAGTATCACGAAGGAGTTTCGCGAGAAAACACTATACCGAAAGGAAGCGATTGCCCTTGCGGAGAAGAACAAGAGAAATCTCTATGAACTTACCTTTATCGGAGAGAAGGCCAATGACCCGGCTATCATGGATCTGGTTCGAAACTACCCCGTAGAAGTATCCATCCTCTTCGGCAATATCGAAATTCTTTCGGGTGTCCCCTTTGGAACTCTTACGATCGATATGAAGGGAGAGGGAAAGGATATTTTGGACGCGGTAGCCTATCTAAAGAGCAGAGAAATCAAGGTAGAAGAGCTTGGCGGGCAAAAGCTTGCGGGGCAAAAGTTTGATGGAGAACACCCTTTGCAAGGGGAGAGACCTGTTAGTAGGCAGAGTCCGGATAACGCTCTAAAGCCGGAGGAGGAAAATAAGGAGAGAAAGGAGGACAAAATATGGAATGGCTAAACAGTATATGTCCGAATGTAGCAAAGCTTTGGCCCTATATTGTGAAATCCTTGAATGAGACGCTTATTATGGTCAGCATTTCCGGTGTCTTTGCGGCATTGCTCGGTGTTCCCTTGGGCATCGTCCTTGCGGTAACAAAGAAGGGAGAGCTTTTATCCTTTCCGCCACTTTACTCCATTCTTTCCAAGATTGTGAATACGGTGCGTTCTATTCCCTTCGTCATCTTGATTGCATCCATTCCCTGGCTTGTTCGTGCCATTGTGGGAACGACAATAGGAATGAAGGGAGCCATTGTTCCCCTGATTATTGCCTGCATTCCCTTTATGGCGAAGCAGACGGAGCTCGCGCTCCAGAGCATTGACAAGGGAGTGATTGAGGCATACCGCGCAATGGGATTTTCGGAAATCGCTATCATTTTCAAAGTCATGCTGAAGGAAGGATTTTCCGCCATCATTCAGGCGGTGACCATTATGCTGGTCGGTCTTATTAGCTATTCGGCGGTAGCCGGATCGGTAGGTGGAGGCGGACTCGGAGACTTTGCCATTCGTTACGGCTATGGGCAAAATAAAACCGATGTTATGTTTTTAACGATAGTCATCATGCTTGTCATGGTGTTCTTTGTACAATGGGTGGGGGACAGCTTAAGTAAGCTGGTAAGCCATCGATAATGTAGTTATTCGGCATCTTCGATAGGAAAAAATTTGTTGGAAGCATGCTGTTTCAAAGATAGAGACAGGTTTATGCAGAGTAGTAAAAGCCTATCATGGATGAGGATATAGAATTTTAGAGGAGAGAGAATTATGAAAAAGAGAATTTTAGCATTAGGACTTACCGTAGCACTTGCTGCAGCATCTTTAGCGGCATGCGGCGGTGCAAGCACAAAGACTACAGAGAAGGCAACGGAGGCAGGAACAGAACAGGGCAGTGAGAAGGCAACAGAAGCTGCAAAGGAAGAAAAGGCGGATTCCGGGGAGCTTCGCACCTATAAGCTCGGTGTAAACGGTTCCGACCACGAGGAGTGGGAGAAGGCAAATGAGCTTCTTGCAAAAGACAATATTAAGCTCGAGATGGTAGAGTTCAGCGATTATGTTAAACCGAATGAAGCTTTGGAGGATGGCGAGATTGATTTAAATGCTTTCCAGACCGAGATTTATTTCAACAATTTCGTGAAGGAAAGAGGTTACACGGATTTAGGAATTCTTGCTTATACGCAGGTTGCACCGATGGGCATTTACTCTTCCAAATATAAGAGCTTGGACGAGGCAACAGGACACTTAATCATTGCTATTCCGAACGATGTAACTAACGGCGGAAGAGCACTGAAGTTCCTCGAGAAGAACGGCTTCCTGACCTTGAAGAAGGAAGCGGGACTGACTCCGACCGTAATGGATATCGAAAGTATAACAAGGATGTGGAGATTGTGGAAATGGTAGCTACCCAGATTCCGGCTTCTCTTCCCGACTTATCCTTTGCCTGCATTAACAACGGTGTAGCGAAGGACGCGGGCTTAACTCTTAAGAACGATGCCATCGTTTATGAGGATTATAAAGAGCCGGATATGAAGAATTACTGGAATATCATTGCAGCTAAGAAGGACCGTATCGAGAGTGAAGACTTCCAGAAGATTAAGAAGGCTTACAACTCCGACGAAGTAAAGCAGGTTA
The DNA here is from genome assembly GCA_916438775.1 of uncultured Oribacterium sp. The sequence goes on from CAKAGX010000001.1 coordinate 56,194, forward strand.
TCTTAGAGCACTACGATGGACAGTCTATCCCGGTTTGGGATTAAGAAAATCTTTGTATAGAGTATTTGGTTTAGAGGGTTCGATGAAACCCGAGGAGGAGCTTTGCTCCTCCTATTTTTCATAACAAGTATCGTGGGAAAAGGGGCTTGCGGCTTATTAAAATCGAGCTTATGTAGAAATAGGGAAAGCGGATTTTAAAGAAAAAGTGTAAGTGAGAAGGCATGGTTGAGAATATAAAAAGAAATCAAAAAAAGTTCAAGATAGAGAGGAAAAAGATATGGGAAAGAAAGGAATAGAAGAAGTGCGGCTTTCGGATAGGGAAGAAAAAATTGCAAAAAAAGTAGAGAAAGAAGGGAAGCTTTTTCAGGACTTGGCACTGGCTATTCACAAAAAACCGGAGGTTAGTAACTATGAGTTTTTTGCGTCGGAAGAGTTGTCGAAGACGCTTTCCTCCTTCGGCTTTTCTGTGGAGATGCCTGCAGCAGGACACCGGACCGGATTTGCGGCAAGCTATAAGAGTAAGAAAAAAGGACCGGTTGTAGTCTTCCTTGCGGAATATGATGCCTTAGAGGGGCTGGGACACGGTTGCGGACACAATCTTTTCGGAACGACTGCCTCTCTTTCTGCTGTAGCCTTAAAGGAAGTGATTGATGAAGTGGGCGGTGAAATCCGTGTTTACGGGACACCGGGAGAAGAAGGAGGAGAGGAAGGCTCTGCAAAGGGTTCCTTCGTTCGCGAGGGATATTTTAAGGATGTAGACTTTGCGCTTTGCGCACACCCTGCTGATGAGCACAAGAGGACCGGAAGAAACCTGGGCTGTGTTCCGGTGAACATCGAGTTTTGGGGAAAGTCTGCCCATGCAGCAGGAGAGCCGGAAGAGGGAATCAATGCCTTGGACGCGCTTATTCAGACCTATAATTCCATCAATGCATTAAGACAGCATTTGACCGATGATACCCGAATTCACGGGGTGATTCTCTCCGGCGGCACCGCTCCGAATGTCGTTCCGGACTATGCCCATGCGAAGTTTTATCTTCGTACCAGCGCAAAACCGAGTCTCGAAGCTTTATATAAGAAGGTGGAAAATGTTGTGGCCGGCTCCGCCCTTTCTATGGGAGCGAAGGGAAGGATGAAGGCTTATCAGAATTGGGTGGAAAATATAGTGCCGACGCCCTCCTTTGATGATTTATATGAAAAGCATTTGAATCGCTTCGGAGAACAGTTTACCCCCTGTGATTGGAAGGCACTGCAAATGGGATCTTCCGATGTGGGAAATGTTTCGCAGGTGGTGCCGACCATCCAGCCGAGCATTTGCATCAGCAAAAAGAAAATTCCGGCACACAGCCCCGAATTTGTGAAGGCATCCTGCTCGAGCCTTGGTCTTGCATCTATTTTGCTCGGTGCCAAGGTCTTGGCCTTTACGGCTCTTGAGCTTCTGGAACAGCCGGAGACCTTGAAGAAAATCAAGGCGGAACACAAGGAACAGGTAAAGAGACAGCTGGAGTTTTAGGAAACTTAGGATATTTATCACGCTATTTTCCTAAAAAGAGATGCTAAAGAGATACTACAAAGATACTACAGCCTAACGATTCTTCTCTTAGAAAGAGAGCCTTTTATCTAAAAACACTGTACAATCCCAATAAACAGGGAAGTACAGTGTTTTTTACGCGTAATCTGAGCGAAGCACATAACATCTTATTCTGTATGCGTAATGGGAATACTGCCTACGATGTCTTATTTGCAACAGGTAAAATACGAAAAGATTATATTCTTTTTTTCAACTTATTGTCTTCACTTAAATTAACTGAAACTCTTTTAAGAGAGATTTTCTATAGGATTTATCTTCTGAAGCTTTGGCAAGATCGTCAATACGACCTTCTTTAACCAGTATACCCATCAGTTTAGCCATGATATCTTCGCTTTTTTCGAGTCCTTCCGCCATTCCCTTAGCCATTCCCTTAGCCATTCCTTCCTCTGTTCCTTCTTTTTTCCATTGTCTCTTTAAACGATCATAGTATGTAGTCATGGCTTTTTCGTCTCCTTTCTCTAAGTTCTCTGCAATTTTTAGCTTTGAAACCCTCTTGGCAAGTATTTTCGAATGCATTTTTTTAGGATCCGCAGTATAAAAATCTTCTATCAACTTACCTAGTTCGTTACTGCTACTTTTACTGGTATTCACATAGATAATATTTGCTTGGTCCGGAAAAACTGCTCCGGATTCTTTTATGATTCGGGAAATGTGATAGATTTGTTTATCCCCTTTCAAAATATCTCGACTACAAATAAATATAACATAGCTTTCCGGTAAATAATCAAAAGATTTTCCTTTTTTTGAAATATTCATGTCTATAAGTCCGGAATGATAGCGTGCTCGTTTTGGGCTGGCACCTAGAGAGTCATTTTGCAGTTCAATATTGTAAATATTTCCCTCCTTATCCGTACAAAGGCAATCAAGAACCAAAGAGCGTCCTTCCAAATTCTTTAAATCGCTTTGAATACTTTGGCTTTTCACCCTGAGTTCCGGTTTTTCCAAAATGGTTTGGAGAATAAATTCCGTGCATTTTACATCCTTTAAAACGACTCGCATAAAAATATCATCCATAAGAATAAGTTCGGCTAAGAACCTTCGCTTTAAATCCAGTTCTGTAGAGAATTTTAAATCGTTACTCTTTTTAGACATAGAGTGACTCCTTTCAAAAAGGATAGAATAAGAATGATGGTAGAGAAAATAGAATGGTATAGAGCTATAGAATTCTTGGTATTCATTATACCAAGAACGTTAGTAATCTCCTATACTCCATATTTGGATATGGTTTTGAACGAAGAGGTGGGGATCGACGGAAAAAACAATGAAGAGGCTCTTTACTTCTTCTTGTTTAAATTGTAAAAAGTGCTATAATCCCGTCTTTGAATCTTGATAAACTGTCGAAATCAAAATTACATCTCACCTAGTACCACTTTACAACATCAACTTACAAAAACCCATCTTTCTCGAATCAGTCTATTTTCGTTATAAACTCTGAATGCCATGGAGAAATTTGTTCTGAGTATGCTGGGTGATTTGCATTCTTATTCTTAACGAGTATCGCTCGCATAGCGTGTGGTATCTCGTTTGTGAAAAAGATAGATATTAGAATAGAGTAAAGATTTTGTCAGTTGATAAAGAAATAAAAAGAGAGTAATCATTAATCCTTTGATACAATGGTTTCGACTAAAAAACTATGCAAAGGAGACTACTCTCGTGGATATTGTAGCACTATTAGAAGATTTGGTAAAAGGGTTACTTGATGCAGAGAAGAAATTTTTTGACAATCCTAAGGACTTTAGTTCTCTGGAGAGGTCTGTGAAAAGCTCTACAGAGTCTTTTTCTGCTTCTTTCTTGGGCGAAGTCCTTTCAAGAATGAATTCAATGCTTAGTGAGTGTGGAGTTAGAAAAGAACGTTTCAACATCCAGAGAGTCGATAAGCGTACGCTGATTACCTCTGTTGGGGATGTTGTGTTTGATTGTACGTATTTCAAGAGGAAAGCAGAGCAAGGAGGTCATTCTTACTTGCTAGAAGAACTAATAGGTTTGGATTCCCATGAGAGGTTTAGTGAAGAAGCTGAGGTAATGCTACTCACGGAGGCATTAAAAAAACAAGCTATTGTGAGGCAACAAAGATACTACCATCCAAACAAAGAATTAGCAAAAACTACAGTGATGAATAAAATACATAGTCTATCAGATAGCATTACCCTTGAGGATCTTTCCGGCAAGAAGCAAGTGGAGTATCTTTTTATCGAAGCAGATGAAGATCACATTGCGGAACAGCATGGCAAGGTGTCCAAGGATAATAAGAGCTTTATTTCTAAACTGATTTACGTACATGAAGGAAAGTTTGAATCCGGCTGTAAAGGAAGAAAAAGAACTCAAAAAAATAGCTTTTTATTTTGCCGGACTTTATCCCGGAAAAGAAGGAAATGCATGTCTTTGGACTAAGGTTTCTGACTACATTGAAAAGACATATGATAAAGAGACCTTAAAGAAAGTATTTATTAGTGGTGATGGAGCCCAGTGGATAAAGAATGGGGCGGAGTTCATTGAAAAAAATCAGTCTTTTGTGCAGATAAATTTCACTTGATGAAATATATTAATCAGGCTGCAGCGCAGATGTTAGATGAAAAGGATATCGCCAAAGAAGAATTATGGCATTTACTATACTCTAAGCATTCCACTAAGGCTTCATTCTCAAAAATATATAGATTGTATGGCGGCATCAGGGAGAAATATGAGAGAATAGAAAGCTTACGGACGTATGTGCTAGAGAATTGGGCAGCTATCAGGAGAACGCTAAGAAACAAGCTTGTACAAGGCTGTAGTGCAGAGAGTCATGTAAGTCATGTGTTATCTGATCGCTTAAGTTCAAGACCTTTATCATGGAGCCAAAAAGGTGCTGACAAGATGAGTAAGCTAAGGTGTTATGAGAGAAACTATGGAAGAGAGAAACTTCTTCAGTTGGTGAGGATAGGTCGAGAAGAAAGGAAGCTGGGGGCGACCGGAACAGAAGGGATAAGCGTAAAAGAAATAAGGCTTAGAGATGTGTTGAAAGAGCACTATGATGCGTCAAAGAAATATATAGATGGGCTCCATGCATCAATTCCGGGAGAAACGGTTAAGAAGACTTTCTCCATACGGAACCACCTCCGTTTATTATAAAATTTTGACATGAAATAAAAATGATAATAAGATAATTGAAAAGTTGAAGACCTTTATCAAGGTGTATTTTTGAAGCTCGTTAACTGACAGTAAGTTTACTCCATCAGATATTAGTAGCAGTATTATATTCAAGAAGTTTTGATGGTATACTATACAGATAGTAGTAAAAAGTGATATTCGAGTTGTTTATCAAGGAGGAGCATATGACGAAAACGGAAGTAAAACAGGAAGTGGAAAAGTTACTTAAGGCCAACAGTCTTTGTCCTGAGGGTAGAGAAGCGGTACAAACCTATCTGGAGGCCTACGGGACTGCGGACGAAAAGAGCAAAGCAGAAGCACTTTTACAGGAATTGGAAGAGGACATCACAAGTATTGATGATTTGATTACTTTTGCAGGAAGCGAGCATGGAAGGCAGATATTTGGTGAAGAGAAGGCCGCAGCCATTTTGAAGGCTGCCAAGGAAGCAAAGGAAAAGGGCGAGGAGACTTGCATTTGCGAGGCATGTCAAATCGCTAAGGTAATTTTAGCTAATAAGACTGCGTTGCTTTCCTAAATAAAACTTTGAAACCCCGATGCCTGTTGAAAAATGCGGCATCGGGGTTTGTTATAAAAAATTGTAGTTTTTTCTATATAAAAAGTCCTTGAGAAAAATACAAATCCTTGCTATATTGTGTTGGTGCCAATTAACGGACACAAGATTTGTATTTTAGGGGGATTCCTTCCGTATTAAAAAGACACCCTTTTACAGCCCTGTTTACTGCTTAAAGCTGTATTTTTTTTGCCATTCTACCCGATTTTAGAAGATATTTTTTCAAAAAAACTGCTCGGTCTGTTGAAGCAGAATAAGTATTTTTAAAGTAATTGGGAGAGGGCGAAAAAATAATGCAAGGAATACTGCGCAAAGGCTCATCACTGGAAAATCGTAGGTCAGCTTACGGAATGTTTTACAAAATCGAGTGTACATCAGATAAAGGAAACGGTTCAAATGAAAACAATCATTAAGAGGGGACTCGGAGAAGAGGATTACAGAGGAGAGAAGATTGAAAAAGCTATGGAGAAGGCCTTTCTCTCGGAGGGAATTGAAGTAGAGGCGGAGAAGCTCCACTTTCTTTTGGGAAAGGTGGAGGAGGCTCTGGAGGATAAGTTCCGTGTTTCCGTGGAGGAAATTCAAAACGCAGTAGAGGAATCCCTCATGCAAAACGGGGACTACCGTGTAGCAAGAGCCTATATCCTCTATAGAGAGAAGCGGACTCTGCTTCGCCATTTAAGGCAGAGAATCAAGGAAGAAATCGGAGAAGAAGGCATTGAGGAAGTTTTAAAGAAGATCCAGAAGGATTTTCCGGATTATGACCTCTCCCGTCTTTCCGCAAAGTATCTTTCCTTAAGTAAGGGAGAACAGGAGATTCCGAAGCGCCTCGCCCTTCTTACAAGAGCGGCGGCAGAGCTTACCACACAAGAAGAGCCGAACTGGGAGAAAATTGCGGGGAGACTTCTTTCCTACCATTTCCATAAGGAATTGAAGAGGACGGAAGAGAGTCGTGCCCTTCACGGCTTCTATGAGAAGCTTTGCTATTTAACTGAGCAGGGACTTTACGGAAGCTATATTTTGGAGGCTTATACGAAGGAAGAAGTGGAAGAGCTGGCAAAGGTGATTGACGAGGGAAGAAATGACCTCTTCACCTACTCCGGACTGGACTTACTTCTTTCCCGTTATGTCATTCGAGACAGACAGCATATCGCGCTCGAGTCTCCGCAGGAGATGTACCTCGGCATTGCCATGCACCTTGCAATGAAGGAGGAAAGAACCGCGCCTTCTATGTCAAGGAATTTTACGATATTATGAGCTTGCATCAGGTAACCATGGCGACGCCGACGCAGTCCAATGCCAGAAAGCCTTACCATCAGCTTAGCTCCTGCTTTATTGATACGGTTGCGGACTCTTTGGACGGCATTTACCAGAGTATTTCCCGCTTTGCCGATGTATCGAAGTACGGTGGCGGTATGGGGATGTATTTCGGAAAGGTGCGCTCCCGCGGCGGAAAGATTCGCGGCTTTGAGGGGGCAAGCGGCGGTGTGATTCGTTGGATTCGTGTTGTCAATGACACCGCGGTTGCGGTAGACCAGCTGGGAATGAGGCAGGGTGCCGTGGCAGTCTATCTTGACGCATGGCATAAGGATTTGCCGGAATTTTTACAGCTTCGTACCAATAACGGCGATGACCGTATGAAAGCACATGATGTTTTTCCGGCGGTTTGTTACCCGGACCTTTTCTGGAAGAAGGTAAAGGAAGACTTAAATCAGGAATGGTATCTGATGGATCCGCACGACATTTTCCTGATTAAGGGCTACTGCTTAGAGGACTTCTACGGGGAAGAATGGGAAAGTCGTTACGAAGACTGTGTACGTGATAACCGGATCAGCAAGAGAGTTTACGTGTTAAAGGATATTGTGCGACTGATTTTAAAGTCCGCGGTAGAGACCGGCACACCGTTTGCCTTTTATAGAGACACGGTAAACCGCATGAATCCGAATAAGCATAAGGGTATCATTTATTGCTCCAACCTCTGCACGGAAATTGCGCAGAATATGAAGGAAGCGGAGATTTTGGAGCGGAAGGTCATTACGGAAGAGGGTGATGAGGTTATTGTCAGCACCGTAAAGCCCGGCGATTTTGTAGTTTGTAATTTGGCATCTCTCTGCCTTGGAAATATTGATGTCGAAAATAAGGAAGAGCTGCAGAAAATCACGAAGACCGTGGTTCGTGCCCTCGACAATGTCATTGACCTAAACTTCTATCCGGTTAAGGAAGCGGAGCTGACCAATAAGAAGTATCGTGCCATCGGGCTCGGTGTTTCCGGCTATCACCACATGCTTGCCAAGCATCATATTGCGTGGGAGTCCGAGGAGCATTTGCGCTTTGTGGATACCGTATTTGAAAATATTAACTTTGCGGCGATTAAGGCGAGTGCAGAGCTTGCCAAGGAGCGCGGAAGCTATAGAGAATTTGCCGGCTCCGAGTGGGAAAGCGGAGAGTATTTCCGTAGAAGAGACTATAGTTCTTCCGAATGGAAGGCGCTTGAAAAGGAAGTGCATGAAGGAATCCGAAATGCCTGGATCTTGGCAACAGCACCGACCAGTTCCACCTCTATTCTGATTGGTACAACAGCGGGACTGGATCCGATTATGAACCGTTTCTTCTTAGAGGAGAAGAAGGGGAGCAATCTTACCGAGAGTTGCTCCGGAGCTTTCCATGGAGAGCTACTGGTACTATAAGTCGGCGCACCAGATTGACCAGACCTGGTCGGTACGGGCTGCGGGACTTCGCCAGAGACATATTGATCAGGCGCAGAGCGTAAACCTTTGGATTACCAACGATTACAAGATGAGTGAGCTTTTGAACCTCTATACTTTGGCATGGGAGTCCGGTGTGAAGACGATTTACTATGTACGTTCTAAAGCATTGGATCCGGATGAATGTGAGTCTTGCTCCGCATAAGGGAGTAATCGATTCATATCAATTAAGATATCTGAAACCGGCGCATAACCTCTCTTTAAAAGGCGCTCTCGCTCGACTCAGACGTAGCGGCACTAAGCATCAAACTTCGCTAAGGCTCGTTTTCTGCAAGTGCCGACGTCTTTATACGCTTTTTCAGAGAGGCTATAGGTGCCGTTTCTATATATTCATTATGGATATTGAATGAAAAATCCCTTATGTAGAGGGCTTTTCAAGGTATGTGTATTATAAAGCGTAATAAGCTACTCCTTTGTACGAAGAACAGTTCGGGTGACCTTAAGTAATTCGGATTGAACGAGTCGCCTCTTATGAGAGAAAGTATTGATAGGCAGATTGTGTAATAAATTTTGGAGCACTTAGGCTTCCCGTCTACACGAGGAGAATTTAGCAGATAATTGTGATATAGTTTTTAGGGACTGAAAGAGAGAATCGACGGAGCTACTGCTTTAATGCGGTAGGAAAGGAAAGTTACAATGGAAGAGATTAAGCGTAAGCCTTTATTTAACCCGGAAGGGGATATTGATGTTCGGAATCGTAGGATGATCAATTTCAACACGACAAACATCAATGATTTTAACAATATGAAGTACGAGTGGGTTTCGGACTGGTATCGGCAGGCGATGAACAATTTCTGGGTACCGGAGGAAATCAACTTAAATCAGGATAAGAGTGATTATCCGAATCTTACTGCTCCGGAGCGGACGGCTTATGACAAGATTTTAAGCTTCCTTGTATATCTGGATTCTTTACAGTCCGCGAATCTGCCGAATATTTCGCAGTATGTTACGGCAAATGAGGTCAACCTCTGCCTTTCTATTCAGACTTTTCAGGAGTGCATCCACAGCCAGAGCTACAGCTATATGCTGGACACCATTTGCAATCCGACCGAGAGAAATGACATTCTTTACCAGTGGAAGACGGATGAGCACTTGCTTCGCAGAAATGAATTTATCGGAAACCTCTACAATGAGTTTGTAGAAACGCAAACGAAGGAGAGCTTCCTCCGCGTCTGCATTGCAAACTTCATCTTAGAGGGAATCTACTTCTACTCCGGATTTATGTTCTTCTATAACCTCGGAAGAAACGGAAAGATGCCGGGTTCCGTGCAGGAAATCCGTTATATTAACCGTGATGAAAATACGCACCTTTGGCTATTCCGAAACATTCTGCTGGAGCTGAAAAAGGAAGAGCCGGAGCTCTTTGATGAAAAGCATATTGAAGAAATCACCGCCATGGTAAAAGAAGGCGTAGAGCAGGAAATTGCCTCGGGACAGTATGTCATCGGAGAAGCCATACCCGGCTTGAACGGAAAAATGGTGGAGGACTATATCAAGTATCTGGGAAATCTACGCTATAGCTCCTTAGGCTTCGGAACCCTTTACCCGGGCTATGAGAAAGAGCCGGAGTCCATGAAGTGGGTATCCCAGTATGCCGATGCCAATATGGTAAAAACGGACTTCTTCGAAGCACGCTCCACCGCTTACGCAAAAAGCACCGCAATAGAGGATGATTTGTAAAACAAGGATTAAGACAAAAAAAATCTGCTGCAAGCTAGCTTGTAAGCAGATTTTTTTTGTCTTAATCCGCAAATGCATGAGCAACGAGCGAAGCGAGTTGCGAATGCAGTTTGCAGGACGCAGTCCATGTTTTACAAATTGGCAATCCCTTATACAATCCGGGAATTCAGACGATAAAAATTTAGCTACATTTTTATCGTGAGAAAGGATGGTTTTTATTGACTTCATTTTTGTAAAAAGGAAGAAAAAATGCAGGCAAGTTCAGGAAACAAAAGAGAAGAAAAGATATTTATCCATAAAGATAAAATCAAGGTAGGTATGCAACTTGGTCAAAGCATTAAAGACTCCATGGGAAGAGTAATGATTGAAAATGGAGTATTTTTGGATGATTATCAAATTCGTTATATCAAAGAAAAGATGTATCCGGGGATTTATACATACAGAGATATAGATAACAGTAGGATCCCCATTCCGGAAGCAACCAAAAAAATTATTCGAAAGAACAGGAAGCCGGATAGAGCAAAGATATGGCTTTCTACAGAGGTAAAGCGCCAACTGGAAACCAGAATGGAACATATCTTCGGCCATACGGAAGACGCAGACTTTACCTCGAGCTCTTTGGATATTTTTAAGGAGCTGGAAGCTGCTATTTTTAAAAATGATGCAGTGGCGATTGATGTGAATTTGATAAAAGTCAGTGATGAGTATACCTTTAAACATAGTGTGGATGTTGCGGCCATTGCCATGATGATTGGAAGAGAGTACGGATTATCCAGAGATGGAATCCATCAGCTGGGTATTGCGGGCTTACTTCATGATGTTGGAAAGCCAAGATTCCGAATGAAATACTAAATAAGCCGGGAAAACTGACAGACGAAGAATTTGAAATCATTAAAAATCACAGTCTTTATGGCTTTGAAATACTAAAAGAAAAAAATTGCTTTTCTCCCCTCATTTTGGACGGTGTTTTGCATCATCATGAAAAAATGAATGGAACCGGTTATCCGGATTGTTTGAAAGATGAACAGATTTCTCTTTTTTCAAAAATCCTGTCGGTTGCGGATATCTATGATGCCTTGGTAACAAAACGTCCTTACAAAGGACCAATCAGTGGAAGACAGGCTTTGGAAATGGTACTGGCTCTTGGAGAAGAGTTGGATAATAAGGTGATTCAAAGCTTTGTGGAAAGTGTCATTTTGTATCCTGTGGACTCCATCGTGGAACTATCCAACGGAGAGATGGCTAAAGTTGTGGAAAATAACAAGCGTTATCCGATGCGTCCGAAGGTTGTAGAGATTCAGACAGGAAAAATTTATGATCTTTGCAATGACCATCGTTATAACAACATTGTTGTTTTATAAAACTTAAAAAACAAGGAGGAACAAAGAGTATGAAGAACAGAATTTTGACATTTGTGGGAGCTGTATGTATTTTAAGCACTCTCATGATCGGAACGGCATTTGCCGGCGGTTGGAGACTGGGAAGTAAGGGCTGGTGGTATGACCTTGATAACGGTCAGTACTATGCTGACGGCTGGTATTGGATTGATGGAGATCAGGACGGTATCGCAGAGCGGTATTATTTTGATCACTATGGATGGATGTACCAGAACAGAAGTACCCCTGACGGATATATCGTTGATGACCGCGGTGCATGGACTATGCATGGGGAAGAAGTGACAAAGGGCATTGAGGAAATCTATGAAGTGGAAGAAGTAATTCAGCCACAAGCCTAAAACAGCAGATTTCTTTGTATTAAAGAAGCAGGAAAATGGGAAGCAGGCTCGACCTTTGCAGAAGATAGAAATCTATTTTCGCCTTCCGTAAGAGCGGGAAGCGGGAATAGATTTCTTGTATTTTTAACGAATATAGCTCGCAGAATGAAGTATCTCGTTTATGCATTGGGAATTGTAGTAAGATATAGAGAAAGGAATTGCAATGTACAGCAGGACAGTAACCGAGTATTTGAATCAAACTGTGGAAAAGTATCCGGATAAAATAGCAGTGCAGGACAGTAAACGGAGTTTAAGTTTTAGAGAAGTACAAAAAGAGGCTATGCAGACGGCAACGCTGATTTCTCAATATGGCTTATTCAAACGACCTATTGCAATTTTACTGGATAAAAGTACGGAGTGCTTTACTTCTCTTTTTGGAATTGCCTATAGTGGAAATTATTATACCATTATTGATGTAAAAATGCCGGCGGAACGGATTCAAAGAATTTTGAACATTCTGTCCCCCGAGATGATTATCACGGATGAGGCGCATAAAAAACTGCTGGATTCCTTTACGGGGAGTTTTAAGACTGTTGCGATAGAAGAAATTCATGCTACGGAAGCGAAATTTGAAAAAATAAAGGAAATAGAAAAGCATATTATTGATACGGATATCCTGTATGTTCTTTTTACTTCCGGTTCCACAGGGGATCCCAAAGGAGTTATCATTTCTCATCGAAATGTCATTTGCTATATGGAATGGAGTAAGAAGGCTTTCCACTTTGACCAAAATACGGTTTTTGGAAACCAAACACCATTTTATTTCAGTATGTCGGTTTTGGATATTTTTCAAACGGTTTGCGTCGGCGCCCGCTTGGTTTTAATACCGCCTCAGAAGTTTATTATGCCGGGAGAACTTTTAAATCTGATTGAAAAAAAGAACAGATTAATACTCTTTATTGGGTTCCTTCTGCCCTTTGTCTTCTGGCAAATCTCGGTGCCTTAGATAAGGATAAGCTGAAAAAGTATAGAGAAGGTTCTTTTTGCGGGAGAAGTTATGCCGGCAAAAACAGCTCAATATGTGGAGAAGGGCTCTCCCGAATGTGATGTATGCCAATCTTTACGGACCGACGGAAGCGACGGATATCTGTACCTATTATATTATTGATCGAGAGATAGAGGACGATGAAACAATCCCTATTGGAAGGTCTGCAGAAAATATGGATTCCTTCATTGTTAAGGATGATGGAACTATAGCAGAGGGAATGGAAGAAGGAGAACTTTTGGTTCGAGGCTCATCTTTGGCTTATGGCTATTATAATAATCCAAAGAAAACGGAAGAAGCTTTTGTGCAGAATCCGCTCCAATCTGCTTACCGGGAAATCGTCTACCGTACCGGAGATTTGGTACACTATAATGAACGTGGGGAATTGATTTTTATTTCCAGAAAAGACTTCCAGATTAAATTCATGGGATATCGCATCGAGCTGGGAGAAATCGAAGCAGCAGCTTCCTCTCTGATACAAGTTGACAGAGTCTGCTGTGTGTATGATACGGAGAAGTCAGAAATTGTTCTTTTTTATACAGGAAAGATGGAAGGCAGTCAAGTAGAAGGGGCTTTACGGAATAAGCTTCCAAATTATATGTTGCCGAGACGTTATATTAAGCTGGTGAGTATGCCTCTGAATTTAAATGGGAAAATAGATCGTAAGCAACTAAAACAACAGCTGTACATGCGTTCTTCCGGATAAAAGATTTCGTAGGAAAAATGATAAGAGTTTTTGTATGTTTTGCACAGGATACTCATAAAGAAAAAGCACTTGGGCAAATGTACCGACCCCCAAAAGTTAGACCTAAAATTCTAACAATTGGAGGTCGGTATTTTTATGGCTAAATACAGCTATGAGCTTAAGAAAAAGATTGTTGATGCTTATCTAAATGGTAAAGGCGGCTATAGATATCTTTCGTCTATCTATGGTCCCAATAGAAGCGACATACAAAAATGGGTTGCTAATTACCAAGCCTTGGGAGATAAAGGATTATTTCGTTCTAGACAGCATGAAAAATATTCTTTCGAAAAGAAACTTTCTGTAGTAGAGTTTTATCTATCAAGTGAGATTTCATATCGGGAGCTGGCAATTCAAGAAGGCATAACGAATTCTAGTATGATTGTTGCATGGGTTAGCCGTTTTCGTTCTGCCGGTCCTGAAGCTTTGAGACCTCACAAGAAAGGTCGGAAGAAAACTTTGGACAAAAATAAAACAAAAAATCAGAAACAAGAAATTAAAGAAAAAGTTGTTGATACCAGTGCTGAACATGTCAAAGAATTAGAAGAGGAACTCCTTAAACTAAGAATTGAGAATGCATTTTTAAAAGAACTGAGGAGGTTGCGTTTAGAAGACGAGGTAAAAATGAGAGAACGGCGCTCGTCATCAACAGCCTCCGAGGAGAGTTTAAGCTAAAAGACCTTCTCTCTTATACAGGCATACCTAAAGCCACATACATGTATTGGCAAAAACGTCTTGATAGAGAAGACCCTGACAAAGAAATCGAAGAAAAGATTCTTTTCATACGAGTGACTAATAAGGATTATGGTTATCGTCGTGTATTAGCCGAACTAAGAAATCAGGGATATGTTGTAAACAAGAAAAAAAGTGCAGCGTATAATGCAGAAGCTTGGGCTGCAAGTTACTTCTTTCACACGTAAGAGCCGCAAATACAGTTCATACAAGGGCCAAGTAGGCACAGTAGCTCCTAATCGCATAAGAAGACGTTTTAAAACTCATATTCCTCATCAGAAGATTACCACAGATACTACAGAGTTTAAGTATTATGAAATCGATGCTAAAGGCCATATGACAATGCGCAAACTATACTTGGATCCATTTATGGATATGTGTAATGGTGAGATTATCAGTTACGGGATAGCAAAACAACCATCTGCCCAAAATATAATGAATGCATTGGAACAAGCGGTAAAGGTAACATCTGATTGCCCATATCGCAGAACATTCCATTCGGATCAAGGATGGGCATATCAGATGAAAGCTTATTCTCATCGACTTAGGGAAGAAAGAATCTTTCAAAGTATGTCCAGAAAAGGGAACTGTCATGATAATTCAGTTATGGAGAACTTTTTCGGTTTGCTTAAACAAGAAATCTATTATGGCATTGTCTATTATAGTTATGAAGAATTAAAGTCAGAAATAGAACGATATATAAGGTACTATAACGAACATAGAATCAAGGAGAAACTAGGATGGCTAAGTCCTGTTCAATACAGGCTTCGCCTCTTGGCTGCATAAAAATAGCGTAGCAGCCATAAAACTGCTACGCTTAAAAAGTCTAACTTTTTGGGGTCACATCAAAAATCGTTCCGAGTGCTTTTTTTGAATCTGTTCTTTTTATTTTGTAATATAAAGGTATTCTATTCCATCTACAACATTGTTAGTCGTAAAAATATTTAACTCGGAATTTCCGAGACTGTAGATATATACTCCCTTGTTCTCCTTACAATCTTTCCCGTATATCCTTAGCACATCCTCTTTACTGGATCCGATACTGATTCCCTCAGGAGTGGAGACAGTCTTGTCCAGAATATAGACGGAAGAAATAATATCTGTACCCTTATCCTGGATAGTGGAAACTTCAAAACCTTTATAACTATAGGTTTTCAACTTTCCCTGACAGGCACAGCTATTTACTCTGATTCTTTTTTTCCGCCTTTCCAAGTGCAGTAAGAATATCTTTTGCGGCAGCCCCCATGTTTACAGCCGTATTTCCGCTTTTGAAGCTGTACTCTTTCGGTTTACTTTCTTCTTGAGCAAGTTTTTTTGCCTGCGGCTGTTGCTTCCCTGCGTAAGCCGCGATAGACATACTGAAGATACTGATACCCAGTACCAAAGCCATTGTTAGCATCCTGCTAATTTTTTTCATGAATAAAGCCTCCTTATGGTTCATCTGAAAATTGTTTGAGATACCCATATTCCGAAAATTCCCGTTCCTGCTCATCGCGAGCCTTTTCGTAATACTCTACTTTTTCTGCCCAGATTTTCTGTAACACTTCCTCTCCTCTGTGATCCGGAAGAGCATAATTTTTTATCAAATCCTTGCCCAGAAAATCGGATAACTTTTCTGCTCCATATACATTCATATGGAGCCCTCCGTCGTAACTGTCATGCTGAAAATCGAGACCTATCTCCGGAATACAATCAATGGCATTCAGATAATGGAGCCTATGCTTTAAGGCATAGTTTCGAATTTGTAAATCCCGCTCCTCATACCAGCTCGGATAAAGAGAAGGCGCTTTCATCAGCATAAGGGAAATGCCTTTTTCTTCACACAGTTTTCGTATTTTATCCAAGTACTCCATGCAGACGGGGTCAAAGTTATAATCGATTATCCTCCGTTCTCTGGGAAACTCCATTAAAGGACGCACATCTGCACGAAGATAGTATCCGTTATGAGAAACTCTCTTTTTTTTTGAAAAAAATAACGAAAATCGTCCGCTTCCAGTTCCTTCCAACGGGAATGAAAACGGAACAAGGGAAAAAGGTAGTCGAGGAAATGTTCTCCTTCCATTGCACTTGCGCGGTAGGCCATTATTTTATCCATGCTCCATCGCATTCCGTCTAAAACCATTCGGTTATAGCTTTCATTTGTCTGCGCAGGGTATTGCATGGCTGCAATGCTTAAAATCACCAGCTTGGGAGTTTCCGTCTTTAAGCTGTCACGGAGAAGATAGTAGGACTGTGAAAGCAGTTGGGATGCATTTCCGCGAATGTAGCTTGTGATTCCGTAGTTTTTCCATAGCGTAATCGGGGAAATGTTTTCATAGGCTTCGCAGTCCCCAAGAATCAGTACATCATGAGGACTGATTTCCTGATAATATTCTTCCGTAAAATTTCCTTCTACAACCCTCCCCATATACTTCGGCACAAATAGCCTTTGCAAGAAGTAGAGAATCAAAAAAAATATCACAGGGTATATAAGATAGGAAATGTATTTTTTACGCTTTATCTTTTCTCCCCCCATGTTTTCCACACTCATGTTCTCCCCCTTTTTTAAAATTGATTGTAAATAAAGCTGCCGGCATCATAGCCCTGTCCATATATTCCTAAAAGAAGTACGGAAAGGAAGAGTAAAAAATACAAAGTAAAACGAAGCGCTTCGGGCTTTTTGGAAAGCCTTTCCCTGACGCTTCCCTTTCTTTGCAAAAGACTGATATAGAGCATCAAGAGTACTCCAAGGAATACCACAATCCAATCGGATAGACTTAAGCCTAAAGTGCTAAAACGTTCATCATATAAGTCCTGTATATGAAAGTTTGTCAGCATATTGAAAGACATACGGAAAACATTTACAAAAGAGTAGTATTCAAACATTTCGATAAAAGAGAACAAAAGGAAGGTTCGAATCACTTGAAAAGCATCATAAACTCTTCCTCTGCACTTGGGAAAATGTTTGTGAAAGACTCTATAGAGCGGTGTCATTTCCTGAGAAAGCAAAATGACAAAGCAGTTTACCAGCCCCCAGGCAATGTATTTCCAAGACGCTCCATGCCATAAGCCGGTAATAAACCACACGGAAATGGAGGCGACATATATCGGAAAACGCGAAGCTATAGCAGGGAGATTTTTAGAGGAGAAAAAGTTCATCCCGGAAATACAGAAGCGACTTCCGGAAAGCGGGTAGAAAATATAATCTCTAAACCACTGCATAAGCGTCATATGCCATCTTCTCCAAAATTCCGCCAGAGATTTGGAGAAGAAAGGACGGTTGAAATTTTCGGGTAGACGGATTCCGAGGAGCTCTGCTGTACCCAGTATGATATCCATTCCACCTGAAAAATCGGCATACATTTGGAGAGTGAATCCTATCATGCCAATCAGTACATAGATACCGTTAAAGGTTTCCGGATCAGAAATAATCAAGGAGACGGCGATGGAGAGCCTGTCTGCTATGACCAGCTTTTTGAAAAAGCCCCAGAGTATGCGAGATGCTCCAAAACGAATATTTTTAAATTGAAAAGAATGCCCCGTAAACAATTCCGGGCTGAGATCGCTATAACGACTGATTGGACCGAAAACGAGTTGCGGAAAAAAACACAAAAAAAGAGCAAAACGGGGAAGACTTTTTTCTGCAGAGCTTTTTCCTCTGTAGAGGTCTATCAGATATCCCATTGCCTGAAAGGTATAGTAGGAGATTCCCAAGGGGAAAATCCAGTTCATCATAGAAAATTGCTGCTCGTTCCCACTGTGATAGAGAAGAGCATTTACGTTTTCGATTACAAATTGGTATATTTTAGGATAGCTAAAATGCCAAAATTAAAGAAGAGCCCTATAAGAAGGATTCGACTTTGTTTTTTCTTTAATTCCTTTTTTAGGCGTTTTTTTTCTTCTTTCTCCAAGACTTCTGTATGAAGCTTGTATTTTGTCTTTTCCGCCACGCAATCAATCCATTTTCCTAAGAAAAAAGTACTGAGTGTTGTCAGTAAAATAAAGACAATATAAAAGGAAGTTCCGCTAAACAGATAAAATACAAAACTTGCAAAAAGCAGAACTTTCCAGCGAGAAGCTTCCGCTGTGAAATAATACAGCGGAAGCAACAATGCCAAAAATATAAAATAATGCTGAGAAACAATAGACATATTATTCTTCGTCTTCCAGTTTTTGAATTAAACGATACATAGCTTTAGCAGAGTTGAAATTTTCCGGAACCATTTCCTCCGGCGGTATAGACAGGTCGAATTTTTGCATAATCTGTGTCATAATCATGACCATATCCATAGAATCGAGGGTGCCATTACCGATTAAATCCTCACAATGCTCAAAGTCCACATTGGGACGAACACTTTTTAAAATTTCTAAAAGCTCTTCCATCGCTCTCCTCCTTATGGTGTTCTGGGATAAAGAGACGCATCAAAATGGAAACAGCCCTTATGCCAGTTTGAAAATGCATTCATCTGTGCATCAGTCCAAAGGCAATAATATCCGCCTACGGAACGCGGAGTAGTATCAAAGTGATACCAGTTTCCGTCTACCCTAACCAGATTCCAATAATGATCTGCATCTGTACTGCGAATCACTTCTATACTGGGGATTCCCGCCCGAGAAAGAAGCGCATTGGCTGCGGAATAAAAAGAAAAGCAGTCTCCATGATGACTTCTTAGGCTTCTATAGGCTTCACTGGGCCAGTCACGGCTCGCGGAATGACCTGCGTAGCGGAAGTTTCCGCGTACCCATGCATAAATGGCTTCCGCCTTTTGTCTCTCCGACATGGCTGCGTTTGTAATTCTGGACAAATGTCGTCAGCAATGGCATCTACCTGACGATGAATATCCGATTTTTCTTCTTCCGGAATTATGTTGTTGGGCTGCTTTACGCCCTCCGGTAAGTCAAAGACCTGTACTTCAGTCAGACACTGTCCGTCGTCGGAAAATTGGTAGTCTCTTCCTTCAATGGTAAGACTTGTATTTTTAGCCATGGCGCCGCTTTCGTTTAGATAGTAGCGGGCTCCATTATCGTTTATCCATCCGGTTTGCATATAGCCGCGGTCGTCGAAATGATACCATTCTCCTCCGACCTGCTTCCATTCGTTCTGCGCATATCCGCCATTTGGCTGTGGCATCCACCATCCGACTTCATCCTGCTTCCAGCGTTCAACTCCCGGACCGCTTGTAGCGTCAGAATTTTCTTCCCCGTAAGCGGTGAAGGGAAGAGAAAAAAAGAGCAATACTGCTATTGAAAAAATCCATCTGTTTTGTTTCAACTCCTTTGCCTCCTTGCACTTTTCCTATTTCCTTATATAAACAGAGTAAAACTTCATCTTTTTGTTTATCGACTTGTAAGAATGAGAATATAACTTAAAAGGATAAAAATTCTTATTTTGAGTCATGAGAACGTAGAAAATAGAAGGAATACAAAAACCTTGGAATCCCTTCTGTGAGAATCCCTTTTCTCTTGTTATGCATCTCTATCTATTGTAAAATGTTGCAAGAGCAAATTACGGATAGTTTATCCTGTCCGTGATGAGTGACATGCGTATATTCCGGGATATTTTTTTATCATAGAGAGTAAGAGTATAGTGTAAATCAATGGGTTTAGAGAGCAGGAGTGTGCTTTGGAAAATATTGTTGTAAAAGATGTGTCTTATCAATACACGAGGCGAAATGAAAATGATGAGGTGATTGAAACCTTGTCTGCTCTTTCCGCACTCAATTTTTCTATAGAGGAAGGGAGTTTCGTCTGTATTCTGGGGCATAACGGTTCAGGAAAATCGACTTTGGCGAAGCTTTTCAATGCCTTGCAGCTTCCGACGGAAGGTACGATTCTGGTTTCCGGAATGGACAGTCGGGAGGAGAAGAACATTTTCTCGATAAGAAGAGAAGTGGGGATGGTCTTTCAGAATCCGGATAATCAGATTATTGCGTCCGTTGTGGAAGAGGATGTCGGCTTCGGGCCGGAAAATATCGGGCTTCCCACCGATGTAATCTGGCAGAGGGTAAACAACGCCCTCTCCGCAGTGCATATGGAGGCCTACAGATTAAAGTCTCCGAACCACTTGTCAGGCGGACAGAAGCAGCGTGTAGCGATTGCAGGAACTCTTGCCATGGAGCCCAAAACCATTGTGCTTGATGAACCGACTGCCATGCTCGATCCGAGCGGAAGAAAAGAGGTTTTGGAATCGGTTTTAGAGCTGAAGCGGAAGAAAGGCATCAGCATTATTTTGATTACGCACTATATGGAGGAAGCGGTCGATGCGGACCGGATTCTCCTTATGGACAGCGGAAAGCTTGTGATGGACGGAAGTCCTAGAGAGGTTTTCCAAAATGTGGAGCGCTTAAAGGAATATCGCATGGATGTGCCGATTATTACGGAGCTTGCGCATAAATTACAAAAAAAAGGTTTCCCAATTGAGAAGACCATTCTAAAAAAAGAGGAGCTGGAGGAAGAGCTCTTTAAGCTGGATAAAGAAGGCTTTGTCTTGAAAGAGGAATTCCTTAAGCCGGATAAAGAAGGGACTGTCCCGAGTGAAGAGGATGCAGAGAAGGAGAAGATGGCTACAGAAGTGCTTTCTAAGGAAGAGGAAAATCCTTTATCGAAAGGTCGAAATATAAAGTTAGATAGGGCTACGAGCCAAGGGGAAGACGAGGTAGGCCCGGCGCAGAATGAAAATGTAGCTCTTTGCGATTATATTGTCGAAGTCAATCATCTTTCTGCGATTTTTCAGGCAGGCACGGCTATGGAAAGCTTTGCCCTAAAGGATTTAAGCATGAAAATACGGCGGGGAAGTCTCACCGCGGTAATCGGGCACACCGGCTCGGGAAAAGTCTACGCTGGTGCAGCACTTAAACGGGCTCATTAAGGCGAAGTCGGGAGAGATTTTCGTTTCCTTCCGAGAGAATCCGCCCCTCGTGAAGAGTGGGAAATCCTTCCTCTTTTTCAAGGGGAAGAAGACGGTTATAGAAAAAAAGGGAAGACTTTCTCTTTCGGAAGAAGGCTTTGATTATCGTGCGCTCCGCTTTAAGGTGGGGCTTGTTTTCCAGTATCCGGAGTATCAGCTTTTCGAGGAAACAGTCTTAGCTGATGTTATGTTTGGCCCCTTAAATCAGGGAAAGAAGAGGGAAGATGCAGAAGTTCTTGCGAAAGGTGCCTTGGCAAGTCTTGGAATCGGGGAAGAGCTCTATGCAAAGTCTCCCTTTGAGCTTTCCGGAGGGCAGAAGCGGAAGGTTGCGATTGCGGGTGTACTTGCTATGGGGCCGGAGCTTCTTATCTTGGACGAGCCGACAGCCGGGCTCGACCCTGCCGGAAGAGATGAACTTTTTGAAGAGATAGCAGGTCTTCGGAAAAACTATGCGATGACCATTCTTCTCGTCTCCCACTCCATGGATGATGTGGCGCGTTACGCGGATGAGGTCTTGGTTTTGCATCAGGGAGAGCTGAAACTGGAAGGAACTGTGGAAAATGTATTTTCCAAAAAGGAAGAACTGGAAGCTATGGGGCTTGGTCTTCCGCAGATTCGCGCGCTTCTTTTTGACCTAAAGCGGAATGGCATGAATTTGCAACTTGGAAATACCGTGTCGGAGGCAGTATTTGCCCTTTCCCACTATTTTATAGAAGAAAAGAGGAAGGGGGTAAGCCATGCTTAGAGAAATAACCTTAGGGCAGTATTATCCCGTAGACTCCTTTATTCATAGACTCGATCCGAGAGTGAAGCTCGCAGGAACCTTTTTGTTTCTGATTGCCCTTTTTGTGGTGAATTCCTGGACGGCGTATGGCTTGTTGGCTCTCATTCTTTGGGGATTTATTCTACTTTCCAAGGTGCCTTTCTCCTTTATGGTGAGAGGCTTAAAAAGCGTAGTTTTCTTACTGTTACTTTCCGTAAGTTTTAATCTCTTTCTTACACCGGGAGAAGAATTGTTTCGGATTTTTTTCTTGAAAATGACAAAGGAAGGTTTGCGAATTGCAAGCATGATGGCCTTTCGTCTTGTGATGCTGGTGCTTTCCAGCTCCATTTTAACCCTGACGACTACGCCGAATTCTCTCACGGACGGTATGGAAAAGGGGATGGGAATTTTCAAGGTTTTTCATTTTCCGGTACATGAAATTGCGATGATGATGTCTATTGCTCTTCGTTTTATCCCGATTTTAGTGGAAGAGACGGATAAGATTATGAAAGCGCAGATGGCAAGAGGCGCAGACTTTGAAAGCGGAAGCATTTTCGATAGAGCAAAGGCCATGGTGCCTATCCTTGTACCCCTTTTTGTCTCCGCCTTCCGAAGAGCCTATGACCTTGCGATGGCTATGGAGGCGCGCTGCTATCAGGGAGGAGAGGGAAGGACCAAGATGAAGCCCCTTCGCTATACCGGGGCGGACTATCTGTCCTACCTTGTATTGTTCCTCATTTTGGGACTGGCTATCGGAAGTCGATTTATCAGTCTTCCCTAAGTGGGATGCGATGAGATAGAGTTATGATTGGAGTAAACGATCTGTTAGGGATAAACATAATCAATAGATCATAAGAAAGAGGTGCATCTTGCATCGTTTTGTATTGAAACTGGCCTATGAGGGCACAAATTATCATGGATTTCAAAGGCAGGAGGAGCTTCGAACGGTCTCGGGAGAGGTAGAGGAAGTGCTTTCGCGTATTTTCCCGGGGGAATGCCAAAACTTTATCGGGGCGAGCCGGACAGACCAAGGAGTCCATGCTTTGGGGAATATTCTTTCCTTCGATACAGAAGCGGAGCGAAATCCGGAAAACTATGAGAGAGCTTTAAACAGTTATCTTCCGGAAGATATTCGCGTTCTTTCCGCTTGGAAAAAGACGGAGGACTTTCACCCTCGTTTTACAAGACATACGAAGGAATATCGCTACAGTATAGATAGGGCGAGAGTGGAAAATCCGCTTTATCAAAGGCTGTACTATCATTACACCTTTCCTCTTGATTTGGAGATGATTCGAGAGGGAATCGAAATTTTAAAAGGAGAGCACGACTTCACTTCCTTTGCAAACCCTAAGGCGCAGACCCTCTTACAGGGAGGCTCCGCGGTGCGCTGTATCACGGATTTTCACCTTGAAGAAGAGGGGGAGTATCTGCATTTTACGGTAAAGGGAAACGGTTTTCTCTATCACATGATTCGTATCCTTTGCGGGACACTCTTGGAAGTCGGAAGAGAAAGGATTTCGCCTTCTGCACTTTCTGAAATTCTTGCCGGAAAAGACAGGCGCCTTGCCGGCCCGACAGCTCCTGCAAAAGGGCTTTGCCTACTGCATTTAGACTATGGCGATGCTTTGTAAGAGAAAAAGCTAAATTTTATGAAAATGATATCTTTCTTTTATTTTAGATATCATTTTCATAAATATCCCTCCTATGCCCTATTCCCAATACTAAAACAATAACTTTGTCCTCCTGAATTTCTGCAATGATTCTATAATCCCCTACTCTATATCTCCATTGTCCGCTTCTATTGGCTGTTAATCCCTTTCCATGCTTTCTGGGATCTTCACAGCCTTCTAAGTTTTTTCTTAGCCAGGCAATGATAAGAGAAGCTGTGTACTTGTCCAGCTTTTTCATCTGCTTTAATGCTTTATCGGAAAATACAATTCTAAAACTCATTGTAAGCCCAGTTCTTTCTCTACCTCATCAAGAGTATAGGTAATAGGATTTTCCTTATATTCCGCTAAAGCTTTTTCATAGGCCTGCAAATCATATTCCTCTTCAATATGTTCAAGAACTGAGCGTCTAACCAATTCTGAAATACTAATTCCATTCATTTCCGCATATTTTTTGAAAAGCACAGAGTCTGTTTCACTTAATCTAAAAGAAATCGTCATCCTATCCCTCCTTTCATGTGCAATATATTGTATTACATATTGTATAATGCGTCAATTTCCTCTGCTATCCTAAATGAAGCCACTATAAAAAGTAGGCCATTCTGTTCCAGTCTGAAGTTGTAGCAGTTTGTAATGATGTACCTTCTGAGAGAGGATTCCAGATTGCAAAGGATAGGCATGGCATTTCATTGCCTTTTCACCCGCTAAGGGATATACTGACAAGGATTTATTGTATATTTCTTTAGGAGAAAATTTTTGAATACTATAGGGATAAAAGATTGCATTTACAAATACATACGAAGGAATGAAAATGATGAGGTAGTGGAGAAACTTTCCGCTATTTCTCCTTGGGGTTCCATGATGGAATAGGGAAGCTTTGTCTGTGTGCCGGGCCATGATGGTTCCGGATAATCCGCTCGGACAAGGCTTTTTATTGCTTTATAGAGTAAGAGTAAAATAGGAAAAGATTAGGAGGAAGTAGTAGATGAAGAAAAGACTAGCGGACTACATTGCGGAAAAACTGGTGGAAGCGGGGATTTGCCGCTCCTTCTCCGTCGTAGGCGGAGGCGCAATGCACTTAAATGATGCGCTTGGACACAACAAAGGATTCAAACTCTCTACCAGCATCATGAGCAGGCCTGTGCTATGGCGGCTGAAAAGCTATGCCAGAATCCACAATGTCCGGCCCTCCTTTGTGTGACCTCCGGTCCCGGCGGAACGAATACGATTACCGGTGTCTTGGGAGCATACCTGGACTCTCTCCCCATGATTGTTTTATCCGGACAGGTGCGGCATGACAATACTGCCCGCTGGTCGGGAAGAGCGCTCCGTGCCATGGGAGATCAGGAGTTTGACATTCTTCAGTCTGTATCCTGTATGTGCAAATACAGCGAGATGCTGATTGACCCGTATCGTGTGCGCTATGCAATCGAAAAGGCGATTTACCTAAGTCAGACCGGTCGTCCCGGCCCCTGCTGGCTGGATATTCCTGTGGATGTGCAGGGCTGCATGATTGAAACCGAGGATTTACTGGGCTTTGATGTTTCCGATTTTGAGAAT
The DNA here is from genome assembly GCA_916438775.1 of uncultured Oribacterium sp. The sequence goes on from CAKAGX010000001.1 coordinate 81,031, forward strand.
GGAGGAGACGGCTGGGAAAAGAGAGAAGTGGAGAACAAGCATCCGGAGTTTGCGACAGCGTGTCGAAAGTTCTTTGCCGATGAGGAAGAGAAGAAAGCCCTCCATGAGCTGTATGAAAAGAGAGAGAATCCGCATGTCTTGGGAGAGGATTTAGGAAGACAGGAAGACCACGGCTTTACGCACTGGGAGGACTTCCTTCCGCTTGCCAAGCAGGTTTTAGAGAAAATCAGAGAAAGTAAGCGTCCTATTTTCTATACCGGAAACGGGGTTCGCATTGCCGGAGCGGAGACGATGTTCTTAGAACTTTCCGAGAAACTCGGCATCCCTGTGGTTCTCGGCTGGAATGCACCGGACATTTTCCCGACCAAGCACCCCTTAAATGCGGGACGCCCCGGAGGACGAGGTGATAGACCGGGAAACCTTGCCGTACAAAATGCGGACTGCATCTTAAGTATCGGATCGAGACTGAATATCCGTCAGGTTGGCTATGCCTTCCGTGACTGGGCGCCGGAAGCCTATGTGATGCAGAACGATATTGATAAGGAAGAGATTGCAAAGCCCTCCGTGCACTGCGATTTACAGCTTCACGGCGACGCCAAGGCTTTGATTCGTGCATTGCTTGAGCTTTTAAAGGAAGAAAAGAGTCTTCCCCTCTTTAAGGGCGGAGAGGGCATTGTGCGTGCGGAAGCCCGGAAGTTCATTCGGGAAAAGGCGGCAGAGGCCGTATTGGAAGAGGATAAGAGCGAGCGTCTCACTTGGCTTGATACCGTGCGCTTCTATCAGGCAAACTATCCCACGATTCTTCCCGAATACCGTTCGGAAGAGACTGCGGAGTGCAATGTCTATGCTTTAGTGGAGAGGCTTTCGGAAAGAGCGGAGGAAGACCAGATTACCGTTGTAGGAAACGGTTCTCCCTGCGTTGCCGGCGGACAGAGCTATATCATAAAAAAAGGAACCCGCTTCATCAGTCAGGACGGTGTTGCATCCATGGGATACGGACTTCCTGCCGGAATCGGTGCTTACTATGCGGCAATTGATTTCACAAAGGCTGAGGAGGAAAAATTAAAGCAGACTCCGTACTGGCAGGGGAAGGAAGAAAGCTATCCGCCTTACCGGGAAAAGGATATTATCGTTTTAACCGGAGACGGCTCCATTCAGATGAATCTGCAGGAGTTACAGACTATTATTCATCACAAGATGCCTTTAAAGATTTTTGTGGTAAATAACGGTGGCTATCATTCCATTCGTCAGACCCAGAACAGCTTCTTCGGAAAGCCTTTGGTGGGAATCGGTGTGGACTCCGGTATGGACGGAGAGGGAACGGATCTTTCCTTCCCAAGCCTAGAGAAGCTCGCCCATGCCTACGGCTACCCCTATATTTCCATTCACAGCAATAAGGAGCTTTCCGAGGGAATCGAGAAGACCTTATCGCAGGATGGCCCGGTACTTTGCGAAGTCTTTGTAAGCCTTACACAGCAGTTCCTGCCGAAGTCCAGCGCAAAGCGGGACAAGGACGGTAATCTCTTTAGTCCGCCTCTTCAGGATATGGATCCTTTCCTTCCGGAAGAGGAAATGGAAATGCTTATGCTTTTAAAAAAGAGGCAGTAAATGCGGATACTGATTAGCGGGATTACAAGCTTTCTAGGAATTAATACAGGAAAAGCGCTTTTAAAAAAGGGATATGAAGTCTACGGGATTTTGCGTCCGGAGAGTCGGAATAAAGAAAGACTTAAGGGAGAGAAGGGAATGCAACTTCTCTCCTTAACATGGAAAAGCTTTCTTCTTTGGGAGAAAGAAAATGGAATAGAAGCGGAATATACCAACAGTACTACGGAAGGTGGCATCACTACAGAAAGTAACAGTACTACGGAAAGAGGCATCACTACAGAAAATAATAGTACTATGGATAGACATGCTATTGATAATAGCCTTAGTCTGCCTTCCCTAGCGAGGCTCCACTTTGATGTCGTTTTGCATTTTGCACCGACGGTGTAGGCTCTCTCGGGCGTTCGGATAGTCGCGACGCAGGAAAAATCTTGCCATGAGCAAGGCTTTTTCCTCGGGCTAAGGCACATGGCGTAAAACGCTTTTTCTTTGCGGGATCACAGGCGGAAATGGGGAGAGGAACAAGAGAAGAGCCTCTTCCGGCAAGCCCCTACGGAGAGAAGAAGCTCGCCTTTTCCGAATATGGCCTAAAAAACCACGGGGACATGGAATTTATCGACCTTCGAATTTATTCTATCTACGGAAAAGGGGATCATGAAAGAAGCCTTGTAAAGACGCTTTTCAGAGAAACACCTTAAGAGGTACGGAAACGGAGCTTGGAAGCGGAAATAAGATTTGGAATTTTATGGCGGAGGAAGATTTCGGGCGTGCACTGGCCTTTCTTACGGATTTGGTCGTTCCGACGAGGAAGGGAGAAAGCAGAAGTCAGAGAAGTAGTAAATCGGAGGGCGAAAACCTAGAAAGAGAGAATAATGAGAAGCAGCTTGACTTAGCTTCGTACGGACAGAATAAAGAATGCGGTAGCTTTACGATAGACATCTGCAGTAGAGAAAGTCGTCTTCTTTCCGACTATATTAAAGAAATCGAGCAAATAGGCTTCTCCTTCCTTAAGAAAAAGGGGCTTAGATATAGCGAAGCAAGTCTCCTGCGCTTTGGTCTTCGTCCGCCCAATGTGGAGGGCGATTATGACTTTACAGCGCATACAAAAGAGCTTCCTGCTTTGGGCTTTGAAGAGAAAATTAGCTTTTCTTCCGGAATAGAAGAGTTATATGAATTTATTTATGAAGAGGAATTCCTGAAAGCGTAAAGCTACTGTTTCTCCGGAAAACAACAGGATAGATCGGCAAAGTAAACCTCAGGAAGAAGTTAAATTTTTTTAAATAAATTAAGCTATATCAATCAAGCTATATCAAAATATTTAAAGAATAAGAAAGGGGAAATCGATGGCAAACTGTATCGTCTGCGGAGAGAAGCTTTCCGAGCTTGCCGTTTTTCATAATATGCCTGCTTCTGCGCAGGATTTTCCGAGAAAAGAGGATTTAGAGCGGGAAAAGCCGGTGGATTTACCGCTTTGCCAATGCCTGCACTGTGGTCTGGTACAGTTTGATACCGAGCCTGTCCCCTATTATAAGGATGTGATTCGTGCAGGAGGCGGAACAACAACCATGCGCCGTCTTCGAGAGGAAGAATACAGAAAGCTTCTTTCCTATTTGCATAATAAAGGACAGAGGGAGCCCGTGATCTTGGAGCTTGGAAGCGGGCAGGGAGAGTTCCTTAAGATGTGGGAAGGTGTGGAATGCGGAGCTTTGACTCCCTACACCTTGGGGATAGAGCACAAGAAGAGTCTTGTGGAAAAGGGGAGGGCTGCAGGTCTTCCTCTCTATGAAGGCTTCCCGAAAGAAGACTTTTCCTTAAAGGGATTTACAGCTCTTTCTCCGGACGGAAAACAGGAAAAGGAAGTCGGAGAAGAAGTCGATGCCATGGTGCAGTTTAACTTCCTCGAGCACCAGAAGGACCCGAAGGGGATGCTGGACTACGCCTATACGCATCTTCGGGCGGGCGGCATTTTCCTCCTCACGGTGCCGAGTTTTCATTATATTTTGGAAAACAAGAGCTACTATGAGCTGCTCCGTGACCATATCAGTAATTTTACGGAAGAGAGCCTGCAATATCTTTCTCAGGAAGCCGGTTTTTCTCTTCTCGAGAGTCGCGTAATCAATCGGGATACCATTGAGTTTGTTTTGCAAAAGGAAGCGAAGGAGAACTTAAGCATTTTCCGCTACAGCGGGCAGAAAATTGACATTTCTCCTCTTCTTGAAAATGAAAAGGAGATTCAAGAGGATATAGAGGCTCATATCGCAAAGCTAAAGGAAAAGGGAGAGAGGATAGCTATCTGGGGTGCGAGCCATCAGGGGCTTACCCTGCTTTCCACAACGGCGCTAAAGGATGTAGTTTCCTATATCATTGACTCTGCACCCTTTAAGCAGGGACTGTACAGTCCGGCTTCCCATGTCTTGATTGTGCAGCCCGAGCATTTTCAGGAGGAGCCGGTGGACGAAATTCTCATCGTGGCACCGGGCTATACGGACGAGATAGCCGGGATTATCAAGCGGGATTTTCAGCCCTGTCCGCGGATTTTGGCACTTAGGGGCGAAAGGATAACGGAGCTTTAGGGGTGAAGGGAATCGCCTGTAGGAAAGCAATAATCTGGCAAAGTGCGAAGTTGTTTGCTACGAGGGTAGAATAGAGGCTAAGACCTTTATAGAATGATAATCAATCATAATCCGGTGAGTTGCAAAGTATTTTACGAAAAAGGAAAGGGAGTCGCTGTGCGAGCATTTGTCTTAGAGGGAAGAGGAAAAGTGAAATGGATGGAGAAGGAGAAGCCAAGAATTCTTTCGGAACACGGTGTGCTCATCATGCCCCTTCTTCTTGCGCCTTGCACAAGCGATGTGCATACGATTTGGCAGGGCTCTCCAAAGAGAGAAAGTCTCACTCTGGGGCATGAGTGCGTGGGGAAGATTATAGAGAAAGGCAGTGCGGTAAAGGATTTTTCCGTGGGTGAAATTGTGGCGATTTCCGCCATTACCCCGAACTGGGACAGTGAAGAAGTTACGGAAAATGAGTCCCATGCAGACTATCCCTTTTCCGCCCATTCCCTTGGAAAGTCCATAGACGGGGCTTTTCAGGAATGCTTTTATTTACCTCATGCGGATAAAAACTGCGGAAAAATTCCGGAGGGGCTTTCCTTAGAAGATGCGCTTCTCTGCACGGATGTTCTGCAAACCGGCTTTACTGCTGCAGAAGAAGGAAGAGTGGAGAGGGGAAATACGGTTTGTGTACTGGGGATCGGGGCTATCGGCCTTGCGGCGATTTTTGCCGCGCAGTATTTCGGCGCAAGTCGTATTTTTGCCGTGGGAAGTCGGGAAGAGAGCAAAAGACTGGCGCTTAGTATGGGAACAAAGGATTGCCCGGTGGAGGTTTTGGATTATAGAGAGCTTAGAACTCCCCTACCGGAAGGGAAGCATCCTCTGGCAAATTCCACAAATTCTCCCATTGTCAATGAAATCTGGAATCGGACGGGCGGAAAAGGCGTGGATCGTGTTCTCCTTTGCGGAGGAGACGAATATGCCCTTTGCGAAGCCTCCGACATGGTAAAAATACAGGGGGCGGCGTGGTCAGCAATGTGGCCTATTTCAGGGGCGGATGAGGACATTGTTACGGAAGAGCTTTCCGGAAGACCGTTCCGCTATCTTATTGATGGGGAAGAGAGAGAAAAGAAGGCGGTAGACGCCCTCTTTTTGCCAAAATTTTCCTTAGGAAAGGGTATGGCGGGAAAGAGTTTCGTCTTCTCTCTTTCTAAGGGCGGAAGAGCACATCTTGAGAAAATTATGAATATTGTCCGGGAAAAGGATTTTCACCCGAGTGCATTTTTTACGAAAAGCTACTGCGGTATGGAAAATATAGAAGCGGCACTGTATGATATGAAGAACAGAGAGGCTGTAAAAGTCTTGGTATATACGGATTTAGAAAGATAAAAAGCCGTAAAAGTCTTGGTATATACAGATTTAGAAGGATAAAAAGCCGTAAAAATTTTACTATGTACCGATTTAGAAGGATAGAAAAGAGGTTGGAATTTGAAGAAGACCATCAGTATCGTTATCCCCTGTTATAACGAGGAGGAAAATGTTATTCCCCTTGCGAATGCACTTAGGACTTGTTTTCAGGAGAAGCTTAAGAATTATCATTATGAGCTTCTCTTTATTGACAATGACTCACAGGATAAGACGCGGGAGAACTTAAGAGCGCTTTGCCGGGAAGATAAGGGCATCAAGGCGATTTTTAATGCGAAGAATTTCGGACAGTTCAACTCTCCCTACTACGGGATGCTGAACAGCACGGGAGATGCGACCATTCTTATGGCGGCGGACTTTCAGGATCCGGTCGAAATGATTCCGAAGTTTGTGGAAGCCTGGGAGGAGGGCTACCGCATTGTAATCGGTGTGAAGACAGAGAGTAACGAGTCGAAGCTTATGTACGCGCTTCGTGGCATTTACTATAAGCTTATCCGGAAAATGTCCTCGGTGGATCAAATCAGCCAGTTTACGGGCTTTGGCCTATACGACAAAGGCTTTATTTCGGTAATGCAATCTCTGGACGATCCCACTCCCTTTCTGCGCGGTATTGTGGCGGAGCTTGGTTACAGAAGAAAGGATATCCCCTATACGCAGCCGAAGCGTCGGGCGGGCGTGACACACAACAACTTCTATACCCTTTATGATGCGGCTATGCTGAGCTTTACCAGCTATACCAAGGTGGGACTTCGCTTGGCGGTATTTTTGGGCGGTATTTTTGCGGGAATCAGCATGCTGGTCGGCCTCCTATATCTCATTATGAAACTGATCTGGTGGGACCGTTTTCCCGCAGGTATGGCTCCTATGCTGATAGGAATGCTTTTCCTGGGCTCTGTGCAAATCTTTTTTATCGGACTTTTGGGAGAGTATATCCTTTCCATTAACCAAAGGGTCATGAAGAGACCGCTCGTGGTGGAGGAAGAGAGACTGAATTTTTCGGGGCAGGCAAGCGGTGAAAGCGATTCTCCGGAACAAACAATAAGTAAAGACAGTTCTTCGAAACAGCCGAGGCAGGATGTCTGTGAAAGCAGTTCTTTAGAACAGCCTGCACAGAATGACAGTTCTTCGGAAGAGGTGTAAAGAGAAAATGAGAGCAAAGATTGATATTGCCTTAGTAAGAGAAGGAAAACTGCATATTCAGGGCTGGGCCTTCGGAAGAGATCCGAAGACTCCTGTGAAACTGTCCGTTCAGGGAAGACAGGGAGAAAAAAGAGAGTTTTCCTATGAGGAAGTGGAGCGGGAAACCGTAAATGAAGCTTATTTTCCGAAGTACGAGGAGGAAAACGGGAAGAAAATCAAGAGGAAGTTGGGATTTTCCTTGGACACCCCTTACGAACTGGGAAAGGGCGAAAGGGTGGAGCTTTTTGCTTCAGGTGGATCAGCAGATTCGTCGTTTTAGTTTTTGATGATAAAAAAATAGAGTCCTTTAACTCCCACGCCCACAAGAAGATGGAGAAGTTCTTGGCTCTTTTCCAATGGGAAACCGTGGAGGCAGTGAAGGATACTTTGAAAAAGGGTGGACTTTCCACTCTTTGGCATAAGAGTGTGCGAAAGCTAAAGAGCATTGAAGAGGACTACGACTATAATGAGTGGTACAAAAAAGAGAAGACTGGAGCAGAAGAACTTTCACGGCAAAGGGCGGAAGTTTGGGAGAATCCCCTGCTTTTTTCCATTGTGATTCCGGTATACCGTCCCAAGGAAGCATTCCTACGAAGACTTTTAGACAGCATTTTATCCCAGACCTATCCCCATTTTGAAATTTGCCTTGCAGATGCTTCCGAGCTTTCCGGGGATACTTTGGAAAATGGAGAAAAGTCCCCGGTTTCGGTTTTACAGGAGTATCAGGAGAAGGACAGCAGGGTGCGTTTTACCGCCCTTCCCAAGAATCTGGGTATTTCCGGAAATACCAATGCCGCTATTGCCATGGCCAAGGGGGATTTTATTATTTTTTCCGACCATGATGATGAGCTCACGGAAGATGCCTTATATACCATTGCAAAAACCATTAAGGAGCATCCTAAGGCGGAGCTTCTCTATAGCGATGAGGACAAGATTGACTTTGCTTCCGCCTATTACTTTGAGCCCCACTTTAAGCCGGACTACAGCCCGGAGCTTCTCCGCAGTGTAAATTATTTCTGCCATCTTCTGATTGCGAAGCGTTCTTTGCTGGACGCGGTAGCGAAGGAGGGAGAAGAGGGAGAGAAGATTTACGAGCAGAAGGAATATGACGGTGCGCAGGATTATGACCTGATTTTACGTCTATGCGAAGAGGCGGAAAGAAGAGAAAAGGCGGCAGGCCTTAGCGAGGAAGAGCAAAAGGAACAGGAAGAGGCGCTCTTTACCTCTTCCACCATTATCCATATCAGGAAGGTGCTCTATCATTGGCGCTCTCACCAGCTTTCCACGGCCCAGAATCCGGAGGCAAAGCTCTATGCTTTCACTGCCGGAGAGTGGGCGGTTTTCGACCATGCAAAGCGCCTGGGACTTCCCATTGAAAAGGTGGAGCGAGGCATTACCTACGGCTATTATCATTGCCACTATGCCTTGGAGAAAAAGGATGGGGAGCTTCCTCTTATTTCCGTGATTATCCCGAGTAAAGACCATAGTGAGGATTTGGATCTGGCCATTCGCTCTCTCTTTGCCGGAAGTTATCCCTATTTGGAAGTGATTGTGGTGGAGAACAATTCCGTAGAGGAAAAGACATTTTCCTACTATGAAAAGATTCAGGAGGAATTCCCGGCAAGATACGGAGAATTCCATACCAAGGCGGTACGGGTGGTGCGCTGGGAGAGAGAGTTCAACTACTCCGCGATCAACAACTTCGGAGTGGGATTTTCCACGGAGAGTACCTGCTCTTTATGAACAATGACATTGAGTGCCTAAAGAAAGATTCCTTGGAGGAAATGCTTCAGTTTGTGCAGCAGGAGGAAGTGGGCATCTGCGGTGCAAGACTCCTGTATCCGGATAAAATGATTCAGCACGCCGGTGTGGTGATGGGCTTTGGCGGCATTGCCGGAGCGAGCTTTTATCGGTACCCACGAAACGGAAAACAGCTATATGCATAGGGCGGCCTGCATTCAAAAACTATACAGCGGTTACCGCTGCCGTTTTAATGACCAAGAAATCCCTCTTTGATCAGATGGGCGGTTTCGAGAAGAGCTTGCGGTAGCTTTTTAATGATGTGGATTTTTGCTTGAAGATTCGCGCCCTTGGTAAGCGGGTGGTTTATACCCCTTATGCCCTTTTACCCACTATGAGTCCAAGTCCAGAGGACTGGAGGATAATCGGAGAAGATAAAAGCGTTTCAATGGAGAGATTGTGTGCCTCGCAAAGCATTGGCCGGAGATTTTGAGAAAGGAGATCCCTACTATAACCCGGCACTGACGCTTAGGAAGTCAAACTTTACGCTAAGAGACCTTTCCGTGAGAAGGTGGGAGAGCCGTTTCCTTTGGAGATACTGAAGGATATTGTGTAGATGAGGATACGATGCTTCAGCCATCTCCTCTTTCAAAAAAGACGCTCTCGCTCGATTCGCCTGACTGAGCAGTGGTTTTGTGAACCACCGCTCACTTTGCTTCGCAAAGCAAATTCCTTCGGAAGCTGGTCTTGTACAGGACAACTTTTCTGATGAAAAGTTTGTCCTTACGTAGCGGATACTAAGCAGAAAACTTCGCTGTGCTTGTTTTCTGCAAGTACCGACGTCTCCATACGCTTTTCGTAAGAGGGGGTAGCCTAAGCATCTGTATAATGGTATTTTTTTCGATTCCAAAGCACGAACCGATTAAGAAGGTATATGTAGAAATGGTGCGGCAGATTGTAGAAAGTGAGGCGAAAAATGATGAAGACGCTGAATGATTATTTGGCAATGTCTTATCGTATGGAAATTGTAGAAGATAAGGATGAAGGCGGATTCGTAGTTTCCTTTCCGGATTTACCCGGTTGTATTAGCTGTGGTGAGACAGTAGAAAGTGCAGTAGCGAATGCGATGGATGCAAAAAAAGAATGGCTTGCAGCAGCATTGGAAGAAGGTGTGAAGATTCATGAGCCGGATAGTCTGGAAGACTATTCCGGACAGTTTAAATTGAGAATTCCCCGGAGCTTGCATCGATCCTTAGCGGCGCATTCAGAGAGAGAAGGAATTAGCATGAACCAGTATTGTGTATATCTTCTTTCCAAAAATGACGCCTAGTACAAAAGATGAATGGATATAGAAGGAAAGGAAAATGAATTATGAAGCTGAGTGAATTCCCTTATGAGAGGGTGGATTTTACAAAAATGGAAAAGGAGCTTTCGGATTTAACGAAGGCCTTGGATAAGGCAAAGTCCGCAGAGGAGGTCTTTGCCATTCATAAGAAGTATTACAAGATGCAGGACGATGTGATGACGGCCATGGTGCTTGCAAATTTTCGGAACAACATCGATATGACCGATGAGTTCTATGAGAAGGAAAAGGACTATTATGATGAAAAGATGCCGGGCTTTTGGAATGCGATGGTGGATTACCAGAAGAAGCTCTATCATTCTCCTTTAAAAAAAGAGATGGAAGAGAAAATCGGGCATGTTGCCTTTAAGAATATTGAACTTGCGATAAAGGGGATGGACGAGAAGCTCATTCCCCTTATGCAGAAGGAAAATGAGCTTACGACCGCCTATGGAAAGCTTCTCGGTACGGCAACGATTGAATGGGAGGGAGAGGAATTAAACCTTTCTCTTATGCGCCCCTATATGACAAGCGTGGACCGTTCTGTCCGGGAAAGAGCTTGGGAGAAGTACAGTGCTTTTTTTGAGGAGCACAGGGAGGAACTGAATTCCCTCTATGATGAGTTGGTAAAGAACCGAACTGAGCAAGGACGCCTGCTTGGCTATCCTGATTTTACCGAACTCGGCTATGCACGGATGAATCGTAATTGCTACGGTGAGAAGGAAATTGAAAGCTTCCGAAATCAGGTGAAGTGTGACCTTGTTCCCTTCGTGGAAAAGCTGCATGAAAAGAGAAGAAAGAGACTGGGACTCGACCATCTCTACTATTATGATGAAGATGTTTTCTTCCCGGAGGGAAACCCTGCTCCGACCGGAACCCCGGAAGAAATCATGGCGGCCGGAGAGAAGATGTACGATGAACTTTCCCCCGAGACCTCTACTTTCATGCGAAAAATGCGGGAAATGGAACTCTTTGATGTCCTTGGCAGGAAAAATAAGAGTACCGGCGGCTACATGGATATGCTTCCGAACTACAAGATGCCTCTTGTTTTTGCAAACTTTAACGGAACTGCAGGAGATATCGATGTGATTACCCATGAGTGCGGTCATGCCTTTCAGGGCTATTTGACTGCGCATCTTCCGATTAGAGAGCATAATGACTTAACTTCCGAAACAGCTGAAACCCATTCCATGTCTATGGAATTTTTTACCGAGCCATGGATGGAGCTGTTCTTTGGGGATAGAGCAGAGGACTACAGGGAAATGCATTTTGAAGATACGCTGATGTTTATTCCCTACGGCACCATGGTCGATGAATTCCAAAATATCGTCTACAAACATCCGGAAATGACTCCGGAAGAGCGAAACGAGCTTTGGAAGAAACTCGAGAAGGAATACAGACCGCACCTTGATTATAAGGACAATCCATTCTTAAATGAGGGAAGACTTTGGCAGAAGCAGAGCCATATCTATGAAAACCCCTATTACTACATTGATTACTGTCTTGCTGCGGTAAATGCTTTGCAGTACAAGGCTTTCATGAAGCGGGATTTCAAAGAAGCCTGGAAGAGCTATATGGAGTTTTCTCATCTTTCCGCATCCCTTTTCTTTACCGAACTCGAGAAGAAGGCAGGACTTATGAGTCCCTTTGAGGAAGGAAGTATTAGAAAACTCGTTGAAGGACTTGAAGACTAAGGTCACGGAGAGGAAAGACCGGAAGACAAAAGCCTCTTAAGAGAGGCGAAAACATAAAGAAAGAGTGGTGTATTTAGGGGAGGGTAAAACATGAATCCATTTTTATTGGTGGCTATTAAGCTCTTAATCGGGTTTCTGGCCTTGGTATTGATTATCAACATCACAGGGAAAGGCAACTTGGCACCGTCATCTGCCAGTGACCAAGTTGTGAATTATGTACTCGGTGGAATTGTCGGAGGAGTGATTTATAACAATAGTATTAAAATCTATGAATTTATTGTCATTCTGGGAATATGGTGTCTTCTTGTGCTTGGTCTGAAATGGGTTAAGAATCATAATGTAAAGGCGAAGCAGCTAATCGATGGTAAGGCACATATCATCATTGATGACGGTAAGATTCTTATTGAAAATTGCAAGAAAGCCGGCTTATGCGCTCATGATGTGGCCTTTAAACTGCGTACCAACGGCATTTTTTTCCTCCGATGATGTGAAAAAGAGCTATAGTGGAGCAAAATGGACAACTGATTATCATTCGCTCCGGTGAAGAAAATCCAAAGTTCCCTATTATTACGGATGGTCAAGTACAGCATGATATTCTTAAAGTAATCGGAAAGGACGAGGAATGGCTTCTTGAGGAGCTGAAAAAGCAGGGAATTGAAAAGTATAGCGATGTATTTTTAGGCGAGTATGTTAATAAGCAATTGAAATTAACGACTTATTAGGGTGGAGATTAAGATGGTATATCCTCGTAGAAATCTTATGCTTTTACCGATTGTTTAGATTGTCATTTATGAATTGGAGGAAAGCTTTATGAGAGAAGAAGGGAGCGCCTTGGATGGATTTATTCTTCGGTACGCGGGCAAAGGACTACCTTTCTATGCATTTTGAAGAGTTCCTGATGTTTATCCCCTACGGCACCATGGTGGATGAGTTCCAAAACATTGTGTATAAGAATCCGAAAATGACTCCTAAGGAGAGAAAGCTGCTTTGGAGAACCTTGGAGCAGGAGTATAAGCCACACTTAGATTATGCGGACAATGCCTTTATGGAAGAGGGCGGTTTCTGGCAGAAGCAGCACCATATTTATTCTACTTTATTCTATCACCGCTTTTGGCTTATGTCCTGCTACCAAAGCTTAGTTTTCTTTTTTTACGAGTTCCAAATATCTATACATACTGGCGGGGGAGCAGGACAGTCTGCTCCCTACTGTTTTAACAGAACCCTTCATAGAGAAGATGCCTTTTTGATAAAGCTGTCGTATGATATCAAGCTTTTCGGAATGGTTCAGTTTACTAAAGGGAAGAGACTTGTTTATTCTATGTAATATTTCATCTATTGTATTGGAAATATTTTCCGAAAAGATTGTCTGTTCATCATTTCCTTTTATTTCTATGGAAATATTTTTGGATACATAATGATCCGGATGGCATAGAGAAAAAATAAGATTGGACAGCTCTTTGTAGCGGTTGTCATCAAAGTTTATATTCAGCCCGCCTAGGGCTTTACCGCTTTCGTCCTTTATAAAAAGGGTAGAGCACCTTAGAATCTTTCCATTGGCGGAAAGCGCTCTATAATTTGCCTGCCATTTTTCTTTAGCGGACTCCTCGCTTTGTAAAATGCTTTTCATGGTGGGACTGAGCGGATCTCCATTTTTTCTGCCACTGATATCACCGTTAAGGATATATAGAATCTGCTTTAGATCATATACTATAATTTCGTAATCAGGACCCAATACTGAGCCTAAAAAATCAGAAAGATCCCTGTATCGTTTTAAATCTTGTTCATTCATAATCCCTCCAAATTCTATTGGTATCCTCTCAGCACACAAAAATTTTAGGAAATCAATCTAATGTATTATAGCAAAACTTCATGCTCTTAAAATCGGCATTTAAGCAAAATCACCAAAATAACAATTTATGGCCTTAGAGGTAGATAGAAAAAAGTTGAGAAAAAATTCTCAGATAAATTCTCAAATTTTATTTGTCTTAAAGAGATGTAGGAAAACAAAGGATTTTTACTACACATTAGTGTGAGTATTATGTGTAAGGGCAAAGAAAACTCCCATTAAATTTATCAAAGAGCAATTTCTTTGTTTTTAATATTTTATCGCAGAATACGGGATTTGTACAAAAATGCACACTTTTTGCACTAAATTCTTGCTTTAAATACACATTAAAATTAATGATATTGACGGGGTGCTAAAAGGATGATAAATTATTCTCACATCAATATGCATATAACAATACATTTTTTATATATAATTTTAGAAATTAAGAGCATGTTGGCGCAATCTGTAGAAGAGTATTTATATTTTGTTTAAAGGGAGCACAATACTGTCCGCCAGTCGTTTCTTACGATGACCGGGTATCAAAATATATTTTTATATATGGAGGTATGAAAATGGAGTACGAGAAAATGTTAGGCGTAGAGGCACCAAAGTCATGGACTCATGTAGTGAGAGAAGTTCCCACAGTTACCCAGGAGCAGAGAAGAAAGGCTCTGGAAATGACGCATTATAATGAGTTTGCTTTTCCGGCAGGTCTTTTATACATTGACTGTCTTTCCGACTCCGGAACTACATCTATGACAGACACACAGTGGTCTGCAATGTTCCTGGCAGATGAATCTTACGGAAGAAATAAGGGATACTATGTTCTTTTGGATGCATTCAGAGATGTATGGGAAAGAGGAGACAATCAGAAGAGACTCATCAACTACATCAAGGAAGGTGTAGACAAGGATGATGTTGAAAAGATGATGAATGAAGTCTATCTGGTGGACTATGAGGGCGGATTTATCAATGGCGGTAAGTACCAGCTTTCCAGACCCAATACCTTTATCGTTCCCCAGGGACGCTGCGCAGAGGCACTTTTGTTTGATGTATTAAAACCCTTATTTGCAAAGAGATGGCCGGGTAAAGTCTTCACCATTCCTTCCAATGCTCACTTTGATACTACAGAAGGCAATATCAAGCAGATGGGTAACGTACCCAGAAACCTCTTCCATAAAGAAATCTTATTTGAGGTACCAAAGAGCGGAAAATATGAGAAGAATCCTTTCAAGGGAGATATGGACATTGATAAGCTCAACCAGCTTATTGAGGCTGTAGGCGTAGAGAATGTTCCGCTGATTTATTCTACAGTTACCAATAACTCTGTATGCGGACAGGCTGTTTCCATGAAGAACATCAGAGAGGTTTCCCAGATTGCCCATAAGTACAATATTCCCTTTGTTATGGACGGTGCAAGATGGGCAGAGAACTGCTACTTCATTAAGATGAATGAAGAAGGCTATAGGGACAAGTCCATCTGTGAAATCGCAAAGGAGATGTTCTCCTACTTTGATGTGGTTTCCGCATCCCTTAAGAAAAACGGACATGCCAATATGGGTGGCATTTTGGCCTTCCGTGACAAGGGATTATTCTGGCAGAAGTTCTCGGAGTTCAATGAGGACGGCAGCGTAAAGACAGATATCGGACACCTTTTGAAGGTTCGCCAGATCTCCGCTTACGGCAATGACTCTTACGGCGGAATGTCCGGACATGATATCATGGCGCTTTGCCAGGGTATGTATGAAGAGGCAAGATTTGACTATCAGGACGAAAGAGTAAGACAGTGTCAGTATCTGGCAGACGGCCTTACGGCAAATGGTGTTCCTGTAGTACAGCCTGCAGGAGGACATGGAATTTATATTGATGTGGATAAGTTCTTTAACTATAAGAGAGGCCATGAGAGCTTTGCGGGACAGGCCCTTTCTTTAGAGATGATTCATCGTTACGGTATCCGTTGTTCAGAGCTTGGGGATTTCTCTATGGAATATGATCTGAAAACTCCTGAGCAGCAGAAGGAAGTATGTAATGTGGTTCGTCTGGCCATCAACAGAAGTCAGTTCAGTAAGCAACACATGGACTATATTATTGCAGCCTTGACACAGCTTTATAAAGACAGAGATACGGTTCCCAATCTAAAGATTACCTTCGGACATACTTTGCCAATGAGACATTTCCATGCATGGGCAGAGCCCTACGCTCCATCTAAGGAAGAAATGTGTGAGGAAGGAAATTACAAATATTGGGAAAAATAAATGAGATATCGTAGGATATGCCGGCGATACTTGTAAAAAAATAAAATATCTTGGCGTCCGGTCTTGTAAAGACCGGACTGCTATCCACAAAGGGACTTACACTTTTTAGTAAGATGGAGGAAGCTTATGGGTTCAGATAGTACCGCTGTAAAGCAGGATGGATTTAACTCACAAATAGGTTTTATTATAGCCTGTGTAGGTTCGGCTGTAGGTATGGGAAACCTGTGGAGATTTCCGGTGCTTGTATCAGCCTGGGGAGGCATGACTTTTTTGATTCCCTACTTCTTATTTGTTATCTTGATCGGTAGCACAGGGAGTGGTGGAGGAAATTGCACTGGGAAGAAGTACGGGAAAGGTCCTATAGGAGCATTCGGTGCTGCTATGGAACATGCCGGAAAAAGCAGAAAACTTGGTGAGAGCATAGGAATTATACCTACAATCGGTTCTTTGGCTCTCGCAATAGGGTATTCCTGCGTAGTAGGTTGGATCTTTAAATATGTTGTCATGGCCTTTACAGGTCAGCTTTTTGGAATGGGTAGCAACATGGATCTTATTGGCAGTACTTTCGGATCCACAGCTATTGCATTCGGTAACAATGCCTGGATTATTATCGCCCTCGTTGTAAACTTTGCTATCATGGCCTTTGGTGTTGCAGACGGCATAGAAAAAGCCAATAAGTTTATGATGCCGCTACTTTTTGTTATGATGATCGGACTTGCTTTTTATATAGGGCATACAGCCGGGGGCAGTGAACGGATACAAATATATCTTTACGGTTAATCCTGAAGGACTAAAGGATGTAAGACTTTGGATATTTGCATTCGGACAGGCATTTTTCTCCCTTTCTATTGCAGGAAACGGTACGGTTATTTACGGTTCCTATCTGAGTAAGAAAGAGGATATTCCCTTCTCTGCAATGAATATCGCCATATTTGATACTCTTGCGGCACTTCTTGCAGCATTGGTGATTATCCCTGCTATGGCGACATCCGGTGCGGAGCTTAGTGAAGGCGGCCCGGGACTCATGTTTATTTACCTTGTCAATATCATGAATCAAATGCCCGGTGGCATGCTTGTAGGAATTATATTCTTCGTATGTGTTACCTTTGCAGGGCTCAGCTCCCTTGTGAACCTGTATGAGGCGCCGGTAGCTACATTGCAGCAGCAGTTTAAACTCAGCAGAGTACAGTCGGTAGGAATTATCGGAGTCATTGGTGTAGTGGTTGCAGTATTGATACAGGGAATTGTAGGCAACTGGATGGATGCGGTATCTATCTATATTTGCCCTATTGGTGCGGTACTTGCTTCGGTAATGTTGTTCTTCGTATTTGGCAAGCAGTATACCATGGAGGCTGTAAATGCCGGTGCAAAGAAGCCTAAGGGAGATACTTGGTTCTTCTTGGCAAAGTATGTTTATACAGGCCTTGCCTTACTTGCTCTTATTGCAGGTGCATTCTATGGCGGAATCGGATAATCGAACTATAGCAGAATAAGAAAGCCTTTTCATACAAAAAAGTCCCTTTCCTAGAGAATCATTGCTAAGGAAGGGAGATCGTGCATTCAAAGAGAATGCAATATGCAAATGAAAAAATGTCCGAACCCTGCGGCTCGGACATTTTTGTGATTCTTAACAAGTATTGTTTGCAAAGCACGTGCTGTTTAAGCTCTCTTTTTCTTTTCCTCTAAAGCCCGGAATAGAAGTCCTGTAGCACTTAGCCCAAAGAGGGAAAGCGCGAATGGATTTGCTTGATCGGCTGTATGGACAGAGCCTCTTCTTGTTGCACCAAGAACTGTAGGAGCATTTTCCCTTACAGCCCCTAAAACCTCCGGTTCTGCAGGAGAAGGATCATTATCTCTACTTGCAGAAAGAACTGTGGGAGTTTCTCCTTCGTTCACAATCGGAGTACGGGGGCCTCCGTTTCCGCCTCCGCCATTCCCTCCACCACCATTTCCACTGCCGGGATTAACAGGGTTTACCGGATTTACAGGATTAGTCGGATTGTTCGGTGTTTCAGGCTTTTCAGGATTAGTAGGATTGTTCGGTGTTTCAGGCTTTTCAGGATAAATCACCTCTCCCCCCGCAAAGGTGGGCGCTTTCCAATCTATAAATTGGAAGGTGGTCTCCGTAATCAGGTTCCGGCTCAAGCTTTCCGGTAACGTAAACGGATATCTCTCTAGTAGTCCCGTCAGCAAAGTGAAGTGTGGCTTTTACATATTTATCTGCACCGTCATCCAAAGAAACTTCATTTGGAAGATCTACAGATTGTAAAGTGTCTCCCAGTTGTGTACGTAGAACTTTCTCGATATCCTTCTTATCTTCTTCCGTAATAAGAATTCGGGGTAATTCATCTTCTGTTACAGTTTCATCATAGTGGATATGATTTAAATGAATATACATATGGTAGTGCTGCTCTTCAGACATTTTATCATTGAGATTAATCTTCAGGGTCCGCACTACGACTTCATCTTTAAGGACAGGATAGAGGATTTCTTTGTTATATCTCTCGTTGTCTCTTTCTCTTATCTTTAATTCCGGATTACCGAGACGTTCTCCGCTGTTAAGCAAAGAATTAAGATGGGTTTTGAGGGATTCTCCACTGCCATTTCTATCGTTAAAGACGAATTTCTTGTCTTTTGAAAGAGAGAGCTGTTCTAAATCGGCTTCTTCCACAGGGAGAACGGAGTTTACACTTAATTCTTTTGCAAATGTCACCGGAACAACAATTTCCATATCCCCATGCTTTTCGGTCTTTACCGTCAAGCGTACTCCATAATCGCTGCTTTCTCCATGTCCAAAATCGAAGATGGGTCCCTCTATCGGATGAACAATTTCCCGATTCACATCCACATCCAAGATGCCGGTTAAAACATTGTTTTTTATGCGGGAAAACAGAGCCTTGATATCGGCTACTTCTTTATCCGTTAAAGTAGTATTTTCATCAAAACGTCCTTCTTTAAAAGGGAAAATAATGTTTTTGCCGATGAAAAGTGTAAGTTCAGGCTCCATCCCTGTAATATCCTGATCACTCATTACATAGACCTTGGTTTTTACGGATTCTCCAAGTTCAGTGGTGTATTCTACATTATAATAATAGCGCTTTGCAGTATCCTCTCCTTCGGAGTGTACATTTCTGTCCGTAAATTGAAGCTCTTTTACTTCCGGATGATATTTTTTTAAGAAGCTAATGATTTCCCCCATATTGTGGTCGCAAATAGCTTTATTTCGCGGGAGATTGAATAAATTGACATTTCCGTTCACAAAGAAGCTGAAAGTTAGGATAGCAGTTCCTTTTAAGGGGATTAAGACTTTGGGACCTTCGCCATTAAGCTGCATACGACATAGGCCAGCTTTTCCCCATTGTCAAATTTCTTAAAGCGGATACCGACGGGAGTCATATCGCCTCCGGCCTCTCTAAAAGGTAGAATACCGCCATAAGCTTCTTCATCCGAAATGTTACTTCTATCTGGGTTTTTTCTGAGGGCTTGGGCAATGATATTCAGAATCTGTCTACTGGGATTCTGCGGATTCAGTCCGTAAACAGCAGGATTATCTGCTCTATAATATTTTTCCTCACCCAAATATTCCGGAACTTTCACGGGATCAAGGATTTCGTCAAAATAGGCATAAAACTCATCTTCGTTTTGGATACCTTCAAACGCGAAAAGCGCATCCAGAGAAGGATAAAGACCGTCTTCCTCCTGTGCATCCTCTCCGGAAAAATGGTCTTCCGCAGCTCTCATTGTGCTTATATCAGCGGATTCCTCTGCTTCGGGATTGTTTATAAGAGAAGCTTCATTTTCTGATGTGAAATCCTCGGATAAGGATAAGGATGAGGATGAGGTAGAGACTTCACTTACGCTTTCTTCTTGAGTCGGAGCGGCAAAACCAAGGACAGAACTGCTTAAAGAGACCGCCAGAAGCAATGGAATAAATCGTTTCTTTTTCATACATTTTCTCCTTTATTACTCTAATTTTTTACATACAAAAATGCTTTCGAAAAGGAAAGCATTTTGCATGGAATAATCTATATTTAGTCTGCTCCGAAGAATCCCATAATTACGATGCCGATAACCGCCAGGGCAACTGCAAAGTACTGCTGTTTACTGAGTCTTTCCTTCAGGAAAATATGTGCCCAAAGTGCGGAGAAGATGCAATAGCTGGAAATAAGAGGCGCGGAAGCCACGGCATTTGCGGCAAGGGCCACAATGTATGCAGCTTGTCCTGCGGTCTCACTCATGGCACCAAGAAGCTTTGCTCCATCATAGCCCGGGAAGAACTTGGTCTTCTTTACGAAAATTAAGTAAATAAGAGTAATGATACCCACTACGAGGAAGGTGTATTCATAGGCTACATTTGCGGAATCTTCGGAAAGACGATGCACGAAGATGGAATCCATAAGGGTTCTTTCTGCAGGATTATCCGATATCGGGGACAAAACCACTGCATCCATAAAAAGTGCCGAGCCCATCAATAATGCAGTAAGCGATAGAGAAGAAGATAGCGAGGAAGCTGTTCATATGCTTCATGCCGGGCTCTTCACCGGATTCTTTCAGCTCCGCTTCTTCTTTTTTCTTCTGAAAATAGGAAAGAAGAACAATCGCAACAATAACAAGAACAGTTGCGATAAGTTGCGGGAAGCTTAAAGTCTGCTTTAAGAAAAGGAATGACAGAAAAGCAGCTACCGCTCCGGATGTGTTACAAATCGGAGAAGTAATGGAAAGCTCTATATAGCGAAGTCCGATATAACCAAGGAGCATGGAGCTAATATAGAGAAAGGATACAGGAGATAAATCCAAACTGTTTGCAGGGTTGAAAGTCACTCCTTTACAAGAACCTGATAGGTTGCGTGAGTTCCCATTACAAGACCTACGGCAACAATCATCTTAAGATGGCTGTTCTTATCTTTTTGCGGAGAGCCGAGTTTGGAAAAAAAGTCGGATCCGGACCAGAAAAAGACAGAAACCAAAGAAAGTACAAACCACATAATAACCCCTTCTAAAATAATAAATGGAATTGTTACAAAATGATTCTCTACAGTGTATATAAGATGAAATATTCTTAGAGTCGAAAAGCCGTCCTTTAAGGGAATCGGATATAAGACGAACGGAAAAATTCAAAAATTAATACAAAATTAAGTCTTCCATAAAAAAATCACGCATAATATAACATGAACAATTTATATTTGACAAGCAAGATATTTTGAAATTGGGAGAATACGGTATAAAGCCACTAAAAGCAAGGGATTTTAAAAGAGAACTTTGGGAATGGCATCTTTAAGAATTTTATCCAAAGAAGGGGAAAATGCTGCATTGGAGACAATGCAGGATAATTTATCAAAATCCGAAGTCTTAAAAAAGCCTACCGCATTTTCTTTTGTGGTATCACAGAGGAGTATGGTTTTGTCCGCATTTTCCATCATGGACTTTTTGACCAGTCCTTGGGAATCGTCACCTTCAAATACTCCATTTTCCCGAATCGCCTTACAGGAAAGAATGGCAAGTTCCGCATGGAAGTTTTTGATAAACTCGGAGGTGAATTCCCCGACGATGGAAAGACTTTGGTGCTTCAGTACTCCCGGACAGAGAAAGCAAGTCAGGTTTTGGGCATGAGAAAGCTCGTTGGCAATATTGATGCCATTTGTGATAACGGTAATATTTTGCTTTGTCTTTAGAATAGGAGCAAGCTGACAAACTGTGGAAGAAGAATCCAAAAAGAGCACCATACCGTCTTTGATTAAGCTATCCGTCTTTCTGGCAATGCTTTGCTTCTTATCTAAATTCTCAATTTGTCGCATACCGATCGGGCTTTCCTTAGCGGATTTTACATTTAGAGAAACATAGCCGTGCGATCTTTTCAGAATGCCGTCTTCTTCCAGGGAAAGCAAATCTCTTCTTATAGTAGAGCGGGAGGCATAGAGCTTCTTGCAAAGATAGTTCATGCTTGCAATACCATTATGCTGGTTCAACTGTTCTACAATTTCCCTTTTCCTCTCGTGGATATCCATCGTGTATCTCCTTTAAGTCATAATCGTTGTGTTGTCAGAGCCTCTGGCCTCTACGTTTACAGGAATATCCTTTCCTGTAAAACATTTGAAATTTGGACAAAAATGTTCAAGCATGAACAGTATAACACGAAATAGGGAATTAATTTCAATCATTTGTTCAAAGATACAATTTATTTAGTTAATATGCTATATTTTTCATTGTTAAAAAAACGTGGAGATAGGCAATATGAAGAAAGTTCTAGCTTTTGACATGGGTGCAACTTCCATAAGAGGGATAGTTGGCTATGTAGAGAATGGGCAATTCTGCACAAAGGAAGTTATGCGGATGTCCCACAAGATTCAAAATAAAAAAATGGAAGACTTTATTGGGACTGGGAGAGTATCACAAAAAGATTGAAGAAACGATTTTAGAGAACCCCGATGTCTCTACGATTGGAATCGATACCGGGGTGTGGACTTCGGTGTAATCGATAAAGACGGAAATCTTTTACAGGCGCCCCATTCCTATAGGGATGAGAAATTTTTCCGAAGGAAGAGAAGAAAGCAAAGGCATTACTGGACGAATTTGAACTTTTTCAAAACAGCGGAAAACCAGATTATGACCATCAATACGGTTTATCAGCTTCTTGCCTTAAAGAAATTTGACAAAGAAATTTATGATAGAGCGGATAAAGCTTCTTATGATACCGGATCTCCTTTTTCTACCTCTAACCGGAGAAAAAAATCGGAGAAGAGAGCATTTGGTCCACAACAGGGCTGTATGACTTATCAAAAAACAAGTTTCAGAGCATTTGTTCGAGAAACTAAAAGCTCAATAAGGAACTGGTTCCACGGATTGTGCGAGCAGGAGAGTGCAAGGGAAATACAAAGAATTCGAGATTGGAAAGCTTAAGAGCCTTATCTATCGACGTCATTCCGGTTTTTGGGACATGATACGGCAAGTGCACTTCTCATGATTGAAGATACAAAGATTCGCTTTTCTTAAGTTGCGGTACACGGTCCTTAATCGGTACCTCTGTACCGGAAGCGAAGGTGGGTAGAGAAGTTTATGAGGAAGAACCTTACGAATGAACTTAGCTACAAGTCCGAGACGCTGTTCTTTAAAAAAACATCACCGGTCTCTACCTATTAGAAAAGTATAAGGCAGAGTTGGAGGAAAGACTCGGAAGAAAAAAATAGCCTTCCAGGGAAATAACCGACTTTGTAAAGAAAGACAAAGAAGCCGGATTCCTCCTTGACATGGATGCGGAGGTTTTTCGGAAGAGAGGAATAGAGGTAAAGAAAGAAATCGATGCCTTTATCCTTTCCCGCGGTGGAACAGTACCGAAAGAGGTTTTTCCTACTTCACCCTGATTTACGAGAGTATGGTGGAGAAATACAGAGAGGTAAAAGAGGATATTGAAAATATCTTGGGAAGAAACTTCACGAAGCTCCACATGATAGGGGGAAGCGCAAGGTCAGAGGTTCTCGCGGAAAATATTGCGAAGAAGCTGAAGGTTCAGGTCAAAGGCCGGTCCCTATGAGAGTTCCGCACTGGGAAACATTCTCCTCTGTCTCCTTCATGAAAAAGGAAATCGAGAGTATTGAAGAGGGAAGGAAGCTTATTTATGCGGCTTCGGAAGTAAAGGACTACTCCTAAAAGCGGAAGAGTTCAATAAAGGAAATTCCTTCATAATAGAAGGCTTTCAAGAAACGGAAAAATCGTTTTAGCTGGCAGTTTCCAAGCATTTTGCTTGAAAATCAAAAAATATATTGGGGTTTATGTAGATAAAGGAGGAAGTATGAATCATCCAAGAATTGGTATCAGACCGACAATCGACGGAAGATGGGGAGGAGTAAGAGAGTCATTAGAAGAGCAGACCATGAATATGGCGAAAAAGTGCTGCAAAAGCTCATTTCGGAGAATCTTCGTTATCCTGACGGAGAGCCTGTAGAGGGTTGTGATTTCTCCGACAACCATCGGCGGTGGCGGAGAAGCGGCTATCTGCGAAGAGTATTTTTCCAAGGAAAATGTAGTAGGAACTCTTACCGTTACTCCTTGCTGGTGCTACGGCACAGAGACCATGGACTTAAATCCGAATACCATTAAGGCGGTTTGGGGCTTTAACGGAACAGAGAGACCGGGTGCAGTGTATCTTGCAGCGGTTATGGCGGCTTATGCAGAGAGGCCTTCCTGCTTTCTCCATCTATGGAACAGAGGTACAGGATAAGGACAGAAACCAGCATTACGGAAGACGTGCAGAAGAAGATTTTTGGACTTTGCGAGAGCTGCAGTCGGTGTAGGAATCATGAAGAATAAGTCCCTATGTAAACATCGGTGCAGTTTCCATGGGTATTGCGGGTAGTGTGGTGAATGTAGATTTTCCTCCAGAAGTATCTCGGTATGAGAACCGAGTGGGTAGATATGACAGAGGTTCTCCGCAGAATCAATCTGGGAATCTATGATCCGGTAGAGTATGAGAAGGCTTTGGCTTGGGTAAAGGAGTATTGCAAGGAAGGCATGGACATCAATGCCGGAAAGAACTTCCCCGAGGTTATCACAAAGTCCAGATTTGTTCCGGATGACAAGCAATGGGAGTTCTGCGTAAAGCACGCTATCATCGTAAAAGATATTCTCTACGGAAATCCGAAGTTAAATGAACTTGGCTGGCACGAAGAGGCGCTTGGAAGAAATGCCATTGCCGGCGGATTCGAGGGCAGAGAATGTGGACAGACTGGCTTCCGAACGCAGACTTCACAGAAGCAATTATGGCTTCCGGTTTTTAACTGGAATGGAAAAAGATGCCGACTCCCTTTGCAACGGAGAATGACACCTTTAAACGGTGTAGCAATGATGTTCGGATGGCTGTCTACAGGAAAGGCTCCCTATCTTCTCCGATGTAAGAACCTACTGGTCTCCGGATGCAGTAAAGAGAGTCAGCGGAAAAAGAGCTTAGCGGATACGCAAAGAATGGTATTATCCACCTGATTAACTCCGGGGGCAAGCTGTCTGGATGCCAGCGCTGCGGCAAAAGGATGAAAAGGGCAACGGCACCATGAAGGAGTGGTGGAATCTGACAGAGGCTGACATTAAGGCTTGCTGTGAGGCTACCGACTGGTGCAGAGCGGACTATGAGTACTTTAGAGGCGGCGGATTCTCCTCCCACTTTAAGACAGCGGCAGAAATGCCTGTGACCATGATTCGTGTGAATATGGTAGAGGGAGTTGGACCGACCTTACAGGTTATCGAAGGACACACCTGTGTACTTGACGAAGATGTACATAGAATCTTAGATGAAAGAACCAGTAAGACCTGGCCGACTACCTGGTTTGCACCGAAGATCGGCGTAGGTGCTGCAGATTCCGTTTACAATGTGATGGCAAAGTGGGGAGCAAACCACGGTGCAACGGTAGAAGGACATGTAGGAGACAGACTC
This sequence comes from uncultured Oribacterium sp., assembly GCA_916438775.1. Next base: position 106,069 of record CAKAGX010000001.1, read on the forward strand.
CTTACCTTGGCTTCCATGCTGAGAATTCCGGTAGCTTTCCATAATGTAGAGGAAGAGAGAATCTTTCAGACCTCACTCCTTTAACGGCTTCGGCACAGCGGACTTAGAGGGACAGGACTACAGAGCTTGTGCGTACTACGGACCTTTATATAAGTAAATTTAATTAAGCGGGAGGCTCCCGAGCGAAAGGCGAGGGAGCTCCACCTTATAGAGAAAAATGAAGTGATATGTCTATAGAGAAATGGATTTTTAGAGTTTTGTAGAGCAAGTGGAAATCCTTCTCATGTATTTCAGTAGGAAAAGAGGAAGACTTATGTTAATGGAAAAGGAAAGACTGCTTCTTATCGAGTACGGAAAGAAACTGGTAACAGCAGGACTTACCAAAGGGTACAGGAGAAACTTAAGTATTTTTGACCGGGCACATGGCCACGTAGCCATCACTCCTTCCGGAATCGATTTTTTTGAGATTCAGCCGGAAGACATCGTAATCATTGACCTGGACGGAAAAAGTGGTAGAGGAAATCGTGTTCCTTCTTCCGAGTGGGCAATGCATATCATGCCTTATAAGTACAGGGATGACATTGATGCAGTCGTTCACGCTCACACCATGTATGCTACTGTTTTGTCCTGCTTAAGAGAGGATCTGCCCGCTACACATTATATGATTGCGGTAGCCGGACCGACCGTCAGAGTGGCAAAGTATGCGACATACGGCAGCAAGGAGCTTGCGGAAAATGCCTTTGAAGCCATGAAGGACAGAAAGGCTGTAATTCTTGCAAACCACGGTATTCTTGCAGGAGCGAAAGGATATTCTCAACGCTTTCAATATCGTTGAAGAGATCGAGTATTGCTCTGAGGTTTATACCAAGGCAAAAAGCCATCGGAGAGCCGGTCATTCTTCCGAAAGAAGAAATGGAACTTATGGCGGAGAAATTCAAGACCTACGGGCAGAGAGTGAGCACGAAAAAAGACTAGGGGGAAGATTATGGAAGCTTTATTATCAATGAAAAATATAAAGAAATCTTTCTCCGGAGTAGCAGCACTGAAAAATGCCGAGTTGGACTTATATAAAGGGAGAGGTAGTGGCTCTCATGGGAGAGAACGGTGCCGGAAAATCCACCCTTATGAAGATTCTGACAGGAATATATTCAAAGGATGAAGGAACAATTCACTTTGAAGGGAAAGAAGTAGAATATAAAAATGTTTCCGAGTCGGAAGCGGCAGGAATCGCCATTGTCCATCAGGAATTAAATATGATGAATGATTTGACGGTGGCACAGAATCTTTTTATCGGACAGGAACGCATGAACGGCTTTTTCATCGATGATAAGAAGATGGAAAAGGATGCGGAAGAGCTCTTTAAAAAGCTGAATGTAGATATTAAGCCCGGTGCAAAAATCGGGGAGCTTACCGTAGGAAAGCAGCAGATGGTTGAGATTGCAAAGGCGATATCTACCAATGCGAAGGTGATTGTTTTTGACGAGCCGACAGCGGCCTTAAGTGCTTCCGAAATTGAAGAATTATTCAAGGTTATCCGTGATTTACGGGAAAAGGGAGCAGGAATCATTTACATCTCACACAGAATGGATGAAATCAATGTTATTTCCGATAGAGTTACGGTGATGCGTGACGGTGAGTATGTAGGAACCCTGATTACAAAAGACTGCACGAAGGACGATATCATTAAGCTCATGGTTGGAAGAACCGTATTTATGGAGCCAAAGACACAGTCTGCGGTTCCTAAAGACGCGGAAGTGGTTCTAAAATGTGAGAATTTGAGTCGAGGAAAGGCTGTTAAGGATGTTTCCTTTGAACTTAAGAAGGGAGAAATCTTAGGCTTCTCCGGCCTTATGGGAGCGGGAAGAACCGAGGTGGCAAGACTGCTGTTTGGAGCGGACAAGAGGGATTCCGGAAAGATTTATATTCACGGCAAAGAAGTGGATATCCAAACTACGGAAGATGCGGTAAAGGCAGGAATCGGCTATCTTTCCGAGGATAGAAAGCGTTACGGACTCCTGGTTGATAAGTCCGTAGAGGAAAATACCTGTCTCGCATCTCTGGAAAAATTTCCCAAAGGATTTTTTATTGACCAGAAGAAATGTAAAGAGGTTAGTGAAAAGTATGTAGAGGAATTAAAGACCAAGACTCCCGGTGTTTCTCAGGTTATCAAGAAGCTCTCCGGCGGAAACCAGCAGAAAGTGGTTATTGCGAAGTGGCTCTTAAAGGATTCGGATATCTTGATCTTTGATGAACCGACAAGAGGAATCGACGTAGGAGCAAAGAGCGAAATCTATGAGCTAATGGAGAAACTGGTATCGGAAGGAAAATCCATAATCATGATTTCTTCGGAATTACCTGAAATTTTAAGAATGAGTGACCGAATCATCGTTATGTGTGAAGGAAGAGTGACAGGTTGCTTGGATATTGCAGAAGTCAATCAGGAGACCATTATGACTTGTGCAACAGATAGACAGGGGGACTAAAGGTGAAGATTAAGAAGATTTTTTCAAACCAGCAGGCAGTAGTTATTGCTGCACTCATCGTAATATGCGTGGTTTTCTCGCTACTGACAGACAAGTTTTTACAGGGCACCACCTTTACCAACATTTCCAAGTCTGCCTATTATGTAGCATTTATGGCAATCGGTGTAACTTTCGTTATTTCTACAGGAGGAATTGATTTATCCATCGGTACTGTAGCAATCTGCTGTGCCCTGATTGGCGGAACACTCATGGAGGGGGGCTTAGCTATGCCTCTTGTACTCCTCGTGATTCTCTTATGCGGTTCCTTATTTGGCTTAATTAACGGAATCCTGGTATCTCGCTTGGAGCTTCCCGCGTTTATTGCGACCCTCGGAACCATGATGGTATCCAGAGGTTTGGGTTCCATCGTTTCAAAAACAAAGACCATTTCCTTTCCGCAGGGAACGGCAGAGGGTGCTTGGTTCAGAGAGATTTTTATGGTTACAAAGGAAGGGGGACTCTTCCCGAAGAACTTCCCGACAGGTTTCCTGCTTCTTGCTATCTGTGCGGCAGTCATGGCAGTGGTTTTAAATAAGACCAAGACGGGAAGATACATCTTATCCATCGGTTCCAATAAGGAAGCAACAAGGCTTTCCGGAATCAATGTAAAGAAGTATGAAACTCTGGCTTATGTATTCTCCGGATTTTTTGCGGCACTGGCAGGTATCGCGTATGTGGCAGTATTCTCCACAGCGCAGCCCAATACCGGAAACGGATTTGAGCTTGATGCTATCGCCGGCGTGGTAATCGGTGGAACATCTCTTTCCGGAGGTGTAGGTTCCATCTTGGGAACCATCATCGGTGTTTTCATCATGACAGTTTTGAAAATCGGCTTCCCCTACATCGGGGTACAGTCACACTACCAGCTCTTTATCACAGGAATCATCTTGGTGTTTGCTGTGTATATGGATATCCTAAATAGGAAAAGAAAGGTTTAAAGGAGGAAAAAAGATGAAAAAAAGAATTATGGCAGTTGCACTGGCGGGCGTAATGGCTCTGTCTCTCGCAGCATGTGGAGGTTCCGCAGCTAAGACTGAGGGAACAACAGCGGCAGGAACAACCGCTGCCGCTCAGGAAGAGAAGGAGACAGAGGCTGCTGAGCAGCAGGCTGATGGCGAAGCAATGAAGATCAATGTTATCGCTAAGGGCTTCCAGCATCAGTTCTGGAAGGCAGTTGAGAAGGGTGCAATGCAGGCGGGAAAGGAACTGAATGCAGAAGTTTCCTTCCAGGGACCGGATAACGAGTCTGCTATCGCACAGCAGGTTGAGTATCTTGATGCAGCTATCGCACAGAAGCCGACAGCAATCTGTCTTGCAGCGCTCGATACCAAGGCTTGTATCGGTTCTATCCAGAATGCTATGGATAAGAATATTCCTATCATTGGATTCGACTCCGGTGTTCCTGATGCTCCGGAAGGCGCTATTAAGGCAAACGCTTCCACCAACAACTATGAGGCAGGAAAGCTTGCTGCAAAAGAAACTTATGCTTTAATTAAGGATAAGGTTGAAGGTGCAACAGACGTTGTAAGAATCGGTGTAGTGGCACAGGAGTCCAACTCTCAGTCTATCGTGGAGAGAACAAAGGGATTTGTTGAGGCTATGACAGAACTCATCGGTGCTGATAAGGTATCCGTAGAGGGACATGACAGCTTAAAGAATGAGAAGTCCGGTGCGAAGGTGATCATCGATGTAGGTATCCCTGCAGAGGTTAAGGATGCAGACGGAGCAGCAGTTGCTTCCGCTATCTTGGAGAAGTCTGACCTTATCGCTATCTACGGTTCCAACGAGTTCGCAGCAAACGCTATTATCACAGCTAACGAAGGTCTGGACAAGATCGGCGAGGGCAAGGTTGTAGCAGTTGGTTTCGACGCAGGAAGCAAGCAGTTACAGGCTATTAGAGACGGTTTATTCGCAGGTTCCGTTACACAGGATCCCGTACAGATTGGCTACAAGGCAGTTGAGCTTGCAGTTAAGGCAGCAAAGGGTGAGTCCGTATCCGATGTAGATACAGGCGCTCTTTGGTACAACAAGGACAATATGGCAGACGAGAAGATTGCTCCATGTCTTTACGAGTAAACAAGCTGTCTCAGGCTTCGACTGTGCTTCTTGTTAAGAACGAGATAACGTGCGTTTTACGAGTAATGCTCGTTATAAATGAAATATCGCGTACGTATCACACGATATTTGAATAAGAGTACTTTCCAAACGAGGTATTACATTTCCGTGATACCTCGTTTGTCAAAGGAAAAAAAGGAGATTATAAAATGTTAAAAGGGATACCTGCTATTCTTTCTCCGGAATTGCTGAAGCGCTTATGTGAAATGGGGCATTCCGATAAGCTTCTCATTGCTGATGGGAATTTTCCGACGCATACAGTAGGTGCTGACTCCCACATAGTAAGAATGGACGGCCATGGTGTATGTGAAATTTTAGATGCTGTACTGCAGCTTTTCCCGCTGGATACTTACACAGAGCGTCCGGTGAGCATTATGGAGAAGGTACCGGGAGATACGGTGGAGACACCAATCTGGGATGAATTTAAATCTATTGTGGCAAAGCATGATTCCAGAGAAAATGTAATCGGAAGCATTGAACGCTTTGCTTTTTATGAGGAAGCGAAGAAGTCCTACCTGATTATTGCAACTTCGGAAAAAGCACTTTATGGCAACATTATGTTGCAAAAGGGTGTTGTATAAGATTAAAAAAGGAAGATATATCGGCTCTCACCCGAGCAGATTGTGATGGACCGATTTAAAACAAGAGAACTTAAGGAAGTTTTTATTTATAATGACTGTCGTTGTCTAGCAAGCGACAGCCCTATACAAGGAGGTAAGTATGGCTAATAGAATCGTGTTGAATGAAGTATCTTATCATGGAAAAGGGGCAATCTTAAGTGTCACAGAGGAGGCAAAGGGTCGTGGTTTCCATAAGGCTTTTGTTTGTTCCGATCCGGATTTAATCAAGTTTAATGTAACGAAGAAAGTAACCGATTTACTGGATAAGGAAGGCCTTCCTTATGAGATTTACTCCGATATCAGGCTAACCCAACCATTGAAAATGTGCAGAACGGTGTAGCAGCATTCAAGAAGTCAGGAGCGGATTATATCATCGCAATCGGCGGAGGATCCTCTATGGATACCTCCAAGGCTATCGGTATCATCATTGCAAACCCGGAGTTTGAGGATGTAAGAAGCTTAGAGGGACTTTCTGCAACAAAGAAGCCGTCTGTTCCAATCTTCGCTATTCCGACAACAGCAGGAACCGCTGCAGAGGTTACCATTAACTATGTTATTACTGACGTAGAGAAGAAGAGAAAGTTCGTTTGTGTGGATACTCACGATATTCCTGTTGTGGCTTTCGTAGATCCCGATATGATGTCCAGTATGCCTAAAGGCCTTACCGCATCTACCGGTATGGATGCGCTTACCCATGCTATCGAGGGATATACCACAAAGGGTGCAAATACCATCACCGATATGTTCAACTTAAAGGCGATTGAACTCATTGCGAAGTCCCTGCGCGATGCAGTGGATAATACTCCGGAAGGTAGAGAAGGAATGGCACTTGGACAGTACCTTACCGGTATGGGCTTCTCCAACTGCGGACTCGGCATTGTGCACTCCATGGCACACGGCTTAGGTGCTCTTTACGATACACCGCACGGTGTAGCTAATGCTATCATTCTTCCTACTGTTATGGAATACAATAAGGAAGCTGTAGGAGAGAAGTTAAGAGAAGTAGCCAAGGCTATGGGTGTTTCCGGTACGGAGAAAATGAGCAAGGAAGAGTATCAGAAGGCGGCAATCGATGCGGTTAAAGCTTGCTGAGGATGTAGGAATTCCCAAGGATTTAAAGAATATCGTAAAGCCGGAGGATGTAGATTTCTTATCTCAGTCCGCTATGGATGATGCTTGCAGACCCGGAAACCCGAGAGATCCGAAGTTTGAGGAAATAAAAGAGCTCTTCCTAAGTTTACTGTAAAGCGGAACAGGAGTAAGGCGTAAGAGCCGGAAAGTACAGCTTATTGACCTTGTTCTTTATAGCGAATGAGACAGGGAAGTTTGCGAAATTCACTTATAAAAGATAGAAATGCAAAGAGAAGTCGTATGGTTTTCTATGGCTTCTCTTTTTGGATTTCACATATACAAAATTGAAAAAATTATGATAAACTAGATTGTAAATATTTACTGCATTGCATTGAAATAATGTGGAGGGCAAATGAAGAATTATGATGTAGCCATTGTCGGTGCGGGACCCGGAGGAATTTATGCGGCTTATGAGCTGATGAAGAAGGACCCCGCTCTTTCTGTTGTGGTTTTAGAGGCAGGACACAGTCTGGAAAAAAGGCATTGTCCGATTGATGGAAAGAAGATTAAGACCTGTATTTCCTGTAAGAGTTGCTCGATTATGAGCGGATTCGGCGGAGCAGGTGCATTTTCCGATGGAAAATACAATATAACAAACGACTTCGGCGGCACCTTATATGAATATATTGGAAAAGAGGAAGCTCTTGACCTGATGAAATACGTTGATGAAATCAATATGGAAAACGGAGGAGAAGGCACAAGGCTTTTCTCCACAGCGGGAACTAAGTTTAAGAAGCTATGTATGCAGAATCGTTTAAAGCTTCTGGATGCTTCCGTTCGACACCTGGGCACGGATATCAATTATGTAGTTTTGAAAAATCTCTATGCAAAACTGAAAGAGCAGGTAGAGTTCCATTTCGATACTCCGGTGGAGAAGATAGAAATTGTAGGAAGGCGAGAAGCATTCGAGGAAAAATCAGGGGAGAAAAAATCTGTTAAAACGGACTGTGACGGCTTTATTTTGCATACAAAACAGGAAGATTTTTCTGCAAAAAAATGTATCGTTTCCGTAGGACGCTCCGGCAGTAAATGGATGGAGTCGGTTTGTGATGAGCTGGGAATTCCCACCAAGTCAAATCGTGTGGATCTTGGTGTAAGAGTGGAGCTTCCGGCTGTGATTTTCCTCTCATTTAACAGATGAGTTGTATGAGAGTAAGATTGTTTATAGAACGGCACTTTTTGAAGATAATGTGCGTACTTTCTGTATGAACCCGAACGGGATTGTGGTAAATGAAAATACGAACGGGATTGTAACCGTAAACGGCCATAGCTACGAGGGAGAAGAGAAGCATACGGAAAATACCAACTTTGCGCTCCTTGTGGCAAAGCATTTTTCCGAGCCTTTCAAGGACAGTAACGGTTACGGAGAAAGCATTGCCCGCCTTTCCAATATGCTTGGCGGCGGTGTGATTGTGCAGCGATTCGGAGACCTCGTAAGAGGAAGAAGAAGTAATCATAAGCGTATCGAAGAAGGGATGGTACAGCCGACATTACAGGCTACACCGGGAGACTTGAGCCTGGTACTTCCGAAGAGAATTCTGGATGGCATTATGGAAATGATTTATGCCTTGGATAAGATTGCTCCGGGTACAGCCAATGAAGATACCTTGCTCTATGGAGTAGAAGTCAAGTTCTACAATATGGAAGTAGAACTGGATGAACATCTGGAGTCAGGATGTAAGGGACTTTATGTAATCGGAGACGGATCCGGTGTAACTCATTCTCTTTCCCATGCTTCGGCTTCCGGCATCTTTGTAGCAAGAGAAATTGCACATGGAGTAAAGTGATAACGAACAGGGGAGTAAAAAAACCATTAAAGGTATAGAAAAAGCAAAGGCACAGAAAAAGCAAAGGCACAGAAAAAGCAAAGGCACAGAAAAGTAAAATAACAGAAGTGCAAATGGCAATGGAAACAATAGAAATAATAAAAACAACGGAAAGGAGGAGAGGGGATTGTGCGGATTTATATAGCCAGACATGGGGAAACGGACTGGAATGTGGAACGACGTATTCAGGGCAGTACGGATATTCCGCTAAATGAAAATGGAATCCGACAGGCGTATTCGTTAAGCAAATATTTGGAAAGGCAGCTCAGCCTTGAAGAGCGCTCCCTCTCCTCTATCTTTACCAGCCCGCTTAAAAGAGCAAAAGAGACGGCGGAGATAGTGGGAAAGCAGCTACATCTCCCTGTAAAAGAAATTTCCGGCTTGGAAGAAATGAGCTTCGGAGTTTGTGAAGGGAAAAGCTGGTTGGAGGCAAAAAAAGAATACTCGAGAGAGCTGGAGGAATGGGAAGAAAATAAACGATTCAGAAGAATTCCGGGAGGCGAATCCTATCAAGAGGTTTTAAACCGTTTTTTTTCTGCCTATTCTTTAATACAGAAGAAACTTGCGGAAGAAAAGCCGGATGTAAAGAAAGAGAAAGATATCCTGATTATTACACACGGCGCAGTCATCATGTTGCTTCTTTCTTTAAAGGAAGGACATTCATTTCAAGACAGCTTTGTTCGCGTAAGGGTGGAAAATGCCCGTGCCTATTTCTTTGAGGAGGATGAATTAGAAGCTATACGTGCGAAAGCCCTAGTCTGATAGGGAGTAGTCGGTAATATATTTGATACTGGATTTGCGAGTGGATGGAAGTGATGGGCTTGGATGAGAAATCCGAGATTGCAAAAAAGCATTCTAAATTGAAAGAGACATGGAATAGAAAGAAAATTCGAAATTGACGGAGAAGCTCGAAATCGAAAGAGGAAAAGAAAATGAGTAAGAAAAAAATCATGGAAGAAATTTTGCAGGAAAATCGACAGGCGAACCGCAATTTGATTCATTTAGGAAATATGACCGGTCTTCTTCTCTTTATGGAAGGGATGAAAGAGGCAAAGAAAAACAAAGACAAGGGTGCAATCTTCCTTGCTAAGTGCGGACTTCTTATTGTTGCAATCATAGAAATTTTTCTGACTGCAGTCAATGTCTCCGAACTGCTGGAAAAAAAGGAAAGAAGAAAAAAAGCGGAAAGAGAAGAAGAGGAAGAATAATGATTTCGGGTATGGATATTTCGGTAGGAGGCTTATATTTTATTGTAATCAATCTCCTTACTTTTCTTCTCTACGGTCTGGATAAATATAAAGCGATTCGCCAGGAATGGAGGATTCCGGAACGAGCCTTACTGCTCATGGCATTTGTGGGAGGGGCTTTTGGAGCGCTTTCCGCGATGAGGATTTTTTTCGACATAAGACCGTGAAGGAAGATTCAGGCTGATGATTCCCCTTTTTGTCTTCTCTGGGGATATATCATTGTGCACAAAGTACTGGAGATAGCTTAAAGCGTGTTCTCCGGCTTTTTTATTCTTGAAAATTCTCTTTTTTAACACGATAAAAAAGAAGTTTTGCATAAAATGCACAAAAATTAATTTTTAATAATCCCAAAACTCTATAAAATTGCATTAATAAAAAATCTTGATTTTGAAATAACATTACAATATACTGGATTTGTTTTCTGGTTTTTTACAAGGATTCGGCAAAGATGAATAAGTTGTTAGAAAAGGTGATTTTGAGGAGGAGGGGCACTTGAGTGTAGCAATTTCTATTAAAAATGCAGTGAAGAAATATGGGGATAGTACGATTATTCCCGATTTGAGTCTGGATATCCGAGAGGGAGAGTTCTTTACTTTACTGGGTCCCTCGGGCTGTGGAAAGACCACACTTCTTCGAATGATTGCCGGCTTTAATTCCATTGAAGGAGGAGATTTTTACTTCAATGATAAGAGAATCAATGATTTGGATCCGGCGAAAAGAAATATCGGAATGGTATTTCAAAACTATGCCATTTTCCCGCATTACACAGTAAGACAGAATGTGGAATTCGGTTTAAAGAATCGCGGTGTTCCAGCACAGGAACGTAGAGCGAAGAGTGAAGAGTTTTTGCGTTTGATGCAGATTGAGAATCTTGCAGACAGAAAGCCGGACAGAATGTCCGGAGGACAGCAACAGCGTGTGGCTTTAGCCAGAGCCTTGGTCATCCAGCCGGATGTACTTTTGATGGATGAGCCCTTGTCAAACCTTGATGCAAAGCTTCGTGTGGACATGCGTAGTGCAATCAGAAGAACACAGCATCAGGTAGGGATTACTACGGTGTATGTGACACATGATCAGGAAGAGGCAATGGCTATCTCCGATCGTATTGCGGTTATGAAGGGCGGCGTTTTACAGCAGGTTGGAACACCGAAGAGTATTTATCAGAGACCTTCAAATCTCTTTTGTAAGCAGTTTTATCGGTCGATCCAATGTAGTGGAAGCGGAGCTTGTTGTAGAAGGCGGAGAGACATTCCTTTCTTTTTCTAATGGAAAGAGAGCGGAAATCAAGAATATTGAGGAATCCTTCAAGAAGAATCAAAAAAAGTGAAGTTAAGCGTTCGTCCCGAAGAGTTTATTCTTTGTGAAAAGGAAGAAGAGCTGATTCATGCCCGCATTACGGAAAGCATTTTTCCCGGGACTCAATACCCATTATACCGTAGAGCTGGAGACGGGAGACCGCGCTGAAATCATTCAGGAATCCACCATCAGCAATATTTTTAAATGTCGGTGAAGAAATTTCCTTAAAGATGAATATGGAAAAAAAGTCAATGTATTCACGGAAGACGGAGAAAAGAATATTCTTGCGGACGCATGCAATGCAAAAGGAGTTTAGGGATGATGAAAAGAAAATTGGAGATATGGACTTTTTTCACCTTCGCCCTGCTGGCACTCTTTTTGGTGTTTTTGATTTATCCGCTCTTCGGTATTCTGCAGCAATCGGTGATTGATGATAACGGACGTTTTACCTTGGAGCAATTTCATAAGTTCTTTACGAACCCGTACTATAGCAGTACTATTTTGAATAGCTTTTCGGTAACCATTGCCATTACCTTAAGCACCTTGGTTTTGGGCATTCCCTTCGCCTATTTTTATTCCTTTTACCAGTTAAAGGGTGCAAAATTCCTCTTTGTTGTTAGTATTCTTTGCTGTATGTCCGCTCCCTTTATAGGGGCATACGCATGGATTATGCTTTTGGGACGCTCCGGCGTGATCACACAGGGACTGGCTAAAATAGGCATCAATATAGGCAGTATATACGGCTTTAAGGGGATCCTTTTTGTGCAGGCTTTAAAGCTTTATCCGTTGGTGTTTATCTATATGAACGGAGCATTTAAGAACATTGACAATTCCCTTATTGAGGCATCGACCAGCCTTGGCTGTAAAGGAATCAATCGTTTCTTTAAGATTATTCTGAGCCTTTCCATGCCGACTATTCTAGCGGCATCTTTGTTGGTATTCATGCGTTCCTTTGCAGACTTCGGAACGCCTTTGATTATCGGAGAGGGCTTCCGTACCTTCCCGGTGGAAATCTATAAGCAGTATATCGGAGAAAATGGAACAAATCATGCCTTTGCCGCAACAATTTCCGTGGTGGCAATTCTGGTTACCGCATTGGTTTTCCTGATTCAAAAGTGGGCGGGAAAGAAGTTTACCTTCTCTATCAATGCCCTGCATCCGGTAGAAAAGCAGCGACCGAAGGGAATCATGGGCATCTTGATTTATCTCTTTACCTACGGATTAAGCGGAATCGCGATTTTGCCGAATGTTTATATCATTTATCTGTCCTTTAGGAACTGCGACAGATCGGTGTTTAAGCCGGGGTATTCTTTGATTAATTATACGCAAGCGGCAAAAAAGCTCCTTGTACGTTCCATACAGAATACCTTCCTATTGGGATTTTTTTGTCTCTGGCATTGATTATTTTTGATTTCCATCATCATAGCTTATCTTGTAGTGCGTAGAGGCAATTTCTTAAACAATGCAATCGATACTCTTTCCATGCTCCCTTATATTATTCCGGGATCGGTAATCGGTATCGCGCTTGCGGTGTCTTTCTCAAAGCCGCCTATCGTGCTTGTAGGAAGCCTTTGGATTATGGTGCTTTCCTTGGTTATTCGGCGAATGCCCTATACCATACGTTCTGCAACCGCAACTTTGGTGCAGATCCCCTACTCTATAGAGGAAGCGGCACTGAGCTTAGGCTCATCTAAGCTGAAGACCTTTACAAAGGTAACGGTCCCGATGATGGCAAACGGAATTCTATCCGGTGCAATTTTGAGCTGGGTGGCCATTGTTACAGAGCTTTCCAGTGCCATAATCCTGTACAACAATAAGACAATTACTCTGACGATGTCGGCGTATGTGGCAATTTCCAGAGGAAACTACGGTATTGCAGCAGCCTTTTCTGCGGTGCTTACCATTTTGACCACGATTTCTCTGATTATTTATCTCTTTGTAAGTAAGTCTGAGGATGTTAAGGTTTAATTAAATAATAGATTGACACCCCCCCTATGGACTAGTAATCCTTTTGGGAATATAGTCATAGCTATGAAAGTTTTTGTGCATAAAACAGAAATGTTTTAGCGATAGATTAAGGAGGAAAAAAATGAAGAAAAATCTAATGAAGTGGCTTGGTTTAGGCCTTCTCACAGTGAGCCTTGCGGCTTGTGGCGGTGCGAAGAGCGGCGGAGACGATGCAAAGCAGGAAAGCACTGCTCAGACAGGGGCAGAGAAGGAAGAAAGCAAGGCGGAAGCGGAGAACACAGAGGATCTCGGGGATAGTCTTACTCTCTACTGCTCTATGACAGATGATGATGTTGATACCGTATTGGAAGGCTTTAACGAGTTGTATCCGGATATTACGGTAGAGGTTGTAAACGGTTCTGCGGGAGAGCTTTTTGCAAGACTCAAGGCAGAGTCGGCCAATCCGCAGGGAGATGTTATGCTTGGCGGCATGAACCAGGCTGACGGAGACAAGAATAAGGATATTTTTGAGCCCTTTATATCCGTTCATGAAGATGAGCTTCCGGAAAAGTACAAGAGCAACAACGGATTCTACAACTATGATCACCTTTCTTCCGTAGTATTCTGTGTGAATACCGATTTGGAGAAGGAACTTGGTTTGGATATTAAAGATTACAAAGATCTTTTGGATCCGAAGCTGGAAGGAAAGATTGTATTCTCCGATCCGAACGAGTCTTCCGCAGCTTGGAACAATATCTCCAATATTATGGCTGTTTATGGAAATGACAGTGATGAGGCATGGAGTATGATTGAAGGCCTGATGAAGAATAAGATGGTTATCCAGGGTAGCTCTTCCGCTTGTTTTAAGAACGTGGCCGATGGTGAATATGTAGTAGGTCTTACCTATGAAGACGGTGCTTCTACTCTCTTAAAGAGTGGTGCAGAGAACATTAAGCTGGTATATCCTGCATCCGGAAGTTCCAACTTTGCTTTCGGTTGTGCAGTGGTAAAGGGTGCTCCGCATATGGCTGCTGCGAAGGCTATGGTAAACTTCCTTATGTCTGCAGAGAGCCAGACTGCAAGAGGAAACGCTCTCGGAACTATCCGCCTGACCAATCCGAACGCAAAGATTGACTACAAGTACATTCCGAAGGATGATGAAGTAAAGTGGGTAGATAGAGACATAGAGTGGTTGATTAATAACAAGGACCAGGTATTAGAGCACTGGAACAAGCTCTACACCGAGTACTACAAATAAGATAAATCTGAAAATCGATTTAAGCTTATAAAATAAAAAGAGAAAATGTAGAAAAAGGAATCTTCAGATGAATTATTCATGGAGATTCCTTTTTTGAAAACTATGAAAAAGGGGGCGTGACAAACGAATGCTGGAAGCTTTAAAGGAAGAAGTTTCAGGCGAATCTGGAATTAAAAAGACAAAATGTGGTGATTTATACTTGGGGAAATGTAAGCGGCATTACGGAAGACAGAAAATATATGGTTATTAAGCCCTCCGGCATTGCCTATGAAAAGTTGCAGGCAGAAGATATGGTTGTGTTGGAGGTAGAGAACGGAAAGAAGGTGGAGGGAGAGTGGAATCCTTCCTCCGATACGGAGACCCATCTTGTTTTGTATCGTCGTTTTCCGAAGCTATTCGGCATTGTTCACACCCATTCCACTTATGCTGTGTCCTTTGCGCAGGCAGGAAAAGCCATTCGGGCTTTGGGAACCACGCATGCGGATTATTTTTATGGAGATATTCCCTGCACAAGAGCCCTGAGAGAAGAGGAAGTACTGGATTCTTATGAGAAGAATACAGGAAAGGTGATTGCGGAATGTATGGAAGAGCTTCGGCTTGATCCCCTGGATATCCCGGGAATTCTAGTGAAGAACCATGGTCCGTTTACTTATGGAACTTCCCCTAAGAAGGCCGTGGAAAATGCGGTAGTTCTTGAAAAAATAGCGGAAATGGCTTTTCGTACCTTACTTTTAAATCCCGAGTCTTCTATGGAAAGCTATATTTTGGATAAGCATTATTTTAGGAAGCACGGTAAAAATGCTTATTATGGACAAAAGAAGTAAAATGACTTATATATCCTCTCTTCCTTGTCGAAAGAATAAATAGCTGGAAGTATCGAGGGAGCATGATGAAAAACATGATAAAAACCATGGTGGGAATAACTCATCTTTGAGTTGTTTTTTCATATATAGTCATTTTTACCTCTGAACAAGAAGAGCCATCAGGCGGTTTTATCCGTCGATGGCTCTTCTTGTGTTTTTTAAAGATAGGTATTTATACAAAAATAATAGTCAAATATCGATGTCAGATATACTAATCCAGTTCGGAATAGCAGATTTTATAGCCTTTTTCCGACAATCTCCACAACCTGTTCGATTTCCCCGTCGGGATTTGTAATATGGAAGGAATTGGAACTTCCCTTATCGTCCTGGAAGAAATGCACTGCTGTTCCGCAGGAAGAGCTTTAGGTCTCTGGGAACCGGCTGCAATTGAGCATTGTTCCCTTCCTTTAATTTTTGCTTTCTGAAAACGCATAGCCCCGAAATGGCTGTGAAAAGTGGCAATATATTCTCTTATCATTTTAATCCTTTTTTTCAGAGTTACTAAAAAAACTCTTCGTCATTTTCCTTTTTGAATGTTGCTGAATAGCCTGCAGACTTCGCAAAGCGGGAAACATTTTCCACACAGGCCATATTGTCGGTTAAAAGAGTATACTCCGCTTCATGGCTCTTATCTACTGCGTTTTTGATGAGAATAACCGGCTGCGGGCAGGAAAGTCCTCTTGCATCAATCATCTTTAGCTCCTCTCTGTCCCTGTGGACTCTTTTTTGGAAAATGTATTTACTGCAGCGATGATGAATAAAACGACTAGCCCGATGATTACCGCAACTTTGCCGTTCGGAGTCGGACCTTTTCCGGATGCGGCAAGGCCAAAGTTATGGCAAAATGCTGCACCGACCAATAGACCGAGGTAAGTGATTGCGGAGTCCGTATTTCCTTCTCCTGCCATAACCATCTGGCGAAGAGGGCAACCCCCGAGAAGACAGCAACCGAAGCCTGCAAGAAGCATGCCGAGGAAATTCCATAAAGCATCATTATGGGCAACCGGCTGCTCTGTAAAACCGAGATTGAACTTTCCTAAAACAAGGTTTCCGATGAGGGCGGTAACAAAAATCATACAGAAACCGATTAAGAGCTTCGGCTCGCGGAATAGAATCATGTCTCGGAATCCGCCGACCATACAAAGTCTTGTGTACTGTGCCAAAGCACCTACGATGAGTCCGCCTGCAAGAGAAATGATGATAGCGGCGTGCTTTGCTCCGGGACCTTCTGCAGTAAAGAAGATAAAAGCGGGAGCGGCAACTACAAGAATAAGAAGTGCAATTTGTACTACAGGGAGTAAGATTCCTTCGCCCTGTCCCTGCTTATAGGTTCTCTTTAAAGAGTAGCCTCTCTTTAAGAAGAAAATGCCGACTACGATGCCGGCAACAAATCCGACAAGGCCTACAACGGCATTGAGATCTCCGCCTGCAAGACGAAGAACCATACGGAAGGGGCAACCTAAGAACATCAGGCAACCGATCATAACAAAAAATCCGAGGAAAAACCGAGTTACGGGAGAGGAACCTCCGCGAGGGGAGAATTCTCCTCTTGCCATGGATAGTCCCATAGCACCGAGAATGAGTCCAATGATTTCCGGACGGATATACTGCACAGCCTCCGCTCTATGTAAGCCTAAGCCTCCTGCTGTGTCTCTTATAAAACAAGCCAGACAGAACCCCATATTTGCGGGATTTCCCATGAGCACAAGTGCTACGGAAATAATCCCGATGATTCCTCCGGCGATGGCGATGTTGATACGCTCCGCTTTAAAGTTCATACTTCCTCCTTCTTCCGTATCTTTACGAAGATTATATTATTCTTAAATCTTTTGATATTATAGCATGGAAAATTGTGCATAATTATTGTGAAATCAGAATAAAGGAAAGACTTATAGAGAAAAGTGAATAAATAAAAGTGAATAAATAAAAGTGAATAGATAAAAGTGAATAGATAAAAGTGAATAGATAAAAGTGAATAGATAAAAGATATATATCTATTTAACACGATCAAAAAAAGGAGATGTTGCAGATTGCTTCTGTAACATCTCCTTATCTCAGCTTTTGATTAATCTTGGTTTGGTTTCCTTTACCAGACAGAGTCCTCTTGGAGTAATGCGAATCTCCGGGATTACCGGAAGAGCCATAAAGGAAAGAGTGATAAAGGGGTCGATGCCAATAGGAACTCCCATTTCATGCAGTTTTTTCTTCATCTTTCGAAGGCGCTTGCCCGCTTCTTCATAGCCGCAATCGGTCATGAGCCCCATAATGGGAAGAGGAAGGGTTTCAAAGACCTTTCCCTGTGAAACTACAGTGTAACCGCCCTGAGAGCGAATCAGCTCATTTACCGCAATACTCATGTCCGAGTCGGAATCTCCCACAACGATAATATTATGAGAATCATGGGAAACGGAGCTGGCCACTGCACCTTGGTGGATATTGTAGCCATGACAGATTGCCACAGCCATCTTTCCACTGCCAAGATGCCGTTCGATTGCCGCAATTTTTGGTATTCCGGGTATTCCGTAGGGTCAAAATTGGAAGTGCGACGGAAGGAAACCTGTAAACGCTCGGTTGTAATCTGTCCTTCCATGATTCCGATGACATTGCTGATTCTTCGGAGCACCGGAAGATGAAAGTCTTCCGGCTTCGTAGGACTGCAATGAACGGTTTTTTTCAGCTCTTTCGGACAGCGTGGAATAAATATTTTTTCTTCTTTTTCTATGCGCTTTCCCTTGTGGTAGACGGAAAGAATGTCCACCTTTTTCGGGTCGGAAATCAGAACAAGGTCAGCCTGTTTTCCGAGACTGACAGCACCCAGGTGCTCTAAATGATAGCAGTTTGCGGTATTGATACTTGCCATTTGATAGGCATCTTTTACGGGTAGACCCAAGGAAATGGCTTTTCTGATGGAGTGGCTTATGTGTCCTTCTTCCAGTATATCTTCAATATGCTTGTCATCCGTACAGAAGGAAAAACTGCGTGTATCAATCTGTTCTTTGAGGATGCCTTTTACAATCGCTTCCAGATTTCTCGCTGCGGAACCTTCCCGCACATGAACATGCATGCCGCATCGAACCTGCTCTAAGGCGTAGGGGAAATCAACCGCTTCGTGATCTGTTCGGATGCCGGAGAGAGCATAAGCCTGCAGTGCCTCCTTTTCCAAAAAAGGGGCATGACCGTCAAGTGCTTTTCCGCTTAGACTCTCCAATTTATCCCACATTTCCGGATTTATGCGGAGAACACTTTGCGCATCCATCACTTCTCCTAAACCTAAAATCCTGGGATTTTCCAAGTAAGAGTGCATATCCTTTGCGAGGAAGCTTGCTCCGTTATCATCAATAACCGTGGAAGGAACACAGGATGGGAGCATCACATAAACATTTGCAGGACTCTTTTCGCTTTGCTGTAAAATATAATCAATGCCGGCAGCTCCTGCGACGTTGCAGGCTTCGTGCGGATCCACGATAAAACTTGTTGTGCCGCAAAGTGCGGCAGTGCTGATGAGTTCATTCGGGGAGACCATAGTGGATTCCAAGTGTAGGTGTGCGTCAATGAACCCGGGGAATAGATACTTCCCTTTGCAATGCACAGTTTCGTTTCCTGTGAAGCCTTGTCCGATTCCGACGATATAGCCTTGTTTGACAGCGACGTCTCCTCTGTAGAAGCTGCCTGTGTAAACATCGAAAATATTCGCATCCTTAAAAACAAGATCTGCGGGGCTTTCTTTTAAGCAAACTTTAGACAACTTGCTGTAGAGATTCCTGTTCATGGTATTCTACCTCATAATATTTCACAAAAATGTTGACTGTCTGATAAATTACCATATATTATTACACAAAAGACTCCTTTTATCCAGCAATCTATACTTAAATATATATAATGTATGATTGAAAAGAAAATAGAATTTTGGAGAAAAAGTTAAATTTAAAAAAGCATAACAAGTATTCATTCAAAAATGAAATTGATACAAAAAAAGAATAGCCTTTTTTTCTCTTTGATGTAAAATAGCCATGTTATTCGTTCTATACGAATACGGTAAATTTCAGTTTGAGAGCAACTGTGGACAATGTAGGAACTATATAAATCTCATTGAATCCCGGCAGGAACAAGTCGTGAAGTCTATGTCGGTTTTCATATACTGTCTATTTACTTTTTAGGGGGACGACAAATGGAAAAATTTTTCAAACTCAAGGAACATCAGACTGATGTGAAGACCGAGTGCATAGCGGGTATTACCAGCTTTATGACGATGGCCTACATCCTCGCAGTGAATCCGAGAATTCTTTCTGCAGCCGGAATGGATGCAGGATCCGTATTCACCGCAACAGCAGTAGCTTCTGCGATTGCCAGTATCATGATGGCGCTTCTGGCAAACCTACCTTTCGTTCTTTCAGCAGGAATGGGCTTAAATGCTTATTTTGCCTATACGGTAGTCCTGAACATGGGATACAGTTGGCAGATGGCTTTGGCAGCCGTTTTTGTAGAAGGTATCATTTTTATCGTTCTGTCTCTTACGAATGTTCGTGAGGCAATCTTTAATGCGATTCCGCCTACTTTAAAGTTAGGTGTTTCTGTAGGATTCGGTCTTTTCATTACTTTTATCGGATTACAAAATGCGCATGTTGTAGTAGACGGTGCAACGCTTGTGACCTTATTCTCCTTCAAGAGTTCTTTGGTAAACGGAACTTTTAATTCGGAGGGGATTACTGTAGTTTTGGCCATTCTCGGTGTGTTGATTACGGCTGTCTTGGTTATCAAAAATGTAAAAGGAAACATTCTTTTCGGTATCGTGATTACTTGGTTACTCGGTATTCTCTGTCAGCTTGTCGGTCTCTATCAGCCCAATCCCGAGGCGGGATTTTACAGCCTGATTCCAAGCGGCATCATTGCTATGCCTGCATCCGTTGCGCCGACCTTTATGCAGTTGGATCTTTCAAAAGTAGCGAGCCTGGAGTTCTTGGTTGTTGTTTTTGCCTTCCTTTTCGTGGACGTATTTGATACCTTGGGAACCTTAATCGGTTGTGCTTCCAAGGCGGATATGCTGGATGAAGAAGGAAAGCTTCCCGGGATTAAGGGGGCACTGCTTGCGGATGCTATCGGAACAACTGTGGGCGCCATTCTTGGAACCTCCACGATTACGACTTTCGGAGAGTCTGCATCCGGTATTGCAGAAGGAGGAAAGACAGGTCTTACCTCCATTGTTGTGGCAGGATTTTTCCTTCTTGCACTTTTCTTCTCTCCGTTATTCCTTGCAATTCCATCCTTTGCAACTGCACCGGCACTCATCGTTGTAGGCTTCTTCATGATGCAGCAGGTGGCAAAGCTGGATTGGAATGATATGCTTACTGCAATTCCGGCATTTATCTGTATCATTGCCATGGCATTTACCTATTCCATTTCTGAAGGGATTTCTTTCGGTATCATGAGCCACAGCATTATCCATCTGGCAACAGGAAACGGCAAGAAGGTCAGTGCTCTGATGTATGTTCTGACTATAGTATTTATTTTAAAGTATATCCTGATTTAAACTTTTACTTGGATATTAGAGACGGTCGTAACGATAGGTTTCAGGGGAAAAAACTTTGCACTACGGAATAAAAATAGACTAAAATATACTTAGGTTTCGGATGAATTTTCGATGCTGCGGTAATGTCTTAGTTTTAAAGAAATGTCGCAGGAGAAACCTGCGACATTTCTTCTATAGGAGGGAAAATGGAATATTTAGTTCGTGGAGACCTCTGCTTCAGTATTGATGCAGCACATATTGAGACCAAAGAAGATGCATATCTTCATGTAAAGGACGGGAAATGTATTGCTACTTATAAGAATGTTTCTGCAGAGCTTTCTTCTTTGGAAATAAAAGATTACAGAGGAAATCTGATTCTTCCGGGCATGGTGGACTTACATCTTCATGCTCCGCAGTATGCTTACCGGGGAACAAAGATGGATTTACCGCTTTTAGACTGGTTAAACATCAACACTTTCCCCGAGGAAGCAAAATACGAGAATGTAGACTATGCTAAGGCGGCCTATGAGAACTTTGTGGAGGACTTAAAGGAAAGCCCCACTACAAGAGCTGTAATCTTTGCGACTCTGCATAAAGATGCCACACTTTGTCTTATGGACTTACTGGAGAAGACGGGGCTTAATACCATGGTGGGCAAGGTCAATATGGACCGGAATTCTCCGGATTATCTGACGGAGCATAGTGCGGAAGAATCCTTAAAGAACACCGTAAACTGGTTAGAGGAGATTCCACAGGATTACCAACACTGTCATCCCATTCTTACTCCGCGTTTTACGCCAACCTGCTCGGATACTCTCATGGAAGGTCTGGGAAAACTGATGAGAGAGAGGAATCTGCCTTTACAGTCCCACCTTTCTGAGAATAAAGCGGAAATCGAATGGGTAAAGGAACTGTGCCCTGATGCGAAAAACTATGGAGACAGTTATGATCGCTATGGTCTTTTGAATCGTACCGTTATGGCGCATTGCGTTCATACAGAGGAAGAGGAATTGGAACTTTTAATGCAGAGGGGTACCTTTATCTGTCATTGTCCGCAGTCCAACACCAATCTGCAATCCGGCGTTTCTCCGGTAAAACACTTTCTAAAGAGAGGTGCAAAGCTTGGCCTCGGAACAGATGTGGCAGGCGGGGCAAACCTATCCATGTTCCGTGCAATGACCGATGCGATACAGGCTTCCAAGCTGAGAAGCTGTCTTCTGGAAGAAAAGGATTCCGCTTTAAATCTGGAAGAAGCCTTTTATATGGCTACCCTCTCCGGCGGACAGTTTTTCGGAAAAGTAGGCTCTTTCCTTCCGGGGTATGATGCGGATATTCTTGTATTTGAACGAAAAAGAAAGGGCGTGAGAAAGGAAACGCTCCTGGAACGTTTGGAGATGCTTCTTTATACGGAAAAAGAGCTGTTTGACTTAAAGGCCAAGTTTGTTCAGGGGAGACGGATTTTATAGCACATTTAATGCACAAAGCGGATATTTACGGATATGCTTTGGAAAGCGTATAAATGAACTATAGCGAATGAAAATCCGGATAAAAGAGTAGAAGATAGAGGGATAAAAAATGGAAGAGAAGAGAAGAAAGAAGAGGATGACTTTGGGCTTTGTGGTTATGGCATCCGGCTATAGTCGACGCTTTGGGAGAAATAAACTTCTTGAACCGATTGCAGGAAAAGCAATGATTACTTACTGTTTTCGAAATCTTTCCGCGCTTCTCTATGAAATGAGTGCTGTCGGTTCCCTTTCAGAAACCATTCAAGAAAGCGGAAATAAGGAAAAGAAACTGAGCCTGACTTTGGCACAGCCCTTAGTTGTAACTCGTTATCCCAAGATACAGGAGTTGACAATAAGCTATCAGTTTCGGAGCATCATGCATAACGAAGAGGAGCAAAGTGATACTGTGCGGATTGCTTTATCGGCACCGGAGGCAAGAAACTGGCAGGGTTGTATGTTTTTAACGGGAGATCAGCCCTTGCTTTCTAAGGACAGTCTTTGCCGAATGGTGAAGGAGTTTGCAAATCATCCGGAAAATGTCATTCGCTTAAGCTATCAGGAAGAGGGGGGGAATCCTGTCATTTTTCCCAGAAAGTATTTTGATGCTTTGAAAAATCTGACCGGAGACCATGGAGGAGGTTTTCTTCTTAAGAATGGTGTAGTACCTTTGTCGGAAATTATTAAGCTTCCCGCAGAGAGAGAATTTGAATTATGGGATGTGGATAGTGAAGAATCTTTAGCAAAAGTAGAACAACTTATGCACTTGTCTTAGGACAGGTGTATAAGTTGTTTTTACCCTACAACTATAAGTGAAGTGGAAAAGCTTTTACAAACTGCTTTAATACAAAATCAATCCTGCGATGCTCTTGCCCAGCTTTTCGCAACGTCTTTTCATGTTTAGGATGGCACGAAGTTCACTTTTTCCTTTTGCCACAAAGACAATATTTTGCGCGGCACCGAGTCTTTCTATACTCTCTTCATTTTTGAAAATGTTATAGGCATAACTGCAATTAAAGTGAGAATGATCACTTGCCATGAAGTCCTCCGTTTTTTCACAGAGCTGCTTGTCCTCCCCGACAAAAAGGATATCTGTTCCTGTCTGTTTCTCTCTTAAAAGAAGGGAGAGATTGGTTTTAGCCAGGGAAAGGAGGTTCTCGTCATCCTTTTCACGCTCCTTGTCTCCGGAGAGCTTTTCGGAAAGAGAAGGAAGAATGCCTTTTCTGCCATAGCGCTTTTTGCTTCCGAGGACGGTAAAGCCGTAAAGGCTTTCCAGATCTTCTTCTTTTGGAAGCTTTGCTTCCAGTAAGTACTGTAGCGTGAATAGGAAAACGGAGAGAAATCCGCCAAGGAAGAGACCTAAGATGGCCTGCTTCAGAATTCTTTTTTTGGAGGATTGTGCAGCGTTGTTCACTGCCTTCGGAAGTTCCTTCTTCGCCTTCTCCAAATCTGAAATGGTTTATACGAGTATTGATACTGTCTTTTTTTTCATTCTGTCGGAGAAGGATACTGCTTTCCATAGAGTCTGTTAATTCATCTTCCTTTATAAGTGCATTACGGTTTACAGAATGTGTGGTCATTCCTAAAGTGGTTTTATCATTTACCAGATGAAGATCATGCATTGCTACATTTTCCTGCATGCCATTTTCTGCATTTAACCAATATTCTGCTGCGGCATCTCCCATCTTTTGTACATCTTCTTCCCTTGCCCCGGTAAAGCAGAGACTTAAGGTTCCTGATTCATCATTTGAACGGAAAAAGAGAATATCCGCTACGTCACTTGCTTTCATACTGCCCTGTGCGACTGCAATCGATTCATAAAAGCTACCCGACTGAAAAAGAGAACTGTAATTCTCTGTTAAGGCTGCCCGCTCCGCATTTTCCGCACGATCTCCGATTTTTTCTCCGGAGTCTTCCGTAAAAGGGATATTACCGGAATCAAGAACCTTCACATAGAGGTCAATCTGTCTTTCGTATACCTTGTCCGGATCTAAAGTAAAAAGATAAGAATTCTCCCAGTTGTCTTGTTCCCAGAGCAGTCTTTCCTTTTCTTTTTTTATTTGGGCGGTATAATAACGCTCGTTTGCAGTCAATCCTTTTTCTTCCAGTACTTTTTCTTCCTCGAGATCTTTATCTTGTAGAGTGGCTTCCTCTACATTTCCGCCTTTTTTTGAAGTTTCCTCTTCGGGCATTGCTCTAAATTTTACAAAGGCTCCCGCAAAAAGCAGACTGATGCCGATAATCCAAACCCCTTTCGTAAATACAGTGCAATAAGCTCGGGTAAGTCTATTACTATTTCTTCTTGCATTTCTCTTTCCATGTTTTCTTCTCCTTTTTCAGTCTCGTCGATGCTGTCTTACTTTAAATCCCAGCTGGAAAAATGAAGTAAGGCTTCTAAAACTCCGCCACCGATGGCTCTCGCCTTATCTGATATATTTTCATATTCCACCGCTTCGCCTCTTGGATCTACATCTCCGACCTTCATGCCGGAATACACGGAGATGCCTTCTTGCAACATCCCTCTTAATCGTCCGGAAATACAGGTCATTACCGCTTCCCCGCTGACTCTTGCGCAGACATCGCCTTTTTCCACAAGACTTCCCAGAGGAAGCGTTTCTTCTATGATTCCGTCACAGGGCGCACGAAGAACCCGTTCTATCCCGTATCCTTCTATAACTCCCGGAACACCGGTGTTTGGAATTGCAGATCCATGGAGAATCACTCTACCCAGATTGTGTCCTCTCTTGGTTTCGACCACCGCATGACAGTCTTTGCCGGCTGTGAAGCCGGGGCCTACGCCGATGACGACCTTTGCATCCGTGATTTCCGTCCCCAGATTGTGCTTCGCTAAAATCGCATCCACTACCGCATCAGGCTTTAAACGCTTTAGCATCTCCTTTCCGGAATCAATGACTACGGGAATTTTCTTTTCTTTTATGGCTGCCCAAACCTCTTCCGGAGTTCGTGCCAAGACTGCGTTGATTCCTTCCACCTCCGTTTTTCCTAAGCGGACTGCTTCGGAAAAAGCAACATTTCTTCGAACGGCAGTAGGAATCGCCAACTCACTGTGACAAATCTGTATTCCTGCACGATAGAGACGTGCAGAGATTCCTGTTGCGAGATCTCCGGCACCACGGATAAATACAAACATTTTAGTTCCAACTTTCTTTTTAAATTCATAGATAGATTTACTTAACATCACAATGAAGGTATTGTACCATAGAGAGAAAAAAGAGTCGCTTTTTTCTTTTCTTTTTTGAAAAGAAAAAGAAGATAAATTGAATGAAATATTAAATTAAGGAAGTAGAGAATGAAAAAAATAATATTCAATATAAAAAAATCTATCACAACAGGATATTGCAGACTCTCAATGTGATGTTTGCAGTACGATAAATCAGCTCTGTAAAGGGGATGAAGAAACCGGGCAGGCTCTTTTGTTTCTGCTGGAACGCATTTCAAGGGGGGTGCTTTCCGTTATTGGAAGCGGCGGAAAAACTTCTTTGATTCAGGCGCTTTCTTTACTTTTATCAAAAAAAGGGAGTGTTTTGATCACGACGACGACCCATATCTTCCCCTTTTCCCATTGTGAAAATATCCTTGTAGAGGAGACGGATTCCGAGGAAGCTATTCTTAGCTTGGTGGATGAGGGCTTTCGGAGGCATCCAATTTTATGTGTCGGTGTAAAGGGAAATGATGGAAAACTTACCAAGGCGCCGATTCTTTTTTCTGCATTGGAAAAGCATTGTGATTATATCTTGGTGGAGGCGGACGGCTCGAAACACTTACCTGCGAAAGCGCATAATGAAAGAGAACCGCAACTTCCCAAAGAAACAAAGTTGTCTGTTTTAGTGTTTGGGCTTTCTGCTTTGCATAAGCCGATAGAGGATGTTGTACATCGGGTTGAACTGTTCCAAGGCCTGTTCACACCGCCCCTTAAGAAGGGAACCGTTCTTTCCAAAGAGCTCTTGGCGGAAGCATTGCAAAAAGAAAATCTTGGAGACCTCCTTTTTCTTAACCAAGCGGATTGCATAGAAGAAAAAGAGCGGGAAGAACTCCGCTCTTTTTTGGAAAAATATTTGCATAAACCGGTTATATTGGCTTCTTTACTTAGTTTGCATTCTGGTGCTCTCTGTTAAAGTCGGAAGCATTTACTTCGCCGGCCTTTGGTTTTACACCATTTCCCTGAATTGCTCTCGGCTTGTAATTCTTCATTACGCCATTCTTCTTCTCGGGAACGACAACCTTCGGCTTTTTCTTATCGATAGCTTCCTGCTCTGCCTTCTCGAGCTTTACTTCTACTTCCATTTCTTTAACACCGTTATCCGGATCGCCAACATACCATGCACCGTCAGCATTTACCGTGTAACCGTCAGGAGTAGTGGTGTCCATTAAGGCCCAACCTGCATCATCAAAATAGTAGC
This sequence comes from uncultured Oribacterium sp., assembly GCA_916438775.1. Next base: position 132,323 of record CAKAGX010000001.1, read on the forward strand.
ACTCGGCAACTCCGTTTCTGTCTCCGTCAAGCCAAACCCATCCGGATTTTGCATAACTTCCGTCTTCGTATCCATACCACCAACGTCCGTCATTTTCCCCCTGACCTTTATTCCAGTTTGCCATAGCGGGGATAGATGCCACAACACTCATAGCCAATGCAAGAGTGCAGAACAGTTTCATTTTCTTCATAATTTTAACCTCAACTCATACATGATTTCACTCAAAAAAAATATAAACTGGGTTTATTTTACTAGAGAAGAAATAATACAATAAAGAAAATCTTAAGGATAAGTTGTTTTTCCTTACTTCTGTAAACTTTTTGAAGGGGAATATTCCATAGAGTAAAGATTTTGTCAGTTGATAAAAAATAAAAAGAGAGCAATCGGAATATTCTTTGCAACTTTACCTATCTTGGAAGAAATAGTATAATCATGAGGACTTTCTTTATAGGAAGAAACAGAGTATGGGAAGAAGTATTTTACAGGTTTTACATCTTCCGTCGACTTATTGTTTGAACTAAACAGCCGATCCGGCATAAAGGAATTGCTTTGCCTGATCCTATTTTTTAACTTAACTTTATCATTGACGAACAGATCGATTTTTACAAAAATCAACGAAAGAGGAATCATGAAAAAAAGAAATATAATGCCGGGGATTATCGATCTCTATCTTCGAGCTCCCCTCTACTTATCTCTATTATGGCTTCCGATTCTGTTTTTGGCTTTCTTTTTAGAATTGAAGTTTATGCTTATTCTTCTTTTCTGTGCTATTGTATACCTTTCTTTTGCAGTATCTTTGTACCGAAGTCGAAGAACCCGATTGATGTCGGCTCTTTTAGACTTTTCCCTGCGGGCAAATGAAAATAAAGCCAGACTTTTTGAGGAAATGCCGACAGCGTATTGTATTGTCGGAGAAAACGGAGAGCTTTTATGGGAGAATAAGGCCTTTCATAAAATCCTGCAAAGGGATGAAAAGGTCGAGCGGAATATCTTCAATATTTTCCCGAATATGCAAAAGGAAATGTTAAAGGAGAAGGAAGCAGTACTGGAGTTGCACTCCTCCTTTATGGAAAGAAAATATTGTATAGACCTGATTCGTCTGGAAGCGCTGGAGGATGAAGGAACGGAAACGCTGCGCGGTCTTTCGGAGGAAGAGGAGCTTGTTGCGGTTTATCTTCGAGATGAGACCGAGGAAGTAGAGTTACAGCAAAAGCTTGATGAGGAACGGGTTGTTTTGGGACTCGCCTACATTGATAATTACGAGGATGTTATGGAGCAGATCGAAGAGGTGCGACGCTCTTTACTTATGGCTCTTATCGACCGAAAAATCAACCGCTATATCAGCTCTTCAAACGGTGTGATTAAAAAAATTGAAAAGGATAAGTACTTCTTTCTTTTAAAGCAGAACGCTTTAGAGAAAATGATGGAAGACCGCTTCTCTATCTTGGAAGAGGTCAAGGAAGTGGACATGGGGAATGAGCTTGCGGTGACACTCAGCTTGGGGATTGGATACGGAGCAGGAGATTATACCCAAAACTATGAGTATGCCAGAACGGCTATGGATATGGCACTAGGACGAGGAGGCGATCAGGCCATCGTAAAGAATCCGGAAAGCTGAACTTTTACGGCGGTAAGAGCCAGAGCACGGAGAGAGTAACCCGTGTAAAAGCGCGTGTAAAGGCACAAGCCTTTCAGGAGCTCATTGAGTCGAAGGACAGGGTTCTCATCATGGGACACCGCAATGCAGATATGGACTGTCTGGGATCCTCCGTTGGTGTATATCGTATGGTTACGGCCATGGATAAGAGAGCCTATATCGTGCAGAACAATGTCACCTCGACTATCCTGCCTCTAAAGGAGCGCTTTTTAAATAATTCCGACTATCCGGAAGATATGTTTATTGACGGAGAAACGGCGAAGGGACTGGTGGACAGCACGACCATGCTGGTTGTAGTGGACTGTGACAGACCCTCTATCATAGATGAGCCTGAACTTCTCAACATGGTGAAGACCAAGGTTGTATTCGACCATCACAGACAAAGCTCGGAAACGATTCAAGGGGCAGTTTTAAGCTATTGTGAACCTTATGCATCCTCCGCTTCGGAGCTCATCGCCGAGATGATGCAGTACATTCAGGACGGAGTGAAGGCAAGACCGCTGGAAGCGGATTGTATGTACGGCGGAGTTGTGATTGATACCAGAGAGTTTACGAACCAGACCGGTGTACGAACCTTTGAAGTGGCGGCATACTTAAGACGCTGCGGTGCGGATATTACTCGAATCCGGAAGGTCTTCCGGGAGGATTTCAGCGACTATCAGGCTAAAGCGGATGCAATCGGCAGAGCAGACATTTATAGGGACTTTTATGCAATCAGCACCTTGGGAAAGAAGGGAGAAGACAGTCCTACCGTGCTTTGTGCCAAGGCTGCTAATGAGCTTTTGAATATTCGAGGCATTAAAGCGAGCGTGGTTATGACCAAGGTGGAAGATACCGTATTTATCTCTGCCCGTTCTATTGACGAAATGAATGTACAGGTACTTATGGAAAAGCTGGGAGGAGGTGGACATCGCACTGTTGCCGGTGCGCAGATGCAAGGTATGGAAGTGGAAGAATGCATCAAGAAGGTTAAGGAAGCTATTGATGAAATGATTATAGAAGGAGAAGTAGCGTAATGAAGGTGATTTTGTTGAAAGATGTAAAGAGTTTAGGAAAAAAAGGGGGAGATTGTCGAGGTTAGCGAGGGCTACGGAAGAAATTTCATCATTCCTACCAAGGTTGGCGTTTTAGCGGATGCCAAAAACTTAAATACATTGAAGTTGCAGTTGCAAAATGCGGAGAAAATAGCGGAAGAGAAGCTGGAAGAAGCGCAGGAATTAAAGAAAAAAGTGGAAGAAGTAAAGCTTGTTTTCCACATGAAAGCGGGTAAAGACGGAAGAGCTTTCGGCTCTATTTCCACAAAGGAAGTACAGGAAGAGCTGAAGAAGCAGTACGATATTTCGATTGATAAGAAGAAAATGGAACTGGATGTGCCCATGAAGAATTTCGGGGGCTATGATATCAAGGTAAAGCTGCATAAGGATGTGGAGGCTTGCCTTCATGTTAGTGTGCAGCCGGAGTAGAGCATGGCAGAACAGGATGAGAGGCTGCTTTTACGCACCGTCCCCCACTCTAAGGAGGCGGAATCCAGCGTAATCGGCGCCATGATAAGGGATGGAGATGCCGTGCTCGTAGCACTGGAGATACTCAGACCGGAAGATTTTTACAGCAGGCAGTATCAACTGCTCTTTGCCACAATGAAAGAAATGGCAAGAGACGGTATCGCCATTGATTTTGTGAGTTTACAGGATAAATTAAAGGGGAAAAAAGATATTCCCGCAGAGTTTGTATCCTTGGAGACCTTAAAGAACCTGGCAATGGATGTGCCCAGTGTGGCCAATATTCGCATATACGCTGAAATGGTTCGTTCCAAGTCTGTTCTTCGTGCCATGATTCGTACGAACGAAGAAATCGCCGATATGTGCTATAAAGGCGAAGATGAGCTGGAAACTATATTGGAATCGGCAGAAAAGAAGATTTTTAATCTGCTTTTGGAGCGAAACAGCAGAGAGTTTGTTCCAATATCGGAAGTCGCTATGAATGTACTTCGTAAAGTAGAAGAGGCTTCCAGGCAGAAAAACGCCATTACCGGTATTGCATCGGGCTTCTTGGATCTGGACTATCGAACTGCGGGATTTCAGAAATCCGACCTGATTTTGATTGCGGCAAGACCATCTATGGGTAAGACGGCTTTTGTATTGAACATTCTGGACTATGTAGGAGTGAAGAAACACGAACCGGTTATGATTTTCTCCTTGGAAATGTCCAAGGAACAGCTTGCTAACCGTGTTCTTTCCCTTGAAACGCAGATTGAAGCGGATAAGCTTAGAAAAGGAACCCTTACGGATGAAGAGTGGGGAGATCTGATTGAAGGGGTAGACAGGCTGTCCAAAGCCAATGTTTTCATTGATGATACACCGGGAATTACGGTCAGCGAGCTTCGAGGAAAGTGTCGAAAAAGAAAGCTGGAGTCAGGGCTCTCTCTTGTGATGATTGATTACTTGCAGCTAATGAGTGGCGAGAAGGGAAAGCGCTCCTCCGAGAACAGACAGCAGGAAATTTCCGAAATTTCCCGTTCCCTAAAAGCCTTGGCAAGAGAGCTGGACTGCCCTGTGATTGCTCTATCTCAGTTGTCTCGTGCAGTGGAGCAAAGACCGGATCACCGTCCCATGCTTTCCGACCTTCGTGAGTCGGGAGCGATTGAACAGGATGCGGATATTGTGATGTTTCTATACAGAGATGACTACTATAACAAGGATACGGAGCATCCGAATGAGGCGGAGGTCATCATCGCTAAGCAAAGAAACGGTCCTATAGGAACGGTGAAACTACTCTGGCAGCCGCAGTATACTCGCTTTAAAAATGCGGAAAAAGAACGATAAAGTCTTAAATAAATCAATATTCTAATTCATAACGAGTATCGCTCGCAAAGCGTGCGATATCTCGTTTATTTTATCTCATACCGGTCTGAAAGAAGGGGGCTCAGAGTCTGTCCTGATTTCAGGCCTATATTGTGTGAGGGAAGGATTTTTAATCTAAGCATCTTTTTTTCTTAATTTTGATGAAGAAATGAAAAGCCTTTTGTATAAAAAAATTATTTCTTTTAAAAAAAGCTTTATTCGTCTTTCACAAGAAAAAAACACAATTTAGTTTATGGATGTGAAAAAAATACATAAAAAAATTTATAGAAATATATATAAAAAGCCTTTATATAAAATATCATCTAAAAATTATTATAAAAATCCGCATAAGAAATTGCAAATTACACGATAAAATAGTATGATGATTCAATCAATAAATCTTTTTTGTAAGGGAGAAAAGGCTTATTGATAAAGGAGGAGCCATGAAAATCGAGAAAATTGATGACAACTCCATCAAGTGCACATTATCCAGCTTAGATTTATCTTCCAGAAATTTAAACCTAAGGGATATGACCTATGGCTCTCAAGCTGCTAAAAGGCTTTTTAATGAAATGATGCAAAAGGCGAAGGAAGAAGTGGGATTTTCTATCGAAAACACACCGCTTATGATAGAAGCAGTTCCTTTGCAAGGTGGTGCGGTACAACTCATTGTTTCTAAGGTGGATGACCCGGAAGAGTTAGATACACGCTTTTCCAAGTTTTCTGCGGCCGGCAGTGGACAGAACGGCTGGATTTCCGAACTTGCAACTCAAATACTAGAGGGTGCACAGGGCTTGATGAAGCAGTTGAAAGACGAAGAAGACACAGAAGCTGTTGAAGAAGAATCGAAAAAAGACAAGAAGGAAGAAGGGATTCGCTTATATCGCTTTCAGAGTTTGGATCGCGTCATCGACGCAGCCAAAGCTGTTGGCGACTATGATTTAGGTGCGAACAGTCTCTATAAAGATGGAGGAAGTAAGGGATATTACCTAAGCTTGCATAGTAAGAATAAGGACATGGATACCTTGAATCGCGTTGCGAATCTTTTGATGGAATACGGAGAGAGAGTAAACGGCGATTCTGCAAGCGAAGCCCACTACAAAGAGCATATGGAACATTTAGTTCCTAAGAATGCATTACAAAAACTGAAAACCGTATAATGATAAAGTAAAAGATTGAAGGATTCCCTTACAAAGACTAAGCTAGAGACTGGATAAGGAGGAAACTATGGCTGACGTTACAAAAGACATGAAGATAAGCGATATTCTGGCATTAAATGAATTGATTGCCCCGTTTCTTATGCAAAATGGAATGGGATGTGTGTCTTGTGCAGCCTCCCAAGCCGAGTCTTTGGAAGAAGCATGTGAGGCGCACGGTATCGATGTGGACGATTTGACTGAAGATTTGAACGATGTTTTACGAGAGTATAGAGAGATTCAAGAAGCATCTCAGAATGCATAAATCTTCACGAGACAAAAACAAATCAGCAGCGAGGCGGAGAAGAGATCCTTCTCCGCTTCTTGATTTTTATCCAATACTTTTCGTGAGAAAAGTTTTACTTTGCTCAGCTTGTACGAAAAGAAAAGTTTTTATAAGAAAATGCTCAAGCGAAGTATTCAGAAAATCCTATGAAAATCAATGGATAATCGTATCCGAAAAATATTTTCAAAAAAATAAAAAAAAATCGTTGACAATAAAAAGAAGTTAGTGTAATATAACCACAGTTAGATAAAACTAACCGGTTTGAATATTGATTCTTCAGAATTCATAACCAAAAGCTTTGTCGTGTCCTCCTGACCATAAACACGGCGAAGTCAAAAATCTCCTGAAATAAATAGACTCAACTTAAGTGTTCACTCGAAAGGGTGAGAAAAAAACAGAAGCTTGCTCGGCTTCTGTTTTTTTGCTTCTTCATAATAAGTATTGCTCGCGTAGCGTGCAGTATCTCGTTTGTACCTTATCCGTTTTGGGTTTATTTCTATTTTAGATTTATTTGCATTTCTATTTTAGATTAATTTGCATTTCTATTTTAGAATTATTTATCTTCTATACTCTTAAAATAAACTTATTTTTTTGTCGAAATATAGTATGATAAGTATGAGTTTGTTTTTTTCTTTTCTTTTGACTGAAAAAACTATTTTTAGGGATTGTTCATCAAATCAATACAAATTTATACGAGTTGAATATAAAGAATTCGAGGATATTTCCGAGTCTACAATATAAGGACGGAGGCATTTATGAAACGAACATTTTCCTTATTTCTAGCTTTACTCATTGTATTTCAAAGTATCATCGCTGTAGGTGAGGAGCAGATTCCTGCGCTGAAAAGCAAAAAAGAAAATCAAAGTTTTACGCTCTCCACTCTTACAGGAGAAGAGAAAAGCGGAGAGACTTTTGTGGGGGAGAGTGGAAACGGAGGAAGTGTGTTTTCTTTTGACGGGAACGGGAGTGTTTCCGGAGCAGGCGGAGAATCTTTTATACAAGAGCTGTATCAGGGAATAGATTGCGAAGCAGAAAGGCAGGAAGAGAATGCAGAACTGCAGTCCTCCGCTTCGGAAATGGAACCCGCAAGTCCTTCTTATTTTGAAGTCAATAAAAAGAAAGTATTTAGCTATGCAGACGAAGAAGTTTCGGTCAAGGCCACACTTTCTATTCCGGAAAGCCTTCCCAAGGGCATAGTCTTTTTGGTGCGTCCGATAAGAGAAGAGGAAAGACCGGAGCAGTATAGTGCTTATACGGAAGCATTAAAAGAGCATAAGGAAAAAGAAATATCGGAAACGGAAGACCTTGGAGAGGAATCTGATTCCGAGGAGGAGCAGAATGCATTTTCTCCGAAGGAACTTCGACTATATGATATAGGTTTCTTCCTAGAAGAAGAAAAAAGTGGGGAATATCAGGAAATCGAGCCGAATAAGGGGACTGTAGAGATAGAATTTACCTTAAAACAGCCATTGGAGGGAGACGGGGAACTACAGGCAGCCCATCTTCCCATAAAGGAAGAGAAAAGAGAAGACGGAATCAGTACTTTAGATATTCTGGATGTTACAAAGGAGGATGTTGAAGTAGAGGAGCTTCTTGTTAAAGAGAGAAAAAAACACTTTGGAAGTAAACGAGAAAGCTTGGAATTCAGTTTGGACAGCTTTTCTCCACTGGCAATCTGGAAGGGGAAGATGAGCGGATCGGATCGGATTAAGGCGGAGGTCGATTTCTCTCTGGGAGAACTCAAGGGCGGATTTTTCGGGGGCAGCGGATATGAGGCTTTTACACCGACACTTTCCGCAGATGGTAAAGAGAAGAAGTGGGAGTTAAATGGGGGATCTTATTCTCCTTTGGATCTGGAAAAGCTCAGAATGAGCTTTGGCATGAAATTTAAGGATTGGCCCAGAACATGTAAAAAGGGAGATAAGATTGTCTTTACATTTCCGGAACCCTTTATAGCTGTTGGAAATGATTTTTCAACAGCAAATCTTCCGGAAAAGAAGGATAGCTATCTGGACGATATAAGAACGGATGAAAATAAACTTCTTTGGAAATCTGCATTTCGAAATAATGCGGAAGGCAGAGCGGAGCTGGAACTTGAATTTGGAAAAGGAATAGAAGATCCGGATCTGGATGTGGATGAAGCGATTGCCAATATTTTCCTGCATTTCAAGATGGATCATAGTAAATGGAATGAGGAGAGCGACGGTTTTTCTTCTGAAATTGAACTGCCTAAGATGAAGCACATCTTGCATTTCCCAAGGCTTCCGGAGTTAATTTCCGGAGTGAAGAAGACCGCTATTCCGCATTTAGATCGTGGAAAAATTGAGTGGAAGATTGAAGTAGGAACGGAAAGCAAGGGAGTCAGATTAAACGGACTTACGATAACGGATTCCTTTAATGAAGCGGAACAGAAGCTCATATCCGCAAGTGGAACAGTACTTCAGTTTTGGATATTAAAAATGAATTGGTCAGGACGGAATCGGGAGGAAGAACTCACTATTCCTATACCTTTCCGCCTGCATCGGATAGTATTATTCGAGCACCGCAAACCCTGACTTTTACTACGGGTTTAAAGAGAGCGGTATTTGAGGACCCTTATCCTTCCCATATCCAAAATACGGTTCGTTTAAGCCATGAAGATCCTACGAAGCTTGATCCGGATCCCTTAAAGACTTCTTCGACAGCAGAGCAAATCGTGGAAAAGGTGATCCTGAAAAAGGAAGGCCAGCAAATCAGCGGAAACCGCGTCAGATGGAAAATAAATTTTAATAAAAATAATGCCCGTGTTTACAAGGCAACAGTGGTGGATGAACTGAGCAGCGGGCTTACTCTGGATGAAGTTAAAGGTATAACGATAGAAAATCTTGGAGATGGAATTGAAGAAAAAGTGAATCTCAAAGCCTCCAATCCTTCCGGAAGTTTCACGCAATTAGAAGGAGGAGGTGCACAGACCGTTAGCTATGAAGTGGAAAATACCGCTTCCGGTTCCAATATAAAGATTCATTTTGCAGAAGACTTCCAACAGGCTTATCAGATTAGTTTTGAGACAAAGGTGGATAAGTCAAGTCCCTTAGTTCCGGTAGGAGGAGGATCTCCGAAAAAGGGCGTGAAAAATACGGCAAGAGTCAAGGTCTCCTATCCCACTGCGGAGGGAGACGGTCCTTCGGAGGTTCCGGTGCCTCCTTCCGTAACGACCGTTCCTTTTGAGACGGCATTCTTAGAGAAAAAGACCTATGGTGTAAATAAAAAGAAGGCTCTACTTTCTTGGGTGTTGGAATCATCGACGAAGGGGGAGGATTACGAAAAAGCAATCATTGAAGATACGATTGCATCCGACAGCAATTTGCATGACCTTTATATAAAGTATGGCAATACGGAGGTTTTTTCAGGAAGAAAAAATGCCCCGTTTTTTGCAACAATGCAGACAGAAACCATTCTAGGAGAGGATCATCAGCCTATGGCGGACATCGGCGTCCAATATTTTCCCAATGCCTCAACGGATGGAGGAAAGCTGCGTATCCGGATTATCCGACGTCATGACAGTGACGAGGACTTAAAGCTGTCTAATTTGCATATTGACTATCAAACCAAGGCGGAATATTACATAGGACACAATGAAAATCATAACTATGTCAATTCCGCAACAATAAAATTATACGAGCATGAGACGGATCTCGATACTCATCCCTTGCATGAAAAAACAGTTTCAAAAGTGCAATCTCTGCAAAACAAGCTCCTGAAAAAAGAAGTAAAGAGCTTTTATAGAGATGGGGATAAGAGGGCATTTTTCCATTTCAAAATTACGGCAAATGAAGATCAATACGACAGCTTGGCAAACGTGAAGCTGGAGGATGACTTAAACGGAATCTTCTTCTATAAAGAGGGAGATGTCATTAAACCCTTGGATTCCCGATATTTTACCATTACGGACGGCAGCGATCCGGATCATCCTACAGGAGCTTTGATTAAGGGAGCAACAGAGACAGCTGTTCCGCCTTCTGAAATGACTATTGATAACACGCATCACAAGGTGAAGGTAGAGCTTGGAAGCAGTTTAAAGGATGTTTTGGAATTGAATATTTATGCCTATTTAAATGAAGATGGGCAGGAATTGCTTTTCAAAAAACCGATTACCAGTGTAGATGATCTGGAGTCGGTAGAGATATTCGTAAAGAACAAAGCGACGCTGGACTCCACGACTTTCCCGCAATCGCAGGTTCCTCCATTAACGAATACCACGGTGGAAGTGACTAAAGAAGGCTCCGGGACAGCGGAGAATTTACGAAATGAAATTCTGAAAAAGAGCGGAAAACAGGGTGAAGGAGATGAGGCGAACAGCATTGAGTGGTCGGTACTCATTAACCCGATGGGAGCAAAACTGAAGGACAGAGTGGTTTTAGCGGATGTCATTCCGGATGGTCTGCACTTGGATTATTCCTCCGTTAAACTATATAAAACGACGCATAAGCCGGGAAGTACGGAACTTTATGAAATGCTTCCGACCCCGGTGTTGTTGAACTGCCTCAGTCTCCGGAAACGGATATTACCGGCTGGTATAAAGAGCGACTAAGGAATTTCATTCCGGATACGCTTCACCCCGGAGAACCCGATAAGCTGCAAACTACGCTGAAAGTTACGCTTCCCAAAGATACTACCGATACCTATCTTTTAAAATACACCACGGTTCTTAGAGTGAACAACCGAGCGGAAATGAAGGAGACCAAAAATGCGATTTCCGTAGAAGCCGGAAAGAGCAGCAGCAGCTATATTGTAAAGGTAGAAGATTTTGAATTTACTTCTGCAGGAAGTCGTGTTCGCTTCAATATGAAAAAAGCGGATGCCTTGTCCAGAAATGTGGTGCTTTCGGGTGCCAGATATGGACTCTTTTTGGCGAGCGATAAAAATAAATTAACAGAGACAGCGACCGTGGAACAATTGCAAGGTCTGGCTGAAGACCTCCAGATCAGTAATTCCAAGGGAAATATTCGTTTTATGGGGAAGCGAAATGAAAACTACTATGTTATGGAAATTTTACCTCCTAAAGGCTATGCCCGAGATACTACGGTTTATGGGCCATATTCCATAAAGGGAAGTGAAAGCGGAACCAAAAATATTGTGCCCATGGTCGGTGAAACAAAGAAGGCGGATATCTTTATCGATGTCAGAGAGCAAAAAGGATATAAGGTCGGTACTGTAAAAGTGAAAAAAACCTTTGAGTCGGCAAATAGTGATTTGCCAAATCCCTACCAAAAAGGCGTGAGTGCAGGAAATAGAGATGGATTAAAAGCGGAATTTAAACTTTCCATTTACCCCGAGGGAGTTATAGATGATAAGAAGGCCGTACAAGTTAAACTGAAATCAGGACTTACAGAGGGGGAATATATTTATGACGGTAAAGTAGAAACGGAAGCGGATAAGAAAAATGTCTCTACTACAGCTTCTGCTCTGGGTATAGCAGGATTGCAGTTCTCGGAACTGCCATGGGGCTTATATAAACTGGAGGAAACAGCTACTGCGGATGGCTACTTTGTTATGAAGCCCTCATCGATTACATTTGAAGTAAAAAAAGAGAAAGACACAAGCGGAACGGGAAGTCCGGCGGATATCCTATATACCGGGGTAAGAGATGGAGATAAGCTTGTTTTAAGCAATAAGCCGACAATTTTCCAATTCCAAAAGAAGATAGATGCTGCAGATAGCCTTAGCGGAAGTAAATTCCGTCTATATGGAAAGAAGGGAGATTTCTTAGGGGATACGGTAAAGGGTGCTTTTCTGGGAAATGGCATTTCCTATGGCTTGACAGAAGATGGAGAAGAAGCCTATATCCCGATTAGCGGGGAAGTACTGGAATCGACTACCGGCTTTAGCCTGGAGGGCGTGTTAAAGTCGGGCTACGAATACAAACTTATAGAAGAAAATGCTCCCAAAGGCTATCAGATTGGTGTAAAGCAGGGAGGCATATTCAGAATAAAGAAAGATGGAAGCGGACTGGAATTTGTCGGTGCAGGCGGAAATGAGGACGGTATTTTTGAAATAAAGCTGATTGGAAATGTCGGTACTCTTGTTTTAAAGAATAATCCCACAAAGTTTACATTTACGGAAGTGGATCAGTATGAAAATACGGTTTTGCATTCCGAGTTTAAGCTGTATGAGGCAAACAGTGACGGAGACAAATTAAGTGCTACAGCCCTTGCGACCTGGACAAATTCAGGAAGTAACACGCATGAGCTTTCGAAGCTTCATGCAGATGCATACTATAGATTGGAAAGAACAAATCAGTCCGTTCTCTATGAAAAAAATCATCCGACAAACGACTATTATCTTTTCCAAATCAGTCACGACGGAAAAGAGATGAAGGAAGTTTCAGGAATCAGCGGCAAGAAAAATATTTCCGGAGAAATTACAAAGGAAGGCGAAAAGAAGGGAACGGAACTAAAGATTAAAGCAGTTCGTATCCTGGCGCACGCTACTTTGATTAAGCAAGATAGAGAACCGAAGACAGTCGGCGGAACGGACTATGCGAAGCTAAAAGGAGCAAAGTTTAAGCTGTATCAGGTAAAGGATTCCGGGAAATATGATAAGGCAAAGGCCTTGGATGTGCATGCGAATAAACTGAAGGATTCTGCTGCACCGGACTATGATTATACTGCGCTGGACGGCAGATTGGAGACGGATGATATTTTCCTGGCAGAACTTACAAGCGATGAAAACGGTGTTATTTCTACAAAAACTCTTGCGGCAGTTCTGACTCATAAGACCTATAGCGAGGCGGGAAATCAAGAAGAAAAAGACAAGGAAAACCGAAAAGTTTCTATCCGGGACGGTTTACCGCTAGGCGTGTATTACTTTATGGAAGAAACTCCTCCTACAGGCTATACTGTCGAGCAGGAAACAATCGCCGGTGTAAAGAAAAACAAGAAATATGTCTTTGTCATAACTAAGGATGATTTGGCCGGTGCCGGAGAGAAGAAGACGGTAAAAGCCTGCTCCTTTACAGAGAAAATAGCAGAAGAAAATGGAAGCAGTCCGGGAGCAAGCGGAGATGAGGTAGGGATTGCAAAAAATAGCCGTATTCCGGGGAAACTGAAGATTCTAAAGGTAGATGACTTTGATCATAGCATCAAGCTAAATGGTGCAAAGTTTGGACTATATAAGGATAATGCGGCAACGATTCCTGTGGAAAAGGCCGGTACTGCAGTAGTCGGTATTACCGGGGACGGAGGAAATCAAGGTGAATTGATATTTGACGGACTGGACTGGTATCAGGACTACTATATCAAGGAGCTGATAGAGCCTCACGGATATTTGTTGGACTTAAATGATGACGGTACGCCAAGCGTTTACGGACCTTTCCGCTTCTTGGCAGAGAAAACGGAAATTCAGGAAACACGTACCAATACCGTAAATGGTGTTCAGATATTACATTCTGCTATTGACCCCTTACTTTCTTATAGTGAAGAAGATAAGAAAAAAGAGCATTGGGAGAATAGAGAAAAGCTTGGCGGACAGGAGTTCAGTATAAGCGGTGTATTTAACGGAACAACGACGGAGAGCACAAGAGCTTATACGGCAGATTCTGATGGAAAGAAATTGATTTCCGGAGAATTTCTTGCAGGAAAGGTTTATACCATAAAGGAAGGCACCAATCTTCCGAAATCGCTCCGTCCCATGAAGGAACTGAAGTTTAAGATTAATAATAAGAACCAGATTACTATTCTTTCTCCTGTGGATGAACAAAGCATTTATAAGGTAAGCGGAAACAATTTGGAACTTGCAAGAGAAAGGACTGCCTTGCAGTTCTCCGTTCGAGCGGAGCATCAGGAACGGACAGGAAAGAAGGAGACTCTTCCACTCTACGGAATGTCTTATCTGATTTCTACGGATCCGGACGGATTGCATCCGATTTCTGCAGGAACGAAGCTTACCGTAAATGGAGAGAGGGTTCCTGCGCCGACGCACTGGACAAGCTATAAGGTAGATTCCTTTGTGAATGCGGGAAGCATACGCGCTAAAAATAAACGGATATCGACCTTATTATGAGGGAGATATCAGCGTGTTCGGCTTGGAGAGAGAAAAGACGTACTATCTTCATGCCACAGGATTTACAGAGGATCAGGAACTGAGAAAGAATCTGGAACTTTCACCGAGTCAGCTGGGAGTCTACAAGATTACCGTGGCATCCGACAGCAACATTACAATGACAAAGGAAGTTTCCGGAGTGATAGAAGATTTCCGTTCCGGAGCACATCCTACATTTACTTACCGACTGAAAACGGGAGCACTTTCTTTCCATACTACAGATTTTGAAACAAGGAAGAAGGACATAAGCGGGCAGAAATATGCTCTTTATGTGAAGAAAAACTGGCGTTTATCGGAACTTCTTAAGGGAGAAACGAGAGAGGATGACAGCATAGAGCAGGCGTCGGAATACCCTGAAAGAAACGCAAAGGAGATCCTGAACTATCACGGGGAGGAATATCTTTTACAGGAGATTTTTGAAAATGACAGTGACGGAAATCTGGATATAGATAAGTTAACCCTTTCGCAGGATTATCTTCTTCTGAACATCACGGAGGAGAGAGAATATAATAATCCGAAAAACGAGATGGCTTTTAGACCGGTGGAAGAGACGGATGGAACGTGGAAAATTCGTGTACTGTCTTATGGAAGAGATGCAAGGAATTCTTCTCGTCCGAGATACCAGACTGCATTTTTAAAGGGAGAGGACTTGTATATCCGGAGGCCAAATGCGGATGAACCTTTGAAAACTTACCGTCCTATGAATAAGGATGGTATTTTGGGAGAGGGAGAAGAATTTACGGAGCTTCCCGTACTGCAATGGCTCCTTTATCCAAGAGAATCTTCGGGCGGTATCGGTATCGGTCTTGGAGGAAAAAGGAAGGGTATCATCCCGGGTGGCGGTTCCGGAATCGGTCCCGGAATCCCCATTTTATCCGGGGGAGAAACAGGCGGATCGGGAGACGGAGCGCCGGCAGCACCCTCGATAGGAATTGACAAGGCGAGAAACCCCATTCGCATTGACAAAGCAAAACTTCCTCCGGAAATAGTAAAGTATATTGAACGTTATGGTGTTCCGAAATTGTATTCCAAAGGAGAGAAGAAAGAAACTTTGGAGAGGATTCTAAAGAAGGGAAAGCAAGTAGGCGGCTATACAAAGAAGGAGCTGGAAGCGCGTCTTGCAGAGCTGCTCGGTGAGAATCGGGAACTAAGCAAGGAAGATTTTGAAGAACTCAAGCTGATTGGAGAAATGCTGGGAGCAATGCGAAAAGGAAAGATGGATATCTACGGCAGAGTTATCCCGACAGGAGACAATAGCCACATGCCAAGAAATCTGATTCTCTGTATTCTAAGTGCAGCTCTTTTGGGAGAGTATTTAAGAAGAGAGAAGAAGAGATATAGGAGATAGATAAAAGGGTGACGGTCGTCACCCTTTTATCATTTTATAGACATCTCGTTTTCCCATGCCTCTGTCTTTTGCAACTTGTTTTAAAGCATCCTTTTCGTTCAGGCCTTCTTTGATGTAGTGCTCAAAAATGCTCTTCCGGCGTGAGTGTTTCCCATTTTGCTTGTTCTTCCAGAAGCTTTTTTTCTCGAGAAGTTCCTGCAAGAACCAAAACATATTCGCCTCTTGGCTCTTCTTTCTGGTACTTCTCAATCGCCCTCGTCCAAAGTAAAGTATAGAACCTCCTCATGTTTTTTTGTCAGCTCTCTTGCGAGGCTCAAGGCTCGATTTTCCTGAAAAGTCTCTCGAAGATCCTCCAAGGTTTTCTTCAGATGATGCGGTGCTTCGTACAGGATAATGGTTCTTTCCTCTTTAGAAAGGCTTTCCAAGATTGCTTTACGCTCTTTTTTGTTGCTTTTCTCTGTAGGGAGAAAGGCATCAAAGACAAAGCGTCTTGTATTTAAGGCGGAAAGAGTCAGAGCGGTAACAAAGGCGGCAGGACCGGGAAGGCTTTCCACGCGAATACCGGCATCAATCGCCTGTCTCACCAGTTCTTCTCCGGGATCGCTGATACAGGGAGTACCTGCATCGGTAATGAGCGCAATATTTTCTCCTTTTAAAAGACGCGTCACAAGCTCTCTTGCTTTTTCTACCTTGTTAAATTCGTGGTAGGCGGTCATCGGTGTTTTTATTTCGAAATGGTTTAAGAGCTTGATGGAGTTTCTCGTATCCTCTGCTGCAATGCAGTCCGCCTCCTTCAGAGTGCGGAGCACACGGAAACTGATGTCTTCCAGATTTCCTATGGGAGTTGCACAAAGGCTTAATTTTCCGCTTTCCATGGATAGAGAGCTCCTTTCCGTGCGAAGGGGATTGCCTAAAGTTTCAGAATAAATAGTACTACAGTTCAGGGCGATTGCCCAGTCCTATACGATGGAAAATGGAGTTCTCGCGAACTTCTTTCTTTAAATAGCATTCATGTAAGAAAAAAATCCCCCGTTGGTTTCCCAACGAGGCATCAAAGATTATAATGTTTTAATTTGAGAACTATTATTCTCCACAAAACTAAATGCTTCAGGCGTTTTTGTCATCCACAATCGTGCATAATCCAGCTTATGACGCTCAAGCATGGAACGACAATCTTTTATTTTCATCTTACAAAAGTCCGTCTTGAAATTTTTAACGCTTCCACTTTTGGTCAGTTCCATCGCAGTTCGCACATCTGTACATCGAACTAACTCATCCTCCAAATTCAGAACTTGTGGAAGAAAAATGATTTTCAGCTTTCCGCAGTACCTGGTGAGAAGTTCCAAGTTCTTTTTTAGGTTTGATGTCTGTGGCACATCAGTATCAAATACCAAAACGACAGTCGTTCCCGCCTGAATAGACAACATCTGTGATTTTGGAATCAAATTCTGCACCATATTGAAGACCTTTATCTTCCCCGGAATCAGTCTTTCCGGTGCTTCTTTTAAGGCCGCAATCAGTTGTTGTTCACAGGGGCCTTCTACATAATAGATGCACTTATTGTTCATCTTCCCACCCCATTTCCAACTCGTCCAAAAGGGAATCCTGCGGAAGTGAAGCAAACACATCATTCTCGACCGCACAGCGTATAGAGTCTGTATTTCGTTTCAGTACATCCGATGCAGAAACAGCAGAAACCTGATATACATCTTCCTCCAGATGCTTACGCAAAAACACATAACTATGTTTCGGCAGGTTCAAATCCAGCATATCTGTATTATGCGTTGTAAATCAACTGTTCATCGTCTCCGATACGATCCAGCATAATACCGAAAATCCGTTTTTCAATATCGCTCTGAATATAAGAAAAATGTTCATCACAATAATAGAAACTGCTTTCTTTTGTCGCCATTGCAGCAAGGAACATTGCGACATCTATTCCTTCTGCTGTACCACTGGACAGTATCTCCCGATTCAGCAGTTTACCTTCCTGAATGATGATTTCCGTTCCACCGCGCCGAATAATAAAGGTATCTTTCAAATCTTTTGATAAACTAACGTCCTGCAATGTAGGATCAAGCGTTCCAATAACAGCACGCAGTGTCTTCAACAAAATGATTTTATTTGCACCTGTAAGTTTCAAAGATTTTTCTATTTCAGGATATGCAAAACGATATCGAACAGCACCTACCAGCTTCTTAAGTGCTGTAGCGGTTCTGGTTGCCTCTATTGTTTGATCTTTCAGCTTCTTTACACATTTTTCATACGAATCCATCGTATCAATGTCTGCGGTCTGATACTGAATGTCAATCTCCTGATTAGAAGCATCAATCTGAGCTGACAACCGCTGCAGGCGGTAATCACCATTTACAAAATCAATACTGAAATATCCCTTATCGCCTGAAACCATCTCATACAGCGGTGTTGGATTTCCATCAGTCATATATCCGAAAATACGAAGCAAAGCCTTTCCAAGGCTGGTCTTTCCTGTAGCATTTGCACCCATAAGAATTACAGCCTTCTTATAGCGAAACCGCTCTCTTCCTTTCAGATATTCCTGATCGATAATCGAATTGACAATTTTTTTGGGATAACTGAAATTGATATGAAAATCATTGAATCCATAAATTCCCTTTAGCTCAAAGTCTAATACGATCATGCAGAGTCTCCTTTTCGTTATTTCGCTTTATACGAACTAATGATATCCTATTTAAAAGAGCATTTCAAGGACAATAGTCACTTATCAAAACTCTTGACACATGATAAATATTGCTTATAATTAAATTGCAAGCAATTAAAAAGTTGCTGTTTGCTTTATACCCCATCTTGTATATCGGGTAGGGGAGAGTGGAGGCAAGTGTGCATGGCAAATATTTTTAAACAAAAACAGTACAGAGTAGTAAGGATCAAAAAGGAGGAAGACATGAATATTTATGATTTTTCAGTACCGATGGTAGGAGGCGGAGAGCTTTCTTTGGCGGAGAACAAGGGCAAGGTAATGCTCATTGTTAACACGGCAACTGGCTGCGGTTTTACCCCGCAGTATGAAGACTTGGCAAAGCTCTATGAGGAGTATCATGAGAAGGGATTGGAAATCATTGATATCCCTTGCAATCAGTTTGCCGGACAGACTCCGGGAACCGATGAAGAGATTCATGAATTCTGTACATTAACCTACAATACCAAATTTCCGCAGATGAAGAAGTCGGATGTAAACGGAGACAATGCACTGCCTCTCTATGCTTTCTTAAAGGAGCAGAAGGGATTTGAAGGTTTTGGCCACAGTCCGAAGGGGCTTGCCATGGCGGCTATGTGCCTTACAAGAGATGTGAATTATAAGAAGAATCCGGATATTAAATGGAATTTTACTAAGTTCCTTGTAGACAGAGATGGAAATGTTGTAGAACGCTTCGAGCCGACTGCGGACATGCAGGATGTGGCGAAGAAAGTTGCAGAGCTGATTTAAGAATTTCTTTCAAGGGAGCGATGACCAATCTTCGGAAGAAGCGGCGATAAATCTTTCGAGAGAGCCCCGATTCTATAGATAAAAGCATTTTCCTATGTTAATATAGGGGCTGTAAAAAATCAAAATATTTTTCTAAGCAATATAGGTCTGAACTTGGGGCACGCTCTCGCTAGCTTCGCCACGTAACGGATACTAAGCGAAAAACTGCGTTTCTCTTGTTTTTCGCAAGTACCGACGGGCTCAGACTACCCCGCATTCAGACCTATATTGCAAAGAATTTCTTTATTATTTTGATTTTCTACTGCCCCTTTTTTAAGCGAGAAGAAAATAGATTCCATTGCATTGCTCCGACGAGCATGCTTTCTTATAAAAGAGTGTGTTTTGAAAAGGATTCCGAGTACGAAATATCTTGTGCTTTAGCTAAACGGAAGGGGGAAGGAATGAAAGAAGAGAATAGATCCGGTCTTTCTGATTTGCATTTTCCCGTTTTGTTTAGCAGCGTCAGCGGAAAAAGAGAAAGACTTGCTGTGGAAGCCGAGTGGCATGACTATGATGAACTGATTTATTTTCAAGAGGGCGAGTTTCAGCTCTATCTGAATCTGAAGGAGAAGCTGATTAAAGAGGAGTGTCTTTACTTTATTCCTAAAGGCTGTTTTCATCGAATTTATGCAACCTCGGATAAGGCTGTAGAGCATTCTCTCTGCTTTAATTTGAAAGATTTTCGTTTTTTGGAAAATGACTTTGTAGAGCAGAAGTTTTTTGCTCCCTTACGGGAAGAGAAGCATTTTTTTCCGGAGGAAATCAGTCTAAATGATATGGGCTTTATTGATGCAGTGCAAAGTTTTTCCCGTATGGTGCAATATTTTCATAAACACGCCATAAAAGAGGACAGCATCGAGTCCTGCAAAAAATACAGTCTTCGTGGCCTGGCGGACCACATGCATATGCGGGCAGAGATGTTGCATCTTTTTGCAACAATGGAAGGTATGGGTTTGATTCGGGAGAAGTGTTCGACAGAGGAGGGAAACAAGGCGGAGCTTCTAAAAGAGTGCATCTTATACATGGAAGAGCATTATAAGGAAAAATTGTATATTCATAATCTTTCTTCTCTTTGCCGGTTAAATGAGCAATACTTTACTCGGTTTTTTGGAAATCATGTGGGGCTTCCCCCTTTGGAGTACCTCAATCGCTATCGCGTGAAAAAGGCAACGGATCTGATGATTAAGACCGAGGAAAAGATAGTGGATATCGCAAAGAATACAGGTTTCCATAATCAAGGTAACTTTATTAAGACCTTTAAAACCATTATGGGAGAAACGCCAAACCAATATAGAAAGAGAATGTTGGGATAACTGTAAAACGAATCAAGCACTTATCTTTGTATTTGAAAAAGGAATGTATAGAAAGAAGGACAATAAAAATGACTTATTATTATCCGGCAATTATCCGGAAAAAAGACGAAGGCTATAGAGTGGATGTGATTGATTTAGAAGGTTGCTTCGGAGAAGGAAAAAACAAGCAGGATGCTTTGGAGGAAGCAAGACATGCAGGGGTAAACTGGCTCCTTGTGGAGTCCGAGGACAGCATGAACTTCCCCAAGCAGACCCACTTAGACGATATAAAGCTGGAAGAAGGAGAAGAGAAGACCATGCTTGCCTTCCTCATGCCAAAAGAAGGGTGGGATGAATAGGGAAAGACTTTTCTTCAGAAAAGTCGTCCCGTACCGACCACAGCCCGAAGGGGTGTGCTTTGCGAAGCAAAGTTTGTTTCAGCTCTCCTTTGCTGAAACAAAGTCCCATTTTCCCCCTTGCCACCCCCTTTATTTTTTGCTATACTCTTGCAGACATTTGGGCAGGATAGGAGGACAAGGTGAGTAAGGTACTTCTGAAAAATGGCTATGTGTATACGAATGAAGGAATCGGGAAAGCGGATGTACTGCTTTCCGCAGATAGACTTTTTCTTGATTTTTCTGAAAATGATTTAGAGAATACTACTGTTTACAATTTAGAGGGGAAATTAATTGTTCCGGGCTTTGTAGATGTTCATGTACATCTCAGAGAGCCCGGTTTTTTGTATAAGGAAACGGTGGAGAGCGGAACGAGGGCGGCGGCGCACGGAGGCTATACCGCCATCTGCGCTATGCCGAACTTAAATCCGCCGCCATCGACTAAGGAAAATCTCTCCTTAGAGCTTCAGGCAATAGAGAGGGATGCGCTCATCAAGGTCTACCCTTACGGCGCAATTACCCGGGAGCAAAAGGGACGGGGGATGCTTTCCGATATGGCGGAAATCGCGGCCGATGTGCTTGCTTTTTCCGATGACGGAAAGGGAATGCAGGAAGAGGCATTGATGAAGGAGGCCATGCAGAAAGCGCATGCACTCGGAAAGGCCATTGTTGCACACTGTGAGGATGAAAGCGAATTAAAGGCGGGCGGATGCATCCATGACGGAGACTTTGCAAAAGCCCACGGCTATATCGGAATTAACTCGGCTTCGGAATGGAAGCAGGTGGAAAGAGACCTTCGGCTTTCTGAGGAAACCGGCGCACAGTATCATATCTGCCACATTTCCACAAAAGAATCCGTAGAGCTTCTTCGGAAAGCGAAGGAAAGAGGCGTGCGGGCGACAGGGGAGACCGGACCGCATTACCTCATGTTTACGGACATGGATTTGGAAGAGAACGGAAGTTGGAAGATGAATCCCCCCAATTCGTTCGGCAGCGGACAGAGAAGCTTTAATTCGGGGAATACAGGACGGCACGATTGACTGCTTAATTACGGACCATGCACCCCACAGTGCGGAAGAAAAGAGTAAGGGTCTGTCTGAATCCTCCTTTGGTATCGTAGGACTGGAAACCGCTTTTCCGACTATGCTCCACAATATGGTTCTCCGGAACCCCCTAGACCGGGAAGAAGAACGCGTAGATAGACGAGAGGCAAAGGCGAAAGCTTCGGAGATTCTCGCCAAGGGAGGAAAGACAGTGTATGGCGCGATTTCCCTCTATAGACTATTGGAACTGATGTGTACAAAACCGAGAGAAATCTTTCCGATTCGCGGACCGAAGTATATCGAAAACGGCGTGGAAGCGGATATTGCGGTTTTAGACCTTGACAGTGTGTAC
Source organism: uncultured Oribacterium sp. (assembly GCA_916438775.1). The sequence goes on from CAKAGX010000001.1 coordinate 154,316, forward strand.
AAGGTCGATCCGGAGCGCTTCTATACGAAAGGCAGAAGCACGCTCTTTGCAGCGCAGGAGGTACAGGGCAGGGTGCTGAAGACCTTTTATCAAGGAAGAGAAGTTTACGACAGCGAAAAAGGGATTTTGCAGGTTTAGGAAGACTAAGTCATCGAGGAGAAAAGGCAGACCAGGGAAGAACTGTGTTTTCTGAAAACGGTTTACTTTTGGAAAAAACTTTATTATGGGGAAAGAGTTGAGTAAGAGTAAGGAGAGGAGAAAAACTGCATGCAAGAATGCGAGTTTAAGATACTGGAAAACAAAATGATTGCAAAAGAGGTATTTCTCATGAAGCTGGACGGGGACTGCTCGGAATTTACAGCGCCGGGACAGTTTTGCGAGATTAAGATTCCCGGGAAGTATTTAAGAAGACCGATTTCCGTCTGTGATGTTTCGGAAAATACTTTAAGCCTCATTTATAAGGTTTTGGGAGAGGGTACGGAAGAGCTGTCCTGCATGGAAGAGGGGGGAATACCTCTCTATTCTAACCGGGCTTGGAAACGGATACAGCGTGAAAGACGCTCCGACAAATCCTGTACTCTGCGGCGGCGGAGTCGGTGTTCCGCCTCTCTACTATCTCTGTAAAAAGCTGGTAGAAGCCGGAAAACACCCTTATGTTGCTTTGGGCTTTCGAGCAAAAGAAGATGTTTTCTTTGAAGAAGAGTTCCGCGCACTGGGCGTTCCCGTGAATGTGGCGACAGAGGACGGCAGTCACGGACAGAAGGGCTTTGTAACCTCTCTTCTCGGAAATCACAACTATGCCATGGTCTGCGGGCCGGAGCCGATGCTTCGCGCCGTGCATGAGAAGGTAGAGGGCGGACAGTTCAGTTTTGAAGAACGTATGGGTTGCGGTTTCGGAGCTTGTATGGGGTGCAGCAGGAAAATGAAGTCCGGCATGAAGCGCATCTGCAAGGACGGACCGGTATTTACATGGGAGGAAATCGAATGGTAAGCATCAAAACAAGGCTTTCGGGAATCGAGCTGGACAATCCGATTATTCCCGCCTCCGGCACCTTTGCTTTCGGAGAAGAGTTCAAGAGTCTCTACGACTTAAATATCCTCGGCTCCATTTCCTTTAAGGGAACGACGGTGGAGGAGCGTCCGGGAAATGCCCTACCCAGAATTTCGGAGTGTCCGGGCGGTATGCTGAATTCCGTGGGACTGCAAAATCCCGGTGTGAAAAAGGTGGTGGAAGAGGAGCTTCCAAGACTTGGAAAGTTCTTCAAAAAGCCCTTGGTAGCAAACATCTCTGGTTTTTCTCTGGAGGACTTCGCCATCCTCTCTGAAGAGATGGATAAGGTGGAAAATGTCGGCATTTTAGAAGTGAATATCTCCTGCCCGAATGTATCCCACGGGGGGATGGCCTTCGGAACGGATGCAAAGTCCGTGGAAGCGGTTTGCAGAGTAGTAAAGGAGAAGACGAAGAAGCCGGTTTACATGAAGTTAAGTCCGAATGTGACCGATATTACGGAAATGGCGAGAGCCGCAGAGAGCGGAGGGGCAGACGGTCTTTCGCTCATCAACACGGTGCTCGGCATGCGAATCGATATTAAGAGAAGAAAGCCGGTACTGGCAAACAAGGTCGGAGGCTATTCCGGACCGGGCATTTCCCGATTGCCGTCCGTGCCGTCTATGCGGTACATCAGGCAGTGAAGCTTCCGCTTATCGGGATGGGTGGAATCAGCCGTGCGGAGGATGTCTTGGAAATGATGATGGCGGGTGCAAGTGCGGTGGAAGTCGGGGCAGAGAACCTTGTGAATCCGAGGGTTTGCGAAGAAATCATCACGGAACTTCCAATACTTTGCGAGAGACTGGGGATTGAGGATATACAGGATATTATCGGAATTGTTTAGTTAAAAGCAGTTTAGTTATATAGAAGAGATAAACTGAATTCGAAAACATAGAAGGCACAAAGTCGAATTCAAGATAAATCAACGAAAATAGATAGATAAAAATGGGAAGGAGCCAAAATGGGAAAGGATGTTATGGTAGCGCTGGATTTTCCGAGCGGTGAGAAGGCCTTGGCGTTTTTAGACTTATTTGCAAAGGAAGAAAGAAAGCCCTATGTAAAGGTGGGAATGGAGCTTTTTTACAGTGAGGGACCGGAGATTGTTAGGAAAATAAAGGAGAGAGGACATCAGATTTTTCTGGATTTAAAGCTTCATGATATTCCGAATACCGTAAAGGGCGGAATGCGCTCCTTACGAGACCTCGGTGTGGATATGACGAACCTGCACGCGTCCGGAGGTGTGGAAATGATGCGACAGGCACTTCGCGGTCTTTCCTTCGAGGATGGAGAGAATGAGGCTTCTTCTTGCAAGGCGGAAAAGGAAAGCTCGGGCTCTACGAATCAAAAAAATCGTCCGCTTCTTATTGCGGTAACGCAGCTTACCTCCACGGACCAAAGGTGTATGGAGGAGGAACTTCTCATTAAGGAAGAGCTGAAAAAGGTTGTGCTCCACTACGGACAAAATGCAAAAACGGCAGGGCTCGACGGTGTGGTTTGCTCTCCTTGGGAAGCAAGAGAAATCCATGAAAAGCTGGGAAAGGATTTCTTAACGATCACTCCGGGTGTTCGCTTTAAGGGCGGTGACGTAGGAGATCAAAAGAGAGTTATGAGTCCGGCAGACGCGAAGGAAGCTGGCTCGGACTACATCGTAATGGGACGCCCCATTACGCAGGCGGAAAATCCGGTAGAGGCCTATAGAGAAGCGGTAAGACAGTTCTGCGACTAAACTTCCTTTCTAAGATAATGGGAAGGCTGAGTTTTATGAAAAAAAGTAGAGTTTTGTGAAAAGCCGGAATACAGCAGCACAGCAAGGATTGTCTAATACAGTACAAAATTAGTTCAATAAGTCCATTTAGCAGGAGGGAAAAGATGAGAAAAGAAGAAATTGCAGAAGGTTTATTATCCATTCAGGCGGTATTTTTAAGACCGAAGGACCCCTTTACCTGGGCATCGGGAATTCATTCCCCCATTTATTGTGATAACCGCTTAACCCTCTCTTTTCCGGAGGTCAGAAGAAAGATTGAGGCGGGGCTTGCCGAGCTTGTGAAGGAGCATTTCCGGAGGCAAAGGCACTTTTCGGGACGTCTACGGCTGGCATTGCACATGCCGCTTTAACCGCAGAAATCCTGGACCTTCCCATGGGCTATGTGAGAGGCTCTGCAAAGGATCACGGAAGACAAAACCAGATTGAAGGAAAGCTCACTCCGGGTGAACCCGTTGTCGTGGTGGAGGATCTCATTTCTACAGGCGGTTCCGTCATCGACTGCGTGAAGGTCTTAGAGGAAAATGGGGCCAAGGTACTCGGCGTGGTGAGCATTTTCACTTATGGAATGGAGAAGGGCAAGAAGAGACTGAGCGAGGCCAATGTGATAAATCATTCTCTCTGCGACCTGGACTCTCTCTTACCGGTAGCTGTTGCAAAGGGCTATATCGAAAAGGAAGAGGAGGCAAAGCTTCTGCACTTTAGAGACAACCCCTCCGATGAGTCGTGGATGACGAAGTAGTGCCGGATAGCAGGGCGTTTCCGGTGAAGGAAGAAGCAAGTGTTTGTAGAACAGATATTATGCATAAGAGCAATTCCTGAAAAGGATTCTCTATAGATGATGTTTAAATATAAGAAAGGGTAAAAGGATGGAGAAAAATCGTAGTATCATTAACATTTTGGATCTGAGTGTTGAGGAAATTAATGAGCTGATGGCTTTAGCGGATAAGATCGAAGCGAAGCCCGAAGACTACTGGGAGCGATGCAAACATAAGAAGCTGGCGACTCTGTTCTTTGAACCGTCCACAAGAACCAGACTTTCTTTTGAGGCGGCTATGCTGGAGCTTGGCGGTTCCGTCCTCGGTTTCGCAGGAGCTTCGAGCTCTTCCGCTGCAAAGGGAGAGAGTGTAGCCGATACGATTGAGACTGTTTCCAACTATGCGGATATCATTACCATGAGACATCCGAAGGAGGGGGCACCGGTTGTGGCTGCGGATCATACAACGGTTCCGTTCATCAATGCCGGAGACGGAGGACATTTTCATCCGACACAGACCTTGGCGGACCTTCTGACCATTCATAGAACCTACGGAAGAGTTGACAACTTATGCATCGGCGTTTGCGGAGACTTAAAGTTCGGTCGTACCGTACACTCCTTAATCGACGCCATGCTTCGCTACCCGAATAACCGCTATATTTTGATTTCCCCCGAAGAGCTTCGTCTTCCGGAGTATGAGATTGAGAAATTAAAGGAAGCCGGTGCGGAGTTCAGAGAGACGACGGACCTGGAAGGCTCCATCCCGGAGCTCGATATCCTCTATATGACGAGAGTGCAGAGAGAGCGTTTTTTTAACGAGGAAGACTACCTCCGCTTAAAGGACATCTATGTGCTGACTCCCGAAAAGCTGAAAAATGCGAAAGAAACGATGGGTATTCTTCATCCGCTTCCCCGTGTAAACGAGATTTCCGTTCAAGTAGATAAGGATAAGCGTGCAAAGTATTTCTATCAGACACTTTGCGGAAAGCAGATGAGAATGGCACTGATTTTGAAGCTTCTCGGATTGGATAAGTAAAAAAGGGATTTATCAATAAAAAATACTTATTCCGTCCTTTTTCCTAAAGGCGCTCTCGCTCGATTCCGACAGAGCGGACACTAAGCCTCGAGCTTCGCTGCGCTTGCTCTCAGCAAGTGCCGGCGTCTCCATACGCTTTAGGAAAAAGAACGAAATAGTATTTTCTGGTAGTATAGAAAAATCCATTTTACTGTAAGATAAACTGTTAAACAAGGAAAGGAAATCATTATGAATATAGATGGAATTGAGAACGGTATTGTTTTAGATCACATTAAGGCAGGCAAGAGCATGCTGGTGTATCAGTATCTGGGACTCCAGAACCTGAACAGTCCGGTGGCGCTTATCCAGAACTGCTCTTCCGGAAAGATGGGAAAGAAGGACATCGTAAAGATTGCGGAGAATATTGACCTTGACTTAAATGTGCTTGGTTACATCGATCCGGGCATCACCGTAAACTACATTCGGGACGGAAAAAGAGTGGATAAGGCTTGCCTATCCTTACCGGAGACGCTGAAAAATGTCCTGCACTGCAAGAATCCGCGTTGCATTACATCTACGGAGCAGGAGCTTCCACAGGTATTTAAGAAGATTGAGGGAAAAAAGAGGCAGTATCGTTGCATTTATTGTGATACAATTGCGAAGAACGATGAATTTGAATAAACTATGCTTTTAGAGGAAAGGTATTCATAGCGAAAAAGGCTATGGAAATGCTGAAATCGTATTCGCTTAAATCCACTTCTGAAACCGTAGTTTTGGAAGTGGATTTTTTATGTGAGGAAAAGGATATGAGTAGTTTTCTTTTAGAACGGAGAAGGGCAGGGATTTTGATGCCTCTGTTCTCCTTACCGGGAAAATACGGAATAGGAAGTTTTTCAAAGGAAGCAAGAGAGTTTGTTCGTTTTTTGAAGGAGGCAGGGCAGAGCTATTGGCAGATTCTACCCATGGGACCGACAGGCTACGGAGATTCTCCTTACCAGAGCTTTTCGACCTTTGCGGGAAACCCCTATTTTATTGACCTCAGTACCTTAGTGGAAGAGGGGCTGCTTTTGGAAGAAGAGCTTTCCGACCTTTCTTTTTCCGACTCGGAAGAGCGCGTAGATTACGGAAAGCTCTACAAGCTTCGTTTTCCGGTACTGGATAAAGCGGTAAAGCGCTTTTTGGCAAGAATGGAAGCGGAAAGGGAATCCGAAAGGAAAGATAAAGCGGAAGCGGAAATGGAGGGAGAAACGGAGCTTAAACCGTTCGCAAAAACCGATGCGGAGTGTTTTTCGTTCAAGGCGGAGAAAGAGGCATATTTGACATTCCTTTCCGAAAATGCGCATTGGCTTCCGAGTTATGCTGCTTTTATGGAAAAAAAGATGCCGTATTCCGCCGACTTTCATAAGGTTTGCCAGTATTTTTTTATCAAACAGTGGAAGAGCCTGAAAGACTATGCAAATAGTGAAGGAATTCAGATTATTGGGGATATTCCCATCTATGTTTCCTTGGATTCTTCCGATATCTTGGATCACCCCTCTCTCTTTCAATTAACGGAAAACGGAGAGCCCTCCGCGGTCGCCGGTTGCCCTCCCGATGCCTTTGCGGAAAATGGACAGCTTTGGGGAAACCCGCTCTACGCTTGGGAGAAGCACGAGGAAGAAGGCTACAGCTGGTGGATTTCAAGAATGAAGCATTGCTTTTCTCTTTATGACATTGTGCGTGTTGACCATTTCCGTGGCTTTGACGAGTATTTTTCCATTCCCTACGGGGATGAAAATGCAAAGCGCGGACATTGGGAAAAGGGGCCGGGTATGAAGCTTTTCAAAGCAATGGAGCAGGCTCTTGGAAAGAAAGAGGTTATCGCGGAAGACTTAGGCTATGTCACGGAGTCCGTGAAGAAGCTCGTTAAAGACAGTGGCTTCCCGGGGATGAAGCTTCTGGAATTTGCCTTTGACTCGAGGGAGAGCGGAGATTACCGTCCGAATACCTGGACCAAGAACACGGTCTGCTATACGGGAACGCATGACAATCAGGTCTTAAAGGACTGGTTTTTGGAAATCCTTCCGGAAGACCGGGAAATGGCGGCGGACTACAGTGGTAAAAGTGTGGAAGAGCTTCTTAAGACAGATTATGTTGACTTCTTTATCAAAATGACTTTGGACTCCGTTTCCAATACGGCGATTATTCCCATGCAGGACTATTTGCATAAGGGAAAGGAAGCAAGGATTAATACGCCCTCCAAGCTTGGCAATAACTGGAGCTATCGCTTTACAAAGAAAGATTTTTCAAAGGATATGGCGGAAAAGATCCGGAAAATGACGGAAGAAAGCGGAAGACTTAGCTAGAATGGCGTTTTAGGAAAATGCGTTTTTGCGTAGCCGTATGTTTTCAGAGGATAAGCAATAGAGAGCTTACAGAAAAAAGGTTTAACGATGTTTAAAAATGCTTTGTATTATCAAGAGGAAAAGGAGAGCTATAAGGCAAAGGTTCTGTCCTGTCTGCCCTTATACGGAAAAGAAAAGGAAGCATGGGAGAAGAGAGTGGGAAAAAGCTTTCCTGCTCTTTTTCTTCTGCGCCTTTCCGAAGAGCCCTTCTATCCGGAGGGAGGCGGACAGGCACCGGACAAGGGAACGATTGACGGCGCGGAGCTTCTCTTTGCGGAAAATATGGAGGACGAGTATATCGTGCATCTTCTTGCAAAGGAGATTCCGGAAGGAACGGAGGTGCTTTGCAAGGTAGACTATGCCTATCGAAGAAGACAGTCGGAAAATCACAGCGGAGAACATATTTTCGCAGGGCTCATCAGCAGTCGCTTCGGCTACAGCAATGTCGGCTTTCACATGGAGCTTCTCGGGGACAATCCGCATGTTACTGTGGACTTTAACGGAGAGCTTTCGGAGGAGGCACTTTCCGAGCTGGAATTGGCAGTGAATGCCGTGATTCGGAAGAATCTACCGGTAGAGGAGAAATATGTAGAAGAACAAGAATCTAAAGAACAAGAATCTAAAGAACAAGAATCTAAAGAACAAGAATCCGGAGGGTCGAATTCGGAGAAAAGTTCGGAAAGCTGACGGGAGAAGAACTGCCAATCGGAAGCCTTGAACAAGGAAAGAAGACGATAGAATTCCGTCAAAAGAAAGCTCTTTCCGGTGCGATTCGCGTAGTCAGTATACCCGGAGTGGACAGCTGCGCCTGCTGTGGAACGCATGTGAAGAGGACAGGAGAAATCGGGCTCTTTAAAGTTTTATCTTTTGAAAAACATCGTGGCGGAACAAGAGTTTTCCTGCTTTCCGGAAAGCTTGCTTTTTTGGACACGCAGAAAAAAGAAAAGCTGCTTTTCAAGGTATCCCGTAAGTTGAGTAGCGACTATCAAAGTCTTTCCGAACGGGTGGATAAGCTGAAGGAACAGACGGAAGAGGAAAGAGGAAGACGAATCGCACTTTCCCTGCAGGCGGTAGAACTGCTTGGAAACAACTATAAGAAAGAACAGTTTATACAAAAAAGAGCTGTTTTCACAGGAAAACCTCTCCTTGGCGAAGCTTTAGAATACTACGGAAACAAAAATCTGGTAGTCTTCCATTTTCCGGACTTTGAGATGATCCTTCTCAATAAAGCCTGTGAGAGCTTAAAATCCTATGTGGATACGGATTTCTTTTGCTTTTCAAGACGAGGAGAGCAGGAGTGGCAGTTTGCGGGAGCCGGACAGGCAGGATTTTTGGAACGGTTTAAGAAATGGAAAGAGGAGAGGCACTTTTCCGGAGGGGGAAAGGAAGAGATGCTGCAGGGACGCTTCCGGGGGAGCAGAGAAGAACTGAAAGATTGGATAGACAGTGCAGAATAATCTGCACTGTCTTATTTTTTATTAAAAATAGACGATATAAATCACAATAAGATGTATTTTTAATAAAAATACATAAAAGTGAATGGTGAAAACACCAAAAATGGAGTTCTGGAAAAGTTTTAAAGATTGTACAAAAGGGTAAGGAAGCAGGCGGAGAAATACACAAAGCTGTATAGGAAGACAGACGCCTAAGTCAGCTCGTGAAGGGCGAACAGTAAGTATGATGATAGTGTTACTATCGTCAATAAGGAGGATGAAAGACAGTATGAAAGAAGAAAAGGCTAAAGCGTCGAAGAACGTTGTCATTCAGGAAAAAGGAATAAAGAAGAGAAAAAGAAGAAGCCTGAGTCGGAGAATCTCTATCCAGCTTTTTTTAATTATGGCTATCCTGTTTGCCTTAATGAATGGTGCCGTATTTTATATTTCAGGAAAGGCTTTTGGGAAGATTAGACATGATTCCCTCTATGCTCTAACAACTTTAAACGCAAAGAAAGTAAATCAAATTGCGGACACCACAAATCATTTGGCCAATGCCTTGCTTCACAGCATGGAAAGATACGACAGTATGAGAGCGGAAACTACAGTACGGGAAAAGCAAAGTCGAGTTCCGAAGGTCGGGCAACTTAGTGAATCGGAATACGATGAAGAAAACTTTGCCATAGATACAATTCAAGATGCTTTATCCGCGAATCCCGGTATCGCCGGTGCAGGTCTTTTCTTTGAACCGAATGGCTTTTCTTCCTCAATAAAGGACTATGCCTTTTTCGTACAGAGAAAAAAGGGGGAGACTGAAAAATACGAGATTTTAAATGTGGATTATAAAATCTATGGCGGCGGAGTTATGGAATATTACAGTAAAATAGAAGAGACAAAGGCTCCTTTTACAAGTCTTCCTTTTGACAGTGATTTTTCCGATGAAAATGTTTTTGTTGTGGCGAAACCGATTTTTTTAGAAGACCGTTTTATCGGTGCGGTAGTCATTGACCTGAAAACGGAGGTCTTTAACGAACTGGATATGAGCGATTTAGGAGAAGACCACTCATTCTTTGATGTCATTGCCCAAAACGGAGACTTTGTATTCAGTAATAATCCGGAAGCCGCCGGAAAGAATCTGAGCGACTTGGATCCGAACGCAAAACATCTGATTGAACTGATGTCAAAAGAACAGACATTCTTTGATCGGGATTACCGTCTTGTTCGTACTTTTATTCCTCTTCACTTTGACGGAGCAAAGTGGTGGGTACAGATTGCCATGCAGGCGAAGGACTATGAATCACAGATGCGGAATCTGCAATATATGATGGTAATAGCGGAGTTCATATTGTTCCTTGCGGTACTTTTTGTCATTACCATTAGTATCAAATTATCCTTAAAACCTTTGTCAAGCATTGCGGAAAGCGGCAGAAGACTTGCAAAAGGTAATTTTGATGTGGAAATCCAATATTCTCATAATGATGAAATCGGAGAAATTGCCGGAACGCTTTCGGCTATTGTAGAGAGCCTGCGGAAAATCATCTTTGATTTGCAGGAGAAGCTGAATGCTATTTCAGAAGGAGATTTCCGGCGTAACAGCAGTAATATTGAAGCCTATGTGGGAAATTATGCACCCTTGGCAAGCAGTATCGCGAAAATTCAAGATTCCTTATCGGAAACTATAGAAGGAGTGAAGAGCTGTTCCACAGAGGTAAGAAACGGAGTGACGCAGCTGGCTGAAAGTGCAAGCACACTTTCGCAGGGGGCAACGGAACAGTCCCAGGCGGTAGATACCCTCTCTGTCCGTATGGGAGAAATTTCGAAAGGCGTGGAAGAGAATGCGGAAATGGCTGAGCATGCCAACAGTCTGCAGGGAGAAACCCGGGAGGCTGTATTACGCAGCAATGAGAAAATGCACGATATGCAGGGAGCAATGGCGGAAATTACACATAAGTCCAATGAAATCAGTAAGATTATTAAGACGATAGATGACATTGCTTTCCAAACCAATATCCTTTCCCTAAATGCGGCTATAGAGGCGGCAAGAGCGGGTTCGGCAGGAAAGGGCTTTGCTGTAGTTGCAGATGAAGTAGGAGAGCTTGCCCAGAAGTCTGCGAAGGCCGCACAAAGCACCGGTGTACTGATAGAAGAGACCATTGATGCGGTGGAAAGGGGCGCGTATCACGGGTGAAACGGCAGAAGCGCTTTCTATCGTTGAAAAAAGCAGTGAAAAGGTAAATGAGTTAATTGCGAAAATATCCGGTTCCTCCGAGCTGGAGGCCGATGCAATCCTGGATATCAAAGACAGCATCAATGAAATATTGAATGTAGTAGCTAAGAATACTGCAACAGCGGAAGAATCCGCAGCCTGCTCGGAAGAACTGTCCGCACAGGTTCATACCTTAAATGACTTAATGGATAAATTTAAGGTATAGCGCAACAATGAGTAAGAATAAGCGAAAGGCAGGAATAGATAAAAAGTGGCTGTAAAAAATAAAAACTTCTTTATGCTGTGGAGGGCCATAGCACTAAAAGCGTCGTTTTTGATTTTTTACAGCCACTTTAAGCTGACTCATCTTTTATTTTAGCTACATCAATTTAGCCTACATAGATCATGCCTTCAAAGAGCTCTTCGGCATCGATACCATTTACTTTTGTGGTCCAGCTTTCTCTGTCTCTTTCAATTTGAATCCGATAGCAGTTTCCGTCATATTGGAACTGGCTGAAATCGTTAAGGTAATAGCTGTTGCCATATTCGCCACCGCCAACTTTATCAACATATTTTTCATCAATGATTCGCATTTCCATAGTGGTTTCATTATCGCTGTACATCAGTAAAAGATAGGAACCGGCAGGGATAGTCCCGTCTTGCAAGACCTTCCCGTTTTGGTCCACTTCTTGTGCGGAAATGTCCTGAAGGGCCCGTAAGACACGATTGCTGGTCACCCTGTAGCGGTTTCCGGCAGGCTTCGGATAGGCATTCTCGTCAATAAGCCAATCTATTTCCACGGTATTGGTGCTAAGAATCTCATTCCCTTCCAATCCGCAAAATCCTGCGGCATCCGTAAAGCTCTCTTGAAGAGAATGTTCTTTATCTACATTGTCGACAGTTTTCCAGTAGTACTCCTTGTTGGAGAGGTCAACAAACCAATGCTCATCGGGATTTAATTCCACAGTAGAGAGGTCAATTCGATAGAGGAAAGTTACGCCGTCGTCTTCATCTTTAAAAAGGTAGAGATAGTATTTTCCGGATTTTTTGAGAATATAAGTCCATCCGTCCAGTCCTTCTACGATGCCGCTTTCCCTACCATTTGCCACAACCGACATATTCATATAAAAGTTACCGTCTGCTTCCTGCCTCTTTAAGTAAACAGGCTCTCTCTTTCCGTCCCCGTCCAGATCGATATCCAGATGCTGCCTTTCTAATAAAGGTAGAACATAGTCTTCCTCCGTTTTCATATATTTTTCGTTAAAAAGATTCTCCGCCTCGTCAAAATACACGGTAAGCACCATGGGATCTTTCAGGGATTGACCGGATGAGTTGAGGTCATAATAGACGGAAACACCCTCTGCATTGACTGTCCAGCATAGGTTTTCTCCCTGTTCTTTTACTTTTGAAAGGAAATCTACGGGAAATGCCGTATCCATACCTGCAGACTCTTTTGCTCTGCTTTCCGCAAGGGTAAAGAAGGTTTCTGAATCCAGAACAACATCGGAAAGGCGAGTCTCTTTCCGCTTTCCGAGTCGAAATTCACAGCACTGTGAACATAGCTTGTTTCGTTTCCGGTATAATTCACAGACTTGGTCTGAAGGACACTTACGATACTCTTATCCGCTCGAATAATAAAGCTGTTGCTGTCCACTTCGGGAGTGTTGCCGGTAAAGTTTGCTATATTTCTTTTCGCTTCTTCCGAAGAGCTGCTGATATTCACCAATTCTGCAAAATCTTTTTGGTATGCTTCCTCCACTTCTTTGTTGTATTCCGACAAGGCATCTCTTAGTGCCGTGAATTCACTTCCTTCTTCTTTTAAGAGCAGCTTGCTGTATCCTCCCCGGTAAAAATAGTGGTAGTCGGAATCTCTATGGGTTTCTCCATTTTTTTCAATCAGTAAATGGGGAAGTCCCGGGAGTTCCGCGTTTTCTGCCTTTTTCTCTTCACCCGTTTCCTCTCCCGACTTTTCCGTCTCGGCATTTCCTCTGCCGCTCTGTTCTTCTGTGCCTTTATTCTCCGTCTTTCCGCAAGACAGCAGAATAAAAGCAAGCAGAAGGAACATTGTTAAAACCCTGTTCTTTTTGCCTTTCATCTTTTCCTCCTTCAATCGGTTTTTAATAGAATTATTCTTATCAATCAATGCTTCTATAGACTGCTCATGAATTAAATAATAATTTACACTATCTTATCAGTTTTTACTCCTATTTAAAACAGGGATTGGCAGTGCCAATCCCTGAAATGATGTGATTTTAGAAAATCCAAACCGATTTGCAAAGACTCAATTTGTAAAGACTTGGCATGATTAGCCTATGATTTCGGAAAGCTTACCTTTCTGTCTTCCATTCTGGATTTTGTGCAGGCATCAGCCGTGGCAATTGCGGCTCTTGCGGCTTCTCCAGTAAGAAGCGGTTTATACTCCTCACTTACTTCCTTTCCGTGCATGATGCCATTTAGGAAAGCCATTTCTTTCTTCATAATACCCTGTAACCAAAGTGGCGGCTTTCTGCCGGGCTTACCGTACTGAATGGCACCGTCCATCTCCGTACCGTGGTAAATGCGTGTTCTGTCATCATCTTCTTCTTTGCTTTCATGAAGAAGAAAATGACTTTCTTTTCCATCCACTTTCAGTGTGCAGCCTGCATCGAACATATCCAGTTTGATGGCACCTTTAGTACCCTGAATAAGCAGATAATGCTCCGGCCAGTGGAAGGCGGAACCCCACTCCAAAACGGCATAACGTCCATCATGAAAACGAGCGGTAATGAAAATCATATCGTCCTCATCACCGAAAGCCTCGCCCTGATGCGCTACATTTCCGGCTTCCATGGTAACTTCTTCCGGCATGCCTCCCATGATAAACTGAACACAATCCAGTTCGTGAATGTGGTGGTAGAGGTGTCCTCCCGATTTTTCCCGGATTTTTTTCCAGGAAACGGATTCCTGCACGTCCTCCCAACCGTTTCTGGCCGAATGACAGTAGAGAACCTTTCCGATTTTTCCTGCATTAATCAGTTCTTTTGCGTGATGCACACCATTAAAGAAATTCATGATGTGTCCCGCCATGAAAATTACATGATTTTCTTCACAGGCTTTTACCATCTCATCACAGTCCGCGTAGGAGAGGGCGATAGGCTTTTCACAAAAAACATTCTTTCCGTGCTTCGCTGCCAAAATCACAGGCTCTTTATGTAAATAATTCGGTGTGGCAACAATGACACATTGCACATCCGGTCTGGATACTAAAGCTTCTAAGCTTTGTTCTGCATCGCAGGACAGTTCCTTTGCAATCGTTTCTCCGTTTTCCGGGTCATATATAGCAACAACCTGTGCATCTTCTTGCTCTTTCATTATACGGGCCAATTCCGCACCGAAATAGCCCACACCCACTACGGCATAATTTATCATGATTTACTCCTAACTTTTGCACGATTTAAAAATCAGTTTATCTTTATTGCTTGTTATTTTTCGAACAACATTCTTTTGCTATGCAAATAGCATCTTTTTCACTAAATCTTACTTTACGGCACCCTCTGACAACCCTCCCGCAATCTTATTCTGAATCAGGCAGAAGAAGAGGATGGAAGGAATGACTACCAAGGTGGAAGCCGCCATCATATCTCCCCAGTCCAAAATCTCCGAACCGTTCAGAGAACGAAGCGCAACGGCAACCGTCATCTTGGCTGTATCATTGATGAGGATTAAGGAATATAAAAACTCATTCCAAACATTGATGAAGGTATAGATGGCGGTGGCTACGATTCCCGGTGCTACCAAAGGAATTACCACTTGCAGAAATACCTGAATTTTATTGGCTCCGTCTATTTTTGCCGCTTCCTCTATTCCGATTGGAACTGTTTTGAAAAATCCGACCAAAAGCCATACAGCATACGGAATACTGAAGGAAAGATAAACTAAAACCAATCCGATTCTTGTGTTGGTCAGTCCAAGCTTTGCCATGACGATAGAATAGGGAATGGCTAAAAGGATGGGCGGGAAAATATAAGTGGTAACCAAAACTTTAGACAGTATGTTTCCGATTTTTGGAAAAAAGCGTACGATACCATAGGCGGCGAGAGCGGAAATCGTGATGGCAATCGCTGTTGTAGCTATAGAAATAATGACGCTGTTTCGGATATTAACGATAAATCCCAGATCAAAAATGACATGGCGGTAATACTCTAAAGTCACTACCTTGGGAAGAAAGGCGGTAGGATTCCCTGTTAATTCGCCTTTCCCTTTGATAGAGGAAATGATAATCCAAAGCAGCGGGAAAATAGCGAAGAAACAAAGGAGCAGAAGATAGATATGGCTGATGAAGCTCGCAAAATATTTCTTTCTCATTTATTTTCCTCTCTTTCCCAACAATTCATGATGGTGAAATAGATAATGCAGACACTCATCAGGAAAATAAACAGCAGAACGGTTACAGCAGAAGATTTTCCCAGTAATTTGGTTCCCCATCCCATTTCATAGGCATAGAGAGGAACGGTTTGCGTACTTCCTGCAGGGCCTCCTCCGGTAATCAGGTAGATTAGGTCAAAGTTGTTGAAAATCCACACCGTTCTTAAAACCACCAGAAGTCCCATAACCAGCTTAATATGGGGAAGTGTAATATGTTTAAAAGACTGGAAAGTACTGGCCCCGTCTATCTTTGCCGCTTCATATTGGTCTTGCGGCACGGTTTGTAAGGCAGATAAGACATTGACCATAATCATCGGTGCTCCAAACCAGATATTAATGAGTACCAGTACGATAAAAGCCAGATTCTTTTCAGTAAGAAACTGTGGAGCGCTTTCACATATTTTCCATTTCACTAAGAGATTCGGTAATATTCCGTATACTCCGTTTAAAATCCAAGTCCAAGAGAAGGCAATAACGATAGAGGGAAAAGCCCAAGGGATAATCAGCAAAGTTTTATACATGCCCTTGAAAAGATTCACTCTATTTAAGGCCAGTGCAGCGGTAAATCCCACCAGTATCTGTCCCAACAAAGAAAATACGGTCCACTTTAAAGAGTTGAAAAAAGCTGCCCAAAATTTAGGATCGCTAAGGATATCCATGTAGTTTTTCAGTCCCACAAAGTTATATCTGGGTCTAATCAGATTCTTTGTGGTCATACTGTAAAAAAGACTGGAAAAGATGGGATAGATAAAAAGAGCGGCTACGACAATGACGGCAGGAAGAACAAATAACCATTTCGTATAAGATCTTGTCTTCATTTTCCGACCTACCTTTCTATTTTGGAGAAGCTGTAAGAAGGGAAGTTCTTACAGACTTCTCCGGGAAAAACAATTATTGTGTAGCAGCTTCCATTAAGCTGTTTAATTTATCTTCAGCAGCTTTTGCGGCCGTTTTTACATCTGTTCCGTTCGTGATGATATCTTGGAACATTTCTTCAATAACGTGCTGGTTGGTAAGGATACCTGCCTGTACGCTTGGACCATGCTCAAATCCGATAGCGGTTCCGCCGGGAATCTGGGAAGAAATCACTTCTTCCGCATGGGCAAATTTCTGAATAGTCGGATCATCTTTATACGCTTCGGAATCCTCGATGCCCTTGATTGCCGGAAGCATTCCGACAGGAACGGAATGGAGGAATTTCACATAGGTGTCTTCGTCATATAAGGTCTTGATAAAGGCTTCACAAATTTCAGGATGCTTGGAATTCTTCCAAATGACCAAAGGCTGGTTAGAAGTGGTAATTCCCTTTTGCTCTGTACCCTTAATCGTCGGAATAGGATAGCAGTCTACGTAATCCAGTAAATCGGGGGGAGTTTGCCGCTACACCGGAGATTTGGAATCCGGAGTTAAAGTCAAAGGCGGTTTTTCCCTGATAGTAGAGGGTAGCCTGATCCAGTACATTGTAGTTGATGGAATCCTTTGGAGAGCAATCCTTATAGACTTTAAGCCAATAGTTGATTCCTTCTATAGCTAAATCGCTGGTAAGATTCGCTTTTAAGTCATCCGTCAGTAAGCTTCCTCCGGCACCCTTAACATAGAAGTTCAGGAAATTGGTAGCTTGGAAGTCTGTGGAACCGCAGGGGAAGGACAGACCGTAAACACCGTCTTTTGTCAAAGTCTTGGCTTCTTCATAAAGCTCATCCCATGTCTTTGGCACCTCTAAGTTATTTTTTTCCAGTAAATCCTTGCGAACCCACATCACCATGGCGTGTGAATAGAGAGGAACCGCATAGTTGTTACCATCTACGGAAAGTTCATTTAACGCATTTTCATAGAACTTATCTCGTCCGATATCGTCAATTAATCCGTTTAGCGGAATGATTGCGTCGGAATTAATCATTTCGGAAACCTGCCCTACCAGAGCGGTGCTCATATCCGGCACATTCCCGGAAGCAAGTCCTGTTGTCCACTTGGTGTAAAAGTCATTCCAGGAAAAGGTTTCGATTTTAATATTAACCTTCGGATGCTCCTGCATGAACTTATCTGCAGCTTCCTGAATGGTTTCCAATCTGGGACCTTGCGTGAAGGAATGCCAGAAAGTAATGTCTCCTTCCAGTTCGGTATCCGCTTCCGCCTTTTCCTCGCTACCCTTTTCTTCGCTACTGTTTTGCTCCGGAGCCTTACTTTCTTCCTTTGCAGCGCTTCCGCCACATCCGCTCAGAGCGGTGCAAAGCATTGCAAGACTCAGCATAGCGCTTAAAATCTTTTTTCTCATAAATCATCCTCCTCTTATTTTACAAGCCTTTCTGCTATAAAAATAATCTTTAATTTATTTTTTTATGCCAGAAGAATTACGAGCTTGTTTGTGTAGATTGCTAATTAATTTGTATAATATAGTAAAAAAATATACGAATCCATAGAGAAGAGACAAAAAAATAGCATTTTACGCTTGAAAAACAAGTATATCAATGCTAATAAGATATATTTTTCTGTTTTAGTAAAAATAAAAAATATCTTTTATTCCCTAGCAATTTGACGATACTGACGAGGAGTACAGCCAAAAGCGCGTTTAAATTCACGAATAAAATAATTACTGTCTTCATACCCTAATTCATAGGCGATATCATTAATGTGCAGATTGGAAACCAACAGTCTTCTGGCTGCAGTGGTCAGTTTCAGTTCCTTAATATAAGTCATGGGAGATTTTCCAAGTTGGGTACGGAATAAACTGCTTAGCCTTTGCTTACTTAATCCCGCCATATCGGCAAGGCGTTGAGGAGAATAACTTTCACTTGGATGCAGTAGAACATAGTCCACTACACCTTGAATTCGATAGTCTATTTCTGATGAGTTTTTTTGAATTTTGTCTCTAATTTGCGTAGAACTTTCTCCTTCCGAAGGAGAGACAGGTTTACGAGAAGCGGAGGAGATATTGGAATCATTCGGTTTCATATTGGTATTATTCTGTAGATAAAACTCTCCTACACTTTTGCTTTGATTTACTTTGGCAATCAGAGAGGCAATTAAGAGCTCCAGATACCCTCTTACAAAAAACATTTTTGCTGGACTTTCTTTTTTGACCCAATTATACATTTCATCAAAATAAAGAAATTCGCCTTTTCCTTCCATGATTTTAGGCAAATGATAATACTCTTCGAGAAGATCTCCTCCCTCAAAAAAAACAGAGGTAGTAAATCGAATACTTGTAAAGGAAAAATGACTGCTGGTGGAATAACAGGATAGCAGGCTCCCCTTTGGAATGTAGATAATCTGATCTTTGTCTATGGAGTATTCTTTATTATTTATATGGAATATGGCTGTTCCCGATTCAATATACCGTAACATACTATAGGGAGTATTTGTTTCAGGAAAAATCCAATTTTTTCCAAAGGAGTAGCGGTCAATGTATAAAA
The DNA here is from genome assembly GCA_916438775.1 of uncultured Oribacterium sp. Next base: position 172,738 of record CAKAGX010000001.1, read on the forward strand.
AATGGAAATGGATATTGTCAATCGCGCTGTACATTATAAAGCCTTCTTTCGTTTTAGATAAATTATATACTATCATTTCCCATTTGATTTTGTGAAAATGGAAGAAAAAAATTCTTTTGCAGAAGAATTTCAAAGAGCCGTATAAAGAATTTCGTCTTGCAAATTAAAAAAATTATAAATATAATGAAACACAGTAAATGAGAGTGAAAATAAATTTCGTTTTTCTTTGAAAAAAGAGATTTTTACTTTGGTATTTTTTATTCTCAAGGAGAGTTAAAAATAAATAGGAGAAGGAGTACTCCATGAATGATCGAGTAAAAAGATTACATGGAAAGTTGATTGTTTCGTGCCAAGCCCTTCCGGAAGAGCCTCTGCACTCTTCCTTTATCATGGGAAGGATGGCAAGGGCGGCCAAGATGGCCGGTGCCGGAGGGATTCGGGCGAACACGAAGGAAGATATCACAGAGATTCAGAAAGAAGTGGATCTTCCGATTATCGGAATCGTAAAGAGGGATTATCCGGATTCCAAGGTTTACATCACCCCCACGATGAAAGAAGTGGATGAGCTTACGAGTACGGGGGTAGACATCATCGCGATGGATGCCACCATTTCGGATCGCCCGGGCGGAAAAACTTTGGAAGCGTTCTTTACGGAAGTGAAAGCGAAATATCCGAATCAACTCTTTATGGCGGACTGTTCCACAGTGGAGGAAGCCTTGGAAGCTGACAGACTGGGCTTTGATTTTATCGGCTCCACCATGGTCGGCTATACCGAGCAGTCCAAGGGAGACCGCATTGAAGCGGAAGATTTTTTGATTCTTCGGAAGATGATTGAGGGGGTTAAGCACCCGGTTATCGCCGAAGGAAACATCAACACACCGGAAAAAGCGAAAAGGGTGATGGAGCTCGGTGCATTTTCCGTGGTGGTCGGATCTATTATTACAAGGCCGCAGCTTATCGCTGTACCTTTTGTAAAAGCATTAAAAGAATGGGAGGAACACAAATGAAAAAAAGACAGATTGCCTTAGGCATGGCTGCCGTACTTCTGGCATCCGGCCTGGCTGCTTGCGGTGGCGCTAAGAAAGCGGAGACTACCGGAGCGGCTGAAGAGACAACAAAGGCGGCAGAGGAGAGCAAGGAAAATGCCGATGCGAAAGGAGAGGCGAATGAAAGCCTTGAGGCAGACCTTAAGCTTTTCACCTATCCTATCGGAAAATGGGGCGACAGCGCATCCGTTGACGGTTTACTTGAGAACTTCAACAAGAAGTACCCGAACATCCATGTAACGGTAGAGTATCTGGATTACACGAACGGTGATGATCAGGTCAATACCGCTATCGAAGGAAATGCGGCTCCGGATCTTATTATGGAAGGACCGGAAAGACTCGTTGCAAACTGGGGCGCTAAGGGACTTATGGTTGACCTTGCAGACCTGTTTGAGGATGAGGATTCCAAGGATATTTATGAAAATGTAACGGCTGCCTGCAAGTCTGCCGACGGAAAATACTATGAGTATCCGCTTGCTATGATTGCACATTGTATGGCGATCAACAAGACCGTATTCGAGAAGGCTGACGCTCTTCAGTATATCGATGAAGATACCCATACCTGGACAACAGAGAACTTCTTCAAGGCTGTAGAAGCGATTGAGAAGAACGGTCAGGAAAATGTTCTCGCTGTTTACTGCGGCGGACAGGGTGGAGACCAGGGTACACGTGCACTGGTAAACAACCTCTACAGCGGAACCTATACCAATAAGGAGCACACCGAGTATACCGGTGCGGAAGAGCAGAATGTAAAGGCTCTTGAGGCTCTTAAAGCGGCAAAGGGTGTGAAATTTGATCCGGCTTTAGTTGGAGGAGATGAGATTACTTTATTTAGAAATGGAACTTTAGCAATGTCTCTTTGCTGGAACTCTGCACAGCAGAACAACAAGGATAACGGCGAGGCCGGAAAGACCAACAACGGTGATGAAATCATCCCGATGCTTTTCCCGACAGATGACGGAAAGACAGAGCTTTGCGGCGGTATCTGGGGATTCGGTATCTTCGATAACGGCGATGAGAATAAGGTTAAGGCAGCTAAGGCTTTCATCCGTTTTATGGCTAACGATCCGGAACAGGCAAAGATTTCCGTACAGACAACCGGATTCTTCCCTGTACACGAGAAGCTGACCGGCGTATATGACGGAACAGACAATGCGGAAACCATGAAGATGTTCACAGAGAAGTTTATGCCTTCTTTCGGAGACTACTATCAGGTAACTCCGGGCTGGGCACAGGCAAGAACCGAGTGGTGGAATATGTTGCAGAGAGTCGGACAGGGCGGCGATGTCAAGACAGAGCTTGAGACCTTCCAGAACAATGCTAACGCAGCAGCTAAGTCCTAATATTTTCGCTCCGGAAGAAGCAAAAAGCTCATTCCGGAGCTTTTTTTGTAAAAACTGCCATATATAAGCTTGCTGCAGCTTGATTTAGACATGATCGGTCCCTGTTTTAGACTGTAGAAGAATAGGACGATTCATTTTAAAGAATAGCAGCGTATTACTACTCGTTTTAACTAGAACGAAGGAGAACTTTATGGATACCACTCAAACGAGCAGAAGTAAGATTCTTGTGCAGAGGGAAACGCGATCTGCCTATTTGTTTCTGCTTCCCAGCTTGGTTTTTTTCTTGGGATTTGTTATTTTTCCCATGATTTTGTGCGTTTACACCAGCTTTTTTGATGCTACTATGGGAAAGAATGTAGCGGATAAATTTATCGGTGCACAGAACTATCTTGAGCTGTTTTCGGACGGCATTTTTCTAAAGGCATTGAAGAATACCCTGATTATCGTACTGGTTTCCGTACCTGCGGTAGCAATCTTCTCTTTATGGGTGTCTTCTCTGATTTACAAAATGAAGGGGCCGGTGCTTTCCGCCTTCCGTTGCATCTTCTACCTTCCTGTAGTTACAGGATCGGTTGCAGTAACGGTAGTCTGGAAGTGGATGTTCCATAATTACTATGGTTTATTTAACTATGTGGGAACCCACACGGGAATGATGGAACAGAATATCAACTGGCTCGGGGATGCAAGATTTGCCTTACCCTGTATTATCCTGATTTTATTTACGACCTCTGTAGGACAGCCTATCGTGCTTTATGTTTCCGCACTAGGAAATGTTGACGATTCTCTTGTAGAAGCGGCAAAGGTAGACGGCGCTACGGACTTACAGCTTTTCTGGAAAATTAAGTGGCCGCAGATCATGCCTACCACTTTATATATTTTGGTTATCACCACAATCAACAGTTTCCAGTGCTTCGCACTGATTCAGCTCTTAACCTCCGGTGGACCGAACCACAGTACCGATACCGTAATGTATTACATTTATTACACTGCTTTTAAGCTGTATCGTTATGGTTACGGAAATGCCATGGGTGTAATATTAGCCGTGATTATTGCCTTGCTCTCCGCTTTGCAATTCCAGTTGGCGAAGGAAAAGTAGGAGGAAAAGTATGAAAACGAATAATAAATCAGTTTACAGCATCATCAGTGTCATCATTCTTCTTATTTTGGCATTTTTCTTCCTTTTCCCTCTGTATTGGATTATCACAGGCTCCTTTAAAACGGCACAGTCCATTAACGGCACCAGCCCCGACTGGTTTCCAAAGGAATGGGTAATGACCAACTATCAGAAGCTTTTTCCCGACAGCCGACAGCTTTATTCAGCTTCACGCTACCCGGTATGGGGAAGGCTGCGATTTCCTTCGGCCCGAAAGTGCCCGGTGCGGTTCGCTGGCTCTTTAATACGGTTGTGATGTCTCTTTCCGCCATGGTTTTAACCTGTGTTACAGCATCCATGGCCGGTTATGCACTGGCAAAGAAACGCTTCAGAGGAAGAACTCTTTTATTTACCTTGATTGTTTGCGCTATGGCGCTTCCGAAGCAGGTTATTCTGATTCCGTTAATCAGGGAAATGTCTTTCTTAAAACTCTATAATACGCTTTTGGCCGTTATTTTCCCGACCGTCGGCTGGCCCTTCGGTGTATTCCTCATGAAGCAGTTCTCCGAGGGTGTTCCCGGAGAAATGCTGGAGGCATCCCGCATTGACGGCGCCTCCGAGGCAAGAATCTTTTCGCAAATCGTGCTCCCTATGGTGAAACCGGGAATCGGAGCACTTGCCATTTTTACCTTCATAAACAGCTGGAACGATTACTTCATGCAGTTGATTATGTTAAGCAGTACCGAAAAACTGACTATTTCCCTCGGTATTGCGAAACTCCAGGCGGAAAACGCCACGGACTTCGGAATCATCATGGCGGGAGCAGCCGTAGCGGCAGTCCCCATCCTCATCGTATTCCTCATCTTCCAGAGATACTTTACACAAGGCATCGCCATGGGTGCTGTCAAGGGATAACTTTTCATAAAGAAAAGTTATCCCTGTAATCAGACCACAGCCCCTTAGGGGGTGTGCTTTGCGAAGCAAAGTGAGCAGGCGAGCTACAAGCTCGCGCTCAGTCAAGGGTTAGAAAGGACCACTATGAAAAACACAGAAAAATACGCAGGCATAACCCCTGCATTTTACGCTTGTTACGATGAAAAGGGAGAGGTTTCTCCCGAGAGAGTGCGTGCACTCACAAGATATTTTCTTGCTGCCGGTGTGCAGGGACTCTATGTAAATGGCTCCTCCGGAGAGTGCATCTATCTTTCCAAAGAGGAAAGAAAGTGCATTTTGGAAAATGTTTGTGCGGAGGCGGAGGGAAAGCTCAGAATTATTGCCCATGTAGCCTGCAATAATACTCGAGATTCCGAGGAACTCGCAGCCCACGCGGAGAGCTTAAAGGTAGATGCGATTGCTTCCATTCCACCCATTTATTTCCATCTTCCGGCATACAGCATTGCCGAGTACTGGAATAGAATCAGTGCAGCTGCGCCGAATACCGATTTTGTTATTTACAATATTCCGCAACTTGCCGGGGTTAGCCTAACACAGGACCTTTGCAAGGAAATGCTGAAGAATCCGAGGGTTATCGGCGTGAAGAATTCCTCTATGCCGGTACAGGATATCCAGACTTTTAAGGCTCTTGGCGGAGAAGACTTCGTTGTATTTAACGGCCCGGATGAGCAGTTTGTGGGCGGAAGAGCCATGGGAGCTGTCGGCGGTATCGGCGGAACCTACGGCGCGATGCCGGAGCTTTTTGTGAAAATGAATAAGCTCTTTCTGGAAAATAAAATTATGGAAGCAAGAGAAATCCAGATTAAGGTAAACGAGATTATTGCTCTGCTTTGCAGCGGACACGGCAATATGTATGCCATGATTAAGGAAGTGCTTCGTCTTCGTAAGGGACTGGAAATCGGTTCTGTCAGAAGTCCATTGACTCCGCTTACGGCAGAAGACAAGAAGATTGCAGAGAAGACGGCTAAGGTCATCGACGACGCGGTTGCTCATTTTTGCTAAATGAAAAATGGAACTTAAGAAGATACTGCATGCTTTATGCGAGTACTTGTTAAGAATAGAAAGAATGCCCCGCTTAAGAGAGATTGTATAAGGCGGGGCATTCGGCTATCAGTTTACACGGAAAGAACTATATTTTTCATAGAAGTCTTATAGGTGTAAATGATATTTTGCTTAGTTCATAATATTATATTTTAGAATGGATCAGTAGCGGATTTATTTTCTGTTTCGTTTTTGGAAAAGATTGAGGAGGGGAAATAGGATATGGAAGAGGAGAAAATCATAGTTTGTTTTGGAGATTCCAATACACATGGATACAATAATAAAACGGGGGGACGCTTTGACAAGAACACGCGCTGGCCGATGGTCTTGCAAAGCCTTCTTGGAGAAGAATATTTGATTCGCGAGGAAGGTCTTTCCGGAAGAACTACGGTTTTTGATGATCCGCTTCACGAGTCGCTCTCCGGCGTGGATGTCATTCGTCCGATTCTTCTTACCCATGAACCGGTTTCGCTCCTTATCATTATGCTTGGGACAAATGATGTAAAGGAGCGCTTTCTGCGACTCCGGAAAATATTTCCCGCGGTCTCGACAGACTGATTAAGAAGGCGCAGGATGCGGAAGAAGCCTTTTTCAAATCCAAGCCGAATATCCTCGTGATTGCACCATATCCGATTGATGACGAATACCGAGATACTGCCATTGGAAATGACATGGGAGAGGGATGCGCAGAGAAGTCTCGGAAACTTCCGGAGCTATACAAAGCGATTGCCGAGCAGAATCATTGCCATTTTCTTTCGGCAACGGAGATTCCCGGGATGGAAAATTATCCCTATGACTATATGCATTTAAGCCCTAAAGCGCATCGAGCACTTGCCGAAGCTTTGGCGGAAAGAATGAAAGACTATCTTTCTTAGATGCATAGTGGGAAATAGATAAAGTGATGATTGGAAAATATTAAATCACTTAGAAATATAGATAGAAATATAGAATCACATAGAAATATAGAATTAATAAGGAATATAAAGAAAACAGGCAGCTGTTGCTACGGCTTAAAAAAGGGAGGGAAAATTGGAGAAACGATTTTTGGCCATAGACATTGGAGGCACGACAACGAAATTTGCACTCCTTACTGCTGAAGGAGAGATTCTTTCGCAGGGGGAAAGGGATACGGAGGCAGAACAGGGCGGCCCGCATATCGTAGATAGAATAAAATCGCTGATCAAAGAGCAGGAGCTTCCTTTGGATGGAATATGCATTTCTACCGCAGGGATTGTGGATGAGGAAGCAGGAGAAATCATCCACGCCGGACCGCAGATTCCGAACTATAAGGGAACAAAGTGGAAGAAGCTGATAGAAGAGGAGTTCTCCATTCCCTGTGAGGTAGAAAATGATGTAAACTGTGCCGGTCTTGGAGAAGCGTATTTCGGTGCTGCAAAAGGCAAGAAATCCGTCTTGCTCCTTACTATAGGAACGGGAATAGGAGGTTGCTTCTTACAAAATGGAGAAATTCAGCACGGTATTTCTCATGCTGCTATGGAAGTGGGGTATATGCAGATTCCGGGAGGAGAATTCCAAAATCTTGCCGCAACTTCCGCTTTGGTTCGCAGAGTGGCAAGGCGAAAGAAGGAAGCTGTGGAAGAGTGGAACGGAAAAAAAAATTCTCTTAAGTGTAGAAGAGGGAGACAGAATCTGTATCGAAGAGCTGGATCGATTTTGCGATACCCTGTCTCTCGGTATGAGTAATCTTTGTTATGCCTTTAATCCGGAGATTTTCATTCTGGGTGGAGGCATCATGGTACGAAAGGATATTTTACTTCCGAAGATAAGAGAGCACTTGCAAGAACATCTAATTCCCTTGATATATGATCACACGGAATTGGATTGCGCTACGATGGGCAATCAGGCAGGTTTCCTTGGAGCATTTGTACATTTTCAGAAGAAGCAGGCAGAGAGGAAAATCGATGAAAAAATATAAGATTTTTGCGGAAGATAAAAAGTTTTACCTCGGAACAATCTCTTCAGAGGAGGGACAATTTTCTGCCGTTCATTTAGAACAGGAGCTTTCGGAAGAGGAGGCCTTTTCAAGAGAAGAGGAGTTTTTGATTCCGGGCTTAATCGATATACATTTTCATGGCTGTCTTGGACAGGATTTTTGCGACAGAAAAAGAGAGGCGATAGAATGCCTTGCGAAGTATGAGATAGAGCACGGCGTAACAGGGATTTGCCCGGCCACCCTTACTTTAGCACTGGAGGATTTGGATACAGTCCTGTCTCTTGCAAAAGACTATGCGGAAGAAGGTGAAAAGCCGGGAGAGGCAAGACTTCTCGGCATCAATATGGAAGGCCCTTTTATCAGCCATGTGAAAAAAGGTGCGCAGAATGAGAAGTATATTTTGAAGTGTGACGAGAAGATTCTTACCCGTTTTATCGAAAAATCAGGCGGACTTGTTAAGTTTGTGGGCCTTGCTCCGGAGGAGAATCCCGGTTTTGAAGACTTTATCAAAAAAGCAAAGGGAAGAGTCAAGATTTCTCTTGCACATACCAATGCGGATTTTCAGACTGCACTCTTGGCCTATCGCGCGGGAGCAAGTCATGCGGTGCACCTTTTTAATGCCATGACGGGACTTGACCATAGAAATCCGGGTGTAGTCGGAGCTACCGTGGAAAGTAAAGAGGTCTATGCGGAGCTGATTACCGATGGAATCCATGTGCATCCCGTTATGGTGCGGGCGGCATTTGCACTTCTCGGAGAAGACAGGGTGGTGCTGATTAGCGACAGCCTCCGTTCTACCGGAATGCCGGACGGAATTTACGACCTCGGGGGACAGAAGGTACAGAAGGAAGGAAAACGTTGTACCCTTGTGGAAGGAGGAAACCTTGCCGGCTCCGTTTCCAATGTATTTGACTGCATGAAGACAGCTGTGCAACTGATGAAGATTCCATTCCGCTCGGCAATTCTCGCTTCGACTATCAATCCTGCAAAGGCTCTTGGGGTAGAGAAGACAGTCGGGAGCATTTCCGTAGGAAAAAGGCGGATTATCTGCTTTTAGACAATGAGCTGAACCTCAAGGCGGTGTACCAATCCGGAAAAGAAATGGAATGAGTACATTTTACAAAATTTTATTTCGAAAAATGTATTGCAAAATATCCTCCTTTCGACTAGAGTATCAAAGGCAAAAGAGAAGACATGGTAAGGGAAAAGATTTCCGATTGCACAGAGCAGCGTTTTACTGTGTCTTGAGTAATCTGAATGAAGAAAAGGAGTATATGTATGAAGGGATTTTTAAAGGAGTTTAAAGAGTTCGCTTTAAAGGGAAACATGATTGATTTGGCGGTAGGTATGATTATCGGTTCCGCTTTTACCGCATTGGTAAACAAGCTGGTCAGTGACCTTGTTATGCCGCTTATTTCTCTTGTTACCGGAAAGATTGATTTTGAAAATATGTTTATTCCTCTTGCCGGACAGACTACGAAGGTATATAGCGAGGCAGTAGAGCAGGGCGCTGTATTTGCTTACGGTTCCTTTATTACCGCTGTAATTAACTTCCTGATCATGGCATTGGTAGTTTTTGTTTTTGTAAAGCAGATGAACAAGCTGAAGAAGGAAGCTCCGGTTGAAGATACCGAGAAGGAGTGCCCATATTGCAAGACGATGATTCCTATCGAGGCAACTCGTTGTCCTCACTGTACATCCAAGCTTGCAGGATACGCAGAGGCAGTTTAATCAAAATTGTATTGGAATAATCCATCAGGAATGGATGGAGAAATTTCATCAAGAAGGATAGTGAAGCTTTCTCGTGATGATAAGGCGTTTTCACAGCTTCTTATGAAAAAAGAATAGAAATGAGAATCGTGGGTATTGGAAGGAAGACCTTTTTGGTTTATAACGATAGTCGGATAGGAAGACTGTTGTTTGTACCTTCTCCATATCCACGATTCTGTTTTTTATTCATAACGAGTATTGCTCGCAAAGCATGCAACATCTTGTTGATGCTGGATATTGTACTTAAGTAGATGACGATTCATTCATAATGGGTATCGTGCATAAAATGTGCATGATTATTTATTTACAGTCAGGATGCGGAGGAAATATGGAAGAAAGAGAACGTGAGAGAATTGCAACAAGAGCCGCCATTATCGGCATACTGGCAAATCTTTTTTTGTTTATTGTAAAATATGCTCTTTCCTTTTTACTTCATTCTTTAAGTATCGGTGCGGATGCCTGGAACAACTTGTCAGATATGGGAAATTCTCTTATCAGTCTTTTTGCAGGGAAAATATCCGGAAAAAAAGCGGACAGAGAGCATCCCTTCGGCCATGGAAGAATCGAGTATCTGGCGGCTTTTTTAGTCAGTACTCTGATTATTCAGCTGGGCTTTCAGACGATTCGATCAGCTCTATTTTCTATGGGGAAGAAAGAGGAACTTTCCTTTTTTGCTCCTGCCCTTTGGATTCTTACTTTATCCGTTTTGGTTAAGGTTCTTCTCTTTTTCTATTTTCGCTTTGTGGGAAAGAAACTGTCTTCCACCCTTTTTAAAGTAACGGCAATGGATGCTCTTTTGGATTCTTTGATGACGCTTTCTACTTTATTTTCTACTCTCCTGTACTATAAGAGCGGTTACAATATAGACGCAATACTCGGCCTTCTTTTGGGAGCAATTATTCTTTTTAACGGGGCGAAGATGGCGAAGGAGACCATTACGGAGATTCTGGGAAAACCGATTGAAGAAGAGCTCTATGAAAAGATTCGCAAAACGATTCTTACGGAAAAAGAATTTCTGGAAGTTCACGACTTTCTTTATCATCCTTACGGCGCACAAAATGCTATGGGAAGTATTCATGTGCAGTGTGACGGCGGAAAAACGATTGCCTTTATTCATGAAAAAGTAGATGATATGGAAAGAAGAATAAAAAAGGAATTCGGTTTTTCCTTATTGATTCACGTAGATCCTGTTGTGTCAAAGAAGCTGGAAGGCTGGCTTTCCACTGTGGTGGAAGAGGTGCTTACAAAGCATGATGCGGAGGGAAGCTTCCATGATGTACAGTTTAAAAGGGAAAGAGAAGAAAAATCACTGTACTTTGATCTTCTTTTGCCCTATTCTGTAACGGATGAGAAAGCTTCTGTAGTGATGGAAGAAATTAAGGCTTTAGTGAAAGAAGAGAAGGGAATGAACTGCATCATTGAGCTGGACCGCCCTGTAGTTGATACGGTAAGGGAAGACGAGATTTCTCTATAAGGATTCTCAGTATTTAAAGAATAGGTAAGGAAAAGACACTGTAAAGTCATAAGAGAAAAGACAAAGAGAGGGAAGGGCAATGTACGAAATGAAGGAACGCGTGCGTTACTCCGAAGTGCGCGAGAATGGGAAAATGGATCTTTTGGGAGTAGTGAACCTCTTGCAGGACTGTTCTACCTTTCATTCCCATGATGTGGGAATGTCTATCGAAAAAGTACTGGAATTAAAAAGGGCTTGGCTTTTAAGCGCCTGGAATATAGAACTCTATGCGCTTCCGGCACTTTATGAGAAGATTACGGTCGGTACTTCTCCCCACCTATTTCGCGGAATCTTTGCCTACCGCAATTTCTGGATTAAGAATCAGAGTGGGGATTATCTTGTTAAGGCTGACAGCGAGTGGTTCTGTATTGATACGGAGAAGGGAAGACCGAAAAAGATTACAGATGAATTGGTAGCGCCCTTCGGAGAGCCGAAGGATGAGCTGCATTTGCCGCCTTTACAACGAAAAATCAGTTTTCCGGAGGAGTGGATAGAGGGGGAAGACTTTCTTGTTCCGAGAGAATATCTGGATACGAACCACCACATGAACAACGCCCGCTATATTGCACTTTCCGAGGAAATTCTTTATCAAAGTAGCGGGGAGCCGGCGTTTTCCTTTACGGATTCCGGCTGGGAGAAGGAAAACGGAAAGAACTTGGAACAAGGAAATGAGAAGGAAGAAAAGAAGCTGTCTATCGGGATTCGTGCAGAATATCTGAAGGCATATACCTATGGGGATCGCATTTTCCCGAGAGTCGCACTGGAAAGCGAACGGAAATGCGTTGCCTTCTACAATCAGAATAAGGAGCTGTGCTGCCATGTTGAAATTAGGAAAAACCCAGAACTGTAAGATTCTTAGAGAGAAGGATTTTGGTGTGTTTGTGGGAAATGAGGGGGAAGAAGGGATTCTTCTGCCGATTCGTCAGGTCCCGAAGGGGAAGGGGGTCGGAGATGAAATCTCCGTTTTTGTGTATAAAGACTCGAAGGATAGATTGATTGCCACAACAAGAAAGCCCTATATCGAGGTGGGAGAGGTTGCAAAGCTGAGAGTCAGTGATGTGAACAATATCGGTGCCTTTATGGATATAGGACTGGAAAAGGACATACTTCTCCCACACAGAGAGATGCGCTATGCCTTAAAGAAGGATATGGAGGTCGAGGTTTATCTCTATATTGACAAGACGGAGCGTCTTGCGGCGACCATGTATACCAAGAAGAGAGAAGATGCAAAGCATATCAGTCAGGAAGAGGTCAATACCTCCCGCTACGAAAAGTGCGGGGAGCAGATAGAGCATATTTTAGAAGAAAAATTCGATGGACATATTCCCTATACCGATAAAACAGTGGATCCTGAACAGGTGAAGAAGGATTTTGGGGTGTCGAAGGCTGCTTTTAAGCGCGCAATCGGTAAATTATTAAAGGAAAATAAGATAAATCACGAAAACAGCTATATTTAAAATATATAAAGAGGACGAATAAAAAACATTTAAAATTAAGACTTAAGCAATCTTGTCGTTTTCCACTGAATTGTATGGGTATAATCAGGAAAATATTTAGTTAAATTGTCTATTAAATATCAAAGACCTTATAACTTGTACAAAATTCACCCTTGATTTTCGGAACTACGTCAATAGTCAGAAAAAAAGAAAAACTATAGAATAGCGGTAGTCTTCGGAAAGGGAGACTGGTATTTCTATTATTTATACTGAATAAGAAAAGCATAAATTAATTTTATTCAGTTAGAAAAGGAGAATGAGCATGGCTAGTGTTCAGCTTAAAAATGTAGTCAAGAAGTATCCCAACGGATTCGTTGCCGTAAAGGACTTCAACTTGGAAATTGAAGATAAGGAATTCATCATCTTTGTAGGTCCTTCAGGATGCGGAAAGTCTACAACTCTTCGTATGGTTGCAGGATTGGAAGACATTAGCTCCGGCGATTTGTTTATTGACGGAAAAAGAATGAATGATGTGGAGCCGAAGGATAGAGATATTGCCATGGTTTTCCAGAACTATGCTTTGTATCCGCACATGACTGTATATGATAACATGGCTTTCGGCTTGAAGCTTCGTAAGGTTCCCAAGGATGAGATTGACAAGAAGGTGCATGAGGCTGCAAGAATCTTGGATCTTGAGCATTTACTGGATCGTAAGCCAAAGGCTCTTTCCGGAGGACAGAGACAGCGTGTGGCTATGGGACGTGCTATCGTTCGTCGTCCGAAAGTATTCCTTATGGACGAGCCTCTTTCCAACTTGGATGCAAAGTTAAGGGCGCAGATGCGTGTAGAGATTGCAAAGCTTCATAAGTCCTTAGAGACAACGATTATCTACGTTACACACGACCAGACCGAGGCTATGACACTCGGAACCAGAATCGTTGTATTGAAGGATGGCTATATTCAGCAGGTGGATACACCGGAGAACCTCTACGATACACCGTGCAACAAGTTCGTTGCAGGCTTCATCGGCTCTCCGCAGATGAACATGATTGATGCGGAGTGCACAGAGGAGGGTGGTGCTGTAAAGTTAAGCTTTGCAGGAAATACCATTACCTTGAATGAGAAGAAGGCAGCTGCGTTAAAGGACAAGGGATATATCGGAAAGACAGTGACTCTTGGAATTCGTCCGGAAGACCTGCATGATGAGGAAGAGTATCTTGCAAACCATGCTCAGTCCGTGATTTCCGCTGAGATTCGTGTATATGAGATGCTCGGTGCAGAGACACTGCTTTACTTTGATATTGCGGATGCGTCTTGGACAGCAAGAGTGAATCCGAAGACCAAGGCAAGAACAGGAGATACCGTTCGTTTCGCACTGGACGAGAATAAGATTCACATTTGATAAAGAGACAGAGCTTACCATTACCAACTAAAATGGAACTTTGTGGATAATTCATAAAAGCGAAAAAACGTTTTGGAGAAAAAGACAGGAAAGAAGCGATTTCTTTTCCTGTCTTTTTTAAAAATGCTTGAAAAGGGATAAAAAACTGATTATAGTAAGCTAAAGAGAGGGTATTATGCAATATTTAGAAAATAAATGTGCATGGTTAAGGGCGTAGAGGACATATAAAGTAAGACTGAGGAGATTTCTTGCCCTTCCGAAGAGATTTAGTTGATGAAAAGGATGGAGTAGAGATGATTTCAAATCAGGTTTTACAAAGTACCATTGATTCCTTAAAGGGAATCGCAAGGCTGGATATAGCCATTGCCGATATTGACGGAAAAGTTCTTGCGACTACGTTTTTAGAGGATAAAGATTTATCCGATATGGTGGTTTCCTTTGCGGCATCTCAGGCCGATTCTCAGGCTGCCGGCGGGTATCAGTTCTTTAAGATTTTTGATGAACATCAACTGGAATTTGTCCTGATTGCCCATGGAGATACGGATGATGTCTATATGGTAGGAAAGCTTGCCGTATTGCAGATTCAGACCCTTTTGGTAGCGTACAGAGAGAAATTCGATAAGGACAATTTTATCAAGAATCTTCTTTTGGATAATTTGCTTCTTGTAGACATTTATAACAGAGCGAAGAAGCTGCACATCGAAGTCGGTGTACGGAGAGTGGTATTCCCCTGGTTGAGTCTCATGAAAATATGGACGGTACGGTGCAGGAAGCCCTGAAGGAATTCTTCTCCGCAGAGGGCAATGACTTTGTTACTGCCGTGGATGAGAAGAATATTATTGTAGTGAAGGAGCTTGCTTCGGATGACGGCTACGAGCAGGTACAGAAGATTGCCGAGAGTATGCTGGATATGCTTTCCTCCGAGGTGATGCTTTCTACCAGAGTTTCTTACGGTACCATTGTCAATGAAATCAAAGAAGTTTCCCGTTCCTATAAGGAAGCGAAGATGGCTTTGGAAGTAGGAAAGATTTTCTTTGTGGAAAGACATATCGTGGCGTACAATGCTCTTGGAATCGGAAGATTGATTTACCAGCTTCCCATCCCGCTTTGTAAGATGTTTATCAAGGAAATCTTTGCGGATGTTTCCCCTGATGATTTTGATGAAGAGACCTTGGAAACAATTGCCAAGTTCTTCGAGAATAACTTGAACGTTTCCGAGACTTCAAGACAGCTCTTTATTCATAGAAATACCTTGGTATATCGTTTGGATAAGCTGGATAGGGCAACAGGACTGGATCTTAGAGTATTTGATGATGCCATTACCTTCCAGATTGCTCTGATGGTTGTGAAATATATGAAATATATGGAAAGTCTGGATTTCTAAAAAGTAATTTTTCAATGAAAGAAAAGGCGGAGGCGAGAGTTTCCGCCTTTTCCATTCTTTTATAAGAGGAAGTATAGACCTTGGTTCTTACGCGATGAAGAATGAGGCAAGAGAGTTTTCGAGAAGATAGAGAGGACAAATACAGTTATGGGAGTAGAAGAGAAGGAATATCCTGTGGAAGAGGAAAAGCAATCCTTTTCCGCAGCGGAGCATCAGGATTCTCCGAAAGAGAGCACAGAGTATACAGCAGAAGAAGAAAAACGGTATAAAGAAGGAAGTGAAAAAGAGTATCCTTCCGAGATGGAAAAGGATAAGAGGAGAGCAGGATTACGAAATTACAGCGTGGAGCGGAGTCGGCAAAATGGAAAGATAGCTCTCTTTGTTCTCTGCATTTTTGCGATGCTCTTTTCCTTTGTTCTTGGAGGAGCGGCCGTTTATCTTTATTACTTCAGTACTCCCGCCGTATTTTCTTTACAGAATACGGAAAAAGAGACAGGTAAGGAAGAAATTAATCTTTTTCGTGTGAGCACGAAGCTGAAAGACTTACAGGAGCTGATTAAGGAAAATTATCTTTATACGGAAAATGCGGAAAAAGCGGAAGACGGAATCTACAAGGGCTTTTTAAATAGTCTTTTGGATGAAGACCCGTATGCGGCATACTATACAAAAGAAGAGATTGAAGAATCTCAGAATCAGCAAAAGGGAATATACCAAGGTATCGGTGCGGAAGTCACGGAAACGGATGAAGGAATCAGAATAGGGTATGTCTATCCGGACTCCCCTGCGGAAAAAGGCGGGCTGAAGGCGGGAGACATTATCCTTCGAGTAGACGGGATTTCCGTGAGGGACTTGAGTCTGCAGTATATCGTACAAAATCTGATACAAGGAGTAGAAGGAAGCTCTTTGGAGATGATTGTGCTTCGAGAGAATGAGGAAGTCACTCTGCGATTAACGCGCGGAGAAATCGTGATTCCTCCGGTGGAGAGCGGAGATGCGGCGACAATGCTGAAAGACAGTACGGTCCCGGAAGGAGAAATCGGCTACCTTTCTTTGCGAGGCTTTTACGAGGAAGCAGTAGAAGAGTTTATTTCTCAATATGAGAAGGAAATCGAAGGAAAGAAGAGCGGGCTTATCATTGATCTCCGAGGGAATCCCGGGGGAGATGTGGATGCCGCTACCCGGCTTTTAGACTATTTTCTTCCGGATGATCTTCCAAAGCCCGTGAAAGCGACAGCAGAAGCTTCCGGAGCAATCCAATCCATAACGGATAGAGAATTTTTGGAAGGAGAAACCTTACTACTGTATACCGAAGACAAACATGGAAACGGAAAGGAATGGTATGCCGATGACGGGCACGAAGTGGATATGCCTATCGTGATTCTGGTCAATCAAAATTCCGCCTCTGCATCGGAACTTTTTTCCGGTGCAATGCAGGACTATGGAAGAGCCATTGTTGTGGGAACACAGTCTTACGGAAAGGGCATTGTGCAAACCATTCGTTCCTTTACAGACGGTTCCGCAGTGGAGTTCACCACTCACTACTACTTCACTCCCGCAGGACGAAATATCCATAAAAAAGGAATTACCCCGGATGTGAAGGTGGAGATACCGGAAGAAGATGGACAGAGCTACGTTCAGGATAGAACGAAGGACAGCCAGTTAAGAAAAGGAGCAGAGACTCTTTATACTAATTTTATACATGGCTAAAAGGCACTATGTTATACTTCGGTATAGAACTTATTCATTATGAATTGAATAAAACAGTTGACGGAAATCATCATTAGTATACATTTCGGAGTGCCTCATGCTTTTTTTTATTATTAATCCTTTGGCCGGTAGAGGTCATGGCTTAACAGTTTGGAAGAAAATAGAAGAAGACAGTCGAACTTTCCTGGAAAGCGAGGGCTTTCGGATTTTCTTTACAGAGGGTCGCGGAAACGCGAAAACCATTGCCCGAAAGATTACGGAAGATTCGCGGGGAGAAAAAAAGATTGTTATAATTGGCGGCACCGGTACCTTGAATGAGGTGGTAGACGGAGTGAAGCTGGACGGGGACAGAGTTTCTCTTGCTTTCCTTCCGGTTTGCAAGGAAAATGACTTTGTGCGCGGTTTGGATAAGAGTTATAAGGCTCCGATGAATATCCAGAAGTTATTAGAGAATAAAGAAAGAAAAGTGGACTACGGGATTGTAGAGGGCAGCACGAGGCATCGCCGCTTCGTGGTAGGAGCCGGTATGGGATTTGATGCGGCTGTCATGAATGAACTTTTGGCTGTGCGCTCCGACATTTGCCCGAAGGAAAAAGCTGTGGGTGTTAAAGGAAAGAAAAGCGTATTCCAATTCCTCTTTAACCGATCGGGAACCTTGGCCTATATCTATGCTTTTTTGAAAGGGCTTAGAAGAGCGAAGCAATGTAAGGGGACCATCCTTTTAGATGGGGAGGAAAGGTTGGAATTTAGCCATATCCTGTTTTTGTCCATCCATAACCACCCTTATGAAGGGCGCTATGTTCTTGGCAAGGGTGCCTCCGCGGAAGACGGATACTTGGATTTATGTCTGGTAAGCACAAAGCATAAGTTACGTCTTCTTCGTATTATGCTGGCTTCCCTTTTCGGTGTTCACCAATATCTTCCGGGAGTGCATTGCTACCGCTTTAAGAGGGCGGAGATACACATGGAAGAGCCGTTACCTCTTCATATTGACGGGGAAAATGTCGGAAGGCAGAAGGATATCAGTATTTCCTGCCGTCCGAGAAGACTCAGGATTCAGATTTAATTGTTAATGGTATCGCTCTAAAGCAAGCTGTATCCCATTTATGGTATCGCTCTAAAGCAAGCGATATTCTCTTTATAGTCATTGTTGGAAACTGGTATTTTGGCAGAGCTTTATAGTTAGCGGGCGTTGTCGGGAAAGAAATAAGGAGCAATTATGCGGGTAGGCTTAGGCTACGATGTACATAAATTGGTAGAAGGAAGAGATTTGATTCTCGGAGGGGTGAAGATTCCCCACGATAAGGGACTCTTAGGACATTCCGATGCGGATGTCCTCTTGCATGCACTGACGGATGCCCTGCTTGGGGCAGCGGCAATGGGAGATATAGGGAGACATTTCCGGATACGGATGAAAGGTATCGGGGGATTTCCTCCCTTATTTTGTTGGAAAAAGCCTATGCTTTAATTCGGGATCAGGGCTACTTTCTAGGAAATGCGGATATGGTTCTTCTTATGCAGAAACCCAAGGTGAAAGATTTTATTCCTGCTATGGAGGAAAATATTGCGAAGGCGCTTTCCTGTGAGAAAGGCAGGATTTCCGTGAAAGCCACCACAGAGGAGGGGCTTGGGTTTACCGGAAGAGAAGAAGGGATTGCCGCGAAGGCCATCGTGCTTTTAGAGAAGAAAGCCGATTAAAAAAACAGCGTTAATTTTTGATAAGTCACAAAGTTGACACAAAAATTTTATACCATTTGCCCGAAGGAAAGGGGAGGTATCATGAAACGAATAATTGGAGTGATTTTTTCCGCTCTGCTCTTTGGACTGATTGCAGGCGGGATGATGGTTGGCGTGAATTATATTGCACAGGAAAGAAATATTTATTCTATCGCGGAGGAAGGGCAGCCAAAGCAGGAAGAAAAGAAGGAGAGCAGTCCTTCGGAAATCAAGGAGCAGGAGAAGAGTACCGCTCCTTCCGATACGGTCATCGCTTCTACGGGAAACGGCAAGACGGTTACGGAGGTGGCAAAGGACGCTATGCCGTCTGTCGTTGCCATTACAAATATGATGCGCTATCAGGAAAACGGATTCTCTATCTTTGGTGAAATTCAGAGAGAAACAGAGCTTCCTGCCAGCGGTTCCGGTGTGATTGTGGGACAGAACGATACGGAGCTTCTCATTGCAACAAACAATCATGTGATTCAGGACTCCAACTCCCTTACAGTAAGTTTTATTGATGATAGTACGGCTACAGCACAGGTGAAGGGAACCGATGTTACGGTTGACTTAGCCTTGGTTTCTGTCAAGCTTTCCGATATATCTCCGGAAACGAGAGAGAAGATTAAGGCGGTACAGATTGGTTCTTCCGATGAAATGGAGGTTGGAGATCAGGTTGTGGCAATTGGAAATGCCCTAGGCTATGGACAGTCCGTTACAACCGGTATCATTTCTGCAAAGAATAGAGATGTACAGACCAAGGATGGCGTTTCCAAGGGGCTTATCCAGACCGATGCGGCAATCAATCCCGGAAACTCGGGTGGTGCACTCCTCAATATGAAGGGGGAGCTGATAGGAATCAATGTGGCTAAGTATGCGGATACCGATGTAGAGGGTATGGGCTATTCCATTCCGTCCTCTGCGGCAGAGACCATCCTTTCTTCCTTATCCACACTGACCACCAGAGATAAGGTGCCCGAGGCGGAGCAAGGTGTGCTGGGCATTCAGGTAAAGGATATTGATGCGCAGACAGCAGAGAGCTTTGCCATGCCGAAGGGAATCTATATCTTTAAAGTATTGGATGACACCGGTGCGGATAACAGCCAGATTCAGGAAAGAGATATTATCACAAAACTGGATGGGCAGGGAGTCTATACTACCGCGAATCTAAAAGCACTGCTTTCCAAGTATAGAGCAGGAGAAGAGGTAAAAGCTTACACTGATGCGCCAGGACGGTACCGGAAAGTACAATGAAGTAGAAGCGACGGTTACTCTAGGTAAATCTCCGGCGCCTAATGGAAACGGGGGATGCAGGAAACAGCGGAGACGCTCCTTCTGAAAAACAATACAGAGGAATCACAGGAAGGCGCATCGAATGACGGAAATCCTGAGTATAGGAATAAGAACGGGAATGAGAGCAATGAAAAAGAACGGAGAGGATAATCCGTTTAAGAGCTTCCAGGACTTCTTTAATGAATATAAGAGGTAAAAAGCTCGGCGAAGCATTTTAGGGGATAGAAATGAGAGGACCTTATAAAAGAAAGAAGGCCGTTAAAGCTCCCAAAGAAATTTATAAGCTAAGCGACGAAGAAGAGCTTCCGAAGGATTTTCCTTCGGGGGCTTTTCCATTTCTTGACTAAAATAGGGCGAAGATATAAACTACAAAGAACGCTAAAGCTTAAGAAAAGAGGAATTTATGAAGATTTATAATACCATGTCAAAGGAGAAGGAAGAGTTCGTTCCGATTGAGGAAGGAAAGATCAGAATGTATGTCTGCGGGCCGACCGTTTATAACCTCATTCATATCGGAAATGCGCGTCCTATGATTGTATTTGATACCTTTCGCCGTTTTATGGAGTACAAGGGTTATCAGGTAAAATATGTTTCGAACTACACCGATGTAGACGATAAAATCATCAAGGCTGCGGTAGAGGAAGGCGTAGACTGCCAGACTGTCACCGAGCGTTATATTGCCGAAGTTGAAAAAGACATGGCGGATCTCAATATCGAAGAGGCCTCAGCTCACCCGAAAGCAACCGAAGAGATTGACGGCATGGTGAATCTGATTGATAAATTGGAAAAGAAGGGCTTTGCTTATGCCGTAAACGGTACGGTTTATTATGATACAACAGCGTTTAAGCCCTATGGAAAGCTTTCCCATAAAAATATGGAGGACCTCCAGTCGGGACTTCGTGAACTCAAGGTTTCCGGCGAGGAAGAGAAGAAGAATCCGACCGACTTCGTGCTTTGGAAGCCGAAGAAGATGGGAGAGCCGTATTGGAAGTCTCCCTGGAGCGAGGGAAGACCGGGCTGGCACACGGAGTGCTGCGTTATGGCACCGAAGTACTGCGGAGGAGCCTTAGACATTCATGCGGGCGGAGAGGACCTCATTTTCCCGCATCATGAAAATGAAATTGCCCAGTATGAGGCGGCACACGGAGAGCAGTTTGCCCGCTATTGGATGCACAATGCCTTTATTAACATTGACAACAAGAAGATGTCGAAGTCGCTCGGGAACTTCTTTACCGTGCGGGATGTAACATCCCAGTTTGATCCGATGGTTCTTCGCTTCTATATGCTTTCCGCTCACTACAGAAGTCCGCTGAATTTCTCTAAGGAGCTGATGCAGTCCGCGAAGGCCTCTCTCGACAGAATCTTAAGCTGTATCTGGAGACTGGAAGACTTGCTTCCCCGCCTTTCCGAGAAAGGTATTTCTTCGGAAGAAGAGGAAGTATTAAAGAAGGTAGAGGAGTACACTGCCCTTTTCTGTGAGAAGATGGAGGATGACTTAAATACGGCGGATGCCATTACGCAGATATTTGAACTGGTGCGCCTTGCAAACTCTACGGTAAATGAAGAGTCCTCCAAAGACTTCGGCTCGATCATGAAAGAGTCGATTGCCGTCCTCGTACATGTACTCGGTATCCGTACGGATAAGAAGGAAGAAAGCTGGACGAGGGACTGGAAGAGAAGGTTAACGCTCTTATTGCAAAGCGTCAGGAAGCCAAGAAGAATAAAGACTTTACCGAGGCGGATCGGATTCGTGACGAGCTCCTCAGTATGGGTATTTCCTTAAAGGATACCAGAAACGGAGTAGAATGGCAGAAGATCTAAGGGAAAGCCTTGCGATGCAAATCCCCCCCCTAAGCCTAGCTTATGTGGGGGATTCTATTTATGATTTCTTTATTCGGGACAGACTGATTCGGGACTTTTCCGGTTCTTTAAACAAGATTAACAGCAAGAAAAAGGACTTGGTTTGTGCGAAGGCGCAGTCGGACATTATGGGGTTTTATCTGGAAAAAGAGCTCCTTACGGAAGAGGAGCTTTCCGTATACAGGAGGGCAAGAAACCATAAGTCGCAGAGTCGTTCGAAGAATTCCGATATCGGAGACTACCGCCGTGCAACGGGCTTTGAGGCGGTACTTGGCTATTTGCATTATCAAAATGAGGGAGAAAGACTGCAAAGGCTTATGGAAGCGGGACTTTCCTTCCTTTTGGAAAGAGAAGAGGGAAAATGAGAGAAGAGGGATACACCTTAGTAGGAAGAAATCCGGTCATGGAAGCCTTTCGTGCAAAGAAAACCATTGATCGTTTATTTGTTCAGGACGGCCTGAAGGACGGGCCGATATTAAGCATCCTCAGAGAGGCAAAAAAGCAGGATACGGTGGTTGATTTTGTAAAGAAATCAAGACTCGATGAAATCAGCGGGGGAGAGGTACACCAGGGAGTGATTGCCTATCTTGCGGCATTTTTCTATGCAGAGCTTCCGGAGCTCCTTTCTGTTGCCAAGGAAAAGGGAGAGGCGCCCTTCTTCTTTTTGCTGGACGGAATTGAAGACCCGCACAACCTTGGAGCGATGATTCGTACGGCAAATTTGTGCGGTGCGCACGGAGTCATTATCCCAAAGAGGAGAGCAGTGGGGCTTACTGCTACGGTCGCAAGAAGCAGTGCCGGAGCCTTGAATTACACGAAGGTATGTAAGGTGACGAATCTCGTGCAGACCATGGAAGAGCTGAAGAAAGAGGGGATGTGGTTCGTCTGCGCCGATATGGCAGGCGAAAGCATGTATAAGTTGAATCTCAAAGGCCCTATCGGTCTTGTGATGGGCAGTGAGGGAGACGGCGTTTCCCGTCTTGTGAAGGATAACTGTGATATGCAGGCCTCTATCCCGATGAAAGGCGATATCGACTCCTTAAATGTATCCGTAGCCTGTGGGGTACTTGCGTATGAGATTGTAAGACAGAGAATGATGGGGTGAAAAGCGAAGGCTTAGGAAAGCGAGATGGGAGTGTACTAAGCTATTAAGCAAGTTAAGATAGAAAGCAAGTTAAGATAGAAAGCAAGTAAGATATAGAGTAAGTAAGATATAGAGCAAGTAAGATATAGAGTAAGTAAGATATAGAGTAAGTTAAGGTCTAGGGAAAGGAGAACGCTTTGAAGTCGGAAGGAAATTACCGAGTTGTGGAAAAACTGTGGTTTTTTGCACTCCTCATGTTTGCCGGCGGCTTCTACGGAGGTTACACCTTTAGCCTTCGAGGAAAGGTTTTTGCGAATGCACAGACGGCAAATCTTGTCATGATGATGCTTTCCTTTGGAAACGGAGAGTGGAAGAAGGGCTTCTATGCTTTTGTTCCCTTAACGGCCTATATTTTAGGTGTATGTATGGCGGAGTTCATTTCCGGGAAAATGAACCAAAAGAACAAGGGGCTTTTTGAGGAAAAGCTTCTTCTTTTTGAAGCCTTAGTTTCCTTTGCAATTGGACTGATGCCCTCTTCGGTACCGGATCATGTTCCGCAGGTGGCACTCAGCTTTATCTGTGCGATGCAGTTCACCGCCTTTAGACAGGCGGAGGGAGTTAATATGGCAACGACCTTCTGCACGGCACACGTCCGACAGCTCGGGGTAAATCTTGTAAAGGCGGTTAGGGATAAAAATGAAAATGCGGCCGTTTTGTTCAGAGGACATGCCATCATGCTCCTCTCCTTCTGTGCCGGTGCTTTTATGGCGGTCTTTTTAAGCCATATTTTTAGCTTTTATTGTATTTGGCTGGTGTCTATTCTGCATTTATTTTTGTTCTATCATACGAGAAAAGAGAATAGGGAGTGGAATGGATAGTATTATATGAAAGATACTCCGGAAGTAAATAAAGGGTGAAGCTAAACAAAAGAATGAATAAAGAAGAGTGAATAAAGAAGAGTGAATAAAGAAGAGTGAATACAGAAGGGAGAGGAAGAATGAATCAATGGGAAATTGACGGAAAAACAAGACTCTACGGTCTGCTCGGTAATCCTGTTTCACATAGCCTTTCTCCCTTTATTCATAATGAGGGATTTCGGCGACTCTCCCTGAATGCTCGTTATCTTGCCTTTTCTGTGAAAGAGGAGGATCTGGAAAACACTTTATTCGCTCTTCGGAAAATGGGCGTGGGAGGGCTTAACTTAACGATGCCTCTGAAAGAGGCGGTACTTTCGCTTTGTGACAGCCTGTCTAAAGAGGCGAGGCTCTCTTCCTCTGTCAATACTCTTGTTTTTTCGGAAAATGGCAAAATGACAGGTTGCAGTACGGACGGAATCGGTTTCTTCCGTGCTTTGGAAGCGGAGAATGGCGTCGTGAATGGAAAGAAGCTCTGTCTTATGGGACTTGGCGGTGCAGGAAAAGCAATCCTCTCCCGAGCAGTCTATACCGAAATTTCGGAAATTCGGCTTTTGCAAAGAGCTTCGTCCATCGAAAAAAACAGAGCATTTATTGAAAAAGTAGAAAGAGAAACAGGAAAACAAATTCTGCTCGGATCCTATGAAGAAAATCTCGCGGAATTTCCGGAGGAAAGCGATATCCTTGTCAATTCTACAAATGTGGGAATGGGGGCGGAGGCTTCTCTTATTCCCGAAGTGAAGCTCCTTCATAAAGGACTTTTTGTGGCAGACTGTATTTATCATCCCTTTGAAACGAAGTTGCTTTCCCAAGCAAGGGAAGCAGGACTTCGCTACATGAACGGCCTCCCTATGCTCTTTTATCAGGCTGCGGAAGCTTTTAGGCTCTGGACGGGAAAGGATTATCCGGAAGAGGAAGTATTGGAAAAATTAAAAAGGAGGGTGAAAGGTTAACGAAGTGAGTGGTATTTCGTTGATTGATCTTAGCTTTGAAAAAGAATTTTAAACAAAATCTGTCATAAAAAAACCGACACTCACAATAGACTTAATGATGCTACGATATATGCTAAAAAAGAAAAGGAAAATCGGAGCAGCTTCATTTTCGGAATTTCTTGAATTTATGTCTAAAAAAAATAAGTAGTAGTAAAAAATGGATACTTATTTGTGAATCAGCATTTCCTTTATTTAAGCAGCGACGAAGTATCGTTTATTAGCCAAAGTCTAAATTTCATTTATTCAAAAAATTCTCAAAGGGAGTAAAAGTCTAACTAAAATATTTACTAAACTTATCGACTCGTTACTGGTAAAATGACAACCTACTTTATAGTAAAGGAAAGCCGGCGCCTAAAGGCGCCGGCATGGTATCTCACTTTAGTATCTCAACATGGAAGCATAACTATAAATAGTTTAGCATAGTTTTTTCCCAGCACTGTTGGATAAAGGAGAAGGTATCCTTCGCATCCTTCATCATATAATTTTGGAATGAGCTATCCGTACTTCCATTTGTGGAAAAAGAAAGATAGCTCTCTTTTAACGACTGAAGAAAGTTAAAAGAATTTGAAGTTTTTCCAATGTTTTGGAATATTTTTATGATTTCTTGTCTATATGATTCATAATTTTCTGCTTTTTTGCCGGAAAATAACTCTTTTCTTAAATCTTCCAGTTTTGCTTTTTCTGATTTTATTGGAGTTCCAAAAGTATCTCCGCTTCTTCGGCATAGCATTCCAACACCTCTTGCCATTGAGTCGATAGGGTTTCGATACCCGGTATCCATAAGTTCTTCATTATGGCTTTTATACTGCTCAATGAGTTTATAGAATCCTTCTTTTATATTTTGGGGAAGCATTTTATCTGCTATTCGATACAATGCCTGCGAAGATGACTCAATAGCTAAAATTCCTTCTGCTTTATTTTTCCACATAGAATAAGCATCGGGCGTTCCAGTTTCAGTATATAAATAAAGATTTCCGGCCTTGCTTACTCCCTTTGTGACATCACGAAGAAGATTTTCGAAATCCTTCACTTCACTGTCACTCATACTGTCATAAAAACCATTTTTATCCAAATAGGAGGTGAAGGTTAACCACTGTTCTCCGTTATGCTCCCAAAAGGGATTATTTTTTACTTTATCTGCAACAAAATCATCCCAATCATCATCCTGTGTACGGCAAGAAAAGTTCTCTTCGGAAAACTGATATAAGGTTCCGTCCTTAAGTGCTATTATTCTTCCTTCATCCAGCATTTTTTGAAAACTATGATTTTCGTCTTCAGATCTGCTTGCGAGCCATTTTTTTCCTTCTTCAGATAAAAGAAATTGGTCTATCTGCTTTTTGGATTCATCGGCTAGCCTTTTTACATCAAATTTTGATGCGTTTTTTTCTAACTTCTTATTTTGTGAAGACATCCGCTTTTGATAAATTCCTTGGAAGCGTGTATTTCCACAACAGTATTTGATTTCAATTATTTTCATGATAGAATACTCCTCTTAATGAATTACAATACCAAAATTTAATGGATTTTACTCATATTCATGGACTACTGGGGTATCCTCATACCCAAAACCATAATATTCGTTCAGTTGACTATAAAAGTCTATTAATTTTCCGGTATGTAAGTCGAGCACTACTACATGTGATTGTCCATCTTCAAAATCTTTTTCGTCTAAAGACCTTGGTGTTTTCCGACCATAAGCATCCATAAAGGATTGTTCATAAAAGTGATCTGGACCGGATTGATATTTAGAGTGAAAATAAAGGAAATTTGTTCCAACATCACAATAGAGCAAAATAGCTAAGTCCGAAGATGCATAGGAAGAGCTATAGGAGACTAATCTAGAGCGTCCTTTAATTTTTACTTCTGATACTTTATGTGTTCGTTGTTCATATCCACTACCCCAGTTAACTTCATTTTTTCTTTCCCAAGACAAATCATTTCCGATTCCTGTTTTCTGGTTATAAATAAACTTTCCATTAGAATATATATCTCCTGATGTATATTCGACTATAACCTTTGTTACATCATGCCCGCCATCTGTAGCTTTAGAATATATAATTCCGTCAAAATCGGCAGAGGGATTAGATGCATTAATATCGAAAATGAAACTTTCTCCAGACTTTCCTGATTTTGAATACACAGCAAACGCGTAATCTCCTTGAGGAATAGACTTAACTCTGATTTCATTTCCACTTCCACATGATACGTTAGTAGGTGTAAGTTTTCCACTTTCCTTATCAAACCGGCATAATAATGCATCAAAATCTTTATTTTCAGAGAGCATTCTGGCCATTAAAATTCTATCTTGCTCTTTGATAGAGAAAACATAAAAAATAGCTGTGGTTTGAACTGTTAATTTTTCGGAGAGACTGATACATGGATTATCTTCTAATTGAAATGCCTTTTGTGTATTCTCTTGTTCTGAATTACTGGCTATTTCAGCATCTGTTTCTGTATGGAATATACTTTCCTTAATTGTAAATCCTGCTAATGATTCGTCCAAGTAAGAATCATTAATGGAAAAATTTTCCACATCTCTAATGTCATCGTCTATTCTGTTAGCTGCAATTAAATAATTTGAAAAGATAAAGCAAAAAAAGATTGTAAGTAAAAAAAATTTCAGATTTTTTTGGACTTCATTTTGGTCTCCTTTCTTTGATAGAAAATATTAGTTTTTTTCAAAATCACATAGTTTGATTGGTAGGCGGAAAAAATTCAATATGCATGTCAGAATCTTCCTAATTAACAGGTGTATCGTCAAATTTTATAAAAATATTATTTTTTCAAAAAGGAAGAATGGTAAAATTTCCATACAAAAATACCGACCTATTGGCCGGTACAGAATATTTTTGTGTTTTTTTAATCTTATCGCCCCGCACATTCTCCGGAAAGCTTTTTCTTGCAGACTGCGCAGGGGCTTGTTTCAGGAATAAGATGTGCGTAGGGGGCCTCTGCAAAGGGATTATCGGGAGAGTGGAATTCGGTCTTTGCCATACAGAGCATTTCTCCGGAGTCGGAAAAGAGAGCATATGAAAGAATGGTAGAAAGCTCCTCCACTTCTTCGCTAAAGACCCGAAGAGAGTAGGACTTCCCATTCAGTTTCAAATTATAAGTATATGGAAATCCGCTTCCATTATCCTGCTTTTCCATTGTGCAGAATCTTGCTTCCAGCCCGGCTTTTTCCATACATGCTTTTTTTACTAAGTCTGAAGAAACGGAAAGCATCGCATTTACCCTGAAATCTTCAGGATTTCCAAAAGTAAAATCCAAGTCAGTCCATAGTAGCTGACTACACCGACCAAATCGTTAATGGTGGTAATCAAGGGGCCGGAAGCCGCTGCCGGGTCCACTCCGACCTTCTTAAAGAAGATAGGCGTAACGGTGCCGACCAAGGAGGAAATCACCATGGAGAGCATTAGGGAAAATCCGATACAGGAAGAAATAGCAATGGCAATATGCAGTGGCTGGTGCTTAAAGAAATATAGGTATGCACCGATACCGACTAAGGAAAACAAGCCGATTACAAGACCGTTTAATCCGCCTACTCCCATTTCCTTTCCGACTAAAGTCATCTTCTGCTTTGCGGTGAGACGCTCGTCCATCAGAACACGGATGGTGACCGCAAGAGACTGGGTACCGACATTTCCGGACATATCAAGAATCAGCGACTGGAAAGCCATGATAATGGTAAGCTGTGCCACCACGGTTTCAAAGACCCACTACGGTGGAAACAACAAGACCGAGGAAAAGCAGAATCACAAGCCAAGGAAGGCGTTTTTTCACACTTTCCAGAAGCGGTTCATTTAAATCCTCTTCCGCAGTAAGACCTCCCAAACGAGCATAATCTTCACCCATCTCATCATCATAAACTTCCAATACATCTTGGGCGGTGATTACACCTAAGATGATATTGTTTTCTCCTAAAACGGGAATGGAGTTCTCGGCATAGCCTTTGATACGCTCCAAACAGTCCTCAATCTTTTCATCCGCATAGACAAAAGGATAACCGGTTTCCGTGATATCGTCGAGCTTCGTATCTCTTCTTGCGATAATCAATTCTTTTAAATCTACTGCACCATAGTAGGAGCCGTCTTCGTGTACGACATAGACCTTGGAAATGTTGTCATGCTCGGCAGCCTGTTCAATCAGAGAGCGCATGGCGTCCCGGATATTTAAATCCTTTGTCAAGAAGACGAAGTTTGTCGTCATACGAGAACCGATGAAGGCTTCATCATAGGCTGCAAGAATCTGTAACTCATTTCGATCCTTCAGGCTCATCTTGGAAAGCCAGATGGTCTTCTTTTCTGGATCGGCTTCTTTCAGTAAGTCTACGGCATCATCCGGCTCCATCTCGGAAAGGACGATTCCGGCCCTGCTTGGACTTATCTCTTCCAGATATTCGTAGCCGTGCTCGGCATACTCCATAACCTCACTGAGGCGCTCATTATCTAAAAGACTGTACAAAAACTTACGCTCTTCCTCTTCTAAAAGGGGAAGGGCGGACGCAATGTCATTCGCATGGTATTCTTCCAGATTCTCCCGGATTTGCTCTTCCGTTTCGCCACTGCGAATGAGATCTATAATTTCTTGAACGTAGTCTTGTTGAATTCTTTCATTTTCGTTCATTTTTCTCTCCTTTCCAAAACTTCATGGACACAGGGAAAAAGAACTTATGAGTTTAGATTATAGGGAAGGAGGAATCATTCTTCGGATCTTCCGCTACAAAAGTAAAATCATAGGCTCCCGGATCCGTGCCATCACTGCTTTTCATCAATCTTTCCTCCTTTTTTAGAATTTATGACGAGAAGAAAGGGCTTTCCATTTTCTCATCTAAGGGCTTTCGACATAGAAGCCAAATCAGTCTAAATGTTTTACTTAATTTGTCTATATTTTATCACTGCATTTAACTGAAAACCCGACTAAGTGTATCACTAAAGTAAAGGGAATAGCAATGCTTTTATGAAGTTTTTTGAAAATGAAAAAAATGAATTTAAAATAGGCAAAGAGTAGAAGAGAAAAAGGAAAAATACGGATTTTCTTGACAGTATTCCCTACATTCTTTAGAGTCGGATACAGAGCAGGAAGGATGAAATAAGAATGTAATACGCTATGCATAAAATGATGCCCTAGGGTCGAACTAAGGCTTGAACTAGGATTCGGGCTAAGCTGTGAAGTAAGGGAAAACAAGCTTGAGAAGGAGTCGGTATGCAGATTTGGTAGTCGAAGATGAAGTATTGCTTGCAAAATCTTTGAGAGAAATATTGGAAGAAAGCGAACACGGCGTTTCTTTGGCTTATGACGGGGAAGAAGGCTTGGAGCTTGCGCGTAATGCGCATTTTGATTTATTGATTTTGGACTTGATGCTTCCGAAGCTGAACGGCTTTCAGGTCGCAAGGACTCTTCGTAAAGAGAAAAACGGACTTCCGATTCTGATGCTGACTGCGAAGTCGGACATCTTGGACAGGGTGGAGGGACTTGACTCCGGTGCGGATTATTATCTGACAAAGCCCTTTGATAAGAGAGAGCTGCTTGCCTGTATCAATGCACTTCTTCGGAGACAAGGAAAAGAGGTCAATCAAATCAGCTTCGGAAATACCTCCCTCGACTTGGACTCCTCGGAGCTTGTTTCCGGGGAAAATGCGCTTCGTCTTTCCTTGAAGGAGTTTCAGATGATGAAACTGCTTTTAAGCGAAGGCAAGAACAATATCACGAAAAATACCTTTTTGGAAAAAATCTGGGGCTTTGACAGCGATGCAACGGAAAACAATGTCGAGGTCTATATCGGTTTTTTACGGAAGAAATTGAAGGCTCTTTCCTCGGATATTGCAATCGTGGCAAGCCGCGGACTAGGCTATCACCTGGAGGAAGAAACGCATGATTGAACAATTACAAAAAAGACTGACCATGCTACTTTCCGCGGTCAGCATTTTTCTACTGCTCTTTTTGCTGCTTTTTCTTTTCTACTTTAATAGAAACAGCCTGTATTCCGGAGTGAAAAATGCACTTTCATCGTCTGTGCAAGGTCCGATGAACCATTCCGTTTCGGAAAATTATCCCATATACCAAATCTTTATTTCAGACAATGGAGAAGTCATGGAAAGTTTCGGAGAGGATTATTTTCTGGAAACGGACACGGAGGAAAAGCTGGTACAGGATGCCCTGTCTAAGATAAAAGGGGGAAAGGAATCCTTTTACTCTTCCATGGGAGGGGGGAAGCTACAGTATTACTGTGAAAAGGATAATTCTCCTGAAGGTTTTAATTCTCCTGAAGACTTTAAGCCGGAAAATGGAGAAAATACAAAAACGGAAAGAACGAAGCCTTCCTATCGTATTGCTGTAACGGATTTTAGCAAAGAAATAAAGAGTATCAAGAGACTTTCGATAGTCCTGATTGCTTTATTCTTTCTCCTCTCTACTCTCATTATCATCTTATCCCGCTTTTTTGTACGGAAAAGCGTAAGACCGGTAAAAGAAGCGATGCTTAGTCAGAGGCAGTTTATTTCCGATGCCTCTCATGAGCTGAAAACACCGCTTACGGTGATTATAAACAATGTCGGAAATCTGCAAAAAAATATGGAGAAACTGTTCTTTCAATCCGGAGAAAGACTTTTGGCATCAGAGGAGTTCTTGCGTCAAAATATCGAAAACAATATTGCGGGTATCGAGGAAATGAGTACTCGGATGAAGCATTTGACAGAGTCACTACTGGATTTAAGCCGATTGGAAAATCTGCAGGATAGAAAAGAGCAGTTTGAAAAGTTGTCTTTATCCCATATTGCGGAGCAAGAGTGTATGTACTTTGAACCCTTGTTTTTTGATAAGGGGAGAAGTCTGGAATATACAATCGAAGAAGAGCTATATGTCTTGGGAAATGAAGAGAAGCTAAAAGAGCTCCTTTCCATTCTTTTGGAAAATGCCTTGAAGTACTCTGTTCCGAATACAGCCACGGAATTATCTTTAGTGAAAAAGAAAAAATTGCTTGTGCTCGGTATATCCAATGTTATAGAAAAGGAGCTTTCAGAGCAGGAAAGAAATAATTTATTTAAACGCTTCTTTAGACTCGATGAGTCTCATTCCGGAGGAAAGGGTTATGGGCTCGGCCTTTCCATTGCCAAGGAAATTGTCACGATGCATAAAGGGGAGATAAAGGTCGAGAGTGAGAAGAAGCACATCCATTTCATTGTGTTTTTGCCATGGATTCGTTAAAAATTTTAAACTTCAATTTTTATTTTTTAAAATAAATAGGCATCTTTATGACGGCACAGAAAAGGAAAGCAGAGGAGTGCAATGAACACTGTTGGGTATATCCAAAGACTCTTCTATTGGGCGAACGCGGACACCAGAACAACAGATATGGTGCTTTTTGATGTTTTGGGAGAGGACGAGAATGGTAAGGACGGATGATAGCTCTAAGATGCTGTATTATGCAGCTGCATTTATCTTAAGTATTCTCGGACTTGCCTTCTACGGCATTTACGGAAGAAAGAAGAAATAAAAAAGAAGCTCGAGGAACAGTTCCTCGGGCTTCTTTTTTACGCGGAAAATCCTACAGAAAAACATTGGATGATTTAAGGAAAATCTTGACGAATAAATCTGTTTTTATAAAAAATTGATAAAAAAATGGATCGAAAACGGATAAAAATCTATTATATTGTCGATAAACAGTTAAGGGTACTTGTGCATATAGGAAAGTTGCAGAAGTATATATCATACACGAAATTAAGAAAGCCGAGGTATATGATGAAAAAACTGGGGAGCGAGAAGGATATCCATTTCGAGAGTGGCTTATTTAAGCCGAAATTATGGTCAAGGCAGATCTTCAAAAAAGGAATGGCGTATTTCCTGTGCTTTGTTTTACTTGTAGGAAGTATGCAGGGAATAAGCTGTGCAGAGGGAAATTTGGAAGAGATAGCCGAACGGATTGAGTCGGAAGAACAGCAGAGTGTAAGCCATGATAGCGAAAATGAGCAGAGTGTCTCTTCAGAAGAGGGGATTTCATCCGTTAATGAAGAGGAAGCCGGCAATCAGGCTGAAAATGGAGAAAATATTGCAAAAGACCGCCCGGAGGAGATAGGTGCTGAGGATGGCTCCGAAGAAAATTCTGAAGCGGGAGAGTCCGGACTTTCCGAAGAAGAAGCACAGAAGAAAAAGGCGGAATATATGGACGCCGGTTCTTTTAGTGAGCAGGCAGACCATGACCTTACGGTAACGGCTATTTTTGGAGATAAAACCTTTTTTGAAGGAACCAAGATGAAGGTAGAAGTACTGGAAGAAGAATCCATTATCGAGGAAGCAAAGGCAGCTTTGGAAGCGCAATATCGTAAGGAGGATGCGAAGAAAGAAGCGAAGGCAGAATCAACGGAAGAAGCAAATGAAGATAAAATAGAATTAAAGAAGAAAAAGGTGAATCAGAAGAAGAAAAAGAAGTAGAAGAATCAAAAGGAGAATCAGAAGAAGAATCGGAGATAGAGATTCTGGAAGTGGTGGATATTTCCTTTTACCGGGAAATTGACGGGGTAGAAAAGGAAGTCCAGCCGAAGAATGGGAAAAAAGTTGAAATCCGTCTGGAAAAGACGGAAAAAATAAAGGAAGTCCTTGAAGAAGATGGGAAAGAAGAGCTTATAGGGGAAGATGCAGAAGACTCGAATACGCAGGAAGAAGCTTCAGAGACAAGAGAAGCTCAAAGCAAGGCAGAGGAAGCAGAAGGAAAGAACGAAGGCAAGAAAGTAGAAGAGAAAGTAACGGATTCCGAACTTGCAAAAAAATTCGAAGAACATCTAGAAAAAAATGAAGAAATAGAAAAAGAAGTAGATAAAATTAAAAAAGCGGAGAAGGAAGAGAAAAAGACTAAAGCAGAGAGTGAAAATAAAACGGAAAAAGAAGCCAAAACGGAGAAAGAAGCCAAAACGGAGAAAGAAGCCAAAACGGAGAAAGAAACTAAAGCGGAGAAAGATGAGATAGAAGCAGAGGATGAACTTCGCATTGTGCATCTTTCCGAAGGACGTCCGACAGAGATTCTTCCGGTTAAGGAAGAGGAGGAAAGTCTTGTTTTCTCCACAAAACATTTCAGTCCCTTCGTACTGGCGAGATTGATGGGAGCCCCGGGGATTGTTACGCATGAATTGCGGGCGTATTGGAAGGAACCGGCGGATCCTCATGCCGGAACAGTGGCGGCAAGGACCGGGCATAGTTATAAGGATGGCAGTAATGGAGATATACGAAAACAGGAAAAACTAAGTATTGTTCCGCCTGAATATTATTCCAATGCAGTGAATACGACAACACTTGCGGTAGAGATGACCCTAAGAGGAGATAAAAATACAAAATACGATCCCGGATCTGTAAAACTCTATATCCCTGCCCGTATCTTTAAGGGCTGGGATGATGCTGCTTGGAATCAAAATAAAATCACTGTGTCTACCAATAGGGAAAACTGGGTATATAAGGTGGAGCCTTCTGTTAGGCACGGAATTCCCATGGCCCCGGATACCAACGACCAGAGTAGCTTCAACTATACCTTGGAAGAAAAGGACGGGGAGCCCTTCTTGTGCTTACAGAACTATAACATATTAAGTGGCGGAATCACCTTTAAGGCGGACTTTGCTTACGACCTCACTCCCAGCATGTTGAAGGTGCGACATGATAATGCACTGAATAAAGGTGTCTACGATTATGAGTTTCCTATTCAATTAAAGATTGAAAACAGCGGAATCTTAAATGGAGAGTCCGAGAAAAGGATGTCGGTTCATGTAGAAACCAAAGTCAATCCGACGAAGGTCACTTTAAAGCCGGGTACTGCCGATGTAAATGGAGGTGTATTCTTTAAATGGGATACTTCTTGGGGGCCGGTGCCCGCCGACGCAAATGACTACTTTTATGCCGTATGGTATGTAAGAGTAGACAGAGCAAGGGGAAGTTCACAGCCCTTTAAATATCAGCTTAATATACCGTCTGATCTCAACAAAAGGGATGGAGGTGAGCTTGTCGGCGCGAAAAAGATGCCTATGGATAGTAGATCAGACTACTTTTTGTACAATCTGGACGGGCAGGATAATATCGAAGTGTATGCACGAGACGGATATAGAAATATTACCAAGAATATGAATCTTCCGCCTACTGCCCCTCTCCCGGCAGGAAATGAACGATACCTTGTAAATCCTATTGGAAGAGATCAGGTTGGTATATCCCAAGACCCCAGCCGTTACAGATTACCGGATAATGAACCGTATCTAACGGAACACAATTACTCTCCCTATGCGAAATACAATTCTCAGCTCTATGCCCTTTTATTTAAGTATCCCTATTCAAAATTGAAAGCGGCATTGGATGATCCTACACAAAATGTAGCGGAGAATGGATTACAAATAAAAAATGAGATTCAATTTACGGAAATCTGGGCGGACGGACATAAGAGGGAGAATTTATCTGTCCCGCAGAGCGAGATTATGAGAATCTTCCCCGCGCCAAAGGGTGGCGGGATGTTTTCCTATAAAAAATATGCTGTTGAGGAAAGACAGAACTTTCTGGATATCTTTGGCTTACAGAGTATCTATAAGGAAGGAAAAAGCGCTCCCTTACGACACGGAACGCGGACCAAGAGCTTTAGCCTTTCTGCGGTGTACAAAGCGGATGCCGAAAATATAGCTTTTTCCGGAGCGAACTATTCTACTTCAAATGGAAGCGCGGATCCGAATGGTTCCGGAGTTACGATCACTGACGGAAAGTACTATCTCTTTACTTCCAAGATTCGCTACCCGAGTCCTTTGAACGGACAACCCGTTAGCACGGACCTTGCAAAGGATGATCTGTATGGGCTCGAACTTGATAAGGGAAACGCAAACGACTTTCATCGGGGGGGGGGAAGACCCTATGAACTTAAGGAGAATGACTACCATTATAGCAGTATCTATCTGGATTGGATGAAGGTTTATGATGTGGAGCAGGTAACGAATTCCCTGGTTCCCGGCGTTAAGTTTAATGAAAAGCCCAACATGCGGCCGAGGCATGAAAACTATCCTCCGGTAGAAGTCTGGTTGAGAAAAAAAGGTGAACCAAACTACTTTAAGTATGGAGCATTTTCCTATGATAGCCAAGGAAAACCGGTGTTTACTGCGGAGCCGGGGCAGACGCCACCGGTCTATACCGCGAATTCCGGAGCGGCTATTGGTGTAAACAATCAGATTAGCCTGGAGCATGTTGTCCCGGGCGATAAAAATGCGATAGTAGGATTACAATTGAGGCAAAACTCCCCCTACTATAGGAATGAGTTTGAATGTAGCTATACCATTGACATTACCCCCACTCCGGATATGCAGAATACCATATCAGCCACTATGGAGAGAACGGATGACTATAATGTCAATTTTCTTGCAGGAGCCGCAATTGCAGAAGGCAGACAATATAGCAAAGCTCCCGTAGGAACACGTATTGGGCATTACTGGCCGCAGATAGGCTATGTTCTGACCCCCTTAAACATCATTTCCAGACTTACCAAGGTCAATAAAAACTTTGAGGATCATCCTGAAACCGGCACACAAACCATCGATGTCTGTGTTCAAGGAACGAATTCAGGATCATTACCCGCCAGTCTTCAAGGGGATGAATATACCAAAACCTATCAAGTTAACCAAGGCATCATCTATGATTTATTGCCCGCCGGAACGGAGGTTATCGACAGTTCCATTGATATCGGAACATGGCTTGACGGTTGGGCGGTTACGCCTTCCTTGCGATATCAGAGGGGACATGATTATACGGTTCAAATCTCCAAAAACTGGGAAGGTTCGGGGCAGGATATGATGATCATTAGCTTTTACCGCACCGAACGATCCCGTTCACCGTCTTTGGAATAAGCGTTTTAACATAAGTGGCTGGAAGCTGACTTATACCCTAAGTAACCCCTACTTCAATATTGTTGACAGAGGAAGAAATGTGGTGAATACCGTGGGCTATGTCAACACGGACCCGAACACGGTCTGGTTTGGGAACTATATATCCGATGAACGGGGGAAATTTCCTGTTCTGGAAAAAGATTCGCTATTATAAGAATATTCGACATGATGCAGCTGAATTGAATTCTCGCTTTACCACTTCGGTTTTCCAAAGACCGATGGTCTTTGGACCGGTCACGGTTCTGGAAGCGGGCTTTACGAATACTGTATCAACAGAGATTAATTCGAATTATCTGACGGACAATATCAGCTATATGGGAGACCCTTATAAATATCGTATACTTTATCAGGCGGCTGGGACAACCAGAACCACGGATATGGTACTTTTTCGATCTTTTAGGAGATAAGAACGGGGAATTTGACGGCGTAGATATTGAGACCATGCTTACAAAGAGAACCTATGATCCTGCCAATTCGGCTTCTTTGGATACTTTAAAACCCCGAGTATTCGTTTCCTACAGCGTTCCGACCGAGGCACAAAAAGACCTTGGTAAAGCACTGTATGATCCGGGCTATGCAACGGATGGAAATCCGAATAATCCTAAGAATACCGGCACAAGCATTTGGAAAGAATGGAACTATGAAAATGAGAGTGCGAATACCGGTATAGATAAGAAGCAGATTCAGGCTATCGCCTTTGACCTTCGTACTACAGCGGCCGGAAAGAAATTCACCTTGGACCAGCAAGGTTTACTGATTGCCAATCTGAAAATGAAGGCAACGACAGATCAGGCGAAAGTCAGCGTGAAAAATGTCAATACGGCGCAGATGAAGTGTATTCAGTTTAAGGGAACACAGCCGCCTTCTACTGCGATTGTGGAAACCTTGCAGTCGTTTGCAAAACATAAACTGGTAAAGCCGTATATTTTTGACCTTCCTGTAAAGAAGGTTCTGGAAATACAGGGGGGAACGCATCCGGGATCGATTGCGCACAAATTCACTTACACTATGGAAGATGTTACCGGTGCACCGGTAGAGAATAAAGACGGGAATCCTCTACCTTCTATAAAGAATCCCGATCCCGACGGAGGTACGGCAAGCTTTACCGATATCCGCCTGCTTCGTCCCGGAACCTATAAGTATAAGATTAAAGAAGAAGGCTTACATGATAACGGATTTCAAAAACTGGATATGGGAGAAAAGTTTGTTACCATTACCGTG
The DNA here is from genome assembly GCA_916438775.1 of uncultured Oribacterium sp. The sequence continues at coordinate 210,352 of CAKAGX010000001.1, forward strand.
ACGGATCCGGACCATAGACAGCTGACCTCGAATTTGACCTATAATACGGATAATCCCCTTATCTTCCACAATGCTTATACGGCTTCATCTTATGAGACGGAATTTAAGGTGCAAAAATTCCTTACAGCAGCGCCCGGACTTAGGACACCGAATATCAGTCACCACTTTAACTTTATCTTAAAGAGAAAGACTCCGTCCTGTCCTATGCCTGCCGCTGCCGGAACGGGAGACAGTCTGACCCTTGAAAACCCGGATGCAGATGGCGGAGAGGTGGATTTTGGAAAGATTGTATTCTCGACGTCAGGAGTGTATGAGTACACGATTACGGAAAGTGGAGATTATCCCGGAGTGGAAAATGACCAAATCCGATAAGAAATATAAAGGTTTCGGTAAATGAATTTGGTGTTGGTAAGTTCTTTGGTTTGGTAACGGGAGATGATTTGGAGTTCACGAACACTTTTAAGCCTTATTCCACAGAGGGAAGAATAGAACTGGATAAGATTGTTTCCGGTACCCCTCCCGCATCTGCCGCCAATTTCGAATTTAATCTGAAAGCGGAGGCCCCGGGTACAGGACAGCCTATGCCGGATGGCAGCTTCTCGGATAGTGAAATCGTGATGCTTGTGGGAGAGGGGCACACAGCCTTTGAGCCGATACATTTTACAGAACCGGGAACTTTCAACTATACCTTAGAAGAAGTGAATAATGGAATACATGGATATACCTATGATCCCTCCGTCTATACCATCAGCTTTACGGTAAGCAAAGTGAAGACAGCTTATATGATTTGATTGTAGAAAAGAAGATTTATAAGGATGGAGAAGAAGTAACGGAGATTGTTTTTGACAATCAATATACGCGAAGCAGTAGTGGAGGCGGCATAGGCGGTGGAGGTGGACGTAAACCGATACCGATTCCCGTTGTGCCGCCGACTCCGGGCGGACCGGGAGAGCCGGAAATCATTCCCCCTGTTCCGGATGGGGGCACTCCGGAGGCTGAAAAGCCGGAGGAGAAGTGGAATAGCAATCCGAAAGTTCCGAGAACGGCGAGAGAAATAGAAAAGCGGATAGATGAGCTTCTTGCCATAAGCAGAAAGCGAGCCTTATCAGGAGAAGAATTGGCAGAATTAAGACGTCTTAAAAAGCTTTTAAGCACTCTGCGAAAAGCGGGGCTTGGAAAGGTAAAAACAGCGGACAGCTCAAAGATGCTCTACTATGCTTTTGCCTTTGTCATGAGTTCACTTTGTATCGCTCTGTACTATCTTCTGTATAAGAGGAAAAAATAAAAAATAGCCTGTAAAACTTGAAAAGGGGCTGTAAAAAATCAAAATAATTAAGATATTCTTTGCAATATAGGTCTGAATGCGGGGTAGTCTGAGCCCGATACTTGCGAAAAACAAGAGAAACGCAGTTTTTCGCTTAGTATCCGTTACGTAAGGACAAACTTTTCATCAGAAAAGTTGTTCTGTACGAGACCAACTTCCGAAGGAAGTTGCTTTGCGAAGCAAAGTGAGCAGTGGTTAACAAAACCACTGCTCAGTCAGGCGAAGCTAGCGAGAGCGTGCCCCAAGTTCAGACCTATATTGCTTAGAAAATCATTTTGATTTTTACTTAGAGAGAATAGAGTAAAGATTTTGTCAGTTGATAAAGAAATAAAAAGAGAGTAATCATTAATCCTTTGATACAATGGTTTCGACTAAAAAACTATGCAAAGGAGACTACTCTCGTGGATATTGTAGCACTATTAGAAGATTTGGTAAAAGGGTTACTTGATGCAGAGAAGAAATTTTTTGACAATCCTAAGGACTTTAGTTCTCTGGAGAGGTCTGTGAAAAGCTCTACAGAGTCTTTTTCTGCTTCTTTCTTGGGCGAAGTCCTTTCAAGAATGAATTCAATGCTTAGTGAGTGTGGAGTTAGAAAAGAACGTTTCAACATCCAGAGAGTCGATAAGCGTACGCTGATTACCTCTGTTGGGGATGTTGTGTTTGATTGTACGTATTTCAAGAGGAAAGCAGAGCAAGGAGGTCATTCTTACTTGCTAGAAGAACTAATAGGTTTGGATTCCCATGAGAGGTTTAGTGAAGAAGCTGAGGTAATGCTACTCACGGAGGCATTAAAAACAAGCTATTGTGAGGCAACAAAGATACTACCATCCAAACAAAGAATTAGCAAAACTACAGTGATGAATAAAATACATAGTCTATCAGATAGCATTACCCTTGAGGATCTTTCCGGCAAGAAGCAAGTGGAGTATCTTTTTATCGAAGCAGATGAAGATCACATTGCGGAACAGCATGGCAAGGTGTCCAAGGATAATAAGAGCTTTATTTCTAAACTGATTTACGTACATGAAGGAAAGTTTGAATCCGGCTGTAAAGGAAGAAAAGAACTCAAAAAAATAGCTTTTATTTTGCCGGACTTTATCCCGGAAAAGAAGGAAATGCATGTCTTTGGACTAAGGTTTCTGACTACATTGAAAAGACATATGATAAAGAGACCTTAAAGAAAGTATTTATTAGTGGTGATGGAGCCCAGTGGATAAAGAATGGGGCGGAGTTCATTGAAAAAAATCAGTCTTTTGTGCAGATAAATTTCACTTGATGAAATATATTAATCAGGCTGCAGCGCAGATGTTAGATGAAAAGGATATCGCCAAAGAAGAATTATGGCATTTACTATACTCTAAGCATTCCACTAAGGCTTCATTCTCAAAATATATAGATTGTATGGCGGCATCAGGGAGAAATATAGAGAGAATAGAAAGCTTACGGACGTATGTGCTAGAGAATTGGGCAGCTATCAGGAGAACGCTAAGAAACAAGCTTGTACAAGGCTGTAGTGCAGAGAGTCATGTAAGTCATGTGTTATCTGATCGCTTAAGTTCAAGACCTTTATCATGGAGCCAAAAAGGTGCTGACAAGATGAGTAAGCTAAGGTGTTATGAGAGAAACTATGGAAGAGAGAAACTTCTTCAGTTGGTGAGGATAGGTCGAGAAGAAAGGAAGCTGGGGGCGACCGGAACAGAAGGGATAAGCGTAAAAGAAATAAGGCTTAGAGATGTGTTGAAAGAGCACTATGATGCGTCAAAGAAATATATAGATGGGCTCCATGCATCAATTCCGGGAGAAACGGTTAAGAAGACTTTCTCCATACGGAACCACCTCCGTTTATTATAAAATTTTGACATGAAATAAAAATGATAATAAGATAATTGAAAAGTTGAAGACCTTTATCAAGGTGTATTTTTGAAGCTCGTTAACTGACAGTAAGTTTACTCCATCCTTAGAGAGGCATTTGATTGTGTAAGTAAAAATAATGCTTTAAAATTTTACTTACAGCAAGTATACTTTATTCTAAGTAAAATAGATTTTACTTAGGGGGATGATATTTTGAAATTAGAAAATAATAGAGCAGGACAATTAAAGAAAATGCAAAGTGATTATCAATGCTTTGTTCCCCATAATCTAAAAGATATAAAGTTAAATATTGACAGCGAAATAAATGCTTTAGTCAATAAAGCATATTTACTATAAGGAAATATGACGAATTTGGTTTTTCCCTTGGGTTCTAAAATACTCTCCCTGCTTGTTCTGGTAGGAGCCGGGGTAGTACTGGTTAAAACGAAACTGTTAAAAAAGGAAGACAGCGTTGCTTTATCGAAGATTTCGGTCTTTCTCCTGTCTCCCTGTGTTATCGTGAGTTCCTTTTCCATGAAAGTAGACGGAAAGGCGGGGCAAAGTCTTCTTCTCTGCTTTTTTTATGCCATTTTGGCAAACTTCCTTTTTCTCTTTCTCGGCACCTTACTCAGAAAGCCGCTGCATTTAAGCCCTGTAGAGGAAATGTCTCTAGAATACACGAACTGCGGAAATTTTGTTCTTCCCATTGTTGCCAGTGTCCTAGGAGAGGAGTATCTGCTTTATGTATCGGCGTACATCACCGTGTATAATCTCTTAGTCTGGACGCACGGGATTCATTTGTTTCAGGGAAAGGCGGGGCAACACAAAGAAGAACAATGTAAAGAGAAACAATCTGAAGAGAAACAATCCGAAGAAGAACAGTCTAGAGGAGGACAGAAACAAAACGCCTTTCTTAAAATCCTGTTTAACCCCAACATCCTAGCCATTCTTTTTGGTGTCTTTTTGTTCTTCACGAAGGTTTCGCTCCCGGCACCGATTTCCCTTGCCATCTCGGATTTAGGGAAAATGATCGGGCCGATCAGTATGTTGATTACCGGTATCGTTTTGGGCAGTATGTCTTTCAAAAAGATAGTATCCTATCGAAGAATCTATATGGTTACGGCTTTCCGACTGCTTTTCTTCCCTTTTATCTACCTTTTGCTGATTTCTGTGCTCAGCAGGATAGACGGCTTTCTGGACAATCCTGTCCTTTTCCTCGTGACCTTTTTAAGTGCCATGGCTCCGGCGGCTGCGAATGTTTCCCAGTTTGCCATCCTCTATGGAAAAGAAGAGGAGTATGCGAGCTGTATCAACATTTTCACGACCCTCTGTACTATCATTTCCATGCCGATTCTGGTGTATCTTAGCGGGGTGATTCTGAAGTAGGAGGGAATCTGAAATTTCCCGTCAAGGAATCGATTTCCACCACCTCATCCGCCACTTCCTGTAAAAAGGCATAGTCGTGAGACACAAGGAAGAAGATTCGATCCTCTCGAATAGCGGACTTTAAGAGACGAGCGATGCGAAGCATATTCTTCTGATCCATGCCGCTGGTGGGCTCATCAAAGAAGAAAAGCTTTGCCTCCTGATAGAGGGTTGCAGCAAGGGCAAGACGTTGCTTTGTCCGCCGGAAAGACTCATGGGATGACGGTCTTTTAGCTCGGATAGTCCTAGCGCATTGAGGAGTTCTTCTTTTGTCGTATTATGTGGCTTTGTCTTATTTTGTTCGTTTTCTTGCCCGTCTATTATCCCCTTGCATCTCTCTTTCAGACTTCGTTTTTGTCCTGTCTTCCCCAGTTCCATCTCTTCTTCTACGGAGTCTCCAAACAATTGCTGATTCACGTCTTGCATAACCATGGCGGAAAGTGCAAGCCGCTGTCTTTTTCTGAGTTCTTTTCCGAAAAGAGAAAAATGGCTTCCTTTTTCGTTCTCTAAACCGCTGAGCTTACGAAGAAAGGTGGACTTTCCGATTCCGTTTTCTCCCACAATACCGTAAATCTTTCCAAAGGAAAAAGAGACAAAGCAATCTTCCTTTTGATACTTCAGTGCTCCCTCATTTTTCCATTCCGGAAGAGAGAGGTTCGGCTTGCTTCTTGCGCGAAGTCCCATGGCTTTGATGCTTTCCTCCGGAAGAGCCAAAAAATCATCCCGGGAAAAGAACTTACAGAGTCTTCCCTTTTCTAAAAAAGCCACCCGGTCAACTAAGTCCATCAGATAATAAAGGCGGTGTTCGGCAATAAGAATCGTAATTCCTTTTTCTTTCAGAGTGTGGAGCATGGTTTTTAGAACGGCAATGGAGCCTTCGTCCAGATTGGAAGAGGGCTCGTCCAAAACAAGAAAGGGGCAGCCGGAGAGATAGGCGGAAGCAAGGGCAAGAATCTGTTTTTCTCCGCCGGATAAGGCGAAGATATTTCGTCCAAGCAGTTTTTCGATAGGGAAAATGGAGAGAAGCTCTTCCATTCGCCTGTCCATTTCAGCCCGGTCCAGTCCCATATTTTCCATGGTGAAAAGCAATTCTCTTGTGGTGTTAATATTAAAAAAATGGGTTTTCGGATTTTGGAAAACGGTGGCAATCCGTAGGGCAATTTTGTAAATGGGAAGGGAAGACAAGTCTTCCCCCTGAAAAAGGAGTTTCCCCCTGCTTTTTCCGTTGTAGTACTGATAAGCCAGTCCATTTACGGCATGAATCAGGGAGGATTTCCCGCTGCCGCTTTCTCCCGTAAGAAGGAGACACTCTCCCTCTTTCATCGAGAGGGTTATGTCCTGTAGCACCGGGGCATTCTCCCCGTAGGATAAAGAAAAATTTTCGAAAGAAAGCATAAAAACTCCTTTTTATCACTTTTTTACTGTTTTTTTCATTAGAAGTTCAGCCCCAATCTAAGCGGGATAAGGAAGGGGATGGATCTTCCTCTTCGTTCCTTGATTGCACCGGGAAGAAATAGCGTAGTCACCGAATTCCCAAATAGTGCAGTCACCGAATTTCCAAATAGTGTAGTCACCGAATTCCCAAATAGTGTAGTCAGCGAACTCCAAAATAGCTTAGCCCCAGTATCAGCAGGATACAAAATAGAAAAACAGCGTCCACGATTTGCAGACGAACCGTATTGTAGCGCGTCTTTTTGACGGGATTCTCGATGCATTTGCATTCCGCCGCCTTCGCGATATCCTCCGCAATATTCGAAGAAATGATGAGGAGGGGAATGGAAACATAGAGCAGGTTTTGGATGGGATTCCGGGTCTGAATCCCCCGAATCTTCATGGCTCGCTCAATAGCTTTTTTCTCCTCCGTGAAGGCAGGGAAAAAACGGAACATCACGGCAACAGGGATAGAAATACATTGAGGGATATGGAGAAAATCCATGGAGCTTAAGATTGAACCCACATCTGAAGTCCTCATGAAAAAGCTTCCTGCAAGATAAGGTAAAAAAAGTAGGCGAAAAATATAGAGAAAGGAAAACAGAATGCGTAAGGGGACCGGCATAAAATACTGGGCGGAATACCCGGGAATAAAGCAGAGTGCGGCAAAAACAAGAGGGGCGAACAGTGCAGTTCTTCGGAAGCCATTCAGAAAGAAGAAGACAGAGAAGAGAAGCACCACTGCCCATTCGCTGTAAAAGGGGAGATAGTGCATGATTGTGAAGCCTAAAAACAGTAAAACGAGAAGCTTCGTTATCGGGTTCGGATTAAAGGGATTCCGTTTTTCTGCCCAAGGTTTTTCTTTGATGCTACGCTCTAAATTACTTATATTTTGCATTATTTTACTCCGTACTGTTCTATTTCGTACTATTCTATTCCATATTATTCTATTCCGTATTGTTTAGCTCCGTGTTGCTCTGCTCTGCCTTGTTCTACTCGTATTGCTCTGCTCCGTGTTTCTATACAATTCCCGCTTTTTCAAAATGCTTCTTCAATAGCTTTCTTCCGAGAAAGGCACCGAGTAAACCGAAAAGGAAGGTGCAGACATAAACGATAGCCATATTTTGCACGCTGAGCAGTTTTTCAATGGCATTGCCGTAGTTTTCTCCCATCTCTTTGATAACCATCTCCATATAGCGCTCTTTCAGAAGAAGCATTTGTAGAAGGGAATTGCAGGGCCAGAGACTAAACACCGCATAACTTAGCATCGTGGCAGAGCCGGATTGATAGTTCCCCATCCGCCGGATTCCTTCTGCAAGGAGGCAGAAGAGAAGGGAGAGGAGAGGCACCACAAAAGTATGTCCAAAGAGGAACATGATACAGGGGGTAATCATGCCGAAAATGAGAAGCCCGAAGGGTTTATTTACCTTTGCCATAAAGAGCATGACGATAGGCCCGCCGATAAGCGCATAGGCAGCAGGGTAGACAAGATACAAAATCGGAACGACGCCCATCATTCCCACAGCAAACATAGAGATAAAGTAAATCACGGCAAAAACACCGATAGACACAAGGTCTTTAATGGTCAGTTTTTTTCTATTCATAAAGCAAGTCTCCTTTTCGTAAAACGGCTTTAATAGCTGAATTCTTCTGCAAGCCGGCTCTTTTCTACCAGATTCCGATAGACTTTGGAGTGATTCAGCAGTTCTTCGTGGGTGCCCACGGCGTCCACCTCTCCGGAGGACAGCACTAAGATACGGTCTGCTTTCTCGACGGACTTCAAACGATGGGAAATGAGAACCACGGTTCGGTTTTCCCCGCGGATTAAGCTGCTGAGGCTTTCCTGAATTTTTCTTTCATTATCAATATCCAGATTTGCGGCAATTTCATCTAAGAGGAGTATGGGAGCATCCTTTAAGAAGGCTCTGGCAATGGAAAGCCGCTGCCTTTCTCCGCCGGAGAGTTCCGCGCCGTTTTCTCCGATTCTGGTTTGGAAGCCCTCGGGAAGCTTTTCAATAAAGTCCAGACAGTTCGCAAGACGTGCCGCTTCCCTGACTTCCTCGTCCGTGGCATCCGATCTTCCCAGACGGATATTTTCAAGGATAGTGGTATTAAAGAGGTTCACTTCCTGAAAGACCATGGCGATTTTTTGGAAAATGGAGTCGGTGGCCGTGTTTTGTAAATCCTTGCCTCCGATGAGAATCTTTCCGGCATCTGCGTCATAGAGTCTGGACAGTAGGCGTAAAATGGTGGTTTTTCCGCAGCCGGAGGGGCCCACTAAAGCGAAAAGTTCTCCTTCCTTTACCGACATGGAGACGTCTTTCAGAATCGCCCTGTCTTCATTGTAGGAGAAGGACACATCCTGAAAGTCAATGGAGAAGTCGGAAAGCGCTGTACTCTCTCCTTCCTGCTTCTTTGCGGCCTTGATTTCGGAGATACGCTGCACCGCCGGTGCGATATAGAAGATTTCCATCAAGCTCTCCTTGGAAATGTCGAAGATTTCCTTTAGCTTCATGGAGGCGATGATAAAGCCCAAGAAGTAGAGGAGGGAAAGGCTGCCATTTTGATAGAGCGGGAAACCGACGAAAATCACCGTAGCCACACTCAGGAAAGCAAAAATGGATGAGCATCCCATGACGATAAAGGAGCCCATTTCCGTCTTCAAGTGGAGCTTTTCTTGTGCATCCATTTTTTGAAATAAGGCTTCTCGAACCTCCCTGTCCGGGAGAAAACTGCTGATTTCCTGATGCAGGTCGATATGCTCTTGGAAAGCTTCCGCATTTTCCCGCAAAAGATGATAGTACTTCTGATTGTTTTTCAGCACGAGCTTTCTCGATAAGGGAATCAAAAGAAAGCTGAAAATCGTGGGGAGAAGGGTGGCAAGGGACAGCTTCCAGTTCGAGAAGCACATGAGGATTCCCATAATCGGGAAGAAGAAAAACATCGCCACGATTTTGGGGACGGAATGGCTTAGAGCGTGTTCAATCCTCTCCACGTCAGACATAATGCTTTCCGACAAATCACTTAAGTCATGCTTGGAAAAATAGGCAATGGGAAGGTCTGCTAGGGTTTCTGCAATGTTCTTTCTTAAGTTCGCCGATTCTTTGTAGGTTGCGTTATAGAGGCAGACATATTCCTTGGAAAGCAGGAGGTAGAGGACGAGCAGGATACCGAGCGCCGGAACAATCAGCTCCCATGGTGAAAAGGCCGTCCTATCCGCATTTTCCAGAAGGAGCTTTGCGAGATAGAGTAAGAGCATAACAGGCCCCATGTTGATGCAATAGGTAAGAAAGCAGTAGAGGCTGGCTTTTTGCAGGTTTTTTGCGCCCTGATCCGTAAGGGAGAACTGTTTTTTGAACCAATTCTTCATCTGTTTATCCTCCAATCTTCCGTAGTCTGGTAAAGTTCCCAGAGTTTTTTGTAGCGACTGTCTTTTTGGAGAAGCGCTTTACTGCTTCCTCGCTCCACAATCTTTCCCTCTTCCAAAACCAGTATTTCGTGGAGTCCCTGAATACTGGACAGGCGGTGGGCAATCATAATCACGGTTTTTCCCTGAATCAGGTTCTTAAAAGCATTTTGCAGGGCATACTCCTGATCCGCATCGATGGAGGCGCTGGCTTCGTCCAGAATCACGATGGGAGCATCCTTTAAGATGGCTCTGGCAATGGCAATTCTTTGTTTTTCTCCGCCGGAGAGGTAAATGCCTTTTGCCCCGATTAAGGTATTTTCCTTCTCGGGAAAACGTTCCAGAATTTCTCTGCAACCTGCCAGATCCAAAGCGTGATGGACTTCTTCCGGAGTAGCATCGGGTTTTCCTAGCAGAACATTTTCATAAATCGTCTTATGGAAGAGCTTGCTGTCCTGAAAAACGAAGGAGATGGCCTTACATAGGGCATCCTTACTGTAGCTTTCAATAGGGAGGTCCCCGATTCGAATCTGTCCTTTATCTACTTTGTAGAAGCCGGAGAAAAGCTTTGCGATGGTGGACTTTCCCGAACCGGAGTGCCCCACAAGGGCATAGCTTTTTCCCTCTTCCAAGCGGAAGGAAAGCCCTTCCAAAACTTTCTTGTCTCCGTAGGAAAAATCCACATCTTGGAACTCCATGCTGTAATTGGGGAAATTTTCTTCCTTGCCGTATTGTAGGCTGTCTTCCTGCATTGCCTTGTAGAGCTTTTCCATTTCCTCGATGGCGAAGCTAGCGTTAAAAATGTACATGCCGGACCACATGATTTTCATGAAAGCCACCATGATGACCCCGTCCAGAAAGAAGATCATAATCAAATCGATTATGATTTTTTCCGGATGGGGTTCTTTTACGAGGAGAAAGGATAGGGGAATCGACAGAATCGGAATTAAGCCTAGGAAAATCCATTGGTAGAGAACATAGGGAGTTTTACAGCTTAAACTGTATTCATAGGCGTACTTTGCATAGTTTTCAATGGCTTCTTTCATGGCTTTGAAGCTTTGCAAGCGGTTTCCGAAGAGCTTTACGACCTGAATGCCTCGAACATACTCCACGGTTTCTGCACTGAGATGGTTTAAGGATTCCTGATAAAACTTCATAAATTGGCTGCCGCCCATCATTTTCTGGAGAAAGAAGCCGCTAACGAGAACAAGAAGCAGGAGAATTACCCCCACCCGAAGACTCACAAAGAAGCCGAGGGCTAGGCTTAGAAGAGGCACAAGAAAGGCCTGAGCACTGTCCGGAATCATGTGGGCCACTGCCTGATGGGTTTTCTCTGCATTGCTGTCAATGGTTTTTCGAATATAGCCGGAAGAATGCAGGTCGTAAAAGCGAAATGAAGCGGATGCTAAGCCCTCAATCCCTTTCTTCCGGAGATTTGTCTCCAGGCGGAAGGCAAAGATGTGGGATAAGACACCGGAAAAGAGATAGCAAAGTCCTGCCAGAGTAAGGGCAAGTACAATTTTCAGACTCATGGCGTAGCTCTGTCCTTCGTCTTGGAAAAGAATTAAGTTTTCCAAAAAGAAGTAGAGGAGCATATAGGCGTAGACCAGAATCACTCCGGAAAGAAGGGAAGTCAGGATTGAAAGGATTCCCGGCACGATTTTTTCCGGAACGTAGTGAAATACTTTTTTATAAACGTTCATGGAGGCCTCCTAAGAATTGTTAGTAACAACTATCTAAAATAGTGAATAGATAAGCATGATATTAATAAATATCATATAATAGTTAGTTGTATATAACAATAGAGGGGCAAGTATTTTTCTAATCGTTCTATATAAATAGTTTATTTTCAAGGATAAATTTTTGAAATAGAAAAAATGGAATGGGGACAAGGATATTCATTTTTCAATAGTTGATAGTATGGGAAAAAGTTTTTTTCTATGCTATAGTTTTCTGACTGTTTCAGCTTATGAAATGAGGAAGGATGGAAGGTTCAATGGAAGAAGAATTCAGAAAAATGCGTCGATTTAAGCAAGAAATTACGGAGGAGGAATGTAGAAAGGTACTGAAAGAAGCCCCGAGAGGAGTACTTGCTCTTCACGGAGAAAACGGTTATCCCTATGCTATTCCCTTAAATCAATTCTATAACGAAGAAGACGGAAAGCTTTATTTTCACGGAGCGTTGCAGGGACTGAAACTGGATCTCATTACAAAGAACAACAAAGTTTGCTTTACAGTGCTGGACGAAGGATTTAAGAAAGAAGGAGAGTGGCCTTGGCATTTTCGTTCCGTTGTTTGCCTCGGAAGAATGGAAATCGTAGAGAATCGGGATAAGGTGCTTTCCATTTGCAGAAAGCTTGCAGAACGTTTCTATCCTACAAAAGAGTCCATTGAAGAGGAAATCAGAAAAGCGGGGAGCAGGGTAAATGTGCTTGTGATGACGATTGACCGAATGAGCGGAAAACTCGTAAAAGAAGCATAGAAGTAAAACTTATCAAAGGGGCTGTGAAAATTCAAAATGTTTTTCTACGCAATATAGGTCTGAACTTGGGGCACGCTCTCGCTAGCTTCGCCTGACTGAGCAGTAGTCTTGTTGACTACTGCTCACTTTGCTTTGCAAAGCAACTTCCTTCGGAAGTTGGTCTGTTACAGAACAACTTTTCTGATGAAAAGTTTGTCCTTACATAACGGATACTAAGCGAAAAACTGCGTTTCTCTTGTTTTTCGCAAGTACCGACGGGCTCAGACTACCCCTCATTCAGACCTATATTGCAAAGAATCCCTTTATTAATTTGATTTTTACAGCCCCTTCAAGTATGACAGTCTTTTGTATTACAAAATTCTTCGCTTTATCCCATTACTTCCACGCTGTCAGGAAGAAGCTCCGCATTCACGATGGAGTTTCCGCTCATTTTCACTCTCTTTAAGTTCGGAAGATTCCGAAGAACGGAGATGTCGGTGATATAGTTATTCGAGAAATCCACCTCTTCCAGTGTAGTCAGGCCGTCCAGGCAATCCAGGCTTTGCAGTTTATTGTTACTGATGTCGAGACTCTTTAAGGCCTTGTAATGAGAAAGGAAAGGTTTAATATTGGCGGAAAAATCTTCCGACTCGTTATCCACATTCCTAAGAATAGCCTGTGTGAGGGTCAGGCTCTCCACCGTGTTGTCATCCGCCATGCGGCTTAGGGAAACGGGAAGGACAGGATCACTACTTGCTACTTGGCTTTTGTTCGGAGTGAAAAGAAGTTCTTTTACCCCGGTATTTGTAAACGTCTCTGTATAATCCTTATAACGGCTGAAGGGGGAATCCTGAAATTCCAGCCTTGAAAGAGAGGGAAGTGCCCGAAGGACAGACCCGAGGTCCGGCTCTACCTCATCGGTAATGCCGTTTCCTATAATGGTAAGGTTCGTTAAAGCATTCATTCCCTGCAAAAAATCGGCGCTGTATTCACTACCATAGTTATCGATGGTGAGATTCTTTATGGAAGGCATGTGGGAAATGGAATCTCGGTCCATGGAATAACACTTCACATTTTCCAGCGCGCTTAACCCATGTAAGTCGGGAACATCATACGTGTGATAGCTGATGGAAAGTGTCTGTAAAGAACTGAGGGTGCTGAGCGCATTGACATTTTCCAGAGAAGAGCAGTCAATGGAGAGGCTATTTAAGGAAAGATGTCCCGATAAACCGTCCAGATTCAAAATCGAAAGATCTTCCAAGTTCAAGGACTTTAATTTCGGCATGTTCTGCACGAAGTTTAAGTCCTTCACATCCTTTAAATTCCGTAAGGAAAGCTGTTCCAGCTGCGGCATACCGGAAAGTACCCCGAGATTTTCCACGGTAGAATCATTCGTTCCCAGTAGGTCCAGCTTACTCAGGCTACTTAAAGAAGAAAGAGGGGAAAGGTCCGTGGGCTTGTCTCCATAAAACCCCAGAGCAAGCGTCTTTAGCTTCGGAAAGTTTCGAAGGAACAGAAGCCCCTTCGTATAGTCATCATCAATATGAACGGTGAGCTCTTCCAGAGAAGAAAATGCCTTAAAAGGAGCGTCCGGGTCTTCCCCTTCCGTATTCTCGTCGGAGTAGGAATCACCGGTAGCATCATCGTCCAGCATAATGTTGTAGAGACCGAGAATCTGCTCGGGGTGTGCGAAAAGTTTCGAGACAGTTTGAAAATCCTCATTTTGTCCGGAAAAATAGCGGAGATTGGTCAGATTCTTCAAGGTCTTCGCATCGGAGTCGGCATCATAGTTGAAATGCACCTGATATCCAAGGGTGAGCGTGGTGAGCCCCGTAAAAACCTGCATATCCGCTTCATCGATGGTATCTGTAGCGGGAAGATAAATGGTTTCCGGGTCCTTCGCTGTGCCGTCCTCATTCACAGACTTTGCAAAGTCAAACTGCCATTGCTCATTATTATCGGAATCGGCGCTGTTCACTTTTTGGATAGACAGGGCAGCGATGGAGCTATAATCCTCCGTTGTGATATCCTTAAGTTGCTTTCCGAAAGCCTTTTCTACGAAGCTCTTTACGGATTCATCCTCCGGCACGCTTCGGAACGTTGCCGTCGTACGGGAAGTGTTTGTATAAGACGTACGAGGTGTACGGAAAATGTTGCTGAGGATGAGCATCAAGAAAATAAAAACAATTCCGCCAATGATGGCTACCGCCTGCAGTACACCGAAATCCTGCTGTACCGGAGCGCTTCTTTGCCCCATATTGACATTATCGATATGAATGTTCTGTGTAATGTTCGGCTTATTCGGCTCGATATAGACCTTTGTCTTGCAATAGGCACAGGTCACGAAACCTTCCTTCATTCCATCCGGAATCGTGAGTTCTCCGTGGCAGTTCGGGCATTCCATTTTTGTAAGATTCATATTTTTCTTTCCTCTTTTCTGTCTCGTGTGTAGTAAAGATATTGTCACAATGCATATTGGAGACAGGTTCCATACTATTTTCTTTCGCTTTTGCGAACTTTTTAAGTATAGCACAGAGACAGGATTTTTTGACGGTGGAATTTTGCTTTTTTTGCTTTTTTAGCTAGTAACAAAATCATAAATATTTTATTGACGTTAGTCAGGACTAATGATAAGTTAGCGATGGCAAAATAAATAGCAATCCAAAATGAATTAATTTAAGTAAGAAAACATTTTAAAATAAACTTTTAATGGTTTGGGGACAGCAATATTTTCCTTATACAATGCGAAGTTTAAAAAATGTCATTTTTAATTGGTTTTGGTGCAAAAGGGAAAGAGAAAGGAAAAGGAATCTATGGTAAAACGTGGGTTTAGAACGCTTGCCGTTGTTGCGGCGATGTCGATGATGTTGAATCCGGCAATGACCGTTTTTGCGGAGACAAACAGAGTAGGTACGGAAGGGGTCTGGAAGGTAGAAGGGAATAAGTGGATATTCACAGACGGACAAGCACAGAAGGTAAAAGGATGGGTAGTTTATAAGAAGAATTGGTACTACTTGAGTCCCGAAGACGGAAGCTTAAAGACCGGCTGGTTAACACTGAATGGGAAGTCCTATTTCTTAAGTACGGAATCGAGGCAGTTCACGGGAAGACTTCTTAGCGGTTGGCAGTGGATTGACGGCTATTGCTATTATTTTATTGCGGAAGATAATGCCCAATATGGGGAACTTTTTACCGGCGGAACAACTCCGGACGGGTATACGGTAGACAGCGCCGGACGCTGGACAAAAGACGGTACTCCTGTGTATGAAAACGGAAAGGGACTCTCTTCTTCGGAAAATGCACAGCAGGTAGCCGGTGCGGACAGATTGATTCCTTCCGGCGGAACGGGAAGTTCCGGCGGACGTAGCGGCAGTGGAAGCAGCCTTGGCGGAAGTTCTCGAGGCAGTGGACAAAGTAGCGGCTCCGGGGGAACACAGCAGAATGCGAGTCAGGGTAAGCAGAAGGAGGATTCCGGAAATAAGGGTAGCGCTACAAAAGAAGACGATACCAAGAAAGAGGATCCGAAGCAGGAAGAACCAAAGAAAGAAGAACAAGAGGAGAGCAAGACAGCCAGTCTCGTAGCGACTGCACAGACCAAACTGGTGCATACCGAGCTCGGAAATTTCCTCTCTCTTGCTTTTTTAGACGGTACGAAAGAGGACTATACCGTTACAGTGGACGGAACGGACATTTCCTCCGCTCTCACGAATGTGGACGATTCCGGGCAGATTGCGAAGTGGAGAGCTACGGTTGCCCATCCGAAGAAACTTGTGATTAGTAGAAAATCGGACGGGAAGAAGCAGGAAATTAAGCTGGAAGAAGGAAAAGCCCAAGCGGAAGAGTCCAAGGTAGAAGTCACGGCGGGCGACCCGCAGGATCATCCGAAGTACCTTCTTGCACAGGGAACGGCGACGGTATTTGACCGTCTTCTTCCGAATAACGGGAAGGACGGAAAAGAAAGATTTACGCCGAAGAAGAGCACCTTTACTCTTTTTGAAAAGAAGAACGAGGATCCGGATGCCATTCAGGCGGAATTTTATGTGAAACCCGTCGTTATTGATGCGGAAGGAAACGGCGTCGGCGGAAAAGGAATCAAGGCGGAATTCAGCCTGGGAACGGATAAGGAGAAAGACTGGTTTAACGGCATTGATCAGATTTCCCTTCTTCGTTATGAGGACAATACTGTCCTGAATCGGAATTTAAACTTCAAGAAGACGGATCCGGTATCCGGAAAGCATGGCTTTGTAGGCACATTGCAGGTGCCGGTCGGACAGGACAATATGCGTTCTCGCGGACTCTATATTTTGGCGATTCACTCCAAGAAGACGGAGGAAGTCATCACTCTTCCGATTGAGTTGCAGAGCAACACGAGATTCCAGGTGGACATCGCGCAGGAGACCATGGCACCGAAGACCGGAGATAGAGTCAAGTTCCGGATTAACGGCGAGAATGGAGAGAGCTTCGGAAATGAAATCAAAGTCGATGATATGCAGGTGACTTTGGAGAAACCGAGCGGAAAGAAGGAGAAGCTTTCCTATATCGATGATTACTTCAACTTCGGCGGCAATTTCATCCTCTATGGCACGAGTTCCAATAAAGAGAAGACGGTCAATACCGATGAAGCCGGCATGTATACCATTAAGATTAAATATTCCGGCTATCCTGCACTCAGTAAACAGTTTATCGTTTACAAGGGAGAAGGACAGAATACGGAAGACAAGCAGGAAGACGCGGCAAGAAGCAGTGCGAGAGCTGCCCACAGCGGAAAGAAGGCGGATGCGGTTTCTGCGGCAACAAGCGGAAAAACTTCCACCCATGCGGGAAAGAAGGAATCCGGGAAGAAGGGGGAAGGAATCCGTGTATGACGGGGTGTCCTCCGCAACCGCAACCGGAACCGTGAATACCCTTGTGAATGTGGTATTTGACTATGATCTCCTTGAAAATGCCCTGGTTTTAAATGAAATTACAGCCCTAAACGAAGATGCCCGGAATGTCCTTGTTTGGTACTACGGCATGAACTTTGACCGCTTCGGTTACCTTTTTGATGAGGGAGCAAAAAACTACTACAGTGTAGAAAAGTATATGAATGCGCTGAAGGAGGACGAGACGAAAGGCGGAAAGATTCGCTCCTATAGCGAGTATCGGAAAGAGGCTGACGCAGCCGATTTTAACGGGGTATCGGAAGTACAATTTGTTCTGGAAGACGGAACGCTCGGAAGTCTGAGCGATTTCAAGAAGTACAAGGGAGAGGATACACCGAGCTTTAGCGGAACGACCATCAAGAAGGGGGAAGAAATTGTTCTCCGCACGGACAACAAAAATATCTTTCGAAGATACAGGGTGTATATACCGATGGCAGCAGTGAAAATCAGATGAATTATAATTATCCGAAGAGAGTCACGATTGATTCGGAGAAGGGCACCATTACCCTGCATCGTTATGCCTTTAATTTCCTGAATCCGTTGACTCCCGAAGTCGGAAAGCATACGATTACGCTTGATGCGGGAGCGGACTACAAGAAGGTGGATATTACTCTTACGATTACGCAGGAAGAAATCACCGTGAAGCCGACTCTGGTAGGAGAAGCCGCAGTTGGAAAGGACCTGACACTCTCCCTTCCGAGAAACGCGATACTACGCTTTGCAGGGGTTTCTTTACAGAAAGGGGACGGCAAAGTAAAGACTCTTCTGGATGCGTCTGCAGGCGGAACTTCCGGAAACGATTACTACGTTTTGGATAAAGAGAATGACCAACTGATCATCAAAGCCGGACGCTTCAAGGAGGCAGGCGAGTACACCGTTTATGTGAAAGTGAAAGAGCAGAACGGAACGCTGAACACGACCTTCCAAGTGAAAGAAAAGTCTGATACGCCGGAAGAGCCGAAGGAAGAAGAGGACAAAGGACTGGAGGTACCGGAAGTTAAGTACTTTGAGGAAGACCGGAAAGGATATAACAATCGAAATGTGCTTTCTTTTGTGCCGGAGAAGTCGTATCCGAAAAAGGATGTTACCAATTACCTGGAGAAAGTCAACAAAGTGGTGGTAAACGGGGTGGAATATAAGAAAGCACCTTACCACACGGAGGTGAATCGGAAGGACGCGACATACGCGTTACACTTTAACAACGGCGGCGGAAATTATAGCATTATCTGTCTTTCTCCCTCTGCTTTCGAAGAAGGGGAAAATGTGATTGAAGTCTATGCGGAAGGCTATAAGAAACTGCAGTATCAGGTCACTTTGAAAGGAAAAGAAGAAGCCGATAGCTTAGCGGTGCCTGAAGGGGCTGAAGTGAAGAAGGGAAGTGTTAGAGGGGTTTATTATATTTCTTTCGACAACAATCAGAAGAGTGATGAGGTTACCGAATACATAGCAAAAGTGAAGTCTATTACTGTAAATGGTACAGTGTATAATAAAATCAATTATGCAGGAAATGTTTACTATAAGGAAGACAGCTTCGCAACTCTGGATATCAAGGGAAATAATGGCAAGGAGAATGCGATTTCCATTTCCGATTCGAAAATGACCGGCAAAAAGACCAGGTCATTGTACAAGCGGAAGGCTATAATGATTTAGTGCTTTCTTATTCAAGTACTGCGAGCAGAGTGAGACGTTCTCTCTTGGAAGATCCGTTTTTAGAAGAGAGTTCAGTTAGCGAAGAAAAGAGCGAAGAAAGTACGGAAGGTACTGAAACTACAGAAAGCGCTGTAACTATGGAAAGCACTGAAACTACAGAAAACGCTGAAAATACAGCCGAATAAACGATTCTGCTTAATAAGACGATTTCATAAAAGTTTCATAAAAGCAAATTGCAAAAAAACGAGTATTCCGCTTCTGTGCAGGATACTCGTTTTTTGTATATAAAAAGAAGGAGCTGTAAAAAATTAAAATAATTTTCTAAGCAATATAGGTCTGAACTTGGGGCACGCTCTCGCTAGCTTCGCCACGTAGCGGATACTAAGCGAAAAACTACGTTTCTCTTGTTTTTCGCAAGTACCGACGGGCTCAGACTACCCCGCATTCAGGCCTATATTGCAGAATCTCTTTATTATTTTAATTTTTTACAGCCCGAAGAGCGTGCGATATCTCGTTTAGAAAGTACCGCGCTAAACTATCCTACGTTCAGGATATAGTGTCCGGTAACCAGAGAATAGATTCCCATTACGACGATGGCGATGCATGCAATCAATCTGATGGGGTGAATGGTTGTCGGTGTGTCGACCTGCTTTGCATAGCGGATGTTTTGAATCTCTGCGAAGCTGATAGCGGCACAAACAAGGGTAACAACGATGGTCATAATCTGCTTTTGTGACATAATAATCTCCTTTTTCTTCTTTATAAAATATAGGAAAGCACTTACGGTATCATCCTCCTTCTAGGAGGAAATATCGTGAAATGTATTTTCTGTAGCTTCTGTAGGACCGGAGTTGATTTTATCTTATACCGGATTAGTTGGCATGAGTGCCGGTGTTGTCATCTCCGGATCCGCTTGTGTATTCATTACTGCTGTTTGCATATTCACTGAGATTGGAAAGACCGCTCAAATCAGGAGAGGCGGTATA
This sequence comes from uncultured Oribacterium sp., assembly GCA_916438775.1. The sequence goes on from CAKAGX010000001.1 coordinate 229,808, forward strand.
GCTTCCTGCCAGAGGAACACTATGGCTTTCGTTCAGAATCGGATAGGACGGCAGCGCCTTCTTATCGGAGAAGTAGGTTGTAATGGTGGCGAGAGCGCCGGTTCCCATGGTGAATGCCCAAAGCTGATAAAGGTTTCTGTGATAGCTTGCGGCAACCTGCGGATCATTTGCATCAAAAATATCCTGCATATATTGGAAACAATCGATAACGTGGGAAAAATCCTCATGGATAGCATTGGATAAAAGGAAGGCAAAGTCGAGCCGGTTTGCTAAATAGGACATTCCCGCCATGAATACAAGACAGACAGGGATACCGATCAGTCCGAAACGACCGGCAAAAATCTTGTATCCCAGAACCGTTGTAAAGCCCATGATGACACCGCCGTAAAGCGATACATAGCCCAGTCTTGCGATAAAGAAGACGAAGATGGCACCGACAAAGGCACCGACGAGAGCACCGAAGATGCCGAGGATGATACCGGGCACGCCGCGGCTTTCCTCCTTCTGCCGTTTTTCGTCCGCATCCATTCTTAAGCTATCGAACTGTGCTCTGGTATAGACATGGCTTCTTCCGCTCAGACAATAGAGGGAGATATCTTCTTCCTCCCCATCTATTTCACTACAGTTCACTAAGCCGTTTTCAGCAAAGTGGGAAACGAGCTCGGCAATGCCGTCAACCATGTTTTGGATAGTCCCTTTATTGGTAAACCCGTTTTTAATGATTGCGCTGGTAAGGTAGCCGGACAGATTGATGGTGCTTACCGCTTTAATGTCTTTAGAAATTAACTTCATTAAGTCTTTGCTGGGATGATTCCCCATCTGCGACAGGGAAAAGCAGCATTCATGATATTTACCGGTGTAACGGATGGAAAGGTAATACCCGTTAAAAATACCGGCGGCTTCTCCGATGTCCTCGAGGTATTTCAGCCCTAGAGCCTCCGCAACCGCCATAATGGTCTTGCTTTTCATTTTCTTTTTATTCTCCTCCTTGTTGTGAAAAAACTTCTTTAATTAAAGATTTCCATTCAATTATAAAAATTAACCTTGGACATTATATATTCTATACTTGCTTATAGCAACGTAAATAGAATAAAATAAAGAAAAAAGGCAGATTGAAAAGGGACGCAGAGTTTTTTCCAAAAAGAATTGACAGACTGCGGTGTCTTATGCTATTTTCTTAATGTTCTGAGTATGCTGATGTAGCACAGTCGGTAGTGCGTCGCATTGGTAGTGCGGAGGTCACGGGTCCGATTCCCGTCATCAGCTCTATATCGCAGCGGAAGCTTCATTAGATAAGCTTCCGCTTATTTTTAACAGAATAGCTTTGAAAAAGGCTTGTGTTTATAGCTAAGTTCCATGATTTTCTGTAGAGTGATTTATGTCGATAATTATAGAAGGGAAAATGGGAAGGAGGTTCCGAATGAAGGAAGGTATTAAAGTGGAATACCCCGTGATTGATGTTTATGCAACGGGAAAGAATATCGAACGCCTTAGAAAAGAAAAGGGCTTGAGAGTGAAAGATATCTCTTCTTATATGGGATTTTTAGAACCTCAGGCAGTTTATAAGTGGCAGCAGGGGAAAGCACTCCCCAGTTTGGACAATATGTTCGCACTCAGCGTTTTGTTTCAGGTCCCTATGGAGAATATCTTGGTAAGACAGACTACAGAGATGGAAAAGGGAAAACATCTCGCTGCTTAAGCTTATTTCTTCGGTATTTTCATGAAAAGTACTCGATATTTTTTGAAAAATATGTATAATGGATAGGCTTAGCAATGATATGTTTGCGAGAATCATGGATCATGTTTCGAAACGCGCAAAGAAAAACAGCGATGGATGATGTTATAGAGTTGAAGAACAGCATTTGCCTGCTGTAATAAAGTATAAGGATAGGATGGAGAACGTATGAAACCAGTATTAGAAGTAGAAGAGCTTATAGAAGAACAGGGTTATGGCCGTTTTGTATGTACTTCTCTGGCAAAGGGAGAAGCTACCGTACTAGGGAACTCTCTTCGGAGAATCCTTCTTTCTTCTATGCCCGGTGCTGCAGTCAGTGAGGTAAAGATTGACAGTGTTTATCATGAGTTTTCCTCCATTCCGGGAGTTAAAGAGGATGTTTCCGAGATTGTCATGAATCTGAAGAAGCTGGCTATCCGCTACAGCGGAAGTTCGGAAGACCCGGTTATGGCTTATGTGGATTACATGGGAGAGGGAGTTGTTCGTGCTTCCGATATCAAGGTAAGCTCCGAAGTGGAGATTATGAATCCGGATTTGGTGCTTGCAACGCTTTCCGGGGAGGATGCCAAACTCTATATGGAATTGATTATCACAAAGGGACGCGGCTATGACGGGGCAAATACCCGAGACCACAGTGATTCCGCTATCGGTGTGATTGCGATCGATGCCATTTATTCTCCTGTGAAGAAGGTAAATGTCTTTGTGGAAGAACAGGGTGAAGAAGAGGAAAAGCTCATTTTGGATGTCAACACGGATAAGACGATGCATCCGGAAGAGGCGGTTTCCCTTGCAGCAAGAGTTTTACAGACACACTTAAAGCTTTTCATGGATATGGAGGGCAATGTTCGGAATCTTGCAGGAAGCGGCAGCAGTACGCAGGATATGGAGAGTGATGAATTAAACAAGAGCATTGATGAGCTGGAGCTTAGCGTGCGTTCCTATAATTGCTTAAAAAGAGCAGGTATCAATACGGTGGAAGATCTTTGTGCAAAATCCATGGATGACCTGATGAAGGTGAGAAATATGGGAAGAAAGTCTTTGGACGAGATATTAAACAAATTAGAGAGTATGGGACTGCATTTGGCAACAAAGTCGGAGTAGTTTTGAGACAGGGAATCGTTTTTACGGTGCCCTGTTTTTTCAAATGTATAGTCAGTAATACTGAGAATTCTGCTACGCTGTAGAGGGTAGAATGGAGAAAAAGAGGAGATTTTGGACTGAGCGAAGGAAGAGAGAGTATATCCGGAATGTAGAAGATAATCTCTTTATCATCGCAGGGCCCGGAACGGGGAAGACCACCCTACTTTCGAGGAGAATATTGAATCAGATTATGGGTGGAGAGAGACTATCCCACTTTCTTTTGATTGCCTTTACCGAGGAAGCGGTACAGGAATTTAAGCAGAAAATTAAAAAACATCTCTATAGAGAGATGGCTATCAATAAGGAAGCCGCACACAAACTCAAGAAAAAGATACATGGCATAGACGGCATGCATATTATGACCTTTCATGATTTTTGCCTGTGGATCTTGGAGAAGGAGAAAAGCTTTTGCTGTGAAAATATTCATAAAGACTCAAAAAATATAAATACTGAGCAGAATAAAGAAGATAAAGTATCGTGCGGGGAAGAGGGGGATATTCCGCTGGAAGAGCGCTGTTATAGGATCTTACAGAAGAACAAGGCCTTTCTACAGGTTCTAAGAAGGGATTTCAGTAAGATTTACGCAGATGAGCTGCAGGATCTGAATCAGAGTCAACTCAATATTTTACTCAGCCTTGCAACAGATAAAAAGGGGAAGATGCGTCATAACTGTCTCTTTATGGTGGGAGACCCGAGGCAGACAATCTATCAGGAGGAGGAAAAAGAAAGACAAGTCTTCTACAATATGAAAAGGGAGATGGAAAAGAAGCGCAATGTGCAGATTCTTTATCTGAATGAGAATTATCGTGCCAACAAGATGCTGGTGGACTGGATTAATGATGCTTTTCGCAGGCGGATGCATTCCTATAGAGATATGGAAGCATCGCAAAGACCGGAATTCTTAAAGCATTGTCCCTTTCACGGTGTATATCAAAAAAAACTGTCCGGAGCAGAAGGAGAGGGGCTTCGCAGTCTCTTTTTGGAAATTTTAGGAAGCTACCCGGATTTAAAAGAAAGAGATTTTTTGGTGCTTTGCAATTCGAAGGAGAAGCAGAATTACTTTAAGAACAGCATAAAGGATATTGGTTTTACTCCTCAGGCTTTGGATCATATTGTACTCGAAGCCCACCTTTCCAAGGGCTTAAATGCCAATATTGTTATTATCAGTTCAGCAGGGGGCAATCCTTCCGCTCGTTCTGACAATCGAAATATCTGCTTGGATTATGTAGCGGTAACGAGGGCAAAGCATGTCCTTATTTTCTTGACAGGGGGAGACGAGGAGTGGTTCTCGGATAAAAACTATGGAATTTCCGAACTTCCGGACTTGCAGCTTCTCCCGAACGAACAATAGTATATAAGATTCTGTCTAATAGAGAATAAAGAAAATAGGGAAAAGAGAATAAAGAAAATAGGGAAAAGAGAATAAAGAAAATAGGGAAAAGAGAATAAAGAAAATAGGGAAAAGAGAATAAAGAAAATAGGGAAAAGAGAATAAAGAAAATAGGGAAAAGAGAATAAAGAAAATAGGGAAAAGAGAATAAAGAAAATCCAATGAATAAGAGAGAAGAAACGGGGTAGGAGGAACTACTTTTCTTTATATAAAAATTTTAGACACAAAGCAAAATAAATAGTGTATACTAACTGTTGTGGGTTTGTGTTTGCCGGTATTTAGGCTATAGCCATGAATATGGATTTGTATAAAGAGAGGTTGTTATGCAGTTTCAAATATGCCATGAAAATGACAGTTCCCTTCGACTTAGACTGGAGCGTTTCCGAATCAGTGAAGAGGAGGAGACGATTTTAAGCAGGATGCTTGCCTGTCATCCGCAGATTACCGGTCTTCAGATTTATCCGGCCACTTCCGGTATCCGTATCTTTTATAAAGGGGAGAAGAAGAAGCTTATGGAAAGTTTGGAAGCTATTCCATATAGCAATGTGAGATATCTTGCAGACAATCTTCCTAAGAAAGAGGATATTCGTGTGCAACTTCTTCCGAGTTGCAAGGAGATAGTACAGGAGCTAACAAAAAGTAAGAAGATGAAACCCTCTGTAAAGCGAAAAATAGGGACGAGGGTAACCTTGGAAGCACTGGCGGATATGTTTCTTCCTGCTCCGGCATCCTTGGCTTTTCATGTCTATCAGTTATTTCTCCTTTCCAGATCCTAAGGAGAGGATAGCTGTTTTCACTTACAAGAAGGGGCTGTAAAAAAATCAAAATAATAAAGTGATTTATGCAATATAGGTCTGAATGCGGGGTAGTCTGAGCCCGTCGGTACTTGCGAAAAACAAGAGAAACGCAGTTTTTCGCTTAGTATCCGTTACGTGGCGAAGCTAGCGAGAGCGTGCCCAAGTTCAGACCTATATTGCTTAGAAAATTATTTTACTTTTTTCACAGCCCCTTTTTTTATTCCGAGATTCTTAGTGCTGAGTCTTATATCTATTTTTTTCTTTGCCGATATTGTTTTAGATGTTAGTTATTATCATGTTCATGATAGAAGAGGAAGGAAGAAAATGGTAATTCATATTCAAGATTTTGCAGGAAAAGAGCAATTTCAATCCATGCTTTGTGACTGGGCGCTGGCCACAGGATTGGAGGCAATGGTGCAGTCGCAGGATACGAAAGTCACGTATTTTGCTAATGCCGAAAAAAAAGAGCCAGGGAAGGCCGATGCTTTGGAACGCAGATCCCAGGAATTTGGCTCTTCTTCTATTCAGGCTGACCTTCAATACGAAGGAGAAAAGATTGCTACGATTTACCTGAAAAAGGGATTGTGTGACGATTCGGAAAAAGAGAAGGCGGCATTAAAGCTCTTGGTCTTCAGCATGGAGCAGTTTATGCTGGCGGATTGCAGTGAACTTCGATTCCGTGAATTTGCGGATAAATTATCTGACGGAATTAAAGAGACACAGAACCTGGTAAAAGATATTCGGAAGAGCACTAATGATTTAAAGAGCATTCAGAGCAGACAGAAGATTCTCGCTTTAAATGCCAATATTGAGGCTGCAAGAGCCGGAGAACACGGCAAGGGCTTCGGTGTGGTTGCGGATGAGGTAGGAAGACTTTCCGACAGCAGCTCTGCAGTGAATGAGAAGATTTCCGCGGTGGTAAAGCGTATTTCCGAGGTGGTTATCAGCTTAAGCGGTGAAGAGATTGAAGAACAGGCATAAAGTCGGTACAAGGAAGATAGAAAGAAAGGCTACAAAAAAGCATAACAGCTTGGGAAGTACAGGCTTACAAACGGGTATAACAGAGTAGAAAGTACAGACTTGGAACTCGGAACTTTACAAACGAAGAATAAAAGAGGGACCATGAAATTTCATGGTCCCTCTTCTTTGTCCACTTTAGCAGGGGGGACTGGCTAAAGGGATATTCGAATATTCGGGATTTTCACTTTTTATTTACCGTCCCGGAATGCGAACGGACCAAAGCGGGCCTCCCGCGTCATAATTCTGTTTCAGTTCTCGCATAATCTGTGCCGGATCCCAATCCTTTTGTGAGTTGGGATAACTGTTCGGGTCGGCAATGGATATACTTCCGTTGGCATTTTGCTTTGTAATGATGATAAAATGCCCTCCGTTTGTCAGTGCACCCTTTCCCATCAGTGCCACAAGAATATGCCCGTTGTTTAATAGATTTGCGATGTTTGCAGGGCTTCTATCCTGTACGCTGTCTACAACAAGGTCAAAGGCGGAGAGTACCGCCGGGATATAGTCGTGGTAGGAACCGCTCTTAGGGGCAAAATAGCCGTAAGCCGCGGACCAATTGGACATTTCCTTCGGGGTAATGCTTCCATTTACATTTCCGAAGGCGGAAACAATCATAGCTGCTGTAGTCGGACCGCAACCGTATTTACTGATGCTGTCCTGTCCTCCATAGAGATAGCTGGCCCAGTGACTGTCATGCTGGTTATAGTAGGGCATGGGACCCAAAGCTGTATCCAGATAGACATTGTAGTCATTGAATGTAGAAGTACCGTAGTAATTCTCAAAGGGATCCGATTTTACGGGAAGGGTAGATGTTTTTTGTGCATCCTCTGCAGCTTCTTGCGCTGTTTGCGGAGTATTTAAGTCTATTATCGCTAAAGTCTCCGTTTCTGCTATGCTGCTTGTTTCCGGAGGGGTTTCCGCTTCGGTTCGACTTTCTTCCGTACTTTCCGTCTCGGTCTCCGATTCCGCTTCGGAAGAGTTAAGCTCGACTACAGGAAGCATCTCCGAGTCGGAGGCAAGTTTTTCTTCGGCTTCTTCCTCTTCGGATATCTCCGTTCCGTCTCCGTAATAGGCAAGTCGGTCACCGCGATCCTGCTCTTCGTATAGCAACTCCTGAAAATCTAAATAGGGAGCCCGGCTCTTTGTCTTGTTCTCGTGTAGAGGGATTGTTTTTACCGTCTTGAAACTGTCTTTATATCCCTCATAAGCAATTGCGGAAAAGCTGACAGTCATTACAGAAAGAGATGCCATCGCTAAAACTCCCAGATGTTGGGCAGACCCCATGGCTATTTTATGTAAAACTGCCTTTATTATTCCCATATTTTGCTCCTAAACCAATCAGAAAAAGATAAAGAGTTTGATCTTTATGATAGATAATCTACATACGCTTTTAATATCGACAAAGGAGAAAAGAAAGATAAGACAAAATCGTATAGCATAGAATAAAAATAATGGATAAAAAGAGATAAAAGAAAAAGGAGCTGATAGAGCTTTTGAGAGCTGTTTGTTAAGCATAGAAAAAGGAGCTTTAGCTTTCTGCCGCTCCTTCCTTCATGGCGTTTATTAATAAGCTTGCAATTTCGTTGAGGTTTCCCTGCTTATCCACAGCACCGAGTTTATAGGCCTCCATGGGCATTCCGTAAACAATGGAGCTTTTCTGATCCTGTCCCAAGGTAAAGGCTCCTTTTTTGTGCATAGCAAGCAGTCCGTTTGCCCCGTCTTTTCCCATACCGGTCAGAATGATACCGATGGCATTATGCCCGCAACTTTCGGCTACGGAGGTAAAGAGGTAATCAATCGAAGGACAGTGTCCGGAAACCTTTTCGCCTTCCTTACACTCTACTTTTAGTCCTTGGACGTCCCGAACAACCTTCATCTGCAGCCCTCCGGGCGCAATGAGGCAGAGTCCCGGATACAGCCGGTCCTGATCCTTTCCTTCCCGTACCTCCATCTTGCAGAGCTTATCCAGTCTTTCGGCATACATCTGTGTAAAAACGGGAGGCATATGTTGTGTAATGACTATGGGAGGGAGATTAGCAGGCAACTTTTCCAGAATCGAAAGAAGAGCTTCCGTTCCTCCTGTGGAAGCCCCCATGGCAATAATCTGGATGTGATTCTTTGAAAAAAATGTTTTCATTTTTGCCCCTCGACTATTCTTCTCTCCGATAGATAGCCGGTTTAATATATTTATAAGGACAGCTTTGCTTGGTCAATCCTTCGGAGTGACCAATGAAAAGATATCCCCCCGGATAAGTTGCATCATAAAAACGTTTCACTAAAGCATCTTTTGTTACTTGGTCAAAATAAATCATTACATTTCGACAGAAGATAAGGTCAAAGTTTCGTTTAAAGTGAATGGGTTCCATCAGATTAAAGGGGCGGAAAATCACATTGTTTCTTAGCTCTTTACTGACCGTATAGCTTTCGTCCTTTTGCTGAATAAAGTACTTGTTTTTCCATGCCTTAGGAAGTTTTTCCAGACTTTCCGCGGGATAAGAGGGATTAATCGCTTTGTTCAGTACATTATGGGAGATATCCGTTGCGAGCATCCTGGTATCCCATTTTCCGGGAAGCTTTCCAAAGAATTCCAGAAGATACATGGAAATATTGTAGGGCTCTTCTCCCGAAGAACAGCCTGCGCTCCAGATAGAAAGGACCTTGTCCTTTTCATGTTTTTTGGCAAGCTCCGGAAGAACCACCTTTTCCAAATAATCAAAATGGGATTCTTCTCTCATAAAATAGGTGTAGTTCGTAGTGAGCTTGTTTAAAAGCGTGGTCAGCATGTCTTGATTTTCTTTTGAGAGAATGTCGTTTACATAGCTGTGAAACTCTCCATACCCCGATTTTTCCAAAATGCTGGAAAGGCGGCTAACAATCAAAGGCTTTTTCTTTCGTAAGTCGATGCCGAATTTTTCCTGCATATAGGTATAGAGTCGTTTAAAGTCTTCGTCTGATAAATCATACATGAAAGAACCCCTTATACAGCCTCGGAAGAGGACTGTACCAAAGCCTCCGCATCAAAGGACATGGCCACCTCTCCGGAATCCAGAGTAATCATGCCGTTGCATAATTTCTGTCTGTTACGGAGCGGAATGGACTGCACTTCATCCGGATCGATATCGATAACCTGTCGCACTCTGTCCACAATAATGCCAATAGGAATGGATTCAATATTTAAGACAATAATACAGGTCTTTGAAGTATATTCTTCTGCCTCTCTGTCCATCAGTAAACGGATATCAATGACAGGTAAAATAGAACCTCTCAGGTTGATGATTCCCTTTACATAGTGAGGAACCATGGGGAGAGCGGTGATACTGTGATCATTGATAATCTCAATGACATAGCTTGTGCTCATATACATGACAAGCCCTGCGGATTCGAAGGTAAGACAGCGTTCTGCGTCATTTGTTTCCTGTTCTTCTATTTTTTCGTCTTCAAAAAACTCATCCATAAACTCTTCTGCCATACTTCCCTCCTTATTCATTTTCAATAGCTTGAGAGTACAAGCCTAAGACATCTAAAATGATACATATATTTCCGTCTCCGAGAATGGAGCAGCCATTGATTCCGTTTGCCTTTAGATCAAAGGCGTTAAAGTAAGCGGGAAGCGGCTTTACAACAACCTGCTGTTCACCGATTAAGTCATCTACAAAGAGACAGCAGGACTTGTCGTTTGCTTCTACCCAGATGAGAACGCCGTCTGCAAGGTCGGTGTATTTTCCTTCTATGCCGTAGAAGTTGTTCAGGCGAACGATGGGATAGAAGACATCCATTCTTTTTACCATCTCATTTCCATTTTCATCGAAGACAACCTCTGCATCGTCAATCTTAAAGGATTGGCGGATATTTACGATGGGGATGGTGAAGATTGTATCGCCTACGTTAACCTTCATACCGTCCATAATAGCCAGAGTAAGCGGGATTTTCATCGTGAAGGTAGACCCTTTTCCCAGTTCACTGGAAATGCTGATGGCACCTCCTACCGATTCCAGATTCTTCTTTACAACGTCCATCCCTACGCCTCTGCCGGAGAATTCGGTAACGCTCTTATTGGTAGAGAAGCCCGGAAGCATGATTAAGCCCAAGGCCTCCTTCTTGGAATATTCGGAACGCGGCTTATAAAGCAGTCCTTTTTCCTCCGCCTTATCCAAAAGTTTTTCCGGATTCATACCGTAACCGTCATCCTCTACGGTGATTATCACTTCGGAAGAGGTATGGGAAGCGGAGAGAATCAATTCTCCCTGTGCATCCTTTCCGGCAGCAATACGTTCTTCCTTAGTAGTCTCAATACCATGATCCATACTGTTTCTGACGATGTGCATCAAGGGATCCTGCAGACTGTCTACAATGGTTTTGTCTACTTCCGTATCCTCGCCGATAATAGTAAGCTTCACGTCTTTTCCGAGCTTCTGCTTCATATCGCGGACGATACGATTCATTTTCTGGAATACGCCGGAAATGGAGACCATTCGAAGACTCATGGCGATGTCCTGCAAATCATCGGTAAGCTTTCGAAGCTGTCTTGCGGATTTCATGAAGTTATCCAGACTTTCCTGCGGAAGCATACGAAGAACAGGAGAGGAAGTAACCATAGATTCTGTGATTACAATTTCTCCCACGAGGTCATTTAAACTATCCAGCTTTTGTAAATTTACGGAAATCAAACTTTGCTTTACGGGAGCGGTGGATTTCTGCTGGGTATTCTGTGGCTGCGGTGCAGCTTCTTTCTCTTTATTCTGCTTGGGATTCTGTACGGAAATGTTTTCCTTTTCTTCCGTCTTTACTTCACTCTTTTTTGCATCCACGATTTCATAAGAGAGAATATGGCTCTGCTCTCTTAACACCTTTTCTCCCTTTTCAAGGACTTCTTCCTTTTCAAAGGCAAGGAAAAATCCGTCATCGACAATGACTTGGGCGGTTTCCGAGTTTGTATCCATATCACTTGGATAATAACGGAAGTCCAAATCATATTCTTTTAAAGCATTCACAATCATAAATGCTCTAAGATTCTCCATGCCGATTCCCTGATCCAAGAAGACATGAATGAATTTAATGGCTTTCGGATCATTCGGAAGCACTCTTTCTACGGTCCCCTGTGCACGCCCTGCTCCGGCGGCGGTCTTTGTCTTTCCGCTTTCCTTTCCGGAGATTTTTGCCAAGAAATTGTTTATCTCTTCGGCAAATTCTTCTATATTTTCATCTAAAGGATCTCCGGCTTTCACTTTTTCTAAAGCACCGCGAAGAAAATCTTCCGAGCGGAACATCAGATCGAAAAGTTCGTTCTTTTGCTCGCTACTTAAGCAATCCATGCCCTTGTCTCGAATAAAGAAGAACATATCTTCAATGTGGTGGGCAATGTTGGAAATCGGAGTAAATTCCATCATGGCACTGGAACCTTTTATGGTGTGCATGATACGGAAAATTTCATTTACATCATCGGAGGAAAAATCGCCGATTTTTTCGTCGGCAATCAGCATTTCATCTAACTTATCCAAGAGTGATTCCGTCTCCAGAAGATAGGTATCCAACATTCCTTCCATTGTACTATCCATAAGTTTTACCACCTTTTCACTATTTTCCCGGGAAATGCTTTTCCATCTCCCCCAAATCGATTCTTTTCAACAGAAGAAAAGACTAGAAGTTTTTCACTGCTGTCGAGAGTCGTTTTAAATCATTATTAATTGAGTTCACCATGAACTGATAGGCATAGGTGGTCTTGACAAGTTCCACCTGCTCTTGATCCATATCTACGTTGTTTCCGTCCAAGCGGCTGGATTCATTCCTGGTACTGTGTATCCTAGGTCTTTGCATACGAATTGCTTCGGATACTTTTATTTTTTTCTGACTGCCCTTTTCTGCCATAGTGATATGGTGAAGAAGCTCGTTCTCAAAAGTGAGATACTTGGATTTATAGTTTGGGGTATCCACATTGGCAATATTGTTTACCGTAAGATTCTGTCTTCCCCATAGCAAATCAAGCGTCTTTTCCGTAAGGGCTATTCCATTTCCGTAAAATATTGACATAGCAATCCTTTCTCCAAATCGATCTTTCCTCACTTTATCGAACGCAAAACGCAATTGTATAAGAGAAAAATGGAAAAAAGCGAATATTTTGCAATATTTTCTCCCGATTTATTCTCGAAAAGAAGCGACTTGCAATGTCTTCCGGTTTGAAACGAATGCCCTGAAATCAGTATGCAACATTCCGGCATATTTTAAGAATATTTTAACATTACTGCGTTCTCTCGTAAAGCCGTAGTTCTATTGAAAGAGACGGATATTGCGCCGGTCTGATGAATACTCCAAAAAAATAGCCTTTCTTTTTAGAAGGGGAGAGCAAGGGAATGGCAAACTTATAGAAAGTCAATCTTAGTCGAAAAAACAAGGAGAAAGGATTGGACTTTGCTTTAAGGAGGTTTTTGAACGGTATGAGCAAATATGTGGAAAAGAATAAAGGCAGTTTCCTGAAGAGAATCAGTCTGAAAGGAAGACTGTCTATTGTTTTGGGTGCAGTTTCTTTTGTGCTTATTCTGGTACTTTGCTATATCTTGGTGCATTCCTTTGAGCTGGATATTGATCCTCAGATTGATGATTCTATGACGGAAAAAGCGATGAACGGAGCTGCCGAGCTGTCTTCTACGGTGGATAAATTAAGCCATATTTCCGCTACAATCAATGAAGGAATCAGCTTTATTTATGATGAAAATGACAAGGTGGGAGAGGCTCCCGTTCAAACTTGGAAGGTGCAGGACTTTTCAAAAAACAACATGGTTTCCGTTACGGGAATGGATCCGGTAACCCTGCGAAGCGGAATTGTGGATAAAGAGATTCCCGCTTCAAGATACAATGCGGAGGCGGTTCTCCTGAATACACTTCATGCTTCCATTTTGGAAGATGAAAATATTATCGGCGGCGGAACCTTTTTTGAACCGAATGCCTTTTTTCCGGATTCTTCCGACTATGGCATATTTATTACAAGAGAAGGTGCAAAGGAGAAGATTGTACAACGTATCGATTATGACTTATATAAGGACAAGGAGTATTACAAAGCAGGAAAAGAGGGAAAATCAGTCATTACCAATGTTTATAAGGATGATAAGGCAGGAGGAGCAGAGCTCTTTACCATTACAAGTCCGATTATGGTAAACGGTGAGTTTAAGGGTCTTACTCTATTAGATATCAATGCAGACGTTCTTACCAAGGTAAGTAAGACCGATGCAGAGTATCCGACTATGTTTTCCGAGATTATCGATTCGGAAGAAGTGATACATGGAAATGAAAAACAAAGGGGTATGAAGCTTTCGGATGTTCTTTCCGAGAAGGCATATAAAGAGGTAAAGGATCTTATGGCCGGTGGAGAACGCTTTACCAGAAAGGTAATAGGAAAGTCCGGTGCAGCAGAAAGAGAATTTTTTGAACCGGTGAATCTGAACGGCACAACTTGGTGGTTCCGCATCAATATGACGGAAATTGATTATGATCATGCCGTGGACAGGATGGTGCTTGTAGCAACGGTACTAGGACTTTTGACGGTCGCGATTGTCATATTGGCAACGGTATTTTATCTGAATAAGAGTTTGAAGCCACTTGCCATGGTTTCCCGGTGCGGAAAAAAGCTTGCAGAAGGCGATTTTGATATTGAGATGTCCTATGCCTATCAGGATGAAATAGGTGCATTGATTTTGGCAATACAGGAAGTGGTAGACAGAGTCAGACATATCATTTCGGATTTAACCGAGAAACTGGGAGAAATGGCAAAGGGCAATTTTAATCTGAGCAAAGATAATGAAGAATATTATACCGGTGCATATATTCCGATTCTGGAGGCTCTTTCCAAGATTACCACCGACCTTTCTCGGACGATGTCCGAGATACAAGGAAGTGCAATGAAGGTAAATAGCAGTGCAGGGCAGGTAAGTTTTGCGGCGCAGGGACTTTCCGAGGGCGCAACCGAGCAGGCTTCTTCTATAGGAGAGTTGAGCTCAACAATGAGCGATATTTCTGAAAGAATCAAGGAAACGGCACATACGGCACAGGAAGCGTCTCGCTTGTCTACAGATACGGGGAATGCCGTAGTTATGAGTAATACAAAGATGGAAGAGATGTCCAGGGCTATGGTGGAAATCACCGAGAAATCCAATGAAATCAGCAAGATTATAAAGACCATTGACGACATTGCCTTCCAGACCAATATCCTGTCCTTAAACGCGGCAATTGAAGCTGCAAGAGCAGGGGCTGCCGGAAAGGGCTTTGCCGTTGTGGCGGATGAAGTCGGAAATCTCGCACAGAAGTCGGCGAAGGCGGCACAGAATACGGCATCTCTAATAGAGGAAACCATTGATGCTGTAGAAAAGGGAGCAAGAATCAGCAGAGAAACCGCGGAATCTTTGGATACCGTTTCTCAACACACCGAAAAGATTAACAACTATATTCAGGATATTTCAGCTGCCTCGGAAGAAGAGGCTCGAGGGATAGCGCAGCTTACCCAGGGAATCGATCAGATTTCTTCCGTTGTGCAGAATAACTCCGCAACGGCGCAGGAATCCGCTGCCGCTTCGGAAGAAATGTCCGGTCAGGCAAATATACTGAATGATTTGGTAGAGCGCTTTACTTTAAAAGAAAATTAGATTCGGAAGGAATCCGGAATTTTTCAGGGAGGGAAAATGATGAAAAAGGGAAAGGGGCAGCAGGGAAAGAAGGGATCAATCGGGACCAGACTTTCTGCAATCTTGGGCTTGTGCATTGTTCTTGTATTTTTATTGATGAGCTTAAGTATTATTTACACCGGACAGAAAGCTATCAGCTCTGCGCTGGATGGCAATCTAAACGATAAGGCAACGATGTCCATGGGAGACGTGCAGAAAGTAATTGCAAGCTTGGAATCTATTTCCTCCACTATGGAAGTAGGCGTACAAAAGATGAATGAGCAGGAGGACTCTGTCGGAGCAGTGCCGAATCAGATTTGGAAGGTGAAAGATCTGAACGGAAAGCGCTTTCTCTCTCAGGTATGGAGGCAACTCATTTTCAATCCCGAGTTGTTGATGCGGAACTTTCCGCATCCAGATACAATACGGAATCAATGTTCCTGGATTCTCTCAATGCATCGGTTGCAAAGAATCCCTCTTTGCTTGGGACGGGAATCTTTTTCGAGCCGAACGGGTTTCAACAAGGAATAAAAGAATATGGAATCTATATGACTCCGACTGCGAGAGAAGCCGGAGAGATTATGTCTTTGTCCTATGATTTTTATAGTGCTACAGACTGGTATAAAAAAGCAAAAGAGACGGGAAACAGGTTTCTTACAGATGCATATGCGGATACCTTGCGTCCGGACATCAAAGTGATGACGATGGCCAGCCCCATGAAAAATGCAAAGGGAGAGTTTATCGGCTGTGTCATGTTGGATATTAATGTAGAGATCTTTTCCAGCGTAAAACAGGAGGATGAAAATTTTAAATCCCTGCATACCGGTGTTTTAGACCATAAAGGGACTGTGCTATACAGCATGAATCCGGAGATGCAGAAGAAGAGTCTGGAAGAGGTGGTGCCCGAGAGTTCCATGGAAGAGATCCATAGCGGCATGGAAAAGAAGGAGCCATTTCTTGTGACGGTACCGATGAACCGGGGAGAAGTAAGAAGAGTCTATTTTAGACCTATGGATATCCATGGAGTGACGCTTTGGACGATGGTCAGTGTATTGAACAGCGAGTTTATGTCTGCGAGAAATCATCTGGTCTTACTTTGTACGCTTTTCAGTGCGGCAGGTCTTGCAATTTTAATCGTTGTAAGCTCCATATTGATTCGAAAAGCGCTTCATCCACTAAAGGAAATCGCAAAGGTCGGTGAATCCGTTGCAGAGGGAGATTTTGCGGTAGGAATTCGCTATGAGAATAAAGATGAGATAGGAGATCTGTGTACATCTATTCAGGATGTTGTCTCCAATATTCAAAGGATTATTACGGACCTTTCCGATAAGTTAAAAGAACTTTCACAGGGAAATTTCTGTGTTGTGCTGGATAATGAAGAGAACTATCCCGGTGCATATAGACCCTTGCTTCTCACTTTACAGGAGATTACCGGAGATCTGGATAAGACTATGTCCGAAATCAAGAACAGTGCCGGTGCAGTGAATTCCGGTGCCGGGCAGGTAAGTTCTGCCGCGCAGGGACTTTCCCAGGGGGCTACAGAACAGGCTTCTTCGATTGAACAGCTGAGTGCTACCATGAATGATATTTCCATAAAGATTAAGGAAACGGCGGAGATGGCAGTGAAGGCCTCCGTTCTTTCCGGACATACCGGTGAGGCGGTGGAACGAAGCAATAAAAAGATGTCGGAGATGTCTAAAGCAATGCTGGAAATCACTCAAAAGTCCAATGAGATCAATAAAATCATCAAAACGATTGATGACATTGCGTTCCAGACCAATATCCTTTCTTTAAATGCCGCAATAGAAGCGGCAAGAGCAGGTGCTGCAGGAAAAGGCTTCGCGGTAGTTGCGGATGAAGTAGGAAATCTGGCACAAAAATCGGCAAAGGCCGCTCAGAATACGGCAACCCTCATTGAAGAAACCATTTTGGCAGTGGAAAAAGGAGCCAAGATAACAGAAGAGACAGCAGAGTCTTTGGGGACAGTTTCAAAGCATACGGTACAGATTAATAGCTTTATTCAGGACATCTCCACAGCATCGGAAGAAGAAGCAAAAGGTGTATCACAGATTAGTGCGGGTATTGAACAGATTTCCGCTACGGTACAGAACAATTCCGCTACAGCGGAAGAGTCTGCAGCTGCCTCGGAGGAGCTTTCCAGACAGGCAAATCTTTTGAATAACCTTGTATCGAAGTTCCGACTGACAAGGGAAGGGGAAACAAGAAGCGAAACCGAAACAGCTTCATTAGAGAACGCTGTACCGAATAAGATTGAATTCGGGAAGCAGGAAGAAGCGCTGAAGAAAGTTTTGCCGGAGAAGCCAAAGCAAGATGTGGAGAAGCCTAAAGAAGTTTTAGAGAAGCCAAAGCAAGTTGTGGAGAGGCCTAAAGAAGTTTTAGAGAAGCCAAAGCAAGTTGTGGAGAAGCCTAAAGAAGTTGTAGAGAAGCCTAAAGAAGTTGTAGAGAAGCCTAAAGAAGTTGTAGAGAAGCATAAAGAAGTTGCGGAGAAGCCTAAGGAAAAAGAGCCGAAGAAAGCTTTTGAGAAAAAGGAAGAAATCGGGCCGAAGAAAATTGCACCGAAGCAGATGGTGATATCGTCCGAGCCGGTTCTTCCGGAGGAAAAGGCAACAGAGCCGATAGTGGATATCAGTGGAATGGATGGCATGGATTTGTCACAAATTCCCATTCCCGGAGATGCTCATTATCTTGCATCACAAACGAAAGCTGCTGCAGGAAAGGCTAAAGAAAAGACGGTTACGAAGAAAGCAAAGCAGGATATAAAGCAAGAAAGAAAGGTGGAACAGTTCCCGGGAGCCGGGAATGAGAAGTATTAAAAATTGCTTAGATTTTTCACTTTGATAAAAATATTCCTTTTATTTCGCAGGATTTAGGAGAGATGTAAAATCATCTCCATTATAATCCTGCGAAATTATCATATATGGAGGAAAGGGATTTTGGATGAAAGTCAGGGCAAGATGACAGATACAAAAGTAGAGAAAGAGATGAAAGAAATCAATGTTGGACTTCATACGGTCTTTTATATATAATGCTGATAAAGGAGGGAAAAAGCTACTAAGTTCTTTAGTTTTGTAGCTTGTATCAGTTTCACGAACAGAGCATTTGCCATCCTGACAGAGAGCATGGCTTGCTTAAAAATGCAGCTATTTATTTTGTGTGAAAGCTAATATAATTTATATAAAAAAGTTGAATTAATACTTATATTTAAAATGGTTTATGACGAAGTTGTCCCAAGTATTAGACCATGCTTTTTTCTTTTGAACCCATACACCGAAGAAAAGGTAGAGCAAAATGAAGAGAAGATATTTACGATATATCGGGTTTCTCCTTATCTGTATTTTATTTCTCCTGTCTTGTAAAAGAAAGAACGAGCAGCAGGTAAAAGAGGAGAGCTCTTATAATAAGGCAAAGGAGAATAGGGAACTGAGTATCTGGAGTTATTATTCCGGAGCGCAGCTGGAGGCATTTAAAAAGACGATAGACGAATTCAACGAAGGACGGGGAAGGGAGTTGAATTTCTCCGTACGACTGATGAATCCGGGGTCTTTGAGGATATTGAGAACAATCTTCTTGCTTTAACGGACAAAAATTTTACACAAGATGACTATCCGGATATGGCTTTTATGTATGCGGATATTGCTTGGGTTTTGGACAGAAAACACTATCTTGTGGATTTAAGCCGGTACTTTTCTCAGGAAGAGCTGGACGCTTTTGTCCCCGAGTTCTTAAATGAAGGAAGACTGGGAAAGAAAGATGAAGGCATTAAGATTCTCCCGGTAGGAAAATCCACAGAGCTTTTCTTTTTAAATGGGACGGATTGGAAAAAATTTGCCGATGCGACCGGAACAAAGCTTACTGAATTAGAAACACGGGAAGGTCTGATGGAGGTGGCAAAAAAGTATTATGATTATACCGACGCGTTGACTCCGGAGGAAAATGACGGAAAGCCCTTCTTCGGAATGGATGATTTTGCTAATTATTTTCTGGTTGGCGCAAAGCAGATGGGGGTAGATTTGATTTCCAAAGACAGCTCCGGAAATGCTTCTTATAACTTTCCAAAACCCATCCTGCGTAAGCTTTGGGACAATTACTATGTCCCTTATATTAAGGGCTACTTTGCCTCTATCGGGCGCTATCGCTCAGATGATGTGCGAACAGGAGAAATTCTTTCCTATGTCGGCTCTTCGGCAGGCTACAGTTATTTTCCGCGGGATGTAATTCTTTCCGATGAAGTACATTATTCTATAGACTGCATTGTTTTACCTTGCCCTCAATTTGTAAAGGGTGAGCGTTTTGCCATGCAGCAGGGAGCCGGGATTTCCGTTTTGAATGGAACTGAGGAAAGGGTGAAGGATTCAGTGGAGTTTTTGCGCTGGCTGACAGGGAAGGAAGAAAATTGTAAGTTTGCAATGAGTGCAGAGTACCTTCCCGTTCGAGTGGATGGATTTACCATTCAGACAATAGACATTTTGAAGGGAAGAGGCTCCGATCCGGCTATGGAAGAGGCGCTCAATGTTATGAACTCACACACTCTTTACACGACTCCTGCTGTTGCAAACTCAAAAAATGTTCGAAATATTCTGGAGAATTCTTTGCCGGAAAAAGCGGAAAAGGATAGAAAAGAAGTAGAAACAGCCATGGCGTCAGGATTAAGTTATGAGGATGCCATAGGGGAATTCAACACAGAAGAAAATTTTAATCTCTGGTATGATGCCCTGCTCGCTGAAATGAATCAATTGCAAGACTAGATTGTTGAGATAGAAGATGAAAAAACAACCGATTTTTAGGAAAATATTGATACCGCTGATGATTTTGGTTATTTTGGAAATTGGAATCATCATGATGTCCATCTATGGTCAAGGTCTTTTTGGATTGATTCATACAAATGCCAGAGAAATCGTGGAAAGTAGGGTGGAAGCCAGAAGAAATTATCTGGAAAGTATCATGGTAAACCAGTGGATGAACCTGGGGCAGACGGTGCAAAAGATAAATCAACTGGCAGATGGACTTGTTGAGGCGGGAAAACTGGATATAGAGGCTATCGATGACAGTTCGGAGAATGCGGCTCCTTTCTTAAATGCGGTTTCCGATGATTTGATTTCGATGATGCGAACCAATCGTGTTACCGGTGTATTTCTGATTTTAAATGCAGATAATTTACAGAGCGGTATGGAATCCGGGACTTATGAGGATAAACCCGGACTTTATTTTCGTGACTTGGATCCCGAGTCCAGGCCGAGCAATAAGAATATGGACCTCCTGATTGAGCGATCTCCGCTTCTGGTTGCAAGAAATAAGCAGTTGTCAACAGATAGAACTTGGAATACGAATTTTCAGTTCGGAACATCGGGGGTTCCCTATTATGACTTTTTCTATGAGCCGACACAGGCTTCTTTTCATTATGGCGTAGAGACCTCTTGGGAGGATTTGGGATACTGGAGCAGACCTTTCTCTCTTTTTGGAGAAGAGAGAGAGGCAATCAGTTATTCCGTGCCGCTACGATTGTCGGATGGAAGAGTTTACGGTGTTTTGGGAGTAGATATATTGCTCAGTTATCTGCAAAGCTATCTTCCGGAAAAGGAGTTGGATAGCGGCGGAACCGCATTCTACTTTTTGAGCGCGGAAAAGAGTGGAGAAGATGTCATCAGTTCAGAGAAGTATCAGCAATTGATTCGTTTACATTCCTCCACAATCAGCACGGAGGATAAGACGGAAACGGGCTCTTCCAAGCAGGAGGAAGAGAATTATACTTACAGTATTCCGTTACATATTTTTTCAACCAATGGTCCGTTTATAGATATAGCGTGGAAGCTTGGGGCGGAGATTCCATATAAAACCATGAACCACTTTGCAGACCGTATGCTTTTTGTTATGGCGGTAAGTATTGTACTGACGCTACTTATCGGTATATTGGGAAGTCTTGTGATTTCCGTTTTCTTGCAAAGACCGATACGGAATCTTGCCTCGGAGATACGAGCCAACAAAGCGACGGAGAAGTTGGAACTGAAAGAAACCGGTATTTTGGAAATTGACCAGATGTCGGAGGCATTGGAAGATCTTTCGGACAGACTTTTACAAGAACAGCAAAATTTGCAGTATGAACGAGACCATGATTTTCTTACGGATCTCTATAACCGAAGAGCTTTTGGACGGCGTATTCGCGAGCTTTTGGAAGAAAAAGGCGGTGGTAATGCCATCGGTGCCTATATCATGATGGACCTTGACAATTTGAAGATGGTCAACGATACCTTCGGGCATGAGTATGGCGACAAATATATCCGTTGCGCCTCCGATGCGATGCGGACAGCCCTTGGCTCGGAAGCATTGTATTCCCGCATTTCCGGAGATGAATTTAATATTTTTATCTTTGATGAAGATGGAGAGAGAAGCAGGGTCAATGCTTTAATTGAGAAGCTGCAAAAAACCATTGATGAAAGCTATATCCTGCTTCCGGACGGAAGTAAGAAGATGCTCCGCCTTTCCGGCGGTGTAAGCTGGTATCCCGACGGGGGAGCGAATCCCGATGAATTACAGAAAAATGCAGACTATGCGATGTATGTGGTAAAAAAGACCACGAAGTCACAGATCCGTGTATGGTCGAAGGAGACCGACATGGGAAAAGAAAAGGAGGAGAAGAAAAGCGTAGCACAATAAGATATGGATAGGATTTAGCACAGAAAAAAGAGTGCGGAAAGAAGCTGAATCGGAAGATAAACTTGACTTTTCCTGCCTGATTCAATATACTTCGGGGAAATGCGATGAAGTTGCACAGTACAAAAAGAGTCCGCTTAGCATAGAGAGAAGAATCACAGGCTGCAAGTTCTTCCAAAGCGCTTTTTGGAATTTTCCCACCGGAGCTGTTTTTTTGAAATCGAAGGAGAGTAGGAAGAACCGTGAGACTGCGTTAAGCATAAAGAGAGCCTGAAAGAAATTCAGGAATCAGGGTGGTACCGCGAACATTCGTCCCTGTCTGCAATTGTAGACGGGGATTTTGTTTTACAGTGCCATAAGTCCCCATACCCATTGCAAACTTGTTTGCAAGAGGGAATGGGACTTGATGGCACGCCCCTGCATGAGCACGAAGAGACGAAAGTCTCGAGAGTGCGAATGCAGGCAGGAATCGAAAAAGCGCGAAGCGCTGACGATTCCGTAAAGGAAACTTGTTTATATCAAGGGAGGTAATATGAACACATTCAATCTCGAGGAAATCGGAAAGGCGGCAGAAGAGCGTTTGCGCTCTGCCATGGATATGAATTCCATCAATGAAATTCGTACCTGTTTTTTAGGGAAAAAAGGTGAACTTGCGGAGGCGAAGAAAGCTTTAAAGGACTTAAGTGCCGAGGAAAGGCCGGCTTTCGGACAGCTGGTAAATGAAGTTTCTCAGAAAATTGAGAAGGAGATTAAGGAGCGTGCGGCAGAGCTGGAGCGTGCCTTACAGGATGCCAGACTTTCCACAGAGACGATTGATGTGACACTCCCCGGAAAGAAGATTCGTTATGGACACGCCCATCCGAATACTCTTGCTCTGGAAGAGGTGGAAAAATCTTTATCGGCATGGGCTATGAAGTTGTGGAAGGCCCCGAGGTAGAGTACGACAGCTATAACTTTGAGAAGCTGAATATCCCGGAGGGACACCCTGCAAGGGATGAACAGGATACCTTCTATATCAACAGCAATATTCTTTTAAGAACCCAGACTTCCTCCGTGCAGGCCAGATATATGGAAACTCACAAGCCGCCACTTCGCATGATTTGCCCGGGAAGAGTGTTCCGTTCCGACGCAGTGGATGCGACCCATTCCCCTTCCTTCCATCAGGTGGAGGGCTTGGTAATTGATAAAAATATCCATTTTTCCGATTTAAAGGGCACACTGGACCTCTTTGCCAAGGAACTCTTCGGACAGGATACGAAGACAAAACTCCGTCCGCACCACTTCCCCTTTACGGAGCCTTCCGCAGAAGTGGATGTTTCCTGTTTTAAGTGTAAGGGAAAAGGCTGTCGTTTCTGTAAGGGAGAAGGCTGGATTGAGATTTTAGGCTGCGGCATGGTGCACCCGAAGGTGCTGGAATCCTGCGGGATCGACCCGAACGAGTACAGCGGTTTCGCCTTCGGTGTAGGCCTTGAGCGTATCGCACTTCTGAAGTATGAAATCGATGATATGCGTTTACTCTATGAAAATGATCTGCGCTTCTTAGAGCAGTTTTAAGGGGGATTGAAGATGAATACATCCATGAATTGGTTAAAAGCATATGTTCCGGGCCTTTCCGTATCCGGCAAAGACTTCGGAGACAGAATGACCCTAGTCGGCAATAAAGTGGAAACCATGGAAGACCTCGGGGAAAATCTGGAGAAGATTGTGACAGGAAAGATTCTTTCCGTGAAGAAGCACGAGGATTCCGACCACCTCTTAATCTGCCAAGTGGATATCGGGAAGGAGACGCTCCAAATCGTGACCGGCGCACCGAATGTAGAAGTAGGACAGGTCGTGCCTGTGGTCTTAGACGGCGGTAAGGTGAAGGTAGATCACGAGGGAAATCGCCCGGAGGGTGGCGTAAGCATTCATAACGGAAAGCTCCGCGGTGTGGAATCCTTCGGTATGATGTGCTCTATCGAGGAACTTGGAGGGGATCGTAACTTCTTCCCGGAAGCCCCGGAAAGAGGGATTTACATCTTCCCGGAGGGAACTCCTGTGGGAGAAGATGCTCCGGCACTCCTTGGATTTCGGGATATTCTTCACGAGTATGAGATCACCTCGAACCGTGTGGACTGCTTCTCCGTAGTGGGACTGGCAAGAGAAGCGGCAGCAGCCTTCGGGCAGGAATTTCATTTTCCGGAAATCAAGAAGGTGGGAAACGAAGAGAAGCTCTCCGACTATCTCACTGTGGAATTAAAGGACAGCGAGCTTTGCAGTCGTTATACTGCACGTCTTATTAAAAATGTGCGTTTTGCGCCGTCTCCCTCCTGGATGCAGATTCGTCTCCGGACTGCAGGCATTCGACCAATCAATAATTTCGTAGATATCACAAACTATGTGATGCTGGAACTCGGACAGCCCATGCATGCCTTTGATTACGAAGACATCAGCGGAAAGAAGATTCGCATAGAGCGTGCCGAAGATAAGGAAAAGTTCGTGACCTTGGACGGCGTGGAACATGAGCTCGACTCCTCTATTTTGTGTATCAAGGACGGGGAGAAGACCATTGCCCTCGGTGGCATCATGGGCGGAGAAAATTCCATGATTACCGATAAGGTGAAAAATGTGGTGCTGGAAGCGGCTTGTTTTAACGGCACCAATATCCGTCTTTCCGGAAGAAAGCTGGGACTTCGTACCGATGCTTCTTCTTATTTTGAAAAGGGCTTAGATCCGAATCTTTGCGAGATGGCGATGGACAGAGCCTGCACTCTGATCGAAGAGCTCCACTGCGGAGAAGTGGTAGGCGGCATGGTGGATTGCTATCCGGTAAAGAAGGAAGAGAAGCATTTATCCGTATCCGTTTCCGAAATCAACAATTTATTGGGGCTTCATTTAAGCGGAGAGGAAATGAAGGCTTATCTGTTACCTTTTGGAGATTCAAACTGAGGTGAAGGGAGACAGTCTGGAACTTGTGATTCCGACCTTCCGACAGGACCTCGAGAGAATGGCGGATATTGCGGAAGAAATTGCCCGTTACTATGGATATGATAAGATTCCGAGCACTCTTCCCTCGGCAAGCACCGTAGGAGGAATGCACCCGAATCTTGCGTTAAACCGCAGTCTTCGGCATCTCGCAGAGGCGCTTGGGTATAACGAAAGCTATTTCTATTCTTTTGAGTCGAAGAAAGTTTATGAGAAGCTTCTTCTTCCGGAAAAATGCTCCCGAGTGGCAGCAGATTATGATTTCCAATCCCTTGGGAGAGGATTTTCTCCGTAATGCGTACCAGCTCCGTTCCGGGAATGTTGCAGGCACTTAGCTTAAATAATCGTCACAAGAATAAGGATGTAAAGCTCTTTGAAATGGCAAAGCTCTATATTCCAAAAGAGTCTGCCCCTTACCGAACTTCCAGACGAGCGTATGACTCTGACTCTCGGTTTCATCGGAGAGGGCGATTTCTTTTAGCTTAAAAGGGAGAAATCGAAGAGCTCTTTATGCACTGCGGCTTAAAACGGTCGCTTCCGCTATGACGGAAACTGCGAAAAAGCCCTACTACCACCCGGGCAAAAAAAGGCTAACATCCTCTATGAAGGAAAAGTACTCGGAACAATGGGAGAGATTCATCCGGATGTCTTAAAGAACTTTGATTTGAAGGAAAGAGCCTATGTGGCGGTACTTGATTTAGAGGAAGTATATCCCTTGGCGGGAGATCACAAAAAGTATACGCCGGTTGCTAAGTTCCCGGCAGTGTCTCATGATTTCTCCCTCCTTGTACCGCTTAATGTGACTGCCGGAGAGGTGGAAGACGCGATTCGTGAAGCGGCATCTCCGCTCCTTGAGAAGGTGGAACTCTTCGATATCTACGAAGGCGCGCAGGTTCTTGCCGGCTTTAAGTCCCTCTCCTACAATGTCAGCCTAAGAGCAAAAGACCACACCTTAAGTGAAGAGGAAATCAATAAGGTACGGGGGGATTTACTCGCTGCGCTGGAGAAAATAGGGGTGAAGTTAAGGGATATGTAAAGTAGAGCTCATATAATATTTTGTGCAGGTCGTATAGCTGTACAAATATACTGCTTGTGCTATACTACCATTAAATAGATAGAGGTAATAAAATGGCGGTTAGTGAAGCGCAGGCGAGAGCTACGGCGAAATACAAGGCGAAGAATTATAAGCGTGTACCGCTCGATTTAAGAATAGAAGAGTACGATGCATTAAAGGAACAAGCGGATAGTATGCCTATGAATACTTTCATAAAGAAAGCCTTAAACGCCTACACAGGGCAAGAGATATTTAAGGTATAGGAAGAAAGAGAGGGAAAATGCCTACTATATCAATGTTTTACGGAATTATAATCAGGATGTATCGGGAAATCGGAGGACAGCACAAAGTACCTCATATACATGCGGAGTATCAAGGGGAAGAGGTTGTTGTTAGCCTTGACGGTGACGTGTTGGAAGGAAGCATACCAAAGAAAAAGCAAAGCCTTGTTATAGCGTGGGTGAATATCCATTATGATGAGCTTTTAGCCAACTGGGATTTGTTAGAAAAAGGCGAAAAAACTTTTACTATTGAGCCTTTAAAATAGGGGGGTATATGTTACAGCCTGAGTTATTGACCGTTTCCCCCGAAGAGGGATATAAACTCCTGCTTTCTTATGAAAATGGAGAAAAGAAAATTTTTGATGTTTCCCCATACATAAGCGGAGCATGGTATGGAGAGTTAAAAGACCTTGAAACATTTAAAAAAGTTAGGGTTTCCAATCATTCTGTAGAGTGGGAAGGCGGGCAAGATATTGCACCGCACGAGTTGTACTACAATTCTATATCTGTATGAATGCATACAAGACTAAAAGAGAGGGTTAACACCCTCTTTTTTGTCCTATAACTCAAAAAGTAAGAAAGCCGTGGACCATTAAGGTCCACGGCTTTTTATAAAGCTGAACTGAGGGTATTACCGATGACGGATATTCAGGTGGCTCATTTGAAAGACCGGATTGGAAGAAACTCATTGAGGGAGAAGAAAATAACATCATAGATACTGTGGTAGTGAAGGACATCATACATCAAAAATTTGAAGAAAAATGCTCATTACACAATATCCGAAGTGAAGTTATCAATAAATTAGTTTTAGATACCATAAGAGAAGTAAGCGGAAAGCTCTCTAATAAGCATTTTGATATGATGTTAAAAGACTTTGAAACAGAACAAACGGCATTAGAAAAATCAATAGAGCAAACAAAAGACACATGAAGAGAATTTGAAGAAGACAGTATCAGAGCGGATAAGTTTATTGACAAAATATGCGCAAAGAAATAATATTGTACATAGACAATAAGTACACTATTAAAGAGAGGGTAAAAGTTTGAACATTATCATAAGTAACAATCGTGACAAACCAATATATGAACAGATAGTTTCGCAGATAAAAAATATGATTATGAGCGAAGAATTGCTTGCTGGAGATAGTCTTCCTTCAATGCGATTATTAGCCAAATCAATTCATGTAAGTGTTATTACAGTTCAAAGAGCATATGAAGAATTGCAGAGAGATGGATTTATAGAAACGGAAATAGGTAGAGGCACTTATGTATTGGCAAGAAACAAAGAATTCTATAAAGAACAACAGCAGAAACGGATAGAAGAATATATGCAATTGGCTATTGAAGCTGCAAAAGAAAATGCTATGCCTCTTGAGAAACTGATTAAGATATTAAAAATTTTATACTTGGAGGAATAAATTGATGAATAGTACTTTAATACTAAAAAATGTGAATAAAAAATATGAAAAGTCAAATTTTGCCATCAAAGATATTTCTTTTTCAGTACCTGAAGGAAGCATAGTAGGATTTATCGGTGAGAATGGAGCCGGAAAATCAACGACTATGAATTGTATTCTAAATGTGATTAGAAGAGATAGTGGTACTATTGAGATATTTGGAAGAGAAATGACTGATGAAGATATAGACATCAGAGAGAATATTGGAGTTGTATATGATAGCAATAATTTTCCGGAATATTTGACGGCAAAGCAATTGGCTGACATTTTAGGGAGAATTTATAGTAAATGGGATGATTTTTGTTTTGAACAATTTCTTAGGCGTTTTGGATTGCCTGAATCTCAAAAAATAAAAAGCTACTCTCGTGGAATGAGTATGAAGCTTGCAATTGCTGTGGCACTTTCACATGATTCAAAATTGCTTATTTTGGATGAGGCAACAAGTGGTCTTGATCCTATTATGAGAGATGAAATTCTAGATGTGCTTCTTGAATTTGTAAAACAAGAGAACCACTCCATTTTGCTATCTTCACATATTACAAGCGACTTGGAAAAAATAGCTGATTATATTGTTTTTATTCATAATGGTGAAATTATTTTGAATAAAACAAAAGATGAATTGATATATGAATATGGAGTTATCCGTTGTTCAGAAAACGATTTTTCATAATATTTTTATCGGAAGATATATTATCAAGTATGAAAAAAAGATTATCAGATTGATGTGTTAATAAAAAAACAGGAAATTGATAGAGAAAAAAATATAAAAAAATTTAATAGTAGACAGCGTATCATTAGATGAAATAATGTTGCTGTTGGTGAAAGGAGAACGAAATGCAAGGATTGATTAGAAATCATTATTATAAAAATAGTATCTAAGCTAAAGATACTACTTATATTTATATTTTTTTACTGGAGTTTCAATATTGATTTTTCGGTGGTAGGGAGGAAATTCCTTTATTTGCTTTTTCTATGCATTAATGTTATAGGGTTTCCTTTTATCAGTTCAATTGGTTTAAGAAAAAATAATATTGATAAGTGGAACCGGTATATTTTATCCTTACCTGTAAAGAGATGTGAAATAGTAAAGAGTGTATTTGCGACGCAAGCAATTACAATTTTAATTGGAAGTATGCTTTCTGTTATACTATTTCTAACATCATTTAATTCATGGATTTGCATTTTATCGATATATAGATGTAGTCTTGTTATTTTCATCTGCAATAGGAATCAGTTTAATAATGAATGCGATTTTCTTGCCTATTTCTTACTTAGACTCAAATGATAGAACTGAAGCTATGAGTATTATTAGTTTAATAATCTCAGTAGCCATTATGCTAGGTCTAATAGCAGTAATAAATATTTTGATTGAAAAACCGACAGATATGCAACTTATGATATTTGCAACAGGAAATTTAGTATTAGCTATTGCTGTGTTTTTAATATCTTGTTCTTTGACTGTTAGTATTTATTCAAAACAGGACTGTTAGAACCAAAGATTATAAATTGAATATTTATCGTAAGGGGCAATCTGAGCCCGTCAGATTTCCTCGGTTCAAGAAAATTAGAACTGTTTAGGAATAAATCCCCCGGTTACACTCCGGAGTAAAGCGTTTGGAGACGCCGGCACTTGCAGAAAACAAGCGTCAGCGAAGTTTTCTGCTTAGTACCGCTGCGTCGGAACCGAGCGAGAGCGCCTTTACGCAGGTGTGTATCCGGGGGATTTTGCTATTCCATATGTTCTATTTTTACACGCGAATATTCGCCTTCTTAAACTCTTTCTCGAGCTCCCTTCTTTGTGCCTTCTTCTTCATGTCCTCCCGTTTATCGTATATCTTTTTACCGCGGCAGAGTCCCATGTCGAGCTTTACGAGGCTACCTTTAAAGTAGAGGCGGAGGGGCATAAGAGTATAGCCCTGTTCCTTGATTTTTCCGAGCAGGCGGTCAATTTCCCTTCTGTGCAGAAGGAGTTTTCTATCTCGAAGCGGATCTTTATTGAAAATATTTCCCCGCTCATAGGGGTTGATGTGCATACCTACGATAAAACATTCTCCGTTTCGAATCTGACAAAAGGACTCCTTAATGGAAGCCTGTCCGAGGCGGAGAGATTTGACTTCCGTTCCGAAAAGCTGAATGCCGCATTCCAGACTTTCCTCCACGAAAAAATCATGGAAAGCCTTTTTGTTGTTTGCGATTTGCTTAATGCTGTCTCCCATTTATTCGTTCCTTTCTGCCCCCTCCAAGGGGATTTTATCTTGCTTAAACTTTCCTTAAGGGAAGTCTATCTCGATGGAATCTGCTTATTCCGGGGAAAGTTCATCTCGACTAAAGTTGCTTATTCCGGGGAAAGTTCATCTCGACTAAAGTTGTTTATTCAGAGGAAAGCTTATCTGTATTATTCTTCCGGTAATTCCGAGGCCGGCACGAAGTCGATGGTCCTGCTTAAGGTATCTACAGCATACACCAGGACGGACATGCTGTCACCGATACGGAAGGTTTTTCCGCTCCGTTCGCCTCTAGTTATCAGTTCTTTCTCTATAAAAACAAAATAGTCGTCATTTAGCATACGAAGCGGAATCATGCCTTCGATGCCATTTTCCAAAGTGACATAAATGCCGTACTCCGTAAGGCCGGAAATATTGCCGGGGAAGCATTCTCCGAGGAAGTTCTTCATGTACTGGCACTTTTTCAGCTTCATGCAATCCCGCTCCGCCTCATCTGCTCGCCTCTCGCGCAGGGAACTTTGCATGGCTACATCAGGTAAAATACGACTGTAGTGGGCGAAGCGCTTCTCATTTTCCTGAGAAAACAGATTCTCCTTAATGATTCTGTGAATCTGGAGGTCGGGATAACGCCTGATTGGAGAGGTGAAGTGGGTGTAATATTTGCTGGCAAGCCCGAAATGCTCTCCGCATTCCACGCTGTACTTTGCCTGTTTTAAGGAGCGGAGAATGAGATTACTGAGCATCATCTCTTCTTCCTTTCCCTTAATCGTCTCCAAAATTCCTTGTAAGGCTTTCGGGCGAATGCTGTCCGGGTCTTTCGCGCATAGAAGAATGGAGAAATTCGATAGAATCCGCGAAAGCTCCTGCCATTTGTCAAAATCCGGTCTCTCGTGCACACGGTAGAGGAAGGGAATATCCCTCCAGTAATATTCCTCCGCGACGGTCTCATTTGCCGCAAGCATGAAATCCTCGATGATTTTATGGGATTCTTCGCGGATCACGGAGCGAATTTCGGCAATCTGCCCTTTTTCATTGAAAATAATCTTGGACTCCGGAAAATCAAAGTCCAGCCCGCCACGCTCTACGCGCTTATGACGAAGCAGACGGGAAAGCTCCCTCATATGAAGAAGCAAATCCTTAAAGGGGAGATAGGAGGAGTAGTCTTCTGCATTGTCTTCTTTTCTCTTATCAATAGAAGTTTCGAAAGTCTCATTTTCTGTATCAATAGAAGTTTCGGAAGTCCCTTTTTTTCTATCGATAGAAGTCGTTATGGCTTCGTTTCCCTCCTCTAACACCGCCGTCACGCCCGTATAGCTCATTCTTTTATCGGAGCAAATGATTCCCGGGCAGATTTCATGGGAGAGTTGTTCCCCTTTTTCGTTATAGTCCATGATGCAGGAGAGGGTCAGACGATCCGCACCCTCATGCAGGGAACAAATACCGTTGGAAAGCTCTCTCGGAAGCATGGGAATCACTCTGTCCGTTAGGTACACGGAGGTTCCGCGCTCCAGTGCCTCTAAATCGAGGGAAGAGCCCTCCTTCACATATTCCGTGACATCGGCAATATGCACGTAGAGTCGGTAAAGCTTCTTTTCCGGAAAATATTCCAAAGAGATGGCGTCGTCCAAGTCCTTGGCATCTTCTCCGTCAATGGTAATCGTAGTGAGCGCGCGTAAATCTCTTCTTGCCTTGGAACTTAAGATAGACTCCGGCACTTCCTGTGAAATAGACTCAGCTTCTATCTTCACTTCCTCCGGAAAGTCCTCGGGAAGAGAAAATGCCCGAATGACGGAGAGCACATCCACGCCCGGCTCCGTACTTGCACCAAGCACTTCCGTAACACCGCAGACGGGATAGGAGAGGAGCGGACTCTTCTTTCCGCGGGGAATAGGAGAATGCCCCCGGCTGCCCCTTCTTTCTTCCTTTTGCACTCCGCCGTAGGAGAGGATTTTTGCCATGACCTTGTCTCCCGGAAGGGCTCCGCCGGTCTTTCCGGGCTGAATATAGAAGGGAGAGGGGAGCTTTACATTGTCAGGATAAAGGAAGAGCCCCTCGCGTCTTTCTTTCACAAGTCCGAGGACTTCCGTTACCGCACGCTTCATGACCTTAACGATTTTTCCCTCGGCACTGGAATCGCCCTGCTTTTCCCTCGAGATAAGAATCTGCACGGTGTCCCCGTCCATGGCATTTCCTTCGGATCCTTTCGGGATGTAAATGTCATCGAGCTCCTTTTCCGAAAGGCTCACAAAGCCGAAGCCTTTCTTTGCCTTGGAATAGACCCCCTTTAGAGTCCGCTCCTTCTCTACACTTCGCTTTTTTATGCCTTCATGCAGTGCAAGTTTTCTCTTATCGTGAAGTTCTTCAGGCGAAAAAAACTGCTCTGTATCCTGAACACGATGTTTTTCCTGCTCCTTCTCTTTACGACTTAAAGCCGGAGTATCCTTCTGCTTATACTTTCCGGAGAAAGAGAGAAGTCCTTCCTCCGCCATCTCTTCTAAAAGAGCGGTAAAGTCTTTTTTCTCTTCTTTAGGAATGCCTAAAAAATGAATCAGCTCCTTCTCTTTCATTTTTGGGAGGGAAGGATCCTTTTCTATATCTACAATGATTTTCTTTAATTTTTCCTTTTGCTCTTCGCGCATAGTACTCCTTAGTTTGGGAAGCTCAAAAAGTAAATTTTTAAGCTTGAATAAAATGAGCTTCTCTTTTGAGAAGGTGCTTCCGCTTGGGATTACGGAATATTTACAGAATAGAAAAAGCCTGCAAAAACTTGCAGGCTTAAAAAACGGTGGAAAAGGGTCTTACCAAATAATATCCAAAAGTAAAGCAACCGCAAAAAATGCGACTGTACCGAACTTGGTAAACTTTTCTAAGCTTCCCTCTACAGAACGACCTCTGTTTTTCTGCCAATAGGTGTCGGTAGAACCGGATAAAGCTCCTAAACCGTCACTCTTTCCTTCCTGCATAAGGATAATGGCAGATAAGGCAAGACCTAAGAGTACAAATAAAATTACTAAAGCTATTTTTGCTATTCTCATGAAAACCACCCTTTTTATGGAATAAGCTTGTAGACAGTGCTACAGCCTCTGACCCATCTTTTGTCAATATCTACGGAAGTATAGCACAAGTATAATTTCGGTGCAAGAGCGGATTTTCGGAAATTTTGCAAGTTATAAAAACATTCATCGTTGACAAATAAAAAAATTTTTGGTTAACTCAAGTTGACCAAAGGAAAGGGGCAACATTTTGAATAACAGAATTGAGGAATATAGGAAACCTTTAGGTTTATCCCAACATAGATTAGGCAAAAGGTCGGAATATCAAGGATAAGCATAAATAAAATAGAAACTGGAAAACCTAGTAGTTATTTTGAAGATCGATAGGTATGGCTATGAAGAACATTGTTTATATTTGTAAATGCTGTTTGGGAGTAAGCTTTGCATTAATTATTATATATCTAGTACAATTATGTTTATTTAGTAATTATATTGCAGAAGCATTAATTGCTAGGGCGTTGCCTTTGTCAATAACATTAGTAGCTATATCGATTCTATTTCTCTATAGGACATGAAAATAGAAAATAGATAGTCTTCGTTGAAGGTTGTACAAAATATGAGTTAGGGTAAATTTAAACCCTGACTCGTATTTTTTATATAACAATAAAACCTGATAAGAAAAGTCAATAAAAAGTATCCGTGCTTATAATAGAAAAAGGAGAAAACGATGAAAAACATAGAGGTTGTAGCGGCAATTTTCAGGAAAGATAATACCATTTTCGCTACAGAAAAAGGATATGGAGAGTTTAAAGGCTATTGGGAGTTTCCCGGGGGAAAGGTGGAGCCGGAGGAAAGCCTGGAGGAAGCCTTAAGGAGGGAAATTCGGGAAGAGCTGCAAGTAGAAATCCGTATAGAAGAAAAATTTTCGGAGTTGGACTATGACTATCCGCATTTTCACCTTACTATGCACTGCTATTTTTGTTCCGTTTTATCGGGGGAAATCAAACTGGTGGAAGCAACTGAGGGGAAATGGCTTAGAAAGGAAGAGTTGGACAGCGTGCGTTGGCTCCCGGCGGATATTTCTCTTATAGAGGAGCTGAAAAAATGTCTTTAATTCCTTTAAAGAAAAGAAAGTCCATGCTAATCTTTATTCGGAAGTAACCGAATCGGAGGAAAGTGAATAAAATGAAATGACGAGAAAATCGCACAAAAAACCGCTTGCCAGAAATTGCTTTGATACGTTATACTCGGAAAAGCACAAGAGTGCTTTTCTTTTTTGAAAAAGCACTTTAGTACATAAAAGCATAGACGCATAAAAGTGTAAAAGCTTAAAAAGTATAAAAGCACAAAAGCATAAAAGTACAAAAGCGTCAAAGCCTAAAATTATAAAATCAGGAAAGCGTTAAGGGTATTGCTACGAAAGAGAAGAGCATAGCAAGTATAGCCCTTAACAGACAGAGGCAAAAGCTGTCTTTAGGAGGGGAAATGAATAGTCTATTAAATGGAATAGTTTTTGTGATTGAGAAGATGACCGCTTTACTCTGGGGCGATTTACTAAGAATTCCGCTTCCCGGAGGAAGTACTTTGGGGCTGTCTCCTATGGTACTTTTGCTTATTCCGGCAGGTATTTATTATACCCTCCGAACAAAGTTTCTTTCGATTCGTATGTTTCGGGAAATGATATCCGTGCTCATCGAAAAGCCGGATTCGAAGATGCAGGGAGACCTTTCCAAGGGAAAGTTGTCCGGCATTCAGACGCTGATTGTTTCTACGGCAACGAGAGTCGGTATGGGAAACCTTGTGGGTGTTGTTGCGGCGATTTCCGGCGGTGGAGCAGGCGCGGTATTTTGGATGTGGATTACCGCGTTAATCGGTTCTTCTACGGCTTTTATCGAGGCTACACTGGCACAGCTCCATAAGAGGAAGGATCCGCTCTACGGCGGTTTCCGCGGCGGTCCTGCCTACTATATCCATGATTTTTTCTTTAAAAATAAGCCCGGTGAAAAGCTGGAAGAAGGAATTCCGAAGAAAAAAAGCATTATAGCGGTTTTGTTTGCTCTATCCGGCCTGATTTGCTGGGCGGGAATCAGTCAGGTTATCGGGAACTCCGTGTCCTCCGCTTTTGAAAATGCTTTTTCCATTAAGCCTCTTATTTCCAGTATTCTTCTGGTACTTATAGCGGCGGTGATTGTCCTTCGGAAAAATGCGACAGCGCGTGTCTTGGATGTAATTGTGCCTGTGATGGCAGGACTCTATTTTGCCATGACTGTTTTTGTGATTCTTACCCATTTACCGGCACTGCCGAATGTTTTTCAACGTATTTTCTCGGAGGCTTTCGGGCTTAGACAGATTGTTTCAGGAGGTTTTGCGGCAGTGCTTATGAACGGCGTGAAAAGAGGGCTTTTCTCCAACGAAGCCGGCTCCGGATCGGCACCTTGCGCCGCAGCGGCAGCCGATACGGATCATCCTGTGAAAATGGGACTTTTCCAGGCAATAGGGGTCTTCATCGATACCATTGTTCTCTGCTCCTGTACCGCATTTATCATGTTACTGACCCCGGAAGGAATGATTAAGGACCTGCAGGGCATGGACATTTTACAAATGGCAATGAACTATCACTTCGGCGCCTTTGGAAAAATCTTTATTGCCGTGATTTTATGGCTTTTCAGCTTTTCCACCTTCCTCGGTATCCTCTTCTATGCGCGTTCCAATGTTTCCTATATTTTCGGGGACAATTGGGGCTCACAGACTGCCTATAAAGTTTTTGCGCTCATCATGCTCTTTGTGGGAGGACTTGCGCAGTATACCGTGGTTTGGGATTTGGGAGATGTAGGAATCGGCCTTATGACCATTTTCAACCTCCTTGTTATGTATCCTTTAAGTAAGGAGGCCTTGTCTTCGCTAAAGGACTTTGAGGAAAAGAGGAAAACGGCTTAAAACTTAAGTCGTTGTAAAAATAGAGTTAAAATGATATGATTCCCCTGTCAGTTTTATGATTGTGAATGGGAGGGAATTCGTATGAGTGAAGAGGAAAAGAAGGAGAATGAGTTGTTAAACAATTCTCCGGTAGAAGAGGGAGACAAGGAAACAGAGAGTTCTGTGACGGAAAACGTACAGGAAGAACCGATTATCCGAGTAGAAGCACCTCTTCCGAAGAGTGAAGCGAAGAGCATGGAGGCAACAGAGGAAAGTCTTTCGGATAAAGCGGAAGCGGTAGAAGAAGCTGTGTCTAATCAGCTTGAAGAGGTAAAGGAAGCGGTCTCCGATAAGGTTGAAGCTGCAGCGGAGAAGGCTGCGAACTCTGCAGAGACAGTTACGAACTCGGTAGAATCACTGGGAGAAAAGGCGGAAGAGCTGATTCACGAAAGCGCTGAGAAAGCGAAGGAAGCAGTTCCTGCGGCAGAAAGACAGTAGAAGAGGCTGCGGCAAGTGCTTCGGCGACTGTTCATGAGGCAACACAGAAGCTGGAGGAAAAGACGGAGGAAAAGCTCTCTGCAGCAGATCGAATTAAGCAGAATGTGAATAAGTATAAGCCTGCACCGAAGACAAATGTACACGGCAGTGGCGGAGCAGAAGACAAAAGTGGAACCGGAAAGAGCCAGTCCGCTTTGATTGTGGGAATAGCGGTGGGAATTCTTCTTCTTGTGCTTGCTTTTGCGTACGCCTTATTTCCGAGACGTACGAAAATCAACTTGGATAAGTACATCAGTGTAAACTTCTCCGGATATGACGGATATGGAACAGCTGAAGTAAAGTTTGATGAGGAGAGTTTCCTAAAGGACTATAAGAAGAAAATCAAACTGAAAAAGAAAAAAGATATATTCACAAACGCTCTTTTAACAGAGTATAGTACCGAGGCCTACTTATATGACTATTTTATTTCCGGCAATTGGAGTCTTGACGGAGTAAACGGAGAATATAAGAATGGAGACAAGGTGCATCTTACTTGGAAGATCGACAAGGATGTAGTGGAAGAAGCCTTCAAGGTAAAGATTAAGGATGCCGGACAGGAATTCACCGTAAAAGATCTGGAAAAGATGGAGACCTTTGATGCTTTTGAGAACTTCAATATGGAGTTTACCGGTACAGCGCCTGACGGAAGGGCGGAGTGGAGAGCAAGCGGCATTATGGACGGTTCCAAGGGACTCTATTTCAAGGTCGATCCGGAATATGGACTTTCCAATGGGGATAAGGTTACCGTAAAGATAGAGCCTAAGGAGAATTTGACTAACTTTGTTCAAAAACAGGTAAAGCTCCGAAGGAAATGGAGAAGGTTTTCACTGTGGACGGACTTCCCTCCTATATCGACTCTGCGAGTAAGATTGATGATACACTTCTTGCAAGTATGAAGAGCGAGGTGGAGGATATGATTAAGAGTAATATTGCAAAGGAAGGGGAGACAGTTCAGCTTCTTAGTGCAGAGTATCAGGGATATTACTTCTTAAACGCGAAGAGCAGTTCTTCTTACCTGAAAAATATCTTCTATCCTGTTTATAAAGTTACAATCCGGATTACGCTTTCCGATCAAAATTTTGTACAGGACTACAGCTTCTTTACCGCAGGTGCCTTTAAGAACATTATGGAAGAAGGCAAGGATGGTAAGGTAACTGTGGATGTAAATGAGATGAACACCGTTTATCATAGCTTTGTCATTGATACCGGTGTAGGAAACTGGTTCACAACCAAGTATTATCTGGACGGCTTTGAAACGCTGGAAAGCTTGAGAAACGAGTGTGTAACCAAGAATCTTGCCGACTTTAAGGCGGAAGAGAAGATTTCCGAGAATACAACTGCAGAACAGACAGAGGAAGCACCCGCAGAAACAACTGCGGCAGAAACTACGGAAACGGAAACGACAAGCAATTCATAAGGCTTTGTACAGCATGAATAAATGAGGTAGCGTGTGCCTTGCAAGCGCTACCTGTCTAAAAATTGGAGTTGTAAAAAATCAAAATAATTTTCTAAGCAATATAGGTCTGAACTTGGGGCACGCTCTCGCTAGCTTCGCCTTGTAACGGATACTAAGCGAAAAACTGCGTTTCTCTTGTTTTTCGCAAGTACCGACGGGCTCAGACTACCCCTCATTCAGACCTATATTGCAAAGAATTCCTTTATTATTTTGATTTTTTACAGCCTTTATTTTTCTGTACAACAATTAGGGCGGATCATTGAAATGCCGGAAG
The DNA here is from genome assembly GCA_916438775.1 of uncultured Oribacterium sp. The sequence continues at coordinate 267,363 of CAKAGX010000001.1, forward strand.
ACTTTTGCTTTAAAAAGAACTTGAAAATATTATCCGAATAAGGTATATTGGAGAACGTTGCGGGATGTAGCGCAGGTGGTAGCGCGCTTGACTGGGGGTCAAGAGGCCGCAGGTTCAAGTCCTGTCATTCCGAGAAAAACTCTTCCGTTTGGAGGGGTTTTTTGGTTTTTAGCAGCTGTTTTTTGCAAAGAGAACACTATTTGTTTCATAACGAATGTTGTATGAAGATACATGACAGTTGTTTTTTCACTCTTGATAGTCTGTCCTTACGCCTTGCCAGCGGTTAAAAAGATTCCGGCTGCATTGTACCATTGGAATTGTTTTTCCTTGCAATAGGCGGAAATCTCTTTGGAAAGCTTCGCATCCGCCATGTATTCTAGGATGTAGACGGAGAGGCCTGCTGACTTTGCTTTTTCAAGATAGTCCTGATAATAGGAACGAGTGTCCGGGTCCTGCTCGGAAGAAGTATCGGTATCAAAATTGTAGGAGGTAAAAACATCTTCCTGGTTTACACCCTGAAAGAGAAGTTTTGAAGAATCTTCCTCCAAAGCTCGGCTGACAAAGGAATCTCCACCGTTTAAAATGATTGGCATCTTGTATTTTTGTAAATTGTTTAATACAGTATGTAAGCCCTGATAGATTTCATCTTTCGGAAATTGATAGTAGACGTCGAAATTATCGAGGAAGAAGCCATCAAAGCCGAGCTCGGCGATTTCTTCGGCGACATTTTCCGTAATATAATTCTGCCATTCTTGATTCGATACATCGATCCATGCCTCGTCCTCCCAATTTTCGTAGGGAGCGAGGGAGAGTGCTTTGAAGCGGGAGTATTCCGGGGCATAATTTTCCAAAGCGCCGACATTGATATAGGCATAGGCTTTTGTCCCGGCACGATGCAGGTACAGAAGATTTTCTTTTGTGAAGCTTCCGGGAGAAAGTACAACCGTCTTATATTGAGAGAGAAATACAAGTTGGTCGGTTTCTTTGTCGTCCGAATGGAGCCCCTCTTCCGCGTCATCGGGAGTCATGGATAATCCGAGGAAAACACCATAATTCTCTTTTTTTCTTGGATAAGACACGAAGAAAAGGAGAGCAAGGAGAAGAAACAAGAGTGGAGCAAGAAGCTTGAAGGGGGATTGTTTAAACCATCTCATGATAAAAGTCCTTTCGTAATGCATACGTATTTTCCGGGAATGAGATAAAGTTTTTTCCGTGTAAGTATATAATAACTTATATAGTATAGCTATAATTTTTGGAAAACACAGGATTCTTATCTTAGATTTTTTGCTGTTCTTGCCGAAATATATAGGACTTTTACTATTTAAGAAACATACGATGTGAAACAAAGTTTTACAATGAAGATTTGAAGTCAAAGGAGAAGAGAATGAAGAAAAAAAGCTGTATTATTTTGGCCGCTTCCATGGTACTGATGATGAGCTTCAGTGCATTTGCCGGAGCATGGAAGAATGATGCAAAGGGATGGTGGTACGAAAATGCGGACGGAAGCTACCTCAGGAACGGATGGAACTGGGTAGACGGAAACAATGACGGTGTTTCCGAGTCCTATTATTTTCAAAATGACGGTTACCTTGTGACAAATACCACGGTAGAAGGCTATCAGGTGAATAGCGACGGTGCCTGGGTGGTCAACGGTGCTGTACAGACTAGAGGAGCTGCCGTGCTGGGTGCACAGGTCAATGACAGCGTTTTTTCCCGCTCCGGATCCAAGAAAGGCCTTGCAACCAGGGATACATTGTTGGATGCCACTTCCGTAAAGGATCTTGGGGTAAAACACATTATTTATAATTTTACCAATTATGAGCAAAACTTTATGACGAATTTTCGGAACACCAAGGCGCAGGGGGTGAGTGTGACCGCCATTATCCTGAATACCCCGAGAAACAATCCGGAGCCGCAGTCCCTTCCTGCAGGAATCAGCGGACAGGAGGCCAACTACTACGGCTTTAATGTGGCAAGTCAGGAAGGCATCGATGCGACAACTCGTTTAGCCAATCGCTTTGCTTCCCTCTACAAGGATTCCATTGATAACTGGGTCATCGGAAATGAAGTCAATTATCCGAATGCATGGAACTTTACACCGCATAACGGAATTGCGAACTATGCAGACCAGTATGCGACAGCTTTCCGTATCTGGTACAACGCGATTAAGCAAACAATCCCTCGGCAAATGTCTATATTCCGTTTGATTATGTATGGACCGAGCATTCCCCTGCAGCGGGATATTACAAGGCAAAAGATCTTCTGCAGCTCTTAAATGAAAGGCTAAGAGATACCGATTACGGCATTGCATGGCATCCTTATCCGGAAGGACTTGCCGATCCGAACTTTGAGGATGACGGAAAGGCTGTAAACAACGAGAACTCTCCCATTATCAATATGAAAAATATCAATGTCTTAACCGACTATCTGCAAAGAGCGGAGTACCTGTCCCCGAGCGGAAAAGTAAGACACCTGATTCTTTCCGAGCAGGGCTTTAACGCAACAAACGAAGATATTCAGGCAGACCAGATTGCCAAAGCATACAATATTGCAAAGAACAATCCTTATATTGAGGCGTTCTTCTTAGCGAGAGAGTATGACCAGCCGGGTGAGATGCACAATGTAAACGGCGCACTGCAGGAGATGCACTTCGGTTTAAAGGAGGCCTATGAGAGAGGCGGAAGACCGAGAAAAGCTTATTCCGTGTATAAGGGATTGCAGTAAGACATAGCAGCAAGACATAGTAGAGAGGATAGAAAGAAAAAGACCAATCGGTATAGAACCATAGTTCTTACCGACCGGTCTTTTTTATTCATGAGTATCACTCTCGTAGCATGTAATATCTTATTCATAATGAGTATCGTGCGATATCTTGTTTATTTCCAAATTCCAGAAGGCCCGCAGTAATACCGGCTTTCAGATATCGCAGAATAAATTGAATGAACTCCTCTCTCTTGTAAGAGATTTCTTTTTGAAATAAAGAACAAGGAGGCGCCATATATCGCTTATGAAAAGCTCCGTAAGAATCTGCAACTCCTTTTCCGAAACCACAACGTCGGTTTCCAGGATGCCGATTTTCATGGCCCAAGCTACAAGTTGTTCCAATTCACGGTAAAGGACACGTTCAAGAGTGGCTCTTCCTACGGAATCTTTGATGCAGTTCAAGAGATGTCGATGCTTTTCTATGGAGTTCAACACATCGTTAAGAGCATTTTCATAATCCCGATTGTTCTGGATTTCCGAAACAAGCTTATTGCTTTCTCTGCTGATTACCCATTCCAAAAGGCCGTAGATATCCGGAAAATAATAATAAAAGGTTTTTCGATTGACCTCTGCCTTTTCGATGATTTCTTTTACGGTGATTTTATCCAGTGCCTTTTCTTCCATTGCCGTGATTAGGGCAGTGGCCAGCTTTTCCTTGGTTATTTCACGAAGTTCACAATTTTTCACAATTTACCCCACATTTGTCCGGTATTGTCCATTTTCTTTCTTTTTCAAGCTGATATTATACTACTCGTTGCCTTTAGTTTAAAGAAAATGAGATGGGCTGAAGAGTCAAAATAGAAGACGTAGAGGTATCCAGCACAGGATAGTGCAAGAAGAAAAAATACCAGACAGGCATAAGAAAAAGCGAAAAATGGAGTGGGTGCGGAATAAAATGAACGTAAGTGGAGAAAGGGAGGATGAAGATGAAGAAGAATGCGATGAACAGAAATACAGAAATGAAGATAGAAATAAATAAAGAAACAAAAGATGCAAAAAGAAAACTCGGTAAAAAGGAGAGACTTATGAAGGGCGTTGCTATTGCCTTAGTGCTATCGCAGGTGCTCCTACTCCCGATGATGGCCCTCGCATCGGAAGAAAATCCTCGCTATCATGAAAACTATTATGCCTTGCTGAGTGCTACGGGAGAGCTAAAGCAGGGCTCGGTAGTTAGGCAGTATGAGACAAGGGGAATGCAGACCGTTACGGATTACGGAAAATACAGCAGTATTAAAAACTTAAGTAACGGTGTGGATGCGGAGTCGGATGGAGAACGCCATGTCTTTCACTTTCCAAACGGAGCACCGGAGACTTTATATATCGAGGGGGAGACAAGCGAGCCTTTCGCCATTCTTCCTTGGAAAATAGCGATTACTTACGAGTTAAACGGCTTGGAAGTGGACCCCTCCGTGCTTGCAGGCGAAAAGGGCCTCGTAAAAATTCATGTTGATTTTACAAGGAATCCGAATGCACAGGACTATGCCAAGAAAAATTATGTGCTGATTGCCAGAGCAAACTTCTCCATGGAGGATATCCTTTCTTTAAAGGCGGAGAAGGCGGAGGTTGTAACCCTCGGAGAGAAAAAGGAAGTGATGTTTGTCCTGCTTCCGGGAGAGGAAGACAGCTTTGATATCGAGGTGGGAAGCAATTCCTTCAGCTTTGACGGCCTGCAGTTTCAGATGATGCCGCTTCGTTCCGCTCAGGTGGAAAAAATCAAAGGATATACAGGATTCGAAAAAGGATATGGAGGATTCCTATCAAGCTTTGAAAGATGCGGGAAATGATCTTCTTTCGAACATGGAGTCTTCCCGAAAATCCCTTCGTGACATGGAAAAGAGTCTGAATGATGCAAATGCTTCTGTGAAATCCATACAGGAGGAAGGAAGAGCATTTCAAGAGGAAAGAGATAAGAGTTACGATTCCTTGGACAAACTTACGGAGAGCTTAACACCCGTAAACGGAAACCTCAGTGACTTAACAGCCACAATTGGAGACACCAAGAAGAATATTGACGAGAGAAAAGACAACATTAATCGGATACAGAACAGCTTAAGAGACCTGGAAGATTCTCTTACAGAGCTTCGATCCGATGTGCCGAATACCGCGGAAATCGAGAAAGCAAAAAGGAGCAGTCAATGCTTTTAAACGGCATGCTGGACAGTTCGAGACAGGAAACGACAGCGGAGGTGATTTCCGCTTTAGACCAAAAAGCTTCAGGAAATCCCTTGCATGAACCCATTATGAACCTCCTGCAGGGCTATTCCGGGCTTTCCGAGAAGGAAGAAGCCACGAAAAAAAGCAGCTTCGTACCTTACTTTCCGATAAAATTACTCCTCAACTTGCCTCCCTTTCTTCTGATACCCGTTCCGGAATGACTACGGGGATAGACGGACTTTTCACTTTGGAAGATAGTCTGGAAGAAGTGAAGACCTTACAGTCGGATTTGACAAAAAGCGGCAACAACGGCGGAGGAACTCGGAAAAAAATGCCAATGTTTTTGCTGGAAAACAGTCAAATTGCGATGCAGGACCTTACAGAAGGGCTTCGCAGTCAAGACAATTATTTGAGAGGAAAGAGAGAGGAGACTTACAAAAAAATCTGAAAGGAACCTCGATTCTGCAAGCTCCGCTGTGCGCCAGGGAGAAGCAGCCCTCGGTTCCACAAAGAGCATGCAGACAGCGAAGGACACGATGGAGGATCTCGTTGAGAGTAAGTGGGGAAGAAAATACAGGGAGAAAAAGACGAAATCTTTTTGAGATGGACCCGGACAGAGCGCCGGAGTCTCTGGTTTCCGGGGATAATGAGAATATTGTCGATGTTGCCGTAACGCTTCGTACAGAGGAAATCAAGGTGGATAAATCCAAGGAAAAAAACGGAGGAATCGAAGGAAGAATCCCGGTGTTTGGGAAAAAAAATAGCGGCGGTATTTGCAAAAAAATGTTTTTCCGGACTCGGAAAGCTCTTTAAAGGAGGGAAAGTAAATGTCCTTTAGTGAAAAAAATGTGCAAATTTTATCGTGAAAAAAAGAGAGAAAAAATCGGTCTTGGATTTTTTTGTTGATGCTCATCGTTTCTTTGTTTCTCTCCTTTTTGTGGAAATCAATTATGACTTAAGTAAATATCTTCCGGATTGGTCTTTGACACAGCAGGAATTCACAAAATGGAAGAGACCTTCGGCTATCCGGGCACTGCTCGCGTGATGATTAAGAATGTCACAATGGGAGAGGCTCTAAACTATAAAAAAATCAGATAGAAGAGATTTCCGGGCGTGGATCGGGTGAGCTTTCATACCGGGGAAAACGGTGCCTTTGCGCCGAACTATATGGAGGGAAAGACGGAGGACCTGGATTATAAGGACGGAAATGCTCTTTTTCATATCGTCTTTGTCAAGGGGGACAGTGACTTGGAGACAAAGGCCGCCGTACAGGAAATAGAGAATTTGCTGGGAGATAAGGCGGTTTATGCGGGACTTGCGGTACAAAGTAAAACCGTAGAGGAGCAGGTAAGCGGGCAGATGGGATTTATCCTTGGGCTCGGCATCACCTTCATTTTCCTGATACTCCTTCTGATGACCAATTCCTATGGGGAACCGATTCTCTTCCTGCTGACTATCCTTGTAGCGGTGGGATTAAACAGAGGGACCAACGTCTTTCTCGGAAAAGTTTCCTTTATCACGAACAATGTGGCGGCGATTTTACAGATTGCCGTATCCATGGACTATGCCATTTTCCTCCTGCACTCCTTTGAACTTGGTCTTTCCAAGGGAATGGAGAAGGAAAAAGCCTTAAGCTTTGCGGTGGGGAAGTCATTAAATACCATTTTGGCTTCTTCCCTTACGACGGTCGGCGGTTTCCTTGCCCTGTGCGCCATGCAGTTCGGAATCGGTATGGATATGGGACTTGTGTTGGCAAAAGGAGTGGTTTTAAGTCTGCTCACGGTTATTTTCTTTATGCCGGCACTTCTTCTTAGGATGTGGAACTTTGTGGAGAAGACAAGACACAAGTCATTTCTCCCTTCCTTCCGGGGGCTATCGAATCTTGCCTACCATGTAAGCCCTGTGATTTTAGCGTTAACGCTTCTTTTGGCGTTTCCCCTAAATATTATGCAGGGTATGAATCACTTCCGATTCAGCAGTTCCGCAGTAGTTATGGGAGAGGGAACGAAGATTTCCGAAATGGCGGAGGAGATAGACTCTGTTTTTGGGGAAGAAAATCTTCTCATTGCAATTTATCCTTCCGGAAGAAACGATATGGAATCGGCTCTGGGAGGAACACTCAAGTCTCTTCCCTTTGTGAAGTCCGTGCAATCCTTAAGTGCGGCTCTTCCGGAGGGCGTTCCGGAGTTTATGACGCCGAAGTCCTCGCTTGATCTTGTGCGAAAGGACGGATACAGTCGCATGGTCATCACCTTAAACCTTCCGGGAGAAAGTGAAGCCTCCTACAAGGCGGCGAATACGGTACGGCAGATTTTAAAAGACTATACGGGATCGGACAGCTATTTGGTAGGAGATACGACAGCTACGATGGATATGGAAAATATTCTCCGCGCCGATAATGCTCGAGTAAATACCATTTCGCTTATCATCATTTTCCTTGTCGTGATGCTCTCCTTTAAGTCGGCACTTTATGCTTTTGTTGCCATGGTTCCTATAGAAATGGCAATTATGACCAATATGTCTTTTTCTTATTTGGAAGGCAGTCAAATGATTTTCATCGGCTTTGTAGTGGTGTCCAGTATTCAGCTTGGCGCAACGGTGGACTATGCCATTTTGGCCCTGGACCACTTTAAGGAGGAGAGGGAAAAGAAGGAAAGAAAAGAAGCGATTTCCGCAGCAATTCGGAAGAGCCTCTCCTCCCTCCTCGTTTCCGGCTCTATTCTCACCGTAGTGGGCTATGTCATTTACTTTATTTCTTCCGTACCGGCAATCGGACAGCTTGGAAAGTTGATAGGAAGAGGTGCACTTTGCTCTCTCTTCTATGTGGTATTTCTCCTTCCGGGACTCCTTCGCGTGCTGGACAAGGCTTTGATGCGAAAGGAAAAGATTAAGGAGAAAATAAAGACTGTAAATCATAAAATAATGTAATTATTCAAATAAAAGGGGCTGTAAAAAAATCAAAATAATAAAGGGATTCTTTGCAATATAGGTCTGAATGCGGGGTAGTCTGAGCCCGTCGGTACTTGCGAAAAACAAGAGAAACGCAGTTTTTCGCTTAGTATCCGTTACGAGGCGAAGCTAGCGAGAGCGTGCCCAAGTTCAGACCTATATTGCTTAGAAAATTATTTTCATTTTTGAAGTGACCCCCTAAAGTTAGACTTTTTACGCGTAGCAGTTTTATGGCTGCTACGCTGTTTTTATGCAGCCAAGAGGCTAAGCCTGTATTGAACAGGACTCATCCATCCTAGTTTCTCCTTAATTCTATTTTCATTGTAATACTTTATATATCTTTCTATTTCGGATTTCAATTCTTCGTAACTGTAATAAAACACACCATAATAGATTTCTTGCTTTAGCAAGCCAAAGAAGTTTTCCATAACTGAATTATCTAGACAGTTACCTTTTCTAGACATACTTTGGAAAATATGTTCTTGTTTCAGCCGATTTGTATACGCCTTCATCTGATAAGCCCAGCCTTGATCCGAATGGAACGTTCTACGATAAGGGCAATCGGATGTGACTTCTATCGCCTGCTTAAGGGCATCCATTACATTCTTTGCAGATGGACGCTTATCTATTCCAAAGCTTAGTATTTCTCCGTTACACATATCCATAAAGGGATCCAAATAGAGTTTATGCATAGTCATATGACCTTTCACATCTACTTCATAGTACTTGAACTCTGTTGTATCGGTAGTTATTTTTCTGATGTGGTATATGCGTATTAAACCTTCTTCTAATCCTATTAGGAGCAACAGTTCCAACTCTTCCTTTATAGGAACGATATTTTCTGCTTTTGCGGGTAAAAGATGTTACTTGAAGCCCTAGCTTTTGCATGATTCGCTGAACTTTCTTTTTGTTGATCATATATCCTTTGTTGTGCAATTCAGCTACTACTCTGCGATAACCATAATCCTTGTTTTTTTCTCACGTATAGTAAGAATTGTTTCTTCTAGTATTTTATCCGGATTCTCTCGGTCAAATCTTTTTTGCCAGTACATAAAAGTTGCCTTAGGCATGCCTATATAAGAGAGAAGGTCTTTTAGTTTGAACTCTCTTCGGAGACTGTTGATGACGAGCGCCGTTCTCTCATTTTTTTGCTTCGTCCTCTAAACGCAGCCTCCTCAGTTCTTTTTAAAAAAAGCATTCTCGATTCTAAGCTTCAGTAATTCATCTTCTAACTCAGGCTCAGCACCCGCATACCCAGCTGAACTGAATATCTGCAAAATCACTATTCAATATTTTAATTTTTACGCCCTCTATTTCCTTTTGCAAAAAGCGGCTTAAGTAAAGAAAATCATGCCGATAAATCTATAGAATTCTAATTCTTAACAAGTCTGACCGCCATATCTGCAATGTCTTTTTTACAATGGAGGACGATCTGTATTGCCTGCGGAATCTTGTTTAAAATACCATAGTTAGTCGAATTTGGAGAAGAAGTATTATGCATTTATCGTTAAAAAAAAGAATTATCTTATTTTTTTTGCTGGCAATGATGCTCATAGTAGCTTTTTTTGCGTCCTATTTTTACCATTCGACAAGAAAGATGCTTTCGGATTCCGAGCATAATCTGGAGTTGATTGTCAGCAATTCTATCACACAGGATATTCAAGACAATCTGGATTATACGGAAGCGAATGTTCGGGCAGTTGTGGAAAATGAAAAGGTACAGGAGCTTTTTGCCAATCGGGACAGAAACGGTTTATATGAGTACCTGCGCCCCTCTTATGAAAGTATGAAAGAAGAGTTTCCCCAAGCGCATTTTCACCTTCCGGATTCTACCTCCTTTCTTAGAATGAATAAACCGGAAAAGTTTGGAGACAGTTTGAAAAGCTTTCGATTTACAGTAAATGAAGCCAACAGCTCTAAAAAGACGGTAAAGGGAATCGAGAGTGGTGTTTCAGGATTCGGTTTTCGAGTAGTTATGCCCGTATTTTACAAAGGGGTACACTTGGGAAGCTTTGAGTTCGGGCGGGAAATGGAACACAGCTTTTTGGAAACTTTAAAGCAATCTTATAATGGTGACTTCAGCTTATACAAATTGGACGAAGAGGGATGTAAATTTGTATCTTCCACAGCTTCGGATGAGCCGGTAGACTTTCTTTTCCCGGATAAGCTGAAAGAAATACAAAACGGAAACTCCATCTTCCTGACCTCGGACGACAAAAGTTATAATTACTACATTTTGCCCCTAAAGTCCTTTGACGAAAAGACTTTGGGATTTTTACAGTTTACAGAGGATAGAAGCGCGGTGGTAGAACAGGAAAAGAAGCTTATACACAGTCTTTTCGTGGTTGTCCTCATTATGCTTGCTGTTGTTCCGATTTTTGCAACGCTGTTTTTAACGATTGCCTTTCGACCGCTTCATACTTTGGTTAGAGACGCGGAAGTGATTGCCCAAGGAGACTTTACCAAAAACTTTGTAACGAATAGAAAAGACGAAATCGGTTTAATCAGTAAATCTTTGAATCACATCTCCGTGGGGCTAAAGAGAGATGTTCCACGTGATTGGAGATACATCCTCGAATGTAATCCATGCTTCGGAAGAAATATCCGCTTCAGGCCAGGAAATGACTGCCTCGAACGAAGAGGTTTACCGAAATGTTCATGAAGTCAGTGAGATTGCGGCGGAGCAGCTGGCATCCGTGGATTCCGCGAAGGAGAGTGTTCAGTTTATGGTGGAGCGGATCTTCGAACTGAATGAGAGTGTAAAAACAATTAACGCTTCCATGGATAGCGTAATCAATTCGACCAATGAAGGAACGGATGCTTCCGCACGAATTGAAGAAAAGATTTTGGATCTGCAGGAGACTTCCGAAAGAAACAATAGTAAGATAGAAAAATTAAGTGCAGGTTCGGTAAAAATTGAAGAAATCGTCCGAACCATTCGGCGTATTGCCGAGGAAACCAATATCTTGGCGCTTAACGCTTCTATTGAAGCGGCTCGTGCCGGAGAAGCGGGAAGAGGCCTTGCTGTTGTAGCAAGTGAAGTTAGTAGATTGGCGGATCAATCCAAGATTGCCACAAACTCCATCGCCGTCCTGATTCGGGAAGTTCGCGAAAACATTGAAAGCGTAGTGTCTTCTTCCGTGGAAAATAATGAAAAGCTGGATGAAGGAGTTTTGGTTGTGCAGGAGTCCAAAGCAACTTTTGCTTCCATTAGCACGGAGGTGCAGACCATTGTGAAACAGGTTACGGACATCACGGAAAAGGTGAGCCGTATTCATGAGAAGATTGACATCTTACTGAGCGGATTTCAGGAAATCGTCGAGAAATCAGACAATACGATGATTCATATTGACAGCGTAAAAGAAATATCGGAGGCGCAGAAAACGGCTATGGATGAAATAGGACATTCCACTATGGCTTTGGAAAGTATGTCGGCGGAGCTCAAGGAAGCTGTATCGAAATTTAAGTACTAGAGAAATAAAGGATTGTAAAATGATTAGCTCGCATAATTGGGTTTCATGATGTACAGATCCCAAAAGAAATACCGGAGTGAAAAGAAAAAGATTGGGAAGAGAAAAGGGGACATGCAATATCCGCTTTTCTCTTTTTTAAATGAAGCACTTACGGAATGTGTAATGTCTTGTTTTTTTACAATGAGTATGAAGAGGAAGCAAGAATGTCTGTTTTAGGGAGACTATCGTTTGGATTGCCCTGAGAAAGAAAATATTTTATAATACTATTCTTTGAATATGGATATAGTTTACAAAAGTTGCGATAACAATAAGATTATAGAGGAAATAAAAAATGTGGTTGATAGCAGGACTCGGCAATCCGGAAAGAAAATATGACGGTACGAGACACAATGCCGGCTTTGCGGCGATAGATGCCCTTTTGGATGAACTGGGTGGAAAAGGACTGGAAAGCACGAAATTTCACGGCGCCTTTACGAAATTACGAATCGGAGCGGAGGAAGTGATTATTTTAAAGCCCCTCACCTATATGAACCTTTCCGGAGACAGTATTGCCCCCATGGCAAACTTCTACAAGATTCCTGCAGAGCAGGTTCTTGTGATTTCTGATGAAATAAGCCTCTCTCCGGGGAGTATTCGCATCCGGAAAAAAGGCTCGGCAGGGGGACATAACGGCCTAAAAAGCATCATTGCAAGACTAGGAACGGAGGACTTCCCGCGGATTCGTCTGGGAGTAGGGGATAAGGATGAAAACCGGGATTTGGCAGCCCATGTCCTCGGACATTTCTCTAAGGAAGAGGAGAAACTGATGGAAGAGGCTTATGCGGAGGTGGCAAAGGCCTGCATCTGTACCGTTACGGAGGGGATTGAAAAGGCCATGAACCTCTATAATAAAAAAATATAAATTGTTACAATATTGTATTAAAAAACAATGGAAATCTTGTTCATATTTTGCGAGTATTGAAACAGGGGCACGCTCTCGCTAACTTCGCCACGTAGTAGTACTAAGCTTCAAGCTTCGCAATGCTCGCTTTCAGCAAGTACTAACGGGCTCAGATTACCCCTTATTCCAATACCCGCAAAACTATGAAGAATTAGAACGTTTCATGGATTTATTTATGCCCATGTCGAATCAATTTGTATTTTTTTATTAATAATCCTATTGCCAGAAAAAAGTATGAGCGAGAGCGTCTTTATGAAAGAGGATATAGGAGACGTTTCAGATCCAATTTTTTGAATTAGAGGTTCATAGTGCTAAACAATAATGAGGTCAACAAGGGAGAATCCGTATATACGAATCCGGTTGAGGAAACTTTGCTTTTTCAGTCCATGCGTGAAAGGCTGGACTTGGGAGGGCAAGTTTTTATGCCGGAATAGTAGATAGTCTTAAACCGCTTCTTGCACTTCCTTTTGCAAAGAACTGGGCACTTTATCTTTGCAAAAACGAGGAGAGGGCGAAGGAGGTTTTGCAGGATTGTAAGGCTTTTTCGGAAAATGCCTATTATTATCCTCCGAAGGATTATCTGTTCTACAAGGCGGATACAAGGGGACATTATATCTTAAGGGAAAGGGGAGAGTGTCTCCGTCACCTCTTGGAAGAGGAAAGCGGGATTGTAGTGACCACCTTCTCTTCCCTCATGGAGAAAATGGAAGGAAAAAATGCCTTTCAAGTATCTCTTTTTACTGTGAAGATCGGGATGCATATCGAGCTTTCCGACTTGCAGGAAAAACTCTCGCAGATGGGGTACAAGAGAGTTGAGCAGATTGAGATGCGAGGGGAGTATTCTATTCGCGGAGGTATCGTGGATATCTTCTCCAACCAGATGGAAGATCCGGTTCGTATTGAGTTTTTCGGGGAAGAGGTAGACAGCATTCGTCACTTTTCTTTGGAGAGCCAGCGCTCTCTTTGGCAAATAGAAGAAGCAAAGCTCTACCCTGCAGGGGAGAGGGGCTTTTCTTCTTCTCTTAAGGCATTTTCCCTTTTTGATTATTTTCCGAAAGACGCAGTCGTTTTTCTGGATGAGCCGGCAAGGCTTTTGGAAGAGGCGGAGCGGGTAGAAGCGGAGTTTTTAAACTTTTTTGAAGCGAATACGGAGGAGGAAGAAAAGGTAGAGCTTTTTTCTCCGCAAACGCTCCTCACGGAAATTGGAGAAAGAGCCTTTGCTGCCTTCTCCACGCTCGGGACGGGACTCGATTCCTTAGTCGATGTAGCGGATGCCCGGAAATTTACAGAAAAAAGCGTAAGCAGTAAGGAAATTCCTTCTTATGGAAAACAGCCCGGTCTTTTTCAGGAGGATGTGAAACGACTTTTTCAGGAGAAATACAGGATTCTTCTCTATTCTCCCTCTGTGCTCCGTGCCTCCCGTCTTGCGGAACAGCTTCGAGAAGAAGGGATTTCCGCATACTGCCCCGATGAATTCAGCCTCCCTAAAGAGGGGGAGAAGAGTATACAGGTTTGTACAGGCTTTCTCCGGCATGGCTTTTCTCTTGAAGAAGAAAGGCTCTTTGTCCTTACGGAAGCGGAACTTTTCGGGCAGAGCCTTAGCCTAAAAAAGAAGAAAAAGAAAAAGAAGGTCGAAGGCGTGCGCATCGGTTCCTTGACGGAAATCGAAAAAGGCGACTATGTGGTGCACGAAAGCCACGGAATCGGCATTTATCAAGGAATAGAGCGTATCACAACAGACGGCGTGAGCAAGGATTTTATCAAGATTCTCTACGGAGACGGGGGAAATCTCTATTTACCTGTAACGAAGCTGGACGGCATAGAGAAGTATGCGGGAAAAGAGGCAAAAGTACCGAAGCTGAACCGCTTAAACGGCACGGAATGGCAGAAAACAAAGGCAAAAGTGCAGGGGGCGGTAAAGGAAATCGCAAGAGAGCTTTTAAGGTTATACGCGAAACGCCAAAACGAGGAAGGCTATGCCTTTTCTGAGGACACGGTATGGCAAAAGGAATTCGAGGAAGCCTTCCCCTATGAAGAGACGGGAGATCAGATTTTAGCCATTGAAGCCACGAAGGAAGACATGGAAAGCAGAAAAATCATGGATCGTCTGGTTTGTGGAGATGTGGGCTACGGAAAGACGGAGATTGCTCTTAGAGCCGCTTTTAAGGCGGTGCAGGACTCCAAGCAGGTAGCTTACCTTTGCCCGACAACCATCCTTGCCCAGCAGATTTACAATAACTTCACGGAAAGAATGAAGGGCTTTCCGGTGGAGACTCGTCTCCTCTCCCGTTTTCAAAGCGGAAAGGAGCTGAAGAAGAGCCTCGAAGAGCTTTCTCACGGTAGAGCGGATATTGCGATAGGCACACACCGTCTTCTTTCGAAGGATGTACATTTTAAAAACCTGGGACTTCTCATTGTGGATGAGGAGCAACGCTTTGGCGTATCGGATAAGGAGCGGATTAAATCTTTAAAGGAAAATGTGGATGTTTTGACCCTTTCTGCAACTCCTATTCCTAGAACCCTCCATATGTCCTTAGTGGGAATTCGTGATCTCTCCGTCTTGGAAGAGCCGCCCCTTGACCGTCTGCCGATTCAAACCTATGTCATGGAGGAAAATGAAGCCTCCGTCCGGGAAGCGATAGAGCGGGAGCTTAGGCGAGACGGACAGGTTTACTATGTGCATAACAGGGTAAAGAGCATAGCGGATACGGCAATGCGCGTGCAGCATCTTGTTCCCTATGCAAGAGTTGCCTATGCTCATGGGCAGATGGGAGAGCGGGAACTTGAGAAAATCATGCTTTCCTTTATTTCCGGAGAAATTGATGTTCTGGTTTCCACAACCATTATTGAAACGGGGCTCGACATTCCAAACGCAAATACTTTGATCATTCAGGATGCGGATAAAATGGGACTTTCTCAGCTCTATCAGATTCGCGGGCGTGTAGGACG
This sequence comes from uncultured Oribacterium sp., assembly GCA_916438775.1. The sequence continues at coordinate 282,591 of CAKAGX010000001.1, forward strand.
CTCGAGCCGTATTTCCTATGCATTTCTTCTGTATAAAAAGGGAAAAAAAGTCTTACGGAGGAATCGGAAAAAGCGCTTAAAAAGCCATCCGAGAATTTACGGAGTTGGGATCAGGGAATTGAATTGCCCTTAGGGATTTGGAGATTCGCGGTGCGGGAAATGTGCTCGGAGCAGAACAGCACGGACACATGGAGGCGGTGGGCTATGAGCTCTATACCAAGCTTCTTCGCCATGCAGTTTTATTGGAAAAGGGAGAAAAGACGGAGGAGGAAAGCATAGAGTGTCAGATTGATGTTGACCTCGATGCCTATATTCCGGAAAGCTATATTCCAAATGAAGAGCAGAAGCTTGAAGCTTATCAGAAGATTTCCACTATCGGAAGTGATGAGGAGGAAATGGATTTAAAGGATGAGCTGATAGACCGTTACGGGGATTTGCCGGATATGGTGGAAAATCTCTTCCGTGTAGCGATGCTAAAGCTTTCCCTCAGTAAGATCGGTGTTTTGGAATGTAAGATTAAGAGGGGTGAAATTCTGTTACAGTTTTCACCGAAAGCAAAATTGGATACCGCAAAAATCCCCGCTCTTGTACAGGATTCCAATGGGGAACTTCGTTTTCAAAATGGAGAAAAGCCTGCTCTTTTATATAAAAAGAAAAATCAAAGGGAGCTTCCGAATATTCGAGAAACAATGGATAAGGCAGGGGAAATCGCAACAGTGCTTTCTCTTTGAACGTACTGACAGACAGTTCTCTTTACGCATGATAGCTTGCTGAGTTTGTACTTATTTGTCCGCTAAACAGACTTATTTTCATTTTTTAAGATAAAATTACCTTTTTTTACTTAAAAAACACAGGAAATCGGCATGAAATGTGCATGGTTCATTGACAGGAGAAAGTGGGAAAGCTATAATGCAGTCGTATAAGGGCATTCGTCCCTATTATGAGCTGAACTATTCCTAGTTTCCGCTCCTTAACAAGAAGAGTCTGCGAGCTTTTGCAGTACTCGCAAACGAGATATCGCACGCTTTGTGAAGGATACTCGTTATGAATTATAATACGCCGCCTGAGGCGGCAATCATGGAGGAAAAAAAATGAACAAGAATGAGTTGGTTTCCGCTGTAGCTAAGCAGGCAGAATTATCCAAGAAGGATGCAGGACTTGCAGTAGAGGCAGTATTTGAGGCTATTGCAGGTGCTCTTGAGAAGGGTGACAAGGTTCAGCTGATTGGCTTCGGAACATTTGATGTTTCTGAGAGAGCTGCAAGAGAAGGACACAATCCAAGAACCGGTGAGTCCATGAAGATTGCTGCTTCCAAGGCTCCGAGATTCAAGGCAGGTAAGGCTTTAAAGGAGCGCGTAAACTAAGCCATGCGCTTAGACAAATATCTTAAGGTATCTCGCCTGATAAAAAGACGGACAATAGCTAATGAAGCCTGCGATACCGGTCGAATATCTGTTAACGGCAAAGTGCAGAAAGCATCCTATGACGTAAAGATTGGAGACGTAATCGGTATTCGTTTTGGAGAAAAACAGGTGGAAGCAAAAGTTCTCTCCACCAAAGAACCAATACGAAAGGATGAAGCTGAAGAGCTATTCGAGTATCTATGAAGAAGCAAGGAAGAAAGAAAAGCGGAATGTTTGGAAACGGAGTTACCATTTTAGGACTGGTTCTGGTGGTAGCTCTCCTTGCTATTGTGATTTTTGTCAGAGGAAATACATTGCAAGAACAGAATAAAAACTATCTCGCCATGGAAGAAAGTCTCGAAGAAGAATTAAATAAAGAAAAGCAACGAGAAAAGAAACTGGATGAAGAACGGGTTTATAGCAAGACCAAGGAATACATCATGGAAGAGGCGAGAGAGATTTTTGGTTTACAGATGCCTGATGAAATCATTGTAAAACCGGAAAATTAAGTACTTGGAAACGAAAGAGGATTCTTCTTCTTTCGTTTTTCTTTGCGAATAGAGGGAAAATGCAAAAGGGAATCGATACGGAATTATTTTTATATATAAAAAAATACAAGCTGATTCTTCCCGGAGAGCAGGTTCTTCTGGCATTTTCCGGCGGTGGAGACTCCTTGTATCTTCTTTATCTTTTGAAAGAATTGCAGAAGCATATTGCATTTTCTTTGGAAGCTATGCATGTTCATCATGGGATTCGAGGTGAAAAAGCGGAACGGGATTTACAATTTTCAGAGAATAAGGCTAAAGAATGGGGAATTCCCTTTACTTCTGTACGGGTGGATGTTCCGGCTTTTTCCTCGGAGAACGGACTCGGTTTGGAAGAAGCGGGAAGAATTCTTCGTTATGAGGCCTTGGAAAAAAGAAGAGCGGAGTGGGAAGCAAAAACTGGAGTTTTGACAAAAATTGCTTTAGCACAACACATGGATGATCAAGCGGAAACGGTTATTCATAACCTTTTAAGAGGTTCCGGTATCTCCGGTTTGTCCGGAATGAAGAGGGAGGAAGGGCATCGTATCCGTCCGCTTTTATCTATAAGAAAACAAGATATTATTGGACGACTCCATGTATTGTCATTACAATACATGGAAGATGAGAGCAATGAAGATTTGCAATTTACCAGAAATTATATTCGAAACAGCCTGATTCCTGCTATGGAAAATAAATAGTCGAACGGTGCAGCATCTTTCGGAAGAAGCGGAGCTGATGAACGAGCTGGAACTGTATCTGGAGAAAAAGGCTGCTGATTTTTTGCAATGCTTCGGGACGGAAGAGGAAGGGAAACTGGCGATTTCTCTTTTGGATTTAAAAGAAGAGCCCGCTTTTTTACGGAGGGAAATATATCGCATGGCGATAAGAAGACTGCGGGGAGAGATAAGAGACCTTTCGAGAGCCCATCTTTATGCGCTGGACAGCTTGATATTCTCAGGAAGCGGAAAAAGAACGGAGCTTCCTAAGGGATATATAGGAGAAATTCGAAATAAGGTTCTCTATCTTCGAAAAAGAGATGGGAAAGTTCTTGATCTATGATAGATTGATTGCAGAGGCAGAAAGATATAAAACAGAAAGATATAAAACAGAAAGATACAAACAGAATCTTATAAAACAGAATATATTTCCGGCAGATTAAGCTTGCAAACTGCGATAAAACTATATAATAGTAGTGATGTGAGTGAAAGTTTTGAAGTATATACATAGTAGATTAAGTCATGGAGAAGAAAAGGTGAAAGAGAGATTGGAGGTCCTTTACTCTGAAAAAGAGATAGAGGAGAAGGTGAAGGAACTGGCAAAAATCATAGATGAGGATTATAAAGACAGACCGCTGCATCTGATTTGCATCTTAAAGGGTGCAGTTATGTTTATGTGTGAGCTGGCAAAGCGCTTGAAGAATCCGAATGTGACTATGGATTTTATGGCGGTAAGCAGCTATGGAAATGCGACGGAAAGTTCCGGCATCGTGAGGATTGTGAAGGATTTGGATGAACCTCTGGAAGGAAAAAATGTACTTCTGGTTGAAGATATTGTAGATACGGGTAGAACCCTGAGTCATTTGACTAAGTTATTGGGAGAGAGAAACCCGACTTCTTTGGAAATTTGCACTTTACTGGATAAGCCGGAAAGAAGAGAGTGTGAAGTTAAAGTAAAGTACAAGGGATTTTTGATTCCGGATATTTTTATAGTGGGATACGGCATTGACTATCAGCAGCGTTACAGAGGACTTCCTTATTTGGCCGGAATTCACTTTGAGGAGTAAAGTGTAAGGAGGAATGATGGGAATCAATAGGGATGCCCTGTATAGTATAGGGAAGGGCTTCTACCGAGAACCGGAGGAGAGCCCCTCTTTTTCGACGGTTACCATACGCTTTCGGACCTTGAAGGAGGATGTGGACAGTGTATCTTTGGTTTTCATGGAAGAAGATTCCAAGCTATTCATGAAGATCGTGAGCAGTGACCGTTATTTTGATTATTACGAAATAGAGATAGAACTACAGGACAAGCCTTTTTACTACTATTTTCAGATACAAAAAGGGATGGAATACCTGTCATATAACCGTCTTGGTGTGACGGATGACTTGCAGATACAGTATGCCTTTTCGATTTTTCCGGATTTCTTTGTGCCGGATTGGGTTAAGGGTGCTGTCATGTATCAGATTTTTGTGGACCGCTTCTACAATGCCGACGGAAAGAACAATGTGGAGGACAGAGAATACATTTACCTCGCAAGGCCGGTAGAGGCCGTGGCGGATTGGAATGCAAAAGTGGAACCCTTTGATGTGCACCGCTTTTACGGAGGTGACTTGGAAGGAGTATGGAAAAAGCTGGACTATCTGCAATATCTTGGGGTAGAGGTTTTGTATTTTAATCCTTTATTTGTTTCGCCCTCCAATCATAAATATGATACACAGGATTACACTCACATCGATCCGCATCTTGGACGAATCGTAAAGGATGGGGGAGAAGTCCTGAAAGAGGGAGACAGGGAAAATAAGCATGCTACCCGATACAGTATTCGCAGTACGGATATAGAGAATCTGGAAGCCAGCGATGCACTCTTTAGAGACTTCGTGGAAGCTTGCCATAAAAGAGGGATGAAGGTCATTATTGATGGCGTATTCAATCACTGCGGATCCTTTCATCGCTATATGAACGCCTCCTTCTTCTATAAGACGGGAGAGGGAAATTCCTATCCTCTGGGAGCATACGAAAGCTATGACAGCCCATATAGAGAGTATTTTCATTTCCTAAAAAAAGATCCTGCGGATTGGCCGAACAATGATGCGTATGAGAAGTGGTGGGGAAATGACACCCTTCCTAAATTGAATTATGAAAATGCGCTTTCATTAGAGGAGGAGATTCTCTCTGTAGCAAGAAAATGGGTAAGCGCACCCTATTTTTGCGACGGATGGAGGCTGGACGTGGCTGCCGACCTCGGACACAGCGAGGAATACAACCATTATTTCTGGAAGAAGTTCCGTAAGGCCGTTAAGGAAGCCAATCCGAATGCGGTTATTCTTGCGGAGCATTATGGAGATCCCAGTGCCTGGCTTAGGGGCGAGGAATGGGACAGCATCATGAATTATGACGCGTTTATGGAGCCGGTAAGCTGGTTTTTAACCGGAATGGAAAAGCACTCGGACAGAGAGATGCCGGAGCTCTTTGGAGACGGAACCATCTTCTTTAATACCATGCGCTACAATATGGCAAAGATGCCGGAGAACGCCATAGAAGCCAGTATGAATCAGCTTTCGAATCACGACCATTCCCGTTTTATGACGAGGACCAATAGAAGAGTCGGGAGAATTAAGGCGGGCTTGGATGATGCGGCAACAGGAATTGATCCTGCTTTGTTTCGTCTTGGAGCCATGCTTCTTATGACTTGGCCGGGGGCTCCGACTCTGTTCTACGGGGATGAGGTCGGTGTCTGCGGTTGGACAGAGCCGGATTGCCGTCGTCCCTATCCGTGGGGGGAGGAAGACATGGAGCTTCTGGACTATCACAGATACTTGCTTTTTCATAGAAAAAATATGCCTTCCCTCCGAAATGGTGCCCTTATGCTTTTGCAGGCAGGAAAGAATTATGTAGTCTTTGCCAGAGGAAGTGAAACGCAGGTTGCCATCATCGTGATATATACCGGAGACGGTGACTGTACTCTTTCGATTCCGGTATGGAGGGCATCCGTTACGGATAAGATGCTGATGAAACGTGTTCTGAAGACGGACTATAGAGGCTATAATGCCGGCCAGACCAGACGATTCCCCAAAAACGGGCATATTGACTGTCGTATGTGGGCAAAGACGGGCAAGATCTATATAGTGGATTTAGTGGAAGTGAATCGGTATATGAAATGAGATTCTGCGTGCTCTAAGAGCGCGATACCTGTTTAGAAAACCCGGTTTTCATCAACAAGTTTATCCTATAACTCAAAAAGGAGCTGTAAAAAATCAAAATAATTTTCTAAGCAATAATATTGCAAAGAATCCCTTTATTATTTTGATTTTTTACAGCTCCTTTTTTGTTGGAGCGGTTTTTTACAGTCCCTTTACATTGCCCGAAGGGCAAAATTGGTTTCTTTTTAGGAGGCTTTGGAAGCGCTCTTTACTACATACTTCCCTAACTTCTCTTCAACCAAATGCATATACTCCTTCGGAACACTTAAATCGCATACATTGCCAATACCGAGGAAAAGTACACCCAAGAAAGACTTTGCATCGACGATGCGACTTCCGCGGCCTAAATTCAGATCAAAAGAAAAGCTGCTTGTCTTATTGACAAAATCATTGACTGCTTCTGAATCCGGAATTGAAATTTTTACTGTCTCCATCTTTATTCCTCCATTTCTCCTTAATTTTTTATCTACTCTATAATCATAATTTAAGTTATTTTTTATGTCTATGAAGCAAGATAATACTCCGATATGAAGGAATAAGCAAGAACTTTTCTCTAAAAAAAGAATAAAGCTTTCATATAAAATTCATATCTAATTTCTGTTTTTCTTTTCTCTACGTTTTTTTTCCAGCAGCAAATCTCGTCTTGCCTTTTGGTCCCGACTGAGGTCTTTGGTGTGCTTAAGCATACGTTTTCTTCTTCTTGCACGGTACAGTTCTTCTCTTCTTTGGAAGAGGTAAACGCCGATAAACCCGAGCACGACAAGGACGGATAGAGCGAGCAGGATTTTTAGAAGATTCAGAATCGGTTTTTGAATAATAATTTTTCCTGCCTTCTTGTCAAATATAACAGGAGCATTGCTCTGTCTCTCTGTGCTGCTATCGACTGTCTCTTCCGTGCTTTTTTCTTCTTTTTTCAGCTCCACGGAAATTCGTTTCGGGATGCTTTCTTCTTTTTTTAGAGATGTTTGGGAGAGACTGCTCTTGTCTTTACTGCTTTCCTCGTCTTCCAAATAGATATAAGCGGTACCTACAGTGCGATCTTCAAAATGATAGACAAGTTTTGCGACTTTTCCCTCCTCCTTTTCCTCCTCTGTTAAATCATAGCTTAATTCGGAGGCGACATCCTGGAAGGGAATCTCTTTCGGAAGACAAACCTGATCTGTGCTGCCGATTGTAAAATGCAAGGCTTTTGATAAAGGAATACCGTCTACATTCCACTTGTTCTCCAAAGCAAGAAGACGATTGTCATTTTTCTCTACAGGGTAGGAATTAAAGCAGGAAAAACCGAAATCAAAGAGCTTCTTTGTATCCTTATACTGTGTGTTGTGCCCGTTTAAGATGGCGCAAATCAGGGTTGTATCCCCTCTTTTGCAAGCGGTAAGCAAGGTGTTTCCGGCAAGCATCGTATAACCCGTTTTTCCGGCAAATACACCCTCGTAATACTCCTTGTAACTTTTACGCATCATTTTGTGATGGGCATAAATGGTATTTTCCTTTGCTTCCGCATCCGGATACTTACTGATGGGAGCATGGGTGTATGCCTGTGTGGCATCAATCTGTAAAAAAATGGGATTCCGTATTGCATATTGCAGAATCTTTGCCATATCCATGGCACTGGTGTAATGCTCCTCATTGTTTAGTCCGGATGGATTGGTAAAATGGGAATCCGTGCAGCCGATTTCTTTTGCCTTCTCATTCATCATCTCGGCGAATTTTGCATTGGAGCCGGCAACATATTCAGCTAGGGCGTTTGCACAGTCATTTGCAGAGTGGAGGAGCAGACAGTAAAGACAGTCCCTTACACTCAATTTATCTCCGGGAACGGCACCGATTACCGTAGAATTGACCTCCAGATTGTCCTTTGTTGCGGCAGAGGAAAAACTGATCTTTGTCTCGAGATTCTCTACATTTTCAAGTACTACTATTGCTGTTAAGACTTTGGTGATGGAAGCGGGAAAGTACTTATTGTGCTCATTTTTAGCATAAAGTACGGTACCGGAATTGGCATCCAAAAGAACAGCCCCCTCCGCCTCAATGGCTTCCGGACAAGAAGGCCAGTTGTCCGCAAAGGACAGGATTGGGGTAAAGAGGCTTAGAATGAGGATTAACACTAAAAACACTGAAATAGAAGCGAATCCGAATCTTTTTTGTTTTTTTACTTTTTTAAACAGTCTCAGCATAAAAAGCTATTCTCCTTCTTCCTTTTCCACGAGCGGGAAGAGTAGAGATACCTTATAGAGGTCTCCGTCGATATCGATAATCATCTTACCGGACATAAGCTTGGTAAGACTCTTTGCAATAGAAAGTCCTAAGCCGGAGCCTTCCGTACTGCGCGAAACATCTCCACGTACAAAACGCTCCGTAAGTTCATCCGGGGAGATATTTAGAGGGGCCTCCGAAATATTTTTCATAATGAAAGCCGCTTCTTTCTCCCGCTTTTCCAGAGTGATATAGACTCTGCTTCCAAGAAGTGCATATTTTGCACAGTTGTTAAAGAGGTTTTCCAGAACGCGGAACAGTTGTCTTCCGTCCGCCATAATCATGATATCTTCTTCCGGTACCGAAGTAAGAATAGTAAGAGAACGTTTTTCCAGCTTCTCCTGAAACTCTCCTAAGGTTTGAAGAAGTATTTCACTATAGTTAATGGGATGCAGCTCCAGACTGACATTACCGGAGCTGGCTTTGCTGGCTTCCACCAGATCTTCCGTCAGGTTCTTCAGACGGCTGGCCTTCTGTTCCAAAACTTCGATATATCCTTGTACCCTTTCATCTCCGATATTTTCCCGCTTTAACAGGTCTACATAGCTGATGATGCTGGTAAGAGGTGTCTTTAAATCATGAGAGACATTGGTAATTAGGTCCGCCTTTAAACGCTCAGCCTTAACCTGCTCATTTACCGCATCGTGCAAACCCCTACTGATGAAGTAGGTGTAGTAGTCGATGGAAACGGTAATAAAGAGTAAAAGGGTGGCAAAAAGCAGATGCAATAGGCTTCTTCTGTTAATAAAGCAATAGGCGTTGTACAGAATCAAGCCTAAAGCAAGCAAGTTGGGAAACACAAACAGCAGGTAGGAAAAGGTCTTTGATCTTGTGAACTGGCTTGCGGTGATATAGGTTTCCATGAGCTTTAGGATTCTTCTCAGATAGGAGCAATGAAAGAGCATGGATTTCTTGTACTGCCGCACCATGGAAAGAAATAAGGGCAGGAGTAAGAGATATCGAATTGCAAACAGGCTTAAAGAACTAAAAAAAGCCGGTTCGGGGAAGTTTCCTACAACCAGCAGAAGACTTTCGAAAAAATACTTTGTAAGGATCTGCGTGAAATAAAACCAAACAATCCCAAGCATAAGAGTCAGTTCTACAGGAGTTTTATCAAAGGGGTAGAGTTGGAGGCCGTTTTTTTCTCCGCGTCCGGTGTGGGCAAGGAGCATAACAAAGCTCGTTAAAACGGCAAAGATACTGAAAATAAAGAGAAATAGTCCGACAAAGGTAAGCTGCCTTCTGGTGCTGTATTCCATATAGGCTGCTTTGTACTCATCCTCATGCGGGAAGCGGGTATCTACTCCGGCGGAGAAAACGTAAGTTCCATCCCGATACGGGTCTCTTGCTTCCAAAAGAGGCACAAGATTGGAGGGGGCTGTTTTCAGATTGCTTTTGATTTCCAAGGTATCGGAGTCGGTATAGAGGTATTTTCCCAGAGTCTGAATCTGCTTTTCGGTGATTCCTTCCGCATTGGTATAACAGGTGGAATTTCCCTCACTGGAATAGGCTACGTAAAAGGAAAAGTTGGAGCCTTTGTCAAAGTAGCGGGAGCGAATAGCATAGTATTTTGCAAGATAGCCCAAAGCTTCTTTGGCTAAGCGCCCAAGGCTCATAAAGCCGTCTGCGGGCGTTGCGGGCTGGTAGTCGGGAAGATAGGCACGATAAATAACCCGGACCATATGTTCCTTCTCGTCCTGCTCTTTTGAGACGGTAGCCGGACCATCTTCCAGGATTTCATTTTTTTCATTCAAATAATAGCCCATGGAGCGGGCGTATTTAATCAAATAATCCAAACTGTAGGAACGGGTGGCACCGTTTGTCTCACTTTGTGCAATGGTATGATTTAAGTCCAGAGTTCCCCTTGTTTCAAAAATGTCCCGTAAATCAATGTAATCAAAGATATCATTGACACTTTCCGAAATAGCACTGTCAAAGTCGGAGGAGGAGAGGTAGTTTTTCTCCTTTAAGAAGGACACCGCGTCTCTTCCCCTTGGTGCAAAATGCAGGATGACCAAACTGCAGAGCAGAAGAAAAAGGGAGAAGAGGTGTAAGAAAGGGATGAAAAACTTTTTCATTTTATTCCTCGGTCTTTCCTTGTTTTTCGATCTTATAGCCGACTCCCCAAACGACCTTTAAGTACTTGGGCTTTCTGGAGTCAATTTCAATTTTTTCCCGAATATGACGGATATGTACGGCAACGGTATTGTCTGCACCGATGGCTTCCTCATTCCAAATGGAGGTGTAGATTTCGTCGATGGAGAATACCTTCCCGGCATTTTTAACAAGAAGAAGCAGAATATTGTATTCGATTGGAGTCAGCTTAACCTGCTCCCCGTCCACGCTTACCTCTTTGGTATCATCATTAATCAATAAACCGCCACAGCTGTAAACAGCATCGCCTTTTGCCGTTTCGTTCATATTGCCAAGCTGTGTGTAGCGTCTTAGCTGAGACTTTACTCTTGCGACAAGCTCTAAGGGGTTAAAGGGCTTTGTGATGTAGTCATCTGCACCGATGTTTAAGCCCAGAATTTTATCCGTGTCCTCACTTTTTGCACTGAGAATAATGATGGGAACGGAGCTCTTTTCCCGAATCTTCAAGGTGGTACGAATCCCGTCCAGTCCAGGCATCATTACATCCAAAATAAGGAGATCGAGAGCTTCTTTCTCCATGATTTTTAAAGCATCAAAGCCGTCATAGGCTTTGAGAACATGGAAGCCTTCACCGGTTAGGTAAATGGAAATGGCTTCCACAATCTGTTTATCATCATCACAAACCAATATATTTTGCATAAGCACTCCTTTATATAGAGAAATACTAAAAATTTCGCCATTCTGTCATAGTATAACAAAGCTTTTAGGAAAGCGGAAGAAATGGAGAAAGTATTCAGAAAAAAATAAGAGGAATGTGATAAGTTGGGCTGTTATCAGAATTGCAATCGTATTTTGCAGTCTTGGAACAGGGGCACGTTCTCGCTAACTTCGCCCGGTAGCAGTACTAAGCTTCAAGCATCGCATTGCTTGCTTTCAGCAAGTACTGACGGGCTCAGATTGCTCCTGTTTCAAGACTGTAAAATACAATATATACTAATTCTTATAATAGTCCGGTAAGTAGAAGATAAATTAGGTAAAGAAAAAACGATGTCACTTTGTGACATCGTTTCTGTACTGCGCCCTCAGGGACTCGAACCCTGGACAAATAGATTAAGAGTCTACTGCTCTACCAGCTGAGCTAAGGGCGCGTATGCCGTAGCACCCGTATACTATACAAAGATTCATTTTTATTGTCAAGCAAAAATTTGCAAATATTTTTTCTCCACAGTTTGCCTGTCCAAGAAGAGAAACAGACTGCTATTTTGCGGGAGAAGTCCTTTCAAAACGGCTTTCTGCAATAATATACAAGAAAGCATCGAAGTTATTTCCATATTCGTCAAATTGTATAATTTATAATACAATTACAAGAAAAGAAGCTGTGTTGTCCTGTTCTAAAGAAGAACGGGGATTTCACTTACAAGAGAAGGGAGAAAAAATGAAAAAAACTGTTTCCATGCTTTGCGGCTGCGTTCTTGCTACGGGGATCAGTATTTCCGCCGTGTTCTCGGCTTACGCCTGCACGGGAGTGATTGTCGGAAAGGACCTTACAGAGGACGGCAGTACGATTTTCGGACGTACGGAAGATCTGGAGGTAAACCACAACAAAGCCTATAAGATTCATGAGGCCGGGGAATACAAGGCCGGAGAGACCATTAAGGATGTTTCTTATGATCCGGAAAATGGTTATTCCTATACCTTTACCCATGATTCCTATCGCTATACCTCGGTAAGCGACACAACCCCGGAGTACGGTAACTTTGACGAGGCGGGTTTCAATGAGAAAGGTTTAATTGCGGACATGACTGTTTCCGCTACTGCAAATGAAAAGGTACTTGCCGTGGATCCCTATGTGGACGGGACGGACAGCTCGGTGCCGGTCGGAATCACGGAAGCCATTATCACAACCGCCGTACTCGGAAGCTGCGACAATGCAAGATCCGCCGTCGAATTTATAGCGGAGGAGGTTGCAACGAAGGGAGCTGCGGAAGGAAACGGCCTCGTGGTAGCCGATCATAATGAACTTTGGTATATGGAAATCTATACTGGACACCAGTTTGTAGCCATGAAATATCCAAGCGACAAATATTCCGTATTTCCGAATTCCTTCTGGTTAAATGAATGTGATTTAAGCGTGGGAGAAGAAAAGGAGCATTTCAACATTTCCAAGGACGGCATGTATATTTACTCGAAGGATATCTTTAAGGTGGCAAGCGAAGCGAAGACCTTAAAGGGCAATGAAGAAAGTTCGTCGATTGATTTATACGCTTCCTATGCCGGAGAGCTATCCGATAGTACGGAGTCCCGTGTTTGCTCAGGCATCAAGCAGTTTAATCCGGATGCAAAGTTTGACGGAGAGATTTATCCCTTCTTACAGGAGACAAAAAAGAAAATCACGCTGGCAGATGCCATGGCCTTTACCAGAAACCGTCTGGAAACCATTGATAAAGTAGCAGACGACATGAGTCGCGGAGATTTATATCCTATCGGAAACAGAAATACGATGGAAGCACACATTTATCATCTTCCCTCTACTGCGACAGCAGAGTATCCGGGAACGATGTGGCTTGCGCTGGGCTCTCCTCTTACTTCTCCGTTTGTAGCGTACTATCCGAATCAGACGGCAGGGATTCAGGAAGCGGAGAATGAGGAAAATGAATTTAATGAAGACTCCGTATACTGGCTTGCCATGGATACGCTTACATGGTGGAGTACAATCGTGACGAGTTCCAGCCTATTGTATCCGAAAAAATCAATGCTTTGGAAAGCGAAGAATTGCAAAATGCCGTAACAACGATGCTGAGTGCGGAAGAAGCTACTGCTAAAAATCAGGAAGAGGCTAAAAAGGCCTTTGATGTTTTAAAGGAAATTCATAAGGAAATCAAAGAGAAGTTCCAAAACTATATCAAGGAAAATGACTACACGATTCGTTTTAGCGGAAGACGAGCAACCGCAGCCTTTAGCGGTACGGAAGTTCTTGTGCCGAAGAACAGTGCCGAGATTGGTTTAAAGCTGCAGGTTAAGCCGGGCGAAGAGGAAGGACATGGAGACCTTCTGATAGTAGATCATTACGGAAATCCCGTAACGGAAATAAACGGAGAACTGAGCTATTCCATTCCCGCCTCCGCTTTTACGGGAGAGACTCATTTCTTTGACGGAGAGACGGAAATCGCGAGTGAAGTGAAGGATGAGCACTATATTTTCAGTACGAAAGCCTTGACCATCAGTTATAAGAGCGGAGGAGATGCAAAAGATTCGGAAAAGGCGGAGTCTGAAAAAACGGGAGAAAGTGCAGAAAGCGGGACAAGTGCGGATGCTGGGCAAGCCGGAAGCGGATTCCCGAAATCTGCAGGGATGGCAGTAGGTGCAATCGTTCTCCTTGGGGTGGCTTACGCGGTAAAAGAGAAAAGCCCGTCAGTAAATGACAGGCTAAACTGGCAATTAGAGAAGAAATGGAAATACCGGGTCAAAAGAAAGGGCGTATATAGACTAAAATAATAGCTTTAGTGAATGCCTTAAAAACAATCTAAATGGGCAGGCGGTAGAAAGTCTCTAAGAGACTGCTATCGCCTGTACTGCTGTATAGCTCTACGCTTGGACTTGGAATTCCTCTATCCGCTTCCTCGTGATTCTTATCACGAAGCAGACCTTTTTCTTCCAAGCGATGTCTGGTTTCTCTTGCCGTACCGGCGGCACCGTCAAAGAAGGGAACGGGATATCCCAAAGCGTCTAATATTTCCTTTTTACAAAGGGAAAATGGGTACAACCCAGCACAATAGAAGAAATCCTTCCTTCCCTATAAGGAGAAAGTAATTCTCTTAAATAAGAGAGCATCTCATCACCATGCCCCTTTCCTTCTTCCAGAAGACGAACAATGCCCGGTGCGGGAAGGAGGATGTATTCTCCCTGTTCCTTTAAACTGTCGATTAAGTGGTGGAGCTTATCACCCTTTAGGGTGCTTTCCGTCGCCATAACAAGAATTCTTTTTTTTCCTGTTTCTTTTTCACATTTATAATTTTTTGAAATATTTTTTTCCTGAAAAAAGGCGGCCGGCTTTACTGCAGGTTCCATACCGATGATGATGTCATCCGGATAGCGCTCCCTAAGAAACCGCGCTGCGGCGGAGGTGGCTGTATTACAGGCAATTACGGTGGCCTTTACCTTCATTTTTTGCAAAAAAAGGTAAGCCTTAAGAGAAAGAGCACGGACCTCTTCTCCGGATTTTTCTCCGTAAGGTGCATTTTTTTGGTCTCCGTAGAAGATAAAATTTTCGTATGGCATTTCTTTTTGCAATTCCTTCAGGACACTGATGCCCCCGACACCTGAATCAAAAATGCCGATAGCTTCTTCTTTTTTCTCTCTACTATCCATACACGGCAGATTCCTTTCTTCTTCGCTAGAGTCTAGCATAGCTTTTCAGGGATTGCAATTTCAGTCGGGAAAACCTATACTTTAGAAACAAAAACAGGTACAGGAGGAGCTCATGAAAAGCAACGAAAAAGTTAGTGTTTCTCAGCTGATAGAGAAGGAAGGATTGAAGAATCTGACTCCTTCCATCGATACGGACAAGATTTTTATGACCATTCCCGATGTAAACAGACCTGCGTTGCAGCTTGCAGGTTTTTTTTAAGCAGTTTGATTCGGAACGTGTACAGATTATCGGAAATGTTGAGACGGCATATCTTATGACTATGGATAGGCCGATGAGAAGAGCAAGATATGCGGAAATTACAAAATATCCTATTCCCTGCATTATTTATGCCAGAGATATAGAACCGGATTCCTGTATGATTTCCGCCTGTGAGGAGGCGGGGATTCCCCTTCTTTCGAGCGAACGCCCCACGACCGAGTTGGAAGGAGAAATTATCCGCTGGCTGAAGGTGAAGATGGCTCCCATGATTACCGTGCACGGAGTTCTGGTGGATGTCTACGGAGAAGGTGTTCTCATCACGGGAGACAGCGGGATTGGAAAGTCGGAGGCGGCTCTTGAATTGATTAAGAGAGGACATCGTTTGGTCAGTGATGATGTGGTGGAGATTCGAAAGGTCTCCGACGAGTCCTTGGTCGGAACGGCACCGGATGTGACAAAGCACTTTATCGAGCTTCGCGGTATCGGGATTATCGATGTGAAGCAGATGTTCGGTGTGGAATCCGTAAAGGACACCCAGACCATCAATATGGTGATTTCCCTTGCAGAATGGTCCAAGGATAAGGATTATGACCGCTTGGGCTTAAAGGATAATTATACAGAGTT
The DNA here is from genome assembly GCA_916438775.1 of uncultured Oribacterium sp. Next base: position 298,042 of record CAKAGX010000001.1, read on the forward strand.
TTTGGGAAATCAGATTATCAGCTACGATATCCCCATTCGTCCGGGTAGAAATGTGGCCATCATCGTGGAGTGTGCCGCAATCAATAACAGAGCGAAGAAGATGGGCTACAATGCCGCACAAGTACTGTATGAGCGAGTGACGAAGAATATGAATATGCAGGAAGAGGAGTAAATGGAACATTTTCAAGGCAACTTACTAAGAGAATACACCAGCTTTAGTAGGAGGAAAAGCAAAGGACTTCTATATTCCCCGCTCCTTTGAAGATGTGGAAGAACTTCTCAAGAGGCTGCATACGGAAGGAAAGGACTTCTATGTCCTTGGAAAGGGATCTAATGTTTTGATCTCCGATGAAGGCCTTGACGCCCCTGTGATTCTTATTCGTGAAAATCTATCCGGAATTCACTTCCAAATCTATAAGGAGCATTTGGAAGAGAAAAATCAAGAAGATTGGGCGATTTTTACAGCCCTTGCCGGAACAAGTCTTTCCGAACTTGCAAAATATGCGGAGGAAAAGGGCTACACGGGAATGGAGCCTCTCTCCGGTATTCCCGGTACTGTAGGCGGAGCGGTCAAGATGAATGCCGGCGCCTATAACAGCGAAATCAAAGATGTTTTCCATCATGGTACATTTTGTAAAAGAAATGGAGAAATCTTCGACCTTTCTCTTTCGGAAATGGATTTTTCTTATCGACATTCTGCGGTGGAAGACGGGATGCTCTGCCTTTCTGCAAGCTTCCTTTTAAAGAAGGGAGAACTTGCGTCCATTCGAGAGAAAATGGAGGATTTTCAAAAGAGAAGGGCGGAGAAGCAGCCTTTGGAGCTTCCCTCTGCCGGTTCCACCTTTAAAAGACCGGAGGGAGACTATGCTTCTCGCCTTATCGAAGCGGCAGGACTTAGAGGTTTTCGTATGGAGAATGCCGCCGTTTCCGAGAAGCATTGCGGTTTCGTGGTCAATCTCGGCGGAGCAAGCGCAAGAAATATTTATGAGCTTATCGAAGAAGTGAAAAGGATAGTCAAAGAAAAGGAAGGTGTACAGCTGGAAACGGAAATCAAGCTGTGGGGCAGTTTTTAGCAAAAGAAGCAGTTATTTTTCAGTAAAAAGAAAGAGCTTTTTTTAAGTGGAAAAAAAGAGTTTTTTTGTAATAAAAGAGAAGTGTAATTTAGAAGAAGGAGCGGGATTTGGAAGAGAAGGAAAGACCGGTCCGAACCGAGAAGGAGGCAAAAACGTTCCTGTCTTATCTTGACCGGAATGAGTGGTGCAGGGAAAGACGGTGGCGCTGAAGATTCTGGAGGACTTCGGATTTAACTGTATAGATAATCTTCCGGTTGCTTTTACTGGATAAGTTTTTTGGAACTGGTGATGGAAAACGGGAGAGAAGAGCAGATTGCTTTTGGGAATTGACAGCAGAAACATACAGGATCTGGACGGATTGGAAGAGCACCTTTCTCGATGGGAAGAGAAAATCTCCTTTCAAATCGTCTTTTTGGACGCAAAAGATGAGGTTCTGATTCAGCGCTTTAAGGAAACCAGAAGATCACACCCGCTTTCCAAGGAAGGCAGGGTAGAGACGGGAATTATATCCGAGCGAAAGAAGCTTGCATTCCTACGAAAAAAAGGCGGATATCATCATCGATACCTCGAAGCTTTTGACCAAAGAGCTCAGAAGCCAGCTTTTTTCCATTTTTTTGAAGAAGAAAAAATATAAGAATCTGCAGTTAAGCATCGTCTCCTTCGGCTTTAAGTACGGGATTCCGGAGGACCTGGATTTACTCTTTGATGTACGTTTCTTACCGAATCCTTATTATGAGAAGGACTTGAAATCCCATACGGGAACGGAAGAAATTGTACAGCGCTTTGTTTATCAGGATGGGAATGCGGAGATTTTCCTGCATAAGCTAAAGGCGCTTTTGGATTTTTTGATTCCTCTCTATATCAGCGAAGGGAAGAATCAGTTGGTTATCGGCATTGCCTGTACCGGAGGAAAGCATCGTTCCGTCACGATTGCCGAAAAATTGTATCAATCCATAAAGGATATGGAGAATATCGGAGTAAGACTGGACCATAGAGATATAAATAAATAATATATAGTTAATAAACACTAAAAACTGTAAAAAATTCAAGAAAACCAAAGAAAATTATAGGGCAAATCGTATAGTGGAAAATTTCAAAAGCAAAGATAATGAAGTGAAAAAACTCTCTTTTTCGAAGAGAATTAAGGCTGAACTGTTGAAAAGAGGCTTTACAGAAAATCTAAAAACCATTAAGATGAAGCCAGATGATAAGGAGAAAAGCAAGGAAGAGTTGAAACAGTATTTTCTTGCAGGAGCTTCTGTAACGGATCCCATGAAAGAATATCATTTGGAATTTTTACCTGAGTCTGAAAAAGAGCTGGAACGGATAGAAGAGATTTTAGAAAGCTTTTCGATCCATCCGAAAAGAGGATTTCGGGGAAAGAATTCCATGGTGTACTTAAAGGATGCAGGAGAAATAGCGGATGTTTTGAAGATTCTTGGGGCTTTTGAAAGTCTGATGGAATTGGAAAATGCCCGTATTCTCAAGGAAGTCAGCGAGAATGTCAACCGTAGAGTCAACTTTGAAGCGGCGAACATCAATCGTACGGTAAAGGCAAGTGTTAAGCAACAAGAGGACATTCTTCTTATTAAAGAGAAAATAGGTTTAGAACGAATTGAATCTGGTTTACGAGAAGTTGCTGAACAGCGTTTACGCTATCCGGATGCATCCCTTGAGGAACTTTCCAAGGGTCTCGCGACACCAATCGGAAAGAGCGGTGTAAATCATCGGTTGCGAAATTGGCCAGGATTGCAAAAGAGCTTCGCAATGAAGCTTAAATCACTCTGGGATTAGGAGGCTCGTAAGCACTGGGGGAGGCACAGACTATGAGAGATAATAATATTACAGTGAATTTACCGAAGAACAAAGAGGATCATCCGGTAGCAATGCTGGTACAGATTGCAAGCCGCTTTCAGTCCAGTATCTATATGTCCGAGGGAAATAGAAGAGTGAATGCCAAGTCTATTATGGGCATGATGGCATTGGGCTTGGATAATGGTACGGAACTTTATGTTTCCGCAGAAGGAGAAGACGAAGAAGCAGCCATTACGGCCATCAGCGATTACCTTTTGGGGGAAGCAATATAGAGAACAGGCTCTTGTGAAAGAAGGGGCTTTCGGGTAAAGTATCCCGGAAGTCCTTTATTTTTATATAGGCGATTGTGATATTTTTGTACAAAATGATAAGCGATGCAGAATTACTGCATGGAAGGGTGCGTAACTTTCTTATTGGCATAGTAGAAACAGAGGCGAAAATGGCATTTACACATTTACATGTTCACAGCAGCTATAGCTTGTTGGACGGCTCAGGAAAGATCCCGGAGATGATTTCCCGGGTAAAGGAACTGGGCATGGATTCCTGCGCTTTAACGGATCACGGAGTGATGTATGGTGTCATTGACTTTTACAGGGAAGCCAAGAAGCAGGGAATTCATCCTATCCTTGGTTCGGAAATCTATCTTACGGAAGATATGGCGGAGAAAAGCCTCCAAAAGGGAGAAGCGAGATACTATCATCTGGTCCTTCTTGCGGAAAATGATACCGGCTTCCATAATCTGATGAAGCTGGTATCCCTTGGCTTTACGGAAGGCTACTATTATAAACCGCGTGTAGACTATGCCGCTTTAGAAAAATACCATGAGGGCATCATCGCCCTTTCCGCCTGCCTTGCGGGAGAGGTTTCCCGAGCACTTCGCTATAACGACTATGAAAAGGCGAAGGAGGCGGCTTATCGCTACGAAAAAATTTTCGGAAAAGGAAATTTTTTCTTGGAAATGCAGGATCACGGCTATCCGGAGCAAAAGCTTGTAAACCAAGGTATGCTCAGGCTCCATGAAGAGACGGGTATCCCTTTGGTTGCGACAAACGATATTCACTATACCTATAAGGAAGATGCAAAGCCGCATGATATTCTGCTTTGCCTGCAAACGGGAAAGAAGCTGCAGGACGAAGATAGAATGCGCTATCCCGGTGGCCAGTTTTATATTAAAAGCGAAGAAGAAATGAAAGAGCTCTTTCCCTTTGCGAAGGAAGCGCTGGAGAATACGGCACGTATTGCAGCGCGCTGTCAGGTAGAGATTGAGTTTGGAAAATATCATTTACCGAAGTATCGGATTCCGGAGGGCTATGACAGTTCCTACGCCTATCTGGAAGAACTTTGCTTAAAGGGGCTTGCAAAACGCTACGGAGAGCTTACGGAAGAGAAGAAAGAACGACTTTACTATGAGCTCGGAGTCATCCGGAATATGGGCTTTGTCGATTATTTCCTTGTGGTTTGGGACTATATTAACTTTGCAAAAACATCAGGAATCGCAGTGGGGCCGGGAAGAGGCTCTGCAGCAGGCTCTATTGTTGCCTATGCAATCGGGATAACGGATGTAGATCCTATCCGCCATCAGCTTCTTTTTGAGCGATTCTTAAATCCGGAGAGAGTCAGTATGCCGGATATCGACGTGGACTTTGAGTATGAAAGAAGACAGGAAGTCATTGATTACGTCGGAAGAAAATATGGAAAAGAGCAGGTCAGCCAGATTATCACCTTCGGAACCCTTGCGGCAAGAGGGGTTATTCGTGATGTCGGAAGAGTCCTGGATATTCCCTATGCAAAATGTGATCAGCTTGCAAAGCTCGTTCCTGCAGAACTCAATATGACCTTGCAAAAGGCACTCACGGTCAGTAAAGATTTGAAAAATCTGTATGACACGGAAGAAGAGACCAAGAACATGATTGATCTCTGTCTGCGCCTTGAGGGCCTTCCCCGCCACAGCTCCATGCATGCGGCAGGGGTGGTGATAGCCGGAGGCCCCGTTTCCGACTACGTACCCTTGGCAAAGGCGCAGGACGGTTCGATCACCACCCAGTTTACGATGACAACCATCGAAGAGCTGGGACTTTTGAAAATGGATTTTCTGGGGCTTCGTACTCTAACCGTGATCCAAGATGCCATTCGCTTTGTAGAGAAGAATCACGGAATAAAAATAGATCTTGATCATCTGAATTATGACGATAGCGAAGTCTATGCCATGCTTTCCAAGGGGGATTGCGCAGGGGTTTTCCAGCTGGAATCTTCCGGCATGATAAATTTTATGAAGCGTCTCCGTCCATCTAACCTTGATGATATCATTGCCGGTGTGGCACTCTACCGTCCGGGACCCATGGATTTCATTCCCGACTATATTGCCGGAAAGAAGAATCCGGAGAAGGTACACTATGACTGCAAAGAAATGGAACCGATTTTAAAAAATACCTATGGCGTTATTGTCTACCAAGAGCAGGTTATGCAGATTGTGCGAGACCTTGCCGGCTTTACCATGGGAAATTCCGACCTGCTTCGCCGTGCCATGAGTAAGAAGAAGCTGAAGGAAATGGAAAAGGCAAGACAGAGTTTTGTTTACGGAAACAAAGAAGAGGGAATATACGGTTGTCTCTCGAAGGGGATTTCCGAGGAAGTGGCGAATCGCATCTACGATAAGATGATTGACTTTGCAAACTATGCCTTTAACAAGTCTCATGCCGTGTCCTACGCCCTCCTGTCCTATCAGACAGCTTATCTGAAGCGTTACTATGCACCGGAGTTTTATGCCGCAACCATGAGCTCCTTTATGGACAATATGGTAAAGACGGCAGAATACATAGAAGTGGCAAGAGAAGAGGGAATCCCCATCCTTCCGCCGGACATCAATGAAGCGGAGGTGGGATTTCCGTCAAGGGCGGAGAAATCCGTTACGGTCTCTCTGCGGTAAAGGGAGTAGGACGAAGTGCCGCGGAAACCATTTTAGAGGAAAGAAAAAAAGGAAGCTTTAAGAACTTTGAAGACTTTGTGCTTCGTATGAGTGCAAGGGGCTTAAACCGAAGAGCGATGGAATCCTTTATTCATGCCGGCTCTTTGGATAGCTTGGAAGGAAATCGGAGAGAGAAGCTTGTGATGCTTTCGGAAGTGCTGGAAGACCTGCAAAAAGGGAAAAAAGACATTATTCCCGGTCAGATGAGCTTGTCCGACCTTCTTGGAGAGGAGTCGGAAGAAAAGGGCGATTTTGAGTTGCTCTTTCCGGATCTCGAGGAGTTTCCGAAGGCCGAGCTGCTTCGAAATGAGAAAGATGCTTTGGGGGTCTACCTTTCCGGGCATCCTTTAGACAGTGATAAGGCTTTGATGAAAGAAGTCTGCACGCGAAAGGCCAGGGATTTTTCCGAAGAAGCACAGGAAGAGCAGAAAGAGGACGGCATCCGAGACGATGAAATCTGCATCGTGGGCGGACTCCTTACGAATATCAATAAGCGGATCACGAAGAAAAATGAGATGATGGCCTTCCTTACCATAGAGGACAATACCGCCAGCATGGAAGTGGTGGCATTTCCCCGTACCTTTGAAGCGGCAAAAGAATTTTTGACAGGGGATTCAAAGATTTTTGTGAAGGGTAGAATTCAGAAAAAGGATGAGGGAGAGGCGAAACTCATTGCGGAAAAGATAATTCTCTTTGCAAAAGTGCCGAAAGAAATATGGGTACAGTTTTCAGATAAGGAAGAGTATGAAAAAAGAGAAGCCGAGCTTCTGCAAATCCTTAAAGAATATAAGGGAGAAAGTGAAGTGGTACTCTATTTGAGAAAAGAAAAGGCCATAAAGCGTCTCCCGGGGGAATTCAGAATCGATTCCGGAGAAGGAACGAGAAGTCTTCTTATGGAAAAATTCGGGACGGAAAATGTGAAAGAAAAGACAAAGTCCTTGAAATTCCTATAGGAATACAGTAATATATTGAGCTTGATTGAAGTATTTCATTTATATCGAGAATTGAACACAAAGTGTATCATCGAGGCTTCATCATGAGCACAGTATAAAAAGTGTGGGAGATCTCGTTTCAAGGATATGCATTTGGAAATAGAGGAGGAGAAATTTATGGCAGCGGTGAAGACGATAGGAGTATTAACTTCCGGCGGAGATGCTCCGGGGATGAATGCCGCAATCCGCAGTGTGGTAAGATCGGCAATCCATCACGGTTTAAAGGTAAAGGGTGTCATGCGTGGCTATGCAGGGCTCATAGAGGAAGAAATTGTAGATATGGACAGTCATTCCGTATCCGACATCATAAGCCGCGGAGGAACTATTCTCTACACTGCTCGTTGTAAAGAATTTACAACTGTAGAAGGCCAAAAGAAGGGGGCTGAAATCTGTAAAAAACACGGAATTGACGGCATGGTCGTAATCGGAGGAGACGGATCCTTTATGGGAGCGGGCAAGCTTTCCGCCTTGGGAGTGAACACCATCGGTGTGCCGGGAACCATTGACCTTGATATTGCATGTACGGATTATACTATCGGTTTTGATACCTCGATTAATACCGCTATGCAGGCGATTGATAAGATTCGTGATACTTCCACTTCTCACGAGCGTTGTTCCATTATCGAAGTAATGGGTAGACGCGCCGGCTATATTGCTCTTTGGTGCGGTGTGGCAAATGGGGCTGAGGAGATTCTTCTTCCGGAGAAGTATGACGGAGATGAGCAGGCTATCATTAACCGTATTATTGAAAGCCGGAAGAAAGGGAAGAAGCACTATATCATTATCAATGCCGAGGGAATCGGACACTCTTCCTCCATGGCAAGCCGTATTGAAGCCGCTACCGGAATTGAGACCAGAGCGACCATTCTCGGACACATGCAGCGAGGCGGGTCTCCGACCTGTAAGGATAGATATTATGCGTCTATCATGGGGGCAAGAGCGGTGGAATTGCTTTGTGAAGGAAAGTCCAACCGACTGGTTGCTTACAAGAAGGGCGAGTTTGTGGATTATGATATTCAGGAAGCATTGCAGATGAAGAAGGATATTGATGAAGAGCAGTACCGAGTTGCACAGCTTCTTGTAAGATAAGAGGGCAATGTTGTAAGAGTAAGAGAGCGATATTGTAAGATAAGAGAGCAATAAAGAGGATAGTTTGGAAGAAAAATTCAAGAATAAACTGGAAAATATCATAAAGTTGCACGGGATAGAGGGCTTCTCCTTCAGGGAGGACCTTCTTTCTCTTTGTGAAGAAGAGGAAGATGCATCGGAAACAACAGCAGAAACAACAGCGGAAACAATGGCAGAAACAACAGCAGAAACAACGGCAGAAACAATAGCAGAAACGAAACAGAAGGGGCAGCCGCTTTTTCATCCTGTTCGTATCGGAAAACTTGTACTTCCGGGTAATATCCTGATGGCACCGATGGCGGGCGTTACCGACCTGCCTTACCGTATTCTCTGTAAAGAAATGGGAGTGAGTCTTTCCTGCACGGAAATGGTTTCGGCAAAGGCTATCTTATATGGGAATAAGAATACCGATTCACTTTTGGAAAAGGGAGAAGAACCGGGGCTTAGAGCGGTGCAGCTTTTCGGTTCGGATCCGGAGATTATTGCGGAAATGGCGAAACGGGTGGAGCCGGATTTTGATATTCTTGACATCAATATGGGCTGTCCCGTGCCTAAAGTCGTGCGCAATCAAGAGGGTTCCGCTCTTATGGAAAACCTTCCTCTTGTCGAGAAAATTTTATCCGCTATGGTGAAGGCGGTAGATAAACCCGTTACCGTAAAGTGTCGTCTGGGCTTTACGGACTCCCATATTAATGTATTGGACTTTGTGAAAGTAGCAGAAGGCGCGGGTGTATCCGCTATTGTGGTACATGGAAGAACAAGAGAACAGTATTACCGAGGAAAAGCAAACTGGGATTGGATTCGAAAAGCCAAGGAAGCGGTGCAGATTCCGCTCTTTGGAAACGGAGACATTTTTACGGAAGAAGATGCGATGGCGATGCTCCTGTCCACGGGGGTGGACGGCATTTCCTTAGGAAGAGGTGTGCAGGGAAATCCCTTTCTGATAAGAAGGATTCGTACCCTACTGGAAAAGGGGATGCAAGAACCGCCTCTTTCGTTGCCGGAGCGAAAGGAGATGATGCTTCGGCATCTTCGGCTTATGGAACAGATCAAGGGAGAACATCTTGCACTTCTCGAAATGAGAAAACACCTGTCTTGGTATATGGAAGGCCTTCCGGATGCGGCCAGATGGCGTAAAGAGGTCAATCAGGAGCAGGACTTAAGAGCAGTTTATAGGATGGTGCAGAGTCTATAGCATTGTAGAGTGGATTTTCTCTGAAGAATAAGGTTAAAGAAATAGATTGACTTCTTTATTCTAAATTGTTAGAATATCCCTTTGTATTGAATGCTTTACGGCTTCCGGCGTACCGGAGGCCGTATTCTTAACGAGTGCTGTTTCCTTCTTTCGGGATACACCATAACAGTTTTAAAGAGAACGGGTTTCGTCTTTTCATGAACATCGAGATTTTCTTCTCATGAATAGCGGGTTTTACTCGTTTTAATAATAAAGAAAGGTCAGGAAGATATCGTGGCAGAAGCAAAAAAGAATCTCCTCACAAGAGCCGGCTTAAACAAGCTGGAGAAGGAATTACATGATTTAAAGGTTAATCGAAGACAAGAAATCGCAGAGAAAATCAAAGAAGCCAGAGAGCAGGGAGATTTATCCGAGAACGCGGAGTACGACGCAGCTAAGGATGAGCAGAGAGAGATAGAGGAGCGCATCGTGGCAATTGAGACCCTCTTGAAAAATGCGGAAGTGGTTGACGATGCGGAAGAAGGAAGCATCAATATCGGTTGCAAGGTAAAGCTCTATGACAAGGAATTTGACGAGGAGGTGGAGTACCACATTGTAGGATCCACGGAAGCGAATTCCTTACAGGGGAAGATTTCCAATGAATCTCCGGTAGGCATGGCATTACTGCACCACAAGGCAGGAGATGAGATTGTTGTAGAGACCCAGGCGGGAAATATGGAATACAAAGTCTTGTCTGTGGAACGTTATACTGAAGAATAAGATATTGAGTAGGAAGACTTCTTTGATGAATCCGGATTAAAATTCACGACAATTAAAGAAGTCTTTTTTGATGAATATGTCTGACGGTAGATGAATATGTCCAACAGTAGAGAACAGAAAGGGAGAGCTATGAGCGAAAAGGAAAAGAACAATGCAAATCAGCAGGACATGAACCATATTTTAAAGGCAAGATATGACAAGTTGAAAGAATTACAGGACGCTCAGGCGGACCCGTTTCTGATTACGAAAGCGGAGCAGACGCATCACTCTACAGAGATTAAAGAGAACTTCTCTGCTTTGGAAAATCAGCAGGTCGTGATTGCCGGACGTGTTATGGCAAAGCGTGTCATGGGAAAGGCCGGATTTCTTCATGTGCAGGATCGAGATGGAAAGATTCAGGTTTATGTGAGTCGGGAAAGTCTCGGAGAAGAGGAATACAAGGCCTATAAGAAGCTGGATATCGGAGATATCGTAGAAGTTTCCGGTTATGTTTTTAAGACGCAGACAGGAGAAATCTCGATTCACGGGGAGAAGATTGTCCTACTCTCCAAGTCTCTCTACCCGCTTCCGGAAAAGTTCCACGGTTTGCAGGATACGGATACTCGTTATCGTCAGCGTTATGTGGACCTCATTATGAATGAAGACAGCCGCGATGTTTTTATGAAGCGTTCTCAGATTCTTCGCGAGATCCGGAACTTCCTTGCCGGAAGAGATTTCTTGGAAGTAGAGACACCGATGCTTGTGGAAAAATGCGGGCGGTGCTGCGGCGCGTCCCTTTGAAACCCATTACAATGCTTTTAAATGAGGACGTAAAGCTTCGTATTTCCTTGGAGCTTTACTTAAAGCGTCTGATTATCGGCGGTATGGAGCGTGTTTATGAGATTGGAAGAGTGTTCCGTAATGAGGGAATCGATACCCGCCATAACCCGGAATTTACTTTGATGGAGCTCTATCAGGCATATACTGACTATGATGGCATGATGGAGCTTACCGAGTCCATGTTCCGTTACCTTGCTGAAAAAGTCTGCGGAACACTTCATATCAGTTATCAGGGTACTCCTATCGATCTGGAAAGCCCGTTCAGAAGACTTACCATGACCGATGCCATTAAGGAATATGCCGGCATCGATTTTGACAAGATTCAAACCTTGGAAGAGGCAAGAGCCCTTGCGAAAGAAAAGGAAATTGCCTTTGAAGAACACCACGGTATAGGGGACATCGAGAACCTCTTCTTCGAAGAGTACTGCGAAGAGAAACTGATTCAGCCGACTTTTATCATGGACCACCCCTTATCCATTTCTCCGCTTACAAAGAAGAAGCCGACCGATCCCGAGAAGGTAGAGCGTTTCGAGCTCTTTATTTACGGAAGAGAAATGGCAAATGCTTACTCCGAGCTCAACGATCCTATCGACCAGAGGGAGCGTTTTAAGGCGCAGGATGCTCTGGCTGATGCGGGAGATGAGGAAGCGAACCACACCGACGAAGACTTCCTTCATGCTATGGAAATCGGTATGCCGCCAACGGGCGGAATCGGCTACGGTATCGACCGTTTGGTGATGCTTCTTACCGATGCTGCATCGATTCGTGACGTTTTACTCTTCCCCACAATGAAGTCCTTGGACAAGAAGGATGAAAGTGAAGGAAAGAAGAAGGTAGAATCCGGAGCAGAAAACGAAAATAACGGTTTCTTTACGCCGAATAACAAGATTGATTTTTCAAACGTGAAGATTGAACCTCTCTTCGAAGAACAGGTTGATTTCGAGACCTTCAGTAAGTCCGACTTCCGTGCAGTAAAGGTAAAGGACTGCGTTGCCGTTCCAAAGAGTAAGAAGCTCTTACAGTTTACTTTAGACGACGGAACAGGCACGGACAGAACCATTCTCTCCGGAATTCATGCATACTATGAGCCGGAAGAGCTAATCGGAAAGACTTTGATTGCGATCACAAACCTTCCAAAAAGAGCAATGATGGGAGTAGCGTCCTGCGGTATGCTGCTTTCCGCCATTAACCAGAAGAAGGATAGTGATGAGGAAGAATTGCATCTTCTTATGGTGGATAACCATATCCCGGCAGGAGCGAAGTTGTATTAATTTATTAAGCACATAATAAAACAGTTTTAAAAGGACTCCCTTTACGGGAGTTCTTTTTTGACTTCTCAGTGAGAATGATATTGAAAGTACACGATATTTCGTTTCGGATATTGATAAGCTAAAAGAAAAACAGGTACAGTAAAAATGTGTTTAAACAATTCATAATTCGCTCATGAAATGTGGATTATGAATTGAAAAACGCTCATGTTTTGTGTAAAATAAGGAAAAAGATTTATTGCGGAGGAATTATTCGAATGTATCTAAAAAGGAAGGTAGATGCTTTTTTAGCGGCATGGAGAGCAGATCCAAACAGAAAACCACTCATTATTAAAGGTAGTCGCCAAATTGGGAAGACAGAATCCATTCTGCATTTTGCTGCTGACAATTATGAGAACGTAATCGAGATTAATTTTGTTCGTGATGAAAAATATAAGGGAATTATTGCGGAGGGTTATGAGGCTGCTGACATAATAAAGAACATCTCTTTAATTGATCCTTCAAAAAAGTTTGTGCCGGGAAAAACACTGCTCTTCTTTGATGAGATTACAGAGTTTCCGGAAATTGCCACCTCTCTTAAGTTCTTTTGTATTGACGGCCGTTTTGATGTGATTTGCAGTGGATCCATGTTGGGAGTCAATTACAAAAGAATTGAAAGCAATAGTGTGGGATATAAAAAAGACTATGAAATGTATTCTATGGATTTTGAGGAGTTTTTGTGGGCTAAGGGTTATGGAAATGATACTGTGGAAAATCTGCTTTCTCACATGAAGGAATTTACGCCTTTCAGTGAATTGGAAATGAGTGTCTTCCATTCCATCTTTCTAGATTATAATATTCTTGGGGGGATGCCTGCGGTTGTGAAAGAATATATCGAGCGAAATACCTTTGAAGGTTCTCTTGAAACGCAAAAGCAGCTCATAGCAGATTACAAAGAAGATATTCGGAAATATGCATCCGGTATAGATCAGACCAGAATCATGAATGTGTTTAATCGGGTTGCGCCTCAACTTGCAAGAGAAAATAAAAAATTCCAGATTTCCAAGGTCGTTTCAGGGGCACGATTCCGTGATTATCGAGGTTGTGCGGAGTGGCTTGTGGACGCAGGAATAGTCAATATCTGCTATAATATGGAATTCCCGGAACTGCCTCTAGGGGGCAATTACAATTCTGATGCGTTCAAACTGTATTTCGCAGATACCGGTTTGTTGGTATCCATGTTGGATGATGAATCGCAGGAAGATCTCAGGGCTAACAAGAATCTGGGAGTCTATAAGGGGGCACTCTATGAAAATATGGTAGCTGAAGCGCTTGTCAAACAAGGGTATAAACTGTTTTATTTCAAGAAAGAGGATTCCACCTTGGAAGAGGATTTCTTTATCCGTTCAACAGCTTCCCTGATTCCTGTTGAGGTAAAGGCAAAGTGGTCGTACAAAATCAATGAAGACACTGATTAGTTCCAATCATTATCCGGATATCAGATATGGAATGAAGTTTTCAAAAAACAATATTGGGCATGAAGACCGTATCTACACATTCCCATATTTCTGTGTATTTCTACTGAAGAGATTTATGGCAGATTTTCATGCAATAGAAGAATATCAGCGAGATAAAAGATAGGAACACTAAAATTAACCATTTAAGATACGAAGAGGTAATCAATTTGTTTGTAATTTTATGGTTCGATTTCATGATGGTTTTGCTCTATTTGATTATAGGGATTATATTTATGGGAGTCCTTGTGAGGTATTTTGAAAATGATAATGCATGATTGGAATAACGAAAAAGAGAACGTGATTCTTCTGATTCATCCGATGCTTTCGTCAGCAAACGGCATGAAGACATTTATTGCTGACATCATTGGAGAGGAATACCGTTATCTCGCACCGGATCTCTCAGCGCACGGCGATGCCGATAAGGATACTTATAAAAGTGCTGCTGACGAGGCAAAACAGATCCATGAGTATTTGGCTGAGAAAAAGATCACGGAGCTCTCACTCGGATATGGGGCTTCACTGGGCGGGGTGGTTCTTCTGCAGCTTCTCAAATATGATGATATTGCATTCAACCATCTGTTTTTTGAGGGAAGCAGTTTCTACACTAACGCAAAGATGATGGAGTGGATTCTCCGCACGGTGTTTCTGCATAAACATAAGAAGGCTGTCGCAGACCCGGAGCTTAGTGTGAAGAAGATGTCCTCCATGTTTGGAGAAGAGGCCGCTCCGCTTCTGGCAAACATTTTATTGCAATGAATGAGGAGAGTATTCGAAATATCGTTCACGACTGTGCATTCGTGGAACTGCCGCCGCTTTCCGATGATGTTCAAAGGAAATGCGTCTTTTCGTACGGAGATAAGGATTTCGATTATAAGAAGGCAAAGAAGATGATTCCCAAGACCTATCCGCTCGCCCAAATAAAGGTATGGGAAGGATACGACCATTGCCGGATGATGACGAAAGATAAGAATAATTACTGCCGGGAACTTGAGAAATGTATTCATGAATAATAAGCAACAAAACGCCTGACCATCACCTCGATGATCAGGCGTTAATCTTTTCCGGCGAAAAACCTTCCCAAGAGCAGCCGGAACATCCACAGGAGCCACCGCAGGAGCGTGACGAGCTAAGAGGTATATGCTTGACACCAACATCTGTATTTATGTAATTAAGTCTAAGCCGGAAAAGGTATTTAAAAATTTACAGACTATTCATCCGGAGGATGTGTGTATATCATCGGTCACTTATGCCGAATTGGTGCATGGCGTAGAAAAGAGTGCAGTCTCTCGGATAGACAATCGTAACGAATTATGTGAAAGAATTTTCCAGAGTGGCTGCTCTGAAAATTGAGAATTGGGCAGAATAATTCATTTCAGTCATATTGTGAAGAAGAGAGTATGCTTTATAGCGGATGAAGTTCACTTCATCCGCTATTTTTATCCGAAAAATTATAGATATGCAATTTTTCCCGCAGGATACTTTGAGCGTTAAGAAAATATAAGACAAAAGAAAATATAAAGCAGAAAAAAAAAAACAGTTGACGTTTGAACGAAGCAGTATTATAAACATAACTGATAATTGAATTATCGATAATATGATTACCAAACTAAGTTCATTTGCTAAACAGCAAATATGAAGGAGAAAGCATATGTCAAAACCGCGATACCAGTATTGACCCGAGGCTTTTTGGAAAGTGCTCGTAAAGAGTTCATGGAAAAAGGGATTTATAAAAGCCGAACTGAAAACAATCTGTGAGAATGCAAAAGATAACAACAGGAGCGGTTTATAAACGATATAAAGGGAAAGAAGAACTGTTTAGTGCCGTTGTCGAAGAAGCGGTAACCACTTTAGATCGTTTTGTTTCGGAACGAACGGATGTGGACTTTTCCTCTATGAGCGATGAAGAAGTGAGAAATACATGGATTATGAATGAGAAATACATCTTAGATGTGTTCCGAATCCTATGGGGTATTCGAGAAGAATTTGTATTACTTTTAGAAAAATCTGCCGGAACAGTGCATGAGAACTTCGGGCATGATTTTGCTTTTCGCATGACGCACGCCTATACGCAATACTATGAAGAGGCAAAAAAGAGAAATATTGCGAAAGCGGAGATTTCGGGCCAGGAAATGCATGTTCTCTGTACGGTATTCTGGACCTCTATTTATGAGCCTTTCATTCATAAGATGTCTTGGAAAGAAATCGAAGAGCATTGTAAAGTTCTATGCAGATTCCTGGATTGGAAAAAGGCAGTAGGAATCATGGATTAGTATAGTTTGACCGTCGAAAGACGGCTTAAAAACAATAGAATAGTTAGTGATAACTAATTTATTCGGATTTTTATAACAACATGATATGAATATGAATTGAATAAACTAACTAATGCGAATCGCAATAAGGCAATATTTCTGCCGGTAAGAATGAAATAGAAAGGAGAGCACAATGTTTAAAAAAGTAGCTCCCTATATGGGAGAATACAAGAAATACACGATCCGAGCAGTCATCATGATGTGTATAGGGATTGTAGCAAAAACGATGCCCTATTTTTTCCTGTATCAGATGATTTCCCCTTTAACAAAAGGGCAATCAATCAGTTTGGGATATCTGATGCTCAGGGTACTCGGGGTACTTTTGTCGGAAATCATTTATTCTTTCGCCTATGTAAAAGGTCTGATATTTTCCCATATCAGTGCATATAATACCCTGAAAAATTTAAGAATATCTCTACAGGGGAAACTGGAAAAACAGTCTCTCGGAGATATAGAAAGCCTTGGTACCGGTCGCATAAAAAAGGTATTTACAGAAGATATTGATATGATTGAGCTTTTACTTGCTCATGCAATTCCGGAAGGGATTGCCAATATTTCGATTCCGCTTGCCATCCTCGTTCTGATGTTTGTGGTGGATTACCGCTTAGCTTTGCTTTCCTTTATTCCTATCCTCGTAGGAATCTTTGCCATGGGCATGATGATGAAGCAGGGCAGTTCCAAAATGGATGCTTACTATGAATCCGCTGCTGTGATGAATAACACGATTATTGAATATGTAAATGGAATGGAAGTGGTGAAGGTATTCAATAAGGACGGCGATTCCTATAAAAGATTCGGAGAAGTCGTAAAAAACTACAGAGATTTTACCCTTTTATGGTACAGAGCTTGTTGGCCATGGATGGCGATGTATTCCAGTGTTTTGCCGTGTCTCGCCCTTCTCATCCTTCCGGTAGGCGCTTTCTGGGTTATCAGCGGAAGTCTTGCTTTAGATAAACTGATTTTAGTGCTTTGTATGTCTTTCGCAGTCGGTCCGTCTTTTATGAAGGCGATGCATTTTGCAGGAAATTTTCCGCAGCTGAATTATAAAATCGCAGAGCTGGAACATCTTATGGATAAACCGGCGCTTCAAGAGGGAAGTGCAAGTTTTAGCGGAGTGAATAGAGATGTTCAGTTTGAAAATGTCAGATTCGCATATGGAGAGAAAGAGGTTCTGCATGGGGTAAGTCTGGAACTTACACAGGGAACAACAACCGCACTTGTTGGAGAATCAGGAAGCGGAAAATCTACACTGGCGAAGCTTTTAGTGCATTATTATGACTTAAATGACGGAAAAATCCGGATCGGCGGGCAGGATATCACAGACCTGTCACTGGAAGCGCTGAATAATGAGGTCTCTTATGTTTCGCAGGAGCAATTTTTATTTAATACAACGCTTTATGAAAATATTCTTATCGGAAAGCCCGAGGAGAAAAGAGAAGAGGTACTGAAAGCGGCAAGTAGAGCGCAGTGTGATGAATTTCTGAAGAGACTTCCGGATGGAATAGAGACCATGGCGGGAGACGGCGGAAAGCAACTGTCGGGAGGAGAACGCCAGAGAATTTCCTTGGCACGTGCGATTTTGAAGGATGCGCCGATTGTGGTTTTGGACGAGGCGACCGCCTTTATGGATCCTGAAAATGAAGAAAAATTAAATGCTGCTCTTGATGAAATTACAAAGAATAAGACGGTGCTTGTGATTGCGCACAGACTTTCCACGGTAAAAAATGCGGATAAGATTTGCGTGATAAAAGAAGGAAAGTGTATCGCAGCCGATAAGCATGAGAAGCTCCTGGAAGACTGTCCGGAGTATAAGAAATTCTGGGATGCCTCTGTAAGTGCAAGCACATGGAAGATTAAGGGAGGAGAAAAAGCATGCTAAAGATACTGCATAGAATCGTTTGTATGACAGGAAAATACAGTTCCCGAATCAGAGCTTCGTATATTACTTCTTTCATCAAGGGAATTATGATGAAGGCACCGTTAATCTTCAGTTTTATTGCAATCAGTCTGTTTATGAAGGGGCAAATGCAGGAAAAGATATGTCTTTATCTTGGAATCGGTCTTGTTCTTTGCATAGCAGTGGAAGCGGTTTTTGAGCACATCACGAATGTTCTTCAATCCGCAACGGGATATGAAGTGTTTGCAGATATGCGAATGAGACTGGGAGATCATCTCCGAAACTTCCGATGGGATACTTTACAGAAGGAAATATGGGAAAAATAAGCACAGTTCTGTGTACAGACATGGTGTTTATTGAAGAGTGCTGTATGAATGTTTTATCGGAGCTGGTAACTTTTATGATTTCCCAAGGTCTTATGACGCTCATGATGTTTGCCATGGATGTACGATTAGGGATAGCTGCTCTGACAGTGATTATCGCCTTTGTCATTGTTGGAAATTGTATGATGAAAACGACCCTTGCCCATTCCAAGACGAAGCAGGAGGGAAGTGAATCGCTTACGGAAGAGGTTTTGGATTTTGCCGAAGGAATAGGGATTATCAAGTCCTTTAATATGTTAGGAGAAAAATCCAAAAGTCTTTCCGCCGAATTTGAGAAAAGTTGTAAGGAAAGTATTGACTTTGAGAAAAGCTATGGGCCCTGGGCGAGAGCTTTATACCTTACCTACGGGATCGGTACATCCTTCATGCTTGCTGTAGCCGGCCTATTATATGCGAAGGGAGAAATGGCGCCGGACTATATGGTGGGAATGGTATTGTTCTTATTTGATCTATTTATTTCCATAGAGAGCTATTATGGTCAAATTACAAGACTTACGGTAACAGCGGCCTCGTTAGACAGAATAGAAGAGGTCTTTCAAGCGGAAGAACTGAAAGATGTCGGTGATCATGCGTGGTCTGAAAGTACAAAGAAGACAGAAAATGATTCGCTTGTGGAGTACAGCGATGTAAGTTTTGGCTATACAGGAAAGAATGTGCTGAATCATATCTCCTTTAGCATGAAAAAGGGGGAAATGACGGCCCTTGTAGGACCGTCAGGCAGTGGAAAATCTACCATTGCCTCTCTTCTTGCCAGATTTTGGGACATCAAGGAGGGGACGATTAAGCTTAACGGCAAAGACATCAAAAATATTTCCTTGGGAAGCCTGATGGATCAAATCAGCATGGTGTTTCAGAGGGTTTATCTTTTTAAGGACACAATCTACAACAATATCGCCATGGGTCGACCCGATGCTACAAGGGAAGAAGTAGTGGAGGCGGCAAAGAAGGCAAGATGCTATGATCTTATCCGCTCGCTTCCGGAGGGCTTTGATACGGTAATCGGGGAAGGCGGCGCCTCCCTTTCCGGCGGAGAGAAACAAAGAATTTCCATTGCCAGATGTATCCTGAAGGATTCGCCCATTGTTATTTTAGATGAAGCAACAGCAAGTGTGGATGCGGATAATGAACGGGCTATACAAGAGGCGATTTCGGCACTCTGCAAGAATAAGACCCTTCTTGTTATTGCCCATAGATTAAAGACCATAAAGGATGCGGACCAGATTCTTGTTGTATCGGACGGAAAGATTATAGAGCGCGGAAATCATGATAAACTTATGGAAGAAGACGGTATTTACGCCCATATGGTCTCCGTACAGGCGTCTTGAAAAAGGAAAAAGCAGCCTCTTCCCAATATTCAATCTGCCACTTCATTCCATCACCACATCCCCAGCAGCAGCAAGATCCGCCTCGCTGATACCAAGCTCAGACATCACATCTTCACGGGAAGACGTGGAAGAAGAGTCTTCTTTCAGGCGTCTTGTTGCCTCAAGGAGCAAAGTATAGTCTTCTTCGATCTCGCTGAGACGTTGAAATTCAGAAGGAGACAGGATAATAGCTGCCGGCTGGTTGTTTTTTAAAACAATGAGCCGGCTTTTGCTATGTAGACGATCAAAGATCCTGGAAGCCTGACCGCGGTTAAACTGCGTAATAGGAACAAGACTGTCGAGAATATCTGCTGTATATGCCATAGGAATTACCTCCATTTGTCTCTATTATAGGCATGTTAAAGACGAGAATCAAGATAAACATTATTAAATAACGACAAAAAGTAATTACAATAAATCGATATTATGTGTATTGCCTAAATTAAGACGCTTGCTTTTTCTTCCAATCATTATCCGGATATCAGATATGGAATGAAGTTTTCACAAAACAATATTGAACGTGAAGACCGGGACTCTCGGAAAGGGAGTTCTTTCTTCCGATTTATGGATATCGAATGGGGATTTGCGTAGAAAATACACTTTTACGAATGGGGATTTGCGCTGAATTTAGCTTTCTTTAAGTGGGGATTTGCGTAAAAAAGGCGATTTTCCTCTATGTTTAAAGAATCAGGAAAATAAAAAACAGAAAGCAGAAATACGTGTCATTGCATGGTCAATTGTTTTGGGATTTTTCTATATGAAAAAAATGCAGATTGGAACAATAAAATCATACAAATATCTTGATTAAAGCCCAATTTAGAATATAATCTGTTTTATATAGATGAAAAAAATGTTCCATTCTGCAAAAAAATCATGGAGATTGATATGCTGCCAAGAAAACAATATGTTAATGAGTTGATGAGATTAAAAGAGAACGGAAGAGTTAAGATTATTACCGGTCTTAGACGAAGTGGCAAGTCAGTCCTTCTTTTTGACTTGTTTCGCCGGCATCTCTTAGACGAAGGAGTTGTTCAGGAACAGATTATAGGGATACAGTTGGATGATTTGCGCAATATAAAATATAGAGATCCACTTCATTTGGATGAATATATTAGAAGCCGAATTACAGATGCAAAAAAGGTTTTTTATGTATTTATAGATGAGATACAGCTGGTTTCCGAAGTAAAGAATCCATATGTGGATAATCAAGAAGCAAAGATTAGTTTTGTAGATGTGGTTCTGGGGCTCTTGAAGATAAAAAATGTGGATGTCTATGTGACCGGAAGTAACTCAAAGATGCTTTCGTCAGATGTGCTTACGCAGTTTAGGGATAGAGGGGATGAGATTAGAGTGTTTCCCCTTTCTTTTGCTGAGTTTTATGATGCTTATGAAGGAGATAAGCGGGAGGCCTGGCAAGAGTATTACACCTATGGTGGAATGCCGATGACTTTGGAAATGGATACGCATGAACGGAAAAGTAAATATCTTCGAGACCTATTTGAAAGAACTTATATTAAGGACATCATGGAGAGAAATAAGATCAAGAACGACGAGGAGGTACTGGCTATACTTCTTGATATCCTGGCATCCGGGATTGGTTCATTGACAAATCCCGGTAAACTGTCCAATACCTTTAAGAGTGAAAGAAATATATCCCTTGCACCGGATACCATTGATAGATATTTGCATTACTTTGAGGATTCCTATCTGCTTCAAAAGGCAAAGCGTTATGATGTGAAGGGAAAAAAATATATCAAGACACCGTCCAAATACTATTACACTGACTTAGGGTTACGGAATGCCAGACTTGGATTTAGACAAATTGAGGAAACGCATTTGATGGAGAATGTTCTCTATAACGATTTGATACGGCGAGGCTTTGATGTAGACGTCGGAGTCGTAGAGATTGCAACTATGGAAGAGGGCAAAAAAGTACGGAAACAGTTAGAAGTGGATTTTGTGGTGAATAGGGGAAATGACAGGTACTACATCCAGTCGGCACTAAGCATTGCAGATCCGGAAAAGAAAAAGCAGGAAATCGCATCTCTCCTCAGAATACCGGATTCTTTTAAAAAGATGGTTGTGGTCAAAGACTATTTAAAACCTTGGAAAGATGATAATGGAATCCAGTATGTGGGGATAGAACATTTTCTCAGGGATGAAAATATCCTTGTGGGATAAAATGACTAGACAGCCCCCCCTTTGGCATGAGAGGAGCATCGCATGAGAGAATTTAAAAGCATATCCGGCCTGTATGACGGTAACTTAGCTTTATCCATAGCACCGGCCCTCACCCCCAAAGGGATAGAGGAAAATCCATTGTTTTTTCATGGAGAAATCGTCAGCGAGTTTAGAAACGCGAGGCGGATGCTGTGCTTCAGTTTGCAGACGTAAGCCCTTGCAATTCCTTATATGTCGAAGAAATCTGACGAAAATATACAGTAAGTGAATTTATATCTATTTATTGGAATTTCCATAAAAAGGAATATTCATGCAAAGGAATATTCGTGTAAAAGAATATTAAGAAAGAGATATTCATGCGAAGGAAGATTCATGTAAAAGCATATTCATGCGAAGGAAGATTCATGTAAAAGACAAAGAATTATTTCAAGAGTCTATCGGACAGGGAGGTTTTGCATAGATGAAAGAGCGTGTATACGGAGAAAAAGTCAGCATCGACACAGGAAATACAGTTTCCTTTTATGATCAAAGAGCCAAGACAATCAAAAACAGAAAGCAAGAATATACGACGGTTTTACTGGGCGATCAGGACCCGGATTTTTCCGTTAAGTGGGATGCGTATGAAAAGCAATTTATCCTTCCCAAGTTAAAGCTCAATCAAGATAAGGTGATTCTGGATATCGGCTGTGGAATAGGAAGATGGGCAGAGGCTGTTGCGGATCAATGTAAGGAATATTACGGTGTGGATTTTTCTTCGGAAATGATTGCCGTAGCAAAACAGAATATAAAGAAGGAGAACTGCCACTTTTATACCATGTCCGTTGTCGATGCATTATCCAATCCGAAAATCACAGCTCGGAAATATGACATTGTGATAGATGTCGGTGTTTCCATGTATATCAACGAAGAGGAACTAGTGGAATGTTATCAGGGACTTAAAAAACTTGCGGATCGGGATACCCTGTTCTATTTTGAAGAGAGTGTCGGAAAAAAGGAAAGAATCACTTTAAACCATATATGGTCTGACAACTTAAATGCCTATTATGGCGCAATCTATAGAACAAGAGAAGAATACAAAAGCCTTATAGAGGAGTGCATGAATGGCGTGGAGTTTATCGAGGAAGGGTATCTCCATTGCCTTGATAAGGAAGAACATGCGGAAACAAGCCACTGGTATGCGCTGTTTAAGCTGAAAAAGAATTGAGATTGGGGGTAAAGCCAATAGCGGAATACTATGCATTGCTTTATACAATGAGTTGAAAAGGATAGCCGGAAGAAGGACTGCAAAAGCTGCAGTCCTTTTTTTGCTTTTTATTATTTGTAAGAGATGAGTGCAATTTTGTAAGAGATGGGAGCATTTTCTTATCTCCGAAATAGAATTTATATGCTATACTTGGAAAGTTAAAGATATTTTCAGATAGTAAATCACAGGGAGACAGACATGCGAAGAATGACTTTTTGGAAAAAATGGATAATCAGGCTTTCCGCTTTGATGGGAATTGCTTTTGTTCTGCTCTCTATTCATGCAAAAATCAAGAAAAAAGATACAGTGTATACTCATCTTCCTGAGGAGAAAAATCCAATGGAGGGGAAAAAGGTTGTTTTTATAGAAGAGGAAAGTGACCCTGTAAATGCGGATGGAGTGAGGGGACATTTGGAAGCGGTAGGGGAAAGCAGCTTTAGAGAGTCATTTTATACACGTAGAGTAAAGAGAACTATCGATTTGTTGCTTTCTTTCTTTGCTCTTATTTTCCTGTCTCCCCTGTTTTTGGCTTTGTCCCTCGCTATTGTAATTGACGATCCGGGTCCTGTATTCTTTACGCAGAAAAGAGTAGGAAAAAATAAGCAGTATTTCCAATTACATAAGTTCCGCAGTATGAAGATGTCCACTCCTCACGACACGCCGACCCACATGTTGAAAAACCCGGAGCAATATATTACCCGGGTCGGAAAGTTTATCCGTGCTCATTCCTTGGATGAACTTCCGCAGATTTGGGATATTTTTGTGGGAAATATGTCTCTTATCGGACCGAGACCGGGACTTTGGAATCAGGATTGCTTAATTGCCGAACGGGATAAATACCATGCCAATGATGTTTTGCCCGGACTTAGCGGTCTCGCACAAATCAGTGGAAGAGATGAATTGGAAATTTCGGAAAAGGCAAAGATAGACGGAGAATACGTAGAGAAGATTGGATTTCTTATGGATATGCGATGTCTTTTTGGAACTGTATTTGCTGTGCTTGGAAAAAAAGGTGTAGTTGAGGGGGGGACCGGGAATAAAAAAGAAAACCGAGAAAAACAACAAGCTCTTAGAGAAAATAAAGAGAATGCACTCCCTCTTGAAGGAACGCAAGTCTCTGGTATTCCGGGTTTGATTATGAAAGAGGATAACAAAGTATTTAACATTTTAATTACCGGCGCCCATTCCTATGTGGGGGAGCAGGTAGAGAAATATCTAGAAGAATATAATAAAAAAATCTTTGAATTTAGCTCTGAAAAAAAACGGTATATTGTAGAAACAATAAGCCTGTATGGAGAAGAATGGAAAAAGAAGGATTTTTCTTACTATGATGTAGTCTTCCATGTTGCGGGAATTGCGCATCAAGATGATGATGCTACAATCAAAAAAAAGAACTCCTGTAGTACAGGTTCCAAGACAAGGGAAGATGAGCAAGAGACAAAGTACTATGCAATAAACCGAGACCTTGCGATTGCATGTGCAAAAAAAGCAAAGAAAGAAGGCGTTAAACAATTTATTTTTATGAGCTCTATGATAGTGTATTCGGGACTAGAGGAGGACTGCATAACTTTTAAAACCCCTATTAGAGCTAAAAATTATTATGGAGATTCGAAGTTGCAGGCAGATTTAGCTATACAGGCATTGCAATCTGATAAGTTTGATGTTGTAATTCTTCGTCCACCGATGATTTATGGAAAAGGATGTAAGGGGAATTTCCCGAAGATGGTTAAACTGGCCCAAATTTTGCCGGTTTTCCCGATAGTAGGGAATAAACGCTCCATGCTTTACATCGAAAATTTGGCTGAGTTTGTAAGGTTGATGATTGAAAATAGTGAGAGAGGAGTATTTTTTCCTCAAAACAAGGAATATGTGGATACAGGGGTAATGATTCGGGAAATTGCAAGAGTACATCATTGTAAATTATTACCTAGATTTAAAATTCCATTAAAACTTATGCAAAATCTACCGGGAAAACTTGGAAAATTGAGTAGAAAAGCATTTTCGTCTTTTTATTACCAACAAGAATGCTCCAAATACAAAGATAATTATCAGATTTTTTCTCTAGAAGAGTCAATAAGGAAAATAGAAGAGGAAAGAACGATGGGGTGAAAAAGAAATGTGTGGAGAAAAAACATCAGATATACTGGTTTCTATAGTGACAGTTTCTTTCAATAGTGAAAAAACGATTAGAAAGACCATCGAATCAGTTTTGGATCAAACCTATCAAAATATCGAATATAGAATTGTAGATGGATTATCCTCAGACAATACGGTTTCAATATGTCAAGAATATGAGGATGCTTTCAGGAAAAAAGGAATTAGATTTATTATAAGTTCTGAAAAAGATAACGGTATTTATGATGCAATGAATAAAGGTATATCTGCAGCAACGGGAGCAATTGTTGGGATTATTAATTCTGATGATTGGTATGAGTTAGATGCTGTTGAGAGTGTGGTAGATAACTATAAAAAAACAAATTTTGACTATCTTTATGGCAATATCAATATCGTTCGAAGTGATGGGAGAATTCTGCTTAAGCATTCAAAAAGGGATTTTTTTCCTACAAGTAGGCATTGGAATCATCCCACGTGTTTTGTGAAAAGACAGTTATATGAAGAAATAGGAAACTTCAAGTGTAAAGGTTTATACGATGATTTCGATTTTTTTCTTCGAGTCAGAAAGAGTAAGAAAAAAATTGTTGTATTGAATCAAGTTCTTGCAAATTTCAGGACTGGCGGGGTGAGTAATAAGAAAAGTTGGAAGAGTTGTAAAGATAGAATTAAAGAGAGATATTGTTGCTATAGTCAAAATCATTATAGTTCGTTATATTTATTGGAATGTATAGGAACTGAATTGGTTAAATTGGTGATGATATAGCGAGGTGTTCGATGGTCTTTAAGTTGATTTGCTGGTTAGGTGAACATGATAAAAAAGTTTAATCCCCAAAAAACTAAATTTTTAAAATTACTTAATGGTATGTTGAGTTTGTTTTTTCTTGAAAAAACAGCAAATTCAGCACTTGACATAAAAAGTTGCAAGAGAATATTAATTATTGATCCAACGTTGATTGGGGATATAGTGATGTTGATTCCTTTTTTACGAGTTGTAAAAAAAAATACAAATAATGCAAAAATAACTTTGGTGTGTAACAAATGGGCAAAAGATATTCTAAGTAATCAGGGGCTTGTTGATTCTTTTGTATTTGTAGATAGTAAAATCCTAAATAATCCATGGGTTTTTATTCGTAATATCAAGTATTTAAAAACCGTATATAGAAGGATTAATAGGGAAGAGTATGATGTGTCAATTGAACCGAGAGGTGATTTAAGATATATCTTGTTTATGCATTATTGTCGTGCAAAAAGAAAGGTTAGCTATAACTATACAGGAGGAGAGAAATTACTTACGGATATTATTATTCCTTCAAATACTGTGAAACATTTGGTTGAGGATAAACTATTTTTGGCTCAAAAGTTAGGATGTGATTATGAAGAGAGCGATAAGTATCCTAAATTATATCTTGATGATGATGAAATAGAAGAAAATGATAGATATAAATTAGAACATCAATTGATTGGTAAAACAATTATTGGTATACATCCGGGAGCTAGCTTGGAAATAAAACAATGGAAACATTTTGATTGTTTGCTGCAAAGGTTAAATAATGAGAATACAGTTTTTATTATTTTTGAAGGACCAAAGGAAGAGGAGGCTGTTGCTCGCGTCAGAAATAGTGCGATATCTGTAAAAGCACAATTTATTACTAGTAAAACGGACATCCGAACTTATGTAAGAAGATTGGCAATGTGCAATCTGGTTATATGTAATGATAGTGGTGCGGGGCATATTGCTGCTGCATTGGGCGTTCCGACTTGCGTGATTTTTGGACCCATTGATCCGGAGTTAGCAAAACCGTATGTAGAAAATGAGTTTGAAAAACTTAGAATTATCTCCAAAGATTTAGGATGTAAGCCATGTCTGTCTACTAGCTGTAAACACAATAAAGAGTGTATTGATGGAGTCACTACAGAGGAAGTTTTTACAAAAGTTATGTCATTACTGGATTGAAACAAGCGAATAGTTGGAATGAGCAGGTGTGGAAATGTATGATTTCGGAAAGTGAATAAGAAAAAAATACTGGTTGTAGGAGATATCATGATTGATACCTATTACACAGGAGATGTCAGCAGGATTTCACCTGAGGCACCGGTGCCGGTATTTCGGAAAGATAATGAGCGAAGCGTTCTTGGGGGTGCGGCTAATGTGGCTGCAAACCTTATAGCTGCTAGACAAGATGTTACAATGATGTCCATTGTTGGAAAGGATGAGAACGGAGCAAAGTTATTATCTTTATTACAAGAATCAGGCATTAGCACAGAGTTAATTATAGAATCAGAGAGGAAAACAACAGAAAAGATAAGATTTTTGGCTATAAATAATCAACAGGTACTAAGACTGGATATAGAAGATTGCATTCAGATATCTGAAAAAGAATGCAAATTGTTATTGAGTAAGCTCGAAGATAATTTAAAATCTTTTGATTTAATATTGATTTCCGACTATTTGAAAGGTTTACTGACCTACGAGCTGACTCAGGGCATTATTTTACAGGCAAGGAAAAATAAGCTTCCGGTCATAATTGATGTTAAAGATAGAAATATTGAAAAGTATAAAGGTGCTACACTTATAAAGCCAAATAGAAAAGAACTGGGACTACTTACAGGAATGCCGGTTGCAACAAAAGAGGAATTGATTGAAGCGTCAGAGGTGCTGCGGGAGAAATGCGATAGTGAATATATACTGACAACTTGTGGGGCGAAAGGAATGGTCTTAATTGGTCGAGATCAGCCATACTTCATTGAGTCAGTAGGTAGAGAAGTCTTTGATGTTTCCGGAGCAGGGGATACGACAATTGCCTATTTGTCTACTTGCATGGTAAATGGATTTTCCGTTTCTCAATCTGTTGAGATTGCAAATTATGCCGCAGGTATTCAAGTATCAAAAGTTGGAACATCTTCGGTGTACTGGAAGGAGATAGAGGATTATCTGTCAAATGAAAAAGATTTGTTTTCTCACAAACTTATAAATGAAAATAAGATACAGAACTTTAGAACAGAGCATGAAAAAGAAACGATTGTCTTTACCAATGGGTGCTTTGATATTCTCCATGTAGGACACGTAAGATACTTGCAAGAAGCAGCCAAACTGGGAGATAAATTAGTTATTGGTCTAAACAGTGATGATTCAGTTAGGAGACTGAAAGGAGAGGAAAGACCTGTTAATAAACAATTAGATCGAGCTGAAGTTCTTTGCTCACTTGGATTTGTAGATTATGTAGTGATTTTTGAGGAAGACACGCCCTATGAGTTGATTAAGGAGATTCAGCCTGATGTTCTTGTTAAAGGTGGGGATTATATAGCGGATGAAGTTGTCGGGAAGGACATTGTGGAAAACAGAGGCGGTCAATTGGTACTTATTCCTTTTGTGGAAGGAAAGTCAACTTCAAAGATAATTGAAAAGATAAAACAATAGGAGAGTAAAAATGATTATTGTAACTGGTGGAGCCGGTTTTATAGGTTCATGTGTGGTTAGGACTCTTAACGATCTTGGAAGATTTGATATTGTCATTGTTGATAATATTGCTTCAACGGAAAAATGGATGAATATCAGAAATAAGAAGTTCATCAAATATGTCCATAAATCCGCTTTTTTGATGGAATTACCTTCTTACAATAACGTTGAGGCAATTATTCATTTAGGTGCACAGTCCTCTACCACAGAAAAAGATTTTGATTATTTATGGGAGAATAATTTTGAATATACAAAAAGTTTGTGGGACTACTGTGCCGAGAAACAAATTAGTTTTATTTATGCTTCAAGTGCTGCAACATACGGAGATGGAAAATTTGGTTTTGATGATAGGATGAATATTGATTCTCTACTACCGTTGAACGGATATGGATATTCCAAGCAGTTATTTGATTTATGGGTGAAATACCAAGCGACTCATTTTCCGAAGCAGTATGTGGGATTGAAATTTTTTAATGTATTTGGTCCTAATGAATATTTTAAGGGCTCAATGGCCAGTATGGTTTTTCATGGTTTCAGACAAATTAAAGAAACACGAAAAATTAAACTATTTAAATCTTGTAATCCGGAATATAAGGATGGAGAACAACTCAGAGATTTTGTCTATGTAAAGGATATTTGCTCAGTTATTACCTGGTTATTAGACAATGATAGCATTTCCGGTTTGTTTAATGTAGGAACAGGAAAAGCAGAGAGCTTCAAGGCTCTTGCAGAGGCTACGTTTGATGCCTTAGGAATGGAACCTAATATTGAGTATATTGATATGCCTGAACACTTAAAGGAAAAATATCAGTATTATACTAAAGCTGAGATGGAGAAGTTAACATCTCTTGGATATTCAAAGGATTTCACTCCAATGAGAGATGCAGTCAGAGAATATGTAGTGGATTATTTGGTGAATAATTATGAAATATTTTGATGGAAGGAATTCATACATATGGTTTTGTTTTTATGCATTATGATTTCACTCATGATTTGCTCTTTTACTACTAGAAAATGCGTATCTATTTCTGGGGTAAAGGTAAATCATACCTTACTGTTTTCTGCAGGGTTTTGGTATTATCTTATTTTCCCTATTATTGTAGGAGAAACAATTCCGCAAGTTGGAGGAGACTTATGGGAGAACTTGTATGTTGGTATACCACAATCCAAGGTTATAGCATATGTGAATTCACTGATTGGTTTATACGTTGTTTTTATGCTAAGTGACACGTTACCAGTTAATAAACTCAAAAAAGGGGAATACGTTTTTGCAAAATGGACATTACAAAAATGGGCATTACTATGTTTATTCTGTTTTTTGTTTATGGCTTACAAGTATAGAATGGCCTTATTTAAGGGCTATACTCCGTCACAGGGAATAACAAGTTATGTTGGACCAATGTCAGCTATTTTTTTGGTGGGCTTTACGATATATATTATTCGTTCCTTAAAATCTAGAACAGGAGTTTTTTATAGGGATTTTATAAATGTTTATTTGGTTGGATATTTGATGATGGCGGTTATACTAATGGGATTGGGTGGAAGACTGTATGTAGTAACAAGCATTGTCAGTTTAGTGGTGATTTTTTCTAGCTACTATAAACCAATTCGTCTAGCTAAAGCGGTTCTCCTTCTAATTACGGGATTAGTTGTAGTAGGGGCTATAGGTTTATGGCGAATAGGGATGGACTTTTTCTATCATAAATGGATTGCAATTGATATCATTAGAAAGTGTCTTTACATCTTTTTCACTAGTATACTTTTTTTAAAAAAATTACTCCATACCTATCTTAGAAACACCCATTCCTTTATTGTCTTCCTTTATAAATTTAATTCCATCGGCTATTTTTCCCTGATAAAGGGAATCTTATATTGATTTGCCGGATATGGGATATGAAATTTTTTTAGTCCACATGGAGCATTGAACGTGTATATGTCACTGATGTGTAATTTTTGGATATATAGGAGCCTGCCTTTTTGTTTGCTTTTTTTAACGTTGGCATTGAGAACGTTGAGAGAACATAAGAATGATATATCTAAACTTATATATGCCTGTGTTAGCGCTAATTTAGTCTTTACATTTTTTTAGGGATCCTTTTTTTCGGTTTCTATTGTCAAAAAAATATTATTGAATTCTCCTTCTTGATACCGTTGATTGTTTTGGGGTTGTGTTCATTACAGAATAATCGTGGTAAGGTGATAACTAGAAGATCTAGTTTTAGAAAATGAATCCTTCTAGAAGAATTAAAAGTCTAGACAATTGTTTAATAGGAATTATATTTTTTGAATTAGAGTGACTTTGTCAATATTATTTAGTTGGAAGAACAAAAGCTTAATGATAGTTAAGTAGATAGAGGATAAGTTATGAAGATTATTGCAAACTATTTGCCACAATACCATGAAATACCAGAGAATAACTTTTTTTGGGGGAAAAGGATATACTGATTGGGTTGCCGTAAAGAATGCAAAACCAGTACTAGAAGGACAAATTCAACCGAATGTACCATTAGGAAATCATTACTATCAATTAGATAATGCGGATGAGATTAAAAGGCAGGCTGAAATAGCAAAATCCCATGGAGTGTATGGATTTGGTATTTACCATTACTGGTTTTCTACAAATAGTTACTTACTTGAAAGGCCTGCGGAAATTATACTCGAAAATAAGGAGATAGATATTCGATTTTTGTTTTTGTGGGATAATAGCACATGGAAAAGAACATGGAGTAATGTAAAGAACGCAAATGACTGGGCTCCAAATTATGATGCTAGCAAACCTAAGAATGCCTCTGAAACAGGTATTTTAAAAGAGCTAAAATATGGAAATGAAAGAGACTGGGAAATACATTTTCTTTATTTGCTACCATTTTTTAAAGATGAGAGATATATAAAAATTAACGGTAAGCCTGTGTTTGGGATATTTCAACCACAGAATGATTTTGACACGATAAAGAAAATGACTAATTATATGGAGATGCTAGCACTTAAAAATGGACTTCCTGGGCTTCATATTATGATTAGAGATGATAGGAGACCGTATGATTTTCCGAATAAGTTTAAATATAGCCCTTTTGTTCCATGTACCTTCTTGCATTATATAAAGTACAAGATACGACAGTTTTTGTCTAAACAAAATAATAAGCCTTTAGTGGTTCAATATGATGATTGCTGGAGAGAGATATTAAAGGAGGCAAAAAAAGCAGGAAGGAATACTTATCTAAGTGGTTTTGTAAAATATGATGATACACCAAGGAGAGGTGCTAAAGCAAAAATTGTAGTTGGTGCATCTCCTCTTAAATTTAGAAAGTACTTAAAAGAGTTAATATCGATTTCTCAAAAACAGGGAAAAGAATTAATTTTTTTAACGGCGTGGAACGAATGGGGAGAGGGAGCTTATTTGGAACCGGATGAGGAAAATGAATATTCATATTTAGAGGCAATAAAAAGTCTATTACTAGAAAATGGTGAAAATGAATATTAATTTGATGGAAAAGGAGTGAGTTGAAATAATGAATAGTTGTATTATTTGTCCCTATATATGAAAAAAAGAAAGAGATTTTTAATTATGCCCTAGAGTTCTACCAATCAAAAAAATACAGTATGGCATCAAGGAGGATATTTATTACATTTTTTTCTTATGAAACGCACAAAGAACACTTTGAAGAGAAATTTAAAAAGATGTTTCCTGATGAAAGTCTACTTTTCTCTGGTTATACCCTGACAAGCTAAATCAGTATAAGAGTCCGGTAACGGTGAAAAAAATTATTTGGGGTTTTTTTAATTTATATGAAAAGTATGATTATATAGCGGTCGTAGACTGTGAGTGCCTGTTTATAAGGTCTACGAACATTACGGAAGTGTTGGATATAATTTGGAAAAAAACAAAGCTTTTTTTAGTTTGTAATAAGTCCTATTTGTTGCATGATATCTTGAAAAACAACAGTATATATGCTTGGACTTGAAAATAATCAGGAATTAAAAAGAGATACAGATAATTATTTATTAAATTGTTGGTTTAGTGATATTCCGGTTTATTGTTCGAAGAATGTTAAAGACTTTCATAAGTGGTTATATTCTCGGCCTAATTTAGATGACTTGTTTAATGAGCGTAAAATCACAGATTATTATCTATATTTTTGTATTTATATTTAGAAAAAAAGGCTATAGATTTCGTAGGCTTAATTACTGGTCTCCATGGGGGATTATGGAAGATGTTTAGTTTCACGCATCCTAAATCCTGTAACTCTATTGAGAAGGAAATAGGAACACACTGGACTTCTAACCCTACATCGAACAATGAAGATGCCATAATACTTTTTTTCACCGAGACCATCAGGTTTCAATGGAACAATTTAAAAAAATTTTTTTGAGAGAGAGTAAGTTGAAATATATAGGAAGGAGATATGTGCCCTTCTTGATTAAAGTTAAAAACTGGTTAAAAAAATATGAGCAAAAAAATTTAATACGCTACAATGCTATAATGAATTTAATATTATCCTTGTCCCAGTATATTTTTCCCAATGATTGCCTTTTTCTTATGCATCAAGAATTATTGGCGCAGAAGGAATAGGGAAGGTGTCTTTTGCTATATCTTTTGCCTCTTATTTTTTTCTATGTTTGCAGCACTGGGGATTCCGACATATGGTATAAGAGCTTGTGCGGAGGTTGGGAATGACTATGAAAAACTAAAAAAAGTGACCATGGAGCTTATGACAATAAATTTCGCGACAAGTATTTTCAGTATCTTGGTGTATTTACTTTTTTTGTTTTTTTCAATAGATAAATTAAGAGAAAATAGTCTTTTTCTAGTGATTGCAGGGATTAATATTCTTTCAAATGGGCTTCAAGCGCAATGGTTTTTTCAGGGCATTGAAAAGTATGGATATATAACGAAAAGGACTCTTTTTTTTAGAACTTTATCGTTGGCTGTGATTGTTTTGTTTGTTCGTAAATCAAGTGATGCATTGTTTTTACTGTATAGGTCTTATTTTAGTTGAGCTTGGATCGTTTTTGGCAAATAATATATATATTATTAGATTTTTGGGATTTACACATACATGTTATCAGGATATTAAGAGGCATTTTATACCGATACTGTATTTTTTTGCATCTGCTGCAGCTATTAGTATTTATACAAACCTGGATGTCGTAATGTTAGGCTTTTTATCAACGGACACAAATGTAGGACTTTATAGTGCGGCAAATAAAATATACAGGGTATTTAATAGTATCATTGCAGCGGTCTTTACAGTCTTTGTTCCCAGAATTATTGCGCTCAGGTCCTCGAATGAGAAGGATGAAGCAGACAGCATGATAAGAAAAGGATTTTATCTAGTGGAGCTGATGGCTTTACCCATAAGTTGTTATCTGCTTTTTATGTCCGGATATGTCATTGATATAGTTGTAGGTAGTAATTTTCGTTCCAGTTCAATTGCTCTTTCTGCATTTGGCTTATGTAATATATTTGTCGGTTTTAGTGGAGTTATTATTAATTTGATTATGATTCCAATGAAGCATGAAAAGTTTAGTATGTTTGCAATTTTCTTTGGAGCAATTGAAAATATTGTGTTAAATGTATTTTTTATTACTAGACTCGGAATGATGGGAGCTGTAATAGCAACAGTTGTGACGGAATTCTCAGTTTTAGCTTTGTTATAATTTTTGAACGAGAGATTCTTAAAAGGGATATACCTCGATATTTTTTTTTCAGAGAATGTTTTTTGTTTTTGCTCATTACTTTTGTGACCTATATTTTGCATATCATTGTAGGAGAAAAAGGAATTCTTTTTCTTATTCTATCCTCTGTTCTTTGGGGATTTAGTATTTTAATAATAATGATATTGGCTAGAAATGAAGTTATGGATTCATTTGTTATCACGTTGATTAAAAAGATACAGAGAAAATAGGAGTAGTATAATGAAAATATTAGCGCACAGAGGATATTGGAATAAGCAGATAGAAAAGAATTCACCGGTAGCTTTAAGAACTGCTTTAGAAAAAGGTTATGGATTTGAGTCGGATGTTAGGGATTATGCCGGAAAAATGGTAATTTCACATAATATAGCGAATGCTTCTTCTCAAGATGCTGAGGAGCTATTCCAATGGCTTGATGAGTTTCACGACCAGTATTGTTTTGCAATAAATATTAAAGCAGACGGGTTAAAGGATATATTGCAATCATATTTGGAAAAATATCATATATCAAATTATTTTTTGTTTGATATGTCAGTTCCTCAGATGATTGAATTTAGAGAAAAGGGATTAAAATTTTATACACGTCAGAGCGAAGTGGAAGAACCGGTGTTATATAAAGATGCTGAGGGTGTATGGATTGATGGATTCTGGTCTACTGAGTGGATTACGGAAGAATTGTTGGGAAGACATTTGGATAATGGAAAAAAGATTTGTCTTGTATCACCGGATTTACATGGTAACATGGAATATAGAAAATTTTGGGAAAAGATTCGCAGCTATAAACTAGACTTCAATGCAATTAGTTTGTGCACTGATTACCCGGATGAAGCAAAGGAGTTTTTTGATGAGAAATAAAATCAAGGCAGTTCTCTTTGATATGGATGGTGTATTGATAGATGCAAAGGATTGGCATTATGAAGCGTTAAATAAAGCTTTAAAATTATTTGGAATAGAAATAAATCGTTATGATCATTTGACTACATTTGACGGCCTACCAACAAAGGTAAAGTTGGATTTGCTTAGTAAGCGCTTTTATTTACCTGAAGGATTACATTCTTTTATAAATGAAATGAAACAGTCCTATACAGCTGAACTAGTTTATCAGCGTTGCCATCCGATGTTTCATCATGAATATGCATTATCAAGACTAAAAAGGGAAGGCTATAAAATTGCAGTTTGCTCGAATTCTATTCGAAATACAATAGAACTGATGATGGATAGAGCCGGGTTAAGTCCATATATTGATTTAATCATTTCAAATGAAGATGTAAGTAGGGCTAAGCCGGATCCGGAGATGTATAATACAGCAATCCGGAAATTTTCGCTTGATCCGTGTGAATGTCTTGTGGTAGAAGATAACCCCAACGGTATAAAAGCGGGGAAAGCCAGTGGGGCTTTTGTATTGGAAGTTGCAACAGTATATGATGTTAATTATGAAAATATATCTAAAAAGATAGGAGATTGTGAAAATGATTAATATTCTATTGCCCTCTATGGGAACATCCCTGTTCTTTAAAGATTCATATTTCCCTAAACCCTTAACGGAAATTAATGGTAAAACCATGATGGAACTGGTTGTTGATAATTATAAAAGTCTCGAGCCGAAGAACTATGTTTTTGTATTTTCCGAGGAAGATTGTAGAAAATTCCACCTAGACTCATCGGTTAGAATCTTATCGCCTGCATGTAAAGTAATAAAATTAAATAATCAGACCTCGGGTGCACTTTGCACTTGTTTAATGGCTCTCGAATATATTGATAATGATACCTCTTTAATTATTGCCAATAGTGATCAAATCATAGAAACAGACTATACTGAAGCGCTGGGATATTTTCACCGGATGAATGCAGATGCGGGAGTGATTACATTTCCCAATATACATCCTCGATGGAGTTATGCCCGTTGTATGGGAGATGAAGTATTGGAGGTAGCTGAAAAGCGACCTTTATCAAAAGATGCGATTGCAGGATTTTATTATTTTAAGAAAGGTTCGGATTTTGTTGAAGCGGCAAAAAATGCTTTGTTTAAGCAGAACCATCTTGAAGGGAAATATTATATCTCTGCTTCTGTCAATGAGTTGATTCTTTTGGGGAAGAAAGTAGGATGCTTTGAAATAGAAAAGGAACAGTATAAATCCTTTTATTCCCCGGCAAAAATCAAAGAATATGAGGATAGTCTAAAATGAGAGTGGAGCAATTAAAGAATATGAAAGCCGGATGGTTTATTGGGAATTTTGAACCATCTCTATTTAAGACAAATGATTGTGAGGTGGCTGTAAAAACATATAAAAAGGGAGATAAAGAATCTAAACATTATCACAAAATTGCGACAGAATATACTGTGATAATAAAAGGAAAAGTAAGAATGTTTGATCATATCTATGAAGAAGGAGATATTGTTGTTGTTGAACCCGGAGATGCAACAGACTTTGAAGCTCTGGAAGATGCAATGAATGTAGTGGTAAAAATGCCAGGTGCGAATAATGATAAATATCTTGTAGAGGGGGTAGAATTATGTTGAACATTGTCATTCCCATGGCTGGAAGAGGTAGTAGGTTTGCTGAGGCTGGGTATCTTATGCCCAAGCCATTAATCGATGTGTTTGGCCATCCGATGATTGAATATGTAACAAAAAACATTAGACCCAATTGTGAACATAGATTTATTTATATATGCCAAGAAGAACACTTAAATAAATATGAATTGGCAGAAGCCTTGGAGAAGATGTCTCCCGGATGTAAAATTATCACTATAGATCATATAACTGAAGGTGCTGCGTGTACTGTACTTTTAGCAGAGAAATACATCGATAATGATGATGCATTGATGATTGCAAATTCCGATCAATTTGTGGATACGGATATTAATGAATACCTTGCTTCTATGAGAGAGAAAGATGGCTTAATCATGACCATGCCGGCTAATGATCCAAAGTGGAGTTTTATCCAGTTTGATGAAAATGCCAATGTTACTATGGTTAGAGAAAAAGAGGTTATTTCTAATGAGGCAACGGTTGGTATATACAATTATAAGCAAGGCAAAGACTTTGTGAAATACGCGCATCAAATGATTGATAAAAACATTAGAGTTAATAATGAGTTTTATGTGGCACCTGTTTATAATGAGATGATTGAAGATGGGCTAAAGATTGGATTTTGTAATGTAGGTGCCGGTATGTACGGGCTTGGAGTTCCTGCTGACCTTGATTTTTTTATGAGCCAGGAAGTAAGTAAGAGAGTATTTTGAGGGAAAAAGATATAAAGAATGTAGTTGTATGAAAAGGGCAAAATATAAAGGAGATATAAAGTGAGGAGAGCATTAATCACAGGTGTAACAGGACAGGATGGAAGTTACTTGGCTGAATTTTTACTAGAGAAAGGTTATGAAGTATATGGTATGATTAGGCGCTCTTCTGTGGACTATAGAGAGCGTATTGCACACTTGGAGGGACAAGCCAACTTTTATCTTAAATTTGGAGATTTGAGCGATTCCATTAGTCTCGTTAAGTTGATTGGAGAAATAAAGCCCGATGAAATATATAATCTTGCGGCTCAAAGTCATGTGCAGGTATCCTTTGACGTACCTGAATATACTGCGGATGTTGTTGCGACCGGAGTCCTTCGAGTTTTGGAAGCGGTTCGAGTTTGTGGATTGGAAAAGACATGCAGGATTTACCAAGCTTCTACTTCGGAACTTTATGGCAAGGTAGAGGAGGTTCCACAGAAAGAAACCACTCCTTTCCACCCCTATAGTCCGTATGCTGTTGCAAAGCAGTATGGATATTGGATTGTAAAGGAATACCGAGAGGCTTATGATATGTTTTGCTGTTCAGGAATCCTTTTCAATCATGAATCTGAAAGACGAGGAGAAACCTTTGTTACCAGAAAAATCACTCTCGCTGCAGCCCGCATTGCACAGGGATTACAGGATAAATTATATCTGGGGAATCTGGATAGTTTAAGAGATTGGGGATATGCCAAGGATTATGTGGAGTGTATGTGGTTGATGCTCCAAAATGATAAACCGGATGATTTTGTGATTGCAACCGGTATACAGCATTCAGTACGAGAATTTGCAACACTGGCTTTCCACTATGCCGGTATAGAAGTAGAGTGGAGAGGCAATGGGATAAATGAACAGGGAATAGATAAAAAATCAGGCAAAACGATAGTGGAAGTCAGTTCGTCATTCTATCGCCCTACAGATGTTGTTAATCTTTTGGGAGATCCGTCTAAAGCGCGAAGCGAACTGGGATGGAATCCAACAAAGACCGGCTTTGAAAGATTGGTTGAACTTATGACTAATCATGATATGAATAAGGTTGCTTCTGAAAAAAGATAAAGAGCTTAGAGTATTTCTTTATAGCGAATATTAAAGTATGAAAGTGATTAAGGTAGAGGAGATGATGGACAAGGGGGCTAAAATATATGTGGCTGGACATAGGGGGATGGTTGGCTCAGCCATTGTCCGAGAATTACGGCGACAGGGATATAACAATATTATTACCAGGACACATCGGGAACTGGATTTGACACGTCAGCAGGAAGTTGAAGACTTCTTCAATTTGGAAAAACCGGAGTATGTTTTTCTTGCTGCAGCTAAAGTGGGAGGGATTATTGCAAATCAAGATGCTTTAGCTGATTTCATGTGGGAAAATATGATTATGGAAATGAATGTGATTCATTCTGCATGGGAAAATTCTTGTAAAAAGTTGGAGTTTCTTGGCTCATCTTGTATTTATCCTCGGATGGCAACGCAACCGATGAAAGAAAATTGTCTTTTGACATCAGAATTGGAAAAAACGAATGAAGCATATGCTCTGGCAAAAATATCAGGATTAAAGTATTGTGAATACTTAAATCGTCAGTACGGAACGGATTATATTTCCGTGATGCCTACGAATCTTTATGGGCCGAATGACAATTATCATCCTACTCATTCCCATGTGCTTCCTGCTTTAATTAGACGCTTTCATGAGGCAAAACAAGATGGAAAAACAGAAGTTACTTGTTGGGGAGATGGGTCACCGTTACGGGAGTTTTTATATGTAGACGATCTTGCCAATTTATGCGTGTTTTTGATGAATCATTATAGTGGTAATGAAACAGTCAATGCCGGAACCGGAAAGGAATTAAGTATAAAGGAATTAACAGAATTAGTTGCAAAAGTTGTTGGATATAAAGGGAAAATACTATGGGACACATCCAAACCGAATGGTACTCCCAGAAAGCTATTAGATGTTTCCAAGGCAGAGAAGTTGGGATGGCATTATAAGACAGAACTTGAAGAAGGAATCAAGCTGGCTATATGGATTTTTTACAGAATCCGCTACGGGCTGAGAGATAGAGTGAATTATTATTTAAATTATAAGAGCTCTGTATATTCGTGTTTACAGTAGCTCTTTTGCTTTTTTTGACATAAATAAGTTTTTTTACATTTGTTATACTATGTATAGAAGTATGGAGTATAAAGAGATATGAATATTATCCTATTATCGGGAGGATCAGGAAAAAGACTTTGGCCTTTATCGAATGATATCCGATCAAAGCAATTCATTAAAATTTTCAAACAAAGTAATGGAACTTATGAATCAATGCTTCAGAGGATGTATCATAACATTAAAGAAATTGACAAAAAGGGTTCTATCACTATTGCAACCAGTAAATCACAAGTATCAGCTATATTTAATCAGCTTGGAGAGAATGTAGGTATTTCTGTTGAACCATGCAGGCGTGATACTTTTCCGGCTATTGCACTTGCTTCGGAGTATCTAAAAGATGTTCGTGGAATAGGCCTCGATGAAGTGGTTATTGTATGCCCGGTAGACCCCTATGTAAAACGAGAATATTTTGAGGCACTTCAAAATTTAGCTGTTCAAGCAGAAAAAAATGAAGCCAACTTGGTTCTTATGGGGATAGAGCCGACGTATCCGAGTGAAAAATATGGATATATTATTCCGAAGAGTAACACAGCTACAGCCATGGTTTCGACATTCAAGGAAAAACCCACAGTAGACTTGGCTAAACAGTATATAGAAGAAGGAGCCCTTTGGAATGGGGGAGTATTCGCATTTAAACTTTCATATTTAATTGATAAAGCTCACGAATTAATTGACTATATCGATTATGAAGATATGTTAAAGCGATATGAAAGTCTGCCTAAGATTTCTTTTGATTATGCAGTAGTAGAAAAAGAGAAGAAGATTCAGGTTCAAAGATTTCAAGGAGAATGGAAAGATCTGGGAACATGGAATACTCTTACCGAGGCAATGGAAGATGCTGTTTTTGGCAATGGAATATTGAATGATAAGTGTAAGAATGTCCACATAGTAAATGAAATGGATGTCCCCATTCTTGCTATGGGACTTCATGATGTTGTTATCTCTGCTTCTCCGGAAGGGATTTTGGTATCGGATAAAGAACAAAGTTCTTACATTAAACCTATTGTGGATGGCTTTGAACAGCAAATTATGTTTGCAGAGAAAAGCTGGGGGAGCTTCCGGGTGATAGATGTAGAAAAAGAGTCTCTTACTATCAAAGTGACTTTAAATCCGAAACACTCTATGAATTATCATAGTCATAAAAATCGTGATGAAGCATGGATTGTTATTCAAGGAAGCGGAAAAGCTATTCTGGATGGCGAAGAGAAGGAGATTCAAGTTGGAGATATTCTTTCGATGCATGCAGGCTGTCGCCATACAGTTATGGCGACAACAGAGCTTAAACTGATTGAAGTACAATTAGGAAAGGACATCAGTGTCCAAGATAAAGAAAAGCATTCACTCTAACTAAAAAATATTATCGACTGCTATTATGGGAAGGGAAAAGGATGGATTACAGGTCGGAATATCAAGCATGGTGTAAGTATGCTATGGAAGATGATCTTCAAACGGATTTATTACAATACGGCGAAGAAGAAATTGAAGATGCCTTTTATCGTAATTTGGAATTTGGTACAGGCGGACTAAGAGGAATTCTTGGAGCGGGAACCAATAGAATGAATGTCTATACGGTAGCAAAAGTGACCCAAGGACTTGCTGATTATTTAATCAAAGAACATAGAAATAAAGCCTCAGTAGTTATAGGCTTTGATAGTCGTTTGAAATCTGAATTATTTGCAAAAACAGCGGCATCTGTTTTTGCGGCAAACGGTATATATGTTCATTTATGGCCTAAACTTAATCCGGTTTCCACAGTTTCTTTTGCAACGAGATTTCTTGTTGCTTCTGCGGGAGTGATGATTACAGCCTCTCATAATCCAAGCCAATATAATGGGTATAAGGTATATGGCCAAGATGGTTGTCAAATTACCACGGAAGCTGCAATGAAGATACTTTCAGAGATAGAGAATTGAATGTTTTCAAAGATGTAAAAAGAATGAATTTTAATTTAATCTTTAAGACAGGCAAACTCAAGTATATTGAAGAATGTGTCCTTACATCTTTTCTTGAAAAAGTGAAAGGTCAGTCGCAGCTTTATGGAGAAGAAATAGATAAAACGTTATCTATTGTCTATACGCCACTAAATGGAACCGGATATATTCCTGTTACAAGGGTATTAGACGAATCCGGTTTCAAAAATGTTACAATAGTAGAAGAACAAAGATTCCCGGACGGAAACTTCCCAACTTGTCCATATCCGAATCCTGAAGAAGCGGAAGCTTTAGCTTTGGGGTTAGAGTATTGTAAGAAAAAGAATGCGGATGTATTGCTGGCCACCGATCCGGACTGTGACAGGGTGGGGATTGCAGTCAAAAATAAGCAAGAAGAATATGTTCTCTTATCCGGAAATGAAACAGGAATACTTCTTTTAGACTATATATGTTCGCAAAGAGAAAAACATAAAAAAATGCCTACAAAGCCTGTAATGTTTAAAACCATTGTCAGTCTAGAAATGGCAGAAGAAATTGCAAAGCATTATGGTGTTGACAGCATTGATGTTTTAACGGGATTTAAATTTATAGGGGAACAAATTGGATTATTAGAGAAAAAAAATCAATCCAATAGATTTATTTTTGGTTTCGAGGAAAGTTATGGCTATCTTTCCGGAGACTATGTGAGAGATAAGGACGGTGTCGGAGCAAGCTATCTTATTTGTGAGATGATTGCTTATTATAAGAGTAAAGGTATTGAACTTTGGGATAAGCTACAAGACTTATATAGGATGTATGGATATTATTTGAATACTCTTCATAGCTACCTTTTTACAGGTGCTTTAGGTGCTGATAAAATGAAAGTAACTATGCAGAAAGTGCATGACAATTTGAAAGAGGGCGGAGAATTTGCAGGACTGAAGATTACTAATATTGTGGACTATTCATTAGGTGTTGATGGATTACCAAAATCAAAAGTTCTAAAAATTTGTATGGAAGGAGCTTGCTCCGTAATAATTAGACCGAGTGGTACAGAACCCAAATTAAAGTTGTATATTTCTGTTAAAGCAGAGAATCAGGAGAAGACCAAAGAAAAAGAAGGAGATATTTTAAAGTATATAGATGCATTCTTGTTAATTGATAGTCAAAGAGGAAAAATCTGCTAAGAAGGAGGTTATAGCTTTTATGCATACAGAAGCAGTGCAACAGAGTGAAGTTCATGCCCGTGCAGAATTATATGATTGGATAAGATTGTTAGCTACACTATTTGTTGTTTTAGGACATAGTGCATATTTAGGAAATAAAACAACTTATGGTATGGTTCACTATGACTTGCCATTATCATTGGCGCCTGCCTATAATGGTATATTATTATCTTTTTTTAGACTTTTGTCTAGTTGGGTTTATGGTTTTCATATGCCTCTGTTCTTCTTTCTTTCGGGATCTGTTCTAGGTATAAAGCCTTTAAAGTCTTTTGATGACTTTGTATTTTCAAAAATTCACAGGCTGATTATTCCCTATTATTTAGCGGGAATTTTATTTATGTTTCCGGTTAAATTGTTGGGAGGATTTTATTCTTTTGCTTCTGTAAGACAAGCTATAGTGATTTTTTGGAATGGCGGCGATAGTGGACATCTTTGGTTTTTGCCGTCTTTGTTCTGGTGTATGCTTTTGTTTGTCGCTATATTTAAAGCGTTGCAAAGATTAAATATTTGTAGCGTTTGGCTTGTATTGATTATTTGTGAAATTATTTCAATTACTTATATGTTTCTTCCATTCGATTTTTTGGGAATGAAACAAGGACTGGCTTATTTGTTTTGGTTTGGATTAGGATTTCTCTTTGAAAAGTATAGAAAAAAGTTAACTTTTAAACCATTTCAGAGCCTCTCCCTTTGTATCATGATGGGTATATTTTATGCTATAAATATGAAATATAGTCTATTGGATCAGTTTTTTACGATTTTACTGGGTATAGTTTTCACTATAGAGCTATCAGTAGCAATTTCTCCGTTTCTGCTTTTTGATTGAAAGACAGTACAATTATATATGGAGATTAATATTAAGAAGACTATTTGATATCTATATTTTTTTCATGATCCGTTAGAATACCTAGTGCTTAAAATATTTTTTGATAGAAAGCTTCTTGAAACTAATTTTGGGTGTTATTTATACTTTTTTATGCGAACAATAGGAGTTATCTTAATATCTATTGTTATTGGAAACTTTGTTGAATGTATTAGTGGAAGAATAAAAAAAGTAGCAACGACACAGAATTAAGATGAATTGCGGAATGAACATAATTTTCTATTGATTTTTCCTTGTTATCAGGTAATATGAGCTAGGGCTGATAGATGATATAGGCTTGTGACGGATTTTATCAAAACATTTAAAACTTACTTTCTATTATTCTGACCGAATCGCCTAAGAACAGGAGTTGACAATGGAGAACTATGACAAGATTATTATAGGAGCCGGACTATATGGGCTATATTCCGCTCTACATAGTTGTAAAAAAGGACAAAATGTTTTAGTGCTGGAATACGATAGTACTGCATTTTCTCGAGCAACCTATATTAATCAGGCGAGAGTCCATCAAGGCTATCATTACCCTAGGTCCATTTCTACGGCTCTCAAATCCGCAGGTTATTTTGCTCGTTTTAATAAAGATTACTCTTTTTGTATAAACAAGGATTTTGATCAGATATATGCAACATCAAGTATATATTCTTGATCGAATGGAAAACAGTTTAAAGATTTCTGCAGGGCGGCAGATATTCCATGCGAAGAAATACATCCCGGAAATTATTTCAAGGAAGGGATGTGTGATGGTGTTTTTAAGACGAGAGAATATACTTATGATGCACATATTTTAAAAGAATATTTTTTAGAGGAGTTGTCAAAATTCGGAAAGGCCATAGACATAAAGTATTCGGAAAGAATTTCGGCAATCGAGTGTCACCCCGATACCTATATAATCAGAACAGAGAATGGCAACTGTTATGAATCCCGGTTTGTATTGAATTCAACTTATGCCAGTACAAATCAGATTCTTGATATTCTTGGCTTTGAAAAATTTAGAATCAAGTATGAATTATGTGAGATTATTCTATGCGATGTCAATTCAAAATTATCAGAAATTGGATTTACAATAATGGACGGTCCCTTCTTTTCTATTATGCCTTTGGAAAGACTGGATATCATTCG
This sequence comes from uncultured Oribacterium sp., assembly GCA_916438775.1. The sequence goes on from CAKAGX010000001.1 coordinate 342,770, forward strand.
CTTACGTCAGTAACTTTCACTCCGCATACAACCAGCTACGATTCTGTCCCTACATTTGCATGTCAAAAAAATAGCAATGGATTTTGTACTGCAAACAGATTGGGTAACTGTAATGCCTGTCCCTCAAAACCAAGCACTGCATATCCTTATATGGCTAATTTGGCAAAAAAGTATTTACTAGATGATTATACCTTTGGATACAAGGAATCTCTTTTTTCAATGAAACCTATTTTGATGAGTTCTGAAATCGACGATTCAAGGCCGACGGTAATTAGAACCTACTCAAAAAATCCAACTTTTGTGGGCGTTCTCTCCGGGAAAATCAATACAGTATATGACTTAGATGAGGTGCTAGACAATGGCTAATAAGGAAAAAAATTTTGTATCAGCAATTATATATGTTCATAATTCAGAACAAAGAATAGAGCGGTTTTTAAATTCTATAATAGAAATTATGGAAGATAATTTTGAACACTCTGAAATCATTTGCGTCGATGACAGCTCCGGTGATAAAAGTGTGAATATCATAAAGAAAACAGCTCAAAAAGCAAATGCAACCAGTATTTCTATTGTTAATATGAGTTTTTTTCATGGTCTTGAGCTTTCGATGAATGCCGGAATGGATTTTGCCATTGGTGATTTTGTTTTTGAATTTGACAATACAATTCTAGATTTTGATTCGGAAATGATAATGAAGGTATATAAGCACTCTCTTTCAGGTTACGATATAGTAAGTGCATCCCCTCAATCGAGAGAAAAATTATCGTCAAAAATATTTTATAAAGTCTTTGCCAAATTCTCAAATCTCCCCTATAACTTGGCGACGGAAAGTTTTAGAGTTTTGAGTAGAAGAGTCATAAATCGGATTAGTTCAATGAACAAAACTATTCCGTATAGAAAAGTTATTTATGCAGGAAGCGGATTAAAATCAGCACACCTCTACTATAAAGTCATTAATGGAGAAAGAGGAAAAGCGGATTCGAAAGAACAAAAATACAGATCTGGTTTAGCGGTAGATACACTGATTCTTTTTACTGATTTTGGCTATAAATTTTCATTTTGGATGGCATCCATCATGATGCTCATCTCTATTTTCATGACTGTATATACGATAGTTGTGTATCTTATCGGTCATCCCCTTGAAGGCTGGACAACAACTCTTCTATTCTTATCCATTGCATTCTTGGGCGTTTTTATTATACTGACGGCAATCGTCAAATATCTTCAAATTATTGTGGATATGATTTTCAAGAGAAAACACTATATTTTTGAAAGTATAGAAAAATTGACAAAGTAAAAAAGGATGATTATGACAGCTTTAGTGGGTTATTCAGGATTTGTTGGGAGCAATATATATGCTGCCGGAAAGTTTGATGCAGTTTATAATTCAAAAAATATCAGAGAGGCTTATGGTACAAATCCGGATCTTTTAATTTATGCCGGATTACGTGCCGAGAAGTATCTGGCTAATCAGGCGCCTCAAAAAGACATGGAACGGATATCCCTGGCGGAAGATAATATTGCCAAAATTAATCCGAAAAAATTAGTTCTTATTTCGACAATTGATGTGTTGGGGAATTCTGAAAACATGGATGAAGATTCGATCGTTAAAGCAGAGAATCTAAATCCATATGGATATAATCGTTATCAATTGGAACTTTGGGTTCGAGAACGATATCAGGATTCTTTAATCATACGACTTCCGGGGCTTTTTGGAAGAAATTTAAAAAAGAATTTTATTTATGATTTTATGAATCGAATTCCATTTATGTTAAGCTCTGAAAAATTTGAAGGATTATCTCGAGAAACTTCCAGTCTTAAGCAATTTTATAATCTAAAAGAAAATGGTTTCTATCAAGTAAATGTTAAAGAAAGTGAAAAGGAACATCTTAAGGAAGTCTTTTCTAAACTGGGATTTTCTGCCTTGAATTTCACAGATAGCAGAAGTATGTATCAATATTATAATCTTAAAAGTTTATGGGAGGATATCCAAATTGCGCTAAAAAACAATATTCGGCTTTGGCACCCTGCCACTGAACCTGTAACTGCTGCAGAGCTATACAAGTATCTCACCGGCCAAGAGTTTAAGAATATACTTGATGCCCCCCCTGCCAGATATAATTGTAAAAGCATTTATGCCGAAACATTCGGTGGTAAAAACGGATATATCTGTACTAAAGAGCAAATACTGACAGACATTAAATCTTTTGTAATAGAGGAAAAAACTTATGGCAAAATATAAAAACTTCATCAAAATACTTATGGCTATCTTCACCATTCTTTTAATTGCACTCATCGGCCCGCTTAATTATTTTTCACACGGATTTTATGTGAATGAACCGGGGGCAGATTATTTGCAAAATCACTACAAAAAAATCGTGAACTTGTCCGAAGATCCATTCACAATAAACTTCTCGCCAAATAAAAAAAATCTTGTAGGCTTGGATATTTATTTTAACGAAGTTCCCGAATCCGGTTTATTAGATATTCAAATCTCTGATGAAGAAAATAAAATAAAGGATAAAAAAGAAGTACAGCTCAAGGTCATTCCCAGCAAAGGTTGGTATAAAATCACAACAAAAGCAAAATACATTCCCGGAAAGAAATATAAAATTCAATTATCAGCCAGAAACTATGACTTTGCTCCCAGTTTGGTAAAAACACAAGAACCCTTTTCGGAGGAGAATATTCATTCTAAGGTTTTGATTTGCTATGCATATGCGAAACCAACGTTTAGAGCTGCTGAAAGAGTATTGTTTATACTTTTTATTCTAAGCGCATATTTGTTTTTGAATTGCAAATTATCTTTGGAGAATAGATTGAATAGAATAAAGAAAAAAATTGCAATATGCCTATTCCTTACAGCATCCTTATCTTGGATTTTTGCATTTAATTCTATTGATTTTCAAAACACAGACAATCTGAATTTTGATGGCAGTTCCGGATTAATTAAAAATGTTTATGAGGCAGAAAAAGATGGTGTAAGACCCAGTACGGATGCTTTCGGAAAATTAGCGAATTTGGGAATGTATTTTTACAAAAAAGATATTTCTAATATTACAGATAATAAGTGGAATGACGGATATTCAAGAAAAAATGCATCCATAATTTTAAAAAACAATGATCACACAAGACAATATTCTGTACCAGGAAATTATATTAAATTCTCCAACGGCAGGAAGTATATGATTGAAGATGTTACTGAAGATGAAGAAAATCTGATCATTTCTCTTGATGCCCCCATGATTTTAACAGCCGAGAAAGAAGGGAATCTAAAGGATGCTTTCTATTGCAATGAAGATAACTCCGTCATGGAGCCTTTAGATTATTATGCAGTTATGATATATCCCTCTCAGTATGGCTTACAGGGGAAGGTGTTTAGATTTTTGTCGAAATATCTGAGTTTTGAATCCTTCGGATTCATTTGTGCTTTATCCATGGGGCTTGTATTGTCTATTGTTATATTATTTATAGAAAAGAAATATAATATGCTCATGGCTTCAATATTTTATGCAAGCTTTGCGTTATCGCCTTGGATTGTTAGATTTGCGCACGAACAATACTTTGTTGCATTTACTTGGTTCCTTCCTATAATTGTAGGTCTTTACTGTTCGATTAATGTTTCCAATAAAAACAGCAGGATTTTTTCTTATGTATTGACTGTAATTACAATATCAGTTAAGTGCCTATGCGGTTATGAATTTATCACTTCTATTATGATATGTACTGTTAGTTTCTAATAGTAGATTTTTTTAAGGCGATATTTGAAAAAGAAAAGGAACGTGCCCTGCTTATTTTTAAGACCATAATTTTTATGGGCATTGCCGCTTTATTGGGCTTTTTTATTGCAATAAGTATGCATGCATACTTAAGGGGAAATGGAAACTACATATTAGGAATACAAAATATTATTGTTCAGGATATATTACGGAGGACAAGTAATGGAAATCTTAATTATTTAGACATGATCTATTGGGATAGTTTAAACGCCTCCATTTGGGAAGTGCTTTGTATTTATTTTCACTTTAAAACACAGGTTATCGTTGGAATCGATGGTAATTTATTTCCCATCATCTGCATTATTCCAATCTTGATTTTTGTAGTGGATGCAAAACATTTTCGAGAAAACATTGAGTCGATTACTCTATATATTGTTTTCTTCCTTGCCGCTATATCCTGGTATTGCTTAGGAAAGGGACATTCCTATATTCATACGTTTTTTTGTTTTGTTCTTTGGTACTTAGGCTTTATACAAGTATGCTTTTACATTATGATAAAAAAACTTATCAATCTTGTAGTGGGGAAAAAATATGAATCTTTCGATATCAAACATAGCGTGGAGTGAGAAGGATGATGAGCAAATTTTTGCTTCAATGAATAGAATAGGTATCTACGGTTTAGAAATTGCTCCAACGCGTCTTTTTCCGGAAGATCCCTATAGTAAGCTGGCTGAGGCTCGCCTCTGGTCTCGGAACTTGCATCACGAACGAGGATTTGTTATTTCCTCTATGCAATCTATCTGGTATGGAAGAGACGAAAAGCTTTTCGACACCGAGGAGGAACGACATTTATTAACTGAATACACAAAAAAAGCCATTGATTTTGCTGCCGCAATCCACTGTCATAACCTTGTATTTGGATGTCCTCGTAATAGAATCATTCCCGGTGACTTTAACGAAGAAATTGCAATTCGATTCTTTAAAACAATTGGTGATTATGCCTTTGAACAAGGGACAGCAATAGGAATTGAAGCAAATCCGCCTATTTACAATACTAATTATATTAATGACACAAAATCAGCTATTGAACTTATTTTAAAAGTCAAATCAGAGGGGATTAAACTGAATCTAGATATTGGGACTATGATTGCAAATGGAGAAGAAATATCTATCATTAAAGAATATGTAGATTTAATAAATCATGTCCATGTCAGCGAGCCCGGATTGATGCCCTTAAAGAAAAGGTCCATTCATCGTGAATTAGCAAGCGTATTGAAGGACTTCAAATATGATAGATTTATTTCCATTGAAGTTGGAAAGCAAGAAGATATAAACAAAATAGTCGAAATGATGGAGTATCTTCATAGTGTTTTTGGAGTAGAATGATGGAATATAAAAAACAGTCTGGTGTTCCCGGGTTTAAATGCATAGAGTATTTCAAAAAAGAGAAGGATTACGTTGTCTTAATTCCTATTATTAATGAAGGGAATAGAATTCATGATGAGTTGAAAAGAGCACAGGAGCATGGCATTTCAAATTTTGCAGATATTGTTATCTGTGATGGTGGCTCAAGTGATGGCAGCACGAATGATTCCAAACTAAAAGCACTGGATGTGAATACCCTACTTGTTAAACAAGACTATGGAAAGCAAGGTGCCCAACTTCGAATGGGGATTTGGTGGGCACTAAATAGAGGATACAAAGGGTTTATTACAATTGACGGAAATAACAAAGACAGCATCGAAGATATTCCTAAATTTATCGAACGGCTAAAGCAAGGATATGATTTTGTTCAAGGATCCAGATTCGTTCCCGGAGGGCACGCCATTAATACTCCTTTTATCAGAGCTCTTTCCGTAAAATTCATCCATGCTCCAATAATCTCTTTGACAGCGCGTCATAGATTTACAGATACAACAAATGCGTACAGGGCGTACTCTAGACGATACCTTGAAGATTCCAGAGTACAGCCATTACGAGATATTTTTATGACATATGAATTGTTGGCATATTTATCTGTAAGGGCCACTCAAATTGGTTTAAAAGCTTGTGAAGTTCCTGTTACAAGAGCATATCCAAGTAAAGGGAAAGTCCCGACGAAAATCAGTTTTTTAAGAGGTAATGGAAAACTCTTGATAATTCTTATAAAAAATGTATTTGGATTTTATAATCCATAGTGATATAGACATAGAAAACACAATACCTTATGCAAATTCAATATGCAGGGAGTTGTTACTTTGTTACTAAGATATTTCTTGAAATGTCTGAAATGAACTTTACGGGATTAAAATTCATGAGGAAGAAAAAGATAACAAACTATTCACGCTTTACGAAAAAATTATTAGTATTCTCTTAATATTTACCTTAAGAACTTCGTAATAATTTGTTTACGCTTTGTAATAGACAGCAAAAAGAACTTGCGCTATAGTGTTGAAAGTACGATAAAACCCTTGTTTGCAGAAGGATTTATTGCCTTTTGTTTATAAAAAAACTTGAATCGATGAAAAAAAAAGGGTATAATCGTCACGCAACTTGGATTATTCCACAAATTTAAAAGGAGAGTGCATTAATTATGAGAAAGCAAACAAAATTAGTTGCAGCTTTATCTGCAACCGCATTACTTGCTATCGGAGCTTCCGCTGTAACATTTGCTGCAGGCTGGAACAATTCCACAGGTAGCTGGCAGTATTTAGACAACGAAGGTACTCCTGTAACTGACGCTTGGAGAAAGTCCGGAGACTATTGGTTCTATCTTGGTTCTGATGGAAACATGGCTATGAATGAAGTTGTTCAGACCAACAACGATTTCTACTATGTAAACCAGGACGGTGCTATGGTTACCAACCAGTGGGTTGCATTTGACGTAGATTCCGAGAATGGTGATGCAGATCACAGATGGATGTACTTCGGTGCTGATGGTAAGGCTTACAGAGATGGAAATGAGAAGTTAACTATTTCTGATATCAAGAACATCAATGGCAAGAAGTATCTCTTCGACCAGGAAGGCTATATGCTCTATGGCTGGTTAGGTGCTGAATCCAATCTTGTTGCCGGTGATGATGCTTATGTAAATGCTAAGTACTACTACGGCGGATTTGATGATGGTTCTGCTCAGCACGGATGGGTACAGATTCCTGTAATCGGAGATGATGGCGATGAAGTTAACGCTTGGTTCTATTTCAACGATAACGGACAGATTACTAAGAATACAAAGAAGAACATTAACGGTTCTACATATTACTTTGGTCCGGATGGACGCATGATTGAAGATTGGTCCAATCTGAAGAAGACTGTTTCTCCGAGCCTTATGTTACCTGCAACTGCAAGTAGCAATCAGATTGTTTATGTAAACGGCGATGGTGCTGCAAGAAAGAATCAGTGGGTTTGGGCTGTTCCAAGCGAGGAATTAGATTCTAAGGATTTTGAAGACGAGAAATATAGTTGGTGGTGGGCAGACTCCACAGGTAAGGTTGTAAAGAACACAGCTAAGAGAATCAAGAATAAGGTATATGCATTCGATGCAAAGGGACGTATGCTTTCCGGACTTGTAGATTATGATGGTACTAGAGCTGAGAAGTATCAGGCAATTGATGCAGATGAGCTTCCAGATTATCTTGGAGCAGGAACTCATGAAGTTTACTATTTCTCCGGAGATGGTGCAAAGGATGGTTCCAGAAAGAGCGGATTACAGACTGTATCCTTTGATGATGGGGACTTCATGTTCTACTTCAACAACAATGGTAAGGCGGCATCCGACTATGTTTCTAAGATTAAGAAGTATACACTTAAGGGATTTGTGCTTGCAGCTAATAATGATGACTCCAACTATGGATATGTAGAAGTACAGGCTGCTAACTTCAAGAAGCTTGCTGCTGGTACTACAAAGGTTGAGTATATTACTAGTGATATGGGTGCAATTTCTGGAACTGACATGATTCTTGTAAATACTACAGGTACAGTTCAGAAGAGCAAGTTCAACCTTAAGGATGTAAATGATATGTACTATGTAACAGATAAGAATGGTGCTATTGTTTACGCAAGCTCCAAGAAATTATATACTTCACATTCTAACGGTGACGGAAGAATAAGTGTTAATGTTACCAGAGATGGTAAGACAGCAACGTATTGGATAGAGAACTAATTCTATCTGAGTACTTTAAAAGAACTCCCGAAATCGGGAGTTCTTTTTTTACAACATTATATACGACACGATAATCTGCGGGTTATAGGACAAAACAGGGTTATAGGACAAAACGTGTTGATGAAAACCGCTCTACAGCTAGATAAATAAAGACTGTAGGGCGGTTCAATCTTTTTCAAAACGTAAATGGTGGGTTATAGGACAAAACGTGTTGATGAAAACCGCGGGTTATAGGACAAAACGTGTTGATGAAAACCGCTCTACAGCTAGATAAATAAAGGCTGTAGGGCGGTTCAATCTTTTTCAAAACAACTTTGAGGGTGGACAAAACGTGTTGATAAAAATGCTGTAAGTCCTTGTGCAGTAACGAGTTATGAGGGTTTAATCTTCCTTGAAACCATACTCCTTGGAGGAAGATGAAATGAATCAAATAAATTGCCCTATTTGCGGAAAGAAATGTGTTAAATCAGGAAAGACCAATGCCGGCTCTCAAAGGTGGTTATGCAAAGCGTGTAAGAGTTCTTTCACGCATAAGATTGATAATAACTCAAAGGAATTGAAGAGCTTTTTTTAGAGTGGCTATTCGGCAAAGATGCACAATCCACTATGCTCGGAGAAGGAAGAAGTTTCAGAAGAAAAAAACTACTAAATTTTTGGGATATATGGGCAATGCCGCCTAAGGTAGAAAGCCCCGAGGATGTCTTATTTTTGGATGGAATATATCTTGGGCGAAAGGCATGTATACTCATTTGCTGTGATGCAAAAAATGTACTGGGATGGTACCTCTGCAGATATGAACATGCGGGTGCCTGGATAGCTCTTATGAAGCGGATAGCAGAACCAAGAATGGTTGTTTCAGATGGGGGAACCGGCTTTGGAAAGGCACTAAAGCAAATATGGCCTAATGCCAAGCATCAAAGGTGTATATTTCATGTGTTCTGCCAAGTAAAGCGTTATACAACTTCAAGGCCAAATACTATGGCGGGTATAGAGCTTTATTCTCTGGCTAAAGATCTCTTAAAAGTAAAAAATAAAAATGAAGGTGAAAACTGGGTAAAACGCTTTGCAGACTGGGTTAAGAAATATCGGGAATTTCTTAGTGCAATGACTATAGATGAGTATGGGAATAAAAGACCAACGCATGAAAGAGTCCTAAAGGCAGAAAGATCCTTACTAAGACTCATTCGAGAGAATACTCTATTTACATATCTTGATGATGAATTAACTGCCAGTTTTTCTACACCATCAACGAATAATAGAATAGAGGGTGGTATTAATTCGCGTCTTAGGGAAATGCTAAGAAATCATAGAGGGTTATCGATAGAAAGAAGAATAAAAGCGGTCTTCTGGTGGTGCTATATGCACTCTCCGGAGCCGCTTTCTTCGTCTGAAATATTGAATATAATGCCAACTGATAAAAGCATCGCAAGGCTTTATAAAAAGATGAATGAGAAGCAAAGGTTAGAAAAAAGCCTTTCGATTTGGGGTGATGCTATTGTATGGAGTGATCTCCATAAGGTGAATAAAACATTTGTTGATTGGGATTAGCCATCAACACGTTTTGTCCTATATCTCAAAACCGCTCTACAGCTAGATAAATAAAGACTGTAGGGCGGTTCAATCTTTTTCAATTCAGCATTGACTACTGCGATAAGGCCGTCAATACAACGTCTAAGGTCTGTGTATCCGGTACAGAGATAAATGTGTTTGAATCCGGAAGCATCGTTAAGAATTTTTCAAGACCTTTATAACGTTTGCCAGCAAATCCATCGGTGTGTTGTTTTCGTCAATCCCTAAAACTATTTCGTTTACGGACGCTGTTAACTTTGGAGATGGATAGCAGGAGGAAACCTCCACTTGTTGCCGTACTTCCACAAATCCACTCTGCGTAAGGGCGGCTTCATTCGCATTTCCTCCGCCTGTACGGCCATGGAAACCGCCATTCCGGGGATCAAGAACCGGTGATTCTGGCTCCGGAAACCGCCATTTAGTTATGCATATTGTATTGTTTTAATTTGCTGTAGTTCGAAATCAAGCTTTCTTTTTTGCATTTGAATATCGATGTCATTCTGCATATTGATGAAATATTCATCCGAAACACCGAATAACTTTGCGAGTCGGAGGGAGGTATCAATTGTGATTTTTCGTCTATCATGCAGGATATCTTGGATTCTGGAAACCGGAACATGAATGGATTGTGCAATGCTGTATGCGCTTAAGTTCATTGGCTCCATAAATTCTTCTCGAAGGATTTCACCAATGCTCGGTGGTTCAATAAAATTCAATTCCATAACTTCTCCTTTTTTAATCCACAATCTCAACGTTTCTAGCTTCTGCAAGATGAAAGATAAAGAACAGCCGAAATTGTTTGTTGATGCGAATACTATATTGTCCAGCTCTATCACCGGATCATTTTCTAGATAATTAGATGGTGGAATACGAAGATCTTCCAAAGTCTTCGCATTGTTAAGCATGATTAGTTTCCGCAATGCTACATGCTGAATATCTATAGGCAGCTTTTTGGAAAAAATTTGATGATATATTTTTTCAGTTTTTTTGTCCTTAAATGTTGTAATCATGAATAAAAGCATACCTTTCTCACGTGTAGTCGTCAACACTTCATCCAATTCTTGTGGAGAGAAAAAGATGACAGGTTATTTACCATTTACAATAAAGCAATCATAAAACAATTTTTCTCTTTTCATTTAACTTTGCCATAGCATCTTTTCTATCAAACTATTATTCTCTATAGTTTTTGTGATAAAATATGTAAAGAGTAGAAAACACAAGGAGAAAAGAATGGAAGAAAGAAATAATTTGGCATTTCTAAGCAATTCCGGAAGCTATAGCATTTTTCAATTTCAGGAAGATGTTATCCGTTTTATGACCTCTCCTCGATTAGAAAAATATCAGAAAGTCCTAGAATGGGATGCAGGCTATTTAGTTGTAATTGCGAAATATAAGGACTTAGCAGAAATGGAAGAATATATTGATTTAGTCCCTATTCTGGAAGACCTTTCTTATGATGTCGATTCCTTTCTATCTCATATTAAGGAGGTGAAAATTCGTGAAGCTACAAGATAAAAAGAAAATTGCAGATGAAGCCGATATGATTATCAATGGCTATGCGTTCACAAAAAAGGAGGACAAAGTCTTCGTTGTCCATTTAGAATCCTTTCACCATGTTGCTGTAATTTTCCATGATAATATTATTGAAACCAATATGGATGAAATTGAGTGTCAAATCGTTTTGGATTATTATCACAAAAACAAAGAATTTTTGGAGAAGAACTATGCCGAAGTATTATAGTTACAAAATTCATACTCTCTTTCTTTCAATTCATCAATGACAGTACATATATTTAGATAGTTCATACTATCTTCAAAATTGTTAATCAAAATATCTTTCCTGTAGTCCATTAGATGTTTTTTATATTCTCCAGCTTCAACATTACACTCAAAATGGCGTTTCTCCAGAACCTCTGTGACTACTGTCTTATCGATAATATTTTTCAATAACTTTTCTAAATCTGAATCTTTTGAATAAATAGCTTCGGTAAAATACTTAATACGACTCTGTTCCATCATTGCATAGACCTTAGACTTATCCTGAGTTTCAGGATAAAATACACCTATAGAATGTCCGCCATGTGAATTTACCAGTTTCATGCAAGGAATATCTGTGGCACTATCACCAATATAAACTATGTTTCTAAATGGAACCCTTAATTCTGAGTGCGCAACGTAGTCATTTACTTTCTGATCATTTATATTTAAAATCCCTTTTTCAATTCTAAATAAGAACTGTGTTTTATTTGTATAATTAATAGCTTGCGCGGGCCAAAGTATTTCTCCTGATTCACCGTAATAGTAGCAACTAGCATATATTTTTTTAAATTCATTTCTTTACGACATCATATACGTCAAACTGATTGATGATATCCTTGATTTGGCGTATACTATCCTATAACTGATTGCGGACTCATATATGTATGAGGGTAATAAAATAATGAATGTTCCACTCAAAATGAATGGAAAAGGCAAAGAAATATTTACCTTAATCATAATAGAATATAGTTCGAATTGGGTTTTGATATATTTTATATGAACGGAGCTAATTTATCAGGGATTATTAAGGGGGGAAAAAGGAGGTTTGTCTGTGCCGGATTCATATATTCCGCCATTTACAATGACAGATGCGATTACTAATCTCGTAATAGAGATAGCAGAGCTTACCGGAGCAATGACTGTATCAGAACAGTTATCAAAGAACCCGAAGCTTAGAAGAGATAATCGTATTAAGTCTATTCATTCGTCTTTGGCAATAGAGCAGAATACATTGACTGAGGAACAGGTAAGTGACGTAATAAATGGAAAACGTGTCCTTGGACCACCTCAGGATATCAGAGAAGTTCAAAATGCTTATGAAGCATACGGGATCATGTCTAAGTTGAATGCTTATTCAGTTAAAGATCTTTTGAAGGCACATAAAATCTTGATGGAAGGGCTCGTGAAGGAAAACGGGGCATTTCGGACTAAAGGTGTAGGCGTGTATGCCGGAGAACAACTGATACATGCCGGAACACCGGCCAATTATGTTTCCGGATTTGATAAGACAATTATTTGACTGGTTGAAGAAATCAAAGTTGCATCCATTAGTAAAGGGCTGTATGTTTTCATTATGAGTTTGAATTTATTCATCCTTTTGCCGATGGAAATGGTAGGATAGGACGACTTTGGCATACTTTGATTCTTGCAAAATGGCAGGAGTTTTTTTTGTGGATTCCTATTGAGACCATTATTCATGCGCGCCAGAACGAGTACTATAAAGCACTGAATGCATCTAATACAGAAGGAGAGTCAACAATCTTTGTACAGTTCATGCTGGAATTGATTAGAGATCTACTAAAAGAATTATCACATAATGGCGTAATGAACAAAGCAAAAACTTTAGATGAAAAATTGTTGGATCTTTTGATGGAAGATGGTACTCAATCAGCAGCAGGACTTGCTGAAATCGTAGGTTCATCGCTAAGAACGGTCCAAAGAGCACTAAAGCGACTAATGGCTGATGGGAAGATTGAACATGTAGGGTCGAATCGATTTGGTCATTATATCGTAAAATAGGATTTGCAACAATGTCGTAATAAATGACGCAATAAATGACGTAATAAATGTCGCAGAAAATGACATAATAGAAAGGGACTATTATTTATAGGAGCGCTTGCAGGAGGAATTCGGCCTTTTTTCTAATGATGAAGATTAAATCATAAAAAGGACACTATATAAAAGGTGTCCTTTTGAGTTTCAATAGAATATCAGGAAATAGTGTTGTTTGGAAGTGCTTATCGCTACCCCTTCACCGCTCCCATTGCCAGTCCCTCCACAAACTGCTTCTGGCAAAGGTATACCAGTATCAAAACCGGCAACAAGCTAATCAGAGAAGTTGCCGCCATAGGCCCCCAATCCAGTCCCTTATCGGTAATAAAGCCTGCGATAACTACGGGCAATGTCTTAGACTTATTGATGCTTAAAATAACCGCAAAGAGGAATTCGTTCCAAGCTCCCACAAAAGCAAGAATTCCTGCCGCCACAATGCCGGACTTTGTTACCGGAAAAACCACATAGAAGAAGCGACTCAGAAAATGGCAACCGTCAATTCTGGCAGATTCCTCCATCTCAATAGGCACCTGAGCAAAGAAGCCCATCATCAGCCAAATAACCAATGGCAGGTTAAAACTGGTATTCATAATAATTAAAGCCGGCAGGGTATCGATAAGCTGTAGCTTTCGCATCACAAGGTAGATGGGAATCGCTGTAGCAATGGCCGGATACATTTTCTGAATCATAAACCATAGACCGAAAATCTGCCTAGTAAGCTTTGAGAACTTTCCCCGCACTAAACTGTATGCCGCCATGGATCCAAAAAGCAGGGAAATGGCAGTGGAGCTAAGACTTACAATCATGGAATTCATAAACTGCCGTCCAAGACCATTCATGGACAACACCGTTTTATATTTTCCATGGTGAAAACATGGGGAATCAAAAGAGGAGGATTCGCCAAATACTCCGCCCGGATTTTAAAAGCACTGGAAAAAAGCCAGTACAAGGGAAACAAAACCAGCAACATCAGCACAGCAGTAAACACTATACGAAAAGGCCTTCCCCACACATTTCCCAATATTTCATGCACCATGGAATCATTTACATCCATTCTTCGCTTTCTAGCCATAATTTTCTTCCTTTCCACTTCTCAGATTACAAAACCCGTTCTTCCACATGTCTTCTCCAACGTAGGAAAAGAAAACTGATAATGGTCATAGAGAAAACGAAGGCCATGGCCAGAGCCGCCGTATAGCCGGCATCAAAGAACTTCAGGCCTTGTTTGTAAATGTAGTTTGGCAGCATTTCCGTAGCATTTCCCGGACCGCCGTTCGTCATAGTATAAATGGTATCAAAAACCTTAAAGGCATCTACAAAACGAAGCATTAAAACAATAATCAGTAAGGGGCTAATCATGGGAAGCACGATTTGAAAAAAGATATGGCGATTCTTCGCACCATCCACTCTGGCTGCTTCCAATGCATCTTGAGGAAGGGACTTTAGTCCGGCCATGGTAATGATGCATACCCAGGGGATTAATTGCCAGACATTGACAAAAATCACCGCAGGCATGGCGGTTTTTGGATTACTCAGCCAGTTCATTTGGGCTACACCCACAAAATGTAAGAGATAATTGATGATTCCTGTACTGCCGTCCAGCATCATACGGAATAATGTACCGATGGCCACCGGGGCCATAATCATGGGAATCAAGAGTAAAGAAGTAAAAATGCGATAAATTCTTTTGGTACCGCAAAGCATCATGGCAGCAAAAAGCCCTAAAACCAACTCTAAGGATACGGAAACTACCGCAAAAAGAACGGTATTTCCCACGCTCACACCTAAGTTTTTGTCCTGAAGCATCCGAAGATAATTCCCAATGCCGATGAACTTGGGAACGGCATTGGGAAGATTAATTTTGTATTGAAATAAACTTAGATAGAGGGAATACAGTAGCGGTAACAAGGCTGTAAAGCCTAAGAATAAAATTGTGGGAAGTAGAAAAAGCCAAGACCAAAGCCTTTCTCCTTTTCCTCTATTTCCTTTTCTTACTTCAGTGCCATTCATACTGTATTCCTCTAACTTTCTAGCATATTCTTTTTAAAACTGTCTTATGGGATAAGTAAAATATACTTTTCTATAGAATAGATTAATGATTATAATTCTTTGTTCCCTCTTCAGGAGGAGCCTGCTGCAAGGCTTCTTCCACAGCAGCCTTCATTTCCTTTACCGTAGTATCCAAATCGCTTTGTCCGGAAAGATAAGCAGAAATCAAAGTGTTAAAGCTGGTGTCCACCTGTGTGGAAGCAGCCACTCTCCACCACATATTCGCGGTATCCAGTGCCTCACGGACAGTATCCATATAGGTTCCCTTGATGCCATCCTCTTCCCAGAAAGCCTTTCTTGGAGAAAGAATAGCGTGATTGGAATAGAATTCCTTCTGCTTGTCTAAGCTGGTATACATCTTAATCCACTCCCAAGCCAAATCCTTTCTTGGAGCCTTCCGGAATTGCACAATCCCATGCTGAAAGAAGGGTGATTCCTGTTTTCTCCTTTGGAATTACGGACAATGCCCATTTTCCTACTACTTTAGACTTTTCAGGATTGTCAGCATCCTGTACTAAGCCAAGCGTAGGCCAGGTCTCGCAGACTGCCGCATCTCCGTTTAAAAAAGCCTGAATAGACTGATCTGTTCCCCAGTTTAACCAGTTGGGATCCAAAGATTCCTGTAAGTCATTTAAATGCTCCAAAGCTTTTTTTGTTTCTTCGGAATCAATGGTTACCTTCCAGTTCTCGTCAGCCCAAGCACCGCCCATGGACCAAAGCACATAGTCAAACACGCCGCCAAGCTGTCCGGTAATTCCGGAAATGGAGGCTCCGTAGAAGCCTTCATCCTTCTTTGTTACCTTCTTTAGCTCTTCTCTGTACTTCTCCCAAGTATCCGGAAGTCCGTTTGGGAAAATGTCGGTTCGGTAAGCAAAAAGCTGTGGTGTGGATGCATTGGGAATTCCGATATACTTATCTTGCCACTTTCCGGAGTTTGCAATGACATTGTCAATGAAATCCTCCGCCTTTACATCGTCCTTCTCCATATACGGCTGCAGATCAGTAAGGTAAGGAGCAAATTCTCCATCCCACTGGCTGGCTACATCAATCACATCATAGGTTCCTGCTCCGCTTGTGAAGTCCAAAAGCATCTTCTGATGAAGCTCGGTGTATGGCATATCAATGACTTCTACCTTTGCACCGGTTTTCTCCTCAAACTCATCCACCATGGACTTTGCAGCATCCGCATAAACGCCGGACATATAGAGGACTGTCAGGGTTTCTCCATTCCCCTTTGCCTTGTCCCCGGAAGCCCCATCGGACTTTCCTTCCTCTGCCTTGACAGAAGCATCTCCAGCTGCATTTCCTTCGTTCTTTGCTCCGCAAGCAAGTAAAGATGCTCCTAAAGTAAGAGCCAATGCTGCGGATAAAACTTGTTTTTTCATAGCTTTTCTCCTATTTTATTGTGTGTTCTGAACAAAATATCTATTTGCATTATACTTTCTTTGTGCATCTTATCAATATTCAAAAAGACAAAATTTTGCACTATGTTTTAGGAGAAGTGCACAAAGGAAATTCATTCTATTGCGTGGAGGAAAGAGGATATTCAGCTTCATAATAATAAGATAAAACATACCAAATCAGGCCTATGAGACACCTCAAGAGATTGAGGTGTCTTTCTCCTATCCCTAAACCGTAAGAACTTGTAAGATTATTCCGCTAGCAATCCTTTCCTAAATCGTAGTATGAAGAGGCTTTGATTTATGGAGAATGCTGTCTTTCGTACCGGATAGCGGGTATAGACTTTTTCGATTTATACCGGCTGTTTTGGGAGATTTTGCATTCGGAAGGAAAGGATAGTCGAGGAAAGAAATATGGGATTATTGGGAAAGAAGAGTATCGGACTTTTTTGTGCTCTGGCGATGTCAACACTGTTTTCGTTTGGGGCTTTTGCACATTCCATCAGCGGAAAGGTTCGGGATGTGGGAATCAACCAAGAGAAGGATAAGATTTCGGTTACGGTAGACAGTTCCGGAGATAGCAGCGGTACAGATGGTTCAATTTATATTTTTGAAATTAAACCCTATCAAAATGACCTGTCCGGAAGAACGGATTATCTTGCGAAGGGAAGTATCGGAGCGAACCAGACGTTCAGCTTCCCGCTCCATGCAGGTCCCGGAGAGCTTCGTCTCTACAGTGCATTCGTGCCGGCTGTCAAGGTTGGCGGTCGTTATGAGATGATTGCGAACAGACGCTATATCGAAAACCCGGAGATTGTGGCGGAGAATCAGGATCCGGCTTTGAACCCCGGAAAGAAGGGGCTTCGTGTGGATCCGAATATTTTGGATGATGCACTGAGCTTAAATATCAAGCATGCCGGTGTGGACATTCCGACGCAGCGTTTCTTTGGAAATGGAATCGACTACACCTATGAGAGTAAGACCTATAAAATCAATAAAGAGTTAATTGACCAGTTGGATGCGGAGGTTAAGAGGCTTAGCGACTCCGGAGTGGCTGTAACCGCTATTCTTTTAAATGCTTGGGGAATCAGACGGTTCCGGAGCTGAACCCTCTTGGGGTTACCGAGCTGCCGAAAGAACAGGCTGTGTATTATGGATTTAACGTAGAATCCGAGGCAGGCTTCCGCGCTGTGAAGGCAATGGCTTCTTTCCTTGCAAAGCGTTATAACGGAAAGAACGGTCATGGTAAGATTACCAACTGGGTTGTGGGAAATGAAATTAACAACCAGTACTGGAACTATATGGGAGATCTTGATGTTTCCGCCTATACTTCCAAGTTCCAGAGAGCCTTTCGCGTTTTCTATACGGCGATGAAGTCTGTGTCGGCAAATGACAACATTATGTTCTCTATCGACCATTACTGGAATATGCTTCCGGAAGCGGCTCCGGTAGGGAAGTATAAGGGAAAAGATATCCTCCTTGCCTTCCATAACTATGAAGAGGCCGAAGGATATATGGATTACGGCCTTGCATTGCATCCCTATCCGTATCCGATTTATTCTCCGAATTTCTGGGATGATGATAAAACAGGACGTGTCAATGACACCGTAGATTCCCCGATAGTCAACTTTAAGAATCTTCATGTAATTACTGATTTTATGAGTATGGATAGCATGAAAAACCGTAAGGGAGAGGTTCGTAAGATTTTCCTGACGGAGGAAGGTTTCAGTAGTATCGCGAAAGGTGTGGACAAATCTACAGAGCAGGCAGCTGCTGTAGCATACTCCTACTTCATTGTAGATAACAATCCGTATATTTCTGCTTACCTTATGAGTAGACAGGAAGACAATGAGGATGAAACAAAACACGGACTTGCCTTCGGACTTTCCAGCATTGTAAACCATCAGCTCGTACCAAAGCCTGCCCATGAAGTATTTAAGTGGATAGACAATGCCAGTGCAACAGAAGGAATAGCAGACTTTGCAAGAGCAGTGATCGGTATAGATTCCTGGGATCAGCTTATCCCGAACTTCCGCTTCCCCGGAAGATAAACAGTAGAGGAAGGAAAGGAACGGGATAGATTTTAAAAGTCTGTTCAGAAGAATAGTATTAAGATACTTTTGAAAAAAGAAGTATAGTAAAGAAAAGTATAGAAAGTATAGTAAGAAAAAGCCACTGTACCCTTCAGAGAAAGCCGTTTGGAGACCTCGGCACTTGCAGAAAACGAGTGAAACGAAGTTTGATGCTTAGTGCCGCTAGGTCGGAACCGAGCTGAGCGCAGCTTTCGAAGAAGGGTACAGTGGCTTTTGCGATATGAAAAAGTCTTACTATGAAGTCTGAACAGGCAGAGCCACCGCTAGGTCGGAACCGAGCTGAGCGAGCTTTCGAAGAAAGGTACAGTGGCTTTTTTGCAATAAAAAATGCTTCCGGGCGGACTCGAACCGCCACTACCGGCGTCGGAGGCCGGGGCTCTATCCCTTAAGCTACGGAAGCATAGAAAAAAGTATAGAACAAAATCCCCTCTTTTGCAAGTTACGCAGCGTAAACTGATGGAGTAAACTTGGCATATTCTTAGCTAATTATAAATTGTATTAAAAAATACAAAAAAATCATCTTGAAAAGATATTGCCTTAAAATGCTCTTTTTCGGGTACTATAGGACTGATTGAAAAGGATTCGCTGATACATTGTCGAAAGGCTTTATTTACTGCACTTTTACCGCTGTTTAACCGGAGAAGATTATCAATAAGAAGTGAAGATTCCCTGCGTGCCTTGTGCTGTCTTTCTGTGAAATGGTTTTTTATGAAATCTGTTTTCGTGAAATCTGTTTCAAGAATGAACAGCACAGGGAGCAGAAAATTGTTTTTACAGAGAGGAGTCAGAGATGACGAAGCTTTATGAGAGACTGGAGAGATGCTACAAGAGTATTGAGGATAAGATTCCGTTTTCGCCCGCGTCTGGCACTTGGTGTTCGGATCGGGACTGGGAGATTTATGCGGAAAGAATCGAAATCGAGGCGAGCATCGATTACCATGAAATCACGGATTTTCCGGTTTCGACAGTAAGCGGTCACAAGGGCAGATTTGTTTTTGGACATATCGGATCGGTGCCTGTCGTAATCATGCAGGGTAGAGTGCATTACTATGAAGGCTATGCCATGGAAGATGTGGTACTTCCAGCAAGTCTAATGCACCTTATGGGAGCGGAGATTCTTTTCCTGACCAATGCCTGCGGTTCTGCAAATCCTGCCTATCAGGCGGGAGACTTTATGCTCATTACCGACCATATTCTGTATTCCGTTCCGAATCCTCTGATTGGAGCAAATGCCGAGGAGCTCGGTCTGCGTTTTCCGGATATGTCGGAGGTTTATGACAAAGAGCTTCGCAAGGACATTCTTGCTGTTGCAAAGGAACAGAGACTTTCTCTTAGAGAAGGTGTATATATGCAGTTTAGCGGTCCGAGCTTTGAAACACCGCAAGAAGTGAAAATGGCACATATTTTAGGGGCGGATGCTGTAGGAATGAGTACAGCTTGTGAAGCGGTTGCCGGGAAGACACTGTGGTATGCGGATTTGCGGTATTTCCTGCATCTCCAACTCTGGGCGCCGGACTTTCCGAAAGAGCCTCTTGAGTGATGAGGATGTGAAGATCGTTGCAGATCAGTGCTGCACCCACGCTTTAGAAAAGCTTGTCACGGAGGCGATTATCAGCGTATGGTGAAAGGAGTTGAAATTGACTATAAAAGTGTAAAGATGCAAACGATATGTTAAGAGTAAAGAAAGCGACATACAGATGCAATGACAGCGAAGACAACGACTTTATAGCACCTGTTATGGTTTATAAATATAGGATATAGAAATGAAGGTGCAAAGACAGGAGAGAAGAGAATGGAGTCAAGGGAATGCTTAAGGAAGAAGAAATAGCGGAATTGCTTTCCGGGAATTGAGAATGTTCGTTTAAATGGGGATGAGTCTGCTGTTGTGATTGTAGACCAGACCGCACTTCCGGGGAAGAAGGAGTTTTTGGAACTGGGAGATGCGAAGGCACTCTATGATGCTATCTTTGAACTAAAGGTACGCGGTGCACCGGCAATTGGAATCTGCGCGGCTTACGGTATCTTTATTTTGGCAAAGCAGATTCAGGCGGATTCGGGAGAGACTTTTTACAAGAAGTTTAAGGCAGATGCGGAGTATTTGAACTCTTCCCGCCCGACAGCCGTGAACTTAAGCTGGGCACTTCGGCGCATGGAAGATGTGGTGAAGGCAAACATTTCCAAAAGCCCTAAGGAAATAGTTTCCTTATTAAGAGAAGAGAGTAGAAAAATTCAGGCGGAAGATGCCGCAATGTGTAAGGCGATTTCCGAGTACGGGCTTTCTTTGCTAAAGGACGGTGACGGGATTTTAACGCATTGCAATGCAGGTCCCTTGGCGACTTCCAAGTACGGAACGGCTCTCGGTCCGCTCTTCCTTGGAAAGGAAAAGGGAATGAATTTCCATGTCTTTTCCGATGAGACAAGACCGCTTTTACAAGGAGCTAGGCTTACTTCTTATGAACTCGATCAGGGAGGGATAGACGTGACCTTAATATGTGACAATATGGCAAGTATTGTCATGAAAAACGGTTGGGTACAGGCCTGTCTTGTGGGCTGTGACCGTGTTGCGGCAAATGGAGACGCTGCCAATAAAATCGGAACGAGCGGAGTGGCTATTCTGGCAAAGCATTACGGCATTCCTTTCTATGTTTTGGGACCGAGTTCGACGATTGACTTTCACTGTAAAACAGGGGAAGATATCGTGATAGAGGAGCGAAATCCGGAAGAAATCAAGTGTAAGTTCTATGAGAAGCCTATGGCACTTTCTTCCGTAAAATGCTATAATCCCGCATTTGATGTAACGGATCACAGTTTGATTACGGCAATCATTACGGAGAGAGGAATCTTAAGAGCACCTTACACGGAATCCTTGAAGAAGGCTTTCCGGAACGGGTTATGGAGTAAAGACATCATAAGATGCAGAGTGAAGATATCAGAGATATGCACGGGGATATCACGGATACAGTGCCTGGATATCACAGATACTGTATAGAGCCGGTATAGAGTCAGTGCGGAGATAGCGTAGGGAAAAGAGCCCTGCGATACTCAATATAAGGCAAAGCTGTACGAGAGGGGATTTCAATAAGAAAAGAGAGAGAAGCTCTTCGTACGCACACTTTTTAGAAGGAGAGGAACGCATTATGAAAAAAACTTGGAGAGTTCTGACAGGTGCTGTACTTGTAGCTTCCCTGTTGGCAGGCTGCGGTGCATCCGGTGCGGCAAAGTCCACCACTGCTGCTGCCGGAGAGAACACAACAACTGCTGCGGCAGCGGAGGGAGAGACAAAGGCGGTGAAGGATGGCGAGGAGAAAAAAGGCTTAAAGATTGCTATTGTATCCAGCCCCTCCGGTGTAGATGACGGAAGCTTTAACCAGGATAACTACAATGGTATCTTAAGCTTTATCGAGAAGCATCCGGATGCAAGCGTAACCCCTGTTCGTGAGGAGACAGGAGATACTGCAGCTGTTATGCAGGCTGTAAACGATATCGTGGCGGACTATGATGTTTTGGTTTGCTGCGGCTTCCAGTTTGCAGGAATCGGAACCATCGCAAAAGACAATCCCGATACAAAGTTTATCTTAGTGGACTCTTATCCTGTTGATGCAGACGGACAGGAAGTTTCCCTTGACAATGTTTACGCTATGCAGTTTAAGGAGCAGGAGAGTGGATTCTTCGCAGGAATTGCAGCTGCTTTAGAGACAAAGAGCGGAAAGGTTGCCGTAGTAAATGGTATCGCTTATCCGTCCAACGTAAACTATCAGTATGGCTTTATGTCCGGCGTAAACTATGCTAAGGCAAAGTATGATGCAAAGGCAGAGTATGTAGAGATTCCTTCTTATGCCGGAACGGATGTGACCAATAAAAATGTTGGCGGAAACTATATCGGAAACTTCTCTGATGAAGCAACCGGTAAGGTAGTTGGTAAGGCACTTCTTGATAAGGGTGTAGATATCATGCTTGTTGCAGCAGGCGGATCCGGAAACGGTGTATTTACCGCTGTGAAGGAAGCAGGAGATGCCAAGGTTATCGGATGTGATGTTGACCAGTATGATGACGGAGCAAACGGCGATAAGAACATTATCTTAACTTCCGTTCTTAAGGTTATGCACTCCAACGTGGAGAAGCAGCTGGAGAAGGTTCTTGACGGCAGCTTTAAAGGTGAAAATGCGCTTCTTGGTGCAGATACCGATTCTACCGGCTATGTAAGTGCTGATGGAAGACAGCAGCTTTCCAGAGAGACACTGGAGAAACTTGCCGATGTGTACAAGAAGGTGCAGAGTGGAGAAATCGTTCCCGCTGCAAACTTTAACAACATGACACCGGATAATTTCACCGGATTAAAATAAGAAGAAGTTATAGAGGGCGGCTGCCCGGTAAGAAGGAAATTCCTGCCGGACAGCTGTCTTATTATAATGTACATAAAGCGTGTCGATCTCGTCCATCGAGATAGAGAGGAAACAGCATGTCCGAATATATAGTTGAGATGAAGCACATCACCAAAGCGCTTTCCGGGAATTGTGGCAAATGATGATGTCTCTTTAGGGATAAAAAAAGGAGAAATCTTTGCCCTCTTAGGAGAAAACGGTGCCGGAAAATCCACCCTTATGAGTATGCTTTTCGGTATGTATGAGCCGGATGAGGGAGAGATTTGGATTCGGGGGAAAAAGGAAGACATTCACTCTCCAAGCTATGCGACCAAATTGAATATCGGTATGGTTCACCAGCACTTTAAGCTGATACAGAACTATAGCATTACGGAAAATATCATCCTCGGCCTTGCCTTCAAGGGATAAAAGGCTGGGCTTTTTGCCGTATGTGGATTTAAAGAAGGCAGAGGCGAAAGGTCGCCGCGCTTTCCGAAAAATATGGACTGGAAGTCAATCCCAAGGATATCATTGAAAATGTGGGGCATTTCCGTGCAGCAGCGTGTGGAGATTTCTGAAAGATGCTTTATCGTGAGGCGGAAATTCTGATCTTTGATGAGCCGACTGCTGTTTTGACTCCGCAGGAAATCAGCTTCCTTTTGGATATTATTCGGGGACTGAGAGATAAGGGAAAGACCATTATTCTGATTACGCATAAGCTTTCGGAAATCAAGCAGGTGGCGGATCGATGTGCGATTTTAAATCAGGGGAAAACTTATCGATATATTGGATGTTAAAGAGACCTCCGCAAAGACAATGGCGAATCTTATGGTTGGCCGTGAGGTGAACTTTACGGTGGAAAAGCCGGATCCAAAATACGGAAAGACGGTTCTTCAAGTAGAGAATCTTACGGTAAAGAACCGGGACGGCTTCTCCGTTGTGAAAAATGTCAGCTTCTCCATTCGAAGCGGAGAAATCTTTGCGATTGCCGGTGTTGCCGGAAACGGACAGATTGAAATTGCGGATGCGATAGCAGGGCTTGTAAAGATTTCCGAAGGAAAGGTCATTCTAAACGGGAGGACATCAGCGTAGAAAGTATTAGGAGGAGGATTCTGGAAGGAATCTCCTATATTCCGGAGGATAGACAGGATGTAGGGCTTGTCATGGATTTCTCATTGGAAGACAACCTCGTTTTAAAGACCTATAGGAATGAACGATTTTCCCAAAAAGGGATATTATCTCACAAGGCAATTCGGGAAAATGGAGAAGAGCTTATCGCAAAGTATGATATTCGTTCCGGACAGGGCTGTCAGACGATTGTGCGCTCCATGAGCGGAGGAAACCAGCAGAAAGCGATTATCGGAAGAGAGATAGAGCTCGATTCCGAGCTGATGATTTTTGTGCAGCCTACGAGAGGCCTCGATATCGGAGCTATTGAGAACATCCATAAGCAGATTATTGCGGAGAGAAATGCCGGAAAGGCGATTCTCCTGATTTCTCTGGAACTTGATGAAATCATGAATTGTGCGGACACAATTGGGGTTATTTACAATGGAGAAATGCAAAAGATTGCCGATGCAAAGGAGCTTAGCACGAATCAGGTAGGGGAGTTTATGATGGGGGTAAAGCATGAAAGACAATAAAACGAAGGAAAAGAGTCTGCTGTTTAAGCTTCTTGGGCAGGAAAAAACGCAGAATATCACGATTCCTGTATTTGCTATTGTTTTAAGCCTTTTTGCCGGTGCGGTAATCATTCTTTTACAGGGAAAGAACCCCTTGATTGCGTATATGAATTTACTCCAGGGTTCCGGTATTTTGCCGAAGGAAAGCTACGCAGGTTATAAGAACATCCTGACGGATTTTTGCAGTTTCTTAAACGCCTGGACACCGATGATTTTTGCTTCTCTCGCCGTTGCCGTTGCGCTTCGTGCGGGGCTTTTCAATATCGGGGTAGCAGGACAAATGCTCACTGCGGGCTTTGTAAGTTCGGTTTTTATCGGCTACAGCAATCTCCCTGCATTTCTTGCAAAACCCTTGGTTATCCTAATCGGTATTGGCGTAGGCATGGCTCTCGGGGCTTTTATCGGAGTATTAAAGCATCGCTTTAATATTAATGAGGTAGTTTCTACCATTATGGTGAACTATATTGCGCAGTATGTTATCGCATTTTTTATCAATACCTATTATGTAAATCCGACCTCCAGACAGTCCAAGCCGGTTTCAGCGGCCTCCCGTCTGACTCTTATGGATACGCTCGTAGGAAATCTGAAAATAGACATTCCGCTTGCGATAGTTTTGGCGCTGCTTGTTGCGTTTTTGATTCAGTTTGTCCTAGACAGAACCTGCTTCGGCTTTGAGATTAAGAGTGTGGGCTTCAGCAAGAAGGCCTCCCGCTATGCCGGTATTCCGGTGGGAAAGAATCTGGTACTGACTATGGCACTTTCCGGTGCGCTAGCAGGCCTTGCCGGTGTCAGCTATTACCTTGGCTATTTCGGCTCTATCCAGCCAAGAGTTTTACCGAGTATGGGATTTGACTCTATTGCGGTAGCCCTTCTTGGAAACAGTAATCCCTATCGGGAATCGTGTTCTTCTCTTTTTTCATTACCATATTGAGCAAGGGAAGCACCTATATGAACTCCGCGTCAGGCCTTGAATCCGAGATTGCTTCCGTAATCACCGGTATAATTCTGCTCTTTTCTGCTTGCAACGCCTATATTCGTTACCTAGTGAATAAGGAAAAGCTGGAAATGGAAGAGCAAAATAAGAGGCTGGATAAGAGAAGAGCAGTAGAGGAAGATAAGGGAGAAACAAAAGTGACGGAAGGAGGGAAAGCATAATGGAAAGAATCATTATCGACGGACTATCCTTTTCTCTTCCGCTTTTTATCATGGCTGTAGGGGGAATTTACAGTGAAAAAAGCGGGATCACAAACCTTGCTCTGGAAGGATTTCAGGGGATGGGGGCTTTTACCGGAGCCCTAGCAGCAGTCATTATGATGAATATGGGCATTGGAAATGCAACAACGCAGTTTTATGCGGCGATTTTCTTTGCAGTGCTTGGCGGAGCCTTATATTCCCTGCTTCACGCCGTGCTCTGTATTCGGATGAAGGCAAATCAGGTCATCAGCGGCGTGGTGCTGAATATTCTGGCCATGTCTTTAACTGCCTACCTCTGTAAGGCTCTTAATAAGGGACTTTTTCATGCGGCATCCGACAAGTTTGTGCTTAGCGTTTCGGATAAATTTACAGTGCCCGGACTTTCCGCAATTCCTATTTTGGGCGCGTTTTTTAAGGATATTTATCCTTTTGAAGTTTTGATTATTTTAGCTGCGATTGTATGCTGGTACATTCTTTATCAGACTCGTTATGGAATGAACCTTCGAGCTTGCGGAGACAATCCTCATGCAGTGGATGCGGCAGGAGAAAGTGTGAGTAAAACCCGTACGATTGCAGTGCTGTTTTCCGGAGCTCTCTCCGGACTTGCAGGCATCTGCTTTGCTTATTCCATTTCCGGAAACTTTTCTTCCGCAATTTTTGTGGGTTACGGCTATCTTTCCATTGCGGCCATGATTTTCGGAAACTGGACCATCCTTCCAACCTTGGCTTCCTGCCTGCTCTTTGGCTTTGCCCGTTCCGGCGGATATTTTCTTGTGCAGAAGATGCAGATGCCGAGCAGCTACTCGGATCTGGCTATGACACTGCCCTATATCTTGACCTTACTCCTTTTGATTTTCTTCTCGAAGTTTAACAGAGCACCGAGGGCTTTAGGGGAGACTTACGATAAGGGTAAGCGGTAAACCTTCGAAGAGATAAAGAGAAGAAAGGAGTGGCTGTGGGAATTCGTTTATATAATGCAAGAATCCTGACTATGCAGGACAATATGGAAATCATAGAGGGAGAGCTCTGGACGGAAAAGGAGCGAATCAGCTATATCGGCCCGCAGAGAAAAGATATACAGGCAAGTTTTGAACGGGAAATCGACCTAAAAGGGAATCTCATTCTTCCCGGTTTTAAGGATGCGCATACCCACTCCGCCATGACTTTCCTTCGCTCCTATGCGGATGACCTCCCCCTATGGGATTGGCTTTCGAAACAGGTCTTTCCCATGGAGGCGAAGCTTAGAGGAGAGGACATTTATTCCTTTTCGAAGCTTGCGATTCTTGAATATTTAAGCTCAGGTATCACAACTTGCTTTGATATGTATTTTCATCCGGAGGAAATGGCGCGCCTTGCGGTAGATACGGGCTTCCGTACCGTTTTAGTCCCGGGCTTAAATGATTTTAACTTCTCGTTGGAAGAAATGCGGGACTGCTATCAAAAGTACAATGCTTTTCATCCTCTCGTTTCCTATCAGCTCGGATTCCATGCGGAGTACACGACTTCGAAAGCGTTGATGGAAGGATTAGCCAAAATCTCGGAAGAGTTTAAGGCACCGGTATTTACCCACAATTCCGAGACAAAGGGAGAGGTGGAAGGGTGTCTTGAACGATACGGCATGACTCCGACTGCCCTTATGGACGCTCTCGGTATGCTGAACTATGGCGGAGGAGGGTACCACTGCGTTTATTTAAGCGATGAAGACATGGACATTTTCAAAAAGAGAGGCATGACGGTTGTTACGAATCCCGGCTCCAATATGAAGCTGGCAAGCGGTGTTCCTCGTACGGTGGAACTCTTGAAAAGAGGGATTCCTATGGCAATCGGTACGGACGGCCCGGCGAGCAATAACTGCCTTGATATGTTCCGGGAAATGTTCTTGGTTACCGGGCTTGCCAAGATACGGGAAGAGGATGCGAGTGTGGTTTCCGCGGAAGAGGTTTCTGAAAATGGCCTGTGTGAACGGGGCGCATTGTATGGGACTTAAAGACGCGGACTGTCTTTCCGAAGGGAAGCTTGCGGATCTTTGTGTTCTGGATCTTCATCAGCCGAATATGCAGCCCGTGAATTCCATTGTGAAAAATATCGTCTACAGCGGCAGTAAGCAAAATGTAGAGCTCACCATGGTAAACGGAAAGATTCTTTATGAAAAGGGAGCGTTCTTTATCGGAGAGGATCCTGAAGAAATCTATGCGAAGGCCAATCGTCGTATGCAGGAATTAAAGGGGTAAAGATGAGAGTAGGAATAATCGGAACAGGATTTATTGCGGATGTCCATGCTGCAGCATTGCGAGCAGCTGGACAGGATATCGTGGCGATTTGCGGAAATGAGGAGGCGGTTCTCGCCTCCTTTTCCAAGAAATGGAGCATTGCAAAACAGCTTATACGGATTATCGGGATATTCCTTTGGAAATTCTTGACGCCGTGCATATCTGTACACCGCCGAATACACACTATGCCATAGCGAAGTATTTTCTGGAAAAGAATCTGTGCTTAGAAAAGAATCCGGAGCCGGAAAAGAACCTGGATTTAGAAAAGAATCAGGAATTGGGAAAAAACCGGATTTTAGAGAAACATTTAGATATAGGAAAAAATCTTGAAAAAAAGCTTGGAAAAAAATAAAAGGAAAGCTGGCCATTGTCTGTGAAAAGCCTCTCTGCCTCGATATAGAAGAGGGAAAAGGAACTTTTGGAGCTTGTGAAACAGTCGGGAACGCCATTTTGGAGTCTGCTTCCATAACCGTTTTTATCCGGCTATCCGAAAGATGCGCGAGCTTCTTCAGAGCGGAGAGCTCGGAAGACCGATTCTCCTCTACGGAGCTTATGAGCAGGAGTTTCATATTCCGCCCGTTCCCTATTCCTGGCGTTTTGATGTGAAAGAGGGCAATACTCTTCGCGCCGTTTCGGAAATCGGCTCTCATGTCTTAGACCTAACGCATTTTTTGCTGGAAAAGCCGGTAATCACTCTACAGGCTGCTTTTCAGAATCGAAACCATGTCTTATTTAAAGATCAGGCAGGAATGCTGTGGGATAAAGAGGACGCGGGAAAACTTCCTGTTCCGATTGAAAATGAGGATACGGCAGTTCTGAATATGCAGCTTCAGGAAGGATGCCGGGTAACCCTTGCGCTTTCAGAAGTGAGCCATGGGAAACAGAACCACATTTTCCTGCATCTAATCTGTGAAAAGGGAAGACTCAGCTGGGATAATGACAGGGCTGATCTGCTTTCTTTCTCTTCAGAAAAAGGAAGCTCAAAAGAACTGAGCCTCGGTATGCAAACTGGTTACAAAGACTGCTTCCGGGAGATGTTTTCCGACTTTTACAATGCTTTAGCGGAAGGGCGGACTTCACTTATGGCAACGCTTTCTGAAGCTTTACAAAATGAAGAGCTCTGCGAGGCGTTTTATAGAAGTGCGAAAGCGGAAAAAGAATTTATATTCAGTGATGCCTTGGAACAGGAGAAGGCCAAGCCGGATTCATTGGAAGAAGCCGATTTAAAAGAAGAAGTAGGGAATTATGGAAAAGAGAAGTCTGAAAAAAAGAAGCGAAAGGATTTTTTGATTCAGCACTATTCCATGGAGCTTTTGGAAGGGGAGCATACCTTCTTCTCGGAATGCTATCATTCTCCAAACCGCAATGAGGAGGGAAAGCTCTTAGCCTCTACCATGTACGGCTTGTATTGTAAGGAACCGAAGAGCTATTCCGACTTCCATAAACTAAGTCACGAAGAAATTTGGACTTTTTTAGAGGGAGATCCTTTTACGCTTTATCTCTTATATGAAGACGGTTCAGTGGATACGATTACTCTTGGTTCGGATCTGGCCTCCGGGCAGCTCCTGCAATATACGGTTCCGGTAGGAGTAATGCAGGCCGGGTGCTTAAAACCCGGCGGGGAGTACGCTTTGTATAGCTGCACCGTAGTACCGGCTTTTGATTGGCAATGCTTTACTATGGTAAGCACAGAAGAGATTATGCAAAATTATGGAGAAAAGCAGGAAATCAAAGACTTCTATCAAAGACTAAATAAAAGAATAGAGAAGTAGAACTGTAAATAACTTTATTATTGGACATATCCCTATAGGATAATAAAGGAGAGAATCATACAGAATGGAATAAGTATTGACAGAGTACTTTTCCAATGCTAAGGTTCTTAAGTTGTTATCGAAAGGGGACTCTTTAGAGACATACAAGAGAAATACCCTTATGACTTTTTAGGAGGAAAATATGGGCGAGCAGTTTGGCAATCTTTTCAGACAGTATCCATGGCAGATACTCTGCGTTATTTCATTTTTATTTATTGTAGGACAGGTTGTACTACTTTACATTGCAAAACAGCGCGGTTGGTCAATGAGAGTTAGACCGTTACGCATTCTGGTATTTGTGGTTTTGTTTTTCTTTTCCATATATGCGATGATTACAGGACAGACTTTTTAAGCTTAGATAAGAGAAAGTACCGATTGCCCTTTTCGGAGTAATCGGTACTTTTTGCTTTTGGGGCATATATAACTCTATAACCCTAAATTGAGTCCTGAAAAACAGAACAAGAAATCATAAGAATCATAACAGGGATAGTGTAACAAAGAAAATATAAAATGCCTATACTTCATATTCGGATGAGGTTTAAAGGATTCTCTCAGGAATAAATTATAGGAAATACTTTTGAAATCAACAAAATACAAACTTCAAAAATAAAACTGTAAAATTTCCGACAAAAAACATCCGATAAAAAATTCCGAAAAAATAAAAAAATTGCTTGACAGCAAATCTCACCGATGCTAAGATACACAGGCTGTCGCTCTAGATGAGCTGACACAAAGTACCTTGAAAATCAAAGATCGAATAATACACAGACCCTGAAGATTCTAAAGAATTTTCAGTAATGTTTCAAACGAAACTTACACGAACGGTTTAATAAACCAAAAGGTAAAAAAGGAAAAACTAAAGCTAAGCTAAGTTTTGACTAGAGAAAGAACTTAACTGTCAGTGATGACAGATTTATGCTTTTCTTTATGAAAAGTACTTATTCGACCTCCTTGTTGCTTTGAAGCAACTTCGGAGCCCTGCTACGCAGGGTACAGCTTACGCTGTAGTCTTGTACATTACGTATTTTTCTTTATGAAAAATACTCATTATGAGAGTTCGATCCTGGCTCAGGATGAACGCTGGCGGCGTGCCTAACACATGCAAGTCGAACGAGATGCGTATTGGAAAGCTTCGGCCGGAAGATGCGTTGTCTAGTGGCGGACGGGTGAGTAACACGTGGGTAACCTGCCTTATGGAGGGGGATAACAGAGAGAAATCACTGCTAATACCGCATAAGCACACATTGCCGCATGGCAGAGCGTGAAAAGATTTATCGCCATAAGATGGACCCGCGTCTGATTAGCCAGTTGGCAGGGTAAAAGCCTACCAAAGCAACGATCAGTAGCCGATCTGAGAGGATGACCGGCCACATTGGGACTGAGACACGGCCCAAACTCCTACGGGAGGCAGCAGTGGGGAATATTGCACAATGGGGGGAAACCCTGATGCAGCGACGCCGCGTGAGTGAAGAAGTATTTCGGTATGTAAAGCTCTATCAGCAGGGAAGATAATGACAGTACCTGACTAAGAAGCCCCGGCTAACTACGTGCCAGCAGCCGCGGTAATACGTAGGGGGCAAGCGTTATCCGGATTTACTGGGTGTAAAGGGAGCGTAGACGGAATGGCAAGTCTGAAGTGAAAACCCCGGGCTCAACCTGGGGACTGCTTTGGAAACTGTTGTTCTAGAGTGTTGGAGAGGTAAGTGGAATTCCTGGTGTAGCGGTGAAATGCGTAGATATCAGGAAGAACACCGGAGGCGAAGGCGGCTTACTGGACAATAACTGACGTTGAGGCTCGAAAGCGTGGGGATCAAACAGGATTAGATACCCTGGTAGTCCACGCTGTAAACGATGAATACTAGGTGTCGGGGTACAAAGTATCTCGGTGCCGTCGCTAACGCAATAAGTATTCCACCTGGGGAGTACGTTCGCAAGAATGAAACTCAAAGGAATTGACGGGGACCCGCACAAGCGGTGGAGCATGTGGTTTAATTCGAAGCAACGCGAAGAACCTTACCAAGTCTTGAGATCCCATTGACAGAGTGTGTAATGCACTTTCCCTTCGGGGCAATGGTGACAGGTGGTGCATGGTTGTCGTCAGCTCGTGTCGTGAGATGTTGGGTTAAGTCCCGCAACGAGCGCAACCCCTATAGTTAGTAGCCAGCAGTAAGATGGGCACTCTAACTAGACTGCCAGGGATAACCTGGAGGAAGGCGGGGATGACGTCAAATCATCATGCCCCTTATGACTTGGGCTACACACGTGCTACAATGGCGTAAACAAAGGGAAGCAAGAGGGTGACCTTAAGCAAATCTCAAAAATAACGTCTCAGTTCGGACTGTAGTCTGCAACCCGACTACACGAAGCTGGAATCGCTAGTAATCGCAGATCAGCATGCTGCGGTGAATACGTTCCCGGGTCTTGTACACACCGCCCGTCACACCATGGGAGTTGGTAATGCCCGAAAGTCAGTGTTCCAAAGAGGAAGCTGCCGAAGGCAGGACTGATGACTGGGGTGAAGTCGTAACAAGGTAGCCGTATCGGAAGGTGCGGCTGGATCACCTCCTTTCTAAGGATAAAGTAGGGGTTTGTGTGTTATTCGATCATTGATTCAAGGGAAGCAACTTTCTCTGAAAGTTGGTCAGTAAATCCAAAATTTTTTGAAAAAAATGTTCATTCTTGTTTGGTGCTGATGCGTTTAGGGGAAACACCCGTTCCCATCCCGAACACGACGGTTAAGACTTAAACGGCCGAAAATACTTTGCTGGTAACGGCACGGGAAGATAGGTGGGTGCCAAACATTTTTTTAAAAAGAAAAAAGAATGAAATACAATGCTGCGAGGAGCACAGGAGGTTCATGACTTCCCATTGTACTGCTTACGAAAGTAAGCATCGTACCTTGAAAACTACATATCAGAAAGAAATAATTATTCTAGTAAATAGAGTAAGACATCCGAGGGTACAAGGTAAAACTTGTACAAACAATCGAGAGTAAGAAGAGAAATCTTCTTCACAATCAGAAAAGAGATACACGCTAGTATCTCGACACTTGGTAACAAGTGGAGAATTGGTTAAGCAATAAGAGCATAGGGTGAATGCCTAGGCACTGAGAGCCGAAGAAAGACGTGATAAGCTGCGAAAAGCTGCGGGGATTGGCAAATACGAGTTGATCCGCAGATATCTGAATGGGGAAACCCACTAGAGAAGAGCTCTAGTACTGTACAGCCAATACATAACTGTACGGAGGGAACCCGCTGAACTGAAACATCTAAGTAGGCGGAGGAAGAGAAAACAACCGTGATTCCGAAAGTAGTGGCGAGCGAAATCGGAAGAGCCCAAACCGAGGTGCGTGCACCTCGGGGTTCGGACTGCATAAAAGATCTGTAAGTGAGTGGAAGCCGATGGAAATAGGCGCCATAGAGGGTGAAAGCCCCTTACACGAAGCGTAAAGGATCGAGCAGTATCCAGAGTACTGTCAGACACGTGGAACCTGGCAGGAAGACGGGGGGACCACCCCCCAAGGCTAAATACTACTCAGTGACCGATAGCGATTAGTACTGTGAAGGAAAGGTGAAAAGGACCCCGGGAGGGGAGTGAAAGAGAACCTGAAACCCTGTGTTTACAAACTGTGGAACAGCGCAAGCTGAACCGCGTACTTTTTGTAGAACGGTCCGGCGAGTTATAGTTACTGGCAAGGTTAAGGACTTTAGGTCCGGAGCCGAAGCGAGAGCAAGTCTAAATAGGGCGTTAAGTCAGTAAATATAGACCCGAAACCGGGTGACCTATCCATGTCCAGGATGAAGCTAAAGTAAAATTTGGTGGAGGTCCGAACGCACATCCGTTGAAAAGGGTGGCGATGAGGTGTGGATAGCGGAGAAATTCCAATCGAACCCGGAGATAGCTGGTTCTCCTCGAAATAGCTTTAGGGCTAGCCTCGCTGATAAGTCTTTCGCAGGTAGAGCACTGAATTCTTGAGGGGGCGTCAAAGTCTACCAAGAGATATCAAACTCCGAATGGCGGTAAGATATAAGCGGGAGTCAGACTGCGGGATATAAATTCCGTAGTCAAAAGGGAAACAGCCCAGATCTACAGCTAAGGTCCCAAAGTACATGTTAAGTGGTAAAGGATGTGGGATTTCATAGACAACTAGGATGTTGGCTTAGAAGCAGCCACACATTCAAAGAGTGCGTAATAGCTCACTAGTCGAGAGGTCCTGCGCCGAAAATTAACGGGGCTAAAACATGACACCGAAGCTTAGGGATGTATTTATACATCGGTAGAGGAGCATTGAAAACGAGATGAAGCGGTACCGGAAGGAGCCGTGGATTGTTTTGAAGAGAGAATGCCGGAATGAGTAGCGAGATGGAGGTGAGAATCCTCCAGGCCGAATATCTAAGGTTTCCAGGGTAAAGCTGATCTGCCCTGGGTAAGTCGGGGCCTAAGGCGAGGCGGAGACGCGTAGTCGATGGACAACTGGTGTAGATTCCAGTACCTTACTAAATCAGAAATGTGGGGACACATGGAGAAAGAGAGAGCCGGGAATGAGAAGACCGGTGCAAGGGAGGTAGGAGTGTAGTAGGAAAAACCGCTACATAATCTGAAGACCTGATGCGGATCGAAATCAAGTAGAGAAGCTCTTTAACTCTGTGGCGAGAAAAGCCGCTATAGTGTTTAGTAAGCCCGTACCGCAAACCGACACAGGTAGATGAGGAGAGAATCCTAAGGCCGGCGGGAGAAGCATTGTTAAGGAACTCGGCAAAATGACCCCGTAACTTCGGGAGAAGGGGTGCCCAGGCAACTGGGCCGCAGAGAAAAGGCTCAAGCAACTGTTTAGCAAAAACACAGGTCTATGCGAAACCGTAAGGTAAAGTATATGGGCTGACGCCTGCCCGGTGCTGGAAGGTTAAGAGGAGAGGTTAGAGCAATCGAAGCTTTGAATTGAAGCCCCAGTAAACGGCGGCCGTAACTATAACGGTCCTAAGGTAGCGAAATTCCTTGTCGGGTAAGTTCCGACCCGCACGAAAGGCGTAATGATTTGAGCGCTGTCTCAACAATGCACCCGGTGAAATTGAAGTGCCAGTGAAGATGCTGGTTACCCGCGCCAGGGACGGAAAGACCCCATGGAGCTTTACTCCAGCTTGATACTGGGATTCGGTAATGTATGCACAGGATAGGTGGGAGACTGAGAAGATAGTACTTCGGTATTATCAGAGTCGCTGTTGGGATACCACCCTTATGTTATTGGATTTCTAACCTTAGGCCGTAAACCGGTCAAGGGACAATGTCAGGTGGGGAGTTTGACTGGGGCGGTCGCCTCCGAAAGAGTATCGGAGGCGCTCAAAGGTTCCCTCAGGATGGTTGGAAACCATCCAAAGAGTGTAAAGGCATAAGGGAGCCTGACTGCGAGGTTGACGGACCAAGCAGAGTAGAAATACGGACTTAGTGATCCGGTGGTATGAAAGTGGGATTGCCATCGCTCAACGGATAAAAGCTACCCTGGGGATAACAGGCTGATCTCCCCCAAGAGTTCACATCGACGGGGAGGTTTGGCACCTCGATGTCGGCTCATCGCATCCTGGGGCTGAAGTCGGTCCCAAGGGTTGGGCTGTTCGCCCATTAAAGCGGTACGCGAGCTGGGTTCAGAACGTCGTGAGACAGTTCGGTCCCTATCCGGCGCGGGCGTAGGATATTTGAGAGGATCTGTCCTTAGTACGAGAGGACCGGGATGGACTGACCTCTGCTGAACCTGTTGGGAATCAATCCCATCGCAGGGTAGGCAAGTTGGGAATGGATAAACGCTGAAGGCATCTAAGCGTGAAGCCAACCTCAAGATGAGATATCCCATCGTTAGAGTAAGACCCCTTGAAGAGAACGAGGTAGATAGGACTGAGGTGTAAGTGTAGCAATACATTCAGCTGACAGTTACTAATAGGTCGAGGGCTTATCCAATGCGTCTGATTGAATTTGTTTTACTTCTAGAGTTATTTCTTTGATATGTTGTTTTTTTGAGGAAAGGTAGATGTTAGGTAATTGTGACCTAGGGATTACTAAGTACTCACTAAGATATAAACTTCTTAACTAAAGAAGCAGGTACGAAAATGGCCCGGTGGCTCAGTTGGTTAGAGCGCCGCCCTGTCACGGCGGAGGTCGACGGTTCGAATCCGTTCCGGGTCGCTAGGCTTAAGCACATCTCTGAGTGGGATGTGCTTTTTTAATTATTAACGAGTATCGCTCGCGTAGCGTGCGGTATTTCGTTCTTTTTTGCTATAAGTATAAATTAGTATGTTTTTATTTAAAATATATTTATTATTTGAAAAAGTGAATTAACAGTTCTTCTTGTTCCATGAGAAATAAAATAATTATTTTTATAGAATCTATTTATTAAATAATAATATTGTAATGAAATACTTTCAAATTATTTGCTGATGATATCTAATTTTATGTGCAATTTTATCATAATTATTCTTGAATTTAAACTTTAAAAACTGCTATTATTCATCTTGTGAGCGAAAATAGCAGTGTTTATTTTTACTAATGTAACACGCTCGACTTTTCTTGGTTTAGAAAAGATTAACCTCAATTTTGAGGAAGAATAAGGAGGAAAGTAGATGAAAAAAAGAAATCTGGCACTATTGACAGCGCTTCTTGCTTTTGCATTAACTGCTTGTGGAGGCGGTTCCGACGCAGGAAAGGACGCAACGCAAGGCTCTGAGGCAGCTAAAGAAGGGGGGAAGCTCTTCCGGTAAGGAGCTTCGTCTTGTTAACGGTAAGATTGAAGTCGACGCACAGCTCAAGGAATTAGCTGCAGCGTATGAGAAGGAAAGCGGTGTTAA
This sequence comes from uncultured Oribacterium sp., assembly GCA_916438775.1. Next base: position 379,483 of record CAKAGX010000001.1, read on the forward strand.
GGTAAACATTGAGTCCATGGGTGGCGGAATTGACATTCAAGGTACTCTTAAGGGTTATTTCCAGGCTGACAATATGCCGGACATCTTCGTTAATGGCGGAGAAACAGATTTTAAAAACTGGGAAGGTCATCTTGTAGATATGTCCAATGAGAAGTGGGTTTCCGATACGGATGCTGCTTTTAAGGATGCTGATGGAAAAGTAATCGGTTTTCCTTATACAACCGAGGCCATTGGTTTAGCTTACAATGCTGATATTTTAGAAAAGGCAGGAATTGATCCGAAGTCTATCACAGGACCGGAGTCTATGAAGAAGGCTTTTGAAACTCTTGACAGCAAGAAGGATGAACTTGGTTTAACAGCAGTTATTGGATATGTTGCCGAAGCTACGAACCTCTACTGGTCTACCGGAAACCATCTTTTTGGAGTATATGAAGATGGCGGATTAAAGAGGGATGATACCAGCTATTTTGATCTTCTTCAGGATGGCGGTAAGATTGACAACGAGCGTTTCTCAAAGTATGCAGAGATGGTAGACCTTTTCAATAAGTATGCTGACCCTGCACTGCTTGTTTCCGGAACATACGATCAGCAGATTCAGAATTTCTCTTCTGCAAAGTATGCTTTCGTAACACAGGGGTCTTGGATTGGTGCAACCATGACCAATGATGATAAGGAGCAGTATGATGCCGCAGGAAACTTTAAGGTTGGCATGATTCCTTATGCTTTCGAGGAAGGAATTGATACCATTCAGACTAACTCTCCGTCTTGGTGGGCAGTTTATGACAATGACAACAAGGAAGAGGCTCTGAAGTTCTTACAGTGGGTATCCGAGGATGCAGGACAGAAGATTTTAGTTGAGAAGGCCGGCTTTGTAAGTCCGTTTAAGTCTATTAGCTATGTAGCAAGCGATCCATTTGCACAGACGATTTCCGACTACACAAAGGCAGGAAAGACTTCTGCTTGGCATTGGTTAGGAAACAAAGAAGGTCTTGCACAAAATGCCTTAGGAGTTGTATATCAGGATTTTGCTTCCGGAAATCTGGATGTAAAGGGCTTTGTTGATGCTGTAGAAAAGGTAGTTGCACAGTATTATGAAGGGTAAATTTATTTTGCCTTTACAATCTGAATGATGCATTCCGGATTGTAAGAATTTCGAATTAAAATCATGTATTACAGCCTTTATTTATTCACGATTTTAATTTAAACTACATTAAATAAGAATAGAGAGTTTATTAGCGGGGCAGCTCTGCTGCCCCATTTTTAAAAAGGGGGAACACATGACAGGACGAAATACAAAAATCGAGTCCACTGCCCTACTTCTTGTAGGAGCCTTATTCATGCTTGCTGCTCTTTTTTTTGCATTTACTATGAAAACAACTTATAGTGGGGCATTAAAGAGTTTGGTAACATTTAGAGGAACGATACTGATTATAGGAGCAATCTTATTTTTAAGAGGATTGTACTTAGTACCCAGTACCAAACATCATAGAAAGATTGTTTACTTTCTCTTTCTCTTTCCCCTGCTTTTTGCATTTTTTGTTACTGTGATTATTCCCTTGATTCTCGGTATCGGGTATTCCTTTACTGACTGGACAGGGAATTAAAATTTCACTAAAGTAGTGGGGCTTCAAAAATTATCTGAAGATGTTCAGTGATCCGGCATTTATATGGTCTGTGCTGATTACTTTCGGTTTTGTATTTATGAATGTCATTTTGATTAATCTTTGGTGGGCTTTTTTTACTGGCACTTCTCTGCACGACCAAGCTTAGAGGGGTTGCTTTTTTTCAGAGCGTCTTACTTTCTTCCGAACTTAATTGGAGGAATTGTACTTGGCTATATTTGGCAGTTTGTATTTAATAATGTACTTTTTAAAGTATCTTAATTTTTTTCTATGCTTTCCGATACTAAGTGGGCGATGCTTGCCATTATTATTGTGTATATCTGGCAGTATGGCGGTTATATTATGTTGATTTATGTTACCGGTTTAACACAGATTCCGGGAGATGTGCTGGAGGCGGCTTCGATTGATGGAGCAAGCGCTTTTGCAAAACCTTGTTTAAGGTAAAAATTCCCGATGATAGCGTCTACGGTAACGATTTGTACTTTCTTAACGCTCACTTCTGCTTTTTAAGCAGTTTGATGTAAACATGGCTTTAACCAACGGTACCGGTTCTGTGGCTAACTTCCTCGGTTCATATCTTTCTAACGGTACACAGATGTTGGCTTTGAATATTTATAATACCGCTATTGCGAAGAACAGCTATGCTCTTGCGCAGGCGAAGGCTGTTTTATTCTTCATTATTTTGGCTGTAATTTCTTTGATTCAGGTGCGAATCAGTAATAGTAGAGAGGTGGAAATGTGATGAATAAGACAAAGAACGGAAAAAACATCCTTTTGGGACTTGTGGGGACATGTATTGCGTTGTATATTCTTTTCCCCTTTTATCTGGTGTTGATGAATGCATTTAAGAAGCAAGGGGATATTGTGGCAAATCCGGTAAGTGCAAACGGTGTTAGTATTTCTCAACTTTTAAAAAACCTGAATGCAGTAATCCATAACTCGAACTTTAATTTCTGGTATGCCTTTGGTACTTCTACTGCCGTTACTCTAATTTCCTTTAGTGCTTCTTGTTGTTTTGGGAAAGTATGGCGGCATGGGTAATCAGCAGAAATAATAAGAAAGCTTGGGCGACTGCGATTTATATGGTTTTTATCGCGTCCATGATTATCCCCTTTCAGGTAGTAATGCTTCCGCTGGTTGCTACTTTCCGTGATGTGGGAAAATTCATCGGAATCAGTATGCTGCAGTCTGTGCAGGGAATAGTTTTTGCGTATTTGGGCTTTGGCGGTGCAATGACCGTCTTTATCTTGACCGGATTTTATTAAGGGAATTCCCTATGAACTTGAGGAAGCTGCAGCGATTGACGGCTGTTCTCCGGAGGGAACCTTCTTTAAGATTATTTTCCCGCTCTTAAGACCGATTATCACGACAGTTACAATCTTAAACGGAATGTGGATTTGGAACGACTACTTACTTCCTTCTTTGATGCTTGGACAAAACGGAAAGGTAAAGACTCTTCCGGTCGCTGTACAGGCCTTTGTCGGCTCTTATGTTAAGCAGTGGGATCTCATTCTTTCAGCCGCTCTTCTTGCGATTTTACCGATGATTATTGTCTTTATCGTGGGACAGAAGCAGATTATGAGCGGAATGGTGGAAGTGAAAGGGCTAAAAGGGAAATTAAGGCTAAGTGGGATATACAGTTTAAGTAGAAAAACATGCTGGGCATGAAAATGCATGCTAGCAGAAAAAAATAGCTAAAAGAGGCTTCTGAATGGCAAGAATTAAAGATATTGCAAAATTGGCAAAGGTAAGCCCCTCCACTGTTTCCAATGTCATTCACAAAAGAGCGAATAAGGTAAGCCCGGAAATCTATGCCAGAGTTGAAAAGATTCTGGAAGAAGAAAATTATGTTACCCATATGGGAGGGCTAGGATGCTGTCGAAAAAGGGTTCAAAGCTCATAGCCCTTATTCTTGCGTATAAAAGGATAGAAAAAAAGAAAGTATAGTGGAAGATCCCTTTGTATCTTCCGTGGTCGGTCAGTGCAGCTCGCCCTGCAAAATGCAGGCTATTTTTCTTCTTCTATACAGTAATCCGGATATGGATGAGTGTGCAAGAATTTCCAAAGAATGGAATGTGGAAGGGATTATTCTTCTGGGGGCAAAAAGAGAGGGGTATTATAAAATTCGGGAATTTCTTTCGGTTCCCGTGGTTTCCATTGATACCCCTTTTTCGAAGGATGACCGCTCCTATGTGAATGTAGGTTTAGAGGATTTTAATGCAGCAAAGGAAATGACGCGCTACCTTCTTTCTATGGGGCATCAAAAATAAATCGCCTTCTTTTCCTTGACGGAAGGAGGAGATCTTTTAGAAAGACGTTATATCGACAGTGAGCGCTATGCGGGTTATAAAGAGGCGATGGAGGAGGCCAAGCTTTCTGCGGGTTTATGGCACAATCTATCTTTTACGGAGGTGGAGAGAAAGAAGCAGTACCTTTCATTTTATGAGGAAAAATTCTTTCAGGCCACAGCCCTTTTTGTTACAGCGGATATCATGGCCCTGGAACTCATTCGTTTCTGTGAAGATCGGGGAATCAAAATTCCGGAGGACCTTTCTATAGTGGATTTGACGGGATTAAGATAGGGAAAGGTCTTGCACCCGATGCTCACGACGATGGAGACAGGATAGTGCGGAAAAAGGGAAGAAGAGCAGTGAAAGGACTTTTGCTATCTCTAATAAGGGAGAAGAATTTCTTTCTCCTTGTGAAAGAGCGGGAAAAAGAAGTGAGCAAGGATGCGCATACAAAGTATAACGATAAGAAGATAATGATAGAAGATAATGATGGAGAATATAGTGTTAGCGGAGCACATTTGCAGAATATTCGTCTCCTGCAGATTGTTCATCGGTGAGACTGTATCAAAAGTTGGAATAAGTCTGAAGATTCAGATGAGAAATGAAAAAGAGTGACAGACGATGGAAAAGCAATAGGATCAAGCTTAAGAAAATGGCATCTTCCACTTTGTTGTTTGATAGAGCTTAGATAGTAGATAGATATAAAGGAGTAGTACGATGAAAAAGAGTTGGTGGAAAGAAGTCGGTGGTTTATCAGATTTACCCGAGAAGCTTTTCTGTGACAGTAACGGAGACGGAATCGAGATTTACGGGCATTATTTTCAAAGCTTGACTACTTAAAGGAGTTGGGGATTGATGTCATTTGGCTCTCTCCGGTTTATCGTTCTCCGAATGATGATAACGGTTATGATATTTCCGATTATGAAGACATCATGGAAGAATTCGGTACAATGGCGGACTTTGATGAACTTTTAAAGGAAGCACGATCGAAGAATAAAGATTGTTATGGACCTTGTGGTGAACTCACAGCAGTGACGAGCATGCGTGGTTTATGGAAAGTCGAAAAAGACAGGGAGAATCTGAAGAGGATTTCTATATCTGGAGAAAGGGAAGAAAGTTAAATGAAGTTTCTCCGGAGGAGCAGGCCTGTCTTTCGTCGGATGTCGTGGAATATAAGGAGAAAAATTACTGCCTCCCAATAACTGGGGCTCTTATTTTTCCGGTTCCGCCTGGGTTTTTGATGAAAAAACGGGAGAGTTTTATCTGCATTTATTTTCTAAAAAGCAGCCGGATTTAAACTGGGAAAATGAGGCTGTTCGAAAGGAAGTCTTCGAAATGATGAGTCGTTGGTGCGAAAAGGGATAGACGGCTTCCGTATGGATGTCATTTCTCTGATTTCTGAAACCGAAGGGACTCCGAATCAGCCGATTCCGAAAGGGCTGTTTACGGAGACTCCGGAGCTGCCTGTGCAAACGGGCCAAAGGTACATACTTATTTACAGGAAATGAATGAGAAGGTTTTATCCCGCTACGACATCATGACAGTAGGGGAGACTGCAGGGGTAACACTTGAAGAGGCAAAGCGCTATGCGAATAGTGAGGGAACCGAGCTTAACATGGTTTTCCAGTTTGAACACATGGATTTAGACGGAAGAAGTACGGCTTTTTAAGTGGGCTACAGGAAAAATGCCCTTGTGCCTCTAAAAAGAATCTTGCCAAAGTGGCAAAACGGCCTTCATGAGCTTGCCCCGGAAACAGTCTTTATCTTTGTAATCATGACCAGCCTCGTATTGTTTCGCGTCTTGGAGAGAGAGCGGAGTGCTTCGAGAGCGTTCCGCGAAAGTGTATCGCGACCTTCCTTCACATGATGCAGGGAACCCCCTACATCTATCAGGGGAGGAGCTTGGGATGGTGAATTATCCTCAGCGCCCTTTCCGAGTTTAGAGATTTAGAAAGCATCAATGCTTTTTCGGAGCTTACGGAAAAGCTGTATTTAAGCATGGAAGAACTTTTTCCGCTAATCGCCCATAAGAGTAGGGACAATGCGCGGACGCCCATGCAGTGGGATGATACAAAGGAAGCAGGCTTCACAAGCGGAAAGCCTTGATTGCCGTGAATCCCAAATTACAAGGAGATCAATGCTAAGGAAGAACTTGGCAGAGGCGGATTCGGTGTTCCATTATTATCAAAAGCTGATTCAACTTCGTCACCAGTCGGAGCTGATTGTCTATGGGGATTTCCACCTCTTGGAAGAGGAACGGATCTCTTTATTTATGAGAGAAGCCTTGAGAAAAAGAAGCTCTTATGTGTTTGCAATGTTTCGGAAAAATACACGAAGCTACAGCGTTCCGGAGAAGTTCAGATCCGGAAAGAGTTCTTATTCGAAATGTAGAGGACAGGGATGCTATTTCCGAGGAGAGCTTGCACCGTATGAGGCCTTTTGTTTTGGAAATTCAAATGAAGAGTAAAATTGAGAAAAAGACGAGTTTACATTTTCCTTAATTGCTAAGAATAGCGTAAAATTGCTAAGATTTAAATTGCTAAGATTAAAATGGATAAGAATAGAGTAAAAGGAGAAGAAATGAAAAAGAATGGTGGCAGGAAAAAGGTCGCGTACCAGATATATCCGAAAGAGTTTTCTGGATACAAAAGGAAACGGGTATCGGAGACTTAAGAGGAATTATCGGGAAAGCTCGATTATCTGAAAGGGCTGGGAATCGATATCATCTGGATTTCCCTTGCTTTCTTTTCCCTCTTGCGGATCAAGGCTACATGATATTGCAGACTACTATAAGATTGACCCGCTTCGGTACGAATGAGGACATGGATGAGCTGATTTCCCTGAAGCGAAGAAGAGGGATATGTATATCCTTCTCGATCTTGTGGTAAATCATTGCAGTGATGAGCATGAGTGGTTTAAAAAGCGGTAGCCGATCCTAAGGGGCATTATGCAAACTATTTTCACTTTTGAGGAGAGGTGTGGACGGTCATGCACCGAATAACTGGAGATCTTACTTTGGCGGTTCGGTATGGGAGAAGGTGGAAGGAACGGAGAATACCTACTACCTGCACCTATTCCATAAGAAACAGCCTGGACTTAAACTGGGAGAATCCGGAAGTACGGAAGAAATCTACAAGATGATCAACTGGTGGCTGGATAAAGGCATTGCCGGGCTTCCGAATTGATGCGATTTTAAACTTAAAAAGGTCTTTTCCTCTTCAGGGCTACAATTTCCCGACAGATAGGGAAGACGGCATGGCAAGCTGCCGCAACTATGATTTATGCTGCAAAAGGAATCGGCGAATTCCTGGGGGAGATGCGAGACCGCTGCTTTTAAGCCTCATCATGCCTTTTACCGTGGGAGAGGTGTTTAACGAGACGGAGGAGCAGATTCCGGAGTTTATCGGGAAAATGGTTATTTCTCTTCCATGTTTTGATTTCCGTGCACATTCCAGCGCACATTCTGAAATCAGCTGGTTTGATGCAGAGACGGTTAGCCCTGAATATGTATCGAGATTGCTGTTTTCCTTACGCAGAAGCTCGTCAATCCGGTCGGTTTCATTTCCACCATTATTGAAAACCATGACGAATCCCTGCGGGGTGAACTTCTATATACCGAAGGAGGATTTGTCGGAAAAAGGCGAAAGAAATTCTAGCTACCATGCAGATGCTGCAAAGAGGTCTTCCCTTTATTTATCAGGGGACAGGAGATCGGAATGGAAAACATCGTGCTGGAAAATATTTCTGCAGTGGACGATATTTCCACCATTGATGAATATGCCCTTTGTCTGGAGGAGGGATTCTCGGAGAAAGAAGCACTGGCTATCGTAAACCGTTTTACACGAGACAATGCGAGAACACCGATGCAGTGGAGCGATGATGAAAAACTGCAGATTTACTAAGGAAAGCCATGGCTTCCCGGTAAATCCGAATTACACAAGAATCAATGTGGCTTCACAGGAGCAGGATGAGGACTCTGTTTTGAGCTATTATAAGAAGCTCTGTGCGCTAAGAAAGAATCCGGAGTATAAGGATACCATCGTGTACGGAGACTTGATTCCGTTCATGGAGGAAGAAGACCGCCTGATGGCATTCTATAGAAAAGGCGAAAAGACAATCCTTGTCCTTGGAAATTACCGAAAAGAAGAACGGGAAATCGAACTCCCCTCCGAAGTGAAGAAAGTGATTCTATCCAATGCCGAACCTTGTATAGCCGGGAAGAAAATACGACTGTCCGGATATGAGGCAACGATTTTAGAATTATAGATGCTTATTTAGCTGTGTGAAAATAATAAGGGAATATTCTTTTTGTGCTGTGCAGGTCCATAGAGGGGCGATCTGAGCCCGTGGGCAGCAGAGTTTATCCGGAAAGAGTGAAGACACATTATCTTCACTCTTTCTCCATTTTTAGAACATATTTTTTTTCTATTCTAGGTCTCGTAAAACAAAGAAAGTTTTACCCTGCCCTTGGAAACAAGAGGGTGGAGAAAAACAGATAAATAAGCTAGAGCTTTGAAGAGCTAAGAAACTTTAGAATGTTTTAGGAGGTATAGATATGAATGGAGGAAGAAAATTTGCGGGACTGGTTTTATCGGCGATGCTCTTCGGAACGGTTGCCGGTGGCACGATGGTAGGGGTAAATGCTTTATCCGACCAGTATCGTTCGGAGGTTTTGGGACAGGCTGACGAATATAGGAAGTAGTCTTTTGGTGAGAAATGCTGCAGAATAAGGAGGCGACAAAGCAAACTCTGTGCAGCAGCTGAAATTCTTCTTCTGCAAACAATAGTTCGGAAGTGCGGGTAGGTTTCGGAGATTGCCAAGAATGCGATGTCTGAGGTAGTTTCGATAACCAATACCATTCGCTACCAACAGTATGGCTATTCCCTTTTCGGGCAGGGCGGAGAGCAGGAAGCGGCTGCGAGCGGTTCCGGTGTGATTATCGGAAAGAATGATACGGAGCTACTGATTGTCACAAACAACCATGTGGTCGAAGATTCTACGGCTCTTTCCGTACAGTTTGTAGATGGAAAGTCCTATGATGCGGAGATTAAGGGGACAGACAGCGATGTGGACCTCGCGGTCATTGCCATTCCGCTTTCCTCTATATCTCAGGATACTTTAAATAGCATTAGCTTTGCAAAGTATGGAGATTCGGACGGTATAAGTGTTGGAGATCAGGTGGTGGCTATCGGAAATGCTTTAGGGTATGGACAGTCGGTAACCACCGGTATCATATCCGCTAAGGATAGAGATATTTCCACGAAAGGCGGAACAGAGTCAGGTCTTTTACAGACTGATGCTGCAATCAATCCGGGCAATTCCGGCGGAGCACTCCTCAATATGAATGGAGAGTTAATCGGCATCAATGTGGCAAAGTATTCCGACACAACGGTAGAAGGAATGGGCTATTCGATTCCGTCTAAAAAAGTAAAAGAAATTGTGGAAGGGCTTTCCAAGAGAACCACAAGAGCGAAGGTGAGTCAGGAAGAAAAGGGTTATATCGGAATCCAGGGAAAAACCGTAGATAGCAGCATTTCCGAAGCTTACAATATGCCGGAGGGTATTTATATCTTTAAGCTCTTATCGGGAGAGGGAATCGACAACTCCGCCCTGCAGGAGAAGGATATCATTACGAAGTTCGACGGACAGTCTGTAGCAAGCCTGGAGGAGCTTTCCGGCCTTCTTTCCCGCTATAAGGCAGGAGAAAAGGTGGAAGTCACGGTACAGAGGCTTTCCGGAAAGGGTGAGTATGAAGAAAAGACCGTTATTGTAACATTAGAAAGAATAGCCAATCAGTGAAACGAGAGGCTAAGAAAAATAATAAACTCCCGATATAAAAACAGTAGAGATAGATAAATAGTGAGATATAAAATGCGATAAAAAGCTGTATTATAGACGCCGGTTTCTACTGTCTGCACATTGAAAGAAAGTAGACAAAAACGTTCTTATAATCGGCTTTTTATTTATATTGAAAAATACTTATTTTGTTAAGATTGACGAGATATTTTGAGCAGAAAATCTTTGCCTTTTTGTTTAAGTTCTTTTTAGATGTGAATAGGAGGCGGATTGATATTCTCGAAATCAAGATAAAGGAGTTTGCATGAGAATAACAGATTTTAACTTGTTATTTTCGCAAAAATAAAGGACTGCATTATGGGAAGAGTACATATTTTTAGGAAAAGAGAAGCTTTCGAAGATTCCTTAGGGTGGGCTTTTTTTCTTTGTTTATTTTCTGTATCGCATGTTTCATCGGTACGTCAGATACATTAGCAGGGTCTAAGAAGATATAGTAAAGCTACGGCTCCGGTAAACTTAGCTGTCAGTAGAAGAGATTCCTATTATGAATTTATCTGCTATAAGAATCTTTCCTATCCTTCAATGTATCCGAACAATTATTATGATGCTTATGTCTATCCCAATGATAAAAGAAAGAAAGTTGTCGGCACAATTATCTATGTGCATGGTGGTGGCTTTGTTTCGGGATCTAAGGATATTGTGGAAGAGAATCCGTATTTTCTGGCTTGGCTTCGCGCCGGCTTTCAGATTATTGCGCTGGACTATTCTTTGGCTCCGGATTATCCGTATCCCGCGGCACTTAAGCAAGTTTCTTACTGCGTACAAAAGCTTATAGAGGATAAGGATAAGTTGGGAATCAATCCTCGAAAACTGATTTTTATGGGAGACAGTGCAGGTGCAAGTCTTGCGGGACAGTTTCTTTTATCTCAGGTAAATGAAAGCTATGGAAAGAGATTTGGCATTCCTTCTTTCCTCTCAAAGAAAGAGGGCAGAGTATGGTGTTTATTTCCTTTCCGGCTTACTGATTGTACACGCTTTCCATCAGACCGGATTGGAAGAAAATGATGAGACTTTTCTTTCCTGGGGAAGAGATTATTTCCAGGAAGAAGAATTTTATTCCGGAAAGAAGGCTGCGGAAACCAAATTGGAAGATTATTTAACCAGGAATTTTCCTCCTACATTTTTATCGGATGCCGGCATCGGTTCTTTCCGTGATCAGGCTGGATTTTGAAAAGAGAAGTGTGAGGCATTGGGGAATTTCGGTCAGTTCTTATTTTCCGGAAGGAAATCTTCCGCATGACTATGAGCTTCACATGGATCTAGCCCGAAGCGGAAGAAGCTTATAAGAGCAGACTAGACTTTGCTCGCTCTGCGGTTTCCTAGAGTGAACATTTCGTCTCGGAATCTGATAGACAAAGTAAGGAGAATATAGATTTTTAAAAAAGCAGGAGTTTCTCCTGCTTTTACTATGCAAGTGATTCATCCTATTGTATAATCGTCACTATGATTAAGGACTTTCAAAGACAATTAAACCAATTACAAGTGCTTTTAGATGCTTTGGTTTTGGCATTATCCTATAGCCTGGCGTGGTATTTTGCGATAAAGAATCCGATATTTCCTCAGGGGCATGGTGTGCTTTCTCCGAGCTTTTATTTTACTGTGCTGATTCCCATGATACCGGCTTATCTATTTTTATATTGGATTTTGGGCCTCTATAAGCCTATGCGAACCATTCGCATGAAGACAGCGCTCTTTAGAATTATTCAGAGCAATTCTATAGGGCTTCTTCTTTCTGCGTCTATCCTTTTTGTGTTTCGTAAGAGCGGTTATTTTGAGCATTATTCCACGAGGATGCTGGGCTTTTTCTATATTTTCTCCATCTGTATCACGACAGTGGAAAGATATGCTTTGCGGCGAACTCTCTCAACTTTGCGAAAGAGAGGGTTTAATCAGAAGCATATTATTTTGGTTGGATTTTCTCCTGTTTCCGACCGTTTTATTGACCTGTGTAAAAAAAATCCGGACTGGGGTTATCGTATCTACGGGATAGTAGACGATCTCAGTGAGCAGGGGGCATCTTATCGTGATATTTCCGTGATTGGAAGAATCAAGGACTTGGGAGAACTTTTAAGCAAGAACACGATTGACGAAATTGCCATCACTCTTCCGCTTGCTGCTTATGAAAAGCTTCCCGGCATCGTAGCTGTCTGTGAAAAATCGGGAGTGCACACGAAGTTTATTCCCGATTATCAGGAAATCATTCATTCAAAGCCTATTGCAGAGGATATGGACGGACTGCCGATTATCAACATTCGAAATGTTCCTTTGACAGAGCCTTTCAATGCGTTACTGAAGAGGGTAATCGATATCATTGGCGCTATAGTGGGAATCTTGATTTTTGGGCCATTGATGCTTGTGGTAGCGGTGCTTGTGAAGTGGAGTTCTCCGGGACCGATTATTTTTAAGCAGGAAAGAGTCGGATTGCATAACCGCCCCTTTATGATGTATAAGTTCCGTTCCATGGGGGTGCAGAAGATGGAAGAGGAGAAAAAAGCCTGGACGGTAAAGGGTGACCCGAGAGTGACCGGAATCGGGAAAATCATTCGAAAAACCTCTATTGATGAGCTTCCTCAATTTTTTAATGTATTGAAAGGGGATATGTCCCTCGTCGGTCCCAGACCGGAGCGAACACAGTTTGTGGAAATGTTTAAAGAACAGATTCCGCGCTATATGATTAAACATCAGGTTCGTCCCGGGATTACGGGCTGGGCGCAGGTCAACGGTTTTAGGGGGGATACCTCTATTCCCGCAAGAATTCGCTGTGATCTTTGGTATATAGAAAACTGGAGTCTCGGATTGGATATTAAAATTCTTTTTTTAACCGTATGGAAAGGATTTGTTAACAAAAATGCCTATTAACTTTTCCTTGATTTATGGTAATATACTCTATCATTCCTTGTGCAGACTGCATTTTTTACATTTCTCTGTCGGAGAATGGTAAGTATAAAAAAGAGTATAGACATAAAGCTGTTTGAAATTCCGGAGTGGCCTAAGAAGGATCCGGTTGATGGAGGTAGATTTTGGCATTAGAGCAAAATAGGGGACGCAGAAAACCCCATAGCGAGCTGAATAGGGATACGACCGATGCAAATAGACTGAATACCATATCCGGAGAGGGAAAGCGAAGAGCACCTATTGTGACTCTTCCCGAAGATAAGAAGGAAGGGAAGAGACGAATTGACCACTTGGATGTTTTACAGGTGAATACACCGAAGGATATTCAAGAGGAACTGGACGAGGTCTACAGTAAGAAGGAAAAAAAGAAGAAATCACGATGGAAGAAGATTTTACTGCTTTCCGTCATTGAAATTTTGACTTTGATTTTCATTTTCTGTACAGCCTATATCGTGCGTTACATGAATATCAAGCCGGAAGTGGAGTTTAATGTCAAGAATGTCAAGAATGAAAATATTGATGTGACTAAGCAAGAGCAGATGCAGGGCTATTGGACCATTGCCGTCTTCGGTGTAGATAGCCGTGACGGAGGTGTAGGACGAGGTGCCAATGCCGATGTACAGCTGATTGTTTGTATAGATCGGGCAACCGGTGCGGTTAAGCTTGCCTCCGTATTTCGTGATACTTATCTGAATCTGGCTGCAGGATCCCGCTTTGCGAAAATTAATGAAGCTTATGCGGACGGTGGACCGGAACAGGCAGTTAAAGCCTTAAATAAAAACCTGGACCTGGATATCGAACACTATGCAACCTTTAACTGGCGTGCGGTTGCGGATGTAATTGATATGTTGGGCGGGGTGAATATAGATATTACGGAAAAAGAATTCAAGTATATGAATGCGTATATCCATGAAACCAGTATTGAGTCTAAAATCAATGTCAAGAATCCTGCGGCAGAGTATATCAAGAAGCCCGGAATGCAACATTTAAACGGTGTGCAGGCGGTGGCTTACGCCAGACTCCGCTACATGGACGATGACTTTACCAGAACAAAAAGACAGAGAGAGTTATTTCGAGTGTTTCTAGAGAATGCAAAGAAGGCAGACCTTGCAACCTGACCAATGTGATCGACACGGTGCTTCCTACAGATTGCGTTTCAACGTGGATGTGGGTGATATTTTGGAACTTGCAAAGGGTGTAAATCGCTACAATATCGTCGGTTCTGAGGGATTTCCCTATGATTTAAAGACACAGATGATGGGGAAGAAGGGAGATTGTGTCATCCCGCTTAATTTGGCTTCCAATGTAACGAAGCTTCGCTATCTCTTCGGAGATGAAAGAGTATAAAGCCCGAGTTCCGCATGTCTGGACTTTTCAGTGATACCATACTTCCGACGCTGCGGCTTACAAGAATGGCAGGGCGACTCCGAGCGAAAAGACATCCGAGAAAAATCCAAAGAATGAGGATGAAGAGGACAGGCACAGAGTCCAAAGGACGGTAAAGCAGGAAGAGACGAAGAAAAGAAGAAACGGTACTGGATGAAAGTGAGTCTGAGAAGAATAAAGAAAGCAGGAGACGGATGCGAACGGAAATAGTATAGAAAGCAGCAGTTCGTCCGCAAAAATTCGGATCAGAAGCCGACTGTGGAGGACAGTAAGAAAGAGCACGGATGAGAAACCAAATCGCAAGGTCGTCTCGAAAACAAAGAAAACTGCAGATGAGAAGAAGAGTACGGAGGAAACGAAAGAAAAACGCGCGACGAGACGAAGAAGAATGAATCAGAAGTCACAGGAACCGAGTATCGGGGTGGATGACGCTCTGACTGCGTGGATTCCTGGTAAAGAGAGGAAACATGTTGCAAGTGAAGTCGCTCGAGCATGTATAGTAGATGCGTGTTTAGATTGAAGAACGGCAAAACAGAAACGATGTAGCAGAACCGGGAGTAAAACAGAAACAGATAACAGCAGAACTGGAGAGCGGAGGATGGAACAGCTTTAGAACGAGAAAAGGCTAAGGCAGAGAAAGGACTTTTATAAGATTGGTAGAGGGAATCAGCTATGATTTACCTTGCCATCATCCTCCTAGTTTATCCCTTTATATCCATGACGGTTATTATGATATTTTGCAGGTGAAAGTTTAAGTTCTTTTTGGATTTCTGACCTGAGCTTATACGCTTATCATGCTTTTGCTTCTTTTGCATGCTCTGACCCTAAAGAACGGGATGAGGAAGCTCGCTTTATTTTCTGCCTTGTTTCATGCGAGAAGAGAGAAGGAAGAAAAGCGTGACCGACTGGATATTCCCTTTTTCTTCTTATGATTTTGTTTTCTTGATTTCGATGGTTCATTCCGCTATATCTAGAGACTTGTGGGAAGCACGGGCAAGATATATGGAAGCTTTTACTTGGCTCCTGCTTTCTGCGCTTATGTAAGCCGATTTTACTGTTTTAGAAAAGTGCATCTTCTCTTTCTCTCGTTTCTATCCTGCAGGCGAGTTGGAATCAGTGATTTCTTTTTGGATGAATCTGTTTCATTTTTGATTTGGTGGAAACGGATAAAAGTCTTAGGCAGTACTTTGCGTGGCGGAATAGGAAACATTAATGGCTATACCTCTTGATGACTAGTTATACCGGGCTTTTTGCCGGGCTTTTACTTGGGAGAAAAGCAGTGGAAAGTGGAGCCTGCTCTTTTCTCGATGTGCGTACTACCCTTCTTGCTGCTTTACTGGGATGAGTGACAACGTGGTATTTTGCCCTTTTTGTCCTGATAGTCTGCCGTTTTTCTGCTTTGGGAAAAAGAACGTCTGTTAAATTGCATAGATTTATACCTTTGCTTTTTCTCTGTGATGAAGTTGGCACCTTTTCTTTCATTCCTGAAAACTGACAGTTCCTACTACATATGGACTAAAGGCTTTTTCCTTCAGCTGGGTTTCTACAATGGTTCCTTTTTCTAGCTGATCGCGGTTTTGGGAATCATCGATTAGTGCTTGTACAAAAGCTGAAAGGAAGAAAGCATCAGAAAAGGTACTGAGACCCATCTATTTCCTGATTGCTGATGCGCTGATCCTTTAGCCGTAGTTCTTTGTTTTTATGATGCGAATGTCTCCCATCGTTTGTCCTTTCTTGGAAAAAGCTACAGCAATTATTTTCGTTTTGATGATAGCTGGGATCCGGACGCGGCTTTATCTGGAAGATGGGCTTAGATTATTTTTCCCATAAAAGATGCCCTTCAATCAGGTTCTCTTAGGCTATGGACCGGACGGCTACCTTATATAGCTGACCAAATGATCACTATATAAGTTGCGATTTCGCAAAAGCCCTTATAGGCCATTGACAAATGTCCATAATGAATATCTGAACCTTTTAGTTGACGATAGGAATATCAGGTCTATAGCCTATTTTCCTTATTATCCTCCTTCAAAAACTCTTTTTACGAAAGAAGAATGACTGGAGAGCAGAGGGATTTTACGCAGCGCATTTCTTTTCTGCAACAGGGCTCATGTCTTCTGTGCTAGTGGCAGGCGGTCATCAATATAGCGGTGCCGATGGTTCTGCTGGTGATCTTTATCCTGCTTCATGGGACTTGGAGAGCAGGTGAGAGCAATAGGAAAGGTGAAATAAGCAAGGTAAGAAACAAATAGAGAGGCCAGTTCCGATCGTTTTTCGAACTGCCTTCAAAAATTGCAGCTATTGTGAATCTAGCTTATAGTCGAGTTTTCATCTGTTTCAATCATATTTTGACTTTCTACTTGCTTTTTGCATGCTCGATCTGCCATTCTTCCGGCTCAATCAGACCGTAGCTCTTTTGCCTTTCTTTTTATATACAACATTGACCTTGCCTGTGTCTCCGTTTAAGAACACGAAGAAGCTGTGTCCTAAGAGTTCCATCTGTAGGCAGGCCTCTTCGGGAGTCATGGGCTTTAAGTCAATCCGTTTTCGCATGCACAATCTTGATTTCATCCTCATCGTAATTCGCGGCTCCTCCAGAACCCGGTGAAAGGAGGAGGACTGGTGCTTCGCAACCAGCTTATCCTTATACTTTTCTGATCTGTCGTTTCCAGAACGTCCACTACAAAGGTCAATGGACTGGCACATGTCCTCGGTAGACCTCCGCAGCGGATCACACTACCTTTCACGGGAATGGTCACTTGATTTTCTGCATGTCCTTCTGCGTAGAAAGAGTTACATTGCTAAAGGTGTCAGCCTGAAAAACATATCTAACTTTTCCAAGTTTTCTCCACCATATTTTTCAAACCCTCTGTCAAACTAATGGTTCTTCCTGTAATGCTAAATTTCTAATCGAACCTTCCTTTCTTTTGTTTTTTCGGAAGTAAGTCCCTGTAGTAGCAAGGAGGCTTCTTGCTAGTTTCAGTATAGCATTTTCTATAAGAAAGCTGAAAACTCATAAAACTAAAGAGATTTTTCACAAAATTATTCATGGATGAGGGAAGAAAAGGAAAAATACTAATAAAGGCTTAAAGTACTGCAATATTCGTAAAGGATTTCACAGTATTTTCATGGCTTCTTCCTTGATAAAGGCGGGGACTAATGGTAGAATCTATGAGTTATAGATTTATACAATGCCATACTGTTGCTGTATGGAGAAGGAGCATATCGAAATGAAGCTTTTTGAAAAAATATTTGGAACACATTCGACTAGAGAGTTGAAATTGATAGAACCGAAGGTGGATAAAATCCTTTCTTTACAGGAAACGATGGCGGCAATGTCCGATGAGGATTTGAAAAGGCGCAGACCGGAAAGTTTAAGGAAAGACTTTCGCCGGAGAGACATTGGATGACTTTCTTCCGGGAAGCCTATGCAACAGTTAGGGAGGCGGCAAAGAGAGTGCTCGGGATGGAACATTTCCCTGTGCAGCTTATCGGTGGTGTCGTTTTACATCAGGGTAGAATTGCCGAGATGAGAACCGGTGAAGGAAAGACTCTTGTTTCTACCTGTCCGGCTTATCTCAATGCTTTGGCCGGAGAAGGGGTGCATATTGTAACGGTCAATGACCACCTGCAAAGCGTGACTCGACTGGATGAGACAGGTTCATCGTTTCGGCCTTACTGTTGGTAACGGTTCTAAATGAGATGTCTACTGAGAGAACGTCAGGCTGCCTATGCTTGTGACATTACCTATGTTACAAACAATGAACTGCGCTTCGACTATCTTCGTGACAATATGGCGATTTACAAGAATCAGCAGGTATTAAGAGGCTTGCATTACTGTATTATCGACGAGGTGGACTCTGTTTTAATCGATGAGGCAAGAACGCCGCTGATTATTTCAGGTCAGTCCGGAAAGTCCACGAAGCTTTATGAGCTTTGCGATATTTTGGCTAGACAGCTCGAAAGAGGAGAGGAGTCTGCCGAGTTTTCCAAGATTAATGCGATTTTAGGTGAAGAAATCGAAGAGAGCGGAGACTTTATTGTAAACGAGAAAGGAAAAAGACCGTAAACCTTACCCAGCAGGGTGTGGAGAAGGTGGAGAAGTATTTCCATATTGAAAATCTGGCTGATGCGGAGAATCTGGAAATTCAGCATCATATTATTCTGGGTCTTCGTGCCAACTACTTGATGTTTAGAGACAAGGACTATGTGGTAAAGGATGATGAGGTTTCTATTGTCGATGAATTTACCGGCCGTATTATGAACGGTCGTCGTTATCTGATGGCTCGTCATCAGGCG
Organism: uncultured Oribacterium sp.; assembly: GCA_916438775.1. Next base: position 397,833 of record CAKAGX010000001.1, read on the forward strand.
ATTGAAGCGAAGGAACATGTGAAAGGTAAAGAGGAGTCCAGAACGCTCGCAACCATTACTTTCCAGAACTTCTTTAATAAATTCAAGAAAAAAGCCGGAATGACCGGTACGGCACAGACGGAGGAGAAGGAGTTCAGAAACATTTACTCTATGGACGTTATCCAGATTCCGACGAACAGACCGGTGCAAAGAATCGACTTGGATGATGCGGTGTATAAGTCTAAGAAAGAAAAGTTCCAGGCGGTTGTGGATGAAATCGAGGCAATCCACGAAACCGGCGCTCCGGTGCTGGTGGGTACGATTGCGATCGAGACTTCCGAACTTCTTTCCGGCATGTTAAAGAGACGAGGAATCAAGCACAATGTCTTAAATGCGAAGTTCCATGAGCAGGAAGCTGCCATTGTGGCGGAAGCCGGTGTGCATGGTGCTGTAACTATTGCAACCAACATGGCAGGTCGTGGTACCGATATCATGCTGGATGAGGAAGCAAGAGCGGCAGGCGGTCTTCATATCGTGGGTACGGAGAGGCATGAGTCCAGACGTATTGATAACCAGCTTCGCGGTCGTGCCGGAAGACAGGGTGACCCGGGACAGTCTCAGTTCTTCCTTTCCTTGGAAGATGATTTGATGCGTCTTTTCGGATCCGAGCGTCTGATGGGGATGTTTGAGGCTCTGGGCGTTCCGGACGGAGAGCAGATTCACCACAAGATGCTTTCCAATGCCATTGAGAAAGCACAGGAGAAGATTGAGTTAAACAACTACGGTATCCGTGAGAATCTTCTGAAATATGATGAAGTAAACAACGATCAGAGAGATGTAGTGTATGCGGAAAGAGAGAAGGTTCTTGAGGGCGACAATATGCGTCCGCTTATTACCCGCTTTATTACCGATATAGTGGATTTCTATGTTAATGAAAATATCGTGACAGCGATAGTCCGAAAGGATTGGGATTTCGGTTTAAAACGATACCTTGATGCAGATCATTCCTTTAGGAAAGCTGAATTTCACTGAGGAAGAGTTCGAGCATATGACCAGAGATCAACTTGCGCAGAAGTTGAAGGAAAAGGCTATCCGTCTGTATGAAGAAAAGGAAGCGGAGTTCCCGAATCCGGAGCAGATGAGAGAGGCGGAGCGTGTCATTCTCTTAAAGGTTATGGACCAGAAGTGGATGAGCCATATCGATGATATGGATATCCTCCGAGACGGCATCGGTCTGCAGGCTTACGGTCAGAAAGATCCGCTTGTAGAGTATAAGATTGCCGGCTATGAGATGTTCCGAGGAAATGATGAGAAGCTATTCAGGAAGAAACAGTGTACGCGTCTCTATCAGATCAAGCTGGAGCAGAAAGGTGGAAAGAGAGCAGGGTGGCTAAAGCCCCTTGCGACAAACCGCGATGAGTCTGCTGTAAGAACCCCGAAGACGAGAGAGAGCAGAAAGATTTATCCGAATGATCCCTGTCCTTGCGGATCCGGCAAGAAATACAAGAACTGCCACGGACAGAGCATTTACCGGAAAGAACAGTAAAATGCTTTCCGGCTTTGATAAAGAGGAGAAAGAATTGTTTTCGTTGTTGAGAAGGATTTTTCTCCTCAAAAGGAATACAAAAGGATTACGGAAAGGAAGGTCTCTATGATTGAATTTGATCAATTTAAGACGGAGCTAAATACCAAAACGGAGCCGCTTAAAGCCTTAGAGCAGGCTCTGGACTTGGAAAACAAACAAAAGAGAATTGTGGAGCTGGACCGCATGATGGAAGAGCCCGACTTTTGGTCGGATGCGGAAAAGGCAAATCGCTTATCTACGGAAGTGAGACATCTGAAGGATGAGGCGGAGAGTTTTTATCAGTTGAAAACGACCTATGAGGACATCGATGCTTTGATTCAGATGGGGAAAGAAGAGGGAGATGAGTCCGTGATTCCGGAAATCCGGGAAATGCTGAGCCAATTTTCGGAAGAACTGGAAAATATGAACACCACCCTCCTTCTTTCCGGAGAATACGACAGTATGAACGTCATCCTGCGTTTAAATGCCGGTGCGGGCGGTACGGAGGCAAATGACTGGGCGGGCATTCTTTACCGAATGTATACCCGCTGGGCAGAGCGACACGGATTTTCTGTAAAAATCCTCGATTATCTGGATGGAGATGAGGCCGGAATTAAGTCGGTCACCATGGAAGTGGTAGGTCAATATGCCTACGGTTATCTTCGCTCCGAGGCGGGAATTCATCGCTTAGTGCGGATCTCTCCCTTTAATGCCCAGGGGAAGAGGCAGACTTCTTTCGTTTCCTGCGATGTCATGCCGGATATTGAGACGGAAATCGACATTGAAGTTCGGGAAGAGGATATCAAGATGGAGGTTTTCCGAGCGTCAGGTGCGGGCGGACAGCATATCAACAAGACCTCTTCTGCGGTTCGCTTGATTCATATTCCGACGGGAATTGTAGTAGCTTGTCAGGAAGAACGTTCTCAATTGCAAAATAAAAACAAGGCGATGCAGATGTTAAAGACCAAGCTCTACTTAAAGGAAAAAGAAGAGCAGGAAGCAAAGCTCGCCGGCATCCGGGGAGAGGTAAAGGATAACGGCTGGGGCTCCCAGATTCGTTCCTATGTATTGCAACCTTACAGAATGGTCAAAGACCTTCGTACCGGAGAAGAAACGGGAAACACCGATGGGTACTGGATGGCGATATCGATCGTTTATCACAGCATACCTGAAGTGGATGCAGCTGGCTGCCCGGATAGAAAAGTAGCCGGAAACGACTATACAATACCGATTCCGAGAGAAAGAGATTGAAACATCTAGCAGAAAATGATGCATAGAGAGGAAAGGGATGGAGGCAATGAAGATTGCCATAATGGGATTCGGAACGGTCGGTTCCGGAGGTAGAAGTTTTAGAGTTAAATGAGAGCAAATCGAGAAAAAGGGAGGGGAAAAAGTAGAAATTAAGTACATCTTCGCCCGTAGAGAGCATATTCCCGGAATTCCCGATGAAATGATTACCACGGATTTTTCTGTCATTGAAAATGATCCTGAGATCGAGCTTGTTGTTGAAGCAATGGGCGGGATTCACCCGGCTTACGAATACATCAAAAGCTGTTTGGAAAAGGGAAAGCATGTAGTCAGTTCCAATAAGGCGGTTGTAGATGCCTGCGGTTCCAAGCTCGTGCGCACTGCAAAGGAGCACAGTTGCAATTTCTATTTTGAGGCTTCCGTTGGAGGAGGAATTCCGGTTATCCGTACCCTCTACCATAACTATGCCGGAGAGAATGTGACGGAAATTACCGGTATTTTGAACGGTACCAGTAATTTCATTTTAAGTAAAATGAAGGACGAGGGCTCTACCTTTGCAGATACCTTAAAGGAAGCACAGCGTCTCGCTATGCGGAAAAAGGATCCCGTCTGCGGATGTGGACGGCTTTTGATACCTCAGAAAGACGCAGATTCTTCTGTCCATGTCTTCGAGATGCGATGCCGTCATGAGGATATTTCACACCGAAGGAATCTGGAAATATCGATATCGATATGTCTTTGCGAAGCAGATGGGATATCATATTCGTCTACTTGGCTCTGTAGAGACGGTGGAAGACAAGTATTTTGCCTATGTTGCACCGATTATGGTGGGGAAGGATGATCCTCTTTACTTTGTAAATGGTGTCTATAACGGTATCCGTGTTGTGGGAAATTGCCTCGGCAATACCATGCTTTACGGTAAGGGAGCCGGTAAGTTACCGACTGCCAGTGCGGTAGTTTCCGATATCATCGCGGCAGCAAGACATAAGGATCATTTCCAGGGAATCGGTTGGTCCGAAAAGATGATTGAGATTGAACCTATGGGAGCCAATGCCTTCCGCTACTTCCTTCGCATAGAGGGAACCGCCGAGGAAATCAAGAAAGCATTAAAGACGTATTTCTTATGGGATGGAGAAACGCTTAAGCCGGTTGTTCTGGAGGGTAGACAGGATGAGTTTGCGCTTGTATCGACCATCTTATTTGAAGAAGATTTCTTATCCAGAATGAGGGAGTTTGAAGAAGAAACAGGAAGAAGAGTATTCCATTTCATTCGTATAAAGGGAATGACGGAAGAATAAAAAACCAGGGCTAGAAAAGAAATCCGTTTTCTTTTATAGCCCATTTTTCATAAAAGACGGATAAAAGAGCAATGTCTTTTGACTTTGTAAGAGGGAAAATAGATGAACATCTTGGAAAGCAGAAGTGAGGAAGAGAGCATTTGGATAGCGGAGGAGCTGGGGAAGAAAGCAAAAGAAGGGGAAATATACTGCCTGGAAGGAGAACTCGGGGTAGGAAAAACCATCTTTGCAAAGGGCTTTGCAAAAGGTCTTTCTGTAGATGCTGTCGTGGATTCTCCCACTTTTAATATTGTAAAGGAGTACCGAGGAAGAATTCCGTTTTATCACTTCGATGTCTATCGTATTGAGGATATTGAAGAACTTTGGGAAATCGGCTTCGAAGATATAATAGGAAGTGATGCGGTATGTCTGATTGAATGGGCAAGCAGGATAGAGGAAGAAATCCCTCCTTTTGCAAAGTGGATCAGGATTGAAAAGGATTTGGAACAGGGTTTCGAGTATAGAAAAATCACGATGGAAGAAGGCAAAGCATGATCACGATGGAAGAAAGCAAGCATAATCACTATGGAAGAAGGAAGAGAATGATAAGTTTAGGGATAGATGCTTCCGGAAAGGTAGCCGGAGTAGCACTTGTTCGGGATTCGGAATTGATAGGGGAGTTGTACTTGAATCTGGGGCAAACACACTCGGAAACCCTGCTTCCCGCCTGTGTTTCTTTACTGGAGCAATGCGGACTTTCCGTAGAAGAGATTGATTTAATCGGGATTTCCAAGGGGCCGGGTTCTTTTACGGGGTTAAGAATTGCTGCGGCAACCGGAAAGGGGCTTGCGCTCGCAAGGCAGATTCCTGTTTTGGGTATCAGTACACTGGAAATGTTAAAGGAAAATCTCTCCTTTATGCCGGAGCCGATTCATGTTCTTTTGGATGCAAGAAGAGGACAGGTCTATACCGCGTCCTATCAATGCGGAGAGTGTATAAACGAAGAAAGAGCCTGTGCACTGGAGGAACTCTTAAATTATGCGAAGAGCCTTCCGGGAAAGCAGATATTTATGGGAGATGGGGCGCTTCGTTTTCAAGAAGAGATTCTTGGTACGGTCGGTACGGAAAATCTTATTTTCCCAAATGCGGGTTCTATCCTGCAAAGAGCTTCTTCTCTTGCCTTTCTTGCGGAAGCGAAATGGCGTTCCGGAGATAGAGGGGCCTTTCACTTAGAGTATTTGCGAAAACCGCAGGCAGAAAGACAGAAGGAAGCCGGAGAGTTAAAGGATTTTCAAGTGATTGAAGAAAAGGATACAGAGGAAATCGGAAAGACGGAAGACCGGCTTTCTGCAAAAAATTATCCTGTTTAGGCTTGGAGAAGAAGCTGTTCGTTAGAGAGATGGGAGAGGAAGATGTTCTTTAGAGAGATGGGGGAGGAGGATTTACCGGAGATTCTTCGCCTGGATCAGATGATTTTTCGCTCTATGGCGTATAGCGAGAGGGATTTTCGCCATGCCCTTTCCGGAAAATATGACCGGGCGATTCTCCTTATGGAAGAGGAAGAAGAAATCATTGGGTATGGAATTTTGCGCCTTCTTGCTTCGGAGGGAGAACTGGAGAGCATTGCCATTCGGGAAGAGTATAGAGGAAGAGGTTACGGGAGGCTACTCTTAGAGGAGTTTTTGCGCATTGCAAAACTGGCAGGAACGGAAAAACTTTTTTTGGAGGTTCGAGAAGGAAATCAGGCGGGAATACAGCTCTATGAAAGCGTAGGCTTCAAAGTATTTTCCCGAAGAAAGTCCTACTATCGGGATCCTGTGGAAGATGCCCTTCTTATGGAAAGGATTATAAAGTAAATGTTAGAGTTAAGTTTACTGGGAACCGGGGGAATGATGCCGCTCCCTAAGAGATGGCTGACCAGTCTTATGGCAAGGTGTAACGGCTCCAGCCTTTTGATAGATTGTGGAGAGGGAACACAGGTGGCTATGCGAGAAAAAGGCTGGAGCCCCTACCCTATTGATACCATTTGCTTTACGCATTTTCATGCGGATCATATTTCGGGACTTCCCGGGATGCTGTTAAGCATGGGAAATGCGGAGCGAACGAAGCCGGTGCGCCTCATTGGTCCTAAGGGGCTTTCAAGGGTGGTGGACGGACTTCGCATGATTGCGCCGGAGCTTCCCTTTCACTTGGAATATATCGAGCTTAGTGAAGAGGTGGAAAAGCTGGAATCCGAGAGTTTTGTGATTGAAGCATTTAAGGTACAGCATAGTATTCCCTGCTACGGTTATCGTCTTTCCATCCCCCGGATGGGCAAGTTTTCCGTAGAAAGAGCTAAAGAGCAGGAGATTCCTTTGCAGTGCTGGAACAGGCTGCAACATGGAGAAATTGTACAATTTGAAGGAAAGACCTACCGCCCTGAAATGGTTATGGGAGAGGATAGAAAGGGAATTTCCGTTGTTTACTGTACCGATACCAGGCCTGTTCCGAGGATTTCCGAGATGGCAAAGGGGGTAGACCTCTTTATCTGCGAAGGAATGTACGGAGAGGAAGATAAGGCGGTAAATGCCAGAAAGCATAAGCACATGACGATGGAGGAAGCGGCAAAGCTTGGTAGAGAGGCGGAGCCGAAGGAAATGTGGTTGACGCATTATTCTCCGTCAGAACTCCATCCGGATCAGTATAAGGATAAGTTTAAGGATATTTTCCCTGTGAAGTTTGCAAAAGACGGTTGGAGTAAAGAGCTGGTTTTTGAAGATTAGAAGAAGCGGAGAAACAAATGGAAGATATTTATATACTGGGAATTGAGACGAGCTGCGATGAAACGGCGGCAGCGGTTGTAAAAAACGGGGAAGAAGTGTTTTCCAATGTGATCTCTTCCCAAGTGGCTCTTCATGCCGAGTTTGGAGGAGTGGTTCCGGAGATTGCTTCCCGAAATCATTTGGAAAAAATTGATGAGGTGATCCGTCTTGCCGTAAAAGAAGCAGGGATTTCCTTGCAGGAACTTACCGCGATAGCGGTTACAGTGGGACCGGGACTTGTGGGTGCCCTGCTTGTGGGCGTTTCGGAGGCGAAGGCGCTGGCCTATGCCCTCGGAAAACCGCTTGTTCCCGTGCATCATATTGAAGGGCATATTGCGGCAAATTTCATTTCCAATCCGGAGTGTAAACCTCCTTTTGTCTGCCTTGTGGCAAGCGGAGGACACAGCCATTTGCTTCTTGTGGAGGACTACGGAAAAATCAAAATCTACGGAAGAACCAGAGATGATGCTGCCGGAGAAGCCTTTGACAAGGTGGCTCGTGCAGTGGGGCTTGGGTATCCCGGCGGTCCGAAGTTGGAGAAGATGGCAAAGGAAGGGGATCCGTATGCCTACCATTTTCCGACGGCTAAGATGGAAGACGCCCCCTATGATTTCAGTTTTTCCGGAGTGAAATCGGCAGTCTTAAATGAGATGAATCGAAAGAAGATGTTGGGGGAAGAGATACATGTGGCGGATCTCTGTGCTTCTTTTCAGGAAAATGTCACGGAGGTGCTTTCGGAAAAGGCGATTGCCCTTTGCAAAGAGCTTCACCTCCATCGACTTTCCATTGCGGGTGGAGTTGCGGCGAACGGGAAGTTAAGAGAGAAAATGGAAGAAAAGGCAGGACAGGAAGGGATAGAGTTTTTTTGTCCGAAACTGATTCTTTGTACAGATAATGCAGCCATGATTGCGGCAGCGGCCTACCATGAGTGGAAGAAGGGAAATTTTGCGGGCTATGATATCAATGCTTATCCCTCCCTTACTTTGCGTGAGGCTTTGGACTAAGAAAAGATATAGACTAAGAAAAGATATAGAATAAGAATTAAATTGTGAGGCAATGGTACTTGCCTTGGCCGGAGAGGGATATGGGAACAGGAGAAGCAGAAAGAAAACATGGCAGAGTGGAAGAAGAGAAGATAAAAAGCTAGAAGAAGAGAAGAATAAAAAGCTAGAAGAAGAAAAAGAATAAAAAGCTAGAAAAGAAAAAGAGTAGATCTGTTACCGCTGTTCTTCTTATGGCAGGCTCCGGAAGAGAATGAATACGGAAAGAAGAAGCAATTTATCCCCTTTTGCGGAAAACCGCTGTTTTATACCTCTGTGGAAAAATTTCTTTCCTGGTCTTTTTGTGAGGAGATTCTTCTTATCGTAGGGACAGATGATATGGAAGCTGTGGAAAAAATGGTAGAGCGGGAAGGCTGGAGAGAAAAAAAGAAGATTTCCCTTGTAGAGGGCGGTGAAGAACGCTTTGATTCCGTGGCAGCCGGGCTTCATTATATAGAAGAAAAGGGAGATTCGGAAAACTACGTCTATATTCATGACACAGCCAGATCCATTTTTACGGAAGACTTACTGGAAGGCTTTATCAGGAGTGCAACATTCAAGGCGGTAATTCGGTGTTCCAGTAAAGGATACAATCAAAGTACAGCGAGACGGAATTATAGAAAAGAGTCTGGATAGGAAAACACTTTTTGCCGTACAGACCCCACAGGTTTTTAATTTTACCGTGCTTTCTTTGGCTTTTAAGAGCTTTCTAAAAAAAAGAGATGTGATGAAAGACCGAATTACGGATGATGCTATGGTGGTGGAAGAGTTTTCCGAAGAAAAAATTCACCTCATTGCAGGAGAAGAAGAGAACATAAAAATCACTGTAAAGGAAGATTTGCGCTTTTTAAAGGAAAAACATAAAAATTTTTTTCAATTTTAAACTTTACTTTCTTTCGGTCTACTCTTAAAATAACAGGAGAATAGTAGGAAGCTTGATAAATTGGTGAAGGATCATTATGGAAAAGAAAACGAAAATTTATGTGCAGATGCTGGGTGGTTTCTCCATAACTGTCGGAGACAAGAAATTGGATTTGGGGTCGAATAGCAAGGCTAATTTTCTAAAGCTGACCGAAATTGTATTATTAAGAGGCGTGGGCGGTGTTTCCAAGAGAGATTTGATTGACGGTATTTTTGGCCACAAGGCTCTTTTGGATGAGAATAACAGCTTAAACAATTTGCTGCATCAAGCAAGAACACAGCTGAAAAAGGCCGGAATGCCCGGAAGAAAGATTATTGACGGAAAGAGGGGAGTATATGCTCCCGAGAACAATCCGGATTACGAATATATTTTGGATGTACAGGAATTTGAAGACATTTGTCTGAAAGCAAAGAATGAGAAGAAAGAAGAGAAGAAACTCTACTATTATCAGAAGGCTTTCGGGATTTACGGGGGGGAGCTGCTTCCCGAGTTTGCGACAGATTACTGGGTTATTTTAGAGAGCGTTCGTTTAAAGAGACTCTATGATGATGTAGTGGATTTCTTGGGTAAGCACTATAAAGAAGCGGAAGATTTCGAAGCGCTTTTTGATTTGTATGACAAGGCCAATAAGATCTACCCGGATAATGGCTGGCAGATTGAGATGATTGATGCCTTAATCTTGAGAAAAGAATATAAGACGGCGTATGAGCTTTATACGAAGTGCGCGCATTACTATCAAGATGAGTTGGAAGTTCCTATTCCGGATGCACTTCGTTCCTGCTATGAAAGATTGTCTGACAATGTCAGAGTGGTAACGGATGATATCCGCCAGATTCAGGCCAATATTGTCCGGAAAGATGAGAAGTTAAAAAGTGAGATGGGTACACGGAAAATCGGTGCTTATCTCTGCCCGTTTACCAGCTTTATTGATGTCTATCATGTGTTAAGAAGAAACTTGGAAAGAAGAGGATCTTCCATTTTCATGATGCTTTGTACACTTGTGGACTACGAAGGAAAACCCATTCAGAACCAGGAAAAGCTGAATGCCAGAGCGGAGATACTGCAACAGTCTCTTTCCGAGGGCTTAAGAAAGGGTGACGTTTATACAAAGTACTCTTCCTCACAGTATCTGATTCTCCTTATCGGAACAAAACGAGAGGATTGTGCGATTATTTATCAGAGACTTTCCAGAAGAGTGAAGGAGCTTGCAGGCTCCAGAGCGGAGTTCCGTTATCGTATTGTTTCTCTTGCTGAGATTCCGGGAATTTTGGATAGAAGCCAGCAGGGAGAAGATGAGGAATAAGATTCAAAACGGATTCCAATTCAAAAGGGAAAAACAAAGAAATCAAGCAGAAAAAAATAAACTTAGTGCTTGACATGGATTTCACGATTTGATAAGATAACTCTTGCATTTCTTGAGCGTGCGTAGCTCAGCTGGATAGAGCGTCTGGCTACGGACCAGAAGGTCGTGGGTTCGAATCCTGTCGCACGCATAGGAAAAAGACTCTTCGAAAGAAGAGTCTTTTGCATTTTACGAAAAAACCTTGCATTTAGCTTTTAACTATGCTAGAGTGTAATGGTGATTTATTGATTCTGGAGAAGGGGCAAGCATTGGCTTGCTCCTTTTAATGATAAAGAGCAAAATCGATAAAGAAAAAGTCTTTTTTGAATGGAGAATAAGATGGAAATCGAAAGAACAACGGGTTATTTAGAAGAGATTCTTCCGGATATGGGTTATGTTTTAGACAGCGTAACGTTCACGGAAGAAGCAGGAACACATTATCTTCGGGCATTTATCTATAGAGCGGATGAAGAAGATATGACGGTCAATGACTGTGCTATGGTTTCGAGAAGATTGTCCAAGTGGCTGGATAAAGAGGATTTCATTGCGGAAGAGTATATATTGGAGGTTTGCTCTTTAGGATTTAAGGATAGTCCCGGGGAGGATGGCGAGTTCTTTCCGGAGGAAATCGGAGAAGACCGGGAAGACGACTCGGAGCTAGAGGAATTCGAGGATGAGGATTCCGAGAACTAAGGATTCCGAGAACTAAGGATTCCGAGAACTAAGGATTCCGAAAACTAGGGATTCCGAAAACTAAGGATTTAGACGAGATAAAAAACGGATACTGCATAAACAATAGATAGATGAGTTTCTTTCTATGATGAAGGGAAGAGGAGTATAGCAATGAATAATGATGAATTACGATTAGCGCTGGATATGTTGGAAAAGGAGAAAGGGATTTCAAAGCAGGCAATTATCGAAGCAATTGAGCTGTCCTTACAGACGGCTTGTAAAAACCACTTCGGTTCTGCGGACAATGTTCGTGTAAGCATGAATCCGGAAACGGCAGCCTTTTCTCTTTTTGCAGAAAAGACCGTTGTAGAAGTGGTGGGAAATCCGAGCACGGAAATCAGTTTGGAAGATGCCAAGGCGGTGGATGCCGGTTATGCTCTGGGAGAAACGGTTCAGGTACCGATTGATTCCAAGTCCTTTAGCCGAATCGCCGCACAGAATGCAAAGGGGGTTATTGTACAGAAGATTCGTGAAGAGGAAAGAAAGATTCTCTTTGAAGAATATTACTCCATGGCAAAGCAGGTGGTATCCGGTGTGGTAGAAAAGGATACCGGAAGAGCATTAATTGTGAATCTCGGAAAGGTTGACGGATATCTTGCCGAAGGGGAGCAGATTAAAGGAGAAAAGATTCTTCCGAACCAGAGAATTAAGGTATACGTTGTAGAAGTTAAGGATAATCCCAAGGGACCGAAGGTGATGCTTTCCAGAACCCATCCGGAGCTTGAGAGAAAGCTTTTCTTTGATGAAGTATCTGAGCTTAAGGAGGGTATTGTAGAGATTAAATCGATTGCCAGAGAGGCAGGCTCCCGTACGAAGATGGCCGTTCTTTCCCATGATGACGATGTGGATGCGGTTGGAGCTTGTGTAGGTTTAAACGGAAACCGTGTAAATACTATTGTAGAAGAACTAAGAGGCGAGAAGATCGACATCATCAATTATGACGAGAACCCGGCATATTTGATTGAAAATGCACTGTCTCCCGCAAAGGTTATCGCCGTTATTGCGGATCAGGATAACAAGGACGCACTGGTAATCGTACCGGATAATCAATTGTCCCTCGCTATCGGTAAGGAAGGACAGAATGCCCGCCTTGCAGCCAAGCTGACCAACTATAAGATTGACATCAAGTCCGAGTCACAGGCTCAGGAGCAGGGCATCTTTGATGAGATGGGCATCGACTATCATGGTGACGGAGAGTCTTATGACGAGGGCTATGATGAGGATTACGATGAAAATGCGTACGAGGGAGAAGAGTACGAAGACGGAGAGTCCTATGAGGAAGAAGAATAAGACTTGCTAAAGAACCGGAGGAAAAATGAAAGTAGAACCTTTACGTTCCTGTATTGCCTGTAATGAGAAAAAATCGAAGAAAGAACTCCTTCGCATAGTGCGAGAGGAAGACGGAAACTATTCTCTGGATTTAAGCGGGAGAAAGAACGGGAGAGGGGCCTACATTTGCCCAAAGCTTTCTTGCTTGGAAAAGGCGGAAAAAAGAAAGGCATTTTTCAGAGCCTTTAAGGAAAATATTTCCGAAGAAAGCTTAGCGAAGCTAAGGGAGGAAATCAAAGAAATTGCAGAATAGAGTTTATGGATATATCGGACTGGCTATGAAAGCCGGTAGGATAAAGGCCGGGGAGTTTTCTACAGAAAAATCCATCAAATGCGGAAAAGCAAGACTTGTACTGGTTGCGGAAGATGCCTCGGAAAATACGATTAAAAAGTTTAGAAACAGTTGTTTGCACTATAAAGTTCCTTTTTATACTTTTGGGACTAAGGATGAGCTGGGAAAGATCATCGGTAAGGAAATGCGTTCTTCTCTATCTATAGAGGATGAAGGCTTCGGAGAGAGAATAATCGGTATTATGAATGGAGGGAATGCGGATGTTAGATGAAAATAAGGCAAAGGGAAGTACAGAAAAGAAAGAAGAAGGAACCGTCAAGAAGAAAAAACTGGCGGTGGTTTTCCATTCCCAGAATTCTGTAAATCATAAGAATCATCCACTGAGCAGTAAATTTTCCGATAAGGCAAAAAGCTGAAGGAAGCTAAAGAAGTGAAGAAGGATGAAGATAAGAAGTCACCAAACGGAAGACCGCTTCCTCCGGGAACGGCAAGAGTGACTCCACTTAAGGCTTTGAACGCCATTCAGAAAAAGCAGGCTGAAGAAGAAAAGAAGTTGGAAGAAGAGAGACTGTTAAAGGAAGCAAGGGAAAGAGAAGAAGCTGCAAAACGAGAAGCGGAAGAGGCTGCCAAGAGAGCTGCAGAAGAGAAAGCGGTAAGAGCAGAGGATTCTGAAAAGACGGAGAAGTCGGCTAAGCCGAGGGTGAACAAGCTTTCCGGCATTGTGGCACATACCATTTCTAAGGACGGAAAAGAGAGAAGCACTTCGAGAGAGAAGACCGAGGGAAGGACTTCTGCATTCCCGAGAACGGATAGAAAACCCGGATTTTCAAGGATTTCGGAAAAGACGGAGATAAGAGAGGCGGATTTTCGAAGGATGAGAGAGAAAGCCGTTTGATGGAAGAGGAAAAAGCTTCTGCAGGAAGAAAACCGACTGCAGAGTCTTTTGCGCCGGAAATTGTGGAAAAGCAGAGCCGTGTAAAGCATGATGCTGTAAAGCCTGCAAAGAAGACCTACGGCAACAAGAGCTTTGAAAATGAAAAGGCGACGATTTCACAGAAGAACAGAGCACAGAGAAAGCAGAACAAGTACGGTGCCACCCAGTCCTACGAGAGAGATGATCAAGTAAAGGCAAAGAAGACCGGAAAGGGCGCATTTATTAAGCCTGAGGTGGTTAAGGTAGTAGAAGAGACCATTAAGTCCATTACTATTCCGGAAGTAATTACGATTAAGGAACTGGCTGAAAAGATGAAGCAGAAATCTGCCGACATCATTAAGAAGCTCTTCTTAAAGGGCCAGATTGTGACCTTGAACACCGAGCTTTCTTATGAAGAAGCGGAGAATATTGCGGTAGAATACGATATTCTTTGTGAAATGGAAGAGAAGGTCGATGTCATTGCAGAGCTTGTTCAGGACTCTGAAGTCGATGAGGAAAAGGATTTAGAGGCTCGTCCGCCTGTTGTGGCCGTTATGGGACACGTTGACCACGGTAAGACTTCTATTCTTGACGCGATTCGAAATACCAATGTAACCAGTAGAGAGCACGGCGGAATTAGCCAGTCTATCGGTGCTTATCAGGTGTCTGTAAAGGTAAACGGAGAGCCCAGAATGGTAACTTTCCTGGATACTCCGGGACATGAGGCATTTACCGCTATGCGTATGCGTGGTGCGCAGTCTACGGATATTGCGGTACTGGTTGTGGCTGCGGATGACGGTATTAAGCCGCAGACCATCGAGGCAATTAACCATGCCAAGGCTGCGAATACCGAGATTATTGTAGCAATCAACAAGATTGATAAGCCGACTGCGAATATTGATAAGGTAAAGCAGGAGCTTATGACCTATGATTTGGTTGCGGAAGACTATGGCGGAAGCACCATTTGCTGCCCTGTTTCCGCAAAGACCGGAGAAGGCTTAGAAAACCTTTTGGAAAATATTGCTCTGGAAGCCGATGTATTGGAGTTAAAGGCAAATCCGAATCGTAAGGCATACGGTGTTGTTATCGAGGCGGAGCTGGATAAGGGAAGAGGTTCCGTTGCACGTCTTCTTGTGCAGAAGGGAACACTCCATATCGGAGATGTTGTGGCTGTAGGTTCTGCTTTTGGTAAGGTTCGTGCCATGATTGACGACAAGGGGCGCCGTATCAAGAAGGCGACTCCGTCCATGCCGGTGGAGATTTTGGGACTGAACTCCGTACCGAATGCCGGAGAGATTTTCCAGGTTAAGGAAAATGAGAAAGAGGCGAAAGCTTATGCAGATACCTTCGTTTCCGAAGGAAAGCAGAGAATGGTGGAGGAGTCCAGAAAGAAAGTCAGTCTTGATGCACTCTTTGACCAGATTAAGGCAGGCGAGTTGAAGGATCTTCCTATTGTGCTTAAGGCCGACGTACAAGGATCCGTGGAAGCGGTTCGCGATTCCTTACAGAAGATTCAGAATGAGGAAGTACAGGTTAAGGTTATCCATGCCGGTGTGGGTGCTATCAATGAGTCCGACATCAACCTGGCGATTGCGTCAAACGCGATTGTTATCGGATTTGATGTGAAGCCGGACACAACAGCAAAGGATATTGCCGAGAGAGAAAATGTAGACGTTCGTCTCTACAACATTATCTATAAGGCAATAGAAGATATTGAGCTTGCGATGAAGGGAATGCTTGCCCCTGTATTTGAAGAGAAGGTTATCGGTCATGCAGAAGTACGTATGATCTTTAAGTCCTCCGGTGTGGGTATCATTGCCGGATCCTTTGTTACGGACGGTAAGGTACAAAGAGGAGCAAAGGCGCGCCTTACAAGAGACGGCGAGCAGCTCTTTGACGGAAATATTGCTTCCGTAAGACACTTTAAGGATGATGTAAAGGAAGTGGGAACCAAGCAGGAGTGCGGTATCGTATTAGAAGCTTATACCGACATTCAGGAAGGGGACCAGATCGAAGTTTACATCATGGAAGAAGTAAAGAGATAGAGGTGAAGCTTGAAAAGGCAGAGTTTTAAAAACCAAAGAAGAAATGAGGACGTGCGGAGAAATCTCTCCGTCCTCATTCGGAATGAAGTAAAGGACAGCCGTGTTTCTCCCTTTTGTGATGTGACCGGAGTGGATTTGACACCGGACTTGCAGTATTGCAAGGTCTATGTTTCCTGTCTCGGAAGTGAGGAAAGCCTCGGAAAGACCATTGAAGGCTTGAAGGCGGCTGCCGGATTTTTAAGAAGGGAACTTGCGCGAAGCTTAAATCTTCGCCATACCCCGGAGCTGCAATTCGTTCCTGACCACTCTGTGGAATACGGCTCCCGTATGGATGCCTTAATTAACAAGGTAAAAGAAGAAGACGAAGCACGCCCCGTAGGAGAAGCGGTAAATCAGGACAATCATTATAAAGAAGACGAAGAATAGAGAAACAAAGAATAGAGAAACAAAGAATAGAGAAACGAAGAATAGAAAGGCGAAAAAATGAGAGACCTTTTGGAATCTCTGATTGGCAATGCAAAAAGCATCTGTGTATTGGGACATACCCGTCCCGACGGAGATTGTCTGGGATCTACCCTGGGGTGGAAAAATTATATACAGGGACGTTTTCCGGATAAGGAAGTAACGGTATTCCTGATGGAGGCGAACGATAAATTTGCCTATCTTCCGGGCTTTTCCGAAATTCGCCATGATGTTCCAAAAGATGAGTATGATTTGGCAATCATCTGTGATTGCGGCGTCTATGAAAGGCTTGGAGAGTACGGGCGTCTTGCAAAAAATGCAAAAGAGCGCTATGTAATCGATCACCATATCACAAGTAGTGGCGAGGAGTTTCCGAATCATACGATACTTCTCGATGCTTCCAGTACCAGCGAAATCAGCTTTGACCTAATGGATGAGCGGTATTTCACAAAGGAGGTAGCGGCCTGTATCTATACCGGCATCATTCATGACACCGGCGTCTTTAAGTATACTTCTACAAGCTCTCACACCATGGAGATTGCAGGGAAATGTATGGATAAGGGGATTGATTTCTCCTCGATTATCGATGACAGCTTCTTTATGAAGACGGTAAACCAGCAGCAGGTAACGGGAAAAGTGCTTCTGGACGGAAAGCTTTATATGGAGGGGCGTATTTTTGCCTCATCCCTCAGCATGAAAGATATGGATAGCTTCTCGGTTGACCAAAAGGATGTGGACGGGATTGTCAGTGTCCTTCGGGAAACGAAAGAGGTGGACGGTGTTATCTTCCTCTATGAAGTGGGAAACAATACCTATAAGGTCAGCCTTCGCTCGAACAATACGGCACTCGATGTTTCCGCTGTAGCGGAGCACTTTGCCGGTGGCGGTCATAAGATGGCGGCAGGCTGCAGCTTAAAGGGAGATGCAGCGTCCATTTTGGAAAAAATTATTACGGAGCTTAGGAAGCAGATGGATGAGCCGGACTTTCCAAGCAACAAGGAATAAAGAACAATACAAACTATGGATGGAATCATCAATGTCAATAAAGAAGCGGGGATGACGAGCTTTGATGTGCTCCGCGCTTTAAAAAGAGTTCTCCACGAAAAGAAGATGGGACATGCAGGCACCTTGGATCCTATGGCGGAAGGGGTGCTTCTTGTTTGTGTGGGAAAGGCGACTCAGCTTGTCGATAGCCTCATGGTGAGGTAAAGGTTTACCAGAGCGGAGCTCATCTTGTGTAGAGACGGATACGGAAGACAGTACAGGAGAAGCTTTTTATCGGAGGAAAGGGAGGCGTGTTATGGAAGAGGATGTTCTCTTCACTTTTTCAGTCTCTTCTTGGAAAAAGAGCAGATTCCACCCATGCTACAGTGCACAAAAAGGTGGAGGAAAACAGCTCACAGCCTTGCAAGAGAAGGAAGAGTTGTTGAGCGAAAGCCTCACAAATCGAGATCTTTTCATTGAGCTTCTTTCCGATGACGGATCTGGGAGCCTTTACGGTACTTCCTGCAGGGTAAACACAAGAATTTCTTTTTCGTGTAAAATGCTCTAAAAGTACTTACAGTTCGTACACTTTGTGCGGAAATCGGAGAAAAAACTGAGACACAAAAAGCCTGTATGTCGGCACTTCTCAGAGAGGAAGTCGGAGAATTTCAGCTTTCGGAAAGTAAGACGCTCTCCGAAATTGAAAAGGATATGAAAGACGGAAATCTTTCTTCCTTTTTGAAGCCGGCTTTATACAGTAAAGTTCCGACAGTGCTTACTTTGGGAAATTTGACGGTGTGCATCTCGGACATCAAAAAATCTTTTCTTCTGTTTTCGACATTGCTAAAGAAAAAGGCCTAAAGCCTGCCGTGCTCTCCTTTACCATGGAAAAAGACAGCTTCTTTTTGCAGGAAAGAAAGGATCTGCTTTCTGCGGAAGACGAACATTTTACCAGACTGAAAAATGCGGGCTTTAACGAGGTTTACCTCTACCCCTTGACAATAGAGGCAGCCCGGATGAGTCCTGAGGACTTTGTGAGAGTTATTCTTATCGAAGCGCTCAAGGTGAAGCATCTTGTAGTGGGGACGGATTGTAGCTTCGGTTATCAGGGAGCAGGAAATGTAGCGCTCTTGAAAAGCTTGCAAGAAAAATACGGCTTTCAATTAACGGTAGTGGACAAAGTGCTGACGGTAAACCCTGCCGGTGAGGAAGTGGAAGTTTCCAGCTCTTATATTCGAAAAGCTCTGGAAGAGGGAAGGGTAGAAGAGGCGGCTGCACTTCTTGGAAGACCATACAACATAAACGGTACTGTGGTGCACGGAAAGGCCATCGGAAGAAGTCTGTCCTTCCCGACTGCGAACATTTTCCCGAAGGAAGGAAAGCTGTGTCCGGAAGAAGGAGTGTATTACACGAGAGTTATGGTGGATGGAGAAGAGTATGATGCGATGACCAATATAGGAAGAAATCCCAGCATTTCCGCGGGAAATCCTTTGACTATCGAAAGCCATCTTCTTGACTTTGACAGAGATATCTATGGGGAGAAGATTCGCGTAAGTTTCGTGCGCAGAATCCGGGAGCAAAGGCAATTCCCGGACCTTACTGTGCTAAAAATACAATTACAAGAGGATCTTCTTATAGTGGAAAAGTTTCGAAAAGAGAAGGGCTGATCCTTTAGGACTTAGAGGTATAGGAATTCGGGTAGAACTAAAGTGGATTTCTTTACCTTTTCTTTACTTTATTTATTTTTTTGCTTATACTAGTAAGAAAATTAGTAAATGGAGGACTTATCATGGCACGGGTGAGTTAATGTGAATTTCAAGCCAGATGCGGATATTAAAAACAGTATGGAAGAGGCTTGTTCGGAAATGGGAATATCAATGAGTGCAGCATTTAAAATATTTGCAAAAAAGGTAGGAAGAGAGAAGAGAATTCTCTTTGAAGTATCTGCCGATCCATTTTATTCGGAGAGTAATATGAGACATCTCAGAAGAGGCATTGCAGCACTTAATGCCGGCGATGGCAAGGAACACGAGATAATAGAGGGTGACTGAATAAATGAAAAAAATATGGTTTATGAGGTTTGGGATGATTATATTATTGGCAAAAACAAGATAAAAAAGCTTTAAAAAGGATCAACTCTTTATTGCGAGACATTGAGAGAGACAATTTTGATGGAATAGGAAAACCTGAACCATTGAAAGGGGAACTTAGCGGTTTTTGGAGTAGAAGAATTGATGACACTAATAGATTTGTATATAGAATAAAATGGAATTTTGGAAACTCTGTCTTGCCGTGGACACTATGATGATTGAAAAGAATACAAAGAAATACTATGTCAATTTATATGTTTGATTTATTAAAATCTTTTTTTGGCTTGCTCCGCTTATGGGATATCTAATGATAACGATGAAAAATTCAAGACATTCAAGAAAATCTCGGCAAATCCTAAATTCCAAGAAACTCGTCAAATTCCTAAGAAGACCTTGACATTTCAGAGGAAAATACAGTATCATATTCCCTCGTGAAGAAATCAGATTTGTTTTGTCTTCATAGGGGAATTTTGTGAAAAAGGAAATCCAAGAAACTTTTTATGACGCGAAGGCGTAGCAAAGCGCGCTCCGACGCTTGTTCCGTTTTTCGTGAGTATCGAGCTTTTGGCTCAAAGAAGGAGAAAAGATGATTACAAAAGAGAAGAAAGCAGAGTTGGTTGCTAAGTACGGCAGAAAGCCCGGCGATACCGGTTCACCCGAAGTACAGGTAGCGCTTCTTACAGAGAGAATCGTAGAGCTTACCGAGCACCTAAAGAGCAATCCGAAGGATCACCACAGTAGAAGAGGACTTCTTATGATGGTTGGTCAGAGAAGAGGACTTCTTGATTACTTAAAGAAGACAGACTTAAACGGATACAGAGCTTTAATCGAGAAGCTGGGTATCAGAAAGTAAGAAATTTCCGGGGCAGAGGGGTTATCCCTTCTGCCCTGTTTTCTTACGCCCATGAGCGGCGCACGTTTCTAACGGGTTAAAGTCCCGAATCCGCCCGGTGAGTGGGAAGGATATAGCCGAAGGCAAGGGTGTCGAGGGTGACCTCAGAATCTGAAGGAAGCTGGATATGAGGAAGATGCTAACTCATGGGCAAATCTCTGGTCTGACGAACAGAAATCTCATATGAGGTTATGCATGAGGATAAGACTGCAGCACAAGCCAAAGTCCAATAACTACACGGAATCATGCATGATAAATGAGGCAGATATATGGAGAGGAAGAAACGTGTGGTACCTAGGGAGGTCTGTGTGATATGCCTCGAAAGAGGGTAACCATTGCCCAAAGCAATGCTGAACACACAGAAGTCAGCAGAGGTCATAGTAGTCGAGAGACAAAGGACCGAATCAGTGGGAGTCTCAAGTATGACTGAGAAAGGGAGGAATGACTGGTTATGGCAGAAACATTGAAAACAATGGCTGTTCGCAAAGAGATAGTGCGGAACATGAAGGGTATGTGAAAGCGCGTAGGTCATTCAATCCGATATGGAAAGAAGAGGCAGTGCACAGCCAAGACTGATAAACAGTGGCTTTTACGATTTAGCCATAGCATATCAGTCTGTGCACGTCAACTATTGAAAGCGCTGTATACGAGAACCGTACGTACAGTGCTGTGAGAGGACGGCGGTTAGTCACCGCCTCCTACTCGATTATTCCGCCCCTTGCGGCGACTTCTTCCCTTTAGTATAATGATTCAGTAGTGATTTAATCAAAAATTTTTCTTTGGAAGGCAACCGAGATCACTGAAAAATAGACGAATTTCGTAGCTTTTTCAGTGCTTTTGGGGCTTCCGAAGGAAAGAAGAAAAAAGGAGGCTTTATGTACAAAAGTTATTCAATGGAACTGGCAGGCAGAATGCTCACCGTGGATGTGGACAGAGTCTGCGCACAAAGTAACGGTGCGGTTTTAATGCACTATGGAGATACCACTGTGCTTTCAACCTGTACCGCATCGGCCAAGCCCAGAGACGGTATCGATTTCTTCCCTCTTTCCGTGGAGTATGAAGAGAAGATGTATGCTGTCGGAAAGTTCCCGGGCGGCTTTAAGAAGAGAGAGGGAAGAGCGAGTGACAACGCCATTCTTACGGCAAGAGTTATCGACCGTCCGATGCGTCCGCTTTTCCCGAAGGACTATAGAAATGATGTTCTTTTAAACAATACCGTTTTATCCGTAGATCAGGACAATTCTCCGGAACTCCTTGCCATGCTCGGATCTGCCCTCTCTACATCCATTTCCGATGTGCCTTTTGATGGTCCCTGTGCGACAACCCAGGTTGGTATGATTGCCGGAGAGTTTGTCCTTAACCCGGGGAATGGAGAGAGAGCGGTTTCCGATTTACTGCTTACCGTTGCGTCTACAAAAGAAAAAGTAATCATGATTGAAGCGGGAGCTAATGAGCTTTCCGATGAGAAGATGATTGAGGCTATTTATCTTGCGCATGAAACCAACCAGCAGATTATCGGCTTCTTCGAGAGTATCATCGCAGAGTGCGGAAAAGAGAAGCACAGCTATGAGTCTTCCGCTATTCCTGAGACCATTT
Source organism: uncultured Oribacterium sp. (assembly GCA_916438775.1). The sequence goes on from CAKAGX010000001.1 coordinate 419,341, forward strand.
TCGAGAAAATGAAGAGCGTGGTCAGCCCGGAAGAGATGGAAAAGGCGGTATTTACCGATGAGAAACAGGAAAGAGATGCCAACATCTCCGCGCTTAGTGAGCGTTTGGTAGAGGCGTTCCAGGATGATGAGGAAGCACTTGCAATTCTCCCGGATGCCATATATCAGTATGAGAAGAAGACGGTTCGGAAAATGATCTTAAAGGATCACAAGAGACCGGACGGAAGAGCAATCAATGAGATTCGTCCTTTGGAATCGGAAGTGGATGTTCTCCCGAGAGTCCATGGCTCCGCTATGTTTAAGAGAGGACAAACCCAGATTTTAAATATTACTACTCTTGCCCCTCTTTCCGAGGTACAGAAGGTTGAGGGCATGAATGAGTTTGAGACGGAGAAGCGTTATTTACACCAGTACAACTTCCCGGGATATTCCGTAGGAGAGGCAAAGGCTTCCAGAGGTCCCGGAAGAAGAGAAATCGGACACGGTGCTCTTGCTGAGAAGGCTTTGATTCCGGTGCTTCCTCCTGTAGAAGAGTTCCCCTATGCGATTCGTTCCGTTTCCGAGACCATGGAGTCTAACGGTTCTACCTCCATGGCTTCCACCTGTGCATCCTGTATGTCCTTAATGGCTGCCGGTGTACCGATCAGAAAGCCGGTTGCGGGAATTTCCTGCGGTCTGGTTACCGGAGAGAGCGATGATGAGTATTTGGTACTTACCGATATTCAGGGCCTCGAGGATTTCTTCGGCGATATGGACTTTAAGGTAACGGGAACGAGAGACGGTATTACCGCTATCCAGATGGATATCAAGATTCACGGACTTACCCGTCCTATCGTAGAAGAGGCGATTAAGAGAGCAAGAGAGGCAAGACTCTTTATCATGGACGGCGTAATGAAGGATGCGATTGCCGAGCCGAGAAAAGAGCTTTCTCCCTATGCACCGAAGATTATTACCTTACAGATTGAGACCGACAAGATCGGAGATGTTATCGGTAAGCAGGGTAAGACGATTACCGCAATTATTGATGAAACAGGTGCAAAGATTGATATTGATGACAGCGGTATGGTATCCATTTCCGGAATTGACCTTGCTGCTTTAGAGAGAGCGAAGGAAATTATCCTTTCCATCGTAAATGACATTGAGCCGGGTCAGATTTTAGAGGGAACCGTAGTGCGTATGATGAACTTCGGTGCTTTCGTGCAGCTCAGCCCGACAAAGGACGGTATGGTGCACATTTCCAAGCTCTCCGATAAGAGAGTCAATGAGGTGGAAGATGTTGTACACATCGGTGATAAGGTGCGTGTAAAGGTCATTGAGGTGGATAAGATGGGAAGAATCAATCTTTCCATGAGACCGCAGGATTTAGCAGAGTAATATAAGTTAGGGGGCATTTATGAAAATCAGGACCAGATATGCGCCTTCTCCAACAGGAAGGATGCATGTAGGGAATCTTCGTACAGGGATGTATGCCTAGTTGATTGCGAAGCATGAGGGAGGAGACTTCCTTCTGCGTATAGAAGATACAGATCGGGAAAGAGAAGTGGAGGGGGCTGTGGATATTATCCGGAGAACCCTCGAAGAGACGGGACTTTTTTGGGATGAAGGTCCGGACAATCCCGGCTCCTGCGGCCCCTATGTACAGTCCGAGCGTGTGAAGACCGGCATTTATATGCAGTACGCCAAGGAGCTTGTGGAAAAAGGAGAGGCGTATTACTGCTTCTGCGATAAGGAGAGACTTGAGTCTTTAAAGACGGAAGTGAATGGGGAAATTCTGATGCACTATGATAAGCATTGCCTTTCTCTTTCAAAGGATGAAGTGGAGGAGAAGCTTGCTTCCGGTCTTCCCTATGTTATTCGGCAGAATAATCCGACCGAGGGCACAACGACTTTCCATGACGAGCTTTACGGCGATGTTACCGTGGAAAATACGGAACTGGACGATATGGTGCTCATTAAGTCGGACGGCTTCCCGACCTATAACTTTGCGAATGTTGTGGACGACCATTTAATGGGCATTACCCATGTGGTTCGTGGAAATGAGTATCTTTCCTCCAGCCCGAAGTATCAAAGACTCTATGATGCCTTCGGCTGGGAGTCTCCGAAGCTGATTCACTGCCCCTTGATTACGGATGAGAACCATAAAAAGCTTTCCAAGCGTTCGGGGCATTCCTCCTTTGAAGACTTGATTGACCAGGGCTTTGTGGCGGAAGCGGTAGTGAACTTTGTGGCACTTCTCGGCTGGAGTCCGGAGGGGAATGAGGAAATTCTTTCCTTGGAGGATTTGATTAGAGAATTTGATTATCACCGCATCGCGAAGAGCCCGGCTGTCTTTGACATGGGTAAGCTTCGCTGGATGAACGGGGAGTATATTAAGAGCATGGACTTTGATAAGTTCTATGAAAGAGCGCTTCCCTTTATTAAGGAGGCTGCGGGAGAGAAGGTCGATGCGAAGACGGTTGCCGAGATGGTAAAGAGCCGTATTGAGGTTTTTCCGGATATTTGCGAGCATGTAGACTTCTTTAAGGCGGTTCCCGACTACTCTTTGGAACTTTATCAAAACAAAAAAGCCAAGACCAATTTAGAGAATTCGCTTAGCCTTCTTAAAGAAGTGCTTCCGCTTTTGGAAAAAGAAGAGGATTACAGCAATGACCGCCTCTACAGCCTTTTACAGGAATTCAGCACGGAAAAGGGATACAAGACGAGATTCACCATGTGGCCGATTCGGATTGCCCTTTCCGGAAAGCAGATGACTCCTGCGGGAGCTACCGAGATTCTTTCCGTTTTAGGAAAGGAAGAGTCCTTAAAGAGATTGAATGCGGCTGTAGCAAGATTAGAAGCGAACGCATAAGAGGGGTTCCGAAAACGGACGCATATAGGTGGAGATCCGGAGGAGAGAAATCCGGATGCATACGCAAAAGTGAAAGAATCACAAACGAATGCAGAAGTAAAATGAGGTTAAATTATGGATAGAGAAGAATTTTTAGAGAGATACAGACATTCCATCGCCCATGTTTTAGCAAAGGCAATGATTGAGCTTTACGGGGAGGAAGTGCAGTATGCTATCGGACCGCAGATTGAGGACGGAGCATATTATGACTTTTTGGTACCGAAGAGCTTGTCTGAAGAAGATTTCCGGCTATATGAAAACAAGATGCGAAATCATTAAGAAAGAAGAAGACTGGACGAGAGAAGAGCTTAGCAGAGAGAATGCTCTGAAGCTTTTTTCCAAGCAGAAGTTCAAGAAGGAGCTGATTGAGGACCTACCTGAGAGTGAAATCATCAGCGTTTATCATACCGGTTCCGACTTCGTGGATCTCTGCCGAGGACCGCATGTAGAGAATTCCCAGGAGCTTATGAATGTGGCTTTTCAGGTCAAGTCCGTTTCCGGAGCGTACTGGAGAGGAGACGAGCATAGAGATCAGCTCCAGAGAGTCTATCTCTTTGTGTACCCGGATAAGAATGCGTTAAAAGAGCATCTTAAGTGGTTACAGGAAGCACAGGAGAGAGATCATAAGAAGCTCGGAAATCAGCTGGAGCTCTTTATGTTCGAGGAGACCGCACCGGGTATGCCCTACTGGCTTCCCAGAGGCTGGAAGATGTATCAGGCGCTTCTTAGCTACTCCAGAGAGCTCCAGAAGAAGCACGGCTATACCGAGATTTCCGCACCGCTTATCAACAATAAGAAACTGTGGCTTATCTCCGGTCACTGGGCACACTACATCAACAATATGTTCATGGTTCCGGGCGTTTCAGGCTGGCTAAAGGCCGATGCGGACCTCTCCGGAGTGCTGGAGCATCCGACCGATGAAAGCCTTGGAGAAAAGACGGTGAAGATTCAAGCCGGCTCCGTTGTCTATAACCGTGAAAATATCGACACCATGGCGGCAAAGCCCATGAACTGCCCGAATGCCATGATTACCTATAAGAGAAGAAATCGTTCCTATAAGGAACTGCCGATTCGTTACTCCGAATACGATGTTCTTCACAGAAAAGAGAAGTCCGGCCAGATGAACGGTCTTTTCCGTGTGCAGGAGTTCCGTCAGGACGATGATCATACCTTTGTAATGGAATCTCAGATTGAGGCGGAGATTGCCGACATCATCTCCATTGCGGATGAAATCTATGGTACCTTCGGAGTAAGCTACCGTGCAGAGCTTTCCACAAGACCGGAAGACTTTATGGGAGACATCGCGGTTTGGGATGAGGCAGGCTGCTTTAAAGAAGATTCTGACCGACAAGATACGGAGGGCGGTTTGAAATCAACAGAGGAGACGGTGCCTTCTATGGTCCGAAGATTGACCTGCAGATTAAAGGATGCTCTCGGAGAGAATGGCAGTGCGGAACCATCCAGCTTGACTTCCAGCTTCGCATAACTTCGGCAACTACCAGACTGCTGAGGGGCGGACAGGAGATGCCGGTAGTAATCCACCGTGCAATTTACGGCTCTTTTAGAGGCGTTTTATCGGAATCATCATCGAGAACTTCAAGGAGTTTCCTTACTCTCTCTCGAGCAGGTAGGAGTGTGCCGATTCGTGAAGAGCATAACGAATATGGAAAGGAGATTTATGACGCTCTTTCCGACATGGGAATCCGTGCGGAAATCGACTACTCCGATAAGAATATGAAGGAGAAGATTAAGAGCTATAAGAACTACAAGGATCCGTATGTTCTTGTGCTTGGAGACAAGGAAATGGAGGAAAACACCGTTTCCATTAACATGAGAGGCTCCAACAAAGCAGATCAACAATGTGCCCTATGGACGTGTTCTTAAAGGTTTGCGCAAAGATGCAGAAGGAGCACAGCCTCAGAGCTTACAGATGGAGTTCAACTAAAGATAATCATGTAGAGTGCTATTTTCTTCAACGAAGGGAAGAGTGCGTCTATAGCTCCCATTCCGAAAGGATATAGGGAAAGCATGGCTTTTCCTTGCAGGAAAGGCAAAAAGGCTTTAAAATAGCAGACTATAGAAGTGATTTTAAAATAGTAGACTATAGAAAAGGGTTTTTCTTTATTTCCATGAGGTAAATAAAGGAAAATCCTTTTCACGTATACAGTTTTTCAGGAGGCAAGATGAATAGTGAAAATGTAAGAGAGGGCGTGCAGCAGGCGCCCCATGAAGTTTATTGTCATGCCTGGGCTACACCCAAGGAAGAGATGGAAATAGCTCGATGATCGGGTGGTGTGCTCCTACAATGAAATTGTTCCGGGACATATCAATTTGGATAAGATTTGTGATGCGGTAAAGATGGGCATTGCCGAAGCCGGGGGGCTTCCTGTGGAATTTCCGGCTATTGCAGTCTGTGACGGCATTGCCATGGGGCATGTCGGTATGAAGTATTCCCTTGTGACAAGAGACCTGATTGCCGATTCCACGGAGTGTATGGCAAAAGCACATCAGTTTGATGCGTTGGTCATGATTCCGAATTGTGACAAGAATGTACCGGGACTCCTTATGGCGGCAGCCCGTGTTAATGCCGACGGTCTTTGTTTCCGGAGGTCCCATGCTTGCCGGTAAGGTGCATGGGAAGAAACGCTCCTTATCTGCTATGTTCGAAGCGGTGGGAGAGCATGAGGCAGGAAAAATCGGCATGGAGGAGCTTAAGCTCTATGAGGAAAATGTCTGTCCGACTTGTGGCTCCTGCTCGGGAATGTACACTGCAAACTCCATGAACTGCCTAAGTGAGGTTATCGGTATGGGACTTCCCGGAAACGGAACGATTCCGGCAGTCTATTCCGCGCGTATTCGTCTTGCGAAGCAGGCAGGATACGCTATCATGCATCTCTTAAAAGAAAATATCCGCCCACGAGATATTATGACAAAGAAGAGCTTTGAAAATGCGCTTCGTGTGGATATGGCGCTCGGCTGTTCTACGAATACTATGCTTCATCTTCCGGCTATTGCTCATGAGTGCGGTTTTACTCTTGATATGGAATATGCCAATCAGATTTCCGATACGACACCGAATCTTTGTCACTTGGCACCGGCAGGCCCCGCCTATATGGAGGATTTAAATGAAGCAGGCGGAATCTCTGCCGTGATGAAGGAGCTTTCCAAGAAAAATCTTCTGCACTTAGACGGCATAACGGTTACGGGAAGAACGACAGGAGAGAATATTGAAAGAGCTGTGAATCTCGATGAAGATATCATTAGACCGATTGAAAATCCTTTTATGCCAAACGGAGGCATTGCGGTTCTGAAAGGAAACCTCGCTCCGGATACCGCTGTAGTAAAGCGCTCCGCTGTGGCCCCTGAAATGATGGTGCATGAGGGACCGGCAAGAGTTTTTGATTGTGAGGACGATGCGATTAAGGCGATTAAAGGCGGGAAAATTCATGAAGGAGATGTTGTGGTGATTCGCTACGAAGGCCCGAAGGGCGGTCCCGGTATGCGCGAGATGTTAAATCCTACCTCCGCTATCATGGGAATGGGACTAGGAAGCACTGTAGCCCTAATTACCGACGGAAGATTCTCGGGAGCTTCCCGCGGGGCATCCATCGGTCATGTTTCCCCGGAAGCGGCTGTAGGTGGTCCGAGTGCCTTAGTGGAAGAAGGAGATATTATTTCATCGACATTCCGAAGAATAAGCTTGACATGAAGGTTTCGGAGGAAGAGTTGGAAAGAAGAAGAAAGCTCTGGAAACCCAGAAAGCCGAAGGTGACGGAGGGCTATCTTCTCCGCTACCAGGCACTGGTAACGAGCGGAAACAGAGGGGCAATTTTGGAGCTTCCCAAGGACTGGAAATAAATATTGCATAAATAATGAAATAGTGTACACTGAAAGAGATATAGGCAATTTGTACAGTTTATATCTCTTTTTTGTGATTTTTGGGCATAATACACGATAGATAGGGGAGATAAACAACAAGGACGGGGAATGAGTAAAAGAGAAGGAAATCGCTTTATTAGAAGAAGCTTACTTGCAGCAGGAATTCTATTTCTGCTTCTTTTTATTGTCCTTTCCGTAGCTTCCTGGAATCGCTATTTTCGTATTAAACCGGGACAATGGAGAGAATGGAAGGGGATGGAAGAACCTTATGAACTACCGGAAAAGAAGAGTCTCCTGTTCTTAAGCTCCTATGACCCGGCAGATCTCATTTTCCCACAGCAGATAGAGGGAATAGAGGAGATTCTACATCAAAGCAATGTGCATCTGGATATTGTAAATATGGATTTTCGCCATTTTAATCATGATGAAGATGTCGAAGCGTTTTATACCTTTGTCAAAAGCCGTCTGGAAAACAGAGATAGTGCGTATGACGGTATCCTTGTGGGCGATGACAGGGCTTTGAATTTTGTTATAGAATATAAAGAGGAGTTGTTTTCGAATATTCCCGTAGTATTTTTTTCGATAGGCAGCAAAACCCTGGCGGAAAAGGCAGGGGAGGCTTCCGGAATGACAGGCTATTACTGCCCTTCTTTTTTGGAAGAGACTTTGAACACGGCAACCGCCTTACAGCCTAAAGCGGAAACAATTATGGCTATCTATGACAATAGTTTTTCGGGTGTTGCCGCAAGAGAAGACTTTTTTTCTTTGCAAAGACAATTTTCATCCTATCGCTTTGCGGGAATCAATTTTTCTCAATTAAAGAGAGAAGAATTTGTCCAAGCGTTAAAAGCGGTACAGGATAAAACCATACTGATATTTCTTTCGGCTTATCAGGATGGAGACGGAAATAATTATCCTACCGGTCAGATGGTGAAGCTGATTTTAAATACAGTGGATACACCGGTATATGGCAATATAATGGTCAGGAATATTCCCGGTTTTATAGGGGGAAGGGTACAGGATTACCGACAGATGGCCAAGGATGCTACTCTTTTGATGCTGGATATCCTGTCCTCCAAGGTAAAAATCGAAGAACGATCCTGTAAAATGGACAGTCCCGGAAAAATGGTCATTAATTACAGGGTCCTTACAGCATACGGATTGTCGAAGAATCGCCTTCCCAAGGATGTCTTTTTGGAAGAAAGTGCAGGGCATTTTTTTGCAAAATTTGCCGGATATTTTCTCTTGGCTCTTTTACCTATGCTTGCCATCCTTCTGTTCTTCCTCTATACCCTTCTTGGAAGATTACACAGCACCAAGCTTTTAGAAGAACTGGAGGAGAAAAATGAGAATCTTTTAAAGGTTCGGGATGAGTTGGAGCATAAGCTGAGCTATGATCATTTGACGGAGCTTTTAAACCGACAAACGATTCTTGCGGGAATAGAAGAACTTTTGAAAAACAGTGAAGTTTTTACCTGTGTTCTTATGGATATCGACAATCTAAAGGAGCTAAATGAGTCAAGGGGCTATGAGACAGGAGACTTATACCTTTCTGCGGTTGCAAACCGTCTCCGTAAGTTGGAAAAGGCTCATGGAGCAGTCGCTTCCCGCTATGGCGGAGATGAGTTTTTGATTGTATTTCCGGGAAGCATTTTACCGGAAAATTCACCGGCTTTACAGGAGTTGCATTCCATTTTCCGAAGATCGATTACCGTAGGCGAAGAGACCGTCAATATGAATTCATCCGGTGGGGTAGCGACTTCCAACGGAAAGGACAGTCCGAAGCAGATTGTTGTTTCTGCAGGAATTGCTATGAGTTCAGCTAAGAAAAAAGGAAAGAACCGCTTAGTATATTACACCGATGAACTCCGATATAAAAAAGAGAAAATCAATCTGATTTTAAAAAAGGTGGAAAAGGCTATCCAGGAAAATGCCTTTTATATGGTTTACCAACCGCAGATTGACTGCAAAACCAAAAAGATTGTAGGATTTGAGTCTTTGATGCGAATCCACAATGACGAGTGTTATCCGGATCAGTTTATTCCGGTGGCAGAGCAGTACGGTTTTATCACAAAGCTCGGGAAAATTGCCGTAGAGCAGGTTATACGACAACTGGCAAGGTGGAGAGAGGAGGGCAAGGAACTGCGTCCGATTTCCATCAATTTCAGTAGTTACCAGATTTATGACGATGATTTTGTGGAGTTTCTTTTATACCAGTTGAATCGTTTTGCTATACCTCATGAGTATGTTGTTCTGGAGATTACGGAGAGCATTCTCTTTGAAGAGAGTAAGCAAACTAAGTCGGTATTTAATACCTTGGTAGAGGCCGGTATACAGTTGCATCTGGATGATTTCGGTACGGGCTACAGCAGTTTTAGCTATTTACCCTATATCCCACTGAATACAGTCAAGATGGACAAGTCCATTATCGATAATTTTCTTTTGAACAACGGAGATGTGGTACGTAATCTGATTAGCATCATCCATGGTCTTGGAAAAGTGGTCATTGTAGAAGGCGTTGAAGAAGAATGGCAGTATGAAAAGTTGCTGGATTATAGCTGTGACATGATTCAAGGCTATTTGTTCGGGGGAACCTTGCAGGCAGGCGAAGTACATGGAGGAGAAACGCATTAAGGAGAAACACATTAAGGAGAAACACATTAAGGAAGAAATAGAGAATTATAAAGAAACTTCAATAATTTAATATAAAAGAAATTCCCTTAAGGTGCAGAATAATGTACTTTATGAGGGAATTTCTTATTTTGTTTTAATCATTTATCTGTCATTATTTTAAATTTTTCTGTCCTGGAAAAACAGATTATTTAAATTATTTATAAATTGTGATAGACTAAAAACAAAAGCTTAATGAATCAGTCTTTGATGGAGAAGAAGAACGACGCATTAGTCTATTAAGCATGCTTTTTTCTAAAAGCAAAAAGGAGAAAAAATGATACAAAAAAGAAAGTTACTGGCTATCTTCATGGCGGCAGCTATGGCATGGCAGGGCTTTTCTCTTGCGCAGGCAGAAGAGATAGGGCCGGGCGTAGTGTCACAGAGTAACATTTCCAATCCATCTGAAAACAGCGGCGTTCCCTCAGAAGAGGATATTCGGGCGGCACAAGCGAAGACGGAAGAAGAAAAGGCGGAGCAGGCCGGCGCGCAGCAGAATCTGGCGCTTACTCCTCTTGAAGTAATGACGACGGAAAGCAGTAAGGTGATATTGCTTAATCCAATCAGTGCAAGCTATACAAATAAGGAGGGGACCGCCCCTTATGACGGTACAGGACTCGGCAATAACGGTGAGTTCGGTATCCAAATGGAATTTGCCATTCCCAATGACGCACAGGTCAAGACCGGAGATACGAGCAGTATCAATATGCCTGCTTCTTTTACCGCTCTTTCTGCTAAGGATTTTGAAGTAAGAGATGGAGAGAATCTACTGGCTAAGGCTCATTATTCGCCGGACAGCAATGCAATCAATTTGACCTACGAACCCTATGTGGAGCAGAAAAGCGACATTCGAATGAGTCTTTTTCTTTCCATGCAGGTAAACCGGAATACGGAAGCGGTAGCGAGAAACATCACTACGGAAATCCGGGTGAATAATTATCTTAGTTATCCGATTGCCGGCAGTATTCAATATACGGGGATTGAGAAAGAAACCGACTTTAAATTTGTAAAGGATGCGAAGCAAAGTTTGGAAGAAGCAACCGATCCCCTGACAGGAAATAAGATTTTTTTGACGCGCTATCGGATACTGATAAACCTTGGAGAGGCCAGAACAAACCTGGTACTTCGGGACAGCTTGGGAGAAGGGGCATTTTCCTACTATGCGGATGATGCGCATCCAATATCGATACGCAAGGGAGTTTGGGAAAGAGGACATTTTGAGGGAAGAAGCTGGATTTCCGATCCTATTAACGGCAGTAATTTTGACTTAAGAACGCAAAGCAGAACAAACTCGGCAGCGCATGAAACTGCGGCAGAGTCGGCATTTCGAACTAACGCTCCGGGAAGAAAAAGTTTTTCCGTAAATCTTGGAAATATTGACCGTACGGAAGGCTTTGAGATATTTTACTATGCAAAATTTGACGGAGTTCCCTTGCAGAACTTTATGTATACCAATACTGCAGAACTGATTTCCAATGGCTTTGAGCCTCTTGGAAGGAGCTTTGACTTAACCGTTCAGAAAGCTTTAGGGACAGCTTCCGGGGATAATTATAAAATTAAGATCAAGAAGGTAAATGAAGATAATCAGCCGCTATCCGGAGCTGTCTTTGCCGTGGCAAACAGCAGTGGACAACAGGTTGGACAGCTTACTACGGATGCGAACGGAGATGCTATTCTGGATAATCTTGTGCGAGATAATTATACGGTACAGGAGATTCAGGCACCGGTAGGTTACATCCTTTCTACGGAGCAGTATCAGCTTAATGTAGACAGTTTTGATCTGAGTAAACAGGCAAGCTTAAAGGTGGAAAATGTTAAATCCGGTCAAAACAGAAGTATTAGCATCAGTACAAAATGGGTGGATGCCGGGAATCAAGCGCAGGGAAGACCCGGGAAGGTAGTTGTAGAGCTTCTGCGTAATGGAAGCTTTACCGGAGATGCAGTAGAATTAATGCAGGGAAGTGGCTGGAAAGCAAGTTTTCAGAATCTTCCGAAATACGATGGCAACGGGAAGCTTTATGAGTACAGCATCCGTGAGCAAGCGGTAGCAGGGTATTACCCGACCGTCTCCGGATCACAGGACTTGGGTTTTAACCTTGTAAATACGGTCAATTCCAAGGTTTCCATTCCGGTAACCGCAGTATGGAAAGGAAAGGGAGAGAATCCTTCTTCCGTTACTGTTCGTCTTATGGCAAATGATAAGGAGATTGCATCGCAGAAGCTCTCGGATGAGAACAACTGGCAGTACAGCTTTACCAATCTTGAGAAAGTAAAAGATGGGCAGGAAATTCAGTATAAGTTGACGGAAGATACCATACCCGGATATAGCACGGAACCCACAGGAGACGGCGCTTCCGGCTATCGCAATGTGTTCATTAATACAAAGATAAAGGTAAATCCACTTTCTTCCGGAAATATCGGTAGCTTAAGAAATCCTCTTGATAACGGCAAGCTTGGTAGCGGGAATGAAAATAAAAACTCAAATTCTGAGCAGAGTCTGGCAAAGAAGAAGGAGAAGTCGGAAGCTTCTTCCGTATTGGGTGCTTCTCGTGATGCCGATTCGAAAAAGGAAGAGGAGAATGAGAGTACAGCTTCCAATGGAGAAGTACTTTCCGCAGAAAGAGATGCAAAGACCGGAGATCAAAGCAAGAGTTTACAATATCTATTCTTCTTTACTGCAGCAGGATTTGGACTTTTCGCCTTCTTTTACAAGGAAAAAAAGAAATTCGAGATAAAAAAATAAAAAGCGGAAGAGGACACTATGAATATCCACTTAGAGAAAAGAAATGAAAAGCTGGCGGAGACCGTTATGAAAGGGCTTCAGTCCAGAAATATGACCGGATATTATGCAAAGAATAAGGAAGAGGCACTTAGTACTGCGCTTAGCCTAATCCCTAAAGGAAGCGGTATTGCCATGGGCGGTTGTATGACTGCAGGAGAAATCGGACTTGTTGCCGCTTTGCAAGAAGGAGATTATCATTTTATTGATAGAACGAAGATGGAACCGAGGGAGGCGCTTCTTGCAGCTTATGATGCCGACATTTTCCTTTCCAGTGCCAATGCTATGACGGATGACGGAATCTTAGTGAATATTGACGGAAATGCCAATCGTGTTTCCTGTATAGCGCAAGGACCGAAGAAAGTTCTCTTTATTGTAAGCCTGAATAAGATTTGCTCGGATATAGACAGTGCCATGAAACGTGCCAGAAACGTGGCAGCGCCTGCCAATACCCAGAGATTTGAAATCAAAACACCCTGCAAGATTACCGGAAAAATGTTCTGGATTGCAAGTCTCCGGATACCATCTGCTGTCGGTTTTTAATTACCCACTATTCTCGTCACACGGATCGCATTCATGTCATTTTGGTGAATGAGGATTTTGGGATTTTAGAATTTGAATTAGGAAATAGAAATGTGAGTTTAGAAACAGTTGTTGAAAAGGGCTTTATAAGGCTTATAACTACAACAAAGAACTTGTAAAAACTGAAAAATCGACTAGATGAAGTAGGGGATAGATAGTAGGAGATAGGGAGTGGGAGATGAAGTAGAAGATTATTTTTGCTGAACGAAAACATGAAAGCAGTACTATACTAAAATAGGGAAATTTTTACGGGAATATTTTGTCTTAACAAGGGAAAAAGGGTTCATGAATGAAAAATAAATCTATCTTTAATATTCTTAATCATTGTATTATTATCACAGGCTGTGATAATAATAAAAACATAGATATTAAAACCAAGAAAATAGTTGTGATTTTATCCCGGTTCCATTGATGACATGAGCTGAATACAGGCGAATATTGAAGGAATTGAGGCTTGTAATAGAGAGAAAAATATAGAAATTGAATATTTACAAAATGTAAAAGAAAAAGATTATGAGAGAGTGTTTGTAGAATATGCCTTAAAAAGGATATGACTTAATCATTGGGGCGGGCTCACAGTTCAGCTGATTCGGTTGAGATGGTTGCACCAAATTACAAAAATTTCTTTTCTTTTGTGTAATTAATGGCTCTATTTTAGATATGGAAAATGTACTTTCTCTTCAAATTAATGAAAATGAGGCAGCTTATATAGCTTCCACAATAGCAGGAAAGGAAACGGATACGGGAGTATTTGCAGTGATAGGAGGATATCCGAACCATTCTATGAAAGATATGCTGGATGTATACGAAGAGAATGCGGTAAAGATTGCAAAAGAACGAGGTCTTAGCGAAGCGCATAGTCTGAGGGCATATACAAATAGTTGGGATAATGTAGGTTTGGGGAAAAAGATAAGTGAGAGAATGTTGGAAGAAGATGTGGATATCGTATTTGTTTACGCAAATAAAGTTTGTTTGGGAGCTTTGGAAGCGATAAAGGACCAAAAAGCGCGAATGATAGGTTTTGTTACGGATCAAAGTGCTTTAAATCAAGAGAAAGTAATTGCATCAGTTGTCTTTGATTTTCAAAAATTATACACATGGATTTTGGAGGAGTATGCAAAGTCCACTTTGGAAAAAAGAAGGATGTATTGCATTGGGATGAACCAAAATCTATTTTATGTGGCGGATACAGACAGAATAACTAATGATACAAATCTAGATATAGAAAGAATATTAGAAGACTTAAAAAAGGGTAAAATACAATTAGGCGAGGAGTAAATATGGCACTTTGGAAAAAGAAATTTCAATTGTACTGGTTTCGCTTTTAATATGTGTTAGCCTTTTTGTCTGGGACGGCTTCTTATGGAATTGTAAAACAGTTAATTATTCAAAATAAAGAAGATGATATAGAGAATATGCTGAATCTAATAGATATGAGTATAACGGAGACAGATGCTTCAATTTAATACAATATTGGATTCTTTAGCGAGTCCCGATATGTAAAAGGATTATTGCTTGTCGGTGAAAACAGAGAAGATGAAAATAAAGACTATCTTCGTGATTTAAGTGCATATTTCGTTTCTATTAGAAATATTTATCTCGTAAATAGAGAAAATGAACTAATTTTGCTATCAGGATGATATTTTACCGAAAGATGAAAGCATGACATCTTCTTTAAGTGAATCAAAAAATAATCCGGAGAAAACCATTTATCTTGCTGAAAATGGAAGGGATTCTATTTTCTTACTTCGAAGTATAAGAAAGGGAGACGTCGTTTTGGGAACGGCAATTTTGGAATTTTCACCCGAGATTTTTACGAAGCTATTAATTAACAATTTGAGTAACTTTCGACACCAGTATACTTTTATTGTAGATAAAGAAGGAGGGATTGTTTGCTCGAATAATAGCGTTCAAACGGAGTATTTGGAAACTGTGCAGAAACGATATGCGGCAGGAGAACGAAGATTTAGTTTTATTTGGGATAAGAAACAGTATTTTGTTTGTGGGCAATTAAATGGAATCAGCGGATGGAGGATTCTTTCCGTAATTGCATTGGATGATATATTTCCACAAATTCGAATCTTAAAGGAAAGGATATATTTATTTGTTATTCTTGCTCTGGTTTTGGGGATGATTATCAGCCTGCTACTGGCATGGTCAGTAACGCAACCATTAAAACAACTCTCCGAAGAAATGGGAAGAATAAAGTCGGAGAATTTTGACAGCAAAATAGAATCGAAAAGGAAGGATGAGGTTGGGATTCTAATTGACTCCTATAACTATATGATTGGAGAAATCAAAAGACTGGTCAACGAGGTATATGAAGAGAAAATGGCACAAAAGACAGCGGAAATAAAAGCCCTACAGGCACAAATCAATCCGCATTTTTTATACAATACACTTGATACAGTTAATTGGATGCTTTTGGATAGGGGGGAGGATGACATCAGTGATATTATTTTAAATCTTGGAGATTTGATGAAATACTCTATTTCAGGGAGCAATAATCTGGTCCCTTTAAGAGAGGAGATTAAATATGTTCGGAGTTATTTGGAAATACAAAAATGTCGAATGGAAGACAGATTGGATTATAGTATTTCCGTAGCGGATAATTGCATAGAATGCAAATGTCCTAAACCCCTTTTGCAACGTATTGGGAAAATGCATAAACATGGAATTGAACCTCTAGCCAGAGGCGGAAGGATTGAAATAGAAGCCTTTTTAGGAAGAGGAGGTTTAAATATTTTACTAAAGGATAATGGCAAGGGAATGGAGGAAGAGGAGATAGAAAACATCATATCCGGGAATGCCAATATTGGATTGAATAACGTGATGAAAAGAATCAAACTTCTGTATGGGCAAGAATACGGCCTTCATATCCAATCTCAAAAAAATGAAGGTACAGAAGTGGATTTGAGTATTCCCGCTTTGTTTGAGGATTAAGGCCTATGCGGATTATGATTATTGATGATGAACCGAAAATCAGAAGAGGGATTAAAACACTTCTTGAAGGACAGGAGGGTTTTGAAGTAGTTGAATATACGACAATGCAATGTCTTCCCTCTCGGATATTACCGAAAAAGAACCAAATGTTCTGATCACAGATATAAAAATGCCGGAATTCAGTGGCTTGGATTTGATTGAAAAAATCCGAGAGAAAGATAAGAATCTCTATATCATCATTTTGAGCGGATATAGCAGCTTCAAGTATGCGCAAAGAGCGATACGTTCGGGAGTGTACAGATACTTGACAAAGCCTACGAATCCTAGAGAATTGCTCGGTGTACTGAGAGAAATAGAATTGAAAATAGAGGGTTCCTGCCAATCGGCTTCTAGGGAAAAAGAACTTGAGGCGTTAGAAGTGGGAAACCTTTTAATTAGAAAGGCTTTGGATTATATAGAGCTCCATTACGCGGAAAAAATAGGATTAAAGTCTGTTTCTGATGCGCTGTATATTTCCCCCAATTATTTTTCTGATTTATTTCGCCGTCATATGAAAGTAAACTTTTCGGACTTTTTGATTGATTTCAGATTAAAAAAAGCGTGTATACTGCTAAAGAAACCGGAATGCAAAAGTTTCTGGAAATCTCTGAGATGGTAGGATTCAGAGATTCGACTTATTTCAGTACAGTTTTTAAAAACATATAATCTTACACCTGTGAGTACAAAAATAGCAAAAATAAAAAGGATGGGTAAAAGAGCTTTGTTCACTATGGACTATAAGCTTCATGCGTATGAATAAAGATTCTGTAAATTTTTAACAAAATATGTACCATGTACGAAACGAAATACATAAAAGATATACTTTAAGAAACAAAAAAATTTAATAAAGGAGGAAATAAACAATGAAAAGAAGTCTATTGGCTTTTTGTGCAAGCGTTTGCCTTGTGGGAACGTTGCTCTCAGCGTGTGGCGGTTCGGGAGCGGCACCGAAAGAAAGCAAAGCAGAAGCCCTGGAGAGTATGAAAGAGGGAGAAAGCAGCGATTATGCAAGTATGAAAATTGTGCTTATCCTTCCGGGGAGCATTGATGACCAAAGCTGGAATGCAAGCAACAATGCCGGAGCTAAGCAGTGTGACAAGGAACTTGGGACTAAGATTGAGGTTGTGGAATCCGTTCCTGTAGAGGAGTTTGAACAGACTTTTACCGAATATGGGGAAAAGGGATATGATTTAGTTATGTCTGCGGGAAGCCAGTTTGATGAAGCTTGTGCAGCTGTCGCACCGCAGTACCCAAAGACAGTCTATACTGTAATAAATGGAACAAAGAGCGATTCTGAAAATATGGTTCCGGTATTTCCCAAGGAATATGAAGGTTCTTATATTGCGGGCATTATAGCAGGATATACAACAGAAAATGGAAATTTTGCGACTATGGGCGGAGAATCCAATCTTGCTATGGTGCACCTCTTGGATACTTATGAGGCTGCTGCAGTAGAAGTGGCAAAGACTAGAGGAATTGCAGATGCAAAAGCTAACCGTTCGTTCCTGAATACATGGACAGACGTATCTATCGGGAAGGCTAAGACCTCTCAGATGATCGATAATGGCGCAGATACGGTTTTCTGCTACTCTAATGAAGCAACTTCAGGGGCAATTCAAGCTACCGCTGAAAAGAAAGCTAAGTTTGTCGGATTTGCTGCAAACAAGAATACAGAGAGTGATTGTGTTGTCGGATCCGTAGATATGGCTTGGGCAAATGTTTATCCGTGGATTATTAAAGGAATTAAGAGTGGAGAACTAAAGGGAGCCCAGGAAGTCGGTGTGAAAGAAGGCGTTTTTGAAACTATTCTTACCAATCAGTGTTCCGATGAATGTAAGGCTGCAGTTGAAAAAGCGACAGAGGATATAACTGCAGGAAAGCTGGACTTAAAGCAGTATTTTTCAGATTAAAGTACTATTTTAGAGTGATTAAACGAAACATGCTATACGTTTCGGACAAGTGAAAATACTATTTCTGTGGTTCGATGTAAAAGGCAATGTTTCAGACATTGCCTTTTACAATATTAACAGATATTTCGGGAAAGCTTTTTATGGAGAGAAAAACACTGGTTGAGTTAAAACACATTTCCAAACGATTTGCCAAAGTGCTTGCCAACGATGATGTTTCTATGGAAATCAAAGAAGGAGAAGTTGTTGCTCTTTTGGGAGAAAACGGTGCAGGTAAGAGTACCATAATGAAGATATTATATGGTCTTTATCATGCTACATCCGGAGAGATTTACATTAATGGAGAAAAAAGAGATATTAGTTCACCTAGGGAGGCAATTGCTTCCGGGATTTCCATGATACAACAACACTTTTCTTTGATTCCTGCACATACAGTTACAGAGAACATTATTCTAGGGCATTGTAAGGGAAAGATAGATTATAAAGCAAAAGAAAAAGAAATTCAGGAGCTTGCAGACAAATATCATTTTGCGGTAAACGCGGGAGAATATGTTAAAAATCTTACTGTTGGAGCACAGCAAAAAGTTGAAATACTGAAAGCGTTATACTTGAATTCCAAAATTCTAATCATGGATGAACCCACAGCCGTTCTGACACCGCAAGAAGCGGAAATTCTCATGAAATTTGTGCGTGACTATGTAGCAAAGGGGAATTCCGTGGTTTTCATTACCCATAAAATGAAAGAAGTTATGGAGGTGTCGGATCGTATTATTGTTCTTAGAAATGGAAGAGTCAGTGGTACGATTAGTGAAGAGGAAGTAAGGAGTGTAAAAGAAACAGAACTGGTCAATATGATGATAGGTCATGCTTTGGAAGTTTTAAAATCTCCGGGAGGAGAAGAAAGTCAGAAAGTGAGATTTTCTGTCTCCAACCTCAGCATTATTCCAAAGGATGAAGTCCCTATTCTTTCCAATATAAGCTTTGATATTCATGGAGGTGAAGTTCTGGGATTTGCCGGAGTTTCCGGAAATGGACAGCAGGAGTTATGTGAAGCAATTTATGGGGCGAGAACGATACACTCGGGTAAGATTATTTTAGATGGAGAAGATATCAGTGCTTTACCGATTAGCGAAAGAATTCGTAAAGGAATCGGGTATCTTGCTTCGGACAGATATAAGTATGGAATGGTATCGGATATGAGTTTATCTGAAAATCTTATGTTGAAAGCCAGCTATTTAGATAGGTGGGTGAAGCATGGGATTATACAGTGGAAAAAGGTAAATCAGGATACGGAAAATATTATTGAGAATTATAAGGTTAAGGCACCGGATTATAGTGTAAATATAGGAAGTCTTTCCGGAGGAAATCAACAGAAGCTGGTAGTGGCAAGGGAAGTAGACATGGGAAAAAATCTGGTTATCTTTGATCAACCTACCAGAGGATTGGATTTGGGGGCAATCAATTATGTTCATAAGACTATTTTAAAGGAAAAGGAGCTTGGAAAGAGCATTTTGCTCGTATCCACCGAACTTTCTGAAATTTTTGCTCTTTCTGACCGGATTGCCGTCCTCTATAAAGGCCGTATTATGGGGATTTATCGTAATGGTGAAATATCTACAGATCAAATTGGACTTCTCATGGCAGGAGTAGGTGAAAAGGAGGCAGCGAATGGATAAGAAAGAGCAAAGAAAGAAGCTTTCTTTCAACAATACACAAAATCTTCTGGATGTACTGCTTTGGACTGCCCTTGCAATTATACTGGGACTATTGGCAAGTTTTAGCTTTTTGCCACTTTTGGGAGTAAATCCTCTTTATGCCGTTTCTGTCATGTTTTCGGAAACGTTTTCCAGTACATTCAATATGGGAAACATACTTATTAAGACTGCGCCTCTTATCCTGACAGGTCTTGCCTTTGCTTTTACATACAAGGCAAATTTATACAATATCGGTGCACAGGGGCAATTTTATGCCGGATGTATTTGTGCATCCACAGTTTCACTCAGCCTGGGTGGCAAGATACCGGGCTTTATCGTAATCCTACTATCGTTATTTGCGGCAATGCTTGGTGGTGCACTCATAGGCTTAATTATTGGATTCTTGAAGGCTAAATTCAATGCAAATGAATTTTTGATTAGCATGATGTCTACCTATGTTATCCAATATGTTATGCAACTTTTGTTAAGAACTCTTTTGCAGGAATCCAAGCATGAATATTTAAAAACCGATTACTTGGATAAGAGTACTTGGTTGCCTAAAATTTTACCGGGAACATCCGTTTCTTTGGGGATTGTATTTTCTATACTAACCGCTGTTATAGCCTGGTACATTTTATATCACACATCTTTAGGGTATCGGATCCGTGTGACCGGTTTAAATCAGGATGCGGCCGGAATGTCGGGGATTGCTCCTAAAAAGCAATATATGATTGCATTTGCTATTAGTGGTGCGATTGCAGGACTGGCAGGATTGGTAGAAGTAAATGGGATGCAACATATGCTTCTTACCGGTTTTGATACACAAATTGGTTCCTATGGTATAGGCATAGCTATACTTGCCAATGCCAATCCCTTGGCTGTAATTCCGGCGGCGCTTTTATTTGGCTTTTTACAGGTCGGAGGGACTGCCTTGGGGCATGCTTCTGATGCTCCGGCAAGTGTGATTGATTTACTGCAAGGTTTTGTTATGCTTTTTGTGCTGATGTCTTTCTTCTTTAGACGTAAGATTGAGCTGAATAGATTGAAGAAGAAAAAAGTGGCGGAAGGAGGGGAGTTGGCATGAATAATTTAATTAATCTATTGACAAGAGCGTTCTTTATGAGTACTCCCTTGGTCCTGGGCGCCTTAGGGGAAGTCATTGCTGAAAGAACGGGAATGATGGTAACCGCAGTAGAAGGTATCTTTTTGATTGGCGCTTGGGGCGGTTTTATTGGAGCATATATTTCAGGTAATATATGGTTGGGATTCCTTATTGCTATGATTTGTGGTTTAACTGTTGCAGCATTATACGCATTAACGACAGTCTATATGAATCAGCATCAGATTGTAATGGGGACAGCAATCGCTATACTGGTAAGTGGATTTTGTACTTTTTTTTATCGTGTTATTTTTGGCATTCAAACAACGCCACTGAAGGTTGAGGTACTCCCTAATATAGAAATACCACTCCTTAGTAAAATACCTTTTTTGGGAACCATTATTTTTTCACAGAATATTATTACCTAGTGCACATATATTCTGGTGCCGATTGTATTTTTTGTTATATTTAAGACTTCTTTGGGATTGACCCTCCGTTCTTGCGGGGAAAATCCGGAAGCTGTGGATGCAGCCGGGCTGAATGTTAGGCTGGTAAGATTTGGTGCTTTACTGTTGGCAGGTTGCTTGGGCGGTATTGCGGGTGCCTACTACTCTTTATGCAACGTGGGAATGTACACCTCGGAAATTATCAGCGGAAGAGGATGGATAGCTTTTGGAATCTGTTTTTTAGGAAACTGGAATCCGGTAGGTGCTTTGATTTTCGGTATTGTATTCGGCATTTCCGAAGCAATCGGGGTATATGTTAAGGCACTGGGACTTAGTACGATTCCTAGTGAATTATTTAGTGCTTTACCGTATATGTTGGTAATTATATTGACGGTATGTGAAAGAACTTAGAGTGCGTCGAACCGTTTGGGACAAAATATCTAAAGAAAATTAATGTTTTTGCATTCTTTTTCGTGCAAAAGCTCTAAAGTTTCTGGAAAATCAAGATAAGAAGGCAAAAGGATTGAATAAAGACTTTTGGTAAAATGTAGTTTTTAGGCATAATAAAGTATTTATTTATAAAAAAGGAGTATGTAGACATTTGAACTACTACATCTCCTTTTCCAATTATTCATCATATATGTGCTCTTTAAGCCTTACTATCTCATTTGTATGACTTTTGGTCCTTGGACTTGCCTGTTCCTTTTGGAATCCTGCTATGGTAGAATAAAAAGGCAAGAATACAAAATGAAGATAGAAAATAAGAATGAAAATAAGGATAGAAAAATTAGTTCAAAATAGTTACAATGAGAGTTTTAGCAATATGGCGGTCGAAAGATTTAAAAGGAAGGAAAAGAAATGCGAGGATTTTTAAAAACGGAAAAATATTGAAATCTCTCTTAAGCGTTATGGCATAGATGCTTTATCGGCTATGGCAGGACTTTCTTTGTTCACTTCTTGTGGAAGAATTCTCATACCCTAGGGCAACGTTTGGGGAATTACGCCTTAACTCGAGTTGTGAGCATTGGCAGTGTAGATTACACGGTGGGTGCTAGAAAGCAGCAGTCGGGCGTGCGATAGCTACAACAATGCCTGATGCTGGGCGCCTCCTTGGTTCTTTTCTTTAATTACTGTGGGATTTGCTTCAGTGCTGGGCAGGTGGACCCTTGGCGGTACTTTTTGTGGCGATTCTTTCTACGGAAATCGGAAAGGCGGTTTCTGAAGGAAACCAAAGCAGATATTCTGTGACACCGCTTGTAACTATAGCCTCAGGAATGCTCGCTGTCTTGGCACCGCTTATCGGAAAAATGGCAATCGCAAGTAGGGAGCTTAATTATGTGGGCAACAGAGCTACAAACCTTTATGGGAATCCGGTTTCTGCGCTCGTGGGTGTGCCCTTGCTCTCCCGATATCCTCTGGGGCGATCTGCAGCCTTGGGACTCACCGGTCTTGCCGGGGAGCAGCTGTGCAGGTGTTGTGCCCAGATGGTGGGGTTTTGCCGCCATTTCTTTCCGGGAAAATGTATCCGGTCTTGTTTCGCAGGAATAGGAACTTCCATGTTGCAAATGAGAATATTGTGAAAAATCCGAGGATGGATTCCCCATGACCTTTGCATCCATGATTGCAGGCCTTAGCGACTTGTGTTCACTTTGAAAAGCAACGTGTCCTGCTGCAACCTCCGGTATGGGAACCCTGTACGGTAGGTCCTATCGGGGTGTATACCGGATGGCTGAGGCTATAGAAGAAGGCGGTAAGTCCGCTGTAACAGCAACGGATTGGATTTCCCTCTTACTTTTATGCTTTGTATTACCGGCTATTTTGTCTTTGCTTTGTGCATCCTTTTGTAAAAAAATGGCTTGGATTAAGGATGGAGATATGAAATTGGCTTTCCTAAAGACTACTCCTTCACCTTTCGATTATCAATTTTAAATATCGCCAGCAGGTCAAAAAGTAAGCTGTCTTTTTGGATAGGACAGGTATCTTGCCTCCCATAGGGGCGAGAACTTGTCCTTATATTTTCTCAGCCCCGGAAAGGAGTAGAAACGATTGGTAAAGGCGTAAGCCAGAAAGGCCAGTTTTTCCTGAAAAAAGCTATGCTCTTCCTGTCCCACGTTGGACAGGGGAGCCATACCCAAATCAAAGTATTCTACGCCTTTTTCTTTTAAAATGAAAGTTTTGTACGAAGAGATGAGTCCATGATGCCGTTGCTTTCTGTGCCCGGATTATAGCGCATGAGATCAATGCTGGCTTTTTTCTCCATTACAAATGAGGAAAATTGAAAAGGCCTGCACCTTCCCTCGGAATCCAATACGCAGGCAATGGGGGCAAGGGAAAGATAGTTTTGTCAAAGAAGCCTGGAAAAAGCCTTTTTTCCTGTCTGCCGGAAAGCCGTGCATCAGAAATATTTTCAGATCCTGCAAAAACTGTCGGAAAAAGGAGGATACACATTACTTGAAGGAATAGCCTTTATTTTCCAACTTATTGACTGCGGCACGAAACTTCTTTCCGGATTTTCCTACGAGATCAAAAGCGGCAAAAGGGACCTTTGCAGTCTCTCCAAACTTCATAAATTCATAGCCGTGGTTATGGAGAAGCAGTGTCAAATCCCGCCCCTATCTCATAAAAAGAGGGGTGAGATTCTTCCGCTTGCTCTGTAAAGGAAGAGATAGCAGCGGGGAAATATTTTTTCTCGCCGATAGGTTCTCCCATGACCACTGCTTTTCCGTCTTCCAGGGCAAATTGAAAAGCCACCTTATCCTCTCCGTCTTCCTGATAATAGTAGAGAAATACTTCTGCCAAGGAAGGCCAGCATCCAGATTGGTATTGGAAAAGCTATGTAAAAGTTCTGAAAGCGTTCCTGATTGAAATTTTTCGCAGAAGGAAAAATGCTTATCCCCTGCCAGCATGCCTATTGCGATATAAGAAAGTGCCGGAATCAGAAAATAGGCAAAAAGATGCAGGAAATAGTTCAAAAAAACTGTAAAATAATGGGGCTTCGAGAAAGCATTAATCTTGTGCAGGACTCCCTTATGGAAAATGAGGAAGCCGAGGCTTTCTTTTCCGGTATTTCCACTGGAAAGGTATAAAAGAAGGAGCGTAATCAAAAGGCTCCCTACAATATAGGAAAAATCCTTTAAACGGTCTTCCGAGGGATAGAAAAAGGATGTTCTGGAGAGCTCCTTTCTCCGGATAAAGAGTAGTAGCATAAAAAGGAGGAGATAAAGGCTACTGAAAAGAGAAATGCTTCCCAGATTTATATAGAGAAGACTTACAAGGCAAAGCAGAAGGGCAAAGGGCTTGGCAAAGGCGGCCTTTCTTTTTAAAAGTCTTCCCAAAAGGAAGAAAAGAGAGCCCAAAAGGAAGCTTGGAAACTGCCAAAGGAGCTGCCCCCGGATGGGATCCATTTGCCCAATCAAAGGAATACTATGAATTTCATCGGGAAGAATGGCGGTGGCCATCAGAAAAAAACCGAAGAAATTCGCCATAAAGTGGCTGATGCCCTGTCCCAGTAGGTGAGCTAAGTTTTTTTGGCAGACCGTAAAATTTTTGATTGATTTGTCCGCCCATACTTTTGATAAAAAAGAGGAGGCCGATGGCAAAGGGAATGATGTAATAAAAGATACGGAAAAGCAGTAACCAGCTTGCCGCCTCATTTCTATTTACGGAAAAATGTAAAAGACCGCTCATCATCATTAAGTCAAAGCTTCCCAGGCTTCCGGGAATCATGGAGACGATACCGATACAGATGGAAATAAAGAATAAAGGCAGTGTATTGGCAAGACACACTATAGCCCAGCGTCCTTCCGTACATAGAAGAAAAAGCAGGAAACAAAGCCCCAATCCAGAGAGGGAAGTTAGCGATTAAAGCCAGAATCTCTTAGACAGATTCTCAAAGTAGGACCAGTTTTTTCTGGTAGAAAGAAAAAGCAAGACCGGGAGAATCAGAGAAGCCATAAGGAGGACAAAGCTATAGGGCTTTAAAACGGCATTTTCCTGAACGAAAAACAAGAGCCCGAAGGAAAGCAGAGAATACAGAGAGAGCCCGGACATAAAATAAGGCATCACCTTGGAAATGCCCTGCATGGTTTCCTCGCCCTTATCCTCCTCCGTAAAATAGCTGTAACGCAGTCCCACATCCACAAGACCGGCAAATCCAATCAGGTTGTTTAGGCTGTTGATGGTCCAGCTGCTTTCTATGAGCTTCCCCAAAGAAATCTTCTTTTTCAGCTCCTTGCAAAGAACAGTCGTAAAGCATCATCGGAGAAACCTGAAAAGGACTCTGAGTACAAGAAGACTAAAAATTTGAGGGAGACAGTCCGCTCACATGCCTTTTACCGCCCTCGGAAATGGTCTTTCCCATTTTAATCAGTTCCAGCACCAAAAATAGAAAATGCTCAGGAAAAGAATGCTCTTTAAAACATTTCTGCCATGAGATCAGATTTATTCAATTTTCCTCCTTACTAGGGAAACCGGAGTTTCATTTACTACTGCTAACTTTGTTTTGCTTGCATATCCATGCATGCGCTTGTTGCGTAGATTATGGCTGTATGTCTCTGCACCATTTTCTATCAAGCGATTAAAGCAAACGCTATCCTCGGGATGTTATGTCCCTGTCCTTTTCTTTCCAGAAATTTGGCTTTTCGGGAAAAAGCTTCATAGCTCATGCTGTGTTTCGTTTAATCATATCCCCTGTCCCCCACCAAAAACCACTACAGGGTAGGCGCCTTCTAAAGCTCTTCTGGCACATCCACATTTTCCCGTAAAAGGAGACTACTGGACTTTCCGTTTAAAGGCGGGAAGAAAGAGTCCCAAAAAGCGGTAGAGCCATTCTTCCAGATAGCAGGCATAAAGGGGAAGAAACTTTAATCCCGGAAAAGGGAAATATTTTCCGCTGTTGGCAAGAATCGCGCCACTCTTTTTCGCCGTGGCGACCGGGCGTATTCCAGGGCGAGGTTCGCGCTGTCACTGTGTCCCACCAAGAGGCACTTTTGATGGAAAGGGAGGAAAGAAGTTCCTCCAGACTGTCGGACAAGATACGCAAAGCTTGCCTCCCTGCAGCTCTCCGGATTTTCCGTGGCCTAAGCTGTCTCACAGAGGAGCTGAAAACTTTTTCTCGAGGACTCTTTTCGCTATGCAAAGTAGCTGATGGGTTGTTTCCATGAAGAAAGACAATAGGAAAGCCTTTTCCCAAGAATATCCACATGGATTCGTTCCCCGCTTTTACAATAAAATTCCATTTACTGCTCCCCCTCAATATAGGTTCATCATCTAGCTTCTTTAAAACGCTATAAGCAATAAGAAAAAAGGTCTATACTATTCTTCGCGCATAGCATAGACCTCATTTCAGAGAGGGTGTGATTTTCGTGAAAATATCAGGTGGAGGCTTGTGAAATAAAGGGATATTTTTCATGAGTTCGTTATCCGATTCCATCTAGTGAAGAAGTCTGCTGGCTGAACCGGAAGGGATGGTTGGTACCTGCTTCCCAAGCTTCTATAGTTTTAATGGAAACGCCCATATAACTTGCAAAGTATTTTTGAGATAGGCGGTTGAATTTCTGATATATATCATTTGCTTCATATATCTTTGAGAGGAATGACGGTGACTCGATGTCTTTTTAAAGAAGGAGTCTCTTTTTTTGCATCTTCCAGTGCTTCATTCAGTCCGGATAAAATGCTGTCGAATACGTTTTTTTTACCCATTATGTACCTCCTCTAATGCCTTTTTTAGTGTTTCAATCATCTTTTTGATTTGATTTCGTTCTGCGTTGGAAAGATTGTCTTTTTCTTTCTTTCCATATACGGTAATCAGGTATACTGTATCAACAAAAATAAAATCTACAAAACAAACCCTAGCCCCTCCGCTTTTTCCTTTTTTATCCAAAGAAATTCTGGCTTTTCGAAGCCCAACGGTTCCTTTCATAATAGGATATTTTTCCGGATGTTCTAGAATGCTAAGTTCCAATAAGCGTAGGTCTTCATCATCAAAACCTAAGATGTCCCAATTTTTAGAAAATTCGTTGGTCTGAATAAATGTTCTTGTCATAGTATTTTCTCCTGATATAATACACCCTATTTAATAGGGCGTCAAAGAAGAATGGAATTGATTTTTACTAAGGAAAGAAAGAAGAATGAATGGTAAATGAGTAAGAGTATGTAGATAATGAGCATGAATCTATATCATATATGTAACTTGAGAGTCTTTAGATGAGTCAGAAGATAAATAAGTGTATGGAATACAGAGGAATAATAAGATAAAAATACTTGAGTAGGGACTATTTTTAGAACTTTTGTAGATTATTTTTATGTTTTTGAGATTGAGAGAGATGCTGTGGGTTCAAGATTTTTCAAGAGATATAATCACTTGCCTACAGTATAGCACAAAAGGAATCGGGCGAAGAGAATTTCGCAGATGATTTAGTTTGAAATTACATAGTTTTGGGAGGATAGAATGTTAGAAGGGTTAAAGAAGTTTTTTACCGGGAAAGACGAGTCTAAATCTGAAAAATCAAAGGAATAGCGGAAATGGAGCCGATTCTGAGAAGCACAGCAATGACAATGTAGAGCAGCAAGAAAACCATGACAGAGTTGAGCGAACCCGCTTTACGCTGATGGCGGAAAGCTATGCAAATATAGAGGGAGATTGTTTTTCTAGTAGAAGGCCAACTCTTTGGAAATGCCAAAGAAGGGGAAAAGGCTTATGCCCTGCATCGTGATGGAACTATTTCTCATCTCACGATTATGAAGATAGAAGAAAGTATGACATTTGCGGAGCAGGTAAGAAAAGAGGAACATGAGGAAACACCGAAACCCAAAGGGCAGAGAAGGGTAAAGCTCTTCTCCTCGAAAAAGAGCTCTTTCTCTTCGGACCGCAATATGCCGTAGTTACGAACATTCCCTATCAGATTGAAGCAAATGCAAACCAAGTGGTGGAGAACCCTCATCTCTTTGGGATTAAGTTGCGTGTTTTGAAAAAGACAAGGAGAGGGAGAGTTGAACTCTTTTTAGAGAGCTGGTGCGGAGTCATTACTCGGCGATAGGAGACAGACGGAGGCCTGCCAAAGGAGAGGAGGATGGAATCTGTGACACTAAAAGGCGGAATGAAGATTACCATCCTCATACCATGGACGAGAATCAGCACTCCGGTATTTGCGATCTGGTTTGCACTAGGCGCCATGGATCAGCATGAAGCTATGAATCAGCAGATGGAGGCAGGATGGAAAAGAGAAAACCACTGATTGCCGTTTCCCTCAAACGTGTCCATGCTTACTACGAGAAGGCTTTGTATTAACCCCTATGGCCCTGCAACTCTTCTATGTGAGTCCGGAGCTTATCCATAACCTGATGAGTTCCCCGGGATACTGGAAAGTGAATTGGGGAAGGAAAGCAGTCCGTGGAAGTGAAGAAAGGATACGAGGTTCTGCTGGGATATCCGGAGAAAAATGAAGAAGTGGGAAGTTTTGCATAGGAGACTTATATCCTTTGCCAAGGCACATCGATATTGCTATGCTGGATATGCTTTTTAAAGTCCAGTACGGATGGCACCACGTCTTATCTGATTATTGTAGACATGCCGGAGGAACATTCTATGAATGCTTAAGGAAATCTATGAAAGCTGTCCGGGATCTTTTGCACAGAACACCCCTATATGGATTTTGTGACGCTGCTAAAGGGAGATTTGCTAAAGGGAGTAAGAAGAGCATGTCGCTTTATCTGAGATAGACAATTCAAGAAATATAGGATTAGCTTAGTATGAGATGAGTTAAAGAAGATGACAAAATAGATTTGATTGAAAAAGTATTTCGAAAGTAGAGAAATGAAACTAGTGGAAAATGGATTAATTTGAGAATCTTTGAGCCAAGAAGTATTTTCTTTGTATTTGGTTGATGATCATGCTGTGCAAATCGTTGGAGAAAGACGGAGCGCACGTACCATTTTTACTTTAGAGTGGACGCTCATCATTACCTGATTTGCAAATTATGATGCATTTTACATACACAAAGCACGGTTTTATTTGAAGAGATATGGAGCTACCTCTGGTTACTAAAAGGGTGATGACATGATAGAGTGCATCATGGTTCTTAATCAGCATGTAGAAAAGCCTGACGTCAAACATCGCCTTAGGAATTTAGATTTTGGTTCGGGATTTTATGTAACTACGGTAAAAGAACAGGCAGAGAAGTGGGCAAAACGAAGAGCAGACTTATTGTCGGGAGATCCGCTTATTAACAGATATGAGTTTTGCTTGGATAAAATATCATAAAGTAAAAAGAATTCGGAGAGAGGATTTAGACTCATGGATTTGATTTTGTGTGTGATTGCCGTGAGGGAAAAGATTATTTGCACTTTGACATTATTATCGGAAAAGTTGCAAATGATGAGAGTCGAGTGGTTGATATGTATCATCAAGGAATATGGGATAAAGAAAGAGCGATAAAAGAGATTCGTGTGTATCCAAATTATGACCAGATAGCATTTATTTCTCAAAGGGCAGTTGATGAGCTTTTAAAATTTGTTGCAGCAGAGGAGTTCACACCATGACAGAGGAAGCTTTAGAGCAGTTTTATCAAGAAAATCTAGAAGAAAGATTGATACAAAATATTGCAAAAGAACTACACTCTATCTTTAGAAAAAGGCGATGGACTGTTGTATAAGAGTAGACTGGCAGGCATGATTCAGGAGGGAAAGGAAGGAGTGCAGTACTTGGATTATAGGGCTTTGACTGTATTTTTTATGGAGATGGAAAAAATAGATAGAAAATCTGAATAGAGTATTTGCCTCCTTGATGCAAGTAAAAGAATAAAAACATATACATAGGAGTAAATCTGTAAAATATGAAAACCAAAGAAAAGCTATTCAATTCGGCTCATCCTTTCCGGATAGTTATGCGGATCATCCCTTCCTACGGCGGATTGGGATCTGATTCGGTATAAGGAAAATAAAAAAGCCTTTTTATGGATTTATGAAAGAAATGGATTTGTGAATCTCAATGTGAAGGTGCATCCGGAATGGCGGGATTTTTGGAGGAGAGTTTACCCTGCAGTGCAACCTGCCTATCATCAGAATAAAGAGCATTGGAACACGATCCTTTTAGACGGAAGTATTCCGGAGGAAGAGCTCGAGAATGATTTCGGAAAAGCTATGCTCTCATTCTGATTCTCCCACTAAACGAAATTTATGAGGCGGGTGAAGAAGATTCAAAGGCAGGGTATAGCTACCTATGCGGGAAGTTGCCGAGATGCGGCTGGGAATAAAAAGATGTCCCTGTGCCGTGGGAAATGCCCTGCATAAGAATCCGGATCCGGAGCATATTCCTTGTTTTCGCGTGGTGAATTCCAAGGGGGAGCTTGCGCCTGCCTTTGCCTTTGGGGGTGAAGATGAATGAGAGAAAACGCCCGAAGAAGATGGAGTAGAAGTAAAGGACGGAAAAAGTGGATCTAAAGAAGTATGGAATAAAAATTGAAAAGTAAAAGCGGACTCAGAAGTATGGAGTGGGAACTGGAAAGTAGAAAAAGTGGACTTCGGAAATGGTAAACGGAAAATCAAAAGAAGAAGTGGATTTAAAGGAACAGAAAATAGGTAGAACAGTGGACTTCCTAAACTGTGAGAGAAAAAGAAATAGAGAAAGTAAACATTGATTTTTCAAATAAAGAATTGAAATTAAAGAACAGAACTTGTGAATCAATATTCCTTGTTTAAGAGGAACGTTTTGAGAATTAGATAATTTTAGTTTGTCGAATGAAAATAATTATTTTCAAATAATCCCTTTTTACTTCTAGCTGAAAAGATGAAAAGAAAGATGTCGGATTTTTAGTAGAACAAGAAAACCAAATCATCCTTCATGTGGATATGGACGCCTCTTTTATGCTTCCGTGGAAATGCGAGATAATCCTGATTTGAAAGATAAACCTTTGATTATCGGCGCAAAACCCAGTGGAGTGTAGTGGCAACCTGCAACTATGAAGCGAGAAAAGATATGGTTCGTTCCGCTATGAACAGTAAGGAAGCTTTTCGGCCTCCGCCCCGAAGGCTGTTTTCATACCCGGATTTTGATATAAGGCTGTGTGTCAGAGGAGCTCCATGAGATTCTGGAAGTCTATACGAAGCAGGCGGAATATATTGCCCTCGACGAGGTTATCTTGATTTAACAGAAGTCGCTGGCAGATTTTCCGAGCGTGAATCGGCATTCAAAAGGCGGGTAAAGGAGGAACTGCATCTTACTTGTTCTGTGGGCATTGCTTATGGGAAAACGGCGGCAAAAACTGCTAGTGAAGAGAAAAAGCTCCAATGGCTTTATGATTCAAAGAAGAGAAGACTATAAAGCTTTTGCGAGATAGAGATGTACGGGCACTTTTTGACGGTAGGAGCAAAAACTGCAGAAAAGCTCTATTCCTTCGGGATTTATACCGTGAAAGATTTACAGGAAAAAGAAAAGGAAGTGCTTCGCCTTCTGGGAAATCAGGGGAAAATGCTCTTGGAGCTTTCCTACGGAATTGACCATCGGAGGGTAGTGCCCTATCGTCCGGAGGACACCCAAAGCATCAGTAAAAGAGCGACCTTTCAGGAGGACGTAACAGACTATTCCTTTTTGGATGATGTGCTGTTTCTTTTATCCTTTCGAGTAGAGAGTAGGGCGAAGCGCTACGGGCTCTATGCAAGAGGCGTTTCTTTGAAAATCACTTTTGCAGATATGAAAACCATTACCCGCTCCGCTCTCATTTCGGAAAGTACCCAAAGCGCATTTTCCTTATATAAAAATGCCTCTGCACTCTTGCAGCAGATTCCAAAGCGAAGGGTGCGATTAATAGGGGAAGGCTTTTACCATTTGGAGGAAAATGAAGGAAGACAGCTTAGTTTTGCCGACATTTTCACGGAAGAAAAAGAACGGGAAGAAAGAGAAATGGAAGAGCGATGGAAGCAAATGGAGACTCGTTATGGCACCATGTTTCAGGATAGAAAGGCAATGATTCTTTCCGGAGACAGGGTGTATGATTTGATTGAGGAGATGCGTGTTTATGGAAAAAACTAGAATAGAAAGAGCAATAGGCTATATCACATCGCTATTTCAGGGAAATGGGGATGGGCATGACCTTTCCCACAGCCTTCGGGTATATAAAAATGCGATGTCGATTGCCAAAGCGGAAGGGCAGGGAGAAGAGGAAATGATTGCCCTTTCTGCCCTCCTGCATGACTGCGATGATCATAAGCTTTTCCATACGGAAAATAATGCCAATGCCAGAAGATTTTTGGAGCAGGAGAAACTTCCTGCAGGAGTAATTGAGGAGATTTGCAAGAACATTAATTCCGTTTCCTTTAGCAAAAACAGGGGAAAAGCTCCGGAGACGATAGAGGGAAAAATTGTACAGGATGCAGACCGACTGGAAGCTATAGGTGCTGTCGATATTGCCCGCTGCTTTCAGTTTGGTGGAAGCCACGGAAGAAGCTTGGAGAATTCCATTGAGCATTTTTATGAAAAGCTTTTACTCATTTCCAAGGAATTAAATACCCCTGCGGCAAGAAAAATGGCAGAGAAAAGAGATAAACTAATGCAGGATTTTCTGAAGGAATGGGGAGAGGAAATGAATTAAACATTAAAACTGTAAAATAGTTTAATTTTCCAGCTCATTTCTTAAATAATTCCGAGTGAGTTCCAAGACGGTAGAGTATGAGGACAAGAACGTCATTTTGAATTTCGTATACTAACAACCAATCCGGTTCAATATGACATTCTCTTGTGCCCTTATACTTACGGATGAGGTCACTGGTCTCGATATTTTGCCTCTAATATGCCGCCTTCTGCTAGAATATTTACTACATCGAAGAGTTTATTTAAATCTTTATTCTGTTTTTTAGCGAGTTTAAAATCTATCTTAAACTGGTTAGTGAACTTGACTTCGTATTTCATACTTCCAAAGCCGCCTTGAGATCATCCATGGTTTTATGGGATTTTACGTTACTATCTAAGGCAACGGTCGCTTCCTCGATGGCAGTAGCCGTCTCTTCATTTAGATATCCAGTTTTAAAGAAAAAGGAATCCCGTTTTCGCGGATAGTTGTTCTAAGGAACATATTGATGGCGGTAGTCATATTCAGTCCCAGCTTGGAAAATATTTGATCCGCCTGCTCTTTAATATCCTTATCGGTTCTGATGTTTAAATTTGTTGTTGCCATGCAAAGTACCTCCAATCAGATATTTCTAAATTGCTTTTTCGCTTATTGACTTTATGATAGGATACATCAAAATTCGTTTGTTATCAATACATTGTCATTATAAAATGAAGTAACCAGTTCATCTAAGTTTCTTCGACCATAAAGAATACGAAATCTTCCCTATTCTTCCTTGTTTTCCGTAAATGGTCAATAATCTGTCATCCTATAATGCTCTCTTTCAGAGATAAATATTCAATTTAAAAATCTTTGGTTCTAACAGTCCTGTTTTTGAATAAATACTAACAGTCAAAGAACAAGATATTAAAAACACAGCAATAGATAATACTAAATTCCCTGTTACGCAAATATCATAAGTTGCATATCTATCGGTTTTTCAATCAAAATATTTATTACTGCTATTAGATCCTAGCATAATAGCTACTGAGATTATTAAACTAATAATACTCATAGCTTCAGTTCTATCATTTGAGTCTAAGTAAGAAATAGACAAGAAAAATCGCATCTCATTATTAAACTGATTCCTATTGCAGTTGAAAATAACAAGACTACATCTATATATCGATAAAAATGCAAATCCATGAATTAAAAATGATGTTAGAAATAGTATAACAGAAAGCATACTCCCAATTAAAATTGTAATTGCTTGCGTCGCAAATACGCTCTTTACTATTTCGCATCTCTTTACCGGTAAGGATAAAATATACTGATTCCACTTGCCATTATTGTTTCTCCTTAAGCCAATTGAACTGATAAAAGGAAAACCTATAACAGAAAGACATAGAAAAGCAAATAAAGGCATTTCCTCCCCACCACTAAAAATCAGTATTGAAACTCCGGTCAAAAATATAAATATAAGTAATATCTTTAGGTTGGATACTATTTTATAATAATGATTTCTAATCAATCCTGGCATTTCGTTCTCCTTTTCGCTAACAGCAACATTATTTCATCTAATGATACGCTGTCTATTATTAAATTTTTATATTTTTCTCCATCAATTTCTTGTTTTTATCAACACATCAATCTGATAATCTTTTTCATACTTGATAATATATCTTCCGGTAAAATATTATAAAAATCGTTTTCTGAACAACGGATAACTCCATAGTCATATATCAATTCATCTTTTGTTTTATTCAAAATAATTTCACCATTATGAATAAAAATAATATAATCAGCTATTTTTTCCAAATCGCTTGTAATATGTGAAGATAGCAAAATGGAGTGGTTCTCTTGTTTTACAAATTCAAGAAGCACATCAAGAATTTCATCTCTCATAATAGGATCAAGACCACTTGTTGCCTCATCCAAAATAAGCAATTTTGAATCATGTGAAAGTGCCACGGCAATCGCAAGCTTCATACTCATTCCACGAGAGTAGGTTTTTATTTTTTGAGATTCAGGCAATCCAAAATGCCTAAGAAATTGTCCAAAACAAAAATCATCCCATTTACTATAAATTCTCCCTAAAATGTCAGCCAATTGCCTTGCCGTCAAATATTCCGGAAAATTATTGCTATCATATACAACTCCAATATTCTCTCTGCTATCTAGATCTTCATCAGTCATTTCTCTTCCAAATATCTCAATAGTACCACTATCTCTTCTAATCACATTTAGAATACAATTCATAGTCGTTGATTTTTCCCGCTCCATTCTCACCGATAAATCCTACTAATAGCTTCCTTCAGGTACTGAAAAAGAAATATCTTTGATGGCAAAATTTGACTTTTCATATTTTTATTCACATTTTTAGTATTAAAGTACTATTCATCAACTTATTCCTCCAAGTATAAAATTTTTAATATATCAATCATTTTTCTCAAGAGGCATAGCATTTTTCTTTTTGCAGCTCAATAGCTAATTGCATATATTCTTCTATCCGTTTCTGCTGTTGTTCTTTATAGAATTCTTTGTTTCTTGCCAATACATAAGTGCCTCTACCTATTTCAGTTTCTATAAATCCATCTCTGCAATTCTTCATATGCTCTTTGAACTGTAATAACACTTACATGAATTGATTTGGCTAATGATCGCATTGAAGGAAGACTATCTCCAGCAAGCAATTCTTCGCTCATAATCATATTTTTTATCTGCGAAACTATCTGTTCATATATTGGTTTGTCACGATTGTTACTTATGATAATGTTCAAACTTTTACCCTCTCTTTAATAGTGTACTTATTGTCTATATACAATATTATCGATTTGTGATTGTTTTTGTCAATAAACTTCTATCATTCATTTTTCTTAGAGTAAAATTTTAGTTGGTAAAAAATACTAGGTCAGGAGCTGTATGATAGAGTTGCCAACGATTACTTGACAGTAATGAAACTTTCACTGCATAAAAACAAAAGTGTTTAGTCTTGCTACAATTGTGTTCATTATGTTAATTGTGTTCATTCTGTTAAGTGTGTAGATTCTGTTAATTCTATTTATGCTGTATTTAAATTTAATTTTATCGATGTTAGAGTGTGCGTACATAGGATGGTTGGACCATCTTCACAGGGCAGTTTGCCCTTTTCCTTAATGAACAGGAGGAATCTTATGAAAGCACATGAAATTCTGAACAATCCCTTTTTAAACAAGGGGACGGCATTTACCATGGAGGAACGTGAGAAATTAGGACTGATCGGACTTTTGCCTCCCCACGTGCAGACCATTGAAGAGCAGGCGGCACAGACCTATGCTCAGATGGAAAAGAAGGAAAATGACCTGGAAAAAGCGTCTCTTCCTCATGCAGATTTTTCAACACCAATCGTACTCTTTTCTACTATCTTTTTTCCAAGCATTTGGCAGAATTTAATCCTATTGTTTATGATCCCACGGTTTCGTTAACCATTGAGGGCTATAGTGATCTTTTTGTGGATCCTCAGTATGCGGCTTATCTGGACATTAACCATCCGGAAAATATTGAAAAGACCTTGAAAAACGCCGCAGGAGACAGGGAAATCCGTCTCATTGTGGTAACCGATGCGGAAGCTATTCTCGGAATAGGGACTGGGGCACCAATGGTGTGGATATTTCTGTAGGAAAGCTGATGGTATACAGCGGTGCTGCAGGAATTGATCCGGCCTGTGTTCTCCCTTGGTTATCGATGCCGGTACCAACAGGGAAGAGCTTCGAAACAATCCCAACTACTTGGGAAATCGTCACGAGCGCGTCAGAGGAGATCGTTACTATGACTTTATTGACCAATTTGTAGAGACTGCTGAGCGTCTTTTCCCCAAACTCTATCTTCATTGGGAGGACTTCGGCCGTGGAAACGCTGCGAATATTTTGGAAAAATATCGTACCAAGATCCCAACTTTTAATGATGATATTCAAGGAACAGGAATCGTAACCTTAGGCGGAGTATTCTGGGCAATGGCCATCAGCGGACAGAAGCTTAGGGATCAGGTTTATCTTTGTTTTGGTGGGGGTACGGCAGGAGCCGGTATTGCCTCCCGCGTACACAGAGAAATGATGAGAGAGGGCTTATCCGAGGAAGAGGCTTACCAGCGTTTCTTCATGGTGGATAAGCAGGGATTACTCTTTGATGATATGGAGGATTTAACACCTCAGCAGAAACCCTTTGCGAAGAAACGTTCCGACTTTCCAAATGCAGACAAATTAACGGACTTGGCAGAGGTAGTAAGAACGGTAAAGGCGACGATTCTTGTAGGTACCTCTACAGCCAAATACCTTTACCAAGGAAGTTGTGGAAGCGATGTGTCAGAATACTGCGCGCCCCTGCATTTTCCCCTTGTCCAATCCGACAGAACTGGCAGAGGCAACGGCGGAAGACCTGATTACCTGGTCAGACGGAAAGGCCTTCGTGGCAACCGGTATTCCGGCAGACCCTGTTTCTTATAAGGGTGGAGTATATCATTGGGCAGGCAACAACGCCCTGATTTATCCCGGACTGGGCCTTGGGATGCTGGCTTCGGAAGCAAAGTCTCTTAACCGATGAAATGATTGCAGCAGCAGCAGATTCCTTGTCCGGTATTACCGATATCACAAAGCCCAGTGCACCGGTGCTTCCTCCCTTTTGAAGTATGTGGGCGAGGGTTTCCATTAAGGTAGCGGAAGCAGTGGCAAAGAAGGCAAAGGAGCAGGGACTTGCCCGTGCAAAAAGAGCAGGATATGGAAAAGGCGGTGAGGGACTTAAAGTGGTATCCGAATATAAATAAAGGAGGAGATAATGACGGTATTTCTCACCTCGATACAAAAGTATTATTCCGATTATCGTGATTATCGCTCTCGGCTACATTTTGCAGATAAAAGGCTGGTTTTCAGAGAGCTTCGGACCCGAATCTGTCCCGGCTTATTATGAATGTAGCTTTACTGATTTCCATTTTTGTCTCGGTATTAAAGTATCTTACCGTAGATAAGCTCATCAGCCTTTCGGGAGGCTTGCTTTTACACCTTTGAGGCCTTTGCTTTAACCTATATTTTTCGGCTTTTGGCGGTAAAGCTATGCGGAGTTCGTGCCGGAAGACGGGGGAACCATGATGAATACCTTTGCAATGCCAACACCATTTTCATTGGGCTTCCCTTTAAACATTGCTCTTTTTGGGAAGAGGCTCACCCTATTTCCTGATTTATTATATACCAATACGATTTCCACTCTGGACCTTGGGTGTTTATATCATGACCTCGGACAGTGTGGGAGGAAAAGAAAGAGGGGACAAAGTTTGACTGGAAGAAGCTTTTACCGGCTCCTCTTGTGGGCTTTCTGATTGCTTTGGTATTTTTACTTTTAGGAATTTCAGTGCCCGCTTTTGCTGAAAATACCTTGACCTATATTGGGAATATTGTAACACCCTTGTCTTTGATTTACATTGGAATTATTCTTGCAAAGGCGGGGCTTAAGAGCATTCACTTAGATAAAGACACTGCAGTTGCGGTGGTGGGGCGTTTTATTCTTGCCCCCGCCATCATGTATGCTTTACTTTTCTTTACAGGAAGAGGACTACCAACAAAGGAATTCAATACCTTTGTGATTCAGTCGGCTACACCGGCTCTTGCGGTTCTCCCCATTTTGGCCAGCCAAGGAGACGGAGATGTAGAGTTTTCCACCAATGTGGTGACCATCAGTACCGTGCTTTTTATTCTCGTTGTGCCGATTCTTATGACTTTGTTGGGCTAAGCGTTTCAATCATACATTGAGAAGCTGAGGATTTTTAGTTTGGAAAAGCCTATATAGGAGGCAGTCAAAAAGAGCGGTTTCCGCTCTTTTTTGTGTTTTTGTTCCTAAGCAAGAACTTGAAAATATTGAACTATGAGCATAGACTTTTTTTGTATGAGAAATCCTGTTAAAAGGATGAACATAAATATATACATAGGTATAAACATAACTATATACTCATAACTATATACACATAGGAGAGGAGCTTTCTTTGCGTGATTTCTTGAAAAAATATGCTTTGGTGCTTCTAATCGGCGGAGTTTTTGAAGCAGTAGCGGTGAGCCTTTGGTTGACAAAGAATAATCTATTTTATCTTTTAAATTTTACCTATATCGGAGCTTCCCTGTCTCTTGGGATTTTTCTCTTCATCAAAAAATATCCCTATGCCCGCAGAATAGTACAGCTTCTGGTGGGACTGTATATGCTTGTTTATTTAGGGCTTATCAACCGGGAAAATATGCAACTTGAGGGCTTTTGGTACTATTTATTTACCGGTGTTTTCGAGGCGGCTACCATTCATTATGCGGTGGCGAAAATCTTCGGCCCTCTGATTTTTGGGAGAGGCTTCTGCGGCTATGCCTGCTGGACTGCCATGGTTTTGGATTTTCTACCCTATAAGACGAGCGTGCTTCCCCGGAAAAATATTGGCTGGATTCGCTATCTGACTTTTGCCCTATCTTTTCTCTTTGTTTCCGCCCTCTTTCTATTAAAGGTAGGAAACTTGGAAAGGATTATGTTTTGGGCTTTCCTTATCGGAAATCTCGCCTATTATCTTGTGGGGATTGCTCTGGCCTTTCTTTGTCAGGATAACCGAGCATTTTGTAAATACATTTGCCCGGTTACCGTATTTCTAAAGCCTGCAAGTTACTTTTCTTTGGTGCGGATTCGTTGTGATGAAGAGAAGTGCATTTCCTGCGGAAAATGTAAGAGAGTTTGTCCCATGGATGTGGAAATGACAGATAATTCCAGGAAGAGAAAAAACGGGACGGACTGCATCCTTTGCATGGAATGTGTAAAGGTCTGCCCGAAGGGGGCGCTGTAATAGGTATTATCTGTATTGGATTCTAGTTATTTTCATTCAGCAGAGGAAAACGCAATATCGTAATATGCAAAAGTATATTATTGCATATTACGATATTGCGTTTTATAATGTCTCTAGAGAGTATCGCGGTATACGCAATATCTCGTTTCCAGGAGGTGAATTTATGCGCTTTATAGGAAGAGCATTCGAACTAAGAGAATTGGAAGAGGAATACAGGAAAGGCATTTTTGCTTTATCAGTTGTTACGGCAGAAGACGAGTAGGAAAAGCTTACCTGATTAAAGGACTAGAGGCTATTATTTTGTGGCATTGGGAATCCAATGCACTTATCAACCCTGAGCCTTTTTGTCACAAGCGATCTATGAAGCTTGCGGGAATCTAAAGGGGCTTCCCGATTTTCAAGATTTTGAGAAAGCCCTTCGCTATTTGTTTGCCTACGCGGAAGAACATAGAATCATTTTTGTCATCGATGAGTATCCCTATTTAGCCCAAAGTGCGGAGCATATTTCCTCCCTATTACAAAAACTGATTGATGAGTATAGGGAGAAGAGCAAGCTCTTCCTGATTTTGTGCGGCTCTTCCATGAGCTTCATGGAAAATCAGGTACTGGGATACAAAAGCCCGCTATACGGACGACGAACCAGCCAGTTAAAGCTTCAGCCCTTTGGTTATTTGGAAGCGGCAGAATTTGTCGCTTCCTATAGTTATAGAGATAAGGCGATTGTCTATGGCATTACCGGGGGGATTGCGGAATACTTAAGCTTCTTTGATGAAAATGTGGATTTAAACAGCAATATTATTCGTAATTTCCTAAAGCCCGGCGGAAGATTATTCGAAGAGCCCGATAATCTCTTAAAGCAAGAGCTGAGACAACCCAAGCTTTACAATGATATTCTTTTTGTGATTTCGGCAGGGGCAAGCAAGTTAAATGAAATTGCAACAAAATTAAATATGCAAAGCGGGGGACTCAGTCATTATCTGAATTCCTTATTGGAGCTTGGAATCATTGAGAAGAAAACACCGGTTTTAGACCGTAAAAGTAAGCGTCCTATTTATCGGATCAAGGATACGATGTTTCGCTTTTGGTACTGTTTCGTACAGAAAAATTTGAACTTGCTCAATATGGATTTGGGAGAGCATGTATACGAGAAGCAGATTGAGCCAAAACTGAATGAATATATGGGGACTGTATTTGAGCAGATTGTCATAGAGTATTTTGAACAAAGACTGCGAAAAGGAGAGTTGGACTTCCTACCGGAAGATTATGGAAACTGGTGGGGAACGGACAAAATCAGAAAGAAGGAATCCGAAATTGATTTACTTGCTTTTGATGGAAAGGACCGCTATTTATTTGTCGAGGTAAAGTGGAGAAATCAAAAAATAGATGTGGCAATTTATGAAGAATTATTGGAAAAGGCAAAGCCATTTCCGGCGAAGAATAAAAGCTATTGGCTGGTCAGTCTTTCCGGATTTGAAGACTTTCCTGTTGAGAAAAATACGGAGCGAATTACTTTAGAGCAAATTTATGAGATAAAATATTTTTGACGTACGTAATAAAGTACGGTATAATGAGGCATAGAAAAGCTTATGAAAATGCAATACAGAAGGAAGATAAGAAGATAAGAAGATAAGGAGATACGCAATGACTTCAATCAGTATTACTAAGGTAAGAGCAAACCTGTATCAGACGGTTTCAGAGGTAAATGAATCTTCTCAGCCAATCACGATTACCAACAATAGAGGGAAAAATGCGGTATTAGTCGGTGAAGAGGATTGGAAGGCCATTCAGGAAACATTGTATTTGAATAGTATTCCGGGTTTGAGCCAAAGTATTTTAGCGTCAAAGGAAGAAGATTTATCGGAATGTACAAGTTATGATCCGAATGAGGAGTGGTAATGTATTTTGATAAAGGTTCAGTAAAATGAGATAAGGACAAAACTCCCTTAAGAGTGCAGGTCTGGAGAAAAAAGCAGCTTTTACTTGATATCATTGCAGAAGATCCATTTAAAACTCCCCCACTTTACGAGAGTTTGGTGGGGAATTTAAGCGGATTTTATTCCAGAAGAATTAATATTCAGCATAGATTAGTCTATACAGTATACGCGGAACAAATCACGGAAAATCATGTGTCTTATGAGGGCATTGTACAGGTTGCTCGGATGTGGACGCATTATGAAGGGATTAAGTAATTGAATATTGCTTTGCATAAAAAATCAATCAGCTTTAAAGGAACAAGAAATTTCCTATCGCTCATCTATTAAATAAATAGGAGAAATCATGAAACAATCTTTAGAAGAAAAACAGTCACTAGCTATGGAAGGCTTAGCGGCAGGAAAGAACTGCGGACAGCTGGTGTTGCTTGCCTATCAAGAGGAATTAAATCTGCCCGAGGAGCTTCTGCTTTCTCTCTCTGCTGGGCTTATTGAAGGATTGGGAACCTTGGAAGGAACCTGCGGCGCACTCATTGGAGCAAATTTGGTTTTAGCTATGAAAAATAAGAGAAATCCAATGGTGCAGGTGGAGGCCGCCCACCTATTTCAGGACTTTGAGAAGCGCTGCGGAGCCAGCATCTGCAAAGACTTAAGAGGGATAGGCAAAGAAAAGCCTCTTTGCAGCTGTGAAGATTGCATCAAAGAGGCGATTGCTTTGCTATATTAGAAAGCTGCAGAAGTCAATGAATCTTTTCCTCCACCTCTTGATAAGGATAAGCCTTACGGAGTGCCTGATAGCAGGGGCAGTCTTCCTCGTGGTCGTTAATAACACCGCAGGCCTGTAAAAAAGAATAGACAATGACGGGGCCGGTATACTGAAAGCCTCGTTTTTTTAAATCTTTACTGATAGCCTCAGAAAGAGCATTTTTGGCCGGCATTTCCCCTTTTTCATGCCCTTGATAACAAAGACTTTTCCCACCGGAAAAGCTCCAAAGGTAAGCATCAAAGCTTCCCTTTTCTTTTTGCAGGGCTAAAAATGCCTTGGCGTTTTGCATCATGGCTCTGATTTTTCGCTCCGACTTAATCATATTTTCCGTATGCATGATTCTTGCGATATCTTCCTCCGTGAATGCTGCGACTTTTTCCGGGGAAAAGTTTGCAAAACAGCTTCGAAAAGTTTCTCTTTTTCGAAGAATCAAGGCCCAACTGAGACCTGCCTGCATGGATTCCAAAAGCAAATATTCAAAGAGCTTTTGATCATCATGGGTGGGTACGCCCCATTCTTTATCGTGGTAAGAAATCATTTCTGCACTGCTATTTTTCCATTGACAAGCCATAATGCCTCCTTTTTAAAGTTATAACAGATTCTATTTAGAGTTGATAATAAAATAGAAGTGGAGTAGTATAATGTACTACACATTAAGTTTGTACATACTTTGCCTATAAAGTACAGCAAATAATTTTTGAAATAGAGGTAAAATCATGGCATTTTCAATTCGAATGAATGAGGAGGAAAAAGCACTTGCAGAAAGCTATGCAAAGCTTCATGCAATGTCTTTAGGAGAGGCTTTCAAAAGGGCATTATTTGAACGCATTGAAGAGGAGTATGAAATCAGTCTTGCCAATGAAGCCTATCAGGAATATAAGAATACCGGCTGTAAATCCAGACCCATTGAGGAACTCTGGAAGGAATTGAATCTATGAGCTATCATGTGGAAACCACTTCTCGATTCGATAAAGAGTTCAAAAAACTGGACAAATACACACAACAGATGATCAAATCATGGATTGTAAAAAATTTGCAAAATTGTGAAAATCCCAGGGCACATGGAAAAGGGATTACCGCCAACAAAAGTGGACAATGGCGGTA
Source organism: uncultured Oribacterium sp. (assembly GCA_916438775.1). The sequence goes on from CAKAGX010000001.1 coordinate 462,444, forward strand.
TAGAATTGGAGATTATTATCGCTTACTTTGTTTTATACAAGATCAGGAGCTGATTATCCTTGCGTTGACTGTCGGACACAGAAGAGATATCTATAGTACTTAGAGAACGAATTATGCGTTGTTATGTTTTGAAAAGGCAAGTACAGCATCTTCAGAAACGAAATTAAGTATTGTTACCGTCTATGAAGATCTTGAAGGACATACAGAAATTTTAAGTACAGAAGATGTGGATTTTGGCGTATAATAAGGAGGTATCACGCCTTTGCCCTATCAGCAGCAAAAGCAAAAAGGAAAATATCAGGAAAATAGAAGTAGGGAAAAATGCAGGTAAGTAAGAAGCTCAGTGACAATGCCACATGGATTAATATTGATTCCAAAGAAATTACAGAGAAGTCTTAAAATCTACGAAGAGTATGATATTGATCCGAAAATTATTGACTATGCTTTGGATGAAAATGAGCATGCTCACATGGATTTTGATCGGGAGGACGGAACTGTAACCTTTATTTACAGCGTTCTGGAGTCAAAAAAAGACAAGGAATACTATGAAACGGTTCCGATGACTTTTATTGTACAGAAAAATCGTCTGCTGACCATCAGTAACGAGGATAATGACTATATTATTCAGAAAATGTGTTCCTATGTGGATACGAAAGAAGAGCTTTCTATTTACACCCTGCTTTTTGCAGGTTTGGAAATGATTTCCAATGCCTATTACCCCGTAATTGAGCGACTGGATAAGCAAAAGGATGAGATCAATCATTTGCTTCGGAAGAAAACCACGAAGCGAAATCTTTATGCCCTTTCCGATTTGGAGGTGGGGATGATTTACCTACATTCTGCGGCTACACAAAATCGCCTGCTTTTGGAACATATACAGGCTCATGCCATATACCATAGCTTTAGCGAAGAGGAGATAGCCCAGTTTGATGATGCTATGGTGGAAGCCAGACAGCTGGTTTCCATGACGGAGCTTCTTTCTACCGTGGCTCGCCAGCTTTTGGATTCCTACAACAATATTTTGAATAATGACTTGAATAACAACCTGAGCACCTTGACGATTTTTGAAATTTTACTGAGTGTGCTTGCGGTAATTACCGGCTTCTTCGGGATGAATGTACCACTTCCCCTTATGAATGATCGAAAGGCTTGGATGCTGATTTGCGGGGTGAGTGCACTCATTTGGATAGCCCTAACTTGGATTATGCGCTGGATTATTAAACGAAGATAAAGGACGGGATTCAGTTATGCGATAGGAACTTTTATTCTCGAAACTCCGTTAAATCCACAATTTCCGTTGCCACCTCCTGTAAAAAGGCAGTATCATGGGAGACCACAAAGAGGATGCGGTCGTTCCGAACTTGCGATTTTAAAAGCTTTGCAATACGAAGCATATTCCGCTCATCCATACCGCTGGTGGGCTCATCAAAATAAAGAAACTTGGCATCTTGAAGAAGACTGGCGGCAATAGCCAGTCTCTGTTTTTGTCCTCCGGAGAGACTCATGGGATGCCGTTTTTTTAAGTCTACCAGGTCAAGGGATAAAAGTAAGGAATCCATTTCTTCTGTCCATTTCTTCCCTTTGCAGCTTAGCATGAGCTCCTCCTCTACCGAATCGGAAAAGAGCTGGCTATTCACATCCTGCATGACCAGAGAGGAGAGGGAAATCCGCTTTCTTTTTCGACAGGGCCTTTCCGAAAAGAGAAACTTTGCCTTTCCTTTTTTCTGAAAGACCGCTTATAGCGCGAAGAAAAGTGGATTTTCCACAACCGTTTTCTCCGATGATGCCATAGATTTTTCCAAAGGAAAAAGAGGCCGTACGGATAGTGGCGCCGGAGGAATATTCTATTGTAAAATCCCCTTCATTTTTCCACTTTGGAAGAGAAAGGGAGAGCTTTTCTCGGGAGCGAAGTCCCATCGCTTCCACTTCCTCATTTTTTAGCGCTAAAAATTCTTCCTTTGAAAATGCTTTTACAATCCTCCCTTTTTCTAAAAAGAGCAAGCGATCCATAAGGTCCATAAGATAATAGAGCCTGTGCTCCGCAATAATCAGAGAAATCCCTCTTTCCTTTAGGAGAAGAAGCATTTTTTGTAAAACGGCAATGGACTTTTCGTCCAGATTGGAAGAGGGCTCATCCAGTACAATCAGTTTACAGCCGGAAAGATAGGCAGAGGCTACGGACAGAATCTGTTTTTCTCCGCCGGAGAGGGCGAAGATATTTCTCCCTAAGAGATGTTCAATAGGGAAAATGGAGAGAAGGTCTGTCATTCTTTCGTCCATTTCCCTGCGGTCTAGCCCCATATTTTCCATACCGAACAAAAGCTCTAAGGTAGTATTGACATTAAAAAAATGAGTTTTCGGGTTTTGAAATACGCTGGCTATTTGCAGGGCAACTTGATAGAGGGGAAGCTCCTGCAGATTTTTTCCGAAAAACTCTATACTGCCCTGACACTGTGCATGGTCATAATGATAAGCCAGCCCATTAATGGCATGAATTAAAGAGGATTTTCCACTGCCGCTTTCCCCGGAGAGGATAAGGCATTCGCCCGGTTCTACGGACAGGGAAATATCCTTTAGTGAAAGACTGTCTCCCTCATAGGATAGGGAAAAATGCTCTATTTTTAACATACGAGGTCCCCCTAAATGTTTTTTTATAGAAATATATTTCCGGAAAGAAGCTATCTTTTATAAAGTATCCAGCCTACAATTAATGTGCTTATGATGAGAAGTGCATAAAAGAAATCCGCCCACTGCAAGTGTACTGAGCTGTATCTGCACTTCGGTATGGGATTTTCTATGCATTTACATTCTGCGGCTTTAGCAATATCCTCTGCAATATTTGCGGAAATGATGAGAAGGGGAACGGTAATATATTCCAGATAGCGTAAGGGATTTCGAGTTTTAATGCCTCTTATCTGCATAGCCATGGAAATGTTTCTTTTTTCTTCCGCGAAAGATGGGAAAAAACGAAACATCACGGCGATAGGAATAGAGATGCACGGAGGAATGTGTAAGTAATCCATCGAGGCTAAAATACTCCCCACATCGGAGGTCTGAATGAAAAATCGCCCCCCGGCATAAGGAAGATAAAACATTCTGAGAACATAAATGAAGGAAAGGAAAAGCTTTAGTAAGGCGGGAAGAGAATAAAGCTTAGGAAAGCTTGGAAAAAAAGACAGGAAAAGAAAGAATAAAAGGTTTGTGACAGCAGTTTTCCGCTCTTCCAGTGCAAAATAGAAGAGGGAAATAATGCCTATCACTGCCCATTCGGCATAGGCGGAAACCGGATGCACAACGGTAGCACCCAGGAATCCCAGAACGAGAAGTTTCGTCAGGGGATTCGGGTTAAATGGATTTTGTCGAATCGCCCAAGGCTTTAGAGTTTCTTCCATTACAAAATGCCCGCCTTTTCAAAATGTTTTTTCAGAAGCTTTCTTCCCAAAAAGGCACCGCAGATTCCGCCGAGAATTGCACCAAGATAAACCAGTCCCATGTTCGGAACGGTAATCAACTTTTCCAAGGCATCGGCATAGTCATTTCCCATCTCCGCTCTGGTAAGTTCCAAATATCTTTCTTTTACAAGAAGCATTTGCATTAAAGAATTACATGTCCAAGTGGAGAAAATGACATAGGAAAGCATGGTTAGGGGCATAGAGCGGTATCTTCCAAGCCTCCTGATTCCTTCTGCAAGTAAAATGATAAGGAGAGATAGGAGCGGTACAATAAAGCTGTGTCCGAAGGCGAGCATAATCAGGGGAATGATCATTCCGAAAATAAAAAGTGCCCAGGGCTTCGGCGCTTTGGCCATCAAAAGCATCACTATGGGACCGCAGAGAAGAGCAACGACTGCAGGGTAAACAAGGTAAAGAATGGGAATAACCCCCATCATACCTATGGCAAACACACAAACGAAGTAAATGACATCGAATACACCGATGGTAACTAAGTCTTTAACAGCTAATGCATTTGGATTGTTTTTCATATATTCCTCCTTCGATAGACTTGTTATGAAATAAGATAAGTCTTATCCATTTAAGCGGAATACAGTATACATTAGTTAGCAATAACTAACAATATTTTGTTGGAAATATCAATTTAGAAAAATTAATACAAAGAATATATTTTCCTAAAATGAGGAAAACCATGTCTAAAGCTTATTCAGAAATTTGGACATCTTCCAATGCGCTTAAGCCCTGTAAATCCGGAATGGGGCAGGAGACACCCTGAATGGATAAGCGTTGCAGGGAAGAAAGGCTCAGAAGAGCATCGACATTTTCCAAATCATAACAGCTTTCAATCGTAAGACTGTTTAAAGACTTGCGATTGGAAAGGTCGTCCAGGTTTAGAATCGGAAGGTCCTTGAGATACAGGGATTTCAGATTCGGCATATTCTTTACAAAGTTCAGGTCCTTGATATCGGATAAACTGTCCAGCCGGATGTGTTCAAGCTTCGGCATACCGGAAAAAACGCTGACATTTTCAAAAGAAGTATCTGAAGTGCATACAATACTAAGGCTTGTACATTGGCTTAAAGAGGAAAGGGGAGAAAGGTCCAGCGCAGTATCGGATGCGCTTAGTGAGATTTCCAACTTTTCCAATGTGGGTAAATTTCTAAGGAAAAGAAGTCCCTCATCATAGTCCCCATCGATGGAGATGGAAAGGGACTTAAGAGAGGAGAAGGGAGTGAAGATGTCCTTGATTTCTTTTCCATTTTTATCCTGTACACCCGAAGGAATTTCATTATCAAAGAGGAGAAGACCGGAAAGACTCAGGATTTCTTCCGGCTTTCCGAGGATTTTTACAGTATCATTTAAGCTTTCATCCTCTGCGGAGAAATACTTTAAATTCTCCAGATTTTTTAAATCACTGCTTTCCTCTGCTTCATAATCAAAGGAAATGTCCGTTCCTAAAGAAAGGCGAACAAGACCGGTAAAGACCTGCATATCCTGCTCGGAAATACTGTCCGTAAGCGGGAAATAGAGTGATTCTTCGTCCACGGGATTTCCGTTTTCATCCAGTTTTTCCGCATAGCTAAATCGCCAGCTTTTCGTATGGTCGGAGGATGACTCTTCCGTATATTTTTGAATATTCAAGGATCGTATAGAGTCGTAGTCCTCTTTGCTTATCTCTTCCGGAGGCTTTCCGAAGGCCTCCTCTACAAACTGCATCACTACGGCATCTTTCGGAGTGCTTCTATAGTTTGCTGTATTGATTGCCTCTCGTTTGTCGCTTGACTTTCCATTTAAAAGAAGGAGAACGATAATGGTAAGGGCACCGAGAACACTTCCGCCTATGGATATCCAAGTTTTTAAATCAATCAGTGAATCCGTGTCGGAAACGGAATTTGCCTTATTATAATTTACGCTCCCGATATTAAAATTTTGCGTAATGTCGGGTTTATGCGGTTCAATATAGACCTTGGTATTGCAAAACGCACAGCTGACAAAGCCTTCCTTCATTCCGTCGGGAATAGTAAGACTGCCGTGGCAGTTGGGACATTCGACTTTTGTGACCTTCATGGCTTTTCCTCTTGTATTTTTATACACAATCTTGTAAAGCGTACGATATGGCATTCTTAACGAGTGACTCTTGCAAAGCGCGATATCTCGTTTTGCTTTAGCCAAAACGCACAAAAATAAGTTTACAAAAAGCAGGGAAGATATGCAAGAGAAGAAAGGCAAATCGAAAAGCAGAAAAAATGAATCTCCTTCTAGCAAAATGAAATGCAGTTCATTATAATGGACATTGATTTCCGGATAAAAAAGACTGAAGATAAAAAGATTAAGAATACAAAACACAATATATATGGGAAACATAATATATACAAAACATAACGTACATACGAAACATAACGTACATATCGAAAACATAACATACATACGAAACATAAACATACATACGAACCATAACGTACATACGAAACATAACATACATACGAAATAGAATGTATATAAGAAACATGCTATGCAAAAAATGATATATTTTCAGAAAAAACAGGAGGAGTTCTAATGAGAAGTATTTTAGGTAGTCGTACAGCCGTCTTTGATCCTAATGGTCGGAGATTAAGTATAACGAAAGAGGGATTTAGTGTAGAGGGGAAGAAGCCATATTCCCTGTCTTTTTCAGAAGTGACATATATCAATACTTTGCGATACGGTAATTCCAATATGTCTTATTCTTTATTTTTCCAAAATGAAGAGGGAAAGAATCTTCCGGTACCGGAACTGGATACGGACCTGAAATTACAGTCCAATGATCATAACATTGCGGAGACGAAGACCTTACTCCTTGCGTTTGCGGCAAGTAAGCTGGGGGCGGAATTTCCGAACAATATTGATAGTCTTGCTATTCCGATTGCCCACAGCTTAATGGAGAAAGAGATTCGCCTTTCCGGAGGTGCTATTGTTGGAGGAAAGCACAGTATTCCGTTAAAAGATATCCGCAGGGTGAAAATGCTTACAAACGGAACCCTTTCCAACCTGGGAATTTATACAAAGGATAAGGGAGGATTCCTTGATTTTCCAAACATGACGATTCCTGCCAATGAGCTGACTCTTCCTATTTTGGAAGCGGCAGTAACAAGAAACACCGGTAAGGGCATTGACTTTAGCCGCGGTGACGGCTTTGCACAGAAAACCTCGGAGTTTATGATTATCCGTTACCTTTCCCCTGACTTTTTCATCAATGCGGACGAAAGTTTCTCGGGAGAGTGGCAGCAGGCAATTTATGAGAGAATTTCTTTCTACGGATATGATGAGGAAAGCTTATTAGAGCAGGCAGAAGTGAATTAAAAGTGGGATAAAAAAACCGGGCTAAAGTTCATTTTAGTCCGGTTTCTTCCTTATCTCGTTATCGAGTGCTTTTTAGGCATCATGGCATTGTCCCAAAATCAATAAGGGCTGTCACTATATTCTTGCTCTATCGCGCCGTTCATTATCTGCATTCCACTTATTTCCTCGGTTCCCCTTATTTCCTCGGTTCCCCTCACTTCTGTTTCTTCATTTATTCCGTTTCCTTTTTCTAAGAAATCAGTTTCCTTAGAAGCATCAGGTTCTTCATGGTCCTTTGCTTCTTCTGTACTCTGCGAAATTCGACCATCCATATCTCGAAGGTGGAACTGACGGATTTGCTCTTGTAATTTCTCGGCCTGACTGTTTAGCTCGGTGCTCGCATCGGCACTTTCAGAAGCGGTAGCACTGTTCTTTTGCACAACACTGGAGATTTGCTCAATACCACTGGTGACTTGTGCTACAGCCTGCGCCTGATCTTCGGAAGCACTTGCAATCTCATTAATTAAAGTACTTAATTCCGTCTGTCCCTCTACAACCTGATGTAGGGATTGTGCAGTGTTGTCTGCAAGGCTGCTTCCCTGCTCTACCGCTCTTACGGTTTCATCAATCAGGACCGTGGTGTTTTTAGCAGCTTCTGCCGACTTTTGTGCCAGATTTCGAACTTCATCCGCTACAACGGCAAAGCCTCTTCCGGCCGCACCTGCACGGGCAGCTTCGATGGCTGCATTCAGTGCCAGAATATTGGTCTGGAAAGCGATGTCATCAATAGTTTTGATAATCTTACTGATTTCAGCGGATTTTTCGTTGATATGGCTCATCGCCTCCTTCATTTCCTGCATCTGTCCGTCGCTCTTTAACATTTCTTCTTTTCCGACCTTGGCTTTTTCATTGGCCTTTATGGCGTTGTCGGCATTCTGCTTTACGCGTACGGAAATGTCGTTGATGGTAGAGGAGAGCTCCTCAATGCTGCTGGCTTGTTCAGTTGAACCCTGTGTCAGGTTCTGTGCACCGCTGTCTACATTTCTTGCAGACTGGGAAACCCGCTCGGAGGAGAGACGAATGTTTCCGATAAGGTCGGTTAATTTCGTTGTTAAGTCAAGGAGAGCATCTTTCACCTTGGCAAATTCCCCTGCATAATCGTTTTTCAGCTCTATATCGAGATTTCCGTTTTTAATTTCATTCAGACTGTCGGTAATTTCTTGGATATAAAGCTTATAGTCCTTCAACTGGGCAACCAATTGGGTGAGACCCTTTGCCAGTGCTCCGGTTTCATTTCTGCTCTTTACGGTAATCTCTTCGTCTAAAGAACCTTCTGCCAGTCTTCTTACGGACTTCGTAAGGGAAAGGATGGGTTTTGCCTGTTTGGTTCCGACTATGAAGGAGAGAACAAACATGATGATGAGATATATGGCAATGAAGAAGCCGAGAGTACTCTTTAACATCTCCATGGCTCCGTAAATATCCTCATGGCTTGGGGTGACTACAATTTTCCAACCATTACTCAGTGTGTCAAAGCCAAGTAATACCGCTTTTTTACTTCTTCCTCCATTCACATAACCATTTTTATTGGAGACAATCTGTGATAAATCATTTTTATATTTTCCGTCCAGAATATCTCCGAAATTTTCGCCGTTTGTAAAATCCGGATGATAGAGAATTTTTCCTTCTTCATTTAATAAATAGGTATCTCCGACATGGAATTTATGGTGTGTTGTAAACAATTGATTCAGATAATCAAAGTCAAAATCGACACCGATTACCGTGAAGCCTTCCCCGCTCTTTAAATAGACGGGACATACATAAGAAATAATGGTCTTACTGATATTGGCATTATAGTATGGTTCCATCCAGGTAGCTTTTTTATTCTGCAGGGGAGTATAAAACCAACCAACATGCTCTATATCAGTAGGGGGATAGGCAGCAAGATCAGTCGGAGTGACGGCTTCCAGTTTTCCGTCATTGTCCGCATCGGTATAAAAGGTACCGGAGGTACCATAAGTAAGGCTCGGATCATAACGGATATAAGAAGCGATCAGCCCCGGAATATCCTTTGTAGAGGAGATGACCACTTCATTCATCTGCTTTTCATATTCGGCAAAGTAAGCCTTGTCCTTTGCCAGGATTTTTTCTTCATCCGTCATCATAGTACAGGTATTGGCTAGCAGATCCACCTGAGATTGAACCAGCTTCAGAATACTATCAACGGATTCCGCAGTTTGGGAAGCACCTTCAGGCATCAATTTATTTCCGTCACTGACACTGAGAGTGTCCATATAGAAAACTAGTGTTCCGCCCATCAAGGAAAACGCAATGATGATAGGCATCAGCATACAAATAATTAAGGTCGTCCGAATCGATTTCATAATCACCCTCCTATACGATATCTACTAAAGATTATCGGAGAAATGTATTAGTTCATAATCTATATCGGAACTTTTTGCAAAAAAAAAGCGGATGATGGGAATCGAACCCACGTTTTCAGCTTGGGAAGCTGACATTCTACCATTGAATCACACCCGCAAAATAACTATTTAGTTGATACTATTTTACAATAAGAAATTCACTTTTTCAATATATATCATCCATTTTTCTTCCTTTTTATTTTTTTCTTCCTACTGAAAAAGCAAAAATAAAATGTAGAATTCTTCTTATTTTTGGAGAATGATACCGATATAACAAAGAGTCTCATTTTCAAGATTTTATTAAGGAGAAGAAGAAATGGAAAAAGTACAGGGAAGTACACTTGCTTCAAACGAGTCGTCTCTGCAAAAAAATCATCTTCGTAAAAAAATATGGAAAACAAGCGGAAAGGCTATGAATCTGTCAGTAAAACTGCCCCTCGTTTTGGGCATTGTTTCTGCGCTTGTGATTTTATGTATGAATGTGGGCCTAATCCGAGCAATGAGGATTTCCTTTGAAAAATCGATTGATAAAAATATGGAAGATAAAGCACGTGCATCCGCTGATGAGCTTTCAGCCCTGATATCGGAGATGGATGCGATTGCTTCCATTATTTATAATGGGGTTAGTACTGCCGGAGATACATCGGAAACACAGTGGTCGATAGAGAATATCAAACAAGAGAAGCAGCATATCACGCCGATGGAAAACTTGAATTTCCGCTCCCGCATCGTGGATGAGTCACTGAATATGGCACAGTACAACAGCGAGTCAGTTCTGATTGATTCTTTGAATGCCTTAATTGCATCGAATGAAAATATTGGTGGTGCCGGTGCATTTTTGAACCGGGCGGATTCTTAAAAATTAACGGAGATTATGCACCGTATCTGAATAGGGACGGATACAAATCCAAGAAATTGGTGAACTTCTCCTATGAATATTATAAGGAAAAAGAATATTATAAAGATGCTAAGGAGAGTCAGAAAACAGTCATTACGGAGGTCTATGAAGACTTATTAAATAACAAAAAAATCATCAGTATTTCCAGACCGATGATTTTTAACGGTCAGTTTGTCAGCGTTGTTTTCTTTGGATGTTGATGTCAATATTTTCTCCTCTATCCAACAGGAAGATATACGTTTTTCCAAGTCTTGTCACCAATATTTTGGATGAGCATGGTAAAGTAGTTTACAGTCAAAATGAGCCTATGATTGGAAAATCAATTGTAGAGGAAAAGACGGAAGCGGAGGGAAAAAAGGTAGAAGAAAAACTGAAAGAAGGAAAAGGCTTTTACCTGAAGGAAAAAATGGAGGGACAGCAGCCAAGAGAGTTTATTATTTTCCGACAGATATTATGGGAAATACCTGGTGGATTATGCTTTCCGTGAAAAATCAAGAATTTATGGCGCCAATATACGCTGTGATTGTACTAAGCTTCTTCCTTGCTGCGGCTGCTGTTTTTACTATGGTAATCGTACTGTTTACTCTTATCAAGAAGTTCCTTAAGCCTTTGCAAAAAATGGCAAAGGTAGGGGAAGTAAAAGTAGCAAGAGGAGATTTTAGCGAAGAGATAAGCTATCTGAAGGACGATGAGATTGGGCAAATCGGAAATGGTTTCCAAGAGGTCATGAATCGGATTAAGAGCATTACCGGAGATTTACAGGAGAAGTTGGAAGAGTTGGCCAAGGGCAACTTCCGGGTTAATCTGGAGGAAGAAGAGAAATATCAAGGGGAATATCATCCTTTGATTGAGTCTTTGCGTTCCATTCGTACAGACTTAAATGCCACAATTTTGGAAATCCAGAAATCCGCTTCAGAAGTCAGCGGTTCCTCAGATCAGGTTTCCAGCGGAGCGCAGTCTTTGTCTCAAGGAGCAACCGAGCAGGCCTCTTCCGTGCAAGAATTATCTGCCGGCATGAGTGATATTGACCATTCGATTAAGATCACAACGAAGAAGGCGGAAGAAGCAAAGGGGCTTACCGAAAAGGCGGAAGAAGCCGTTATGCTGAGCAGTCGGAAGATGGAAGAGATGTCCAAAGCGATGGAAGAGATTACAGAAAAGTCCAATGAAATCGGAAAGATTATTAAGACCATTGACGACATAGCCTTCCAGACTAATATTCTGTCTCTCAATGCAGCCATAGAGGCTGCACGTGCGGGGGAAGCCGGAAAGGGCTTTGCCGTCGTTGCGGATGAGGTTGGAAATCTGGCACAGAAATCAGCCAAAGCTGCACAAAATACAGGTGTTCTTATAGAAGAGACAAAGGACGCCGTAGAGCGAGGAGCAAGGATTACAAGAGAAACAGAAGAGTCGCTCTCCGATGTTGTAGAAAGAGCCGGAAAGATTAACGCTATGATTTCCGATATTACGAGAGAGACTCTGCGCGAATCCGAGGGAATGAGTCAGCTGACTATTGGAATGGATCAGATTTCCGCTGTGGTACAGAATAACTCTGCAACAGCCGAAGAAAGTGCAGCGGCAGCGGAAGAGTTATCCGGTCAGGCCGGAATATTGGATGAGCTGGTTTCGAAGTTTAAATTACAAGCAGAATAAGTAAAGCAGGAAAAATCATTCAAAATTTAGAAAAGCAGTCCCAAAAATAAAAAAGACAGATTCGATAATCGGAACAGTAGAAACCTTATCGCCAATACGCTAAAGGTACTACAGTCCATCGAATCTGTCTTTTTTAAAAAACTGCTCTTAGCCCCGGAAATAATTCCCGGGAAGAAGAGAATAAATCCCCATTCCAAGAGCGATGCCACAAAAGTCTTCATAATTCAGTCGAAAAAATGAATAATTTTGTCCTCGTGGGCAAATACCTTGACTTCATTTTTCTTACTTCTATAATAAAACCTCAGACAGAAAGGAGTTTTAATGAAAAAACTGAAATATATTGCAATCTTAGCGTTCCTTGGGCTTTCTACGGCATGCGGCAGTCAGGCAAAACAGACTGAGCAAGACAATACTGTAAAGGAATCTATGACCGTGTCCAAAGAAGATAGTACGGAAGCTAAAGATAAGAATGGCGATACAACTGAGGCGGAAAAACAGGAGAATGCCACGGACAGTGCGACAGATGCTCCAATCAGTAAGGCGAAAATCAAATTGAAATATTCCAATCTTGTGGATCAGGAAACGAGAGATAGAGTAGAAGCCGCATTAAAAGGAGCAGGTTTAAAAGAGGAGAAGATACAATCCTTTTTTGCGGCGGTAGACGAATACAACAACGCGGTAGGAAAAGAAAATCTTGTGCAGAAGATGACTACAATTGATGCCGGCTTCCCGGACTTTGATTCGGATAAGCTGGTGGATGCCTGGTTGGATAAGGGAGGCTATGTCGGAAGAAACTGTAGGATTACAGCGTTTTCCCTGATGGGAGATTCTATTACGGTGGAAAATCCTGTTCCGGGGGATACTACGATGCTTTTCTCGGATTTTGATGCAATATCCAAAAAGCAAATCTTTAGCGGAGAGGATAAGAAGAACTATGATACTCTTTTTTCCTATATTGATGTAGAAGATACACAGGATACAGTTGTTTTATCCGAAGAGATTATGAAGTCCTGGAAGGAGAAAGGAATTTCTTTCCATAATGATAAGATGCACATGGTTTCCGTATTTATGACTATGGATGATGGTTTAAATAAAGTGCAGGAATTCATCGGCCATGTAGGTGTTTTGGTAGAGGATGGCGATAAATATCTCTTTATTGAAAAGATTGCCTTTGAGTTACCGTATCAGGTAGAGGAGTTTTCCGATTTACAGGAGGTAAATGACTACCTGATGGGCTATCATGACAAGGATGCCGATGGGTTAACGGCGAAGCCGATTATCTTCATGGATGGCGAAGTCATGAAGCAATACCGGGTTTTAGAGTAGTAATAAGAGCAGTAGAAATAGCAAGGGTATTTTCATTCATAACAAGTTTTTCTCACAAGCGTGTGATATTTTGTTTTTGGGCATAAGTGAATTATACAAAAAATTGCTCGGACCATTCGTGTCTGAGCAATTTTTTTCTTGGTGCATTTTTACACCTCTATACATATTTCCTTAAATCCCCATAGCCTTCTTTTTCCATATCTTCATAGGGAATAAAGCGTACGGAGGAGGAGTTTATGCAGTAGCGTAATCCTGTAAGCTCCTTTGGCCCGTCCGTAAAGACGTGACCGAGATGGTAATCCCCGCCTTGAGAGCGGACTTCGACTCTGTGGTGTCCTAAGCTATCATCATCCAGATAGCGAATGACCTCCTGCGCAATCGGCTTGGAGAAACTTGGCCAGCCACAGCCGGATTGGAACTTGTCTTTGGAGGAGAATAGAGGTTCTCCCGTAGCTCTATCTACATAGAGTCCTCTTTCTACCGTATCCCAGTAGATATTTTCAAAGGGACGGTCGGTAGCGGAGTGAACCAGTACCTCATACTCTTCCTTGGTGAGCTTCTTCTTTAACTCTTCTTCGGATAGAGCATGATACTTATCGTCTTCCAGAAGCGGTTCGTCCGCAAGCGCCAGAGGAATGTGGCAGTAGCCGTCCGGATTTTTATTTAGATAATTCTGATGATATTCCTCGGCAGCGCCAAAGCGTGACAAGGGGAGTACTTCGACCACGATGGCACTTTGGTATTTTTCTTGCTCCTTCTTTAAAACCTTCTCTATGATTTCTTTGTCCGCATCATCCATGTAGTAGACTCCGGTACGATACTGAGTGCCTCTGTCATTTCCTTGTTTGTTTAAGCTGGTAGGATCAATGATCCGAAGGTAATAGCGTAAGAGGTTTTTTAAGGGTAAACGTTCTTCATCATAGTGTATTTCTACGGTTTCGGCGTGTCCCGTGTCGTTTTGGCACACCTCCTTATAGCTCGGATTTTCCGTTTTTCCATTCGCGTAACCGCATTTTGTAGAAAGAACACCGGGGATTCTTTGGAAATAGGCCTCCACTCCCCAGAAACAACCGCCTGCAAGATAAATGGTTTTTGACATGATGGCTCCTTTCTTATGTCACAATATAGCTAAAGTTCTTTTCAATATGAAAGAACGACATTTTCTTCTCCAAATGAAAGAACAAGATTTTCTTCTCCAATTATAGAATGAATTTTTTAGATGTATAGAGCGGAATTCTTAAGCTGTAACTTGTTGCGTGTGTAAATGACGATAGACAGAAAGACTTTATTGCAATAGAATAGGATAAGAAACTAAAATTTTATTAAGAATCATATTAAAAGTATAAGCTTATGAATCCTTGTATTTTTTGAAGCTTCATGATAGCTTTTTACTAGGAATTTTAAGTTTCACAGGAGAAAAGAGGAAAAGAAGATGAAAAGGAGTATGCAAAAAATAGTTTTCGGTTTGGCTCTTGGAGCGATGCTTATGCCTTCTTTTTATGCATTTGCCAAAAACAGAAATGGCAAATACTGCTGGTCAATGGAGAATGGAAGAGAAATACTGGACTTTTCTGAATGAGCAGGGAGAAAAACTGAAAGGCTGGATTGTATCGAACGGAGAATGGTATTTCTTGGATGAAAACGGCAATTTAAAAACAGGCTGGCACGAGGAAAAAGGAAAATGGTATTTCTTCAACACAGAGATGGGAGCGAAGATAGGTTCCTTATTGACCGGATGGCATTGGATTGAAGGATATTGCTATTATTTTGCTGGGACAGATAACTCTACTTATGGCGCACTTTTTGTAAATGGTACGACTCCTGATGGATACCGGGTAAATCATAGCGGACAGTGGGTAAATGAAAATGGAGAAGCGTATTACATCGGAGGAAAGGGAATTAGTTCCACGCATGTAGCCGGAGCAAGTCGCCCTATTCCGGGAGAGGCCGCTTCTAGCGGAACAGTATCCGGGACCGGTCGTGGACCTGTAGCTTCTTCCGGAGGATCTTCTTTCGGAACTGCATTTTCGGGGAAAGCCGGCGAAAATGTTGAGGAAGTGTATCCAAGCCGGAAAGCGACGAAAAGAAGCCGGTTGTAGAAGAAAAGAAAGAGGACGAAAAAAAGCCGGTTGTAGAAGAAAAGAAAGAGGACGAAAAGAAGCCTGCTACAGAAGAAAAGAAAGAGGAAGACAAAAAGGAGGAAACAGAAGGATTGTTGGATTACCCTAAAAACCTTGTTTTGCAACACAGAAAGAACCAATTCTATGAGTTACATTATTTATATTTTGGCAAAAGAAAATATACAGAAGAAATTAATGCTTATATCCAAAATGTAAGTAGTGTAGAAATAAATGGAATGAAATATGAAGAATTCATATTTGGAGACTCGGATGGATATGGAGATTTAGCAGAAAAGAAGAAGACTTTCTCTAAAATTGCAGACGGACCGGAAACGGTTGATAAGGTCAATGCTCTTGCATTAACCGTAGATCAATTTAAGGATAGTGACAATGAAATAGTCATTCACTCCGAAGGATATAAAGACTATAAATTACCCTGAAAGCAAAGTAGGCAAATAGAGGAGCTTATCTTCCTTTTAGTTTTTCTGATAAGGCACACAGCGAAGAAATAAAGAAAAGCTTGTAGAAAGAAATTAATCTACAAGCTTTTTCTGTATTCAGAATTTGGTAAAATCATGATCTCTCGTTGAGGATTAGTATTGCATCGAGGAATCCACATCTTCCAAAATTGGATAGGATACCTTCAACTTCTTTTCTGAAATAAAGGTCACAATCGTACCGAAGATGCCGGTACCCAGAGTGAATAGCATAAGCTGCCACAAATTACGATTATAGCTCATACTTACTTCCGGAACTTCCTCTGCCAAGATTTCCTTTATGTACTGGAAGCACTCCATTACGTGCTCGAAGTTTCCGAAATAAGCTTCGGAAAGTAAAAAGGCAAAATCAAGACGATTCACAAGATAAACCATGGCTGCCATGAAAAGAATCGAAACGGGAATGCCGATGATTCCAAACTTTCCGGCAAAAAGCTTATAGCCAAGGATGGTTGTTGCTCCCATGATTACCCCGCCATAGAGAGAAATATATCCCATTCTGGAAATAAGGAACACGGCAATGGCACCTATAAAGGCACCGACCAGAGCACCGAAAATACCAAGAATGACACCAACCGGACCACGGCTTTGATCCTTAAGATTCTTTTCCTCCTGCTCGATTCTCTTCTGATCGTATTCTTCCTTGGTAAAGAAGTGGCTTTGCCCGTTTAAACAGTAAAGAGAAACGCCATCCATGCTTCCGCTTATTTCACTGCAGTTCGCTAAGCCGTTTGCCGCAAAATGGGAAATTAACTGAACGATGGAGTCCAGAAGATTCTGCTTGAAGCCCTTTGTGGTAAAGCCACCCTTGATGTTCGCTTTTACAAGATATCCGGAGATTTCCATACTATGGACCGGCTTAATTTCCTTTCTTAAGCCCTTGATGAACTGCTTATCCGGATAGTTACCCATCGAAGATAAGGAAAAGCAGCACTGATAAACCTGATTTACGTAACGTATGGATAGGAAATAACCCTCGTAAAAGCCTGCAGCTTCATTTATATCTTCCAGATACTTGAGCCCCAAGGTATCAGCAACATCAATTAATATTTTTGTTTTTCATCTTTCCCTTAAAAATATAAAAATAGCATACATAGGCATTTTTATACTTTTTATCTTATGCAAGATCAAAAATATAAAAACAAAGGATTTTTGGAATTCCTGATTGAAAAATTTCTTGTTAAAAATAAGGATGTGTTAAAATTATAAAAGGAGAAGAAAAATTAATTATTTTTATATATCATATAAAGAGGGGGAACAAGAATGAAAGCGAAAAAAAGGTTTTTGGCGCTCTTTTTTTCCATGCTTATGATTTGGCAAGGTTTTTTCTTTGCCAAGGCGGAGGGGGAAGATTTTGCGGTTTTACCTGTGGTGGAAGAACTTGATCAAAACGTAGGAAGTAGTCAAAATGATTATTCGGAACACAGTATGAGTATTGAAACTGTGGATGATGAAGCTGTTCATAATGAAGCTGTGGATGATGAAGCTGTTCATAATGAAGCTGTTCATAATGAAGCTGTTCATAATGAAGCTGTTCATAATGAATTTATGAATAATGAGGAAGCAGATAGAGACAATAAACCTACAAAACCCATTAGCTTTTCCAAGGAAATTGTCAATGGAGGGATACAAGAGGTCAAGGATAAAGAAGGGGAATATCACTATATTTTGGAATATGTGGTTCGTTTTGATGCCAAGAATTTTGAGGGACAGCATAACGAAGATGGCTATGATAATCTCACCTTTCAGGATAGTTTAAAAAGCAATATGCTCAGATACTTTAATCCTGCGCTTAGTCTGAATAGTGATTTTGAAGATAAAGAAAAGTACTATCCGCTTGTTAAAAAGGGTGTTTGGAGAAGCGGAGAGTATAGGGATGATGGGAATGGTGGCAAGGTTTTTGTGCCTGCGGAAGATGATGCTGAACATCGTGGACCGGTCTTTTCTCTAAGGTCGGATGAAGAAGGAACAAGTCCTGCAGAAAAGATGGATAATTCTGAACTGGAATATTCAACAGAATATTGGAGTGACAACGATGTAATCATGCAATATTTATTTGAACATTTGCGGGCTGATGAAGGCTTTGAAATTCGATATTTTGTGGAAATTATCGAGTATCCGCAAAAAGGAACCAAGTATAAGAATAAGGCGGAAATATTAAACTTGGGTGTGAAAGCACAGGAGCATACTTATACTGTGCAAGAAAATCCGGATACCTTTACAGGAAAGGAATACAGCTTTACCATTGAAAAGACAGATAAGCAGAGCGGAATTCCCTTAAAAGGCGCAGAATTTCTGGTTTCCAGTGTAAATACCGGCTATAAGAAGTTGGTGGAAACAGGAGAAGACGGAAAAGTTACAGTACATAATTTAATTAAAGAATATTATGATATTGAAGAAATAAATCCTCCTGAAAATTATAAGATGAATGAGGAAGAGGAAGAAAGGGTGAAGTCAATTTCACCGGAGCAATTTGATGATCCTTCCGAGATTGTTGTCCGTTTTCAAAATGAGAAGAGGCACAAGAATGAAGATCCGGATAAACGCGATATTATCGTAGAAAAGAAATGGCATGTAAAACCCGGCGATCCGGAACCGGCATCCCTTCCTGTTGAAGATACGGAAGCGATGGATTTTTCTAATAATGACGATGAAGAAGTAATTGATAGAAATGAATCTTTCTTAACGGACATGGTTCCGACCGGCAGGAGTGTTCCTTATTCTCCATTAGTCACAATTTACCTTTTAAAGGATGGACAGGTGATTAGAGAAGCAGATATTCCTCCCCAGTCATATTTTGGAGATGCAGAATATATCTTCAAGGATTTACCAAGAAAAGATGAGAATGGGAAGGAAATTCTATACACGGTAAAAGAGAAAGCCTTAGCAAATTATGTAACAACGATTAGCGGTTCACAGGACACAAAGTTTACGATAACGAATAATTATTATGAAGGCGACCAGGCTATAATTCCGGTTACAAAAATCTGGAAAGGAGAGGGTCCACATCCCAGAAAAGTTGAAGTTTTGCTGTTAGAGAACGGCGTAATTACGAAATCTGCAATATTAAATGAAGGTAATGATTGGCAGTACAATTTTGTACGGAATAAAAAAGATGAATATAATCAGCTTATCCGTTTTGAAGTGAAGGAAGTACCGGTAGTAGGCTATGAAACATCGGTGGAAAGTGACCCGGATACCGGCTACCTTAATGTCTTAATTAATACAAAAAAATCAAGTCCCAACAACTCGGATAATGGTGTGGATACTCCGAGCTCCCCAAATGGCGGTAAACCCGTTGTCCCTCCTCAAAATGGTAGAGGTCAAACTCCAAGACCTGGCGAAACTTCTTCTTCGAATGGATCAGCAGTTCTATCTGTGCCATTGGAGAACCAAGGTGAGGTTTTGGGATCGGATAGACCCATTGTTCATGCGGAAATGGGAATCGGACCACAGATTTTTGAGGAAGAAAAAGTTCCTAAGGTTCTTGGAAGAGGAAGAGGCTGGACAAAGACCTCCGATAGTAGCGCAATGAGGATTTACCTTGTATTGTTTCTGCTTTCGTTAATCGGATTACCCTGCTCTTATATCTATAGCAGAAGGAAGATAAGGAACAAGCGATAATCAGAAATTATAAATATGTAATATCGGATATATAAGCGGAGAAATTTTCCGTCTAGGCTATCCGGTTCTGCGAATCGTCAACTCGTTTTCGGGTTGACGATTTTTTGGCAAAGGATACAGGCGGAGTCTTAGGCATCTTGTTCAAAACGAAGGATATTTGCAAAGTATGCCGTATCCTATTCGTGTGGTATAGGAAAGGATGAACCTTTTTCTAAGAAAAATAGTTAAAAGACTTTTATACAATGCCTTATAAACAAATATGTTAAAACGAGGTGTTTTTCTTGTTGGTGTCTTGAATTGTGCTAAAAATAATCCTATAGAAAAACTTAAATATTAACTTTTTGTATATAAAGAGAGGCGAAAAAGATGAGGAGAGCAAAAGAAAGGTTTTTAGCGTTCTTTTTCTGCATTGATGATTTGGCAAGGTTTTTCTTTGCCAAGGCAGAAGGAGAAAGTCCTTTTGTGTTACCGGAAATGCAGGAGTTTACAGAGTCAGTCCAAGCTGAAGGAGAGATAGGACACAGAACAGAAGTAGAATCCGAATATATTGCGGAGGCTGAAAAGCGTGAAAACACCGGAAACACTGAAAACACCGGAAACACTGAAAATAACGAAAACACTGAAAACACTGAAAACACCGAAACCACCGGAAATATCGAAATTACGGAAAACACCGGAATAACTGCAGAAACGGAAGAGTGAGAATGCCGGAATGGAGCCGGTAATCACAGATATGGAAAAGGATAGCAAAAAGTTATTATACCAAAGCTGTCGGTTTCTCCAAGGAAGCGGTAGATGACAATATTTATGAACTTTGGGATAGTGACGGTAATCCGCATTTCGTAGTGGAATACCGTATTACTTTTGACGCAAAAAGTTTCAAGGGCACAAAGAATAAAGATGGCTATCGACATCTTGTAATAAAGGACAGTCTTGCATCCGGTGAGCTGGACTATTTTGATCCCTTAAATAGATATCCGGGCTTTTCTTTCGATTATGAAATGGATAGATTCCAACCTTCTTTCCGAAGAGGGTCTGGAGAGTGGAGAACTCAGATTGGGGGAAGACGGAGTAAAATACTTTGAAGCTGCAGCAGATGATGAAGAAAATCACGGAAGTATTTTTGCATTACGAACGGATGAAAGTGGTAAACATGCCGCAGAAGAAGCAACTGCATATTTAGATTATGGAAATTCGGATGGGCGGTCCGGAACGTTTCAATATGATTTGGGAGAGCTGGGAGCAAATGAAGGTTTTGAGCTTCGCTATTTTGTGGAGATCAATGAGATTCCGGTAAATGGGGCAAAGTATAAGAACAAAGTGGAACTTGAAGGTGTAGATGTAGATTCCATTGAGCATATCTACACGGTAAAGAATGTAGATGAAAGCTATCAGGATGAAGCGTACAGCATAAAAATCAAAAAGATAGATAAAGGGTCCGGAGAAGCTCTAGAGGGGGCAGTATACTGTCTGTCCAGAATCAATTCTAATTTTAAAAAGATTATAGAAAGCAATAAAAAAGGTATTGCAGTAGCAAAAAATCTTTGCAGAGGAGATTATGAACTGCAGGAGATAGTGGCTCCGGATGGTTACAAATTAGATAAGTCAACTCTTAATCTCAGACATGATTCCTTTGGAGATAATAAGCTATTGGAGTTTGAGTTTGAAAATGAGAAAGAGGACTTGAGCTTCCGAAATGTTATTGTGGAAAAGAAGTGGCCTGTATTGGTAAATCCCGGATCTGCATCCGATGCTTCTCTATCACCAGATGGAATTCAAAGTGAAGAAGTCTTTGATTTTTTAAAAAAAGGTGCCTTAGATGTTATTGGCGATGCAGGACTTCCCAAACAACCGGACAAGATTACGGTTTATCTCCTGAAAAACGGAAACAGGGATGAAGACCTAAAAGCGGAGCTTAGTAAAGATAATGGCTGGGTTTATGTTTTTGAAAATCTACCAAGGATGGACGAGAATGGAAACTTAATTCAATATACCGTTGAGGAGAAAGAGGTAGCGGGTTTCACTTCCGTTGTTAGCGGTACGATGAGTACAAAGTTTACGATTACCAATTATTATACCGATGGAGACAGAATTTCGATTCCGGTAACCAAGGTATGGGAAGGGGGAAGGAGACATCCCTATGAAGTGAAAGTCCAGCTATTGGCAAAAAGAGAAGTTCTTGATACGGTAGTCTTGGATGAAAGAAATGATTGGCAGCATACTTTTGATGAGCTGAAAAATGATTTAGAAGGTAAGGAAATTCAATATGAACTTCGGGAAATCCCTGTAGACGGATACAGTGCCAGGACGGAAAAGGTGCCCGGCTCTGCGTTCGGAGCTGTAATTATCAATACAAAAATAGGAAAACCGGAAGAAGAAAATTCAAAATCGAATCCTCCCGGGGGAAAGGACATTCCACCTGTTTCACCGAATAAAGGAGGAGATACACCCGGTGGTGACGGAATTAGGCCAGCGCCTCCCTCTGCCGTTAATCCGCCTAAAGCTGTAGAAACACCACCCTGGGAGCTACTACGCCAACTCCTGCTATATCGAATAATCCCGGAGAAGTTTTAGGTACGGATAGGTCTACTCCTGATTCAAAAGAAGAAACGAAGCAGATACTCGGAGCCGATAGAGAGCCGGAGGTTCTCGGTACAGGAAGAGGCCGGACCAAGACTTTCGACAGCGGCATGATACAGCAATATTTCGCTTTATGCCTTGTTTCCACAGCGGGATTTGCCCTTAGTCTTCTGTATAAGAAGAAAAGGATGATTAGGAGGAAATAATAAAAGAAATTGCTATACTATTTATAGTAGAGAGCAATACATTCTATCGTCGATCCGAGACTTCGGGTCGGCGATTTTTAGCTTCAATATCTTGTGTAACGGAATACCGCGGATTTTGCTTATCTTGTAAGAATTACTTTTATGCATTAAAATATTAATAATTTACTTCGAAACAAAAAGATAAAATAGCCGTTTGCAGAAGGAAGATAAAGTATGAGACTGGATAAGTATTTATCGGAAATGGGGATAGCGAGTCGTTCGGATTTAAAAAAAGATATTCGTAAAGGTTTGGTTTTTGTGAATGGAGAAATGATACGGGATGCCGGTTTTTCTGTGACGAAAGATTCAACAATTCAATATAAAGGAAAAGAAATAGAGTATGAGGAGCTTTCGTACTATATGATGAATAAACCGGCGGGTGTACTTTCTTCCACAGAGGACAGAAAACAGAAAACAGTTCTGGACTTGTTCCTGGATACCCATAGAAAGGATTTGTTTCCTGTCGGAAGGCTGGATAAGGATGCGGAAGGCCTGCTTCTCATTATGAATGACGGGAAGCTGGCGCACACTCTTCTTTCGCCAAAGAATCATATTGAGAAAAAATACTATGTGGAAATCCCTGCAAGCTTAAAAGATGAGGATTTGGAGCCTTTGCGCCATGGGATTCAATATGATACGGATCTTGTTGCAGAGCCGGCACAGGTTCAACTTCTTTCTGCGAACCCGGATAAATCTGCCGTGGAAATCATCATCACGGAAGGAAAGTTCCATCAGATTAAGAAGATGTTTCTCGCTCTTTCGGAAAACTATGTCGTGACAAAGCTGAAACGTATTTCCATGGGAGCGTTGAGACTGGATGAAAGTCTATCTCCCGGAGAATATCGAAAGCTTAGTCCGGGAGAGATAGAAACACTGAAGGAGTCCATGAAGAAAGACGAAATTGAAGCCTAAAAAAAATATTATTCTTCTTCCAGCCTTCTGCGAATGGGAATTCCATTTACTTCAAGATTGTCCGAGACGGGGATGAGTAAATACTCTTTCCCGTCTATTATTTTGCTTTCCAAAATGGCGGAAACTTCATTTTTGATTTTCAGCTGCAGATTTTCCGACTTCAGTTGCAAACTGTTATGGACAAGATTTTCCGTATAGAAGGAAGAGTCGTTCTCTCCGAGGCTCTCATCGTAGAGTGCAGAGAAGTTTGCAAGCCCTTCTTCCGTTGCTCCTGCATTCTCTAAAAGCTGTTTCAACCGGGATTTTGAGATAGTTTGTTCCTTTTCCTCGTCTTTTCCCTGCTCTTTTAGCTCCTGTAATTCTTCTTGTAGGACACGAACATTTTCAAAATTACAATTCTCCTTCAAAACTTCCTGCACTAAAGCGGAGAACTGTCCTTTTTGTTCTTTTTCTCCGTATGGAAGGCTGATACCGAAAAGTTCTTCTGTCAGGTAGTCCAGTCCTTCTTCTCGCTTTTTTGCGCGGTAAAGAAGGGAATGAATGTCCGTACCACGATCATGAAAGGCAGGGTAAAGGAAGGAAAGCTCCGGCTTTTGCACAACAAAGTCCTCGGAACGGGCAATGAAGCTGTCTTTTTCCTTGTCAAAGCAGAGTCCTTCCTTTAAGAGGCTTACCGGGCAGAGTAAGAATAGAGTAAAGGAGTAGACGTTATCAGAGGCATCCTCCATGATGATGCCGTCCGTTCCTTTTTTGGGAACATCATAGACTCCGTGTGCAAGAATCAAAAGCTTCTTGCCGGGAATCGGATAGCTTTCATTTATCTTTTGGAAGAAATTCTCGCAAAGTCCTTCGTCTTTTAATGCAGATTCATTCAGATGATACAGGCAGGCCTGTTTTCCGCCTGTTTCTTCTTCGGAGAGCGGAAAATCCAAGGTATAGAGTTCTCTACCGAACTTTCCGGAAAGTGCCTGCTTAAATAAAGCGCAATAGTTGTGCATTTCCTCGTCTTCCAAGGCATAAAAGGAGTCGGAAAAACGGGAGAGTACTTCTCCCTCCTCGCTGATAAAACAGCTTCGAATACGGTCGATACGACAGTCTTCCTTTTTAAAAACATTTTTGATTTCCCAGTTCCTTTTTTTGTCCATTTTAGATTCCCTTATATTTGTTTTTGTAAATTTTTCTTCCGAAATCGGATTGTCTTGGCTTTTTGTCTCTGTATTTTCCGGAAAAAAACAATTCTGGATTTCTGGCAAAATCCTCTTGGTCTGCTTTCTTGAACTACTTTCTTTTGATTGAATCGCCTGCTATTGTAAAACAATTTCCAAAAAAACCGTTCAAGAAAAGATTTTTGTTCTTCTTTAAAGTCTATCTGTAAAGTCGGGAAAAATATGCTATAGTAAGGAAGATACGTATATGACGGAAATATTCAGCAAGATATCATTCTATTTTGTTAGATATAAAGATTTTTCATAAAAGGAATATAGCATGGCAGATAAACGAAAGCTTGGAAGCGGAGAGAAAAATTTCGAGACAGAAGTCAAAATTATCAATCGAGTAATCGAGTTCAACATAAAGTGAAGAGAAAAACACCCCTTACGGAAGAAGAAAAGCGTCTTCTGATGCGAAAAAAAGCGAGGCTGAGAAAGCAGAAAGAGGCAAGAAAGGCAAGACTTATCTTTGCCTTTGTTGTATTGTTTTCTATTTTTATAGTTTTTCAGGTCTTTGCCTTTGCTTTTTCGTTTTTGGAAAAACGGCGAGAAGCCCAAAAAGGGAGAACCGGAAACAGTTGTGGAAAGCAGCATGGAGACAGTTCCCGCGGCAGAAGAGGAAAGCACGGAGGAGACCACTCCTGAAAATGGAGAAACCAATGCGGAAGGAATGGTATTTTCCGGTGGAAGATATATTGATCCGGAAAAAGCCTATGGTTGCTCTGACTTTTTGATGATGGTCCGGATGTGCAGGTGGACGGCATCCTGATGGATGAATTGGAAAAGGTAAATGGAAGAGCCACATTCTTTGTAGTAGGACAAAGAGTGGAAAAGTTCCCCGAAGATATTAAAAACACGGTGGAGCGAGGACATGAGATTGGAAACCACTCCTATGACCATGATATTCATTTGAGTAAAAAAGGTGTGGATTATATTCGAAATGAATTCGATAGGACGGATGCCGCAGTGGAGAAGGCTGCAGGAATAAAACCGACTCTCGTGCGTCTCCCGGGCGGAAATTACAGCAATGATGTCAAGACTGCGGTAACAAAGCCTTTGATTTTCTGGACGATTGATACGGAAGACTGGCGTTCCCGTGATGCGGAAAAAACAAAAAGCAGTATCTTATCCAATATAAAAGATGGTGACATAGTTCTTATGCATGCCCTTTATCTATCAACGGCTGAGGCATGCAAGACGGTTATACCGGAGTTGAACGCGAGAGGCTATCAGTTGGTGACTGTTTCAGAGCTTATTCACTTCCGTGGACAGGATGTTGCAGGAGGAAATGGAATTCAGTATAAGAATTTTCCGCCCGTGGCAAGGGAAACGGTGTCTTCCTCCGTCAGCTCGGAAGACTTACAGAGTTCCGGCGTGACAGAAAGCAGTTCTTCAGCCGTTCAAAACACTGTTTCGGAAACAAAGAAGAATAGTACAAAGGCAAGCGAAAGCAGCGGCACTAAAACAAAAACGACAGATTCAAAAACGACTACAAAGAAGAGTACGGAAAGCAGTAAAAAGTCATCTACGGAAACTACAAAAGAAAATGGAAATGTAGTGGACAGCCCGGAACCCACAGCGGAAAGTCGAAATCCGGAAAAAGCACCTGTAGAAACTTCCGCACTGGCACCGGCCAATATAGCGGGTGCGATTGATGCGGATGATCCGAACTAAAACTATTGCGAATAGGAAGAGATTGCCATGGATTTTAGCGGTTACGAAAAAAAAATACAGAATCTGGCAAGCTTGGTAGAGAAACAATACACTCTTTTTGATGAAGAAATTTTTCATAACCTGGGTTTGCTTCTCGGGATAGCCGAGTCATTGGAAGATGAAGCCTTGCAGGGCTATGTATATTATCAGCTTGCGGATGCTCATTACAGCTTTCACTTTGATGTGGAGAAGATGCAGAAATATCTCTCTCTTGGAATCAAGGTACAGCAGGAGTCGGAGGATTTTTCTCTACTTACTCGTTCCTACAATCTTTTGGGAATCACGGAGTTTTTACGCGGAAACTATGCTTTGGCACTGGATTATTACATGTCTGCGCTGGACTATTGCAAAAAAATAGATATTCCGGATAAGGGGCTGAAAGGGATTGTAAATTCAAACATTGCGCGTCTCTATTTTTCCTTAAACGACTATAACCATGGTCGTTTCTATGCGGAAGAAGCGCTTTTTGAAATCAGTGGGAACACGGTGGACAATGCCTATGTTTCCAATATGATCAATATATATACCTTTTTGGGAAATATTTACCTCAATAAAAATCGAGATGTTCATGCGGCAAGAGCCTGCATGGAGTCCATTCTGGAACTTGCAAAAAAGACTTCTTTCGAGGAAGAGCTTATGGGAGGGATTGATATTCTGACCTTCTCCATCCGGCTTGCGCACTATGAAGATAGAATTGAAGAAAGAGGTTGTCTTATTCTCCAATTTGCAGAGCGCGCAGTTTTTTCTGCTATTCGCAGCAATATGATAGAGGATGTCTGTGATTTGGCGGATTTTTATCTGGAAATTGGTAAGATAGAGGATTGTCGACAGGTTCTTCATCTTCTGGAGGAAATGCTCCGGAAAATCAATCTACTGGAGATTCAAAAGCGCTTTTTGGAATCGCAGATTCGATTTATTCGGCAACAGAAGATGCGGAGAATCGAAATGCAGCGGGCTATCGTTTCTATGAGTTGATGAAAGAGCAGGAGCGAGAAAAAATTTCCGCCTTTCTCTTCGCACTATCTATTCGAAAGGATTTGGAAGATTTAAGAGCACAAAATGCTTTCATGGAAGAGGAAAATCTTCGCCTTGCCAAAAAGGCTGAGCATGACCATTTGACAGGACTTCCGAATCGCTATCATCTGAGCACCTTTGCCGATGCGGCATTTGAACGAGCTTACATTGCGAGAACCACGGTGGCATTTGAGATGGTGGATCTCGACTTCTTTAAACAGTATAATGACCGTTACGGGCATCAAAAGGGGGATGAGTGTCTTAAGCTTGTAGCAGGAGAAATCAGAAAGCTTTGCTTAAAATATCCCGGGATCTATGCCGCGCGTTATGGCGGAGATGAGTTTGTCTTGATTTATGAAAATATGTCGGATGAAGAAATCCTCACTTACGCCAGGGAACTTGCAGACAATGTTATTGCGCTGAATCTTCAGCATTCGGGAGAAGAGGGTGGAATCGTAACCATTTCTCAAGGAATACGAAACTCCGTTCCTTTAAAGAAGAACAGGGTTTGGGACTATACCTTTGCCGCGGATACTGCTCTATATAGAGTTAAAAGAAAGGAAAGAGGAGGAATTCTCCTTATTCATAAGGCAAAATTAGAAGGAGAATCGATGTATGTTTAAAACATCGATTCTCCCTTTTTTCCGGATTTGCACCTTGCTCTATGGTTCTTTTTTGACATTCTATCGTAACAGCCTTACTCTTCCAATTTCTTAATCGCCTTTGTGATGGTTCCTCCGCCTACCACCATTTCTCCGTCATAGAGAACTACAGCCTGCCCCATAGCAACGGCACGCTCCGGTTCTGCAAAACGAACAAGAACAACTCCGTTGTCTTGCGTGGAAACGAAGGCGGGGAACTGCCTTGGCATTGTATCGGGTTTTGGCAGTGACGGGATATTCCTCCCTTGGAGGCTCCATACTGACCCAGTTAAAGTCATCAGCAAGAAGTGCCTCGGAATAAAGCGCTTCTCCCGTAGTCAGAATGACTCGATTCTTTTCAAGATCCTTTCCGGCCACATACATGGGCTGTTTTAAAGCAAGTCCCAAGCCCTTTCTTTGCCCTATGGTATAGCGAACAATCCCCTTGTGCTTTCCGAGTTTATGCCCTTCCTCATCTACAAAATAGCCGCTTGGATAAGCTTCCCCCCTAAACTTTTCCAGAAAGTCCCCGTAATCTCCGCTGGTAACAAAGCAAATATCCTGAGAATCGGGTTTGTCAGCGTTATAAAAGCCGTTTTCTTCCGCAATGGCACGGACTTCTTCTTTGGTTTCAAATTCTCCCAAGGGGAACATGCTGTGTTTTAATTGCTCCTGATTTAAGAAGTAGAGGACATAGCTTTGGTCCTTTTTTTCGTCTTTCGCTTTTAGAAGAAGATAGCGTCCCTTTTCCTTATCATAGCGGATTCTTGCGTAGTGTCCTGTTACAATGAGGTCACAGCCCAGTTCTTCCGCTTTTTTGTAGAGCTTCTCATGCTTCATAAAGCGATTGCAACGGATACATGGATTGGGTGTACCTCCATTTTCGTAGGTCTCCACAAAGGGGAGGATTACTTTTTTTTGAAAATCGTCCTTGAAATTCAGGACATAGTAGGGGATAGAGAGAGTGGAAGCCACCTGTCTCGCATCCTCAACATCCTCCAGCGTACAGCAGGTTTTACTTCGACAGGCCTGCCCGGTTTCGCTGTCATATAATTTCATGGTTATGCCAATACAGTCATAGCCTTTTTCTTTCATAAGCAGTGCAGCTACAGAGCTGTCTACTCCGCCACTCATGGCGATCAATGCTTTTCCCATTTCTTGTTTCCTTTTTATTATTCAAAAGTTTATGCAAAGAGTTTCTTTCAAAGAAATCCTTCCTGTCTGAGTTTAAAAACTTTATTTGTGAAGTGTAGCACAGAAGCTTCTTCTATGTAAGATATCGGCGAATTTTAATAAAGCAAGCATTTCGCAGAAAATCTTTGTATATCCTTTCTTCCTATGCTAAAATCTTAGGAAGTACGCAATAAAATCTCTTAAAAAGGGGGAAATGATGAAAGGAATTATTCTTGCCGGAGGTTCGGGAACCAGACTCTATCCGTTAACCAGAGTGACTTCCAAGCAACTTTTTACCGATTTATGATAAACCGATGATTTATTATCCGCTTTCCGTGCTGATGGATGCCAGGATTCGGGATGTTTTGATTATCTCACACCGGAGGATACACCGCGCTTTAAGGAATTGCTCGGAGACGGTTCTTCCCTTGGTATGAATTTGGAATATGCCGTACAGGAAAGTCCGGACGGACTGG
Source organism: uncultured Oribacterium sp. (assembly GCA_916438775.1). Next base: position 491,717 of record CAKAGX010000001.1, read on the forward strand.
CACAGGCTTTTATCATTGGAGAAAAGTTTATCGGAAACGATAAGGTTGCCATGATTTTAGGAGATAATATCTTTTCCGGCTACGGCTTTAAGGCCATTTTAAAGAAGGCGGTTGAGAAAGAGAAGGGTGCAACGGTTTTCGGTTACTATGTAGATGATCCGGAGCGTTTCGGTATCGTGGAGTTTGACAAGTCGGGTAAGGCTATTTCCATTGAGGAAAAGCCGGAGAAGCCGAAGTCCAATTACTGTGTAACAGGCCTTTATTTCTATGATAATCGTGTGGTGGAATATGCGAAGAACTTAAAGCCCTCTAAGAGAGGAGAGCTGGAAATTACCGACTTAAACCGTATTTATCTGGAAAATGGAGAACTCGATGTAGCGCTTCTCGGTAAGGGCTTCACCTGGTTAGACACCGGCACACAGGAGTCTCTTGTGGATGCCACCAATTTTGTTTACACCGTTGAAACCCACGAGCACAGAAAGATTGCCTGTCTGGAAGAGATTGCCTATAAGAATGGCTGGATCAGCAGAGAAAAGGTATGGGAAGCCTACGAGCTCTATAAGAAAAATGAGTACGGAAAGTACCTTAAGGATGTTTTAGACGGAAAGTATATAGAGTGATTTTCAGATGAAAAGTATATAGCGTGATTTTCAGATGAAAAGTATATAGCGTGATTTTTAGACGGAAAGTATATAGAGTAATGACTTAGGAGGAAAGATGAAAACTATTGTAACCGGCGGAGCCGGATTTATAGGCGGAAACTTCATGCATTTCGCTGTGAATGCCTATCCGAATGAGGAGTGGGTCTGTCTTGATAAGTTGACCTATGCCGGCAATATGGAAACCTTGCAGGCTTTAGTGGGAAAGAAGAACTATAAGTTTGTAAAGGGCGATATTGCAGACAGAGAGTTTATCTTTGACTTATTTCGTACGGAAAAGCCGGACAGAGTGATTAACTTTGCTGCGGAATCCCATGTGGACCGTTCCTTAAAGGATCCGGAGCTATTCCTTCGTACCAATGTTTTAGGAACTGTGTGTCTTATGGATGCATGCAGGGAGTTCGGTATCGAGCGTTATCACCAGGTTTCCACGGATGAGGTTTACGGAGATTTACCTTTAGAGAGAACGGATCTCTTCTTTGACGAGGAGTATCCCATTAAGACTTCTTCTCCCTACTCTTCTTCCAAGGGAAGCGCAAACCTCTTTGTATTGGCTTATCACAGAACATTCGGGCTTCCGGTGACTATTTCCCGCTGTTCAAACAACTACGGTCCCTATCATTTCCCGGAGAAGCTGATTCCGCTTGTTATCTCCAGAGCCTTAAACGACGAAAGTATTCCGGTTTACGGTAAGGGGGAAAATGTTCGAGACTGGCTTTATGTGACGGATCATTGTAAGGCGATTGACCTCATTGTTAGAAAGGGGAAGGTCGGGGAAGTTTATAATGTTGGCGGACATAACGAGAGAACAAATCTTGAAGTAGTAAAGACCATTTTGAAAGCACTCAATAAGCCGGAGTCTCTGATTACTTATGTAACGGACAGACCGGGACATGATATGCGCTACGCAATAGACCCGACGAAGCTTGAGACGGAACTGGGTTGGAAGCCGGAATATAGCTTTGATACCGGAATTCCCGTGACCATTGATTGGTACTTAAACAATAAGGATTGGTGGGAGCACATCATTTCCGGAGAGTATCAGGAGTACTACAAGAAGCAGTACGGAGAAGAGGGGTAGGATGAAAGTTTTTGTTACCGGTGTAAACGGACAGCTGGGACATGATGTCATGAACAGCCTCTATTATGCGGAAATTGATGCAATCGGTTCGGATATAAAAGAGAGCTATAGTGGAGTGCAGGATGGAAGCCCTGCCTGTACTATGCCTTATATCGGCTTGGACTTAACGGATGAAGAAAAGACGAGAAAGGTGATTGCCGAGGAAGAAATTGATGCCATCATTCATTGTGCCGCTTGGACTGCAGTGGATGCAGCGGAGGAACCCGAGAATCAGGCAATTGTCGAGAAAATAAACGGAGAGGTTCCGGGTGTACTGGCAAGGATTATGAAGGAGAGGGACGGAAAGCTGCTCTATCTTTCCACGGACTACGTTTTCTCCGGAGAGGGAACAGAACCCTGGTCACCGGACGAAAGAAACTTTTCTCCCATTAATTTCTACGGGAAAACGAAGCTTATGGGCGAGGAAAAGATTCGGGAAGTTTTAGAGAAGTACTTTATTGTTCGGATTGCCTGGGTTTTCGGTTTAAACGGCAAGAACTTTATTAAGACAATGCTGAAGGTTGGAAAGAGCCATGAGGAAGTCCGTGTGGTCAATGACCAGATTGGGAACCCGACCTATACTCTGGATTTGGCAGAGCTTTTGGTGGATATGATTACTACGGAAAAGTATGGAAACTATCATGCTACCAATGAAGGCGATTATATTTCCTGGTACGATTTTACAAAGGAAATCTATCGGCAGGCGGGTTTAAAAACGAAGGTGATTCCGGTCAGTACCGAGGAATATGGTCTTAGTAAGGCCAAGCGTCCTAAAAACTCCAGACTGGACCGGACCAAGCTAAGAAAGCAGGGCTTTGTCCCTCTTCCGGATTGGAAGAATGCCCTTTCCCGATATCTTGAAGAACTTCCTGAGGAAGAGGGAGGAAAAGGATTTCGTGCCTGTCGCTCCTGCTTCGGCTAAGTCCGGAAAAGGATGAAAAATGCGGGGACTTTAGAATCTGAAGGTAAAGTTTAGGTATGAAAAATTCGGGACTACTCCCGAATTTTTTTATAATGGCTCATAGTGAAAAAATAGTATTGAATAAAATGTCCGCCGGATAAAAACATAAAACTGACACAAAATCATTGTATAAAATAGCAAGCTGAAGAATTAAGAACGACAAAGAAAAAAGAAGTCTTTTATTTATGGAATAGAAGCAGGAGGTCAAGATGGGAAAATATTTTGGGACAGATGGATACAGAGGAGAAGCCAATGTGGACTTAACAGCGGACGATGCCTTCAGAGTAGGGAAGTTTTTAGCCTACTATTTTTCCGATGGAGGGAAAAAAGATTGCCAAATTGTCATCGGTAAGGATACGCGGCGTTCCAGCTATATGTTTGAGTATGCGCTTTCTGCCGGAATTACCGCGGCCGGAGCGGATGCCTACCTTATGCATGTAACCACTACACCTTCTGTCAGCTTTATTGCCCGTGCAGAAGACTTTTCCTGCGGTGTTATGATATCTGCTTCGCATAACCCTTTCTATGACAATGGTTTAAAGGTTATCAATGGAAATGGAGAAAAGGTTTCCGATGACTTTATTGAAGAAATTGAAGCCTATCTTGATGGAAAGACCGGGGAGATTCCTCTTGCAAGGAGGGAAAAAATTGGACGAACTGTGGACTATTCTGCCGGAAGAAACCGCTATATCGGCTATCTTATTTCTCTGGCAATGCATTCCTTTAAAGGAAAAAAGGTAGCACTGGACTGTGCCAACGGTTCTGCATCATCTGTAGCAAAGGCGGTTTTTGATGCTTTGGGTGCGGACACCCATGTGCTTTCCAATAGCCCAAATGGCTACAATATCAATGGAAACTGCGGGTCTACCCATATTGAAGCCCTGCAGGATTATGTAAGGAACAGTGATTGCGAAATCGGCTTTGCCTATGACGGAGACGCGGATCGTTGCCCTTGCGGTAGACGGTGAGGGAAATCTGGTGGACGGAGATATGATTCTTTACCTTTGCGGAAAGAATTTAAAGAAAAAAGGACAGCTTCAGGGCAATACCATTGTGACTACCGTGATGTCGAACTTTGGCTTATATAAGCTTTTGGATGCAGAAGGAATTTCCTATGAAAAGACACAGGTCGGAGACCGCTATGTTTATGAAAATATGGCAGAGCATGCTTATGATTTAGGAGGAGAGCAGTCCGGTCATATTATTTTCATGAGACACGCAACGACGGGAGACGGAATTCTTACCAGTATTAAGCTTATGGAAGTATTGCTGGAAGAAAAGAAGAGCCTGAAGGAATGTCTCTCCGACTATAAGAAGTTCCCGCAGGTTTTGGAGAACGTAAGGGTAACGGATAAGGCGCTGGCAGAGGCGAATCCTGCGGTGTTGGACGCGGTGAAGAAAGTGGAAGAGAAGCTTAAAGATACGGGAAGAATTCTCCTTCGTGCCTCCGGGACGGAACCGCTTATTCGCGTTATGGTGGAAGCGGAGCAGGAAGAGATTTGTAAAAATCTTGTTGAAGAAGTTATAGCAGTTATGAAAAAAGAGGGACTGGTTCAGGCATAAGTCTTGCGATACAATGGCAGCTATGGAGTGGGAAAAATAGAGTATTGGCAGTATACAATACTTAAACAGAGCAGATTAGGGGGAAGAATCATGGAAAAAGTAAATCGTTATCGGCAATTTCCCATCTTTCGATATCCGGATAGGACATGGATGGATAAAGAGGTGGAAAAGGCTCCTATCTGGTGCTCTGTGGATCTAAGAGATGGAAATCAGGCTTTAGTAGAGCCCATGGGTGTAGAAGAAAAGATCGAATATTTTCTCCTTTTATGCCGTCTGGGCTTTAAAGAAATTGAAGTGGGATTCCCTGCAGCCTCTCAAATTGAATACAATTTTTTGCGAAATCTTGTTGAGAGAAAGCTGATTCCTGAAGATGTCACCGTTCAAGTTCTGGTGCAGTGCAGAGAAGATCTGATAGAGAGAACTTTTGCTGCACTGGAGGGTGTAAAGAATGCCATTGTGCATATCTATAATTCCATATCCATACTGCAAAGAGAAGTGGTGTTTAAAAAATCAAAGGAAGAGATTAAGGATATTGCTCTTTCCGGAGTGGAAATAGTAAAACGGCAGGAGAAGAACTTCACCGGAAAACTGCGTTTGGAGTATTCTCCGGAAAGCTTTACCGGTACAGAGATGGACTATGCTTTGGAAGTATGCAATGCCGTGATTTCAGCCTGGGGAACGACAAAGAACCGTGAGATCATCATTAATCTTCCGAGTACCGTGGAGATGCACAGCCCGAATGTTTTTGCTGATCAGATTGAGTTTATGTCGGACCACCTCCTGGAGAGACAAAATGTCGTGCTTTCCATTCACCCGCATAATGACAGAGGCGAGGGAATCGCCGCAGCGGAGCTGGCTCTTCTTGCCGGTGCGGACCGTATTGAAGGGACTTTGTTCGGGAATGGAGAAAGAACCGGGAATGTGGATATCTTGACACTTGCCTATAACATGTTTTCTCACGGCATTGATCCGAATCTTAGCTTGGAAAATATCCGGGAAATTAAAGAGGTCTATGAGCGGTGCACGAAGATGCAGATACCCGATCGTCATCCTTATGCGGGAAAGCTGGTATTCACTGCCTTTTCCGGTTCGCATCAAGATGCGATCAATAAGGGTTTACAGGCCATGAGGGAACAAAGTTCTCACTTTGGGAGGTTCCTTATCTTCCGATTGACCCTGCCGATATTGGTAGAGAATATGAACCGGTTGTTCGTATCAACTCCCAGTCCGGAAAAGGCGGAGTGGCATTTATTCTGGATTATCAGTACGGATATAAAGTGCCGAAAGAAATGCAAAGAGAGTTTGCGGACTACATCCAGTTTATTTCGGAAAAAGAGGGAGAAGTGGATCCCGAGCGTATCCTTAAGGTATTTACAGAAGAGTATGTTGAAGTAAAGGAACCTCTTTTTTTCAAGAATTTACGTTCTATGGATATGGAAGACGAAAAGCAGGGATATATCAGCTTTGTACAATTGAGCTTTGAAAACAGGGGAGTTTTAAAAGAGCTTTCCGCAAGTGGTTCCGGTCCGATTGAGGCAACGGTCAATGCCCTCCGAAAGGAATTAAAGAGAGACTTTACCGTTATCGATTACAATGAGCATGCCCTGGGTGCAGAGGCTTCTGCAAAGGCTGTATCCTACATTCATTTAATGGACAGGGAATCGGGAAAGAGTACCTTTGGCGTAGGAATTTCCTCAAACATTACTCGTTCCTCGGTCCGTGCTCTCTTTAGCGCAATCAATCGTCTTTATTATCCGAAAACGGCAGAAGGATAGGAACTATGCATATCATTTACGGCGTTGACGACAATTTTATACCGCTCCTTTCCGTATCGATATCCTCGGTACTGCATACGATGCAGGGGGAAAGCTTACATTTTCATATTTTGAGTATGGGGTGTAGGAAGGAAAATAAGGAAAAGTTGATTCATTTTATTGAGGGAGAGGGACAGAAGATTTCCTTTTATGAGCTTGAAGAAAAACTGCTGGAGCTGAAAAAACGAATCCCGGGCTTAAACACCGGAAGTTTTTCCACTGCGACACTGCTCCGACTCTTTATACCCGGTGTGCTTCCAAAGAATATCACAAAGGCACTCTACCTCGACGCGGATACGGTGGTGTTACAGTCTTTAAGCTCCCTCTATGCAACAGCGCTTCAGGAAAATGCACTGGGAATGGCGCCGGAGCCAAGTATTTATAAAAGCCATTGCCACTTTTTGGGACTTTCCGAAAAGGAGCCCTACTTTAATGCAGGCATGATTCTTTGGAATCTTTCTTATTTTCGGGAGCAGGGGCTGGAAGAGAAGTGTCTTCGCTACTATCAGCTTAAGAGGGGAAAACTTCCTTTTAATGACCAGGATATTTTAAACGTAGTTTGCAAAGGAAAAATCAAAGCACTTCCTCAGCGTTATAATTTCTTTTCAAACTACTACTATTTCCGCTATAAGGCACTTTGTGAGAATGCTCCTTGGTATGAAAACTTGGAAAAGAAAAAAGGATTTAAGCAGGCAAAGGCACATCCTGTCATGGTGCACTTTGCGGGGGCATCCCGACCTTATGTGCGGGGAAGCGGAAATCCATACGGAAGAGCCTTTCGCTATTATGCGGAGAACAGTCCGTTTGAAGTGAAAGAAGTGAAAGGAAAAGAGTTCTTTATGCTCCTTTTACAGAGGAATGAATATCTTAAGCTTCTTCTTCCTAAGCTTAGAGAACAAATAGGGAGACCTATTATAAAAAGGCTTTGTAAGAAGATGAAGTTATAGCTAACAAATTTACAGTACGAATACATAAAGTAAAAAGAAGTAAAAGAAGTAAAAGAAGAAAAACCCCTTTAGTATTCTTTTCCGTCCTTTTCCATGCTAGAATAGTCCGTAATACAGAAAACTTCCAGGAAGAAGCCGGAGGGATAAGAGCGTGGCGGTAGGCATAGTCGTTTTAAATTATAATGATTGGGAGAACAGCTCCTGTTTGGTAGAGGAATTGGAAACATTTCCTCTATTTTCGTGTATTGTAATAGTAGACAATGCTTCTACGGACGACAGCCTTTCTCGTCTTGGTGCACTGGAAAATGAACGGGTCAAGCTTCTTGGCGAAAAGGAGAATAAGGGCTACGGAGCAGGGAATAATCTTGGACTTCGCTATCTTTTTGAAAAGGGAATGCACCATGCTTTTTTGGCTAATCCCGATACTTCTTTTACAGAAAATTATTTTTCTACCGTTCTCTCCATTTTTCAAAGAGAAAAGGAAGCCGGGCTTGTTTCAGGCAGGATGCAGGACGGAATCGGATTACAGCAGACCGCATGGAAGTTGCATTCCTTTGTCCCTGCTTTACTTGCATCAGGTCCTATGTCTCGGAGATTATTTTCTTCTCTGCTTTTTTACAAGAAGAGTTATCTGGAGAAAAAACCCTATGTCCAAGTAGACTGTCTTCATGGCTCCTGTCTTTGTTTTTCCAAAGAATCTTTTGAAAAAAGCGGAGGCTTTGACGAAGATTTCTTTCTTTATGAAGAGGAAAATGTTATCGGGCAACGCATGAAGGATGCAGGCTATAAGGTCTTTTTATGCACAGCGGTAAGTTATTTACATCAGGATAGCGGGAGTACCGGAAAAAACATCAAATCCCTAGTGAAAAGGCAGACAATCCGACAGGCATCGGAAAGACTGTACTACAGTAAATACCTGTCTATTGGAAGTTTTAGAAAGGCTATGGTCCGTTTTTTTCAGACTGCCGTATTGTTGGAAACCCTACTTTTTGAGCTCTGCTCTCAAAGGAAAAAGATATAGGAATAGGGCAAGTGAATCGGAAAGATAAAATAGTCCAAGCACAAAGAAAAAAGCCTCAGATAAGACAATAAACGATAATAAAGTAAGGATTAAGAAAGCGGAAACAAAACAGTTTGGAGGGAATTTTGCAAATCATTATCCTATGTACGTATAATGGGAAAAAATACCTGAGAGAGCAGCTTCAATCCCTGCTTTCTCAGGACTATTCGGGAGAATTTTTGCTCCTTCTTTCCGATGACGGATCGACCGACGGGACAAGGGAGATTTTGCACAAGACGAAGGAAGAATATGGGGAGAAAGTTTTTCTTTATGATAAGGGAGAAGCCTCGGGATCTGCTTGGAAACATTTTCTGATGATTCTTTCTGCTCTTGCCAATCGAACGATTCCGGATTTTCCCTATGAGAAGATGGAATATCTATTTCTCTCGGACCAGGATGATTTTCTGCTATCCTGAAAAGCTTTCCACAATGACAAGGGCGATGCAGGAAGCGGAAACTCGATATGGAAAGGACTGTCCTTTGCTTTGCCACACGGATATGGAAGTGATGGATGAGTCGGGAAAAAAGATAGCAGATTCTTATTTTCGTTATCAAAAGATGCCTTGGAAAAAGGACAACTTTGCCAATCTCTTAATACAAAATCATGTAACAGGTGCCGCAATGGTGATGAATCAGAGTCTTTTAGCGTACTTAAAGCAAGTTCCCGACTTTGTTTATATGCATGACCAATGGATTGCACTTCTTGCATCAGCTTTTGGCCATATTCTAGTGCTACCGGAGGCACTCTATGCTTACAGACAACATGGAGAAAATGTACTCGGAGCGAAAAAGGGGAGTGCGCTAAGAGAAATAAAGGAGTGTCTTCGGAAAAATATTAAGGAGCGGGCAGAATCCGATAAAAGGTCGGAAGAGGGATACTTCGCCTTATTTCATCAAGGGAGAGAGTTTCGAAGATTTTACGGAGAGAGGCTATCTATAGAAGACAGAAGAGTGCTGCATGCCTTTTTATCCCTTTCAAAACTGTCGCTTCTTAAACGGATAAAGACTATGTTGCAATATAAAATCTATCCTCTTCCCTTTTATCGGGCCATGGGAGCGATGCTCTTTATTCCGAAAGAAAAAACTGAAAAGAGAAAGAAATGAAAAAACCATTGATCTCGGTTTGTGTAGTCACATACCAACATAAACAATATATAGGAGAGTGCCTTTGACTCCATTTCTGCTAGCAAAGGGCGGAGTTTCTTTGGAAATCCTCGTTCATGATGATGCGTCCACGGATGGCAGTCAGGAAATCGATCCCAGATATCAGGAGAAATATCCGATATTATTTTTCCTATATTGCAGGAAGAAAATCAATATCTGAAAGAGCACAATATCACGGGAATTTTTAACTTTCGAGGGCAAAGGGAGATTTTATCAGTGTGATAGATGGAGATGATCCTCGGAAGAAAAGTTGGAGAAACAAAAGAAGGGCTGGAGGAGCATCCAGAGCGATTCTCTTTTCATCACATGCAAAGGTGATTCTCGAAGACGGGACGGAGGACCGCAGAAGCTTTTGCGCCCTATGAAACAGATCTGTATAATCTCAGAGCAAGACTTGATTACGCATGAGGCGGAACTGCCTTTTTCTTCTTTGTTTTTGGAGAAAGCTTTGCTTATGATGAAGCTCTAAAACTCCGGAGTTTTATCACAGCTTTCCGTAGGAGACCGCCCTGCTGGAGCTTATGCGGCAGCGCCCTACAGGAAAGGCAGTGCTGTCTTTCAGGTGCCCTTTCGCATATCAGCACTTTCACCTCTCCGGTTTCCTGGACGCTGGCACAGAGGAGGAGATGGGCAAGGCGAAAACAGGAGAATACTGGTGAGAATGAAAAGGACTACATTCTCTTTTTGAAGAAAGTCAGGGAGATATGAGGAAGATGTGAGAAGTCGATTCGCAGGCTTTTCCTCCATTGCAATGAATCTCGGGACTTCTCGAAAATCTATAGTAAGGAGAATCGGGGCACTACAAGGAGACTCAGTGTCAAGGAGAAACTCTTGCTTGATTGGAATACTGCCTTCCCGGGCTGTATCGCTACAATGCCGTTTTTGGGATGGAAAGAGCAAAAACAAGAGCAGCAAGAGCTAAAAACAGAGCATACAAAAAAGCAGGCATGAGCTAAAATCAAAGAGCATGAGTTAAAAACAAGAGTGTTTATGAAGAAGATAAAGGTAGAAAAGGATATAGAATTTATGGCAGAGAAAAGTCAAAATCTGAGAAAAGTGGTTTCCGGTATGTTTTTGAAGTGGAGCAGATTTCCTATCAGGGAATTCAGCTTCTTTTTCCATTCTTCTCCTTGCAGCTGTAGCAAGGAAGATGTCAGAGCGGTAGGAATCATTTCCATCTTTATCGGTATTGCCAACAGTTTGATTCGAAGCAGGTTTTTCAGGCGCTGATGCAAAAGAAAGTCAAGAATTTGGATTAATTCTACCGCATTTCTTTTCCGGCTTACTTTGGCAACATCTTTATTTGGTGTTTTTCTCCTGTAGCCCTTGTGTTGCGGCTTTTTATCATCTTCCCGTATTAGGGGCATTTTACGTCTCATGGCCTTACTCCTTTTTCCGGGGCAACGTCTTTCCATCCAGCAGCCTTTGCAAAGTCGCCTTGTCTTTTTTCGGCCGATATTTCTGCAGTTTTTTCTTTCTTCTTTTTCAGGGATTCTTGCAATTGTCTTTGCCAAAAGAGGATTTGGTGCTGTATGCAATGGCTTCCTGACAAGTTTTACCTGTTTTTCTGTTCTTATTTTATTCATTCTCTTACCCTATAAACTCGGGATTCGGATTTTCACTTGTTCTTGTACAAAGTCTATTTGCTTTTAGCTGGAAGCCATTCTTTCCGTATCGTCAGATCAGATCTGGCAAAAATATTTTATGCGCTCCTTATCGGATACCTGTAGAAGAGCTGGCTCTCTATAATCGATGGATGTTTCCGAGATTGATTTCGGTACCCTTTCTTCTTGAGTATCTTCTGTACTCTCCCGCATTTTCAAAAGTTGCAGGGAGAGAAAGAAACTGCAGGGAGTCCAAAAGAGTGTATCTCTATCCGCTTTCTTGCTGTTCCCGCTTTCTCTTTGGACTTATGGCGGTTGGACAAGCTTTTGATTGTACTGCTTCTTACGGATGGCTTGGGCTTTTACCCTATCTTTATTTTCTGTCTCTTGTGTATTTGCTTTTTCCTTGCACATGATTAATTTGCAGCTGATGAGCAGTCAGGGACGTTCAGATGATTTTGAAAAATGAAAATGCAGATTGTTGAGTTTTGATTCTTGTGATGACTTTTGCCATTTGGACTTTTTCCCTTTTTGTGGGGAAAAATCATGAGGGGATTGATTTGTTTTATTTCAAATACCTGACCAAATCAAGAAACTCTTGAACTATGGGTTTTTCGAGAGCTTCGAGAAGTGCTTCCTTCTATGCGCAGTTTTTATGGCGGCTTTTGGTCTATCTGAGCGTGGTAAATTTTAGAAAAAGGAGTGGAAGAAATCTTCAACTCCTGATTCTGATTCCCCTAGGAGGTATTAGTTATCTTATTTTCTCTTTCCTATGGAACAGAGAAAACTTGTTTTACAGCTTCAGCCTTTTTCGTCTTTTTCGTTCCTCCAGATAAACGAAGCAGTTTCGGATAAGACGAGCCTCGATTTGGAGGTAACGGGAAAGGGAATTCCCGAAAATTGGCCTGTTGAGCTGTCCTTCTTTCTCGAAGACCTGTCATAAGGCCTTTCTATATGCTTCCACAGCGCTTTTTCTGAAAATAAATTGCTTTAATACAAAAGCCAAGTAGAAATGGCAAAAAATTGAGCACTTTCAGGAAAAAGGGGAAATTTTTATAGAGAAGAAATACGGAATTTCTGGCAGATAGCTCGACCTTGAAATTACTGGATTTGCCTCCGCTCGTACCGGAACCGACATGCTTGCAGACTGCTTCCGGACAGAAGTATATCTTATAGCCGTAAAGCTGTGCACGGAAAGAAATATCAGCATCCTCCAGGGTAAGCGAAGTGCTTTTCGTCAAAAGAGTCCTGTTTTTCCAGTGCTTCTATGGAGTAGAGCGCTGCTCCCGCACAGGCCGAAAAGACTTCTTCCGCTTTATTCCAATTTTTTTCGCTGTCCTCCAGTCCCCTTTGAAAAGGAAAGCCCAGGACGCAAAGTTCATCACCGGCATCATCCATGAGTCTTGGATCATGCATCTTCACCATCTTAGAGGAAAGGGCAAAAACTCTTTCACCCCTTGCTTCTTTTTCTTCCATAAATCGGACAAGCTTTTCCACAAAAAGGATCCACTTCCGTATCGTTATTGAGCAGAAGAGCATAACAGGCACCGCAAACTCTTTTCGCAAAAAGAATACCTTGATTTACCGCCTTGGCAAATCCGTAATTCTCTTTGTTTTCAATAAGAAAGATACGCTCCGGCTCTTTTTCGATATAGGCTCGGATAGTCTTTATGCTGTCGTCTTTCGAGATTGTTATCTACAAATAGAATAGAAAAATCATGCTTGCTCTGGTTTTCCAAAGCAAGCATGCACTTTTCTAAAAAATGATTTCCATTGTAATTCGGAATAATGATGTATGTTTTCATAGTTTTAAGCATTTGGCTCAATCAGATTATGGGCAGCCTCATTTTCGGCCTCTCTTTTTGCTGTGGCTTCTTTTGCTGCATCTTCAGCGCTCTGCTGTCCTACTACAGAGGCATCTGTGGGATCATAATTCTGCTCTCTCGGAATCGCCTGCATGATGGCATCCTTCTCTACCGGTCCCTTATCCCATGCATCGGAGTAAATGATGACGGGAGTGCCGTTTTTACAATTCTCATAAACCCATGCAGAATCGATAGCCTTTAAGCGGATGCATCCGCCGGAGATAGCTTGATCCATGAAGTTATAGTTAATGGCATCAAAGCTTCGTGCATCAGCTCTTTCATAGAGAAGAGAGTGAATGATGAAGCCCTTGTAGAAGCGGGAAAGATACTGGGTGTAGCAATCCTTATGCATAAAAGTGCCAACGATATTTTTCTGATAAATCTTAGTTGCCAGAGGTGTGCTGTTCCGTACTGCACATCAAAGTCTTTATAGGGAATGGTAAAGTTTCCGCTCTCATCCTTTGCCATCACATATAAGGTTCTTGTTGCCTTGTTGATGCGAATGGAATAGGAGCCGGGTCTTCCCATAATCGGTTCCAAATCCTTCTGTAAAATACCTTGTTCATTAAAGTAGAGTTTGTAACCGTCTACTCTTTTCCAGCCCTTTTGAGAAACACCATTTTCAAAATAATATTGATTGGAGTCACTGTCAAAGGCAGAAGCCGGTATAAGCTTCTCCACTTGCGAGGCGATACTTTGCTTCCTCACCTTCAAAATAAATACCTTCTTCATAGGCGTTGTCCAAGGCTCTGCCTCGTCTTCCGCTAAAGGCGGTATTGTTATTCCAAAGTGTGATTTTTAAGCCGACGATATACTTTCCGCTTCCGATACTTCCGCAAGCTTCTCCGCTTTTTGCCCAGTCTGTTACGGTGCCGTCATTTAAAACGGCTCTGTAATACACTTCCCCAAACTTATGGGAATAGCCTTTTACTCTAAGCATGATGGCGGTTACCGTGCCTTGGTCCGGTGTGGTTTCTCCGGAGGCGGCCCAGGGACCCCATGCACCTTCGCTTGTATAGGTGCGATAGCACCATCTTCCTACATTCTGATGTTCCATAAGGATTCGCTTAAATCCTTCCGGACTGAAGGTAAAGGACTGATTGTCCTGCGTGTATCCATAGTCAATCCGGTCTCCTGCAGAATTGTATATATAATAAGTAGCAAGAGGAACTAAATTGAGTACCGGATCAGCTGCAATATCCGCTTCATGCGGTGTTGTCATAAAAGGACGGATACTGTCCACGTTCAGTTCTGCATGTTCGAAAGAACCGTCAGTGATGACGTTTCCGGCTTGTCCGTTATCCTCTACAGTAGCGTTTCCAAGACTTTTGTCCCGGACCAAACTTACGCTTTCAGAATGTGTCTATTACGCACTGTGCCTGAAGAAACTGGAGTATCAGCGAGAGCTAGAAAGGGCTGCGAGAGAGTCATACTAAGCAAGATACCGAGTGCAGCGAGCTTTTTCGCCTGATTCATAATAGATAACCTCCTTACTATAGGGCATTCTGTCCTATTCTCTTAACATTTTAAACATGAACCATTCATCATATAGTTTAATATCTAAAAGCTTATTAAAGTCATTCTAAGAACCTTATCATAAATAAGTAGAAAAGTGCTACCCGGCATTTTACATTTTCAGCTTAATACTATAAAATTGTAAAAATCTTGTCAGAAATGGAAGGGAAAAGAGAGGAAAATCCAATGAAAAAGACGGAAATCTTTGTGACCAGATCCAGCCTTCCGGCATTAGAAGAGTTTCTTCCTATCTTGAGAAGCTTTGGGAGAGTAGATTTCTTACCAATATGGGCGAATTCCATGAAGAACTTAGGGGGAAATTAAAGGAGAATCTGGACGTAAAGGAAGTCGAACTTTTTACAAACGGACATCTGGCTTTGGAGTTTTTACTGGAGTGTTTCGGGACGGAAGGGGAGATTAATTACCACTCCTTTGCGTACAACCCATGCCATCGTTCGGAAAGTTTACTCCGTATTTTGCGATATTGATGAAGAGGATTTCACTATTCATCCGGATGATATTCGAAAGAAGATAACAAGTAAAACCAAGGCAATTCTTCCTGTACATGTTTACGGCAATATTTGTGATGTAGAGGGACTGGATACTCTTTTCCAAAGAATATGGTCTCCCTGTGCTGTACGATGCTGCGCATGCTTTTTTTGAACGGTTTATGAGAGAGAGAATCGGAAGTTTCGGCACAGCCTCCGATGTTCTCCCTTTCATGCTACGAAAGTCTTTCACACAATAGAGGGGGGAGCCATTGTTTCCGGAGAGGAAAGAGCCTTCTCTTTTTCAACGGCTATATGAACTGAAGAACTTCGGTATTCTCGGTCAGGAAGAGGTAAGAAGCGCAGGGGGGAACGGAAAGATGAATGAGTTTTCCGCCGCAATGGGACTTTGCAATCTCAAACATCTTCCGGATTATATACTTGGGCGGAGAAAGAGTCTATGAGCTGTATAAGGAAGCTTTTTTCGGTATGAATAATCTTATTTTTCCAAAAGAGCAGGAAAATTTGGAAAAAAATTATGCCTATATGCCGATTCGTCTCCTTGGCGATGGGAAAGAGGGATGAAGTTTTCCTTGCGCTTCAAAAAGAGGATTCATGCCAGAAAGTATTTTTATCCCTGCATCAACGCCTATGATTGTTATAAGGGACGTTTTAATGAAGAGGAAACCCCTCTTGCAAAGAAGATTTCCAAAGAAATCCTGACACTCCCGATTTATCCGGACTTATCGAATGAAGATGTAGAGCGGATAGTGAGGATTTTGAAAGCTGTTATGCGATGAGTTGTATTGCAATATCTATTATATTACACTTTATTACGATGGGTTTTACGGGGATAAGATAGGAAAAAGCAAATGACAACGCAAAGGATAGAACAAAAGACAAGGCAAAAGACAACGCAAAAGACAACGCAAAAGACAGAACAAAGGGCAGAGAAGAAAATACTGCTTACCGCCATCGGCTCTTTTTCAGCGAGGGCGATTATTAAAAGATTGAAAGAGATGGGATTTCTCGTCTTCGGTATGGACTGCTACCCAAGAGAATGGGTGGTCAATGCCGCTATTGTTGACGGCTTTACGCAGGTTCCTTTAGTCTCGGATGAGGAGAATTACGGGAATACATGCTTATCCATAGTGAAAAGCCGAGGAATCGACGCTATCTTCCCTCTTACCGATATAGAGGTGGATTTTTTTTATCAAAATAGAACAAAGTATGAGGAGATGGGGATTCAACTCCTGCTTCCAAAAGGCGATTTATCTTTGATTCGGGATAAATGTCTTCTCGGAAAAACCCTTGCTTCTTCTATGGAGAGCGGTTTTTCCGTTATCGAGGGAAAAGACTATGAAGAAATGGATTTTTCCGAGCCGGAGTTCCTTTGGTTGCGAAGCTGAAAAATGGCCGATCTTCCGAAGGGCTCAACTTTATTTACTCCGAGGATCAATTGGGATTTTTCTTGAATCAAATCTTTAGAGAACAGAAAGAAGGCTCTTATTTTTTCCAGAAAAAAATAGAGGGAAAGGTATATACCGTGGACCTTTTTCGAGGAGTATCCGGAGTGGAGAGGGCTCTTGTGAGAAGAGAAGAACTTCGGACCGGAAATGGAGCGGGAACCAGCGTCACAATCCTGGAAAATAAAGCTTTGGAAAAAATGTCTCTGAGGATTATGGCGGATTTAAAGCTTTATGGTCTTGTGAATATGGAGTGGATTTACGAGGAGGAAGAAGCCTGTTTTTACTTCCTGGAATGTAATCCAAGACCCTCCGGAGGAATCGGTTTTTCCGAGATGGCAGGGGGTGGCTTTGTAAGACTTCTTATAAAGGAGAATTTTCCGGAAAAGGAAGCAGGTATTTTAACAGAGATTCGTTACGGAAGCTATGGAAAGGTCTATGAAGAGCATTACCTTTCCTCTGAAGAAGAGTGAGGAAATGGAAGAAAAGAACAACGGAAAAAATAGAATCTTGTGGATTATTCCTGCATACAATGAAGCAAGGAGTATCCCGAAAGTTGTAGAGGATATCCTTTCGTATGACAAAGATGCGGAGTATGTCATCATTTCCGACGGATCTACGGATGAGACTGTACGCATTTGCGCAGAAAATGGATATTCTTATATTGCCCTTTCCCAAAATCTGGGCTTAACGGCGTGTTTTCAGACCGGCATGCGTTTTGCTTATGAGAATGATTTCGATTTTGCATTACAATTTGACGGTGATGGACAGCATAGGGCGGAAGATGTGGGGTTTCTTTTGGAAAAGGCTGAGAGGGAGTGGATATTGTCTGCGGATCTCGCTTTTTAAGTAAAAAGAAGGGAATGAACCCAAGAGACCTCGGATCGGCTTTGTTGAGCTTTTTGATCTTTCTTCGCACCGGACAGAAGCTGACCGACCCGACCTGCGGTCTTCGATTATATGGTAGAGAGGCGATAGCCCGTTTTTCTTTGGAGAAAAATTTTTCTCCGGAACCGGATACCTTGGCACATCTACTTCTTGCCGGGATGAGCATCTCGGAGGTTCCGTCTAGGTACGGAAGAGAGAAGAAGGGAATCTGTATTTGAAGCCGCTCAGCCATACAATACATGGCAAAGAGTGGACTGTCTCATTTTGTGAAAAACGAAGTAGCTTTAGGGAGAAGGATGATAAGGGAAAAGCAGTCACCAATGAAAAATGATATTTTGTGGAATGCTTTTGGGAAGTATGACTTGCTCTGGCTTCCATGGTTCTGGCTCTTTGTTCTATGCATTTTGGGAGAGAAAGAAGGCGCGATTTTGGCTCGGTTACTCTCTACGCTGGGGCAGCAATTCTTTATTTTGGCTTATTTTGGCATTCGCCCTTTCTCATATCACGGATATGAGGGAGAATTTTCTTTTTCGAGACTATCATATCTTCGGATTTCTGAGTTCTGCCTAGCCAGTATTCCTTTCTTTCTCTTCCTTTCGTATCAATATACGAAATGGGACATTATAATATGGAGAAAGCTTGCTATTGTCTTTGTATGCGTACAAGATATTAGACGGATATATCGATGTTTTTGAATCGGAATTACAGAGAGGGAAATTATAAGACGGGGCAATCTCTTTTCTTTAGAACCCTACTTTCCGTATTTATTTTACTATCCTGTTTGGTCTTTAGTAAAAATCTTCTTATGGGAGTTATTCTGATTAATTTCTCTCAAATTTTCTCCTTGTATCTTTTTGCTATCTTGCCTTTACGAAAAACAAAGGCACTTAGTAAAGAAGAACCGGATCCCGCCTTAGACGAAGAAAAATAAGATCAAACAGTCTGTTTTATAGCAGTTTTTCTCTCTTTTCTTTCTGTATTTCTGGATTTCTATGTTTTTTCTTCTTCGAAATATGCAGTGGATGCAGTGATGGGATCTTCCTCCTCCGGCATCTACAATCTTCTTTTCATGCCCGGTAATTTTATCTATTTACTGGCTAACTTTATCATTCGACCTGCATTGCCCGGTATGGCTGCTCTTTGGCAATCGAGAAACAGAAGAGGATTTCGAAAAGAGGAGAGCAAATTAATGAAGAAGGTTCTTTTTCTTGTCTGTTCTTCTTTTTGATGGCAGTTCTGGCTTTTCTCCGTTGGTTTTATGGATTTTGGAGAAACTTTTGGGAAGTGGATTTGACGGAAAAATCAGCGGAGAAAGGTGGTCTTTCTGCCTGCTGATTTTGGGAGGTTGCTTTTATGCTCTTGCCAATTTGGAATATTATATTTTGGTTACCAAGAGACGGCAGAAGAGAATATTTACAGGGTATGCGCTAAGGGCGCTGATTTCCTTTTTACCGCAGATTTTATGGTGCGACAAGCGATTTTTCTTTGCCTCCTTACAGTTTGTACTCAGATGGCATTTCTTTTCCTTTTCTTTTCTTTCTCAGGTAGCCATGATAAAATAGCGGGCAGTAAAGGAAAAATGAGAAAAATGCTAAGAAAGGAAGAACAGGCGAAATATACGGAAATGGAACAGTGCTCTTTAGGAATGAACGATATACGAATGGAAGTAAATGAAAGAGACTTCTTCTTTTGATGTCATTATTCCTGCTATAAGCCGAGAAAAGTTTTCGAAAGCTGTTGAAAGCTTTGGAAAAACAGGAAATTCCCTCGAGTGATTTAATCAATACCGGAAGAGCAATATTTTCAAAAGATCTTTGAAAGAGATAAAGCTGGATATCCGTTTATATCATATTTCCCGTGCAGACTTTGATCATGCTTATGCCAGAAACCTGGGGGTTTCATTTTCGGATACTCCTTATTTTTTATGTATGACGGATGATGCTATTCCGGCGGATGAGGGAATGACAAGGGCTTTGCTTTCCTCTTTCTCCATAGACTCTGCAATTGCTGAGGTCTATGCAAGGCAGTGCTGTACCAAGGAAAGCTCCTTTGATGAAAGACTTTCCCGAAACTTTAATTACGGAGAAACCCTGCAGATAAAAGAATAGAGGATTTGAAAACTTTAGGAATCAAATGCTTCTTCGCTTCCAATGTCTGCTGTATGTATAAGAAAGATGTTTTTACGGAATTGGGAGGTTTTCTTGCACCGACCATCTTCAATGAAGATATGATTTTTGCGGCAAGGGCTGTGCAGGCAGGGTATAAGCTTGCTTATCAGGCTAAGGCCAGGGTATATCATTCTCATCACTTTACTGCTATACAACAATTTAAGAGAAATTTTGACTTAGGAGTATCGCACAAAGATTATCCTGAGATTTTTGATTTGGTTCCCCCCGAAAAAGAAGGCATCAAGATGATATTACAAAACAGTAGAACCCTTATAGCTCGAGGAAAAGCATTTTTACTGATTCCTTTGTTTTACCGTACTGCGTTTCGTTTCTTGGGCTATAAAGCGGGAAAAACTATCACCGCTTATCGAAGTTTTTACTACGTCGATTTACCTTGAATCCCCAATATTTTCAGAAAAAGAAATTCCACTAGAGGGATTTCGGAAGAAGAGGCAGAAGATGACTTTATTGTTTCGTATTATTTTACTGGCGGTTTGCCTGTTTACCTATTTCTTTTTACATAGATCGATTAAGAAAGAAAAAATGAGGATAGAGGAGAGTATTTTTTGGCTCATTCTCTCCCTCCTGCTTTTGCTTTTTGCTATTTTTCCATGGGTTCCGGATAGTTTGGCAAGGCTTCTCGGGATTTATTCCACGGCGAATTTTTCTTTCTCTTTGTGATCTTTATTTTGTTGCTTCGTCTTTTTATGTGAATGCGGCTTTAGGGAAGCTGGAAGAACGTGTAAAGACTTTGGTCCAAAATGAGGCTCTTAGGGATAGGAGAGAAAGGGAAAAGGATAAAAAGAAGGAGATGAACAGAGAGAAATGATGAAATTGCTTGATGATATGCGAAACTATCCAGCATTTGGAAGAGAAGTGATTTTTTTCTTTCTCCTTTCCGTACTTCTTTTTGTTGGTGTTTTTGTTTTTCCTCAAAAACAAGATTATCTCAGGTGTTTTTTATTACAATGATGATTCTGGGATCCGTTTATTCTTTTGTTTTAATGCCCCTATCGGCACCGGATGAGGTCTTACATTACGTGGGAGCCTATGAGTTATCCTCGAAAATACTGGGAAATCCCAAGCCTTTGTATGACCGGGACGGTAACATGCGTATTCGGAAAGAAGATGTAGAAATTGATGATTGGAGTGGAGACAATAAGCCGGATGAGGCTACGGTTTTCGGCATGTTTATCCAAAAAGAACAGATTCTGGAGCGACAGAAAGCAGGATTTTTTGCAGAGGAAAGCGGTTATTCCTTTACTTTGCAAAAACCGGTTCCGACCACTCCATTTGCTTATTTGTTCCCCGCACTGGGCTTTAGCTTTGCGAGACTTATTTCGGCTTCTCGCTTTACTCTTCTTTACTTCGGACGTCTTTTTCAATCTTTTGTTTTTTTCTCTGTTATGGCTGCGATTGCTATAGAAAATGCCTTTTGGAAAAGAAATGCTGTTTTCCATATCCCTGTTTCCGATGACACTGGAGCTTGTTTCCTCTCTTTCTTATGACGGATTCATTCTTGCACTTAGCTTTGTTTTACTTTCTGTTGTACTGGATTATGAAAAACGCACAGAAAAGCTGGGACTAAAGGAAATAGGGGTTATCTGCTTTTGGCAATTCTACTTTCTCCGTGTAAAATGATTTATTCTATGCTTTTTGCTTCCTGTATTGTGGTATCCTATCGTCGTTTTTCCTCTCCTCTACTCTATTTCTTTGCCATTTTTGCGGTGGGTCTTTCCATCGTATTGGGAGTTTTGCTTGTCAACTTTGACGCTTTTAGTCGTTACTTAAGACCGCAGGCGGATACGGTAAATGTCTCCGATGTGGTAGGAGATGGTATTGTACAGGAAACCTATAATCGTAGAGAGACTTTTGCACAGCCGGATGTTTTTGTGAAGATCCTTAGAAATACTTTTATGATAAAGGGGAAAGAATATCTCTTGACTATGGTGGGGCATCCCTTAGGACAGTTTGATGAAAAGGACTTTGTTTTCCGGAAGGCCTTTGCTATCTTTTCCTTGCCTCCCCCTTTGCGACTGCGATTCTGGGAGAGAAGAAAGAAATCCGAGACAAAAAACCATGGCATATCCTGCAAAGAGCGGTATTTCTTCTTCTGAGTGCAGGGACTTGTCTCTTGTGACATTAACCATGATGCTTTTTGCCTATACCCCGAAGAGGACAGATTATGTTTTGGGGGTACAGGGAAGGTATTTTATTCCTGTCTTACCTTTCTTCGTTCTCGCCCTCATGCCGATAGGAATAGCGGGGAAAAAGGAGAGAAGGCAGCGCGGGGAATTCTGCTTTTCCAGATACTTGCCAATTTGCTGTTCTGCATATACACTTACTGTACCTTGTTTCAATCTTCATGAAAAAGGTGGATTTTACTTTGTTTATAGCCAATTTTCCGGAAAGGAATAGAACTTGTTCAGTTTATTAAGAGAATGTAAGCAGAAGCATAAGATGATTTTGGAACTTGCAAGAGCAGACTTTCGTAAGCGTTTTGTCGGCTCCTACTTCGGTGCAGTTTGGATGTTTATTCAGCCGCTGGTTACCATTGCCATCTATGCGTTTATCTTTGGACCTTATGGTTTTAAGTCAAGCCCGCCCGTACCGAATGTGAGCTATACCTTGTGGCTTATTCCCGGGATTGTTCCCTGGTTCTTTTTTTCCGAGATTATGAATATGAATACCGGAATTTTACAGGAGTACCACTACTTGGTAAAAAAGGTGGTGTTCCCTATAGAACTTTTGCCCATTATCAAGCTTTTAAGTTGTATTCTGGTGCATAGCTTCTTTTTACTGGTGATGTTTCTCTTTTATCTTTTTAGCGGAAAAATGCCGAGAATCACTTGGTTACAGGTAGCGTACTATTCTTTTGCAACGGCATGCTTTGGACTGGGCTTAAGTTACTTTACTTCGGCAATTTCCGTGTTTTTTAAAGATATGCAGCAGATTGTGGGTATTGTTTTACAATTCGGAATCTGGATGGTACCCATTATGTATGATGAGCTTTTGTTCACAAATAAAGCTCCTTGGTTAAAGATATTTTTAAATTGAATCCTTTCTACTACATTGTGGCAGGCTATCGTGATTCGATGATTACCGGGAATTTTTTCTTTGAAAGACCGGGACTAAGCCTTTATTTTTGGGTTGTTACCCTTTTGCTTCTTTTGGTGGGACTGCGTTTCTTTAGAGGATTGCGCCCTCATTTTTCCGATGTTTTATAGGAGGAAGTTATGCTGCCCCTGATTCGTGTATTATTTTTACTGTTTAATTTTTTGACCTTTGGCAGCCTGCGTCTCTTTTTTCTCCGAAAGAGGGAGAGAACGAGAGAACGGGATTTGGAATGCCTATCCATTGTGAAAGGAAAGCTCAAGAAGATTTTAAAAATCTGCAAGGTAGAGGTAGAAGCTGAAGGCTTGGAGAATATTCCGAAAGACGAAGCGGTGCTCTTTGTGGGAAACCATCGCTCGTATTTTGATATCGTAGTGGGTTACAGCCTCATGGAAAATCTTACCGGCTTCATTTCAAAGGATAATCTGGCAAAGATTCCAACGATGAAGCTTTGGATGGAAGAATTACACTGCCTGTTTTTAGATAGAGATAATTTAAAGCAAAATCTGAAAGTGATTATCGAAGCAATTCAAGAAATTAAAAGAGGGATTTCCATCTGGATTTATCCGGAAGGAACCAGGGCGAAAGGGGAAAGTGATGAAGAAATCCTTCCCTTTAAAGAGGGTTCCTTTAAACTCGCTGAAAAGACAGCTTGCAAGATTATTCCGGTTGCCATGATTAATACAAGAAAAATTATGGAAGAAGATTTTCCGCGCCTGAAAAGCACGAAGGTTTATGTTCGCTTCGGAGAGCCGATTCTGCTTTCTGAGCTTTCCGAGGAGGAAAGAAAACATATCGGAAAATATGCTGAAGAAAAGGTGCTTTCCATGGTTCGGGAATTAAGGGAAGTGGAGAGGCGAGAAAAAGCGGAACTAACCGAATAAGGTAGAAAACTGAGACTTAGACGGAAGAAAACGGTGATGTCGGGAACAGTTAGATAATACCGGGAATATCGGAGGTGCAGATGGGACTGACAGAGATACGTATGGAACTTGATCAAATCGATCGGGAGCTGGTGGAACTGTTCCAAAAAAGAATGGAGCTTGTAACGGAAGTTGCAAAAGACAAGCTGAAAAGCGGTAAGGCGATTTTTGACGGAAAGAGAGAAGAAGAAAAGTTAAAAGCAGTGTCAAATATGGTGGAAGATTCCATGATGAAAGCTGCTGTGAGGGAGCTATTTTCTGAATTGATGACCCTCTCCCGAAGAAGACAGCTTCAGTATATGAAAGAAGCAGGGAGGGTAAACCGTTTTTCCTTTAAAAAGGTGGAGAAGATGATTTCCCCGGAGAAAAAGCTTGCTTTTCAAGGATTGAAGGGGGCTTATTCCTATCTTGCGGGAAGACGAATTTTTCCAGATGAAAATCTGATTTCCGTGCGTCATTTTTCAAGATGTGTTTGATGCAGTGGAGGAAGGAAGAGCGGATTATGGTATTCTTCCCATGGACAATTCCACCTACGGTATGGTACAGGATAATTATGATCTCTTGAATCGCTATCCAAAGGCGGTTGTTCTGGGAGAGATTTACTATCCCGTATCTCACTGCCTTTGCAGTATAGTCGGGGAGGAATTGGGAAGTATAAAAAAGGTCTATTCTCATCCTCAGGCCTTGTCACAGTGCCGAGACTTTTTCTCTTTGCATCCCGATATAGAGCAGATCCCTTCTGCCAATACGGCTATTGCAGCGAAAGAACTCTCCGAATCCGGAGAAAGAGAAGCGGCCGTACTTTGTAGCAGAGAGGCCGCAGAGCATTACGGGCTGAGAATT
Organism: uncultured Oribacterium sp.; assembly: GCA_916438775.1. The sequence goes on from CAKAGX010000001.1 coordinate 515,879, forward strand.
TTACAGGATAAACTCAGTAAAGAGGAGAATGCCACCCGCTTTTTTGTTTTTGGAAATGAAAAAATATATACGGAAGATTCCTATAAGCTAAGCATAAGTCTGACTATTCCCGACAATGTGGGAAGCCTTTATCAAATTTTGGGAAACTTTATGTTTAACGGTTTGTCTCTGAGTATGATTCAAAGTAGACCCGTGGGAGATGGTGCCTTTACCTATCGTTTTTTTATCGATGTAAGCGGGAATTTATCGGACAGCAGAGTGGGAAATGCCTTATCTACTTTGAAAGAAGAAGGAGTGGATTTTCGGATTTTGGGAAATTATCCGAAGGAAAATTAGAACATTTTGTGAAAAAACAGGGAAAGACTTGCCAGCAGGTTCTGATATTAGGTAAACTGAGATAGTATGCTAGGAAGGCATAAGGAGATCTGATTGTATGCAGCAGATTAATATACTGGTTGTTGACGACGAGAAGGAAATTGCGGAGCTTGTAGAAATTTATCTTGTTTCCGACGGATATAAGGTGTTTAAAGCCTATAATGCAGAAGAAGGATTACGAATACTCGGTGAAGAAGAAATCCATCTTGTGCTTTTGGATGTGATGATGCCGGGCATGAACGGTTTGGAGATGTGCAGAAAGATTCGGGAGAGTTCCAATATCCCTGTGATTATGCTTTCTGCAAAGTCGGAAGACCTCGATAAGATCGTGGGTCTTACAGGCGGTGCGGATGACTATGTTACCAAGCCCTTTAATCCTCTGGAATTAACCGCGAGAGTGAAGTCTCAGCTCCGTCGCTATACGCAGCTAAATCCCAATGCAGGGACCAACTATATCAATAATGAAATCAACATTCGCAATATGCACATCAATAAGGATAATCACAAGGTAATTATTGATGAGGAAGAAATCAAATTGACTCCTATCGAGTTCGATATTCTCTTCCTTTTGGCATCCCACCCCGGAAAAGTCTTTTCTACCGATGAAATCTTCGAAAAGGTTTGGAATGAAAAGGTTTACGAAGCGAACAATACGGTTATGGTTCACATTCGGAGACTGCGTGGAAAGATGAAAGAAGACCAGAGAGAAGATAAGATTATTACCACGGTTTGGGGTGTGGGATATAAGATTGAGAAATAGGAGTTCTTAAGTGGATAAGGAAAGATTAACACACCATTTCGGCAGAGGATATATGATGCAGATTCTTCTCCATGTGGGGATGTCTGCCATTTTTACCGGAGTGGTGGAGTGCTTTCTTGTTTTTAATATCAGCTCTTACAGTAATTATCTTTATCAAATGGGGAATGATCATCCTCTTGTTCAGGGCTTTGCCTTTGCAGGTACGATAAGCATCTTGCTTTTCGTGCTTTTAGGCATAGTCCTGTTTACGCTTTGTTTTCTTTTCCTGCAGAGAAAGACGGCAAAAGACATTGAAAAGCTTGCCAGAGCGGTAAAACAGATCTCCGACGGAGACTTGCAGACGGAGGTGGATATCAACGGAGAGGGAGAAATTGCCCATATCGCGGAGAGTATCCGTCTTATGGAGGAGGAGTTGTCCAGGCATATTGAACTGGAAAAAAGCAATGAACAATCCAAAACGGATCTGATTACGAATATTGCACATGATTTACGCACTCCTCTGACTTCTATTTTGGGCTATATTGATTTAATTAAGAATAATCAGTCTGTAAATGAGGAGATGAAAGAGCATTATCTGGAAATTGTATATAATAAAGCACTGCGTCTGCAAAAGTTGATAGAAGAGCTTTTTGGCTTTACCAAGCTTTCTTATGGAAAGATGAACATGAATATTATCACCTTAAATCTGGTGGAGTTGCTTTCCCAGCTTTTAGAAGAAGCTTATCCGAACTTTGAAAAAAACAACCTGAATTATGAATTTACCGCCAATGTAAAAAAACTCTATATTGATGGAGATGGAGATTTGTTGGTAAGGCTCTTTGACAATTTGATTACCAATGCCATTAAATATGGGGCTGACGGAAAAATGGTTAAAATCCGTCTTCGAAAGGAAAAGCAGCAGGTTCGTATCACGGTACTGAACTTCGGCTATGCAATTCCGGAGAAAGAAATCCCTTATCTTTTTGATAAATTCTACAGGGTAGAGTCTTCTCGTTCCCAAAGTACGGGAGGAACCGGATTGGGATTGGCTATCGTGAAAAATATTGTGGAAATGCACCATGGTTCCGTAGAAGCAAAGTCGGATTTATCCGGTACCCGTTTTATTGTTACCCTTCCTTTGGAATATGAAGAGGAAAAGGGGATTTTTGAGGGTGGAATGAAAAGGTCGGAAGACCCGGCGAAGCAGAGAGAAAAGCAAAAGGAAAAGCCGAGAAGAGGAAAACGAGAGGACTCCGAAACTTTGAAAGAAACCGAAGTTCACAGCTAAAAAGGCGAAAAATATATGTGGAAAGAGGGGAAGCGAAAAATTGAAAAACCGGATTATGGATTGTCTTTCTATGTTTTCTTTTCCTTTTTTCGATAAGAGGATTTGCTGATGGATTGAACATCAGTCTGAATTACGGAATTCAAAACACAGCAAAAGCAGGAAAAAATCTGCCTTTGGAAATTACGATAGAAAATACGGAAGAGCAGGCTTTTTCAGGGACATTAAACATTATTCTTGCGGAATCGGGAAAGCATATTATCCAATACGCCTATCCGCTTGTAGTGGAGGGAAACAGTCAAAAGGAACTGGTTAAGAACTTCATGCTTCCTTCCGGAGTAAATCAGCTCTTTCTCAGTGTGGAGAATCTGCAAAAGGAACAGCTGGTATCCCGGCGTGTCGGTTTGGATATTTCCGGCTCCGATGCGGAACTTTTGATTGGTATCTTGTCCCAAAATGGCGAAAACATCAGTTATTTACAAAATGCGAGGGTCAATGATGGCCTTTTGAAGACCCGTGTTTTGAATTTTACTGCGGACAGCTTTCCGAAAGAAGAAACAGACCTTTATCTTTTGGATATGATTTTGATTCGTGACATAAATCTATCCATCTTGGAAAAGCAGGTAAGAGACAGCTTAAAGCGTTATGTGGAACATGGAGGAGTTCTGCTCTTTTCCTTGTCGGAAAATGGAGAGCAGACTTTGGCAGAGGATTTCGCGTCCTATCTTGCGACTCCTTTGAATTTTCAGAATCGAAGTCTCCATTTGGGTAAGCAAACAAGTCAAAGTGGAGAACTGGATAGGGGAGAAATTGGGACGGAAGAAACGGACACTACGGAAAGTCTTATGAGCTCCCCTGTTTACTTAAAAGGAGGAAGAGAAAGTGCCTTTTCGGAAGGAACGCCTTTTCTTTCCGTATCCCCTATAGGAAACGGTCTTTTAGCTGTTTTGGGCTATGATTTACTGCAGCTGGAACGCTATGCTACAGAGGACAGCAGCTATCTCGGCCGTTTATTTCTTCAAATTTACGGACAAAATCGATTGGATGTACTTTCTGTTTCCGCATCGGAGAAGAGCCTGAAACAGTACTGGGATCTGGAGGAACTGATGAATCTTTCCGACTTGTCAAAACTTCCTTCCATTCCCTTATATTTTTTTATTTTGCTCTTTTATTGGATTCTTGTGGGGCCCGGACTTTATTTTCTTATACGGAAACAGCATTCACTCAGGGCTTACCGCCCCAGTATTATTTTGTTGGCCCTCTTTGGAACCTTACTGGTCTGGGCTCTGGGTATGGGAACCCGATTTAACGGCAGTTTTATTTCCTATGTAAAACTATTGCAGTTGAATAAAGAAAGCATGGATGAAGAAAATTATATCAACCTCCGCTCTCCGGAAGATCGAAATTTTTCTTTGGGAATCCAGGCAGAATATACGGTGAATCCTATCTTGAAAGGCTTAGACTATACCGGAGATCTGGGAGAGTTAAGAAAAGAGGAAAATATAAGTCGTACAGAAATTCTGCAGGAGCATGAAAAGTCCGATATAGTTATTCGAAATGGAGAGCCCTTCAGCCCTCATTATTTTCTTTTAAATAAAAAGGTACCCAATAGCAAAGGTGTGATAGAGGGAAACGTGTTATTTTGCCGGAGTTCTTTCAGGAAGTAAAAATAATACGGACTATACCTTTCCGATGCCTTTATTCTACTCTACGGCAGAATCATTAAGCTGGGAAAATTGGAAAAGGGGCAAGCTGTGGGTCTTTCGGAACTGGAATCCACCCCGGTTCCCATCGGTGATTTTGATTATCTCAGCACTCTTTTGTTTACGGGAAACAGTAAAAACTTTATGCGTTTTATTTTGGCAGAGCAGATTCACGGCTATTTTCCGGATGCTCGCTTTTTTGCGATTGCAAGAGAAGACAGTCCAGGATTTATGGATGCTTCCGATATGGAAAAAGGACTGGGAAATAAACATCCGGAGCAGTATGGAATCAGTATCGTTTCCGCTTCCATGGAACTGATTCGCAGTGAGGGAAGTGTAAAAGAATACAGTGCCCTTTCCCGAGATCCCTCTATTGAAAGTGGAGAGTTTGACACAAGTACCAACACCATGAATCCTATGATTCCTCTGGAAATTGTTTATGACCTGGGGGAGGAAGAGAAGATAGAGAGCATTTCCTTTGAAAGGATGGATGTTGATGCGGACGGAAATCGCCTCTTAAAGAATTTCCAAGGGAATATGGCTATCTACAATCAGCTTACCGGAGGATATGACAGCATTGGAAAGGAGGAGGGCGTTTTAAGCGGAGTGCGTTTAAATCCCTATTTGAATGAAAAAAATCAATTGAAACTTCGTTTTATCTCCAAAGAGTCCCTTGCCTCTCCGGAGATTCGACAACTCCTTCCCATGATTACGGTCAGTGCCAAGGAGGAGATAGGATGATAGAATTTGCAAATGTAAAAAAAAGCTTTGGCAATTATCTTGTTCTGGAGGACTTTTCTCTGAAAGTGGAGACAGGAGAAATCTTCGGTCTTTTGGGGTTAGCGGACTCCGGAAAAACAACGGTAGTAAAGCTTCTTATGGGTCTCCAATCTCCGGATGTAGGAATCATCAGGATAGATGATATGGAAGCGGGAAGTGGTGTGAGAAGACTGAAAAGACGTCTCGGTTATGTGCCGCAAGTTCTTGGACGGTATCCCAAGATGGAGGTCTTTGAGTACTTACAATTTTTTGCTTCCTGTTATCATATGGAAGAAAGTAAGATTCGCTCTCGTATCCATATGCTTATGGAACTTGCAGACATTCGCTCATGGGAAAACAGTCCTATGGAATTACTACCCAAAGCTGTCTTTCAGAAGCTTTCTCTGGTTCGCGCCATGTTGCATGAGCCGAAGATATTGGTCTTGGATGAGCCTATGGCATCGATGGACATACGGACTGTTACAGAAATAAAAGCTATGCTTTTAGACTATGCAGAACAAGGTAAGAGTATATTTATGACCGGGTCCGGCTTAGGAGACTTTTCGGACCTTTGTACCCATCTGGCTTTCCTTCATCAGGGAAAGGTGATTCGAAAAGGCTCGGTATCTACAATTTTTCGTGAAGTCAGCGAGCAAAATCCCATCGTAATCCAGGTGGAGGGAAGACGGACAGATATCTTGGGCCTGTTAAAGGAAGATAAAAAGGTAAAGTCCATCAGCCTAAAGGAAAATGAAATTCACATCCAGTTTAAGGGAAGTGCCAGAGAGGAGGCAGAGCTCTTAAAACGGATTGTAGATGCGGGAATACGTCTGCACTCTTTCTATAGAGAAGCGGGAAGTATGGAAAATATTTTAGGAAAAGAAGCAAAGGACGAAAGGAGTATCATTTCTTATGAATGACAATCCGATTTGGCGTAAAGAAACTATACTGTTTAACCGAGGACTTTTTCTTCCGCTTCTGATTTCCTTTACCAACCTTATTCTCCTGATTTCTGCTTATCAGTAATCTGTATTATATATCCTTAAATGGCATGCAGACGGGAGAGATTCGCTATTCCGCTTTTTTACAAATATATTACTATGTGGCGCTTGCCCTCTTTCTTTTTCTGCTCCTACTTGCACCGGCAATTACGGTATCCAGTTTAAGCATGGAAGAAGAACAAAATATGCTGGAGCTCCTCCTTGGTACGGACTTGGACAGTAAAAGCATTATCATTGGAAAGCTTTTTTCGCAAATCAGTACTCTTGGAACTTTGCTGCTATCCACCCTTCCCTTCCTTGCTACTGTATATATTTATAGTGGAATTCCCAATCTTTACCTACTTTTATACTTTTTGACCTACGGGATTTCCTGCTTTTTCCTCAGTGCCCTGGGGATTTTGTGTAGTCTCCTGGCAAGAAACATTGCCTATGCCAGTATTTTTGCCTATGGAATCAGTTTTTTGCTTTATGGTATATTTTTTTACGGAATCTACAGTTTGCAAAAGAACAACTACTTGATGCACGGCATTGTACTCTTTCTTTTCTCCCTTTTGCTCCTTACTTTTCTTTGCATTGTGCTGGGGAAGAAAACTTTGGAGAGTCGTTTCCAGGCAAGAAATCCCTTGTTTACAAGGGAAGAAAAGTAGGCTATTCTTTTATGTTAAGCCGAGTAAAGCCTTGGCGGATATCGTGATTCATTCCGGTAGGAATGGTGTTGCCTTTGATTTATGAAAGACTAAGATTGAGACCCTTTTGGAAAAGGGAAAATTGGGGTAAAGGAGAGAACTATGGATTACCAATCTACACGAGGCGGAGAAAGAGGAGTGAGCCCTTCTTTGCAATCGTAAAGGGACTAGCGGCGGATGGAGGACTTTTTGTTCCGGATTCCATCCCTAAGCTTTCCATGTCCCTTCAAGAGCTTTCTAAGCTCAGCTACCAGGATTTGGCGTATGAGATTATGAAGCTGTATCTTACGGACTTTACGGAGGAAGAACTTCGTTTTTGTATCCGCAGTGCCTATGATGATAAGTTTGATTGTCCGGAAATAGCACCCGTTGTAAAAAGAAGGAAAGTTCTTCTATCTCGAACTCTTCCACGGGAAAACATTGGCTTTTAAAGATATGGCACTATCTATTTTGCCCTATCTCCTTAAGGTCAGTACAAGAAAAAATAACATCAAAGAGAAAATCGTCATTCTGACTGCGACCTCCGGAGATACGGGAAAAGCAGCCATGGAAGGTTTTAGTGATGTAGAGGGAACGGAAATCATCGTTTTCTACCCTAAAGACGGCGTATCCGATTTCCGGGAACGGCAGATGAAGGTACAAAGAGGAAAAAATACCCATGTTGCTGCTATTTTAGGGAATTTCGATGATGCACAAAGCGGTGTGAAGCAGATTTTTGCAGATGAAGAATATAGAGCGGAGCTTTTAAAGAAGGGCTATCGACTTTCTTCCGCAAACTCCATTAACATCGGTCGCTTGGTTCCCCAGATCGTATATTATGTCTATGCTTATTGTCAGCTCTTAAAGCAGGGAGAGCTTTCCACCGGAGAGAAACTGACCGTTTCTGTTCCGACAGGCAACTTTGGAAATATTCTTGCAGCCTATTTTGCAAAAGAGATGGGTCTGCCTCTGGGAACTCTCCTTTGTGCATCCAATGAAAACAAAGTACTGACTGACTTCTTCCATACCGGAATTTATGATAAAAATAGACCTTTCCATCTGACGACTTCCCCCTCCATGGACATTTTGATCTCTTCCAACCTGGAAAGACTCTTATATGCCGTGAACCGGAAAGAAGAGGATGTTGAAGGCTATATGAAGGATTTGCAGAATCGAGGCAGATATCAGATTTCGCAAGAAATGCAAGAAAAGCTGGAAGAGGAATTTTATAGCGGTTTTGGAAAGGATGGAGAGGGAAGTGTAGATATTTTCCAGACCTACAAGGAAACAGGATATATTATTGATCCGCATACCGCCATGGCAAAACTTTTGGCCGATCATTATTCCTATGAATGCGGTAATAAAGAAAAGATTTTGATTGTTTCCACGGCAAGCCCCTATAAATTCTCGCAAACGGTTCTCCGAGCGTTAAAGGAGTATGTACCTGAGGATGTTTATGCTGCAATTCAATCCGTTTCGGAGCTTTGGAAGAAACCCATGCCGGAAGTTATCAGGGATGTAATGGAAAGTGAGGTGCGTCACAATACGGTTTGTACTGTTCCGGATATGAAATTGACCATTTCTCATTTCCTGCTTTCCTAAGGTGGAAATTTATGCTACACTCTCAAGGTATTTGTGAAAATTTCTACAAGCAGAAATTTTACGATACCGGAGTGTTTTTTGGAGATAAAAACAAGAAGCTTTTTAAGGAGGACTTATGTTAGTTAGTGCAAAAGAAATGCTGGACAAGGCACTTGCCGGACACTATGCAGTGCCACAGTTTAATATTAACAATTTAGAGTGGACCAGATCCATTTTACTGGCTTGTGAAGAGGTAAAGTCTCCGGTTATCTTAGGGGTATCTGAGGGAGCCGGAAAATATATGTGCGGTTTTGATACCGTAACAGCTATGGTTAAGGCTATGGATAAGAGCTTGGGAATTACGGTTCCGGTGGCTCTGCACCTTGATCACGGAAGCTATGACGGATGCTACAACTGCATTAAGGCGGGCTTTACATCCATCATGTTTGACGGTTCTCATTTTGCAATTGAGGAAAATATTGAAAAAACCAAGGAATTGGTTGAGGCTGCACATAAGGCAGGCATTTCCATTGAGGCGGAAGTCGGTTCCATCGGTGGAGAAGAAGACGGCGTCATCGGTATGGGAGAATGTGCAGATCCGCAGGAATGTAAGAAGATTGCCGAGCTTGGTGTAGACTTCTTGCTGCAGGTATTGGAAACATTCACGGTATTTATCCGGAGAACTGGCAGGGACTTTCCTTTGAGACCTTGGCGGAAATTAAGAAAGCCGTAGGAGAGAAGATGCCCTTGGTTCTGCACGGCGGAACCGGAATTCCGGAAGATCAGATTAAGAAAGCAATTTCCCTTGGTGTAGCGAAAATCAATGTAAACACAGAGCTACAGCTTGTATTTGCCAAGGCTACCAGAGAGTATATTGAAGCAGGCTCCGATAAAAAGGGGAAGGGCTTTGACCCGAGAAAGCTTTTGAAGCCGGGTGCTGATGCAATTGTAGAAGAATGTAAGAAAAAAATTGCACTTTTCGGATGTGGCGGAAAGGCCTAAGCTAAAAAAATATGGATAATTTTTCAAAGAATGTTTTTCATGACGGAATGATGCGGGAGAGGCTTCCGAAAAATGTCTATATGAATCTGAAAAAGGCGATCCGGGAAGGAAACTCTCTAACTCTGGAGCTTGCCGATGCCGTAGCGCAAGGGATGAAAGAATGGGCGATTGAGCAGGGCGCGACGCATTACACGCATTGGTTCCAACCTCTTACCGGTATCACTGCGGAAAAACATGAGGCCTTTTTGAGTCCCGTTGGAGAAGGAAAAGTTATGCTCGAATTCTCCGGAAAGGAGCTTGTTCGTTCGGAAGCGGATGCTTCTTCTTTTCCCTCCGGAGGCCTTCGGGCGACCTTTGAAGCAAGGGGATATACGGTTTGGGACTGCACAAGCCCGGCCTTTTTAAGAAGAGAAGGGGAGACGGTAACTCTTTGTATTCCGACAGCATTTTGCTCCTATACCGGGGGAGGCACTGGATAAGAAAACACCCCTACTGCGTTCCATGGAAGCAATCAATCGGGAGGCTCTTCGCATTTTACGCCTTTTTGGAAATACCGGGAGTCGCTATGTTAAACCGTCTGTGGGAGCTGAGCAGGAATATTTCCTGATTGACCGGGAGAAGTACCTGAAAAGAAAAGATTTGGTCTATACCGGAAGAACGCTCTTTGGAAGTATGCCTGCAAAGGGACAGGAGCTCGATGACCATTACTACGGGATTATCCGAAAGAGAATAGCCGAGTTTATGCGAGACCTCGATGAAGAGCTGTGGAGCCTTGGTGTACCGGTAAAAACAGAGCATAATGAGGTTGCCCCCTCACAGCATGAGCTTGCTGTAGTCTATGAAGAGGCCAATATTTCTCTTGACCACAATCAGCTCGTTATGGAAAGCCTGAAGAAAGTGGCTTCAAGGCATGGTTTGGAGTGCTTACTTCACGAAAAACCGTTCTCGGGAGTTAACGGTTCCGGAAAGCACAATAACTGGTCGCTTACCACAGATGATGGAATCAACCTTATGAATCCGGGAGATAGCCCTCATGAAAATGTCCAGTTCCTTTTGGTGCTGGCCTGTGTACTGGCTGCCGTGGATTCGCACAGTGAGCTTCTTCGTATGTCTGCGGCAAATGTCGGAAATGACCATCGTTTGGGTGCGGATGAGGCTCCGCCTGCTATTATTTCCTGCTTTATCGGAAGTCAGTTGCAGGGGGTAGTGGAGCAGTTAATCGGAACAGGCTATGCGACAAAGTCCAAAAAAAGAAAGAGCCTGACGATGGGAGTAGGCGCACTTCCGAACGTTCTTGCAGACGACACGGACAGAAACAGGACCTCTCCCTTTGCCTTTACCGGAAATAAGTTTGAGTTCCGTATGCTGGGCTCTTCCGACTCCATTGCCAGTGCCAATATCATTTTAAATACAATCACGGCCGAACAGTTCCAAAAGGCTGCAGATTTTTTGGAAAAGCAGGACGACTTCGACTTGGCTGTGCATGACTATATCAAGGAACTTCTCACAAAGCATGAAAGAATCATTTTTAATGGAAACGGATATGCAAAAGAGTGGATTGTCGAGGCGGAAAGAAGAGGACTTCCGAACCTTTCTTCGATGGTTCAGGCAATTTCCGCACTGAGCAAAAAAGAGGCTATTGATCTCTTTTCCAAATTTTCCATTTATACCGAGTCTGAGCTTTTGAGTCGAGAACTTGTAGAGTATGAGCATTACGCAAAGGTAATCCATATAGAGGCAAGGGCTATGGTGAACATCAGTGGAAAACAGATTATTCCGGCTGCAATGCAGTATGTGGAGAGACTGGCTTCCACACTTAAGGTGGTTCGAGAGGTATCCAAGACTGCTTCAACCTATGCGGAGGAACGATTGCTGAACGAAGCCTCCTCTCTCTTGGAAGAGATTGACAAGAGACGAGAAGAGCTTTTGGAGAAGCTGGAAAAGTCCATAGAATTAAGCTCGGAAAAAAAGAAAGCATACTATGCGTATGAGCTTATTGTTCCGGCTATGCAGGCTCTCCGTAAGCCTTGTGACAGCTTGGAAACAATTATGGATAAAAGTCTTTGGCCATTCCCGAGTTACGGAGATCTTTTGTATGAGGTATCGGAGATTTAGCCGGAAGAAGAGGAATCTGAGTAGAGAAGCTTGAGGGTTATGGGGAGAAGATTCCGATAGAATATAATCTTAAATTTCACGAAATTGAAAATAGTACAGGACATTTTTTTTCCTTTTTGCTATTATAGTTGTTCATAAAATGCCGATATATTCTTGTGATGAACAAAGGCCTATATGGTAGAGCAAAGGAGATAAGATGAATTCCTGTACTATTTTGTTACGAAATATTATGGAGCACCCGGACTATAGTCAGAGACAGTGGGCAGAGGAAACGGGAATGTCCCTTGGGAAGGTAAACCAATGTATAAAAGCCTGGGAAGAACAGGGATATTTGGAAAAGCAGGGGAAAAGAGGTCAAGAAAGAAAGTTAACGAAAAAAGGAAGAGCTCTTTTAGAGGAGCATAAGGTGGATGCGGCCTTTATTCTCGCTGCAGGTTTCGGTTCCCGCTTTGTACCGCTTACCTATGAATGCCCGAAAGGTTTACTGGAAGTCTTTGGGGAACGAATGATTGAAAGGCAGATTAAACAGCTCCATGAGGTGGGAATTTATGACATTACCATTGTTGTAGGATATTTAAAGGAAAAGTTTGACTATCTTATTGATGCTTACGGGGTGAAACTTTTGTATAATCCGGAGTTTTCCACGAAGAATACTATCGGGACTTTTTATCATGCAAGAAAAGCCATGATGGGAAAAAATTTTTACATCCTGTCCTCCGATAACTGGATGCGGGAAAATATGTACCATGGTATTGAACCTCTTTCCTGGTATGCGGCAAACTTTATGGAGGGAGAGACTAAGGAATGGGTTTTGGATTGTGCAAAGGATGGACAGATTAGGAGTGTAGAAGTTGGCGGGGAAAATTCATATTGCATGTATGGCCCCGTATTTTTAAAGAAAGAGTTTTTTTCCGCTTTCCTGCCGTATTTGGAGGAGTACTATCATAAGCCGGGATCGGAAGACTTTTATTGGGAAGATGTGCTTCGCCTAGAACTTAAGAATCTGCCTCCAATTTATAGGAACGAGCAAAAAGAAGGACAAATCTATGAGTTTGAAAATCTGGAAGAGCTTCGCAGTTTTGATCCAAGGTACAACAATCGTTCCGGATCGGAAGCCATGGAGCTGATTTCCTCCGTATTTCAAGTTCCTGAACGAGACATCGTACATCTTCGCTGTCTAAAGGCCGGTATGACCAATAAATCCTTTCTTTTCGGTATAGATATTGCAAGTCAGAATAAAGAATATTCCGGTAAAGACTTCATCTGTCGTATCCCGGGTGTAGGAACAGGAAAGCTGATTAATCGTAAAGAAGAGGAAGAAATATATAAAATGGTACATGATCTGGAAATTACCGAGGAGCTCCTCTATTTTAATCCGGAAAATGGATACAAGATTTCCCGTTACTATGAGGAAGCAAGAAATGCAGATTTTTCCAAACAGGCAGAGAGAAGAGCCTGTATGAAATTATTGCTCAGACTCCATCAGGGCAAGAAGAATGTGAGCCATTCTTTCTCTTTACGGGAAAGACTTAACTACTATGAAGAGATTTGTCTGGAAGGTGGAGGAGAGATTCCATATCAGGACTATGAAAAGTTGAAAGAAAGCATGGAAAGGATGCTCAGTTTTGTAGAAGAATCCAATCCTCCTCTTTGTCTTTGTCATATTGACGCAGTACAAGACAACTTCATTTTTACAAAAGAAGGGATAAAGATGATTGACTGGGAATATGCCGGTATGGCCGATCCGCTACTGGATATTGCTATGGGGGCGATTTATTCTTATATGAATTTCGATGAGGCGAAGGAATTCCTGGATGATTATTTCTGGGCTTCTAAAGAAGAAAAAGTAGAGAAGCCTGTACTTCTTCTTGGCAGGAGCAAAGAGAAATTGGACAAACTATTAATTGCCTACATGGGGCTTTCCGGGCTACTTTGGAGCTTGTGGTGCGCCTATAAGATGAAAAATGGACAGGAGTTTGGGGAATATAGCTTACGTATGTTCCGCTATTTTAAGGACGCAAAGAGGGTATTAAAAATTTTAGATATTAAAATATTTCTTAGGAAATCAAGATAATATCATAGAAACAATTCTTTTTATATTATTTTTATTTATTTTTACAAGAAAAATAGTATAGAATGAAGTTATTGCTAAAAAATATCAATTTTAAGGAGGAGTTCCATGGCAAAGACAATATTGGTAGGAGCTAATCACGCAGGTACAGCCTGTGCAAATACTATTTTATCTTATCCGAATCAGGAACTGACTATTTATGATCAGAACAGTAACATTTCCTTTTTAGGATGCGGAATGGCACTTTGGATCGGAGAGCAGATTCATTCCGGAGACGGTCTCTTTTATGCAAAACCCGAAAATTTTCTGGAGAAGGGTGCCAAGGTAAACATGGAGTCTCATGTTCTTTCTGTAGATTATGATAAGAAGACCGTAAAGGTGCAGTTAAAAGACGGAGAAGTGATAGAAGATCATTATGACAATCTGGTTTTTGCTACCGGCTCCATCCCAAACAGAATTCCGGTAAAGGGTTTTGACCTGGAGAATGTACAAATGGTTAAGCTTTATCAGAATGCTGCAGAGGTTATCGAGAAGCTGAAACACAAGGGAGAGTTTAAGAAGGTATGTGTGCTTGGCGGTGGATATATCGGTGTTGAGCTTGCAGAAGCTTTTCAGCGCCTTGGTTTGGAAGTAACCTTGATCGACATGGTGGATCGTATCCTGGCAGGTTATTTTGATGTACCGTTCTCGGATGAATTAAAAAACAGAATGGTAGAGCATGGCATTAAGCTGGCTTTGGGAGAAAAGGTAGAAGAATTCTTGGGAGAAGGCAAGGTATCCGGTGTAAAAACCGACAAGGGAGTTTATGATGCGGATATGGTAATCTGTGCAGTAGGCTTTAGACCCAATGCAAGCTTGGGAGCAGATCATTTAAAGCTGTATCAAAACGGTGCTTACCTTGTCAATAAGAAGCAGCAGACCAGTGATCCTTCTGTTTATGCCATCGGGGACTGCGCTTGCCTCTATGACAATGCTAGAGGAAGAGAAAACTATATTGCACTGGCAACCAATGCAGTGCGTTCCGGTGTTGTGGCAGCACACAATATCTGCGGAACTCCTGTAGAAAGTTTGGGAGTACAGGGCTCCAGTGCTTTGGGAATCTATGGCTATAAGCTGGCATGTACCGGACTTTCCCTGGCTGCCGCAGAGAAAGAGGGGATGTCAGTGTCCTATGAGGACTATGAGGACACACAGTTCCCTGCTTTCATGGAAGTAGAGAATCCGAAGGTAAAGATTCGTATTGTTTATAGAAATGACGACAAGAAGATTGTGGGATGTCAGCTGGGCTCCAGCTATGATGCGACGGCAATCATTCATTTCTTCTCCCTGGCGGTTCAGAAAGGCTTAACCATGGCAGAGCTTCCCTTGGTAGATCTCTTCTTTATGCCGCACTTTTAATCAGCCCTACAACTATGTGACCAGAGCGGGATTAAATTGGCTGAACAAAGAACTGGGATTAAAGGGTTAAATAAACGAGATTTTGTAGATAGTTAATAAAAATCGACCAATATTTTGAAAAAGCTTCCTTTCCAAGGGAAGCTTTTTTAGTAAAAAAATTCTTATAATTGTTAAGGAAAAGTAAGAGCTTAGTATAGAAATTGGAAACGAAGCTATGCTATAGTGTGAAAAAGAAAAAATGGGCAGTTTTCTAAGAGAAGAGAGCTGCTTTTTTGATAGCTTTTAACAAAATCCGCTTCAAAGGGGGAAGATTATGAATTTAGGAAAAAAATTAGGCTTGAAAGCCTTGGCCTTAGGGATTTGTGTGGCCAGCCTTTCGCTGACTGCATTTGCAGCAGGCTGGGGACAGCAGAACGGCAAATACTACTTCGTCGATCCGAAGACGGACCAGAAGGTTAGCGGAAAATGGATTCATACTTCCTCCGGATATTATTACATTGGTGCAGATACCTATATGGTAACGGGATGGAAGAAAATAAACAATGCCTGGCATTATTTCCGTCCGTCAGGCCTTATGGTTACCGGATGGAGAGAAATTGATAAGAGCTGGTATTATTTGAAATCAGACGGAACCATGCAGACCGGTTGGCTAAAGTTACAGAAGGACGGAAAGGATGTATGGTATTATCTGAAATCCTATGGTGCGATGGCGACCGGTTGGAGAAAAGTCGGGGATAAGTGGTACTATTTCCTCCCTGAAGACGGATCCCTGGTTATGCAGAAATGGTTTAAGATTGCTGATAAGTGGTATTACTTCGGAGCAGACGGCTCGATGCAGAGCGGATGGTTAAATTTAAACGGGGATTACTACTATCTTTCCGCATCGAACGGCAATATGGAAACAGGCTGGAAGACAGATACGGACGGCAACAAGTATTATATGGAACCGAGCAATGGAAAGATGTCTACGGGCTGGAAGCAGATTGAAAATACTTGGTATTACTTCATTGCAAACGGCAAGATGGTAAGAGGATGGCTGAGAGAGAAGAGTCATTACTACTATCTGGATGACGGAAAGATGCTGGTAAATACAACAGTAACGCTGGATGGCCGTTCCTTCAGCTTTAACGAGCATGGTGTATGTACTTCCGATACATCAAATTTGAACTTTACGGAAGCGGGAACACCCTCATCCCCTGCACAAAGCAATCAAGGAAATACGCAGGGACCGGGATCCGCAGGACCCGGAGGAAACAGTTCTACCAATCCTGGTACGCCAAACCCGGGAACACCTGACCCGAATGGAAACAGTAATCCGGGAACAGACGGACCAAGTGCACAGGGACCGTCCGGCAGTTCCAATGCGAACGGCGGATCGATTCAAGCAGGCAGTACAAACGGACCACAATAAAGAATTGAAGAGGGATTTTAAGCAGTACGGTGTGCTGCTTACATCCCTCTTTTTTATAAACTTTCAGAAGGATAATAACGCTTTTGCCCGCTTTATGTTATACTTTGCATGTTTATAAAGGAGGCCCTATGATTGATGATTATATTGAAGCGAAAAAGCTGGGGGACAGAGCATACAGAAATGCCTTGCTTTTTGGCGAGTCGCCCTACCTGGAAGCCTTGGATGACAAGTTGGACAAAGAGGAAATACAGGGAGAAAACAGACTGGGACTTCTCTGGAGATTCCTCTGAAAGACATTGTGGGAACTAAGACAAAGTCAAGGCAGCAGTCCTTTGCAAAGAATTTTATGCCTATTTTAAGACCCAATACGGAGTTTGCCAGTAAGTGGTCCGCTTTATATGACTCTGCACGTGAAGAGGGAATTCGAGAGCCGATTCTTGTTTATGAATATATGTATAAGTTTTATGTGCAGGAGGGAAATAAGCGCGTATCGGTCAGCCGGTATAACGGAGCGGTATCCATTCCTGCAACGGTCATCCGTATTTTGCCTAAAAGAACGGAGGAACGGGAGAACAAGCTGTACTATGAATTTGTGGATTTTTTTAAGTCGACCGGCCTATACGGTATTCATTTTTCGGAACTCGGTGCCTATGAGCGTTTTACGCAATTTTTAGGAATGAAAAGCGGAGAAGCTTGGCCCTCCGAGCTCTCTAAGGATGTCCGTGCCGCCTTCGCTCGTTTTTCCGACTTGTACTTCAGCATGGGAGGAAAGAAACTCGGTACAACTGCCGGGGATGCTTTTTTCCTTTATATTACGGTTTATGGTATGGAATCCATTTTGGATAACAATACGGAAAGTATTAAAGAGAATCTGGAAAAACTGTGGAACGAGTACAAGAAATCTGCCGGAGAGGTGGTTTTGGTACAGAATCCCGGAGAAGTGAAGAAAAATACAGGATTTCTGGATCTTTTTTCTACAGGGAATCTTTACGACGGAAAAAATCCTTTGCATATTGCTTTTTTATACGAAAGGACGGTGGAGAGCTCCAGTTGGGCTTACTCTCATGAACTGGGAAGAAATTATATTCAGGAAAAGTTTAAGGAGCAGGTGGAAAGCCGAAGCTGGGAAAACTGCAATACCGATGAGCGGGTGAAAGAAAAGATAAGGGAAGCGATAGCCTGGGGGGCGGACGTTATTTTCACTACCGCACCATTTATGGCGCAAGAAGGGGTAAAGCTTGCTATAGAGCACCCGGAAGTTTCTATATTGAACTGTTCGGTCAATACTTCTTATAATTCTATCCGTACCTATTATGGCAGGATGTATGAGGCGAAATTTTTGATGGGAGCACTGGCTGCTTCCATTACGGATGGAAATGACCTGGGCTATGTAGAGCAGTTTCCCCTATATGGAACGGTTTCGAATATCAATGCCTTTGCAATCGGTGCACAGTTTATTAACCCTTGGGCGAAAGTCCATCTTTCTTGGAGCGGAGTAGAGGGAGCAAGTTGGAAGGAAGAGTTCCGGGAAAAGGGAATCCGGACTATTTCCGGGCCGGAATTCACTAAGCCCTTTGAGCGCAGCCGAGACTTTGGGCTGTATATCAGCCGGGAAGGAGAGTCGAGCTTAAATATTGCAGCAGCAGTCTATAACTGGGGAAGATATTATGAAATCATCCTACGCTCCATTTTAGAAGGTTCCTATCATAGCAGTAGCCTTGCAAAGAGTCACAGTGCGCTAAATTATTACTATGGATTAAAGGAAGGAGTCATAGATGTGATTCTTTCCGCAAATTTGAATTATTCCTCTAAAAAGCTTCTTTCGATTTTAGAGAGAGAAATTGTGGAAGGAAGACTACGTCCCTTTGCGGGAGAAATCCACAGCCAAGAAGAAAAAATACAGGATGAGGGAGCCGATAGCCTCGAGATGGATGAAATCGTAGATATGCGTTGGCTTAATGACAATGTTTTAGGTGAGATCCCCCCCTTGGATTCTTTTACCAAAGAGTCTCGAGAGGCCATTCTTTCGGGAGGGTTCTTACTATGAAAATACTGTGTATAGCAGATGAAGAAAATAAGGGACTATGGGACCACTTTAAAAAAGAAAAGCTGGAAGGTATTGATTTGATTCTTTCTGCAGGAGATTTGAATCCGGATTACCTGCAGTTTTTGGTTACGATGGGAAAAGCGCCGGTTCTTTATGTCCATGGAAATCACGACGAATCCTATTCTTTCAAACCGCCTCTTGGCTGCGAGTGTATAGAAGATAAGGTCTATGATTTTAAGGGGTTAAGAATCCTCGGGCTGGGAGGAGCTCCATGGTACAAGCCCGGAAAATTCATGTTCACGGAAGAGAAGATGCGAAAAAGAGTGCAAAAGGTAAAGAAAGATATTTTCCTGAAAAACGGTTTCGATATCCTTCTTACCCACGCGCCGGTTCGAGGCTACGGTGATATGGATGATCCTGCTCATCGAGGATTTCTTGCTTTTGAGGAATTGTTACAGAAATACAGCCCCAAATATATGGTGCATGGTCATGTGCATGGAAATTACGGTTCCGCCTTTAAAAGGGAACTTTTGCACAGTACTGGGACAAAGATTATCAATGCCTATGATAAGGTGATTTTAAACCTGGAGGATAGGGAATATCCCAAAGAGGGGAAAACGGGTTCGTTCCTCTATGACTTATATAAGCAGGTGACTGCAAAAAAGGAGCAACGCAGATTTCATGATTGAGAATGATTGGCTTACGCATATTCAGGGAGAGTATAAAAAACCATATTACAAGAGCCTGTATGAAACAGTGCTTAGAGAATATAAGACGCAGGAGATTTATCCTCCGTCAAAAGAGATTTTTAAGGCTTATGAGCTGTGTCCCTATGAGAAACTCAAGGTTGTGATTCTGGGGCAGGATCCCTATCACGGAACGGGACAGGCACAGGGACTCAGCTTTTCTGTGAGAAAAGGAACCGCGCTTCCGCCATCTCTTCAAAATATATACAAGGAATTAAGCGATGATTTATCCTGTCCTGTTCCGAAGAATGGAGATTTAAGGCCTTGGGCAGAACAGGGTGTTCTTCTCTTAAATACGGTGCTCACAGTGCGCGCGCATCAGGCATTTTCCCACAGAGGAATCGGTTGGGAAGAATTTACGGATGCGACGATTGCCGCGATTGAGGAAAAAGAAGACCCTGTAGTGTATATTCTTTGGGGAAGCCCGGCGCAGAGTAAGAGGAAGATGATTCATCAGAAAAAAAGACTGATTCTTACAGCTCCGCATCCGAGCCCCTTAAGTGCCTACCGAGGATTCTTCGGTTCCAAACCGTTTTCCAAGTGCAATGCATACTTGGAAAAAGAAGGATTAAGTCCTATTGACTGGAGGATACCGGATTAGTTTTTAATTTGTATTTTTGCGCTTTTGGGAGTCCCGGATTTCTTTTCATTACTAAGTTTTCAAGAGGAAAGTTACTGCAATTTTTTGGTTTTTATAGGAAATACTAAAGGAGTTATATGAATATCGTTGAGTTTTTGAAGCTTATAGTTTTTTCTCTTGTGGAGGGTTTTACGGAGTGGCTCCCCATTTCTTCCACAGGGCATCTGATCCTTTTACAGGAAATTATTCCCTTGCAAGGGAGTAGAGAATTCTTTTTCCACCTTTGAAGTTTTGATTCAGCTGGCTGCTGTTATGGCAGTGGTACAACAGTTTGCCCTTCGTCTGTGGCCGCTTGGAAGACGAAAGAAAGGAAGTGGATTTTATCTGAAAGAGGACAAGGCAATCCTCATTGGGAAAATACTTCTGGCTTGTATTCCCGCTGCGGTTTTTGGATTGGCGTTGGATGATTTTCTCGACCAACACCTCTATAACGGTTTTGTTGTTTCTCTGATGCTGATTCTCTATGGTATTTTCTTTCTTCTTGTGGAGAAAAGGAATGAAAACAAGACTTTTCAGATTAACAGGGTAGAGGACTTATCCTGGACTCTTGCCTTTCAAATTGGACTTTTTCAGTGTTTGGCGCTGATTCCCGGTACATCTCGTTCCGGTGCGACCATTATCGGAGCAATGCTTTTATCGGTTGGAAGAGTTGCGGCAACCGAATTTTCCTTCTTCCTCAGTGTGCCGGTTATGGCAGGGGCCAGTCTTGTAAAGCTCATCAAGCATGGAGGAAATTTTACCGGTGCTGAGTGGTTTGCTCTCATTTTTGCCATGGTCTTAACGTATTTTGTCAGTATCTATTGTATCCGCTTTCTGCTGCGTTATATTCGAAATCATGATTTTAAAGTATTTGCCTACTACAGAATCATCTTTGGCGGAATAGTGCTGCTTTGGTTTGTGGTCTCCCGATTTCTCCTGTAAGAAAACTGTAATAGCACTGTAATAGAAAGAAGGTTGTACGGAGAATACCCATCCACTATCCTTATAAGGAAGTATGTAAGGTGCTTGCCTATTTACATAAATAACAGAAAAGAGGAGAGAAGATGAGGGGAAAAGGAATTATTTTGGGTCTCGCTATTTCCGTCTTGCTTGCCATGCAGAGCTTTGCGGCAACGGAAATCGGTTTGAACTTAAATTGGAAATATGCCGAAAACGCAAAAATCAATACGGGAAAGGCAATCTTGTACACTTCTGACAGTAAGAATCCGAAGAAAATTACCATTGCGGTAAATGCCGGTCACGGTACAAAGGGCGGAGAAAAAGTACGGACACTTTGCCACCCGGACGGAACGAGAAAAGTGACGGGAGGGACAAATGCTGCAGGGCTGACTACGGCACTCGCCGCGTCCTCCGGTATGACCTTTAAGGACGGTACAAAAGAAGCAACCGTTACCTTGCAGATGGGACATATTTTTGCCAAGAAATTATTGAATGCGGGCTATGATGTACTCTTAATCCGAAGTGAGGAAGATGTGCAGCTTGACAATGTGGCAAGAACGGTTTTGGCAAACAATAAGGCAGATGCGCATATTGCCTTACATTGGGATTCTACAGAAAAAGATAAGGGTGCATTCTTTATGTCTGTTCCCAATTCCTTAAAGAAGATGGAGCCGGTAGCTTCACATTGGGAAAGTCATGAGAAGCTGGGAGAAAGTCTTATTTCCGGATTAAGAGGAAGAGGAGTAAAGATTTTTTCCAAAGGCAGAATGGATATGGACTTGACGCAGACTTCCTATTCCACGATTCCTTCTGTGGATATTGAACTCGGTGACAAGGTTTCCGACCACAGTGAGAAGCAGTTGAATCTTTTAGGGGATGCTCTTGTAGACGGTGTCAACAAGTACTACGGTTTTACTTCATAAAATTTTTGAAGAGTCTTAAAGTTTTTTTAAGGCTCTTTTTCTTATGCTTTTCTAAATTATGCCGATATATGTTTTGGAATTTAGGAAGAGAAACTATGCGGGCTATGGAAACTGGGAAAAAGGTTTCTCGGAACGGGATGAGCTCAACCTGAATCCCCTTAACGGGTTAATTGATAACGAGATGCACAGGGATTGTGTAAAAATCTCGTTTTACAAGAGCTATGTCAAGGTGTAAATGTGTTTTGAAAGGATGAAAACCGCACCAAAGTGGCATTGCTTCAAATGGATAGAAAGGACTTTTCTTTCCGGGGCGGCCGTAAGGCCGTAGCGTCCGGGGATGGAAAAAGGGACTGTAGTATTACAGATAAATCCCTATCCCAAGAAGAAAGGTCTTTTTTCTTTTGGAAAAAGCATATTGTATTTCTGCTAACTCATCCTTGTATTTTCAAAAAAGCGTTTGTATACTAAGCCATGGTATCGCTAGAGCGCATGGTCTGTTATTCATAACGAGTATTGCTTGCAAAGTGCACGGTATTTTGTTTTACCAAGCATTACAGGCGAAGCCTGAGACATCTTATTTTAAGGGAAAAAGAGTCTATCCTATGGAGAAGGGTGAGGAAAGAGTATGAGCTATCTCTCAAGTTTATTTAGCCTTTTTGGCGGTCTGGGAATGTTTTTGTACGGTATGACCATCATGAGTGATGGGATGCAGAAGGCTGCCAGCTCAAAAATGTCAAAATTCTTAAATATAGTAACAGAAAACCGTGTAATGGCCGTTGTTTTGGGAGCGGGAATTACTGCCCTCGTGCAGTCTTCTTCTGCGACTACGGTCATGGTAGTCGGTTTTGTAAATGCCGGTATCTTAAACCTTTCTCAGTCTGTGGGAATCATTATGGGAGCCAATATCGGAACTACGATTACGGCATGGATGGTTTCTTTGACGCAAGTTTCCGGTTCGGCTCTCAGTCTTTTTAAGCCGGAGTTCTTTGCCCCCTTGCTTGTGGGATTTGGCGCGTTTCGTTTTCTTTTTGGAAAAAAAGGAAACGACGATCTTCTTGCGAACTTTTGTATTGGTGTAGGTTTGATTTTTATCGGTCTTGAATTTATGAGTTCCGCGGTATCTCCTTATGCGGATTCTCCTATTTTTTCGAAGGCCTTTCAGGTTATGGGTGGAAATCCCATCCTTGGCATTCTTGCCGGTGCGGTTGTTACGGGGCTTATTCAGTCATCGGCGGCTTCCGTATCCATTTTACAGACTCTTGCTTTATCCGGTGCAGTTCCCAGAGCTGCAGGTTTCTATATTACACTGGGACAGAATATCGGAACCTGCGTTACCGCAATGCTATCCTCTGCGGGTGCCTCCCGTACGGCAAAAAGAGCTGCTGCCATTCATCTGCTCTTTAACGTAAGTGGTGCCGTACTTTTTGGACTTATCATTTTCTTCCTGAGCCTTCCCTTTGCGAGTTTTTTTCAAGCTGATCTAAGTCCGGTGGAGATTTCCTTATTCCATACCATTTTTAACGTAAGCTGCACCATTGTGCTTTATCCTTTTGGAGATTTGCTGGTGAACCTTTCCGGAAAGCTTGTTCGGGAAAGCGTTATAGATAAAGAAAAAGCAGAGAACCCGA
Source organism: uncultured Oribacterium sp. (assembly GCA_916438775.1). The sequence continues at coordinate 538,907 of CAKAGX010000001.1, forward strand.
ACCATTATACGGAAGTGGAGAAGAATCTGATTCAGCATCTCGACCTTCGTATTTTGGAGTCTCCCGCTATTGCTATTTCCGCAACAAAAACAGAGGTAGTCAATATGGCCAGAATTACAGCGGAAAATATTCGCCATGCCTCTGACATATTGCTCAATGAAAATACGGCGGAAATTCCGGAAGTATTTGCGAGAGAAACGATTATAGACAATATGCAAAAACTCCTTACGGACTATCTGATTCATATCGGAAATCTGTCTTTAAACGAGATGCAAAAGCTGGAAGTCACCAATATGTTTAACACGATTACGGATATAGAACGCGCGGCAGACCATGCAAACAATATTGCGGAACAGGCGAAGTATGCGGAGGAACACAATATTTCTTTCTCGGAAATCGGACAAGATGATTTACGAAAGATTTCCGATAAGGTTATGGAGTCCTTTGGCTCCAGTATTGATGCTTTTGAGAAGAATGATCTGGAAGCGGTTGTGCGTACGGCGCATTTGGAGGACCAGGTGGACGAGATGGAAGAAGATATGAGAGAAACCCATATTCTGCGTTTAAGTTCCGGAAAGTGTGTTCCTCAGGCAGGAGTTGTGTTCTTGGATGTGATTTCCGATTTGGAACGTATTTCCGACCACGCGGATAATATTGCCGGCTATGTTAAAGGCGATGATAAAAGAGATCTTTCAGTCGAAGCGAAAGTGATTTCGCTTCGACTTTTTCTATAAAGAAATGATAAAAGATAGATTGTGGTTTTTTAATTTTAAAGAAAGCAGCTCAATTTTCTTTTTTGGGATAAAAGCAGTGAAATTTTTAACAAATACGATTTTTTCCCTTGAAAAAAAAGGTTCCGTGCAATAGAATAGACGCTGTTATGTGATAGAAAGTTTCTTTTTAAGCTTTCTGGACCTGATTGAATTTTCAACTAATTTATCTAGGAGGATAAGGACTATGGCAGTTAAAGTAGCGATTAATGGATTTGGCCGTATCGGACGTTTGGCTTTCCGTCAGATGTTTGATCATGAAGGAACAGAAATTGTTGCCATCAACGATTTAACCGATCCTAAGATGCTTGCTCACCTTTTGAAATATGATTCTTCTCAGGGAAGATATAAGTATTGTGACAGCGTTGTAGCCGGCGATGATTTTATCGAGGTTAAGGGAAAGAAGATTAAGATTTACAAGGAGGCTGATGCTTCCAAGTTACCATGGGGAGAGCTTGCCGTAGATGTAGTTTTAGAGTGTACCGGTTTCTATACTTCCAAGGAGAAGTCCGAGGCACACATTAAGGCAGGTGCAAAGAAGGTTGTTATTTCCGCTCCGGCAGGAAATGATCTCCCGACCATTGTTTACAACGTTAACCATGAGATTTTAAAGGCGGAGGATAACATTATTTCCGCAGCATCCTGCACAACCAACTGCTTAGCTCCTATGGCTAAGGCATTAAATGATTTCGCTCCGATTCAGTCCGGAATCATGGCAACCATTCACGCTTACACAGGAGACCAGATGCTTCTTGACGGCCCGCACAGAAAGGGTGACTTAAGAAGAGCTCGTGCCGGCGCTGTGAATATCGTTCCGAACTCTACCGGTGCAGCAAAGGCTATCGGCCTTGTCATTCCGGAGTTAAACGGAAAGCTTATCGGATCCGCACAGAGAGTACCGGTTCCAACAGGTTCCACCACTCTGCTTTTCGCTGTAGTGAAGTCCTCCAAGGAAGTTACTAAGGAGACTATCAACGCTGCTATGAAAGCTGCTTCCGATCCTGAGACATACGGCTACACAGAGGATGAAGTAGTTTCCAGCGATATCGTGGGAATGACCTATGGCTCCCTCTTCGATGCTACCCAGACCATGGTTTCCAAGGTTTCTGATGACCTCTATGAAGTTCAGGTAGTTTCATGGTATGACAATGAGAACTCCTATACTTCTCAGATGGTTCGTACCATTAAGTATTTCGAGAAGTTTGTAAAGTAAGATCTTTTTAAACGGAAATACATATTGTGAAGTTTTGAGGGGAAGCCGCCGGGGTGTGTGCTCCGGCGGCTTTTTCCTTATAAGAATGTTATGCGAAGAACAGAATCGTTTGTTTTCCAATGAAAGGGGAATGATATGGCAGAATTAAATAAGAAATCGGTAGAGGACATTTCCGTAAAGGGAAAAAGAGTGCTTTGTCGTTGTGACTTCAACGTTCCTTTAAAGGAAGGAAAGATCACCGATGAAAACAGACTTGTAGCGGCACTTCCCACAATTAAGAAGCTTATTTCCGACGGAGGAAAGGTAATTCTTTGCTCTCACTTAGGAAAGCCGAAGGGAGAGCCGAAGCCGGAATTATCTCTGGCACCCGTGGCAAAGCGTCTTTCCGAGCTTTTGGGACAGCCCGTTCTTTTTGCCAAGGATGACAATGTAGTAGGAGAGAATGCAAAGAAAGCCGTTTCCGAGATGAAGGAAGGGGATGTTGTGCTCTTAGAGAATACCCGTTATAGAGCGGAGGAGACCAAGAACGGAGAGGCATTCTCCAAGGAGCTGGCTTCTCTTGCCGATGTTTTCGTAAATGATGCTTTCGGTACCGCACACAGAGCGCACTGCTCCAATGTAGGGGTAACCGAGTTCATCGATGGACCTGCTGTGGTTGGTTACCTTATGGAAAAAGAAATCCGTTTCCTCGGACAGGCGGTAGAGAATCCGGTTCGCCCCTTTGTGGCAATCCTTGGAGGAGCAAAGGTTTCCGATAAGCTTGCGGTAATCGACAATCTCTTAGAGAAGTGCAATACCTTAATTATCGGTGGCGGTATGGCATTTACCTTTGTAAAAGCACAGGGCTATGAAATCGGAAAGTCTTTGGTAGATGATGAAAAGCTCCAGTACTGTAAGGATATGCTTGCAAAAGCAAAAGAAAAGGGTTGTGAGATTTTACTTCCGGTAGACGCAGTTTGTGCGGCTTCCTTCCCGGATCCCATTGACGACAAGAATCTTCCGATTAAGACTGTGGACATCAATGCTATTCCTGCAGATATGCTGGGACTGGATATCGGGACCGAAGAGCCAGGAGCTTTTTGCCAATGCGGTAAAGAACGCTAAAACTGTGGTTTGGAACGGACCTATGGGTGTATTTGAGAACCCGGTTCTTGCACAGGGAACCATTGCGGTAGCAAAAGCCCTTGCAGAGACCGATGCAACAACCATTATCGGTGGCGGAGACAGTGCTGCGGCAGTAAATATCTTGGGATTCGGAGATAAGATGACCCACATTTCCACCGGTGGCGGTGCTTCTCTGGAATTCTTGGAGGGTAAGGAGCTTCCGGGTGTTGCCGCTGCAAACAATAAGTAAGTGCCGGTCGGTAATAGCTTGTAAAAGACCATATTTGGTCTAAAACTGAAGTCTAAGTAAGTGAAATATAGTTTGGAGAATAAAATGAGAAAAAAAATAATTGCGGGAAACTGGAAAATGAATATGACAATCACAGAGGCAAAGGCCCTTTGTGATACGCTGATTCCGATTTCCAATACAGATGAGGTGGATGTGGTGTTCTGTGTACCGTCCATTGATATTTCTACAGTGGTAGAAAAAGTAAAGGGAACAGCTATTTCCGTAGGAGCGGAGAACCTCTACTTTGAAGATAAGGGGGCATACACCGGAGAGATTTCCGCAGATATGCTGGTAGACGCCGGTGTAAAATATGTTATCATGGGACACTCTGAGAGAAGAGGATACTTCCATGAGACTGACGCCGATATCAATAAGAAGGCGAAGAAGGCCCTTGAAAAGGGTCTTACCCCGATTATCTGCTGTGGAGAAAGTCTTGAGCAGAGAGAAATGGGCATTTACTTCGAGTGGATTGCGATGCAGATTAAGGCGGCTTTTCAGGAGATTTCCGCTGCAGATGCTGCAAAGTCCGTGATTGCCTATGAGCCGATTTGGGCTATTGGAACCGGAAAAACGGCTACCGCAGAGCAGGCGGAAGAGGTTTGCGGCTATATTCGTAAGGTGATTGAAGAAGTTTACAACAAGGAGACTGCCGAGAAGATTCGTATTCAGTACGGCGGATCCATGAACAGCGGAAATTGCAAGGAACTTCTTTCCAAGCCGAATATTGACGGTGGTTTAATCGGTGGCGCTTCCTTAAAGGAAGAGTTTGCAAAGATTGTGCATTATAATGCGTAAGTTTCTACTTTATAAAAGTAGGATTAGAAAGTTATCTGAGCGAGGGATGCAGTAGAAAAATTGTATCCAAGTTAGTGAAAGAGGAGAAGAATGCTTGTGCCGATTTTCTTGGGCACAGGCATTTTTTAGCTTAGGTAATATCTGCCTCCTGATTTTGAATGCGGAAATAAACAACACAAAACAATTAAATATGTTAGAATTTCTGTGCAACAATAAATACAATATACAATATGCAAATAACTTGTGAAGCGTCTAAAGAATAAATTATAAGAGGGTATGCCGGAAAAATAGTAGGCAGAATAATAGTAGTGGAAGAAAAGCACTAGAAGAAAAGCACTAGAAGAAAAGTACTAGAAGAAAAGTACTAGAAGAGAAAGATTCAACTGAAAATGATTTGTAGTGAGGGAGAAAATATGAGTCAAAATACATTTTTACTGGAGGAAGCAAATCGATGTCTTCTTTGCAAGAATCCAAGATGCTCCAAGCATTGTCCGGTCAATACCTCTATTCCCGAAGTGATTGAACTGTATAAGCAGGGAGAGCTGAAGAAGGCGGGAGAGATATTATTTGAAAACAATCCGCTTTCCGCAATCTGTGCACTGGTCTGTGAGCATGAAAAGCAGTGTGAAGGAAACTGTATTCGCGGGATTAAAAGCGTTCCCATTCCGTTCTATAAGATGGAGGAAGAAATTTCCTTACAATATCTGGAGGAACTGCAGTTTGAAAAGGGAGCTGAGGATAAAGAACGAATCGCTGTAATCGGTGGAGGTCCTGCCGGAATGACCATCGCCCTTTTGTTGCAAAGAAAGGGGTACAAAGTCACCATTTTTGAATCTCGCAATCAAATCGGAGGGGTGCTTCGTTATGGTATCCCCGAGTATAGACTCCCCAAAAGAATTATTGATTTATTGGAAAAGCATCTTCTTGATCTTGGTGTGAAGATTCGTCCAAATATTTTGATTGGACCGGTACTGTCTTTAGACAAGCTTTTTGAAGACGGTTATGCGGCTGCTTTTATCGGAACAGGGGTATGGAATCCGAGAACTTTGGGAATTAAGGGTGAGAGCTTCGGCAATGTGCATTTTGCGATAGATTATCTGAAGTCTCCGGAGTTCTATTCTTTAGGAGAAAATGTGGCTGTTATCGGCGCAGGAAATGTGGCCATGGACGCAGCAAGAACTGCAAAACGAAATGGCTCTAAAGTGACTGTGATTTACCGTAAGGGGATGGAAAACATGACTGCCAGTAAGAAGGAAATAGCAGAGGCAGAAGAAGATGGCGTGGAATTCCTGCTTTATCATGCTCCGGTGGAAATTACAGATGAGGGTATCATTTTAAAGCATCAAGAAGAGGGGATTTTGGAGGAAGAAGTATTCTTTCCGGCAGACAGTATTATTGTAGCCATAAGTCAGAATCCCAGAGCGAATATTGTGTCCAATACGACGGAACTGGAAACCAATCACGCAGGGCTCCTCCTTGCCGATGAAAAAGGAAATACGACAAAAGAAGGAACCTTTGCATCCGGAGATGTGGTTACCGGGGCCAGAACTGTTGTAGAGGCGGTACACCAAGCTAAAATTGTGGCAGCAGAAATAGAAGAATATTGCGCAAAAAAAAGACTGTAGTAAGCTGTGATACGTAATAAGAGAGAAAGATAAAGAAACGGCAACATAAGAAAAGGTGCTGTAAAAACATCAAAATAATAAAGTGATTTTTGCAATATAGGTCTGAATGTGGGGTAGTCTGAGCCCGTCGGTACTTGCGAAAAACAAGAGAAACGCAGTTTTTCGCTTAGTATCCGTTACGTGGCGAAGCTAGCGAGAGCGTGCCCAAGTTCAGACCTATATTGCTTAGAAAAATATTTTGATTTTTTTACAGCCCCTTTTTGAATTCTTAGTAAGTGGCGCAGATGAAGCCTGAGAAATCTTGTTCTTTATTACTTCTCCCACGGAAGCTCCGGCTTTCCGAAATGTCCATAAGAAGAAACAAGATTGTAATCTACATTTAAAAGGTCCAAACGTTTGATGATTCCCTTCGGGGTCAGATCATAGCTGTCGAGGACGGAACGCCAGATATTTCCTGCCGGTTCTTTTTCCGTACCGAAGCAGTCCAAGTAAAGGGATACGGGCTCTGCCACACCGATTGCATAAGCAAGCTGTACTTCACAGCGATCGGCTCTACCGGAGGATACGATGTCACGAGCTACCTTTCTTGCCATATAAGCTGCGGAACGGTCTACCTTGGAGGGGTCCTTTCCGGAGAAGGCTCCGCCACCGTGATGTGCGGCTCCGCCGTAGGTATCCGCAATAATTTTTCTTCCGGTTAATCCGGAGTCGGCGAAGGAAGAACCTAAAACAAAGCGTCCGGTGGGATTTACGAGAACATGGAAGTCCGTGTTCAGATTCATTTCTTCTGCTGTTTCTTTCATGATTTTTTCAATGATATGGCGAACTTCCTGTAAGCTCACCGACTCACTGTGCTGGCTGGAAAGCAGGAAAGTATCGATTCTGTGCTCCTTATAGTCGAAGCTTACCTGTGCTTTTGCATCAGGCTTTAAGATAGAAAAATCATTTGCCAGATTGAATGCACGGAGTTTCTGGAGTGCTCGTGTAGAAAGAACGTAGGAGGGGGAGCATTTCCGCACTTTCCTTTGTTGCATAGCCGAACATCATACCTTGGTCACCTGCTCCGTCATTGTCTACTCCCATAGCAATGTCAGGTGACTGTGCGGAAATCAGTTCCTGTACCTTATAATTTTCCAGTTCTTTTAAGCCAATCTTGCGAAGAACACCCATGACAAGACTCTGATAATCCGGAATATAAGTGGAAGTAATTTCTCCCAAGATGATGATATCATAGTCCTTGATACATACTTCTGCCGCAATTCTTGCCTTCTTATCGTGTGCAAGAATATCGGTTACAATAGCATCACTGATTTGGTCACAAATTTTGTCCGGATGCCCGTTGGATACCTGTTCTGATGAAAATAACATATAAACTCCTTTCGTTGCCCTAAGGCAATAACATATTGAACGCTTTATGCGTGAGAATTATGGCAATTAAAAAAACCATTGGGCGAGGCCAATGGATCATATCAAAACTTATTGATCGAAACAGACGCTTCGCTCAGGTTAGCACCTTCCTTTTAAAGGGGTTGCTGCGGTTTCATCGCTCCTATGTAGCTCCACCGACTCTGAATAAGGTATTTAATTGTGAAAAGTATAGTAGCTAAAACAAAGTTTCTTGTCAATAAATTTTCGACAATTTTTAAAAATTAGATAAGAAGTAAATGGGAAACAAGTGGAAAGAATACATAATAATTAACTAAAGATATTAGAAAATTCTTTTGAATATCTTCATCTTTTCCTATAATATAAAGACTCTCTCCGTCCTGAAAAACGATAGTCCGGACCAAGGGAGACATTTACTTCCTCCTTGTTTTTTATAGCAATAATATTGACTTTGAATTTTTACGAACATCAATTTCCCCTATAGACATGCCAATCCAATCTTTTCGGTAGTTCTATTTCAAAAACAGAAAAATCCTTCCCTGACTTCAACATGATCCAGTACATTATCTGAACCGCATCGGATAGCAGTCAGGTTTCCCACTAATTTCTCCGGATAGACCACAGTGTCTGCACCATTTCGAAGTAGAAATTTTTCCTGTAAATCTCTTGCCGCACGAGATACTACCTTTTTGGCACCCAGTTCTTTCAAAAAAGAGGTAACCTCCAAAGAAGATAAAAAATCATTGCCGATGGCAACGATGCAGATATCAAAAATGAGGGATTCCGAGGGATTTCAAAAATTCCGGATTTGTGGCATCTCCGATTTCTGCATTGGTAACATAAGGAAGAGCAGCCTTTACTTTTTCCTCACTGCTGTCAATGCCCAAAACCTGAACCTGCATTTCGTTTAGTTTTTTTGCGATATGTAATCCGAAACGCCCTAATCCTACAATTAATATTTGTTTCATCTTTTCTCCTTTATCCTACAATTACATTTTCTTCCACAAGCCGTCCTTTGTGAGGATTGGCATTGGGAAAAACGGCATAAATTAAACAAAGCCCTCCCACTCTGCCGGTGTACATTAAAAATATCAGTAAAGCGTGGGAAACGGAACTTAATTTTGGAGTAATTCCCAGTGTGAGACCTACAGTGGCAATCGCACTGGCGGTTTCAAAGCTTGTGCTCAATAGAGGCAGGCCTTCATAAAGACTGATAAAAATAGCGGAAAGAATGCATAAGCCTAAATACATAAAGGCAATGGTTGTGGCATTTCGGATAACATCTCCGGGAATCGTTCTTCCATAGGCTTCCGTACGAGCGCTACCCTTAAAAATGGCTATAGAGGTTAGAAATAAAACGGAAATGGTAGTCAGTTTCATGCCTCCTCCGGTACTTCCCGGCGCAGCCCCAATCAGCATCAGAATAGTTTGCAGGAAAATGCCGCTGTCGGAAAACTCGGAAAAATCAACCGTATTAAAGCCCGCCGTTCTGGGGGTTACTGCAGTAAAAAGAGACGCAAGAATTCTATTTTTTATCGGCATCTCTCGAAACTCAATAAAAAAGTAGAAAAGAGCGGGAAAAAACACAATATAGAGACTTGTGATAAGAATCAGCTTAGTTTGCAAGCGATACCGGTGAAAATGGAGTTTCTTTTTCGCAATATCTTGCCAGGTTAGGAATCCCAAGCCTCCCAGAAGAATCAGACTCATAATACTGATATTCACAAGCGGATTTCCAACATAGTCTGAAAGAGAAGAAAAGGGTTCTTTGACCCCCATTAAATCAAAACCTGCATTACAAAAAGCAGACACAGAGTGGAAAATACTATACCATATTCCTCTATTTATACCGAATTCAGGAATAAACTGTGTAGAAAGGACTATGGCGAAGAAAAGTTCTGTCATTCCGGTCCACTTTAAAAGGAAAATCAACATTTTCATGATTCCGCCTTGAGAACTTATAGAAATGGAATTGGCCAAAGTATTTCTTTGTGAGTAATCGATTCGCTTTCCCGATAAGAGAATTATGGAGGTGACGGCAACTACCACGCCTAATCCACCGATCTGAATTAAAAGAAGGATAATCATTTGCCCAAACAAAGACCAATGACTTGCCGTATCATATACGATAAGTCCGGTCACGCAAGAGGCGGAGGTGGAGGTAAAGAGTGCATGTAAAAAAGGAGTATAGAGCCCTGTTTTACTGGAAATAGGAAGCATCAGTAAAAAAGATCCTATAAGAATCAGACCTGCAAAGCCTAAAATAATTTTTTGAAAATAATTAAAATGAAAGTGCTTCATTATAGAATAATATCCTCTTTTCATGCATTTTCTCTTGGTTTCTCGGTCTGAACAATAACTTTTACCATTATATAAAGTAGAAAGAAAAAAATAAAGCATTATCCCCCAAAGGTCCCACTATAAGACGAAGAAAAAATATGGAAGGTATAGACACTGTTCTTTTCATTTCATAGAAAATATGATACGCTAAGCAAGTGGTCATGCAGGACATGATACAAGTAGATGAAACAATAAAGGAGAGATTCTATGGGATTAGTAAGAGCTGCGGGTGCTGCTGTAAGCACCTTGATGGGCGACCAGTGGAGAGAGTATTAGTATTGCAGTTCGTTAGATAACGATACCCTGATTGTAAAAGGGGAGAAGAGAATCGGACCGAAGAGTTCCAATACAAAGGGCGCGGACAATATCATTTCCAACGGAGCCCTTATTGCGGTAAACGATGGTCAGTGTATGATTATTGTGGAACAGGGTGCTATTGTAGAAGTTTGCGCTGAACCCGGAGAGTTCGTATTTGACAGCTCTACAGAGCCGAGCATCTTCTACGGAGATTTGGGTGAAAACCTGGTAAACAGCTTCAAGACCTTTGTGAAGCGTTTTGCTTTTGGCGGAGATACGGCAAAGGATCAGAGAATCTACTATTTTAATACTAAAGAGATATTGGGAAATAAGTACGGTACAGCGAATCCCATTCCGTTCCGTGTATACGATAAGAATATTGATCTCGATATGGAAATAGCCCTTCGTGCACATGGAGAGTTTAGCTTCCGTATGATGGATCCCATTCTTTTCTATAAAAATATTGCGGGAAATGTGGAAAGCTCTTATAAGAAATCGGAGATAGAGTCTCAGCTTCGTTCAGAGCTCCTGACCAAATTGCAGCCCGCTTTTGCTCGCATTGCCGAGAGCGGTGTGCGGTATTATCAGATTACCGCGCATACAGATGAGCTTGGACAGATTTTGAATGATTTACTTTCCAAGAGCTGGGGAAAACATTACGGCTTGGAAATCACTGCATTCGGTATAAGTTCCGTTACTGCTCCTGAAGAAGATGTGGAGAAGATTAAAGAACTGCAGAAAAATGCTGTATTCCGGAATCCGACCATGGCGGCTGCAAACCTTACTTCCGCACAGGCAGATGCTATGCGTGCTGCGGCAAGTAATGAAAGTGCCGGTCCCATGATGGCCTTTGCAGGAATGAATATTGCCAACCAGGCAGGCGGCTTCAATGCCGGAAATCTCTATGCTATGGGGGCGAATCAAAACGGAGCACAGGGAAGTCCCGCAGGAAACAATGCCGCACCGGCAGGAAATTCCGCAACAACGGCTCCGGAGGCTGCGGCAGCCGCTATAGGCTGGACTTGTGCAAAGTGCGGACATGAGCACAATATTGGAAAGTTCTGTTCCGAGTGCGGTACAGCAAAGGAAGAGGATTGGACTTGTCCTGAGTGTGGACATACAGGAAACAAAGGGAAGTTCTGTTCCGAGTGTGGTCATAAAAAATAATATAGTTTATATTGCTCGGCAGAAATCATTTTGCCGGGCAATTTTGAAATATGGCAGAAATTTCTGCTTTATAATCAGGGAGGAATTGGCATTTATCGGGTTTAGTATAGGCAAGCAATAAAATACAGGAAAAGAAGAAGCAAAAGGGCTCATCGTATTTGTTCGGGAGGACGGATATGGAAGAAAGATTAGGCTGGCTTTCTCCGCTTGGAGAATTTTATGAAACGGCATGGGGAAAGCATGGAAAAGAGGCGGAATATATTTTGCAGGAAATCGGCTTGTATCGTTCGTTTTCTGCGCAGACTGTACTTGGGGCCGGGGATTTTTTAAGTGGAAGAGGATATTTGCTTTTACATAATCCCAGCAAAAAACAGCTTATGGTTACCCATCTTTGCCCGCTTAGTCACAAGCAAAAGGAATTTCTTTACGGCTATTTTTATGATTTGGGGAGAAAGACAGAAGCGGAAAAGTACTTAGAATGATATTAAATGCAAGTCGAGTATTCTGAAATATCCAGGGTTAAAAGTATTCTTTACTTTACGACAGAGGGAAAGAGGAGTAGAATTGGTGCTTATTGAAATCTTTATGGAAGCCGTTATATATACAGCTTGTTGTTTTATCTTTAAGGCGAGAGCTTATCATAAGTAAAAAGGGCTTCTGAACTGAAGGAGGAGAAAGATGGCACTGATAATTCCGGAACATTACGACCCTCGTCTTTCCGTGAGAGAGACGCAGGAGGCGATTAAGTATATTCGAGATACTTTTCAAAAGGAATTTGGGAAGGAAATGAACCTATCCCGTATTTCGGCCCCCTTATTTGTAGAGAAGAGCTCCGGCTTAAACGACAATTTAAGCGGTGTGGAAAGACCGGTTTCTTTTGATGTGGCTTGGAAGCCCGGGGAGACGGTGGAGGTTGTGCATTCTCTTGCGAAATGGAAAAGGCTTGCTTTAAAGCGCTATCAGTTTAAGGTAGGGGAAGGTCTCTATACCAATATGAATGCTATTCGTAGAGATGAAGAGCTTGACAACCTGCATAGCGTCTATGTAGACCAGTGGGATTGGGAGAGAGTGATTTCCAAAGAAGAGCGGAATGAAAAGACTCTTAGGGAAACGGTACAGAACATTTTCCGTATCATAAAGCATATGGAGCATGAGGTATGGTATAAGTATCCTGAGGCTGTAAAGAAGCTTCCGGAAGATATTTTCTTTATCGATTCCGAAGAGCTTTTACAGAAATATCCGAACTTAAGTTCTAAAGAGAGAGAGAATGCCATCTGTAAGGAGCATGGCTGTGTTTTCATTCAAAGAATAGGAGACAAGTTAAGTAACGGCGAGCCGCATGACGGAAGAGCACCGGATTATGACGATTGGGATTTAAATGGCGATATTTTATTCTGGTTTGATTCCCTGAATTGTGCCTTAGAGATTTCCTCCATGGGTATTCGTGTAAATGAGGAGTCCTTACGGAGACAGCTTGCACTTTCTCATAAAGAAGACAGAGCGACTCTTCCGTATCATAAGATGCTTTTGGAAGGAAAGCTTCCGCTCACGATTGGCGGCGGAATCGGACAGAGTAGACTCTGTATGTTGCTTCTTGACCGTGTGCATATTGGAGAGGTACAGGCCTCTATCTGGCCGGAAGAGATGCGAGAAGAGTGCGAAAAGCACAATATTATCTTGCTGTAACAGCTTCCTTTGCCAGAGCATCTGCTATTTCATTAAAATAAATACCTCTATGGGCTGGAACCTTGAAGAATTCCAGCCTTATTTTTTTCTCTGCATTCTGCATAAAGTCGTGGTATTCTTTGGTCTTTTCTTTGTTGCACTTCCATTCTCCCTTTACCCAGGAAGAAATCCCCTGATAGTCATGGAAAATGGTAAGAGAAGATAAGTTCTTTTCTATTGCAAGCTCTACAGCACGTCTGGCTCCGAGGATTTCCCCGGAGACATTCCGCATCTCTGCATAGGTTTTATCAGCACCAAAGTCTTTATGCTTAGAAAGTTTTTCCCTCTCTTTCCATAAAAAACCACGCCATAGCCGTAGACCTTCGTATCCTTTTTGGAAGCTGCCGTCTACAAAGGCAAGGGCGTCTGTATTAAAACTCTCCGAAATAATCTGCTCTGCCTGTTCCTCTTCGGAACTTTCCCCCTCACACTTTACAAGGGAGCTTATCTGCATTTCTTTATTTAAGACGGGAATGTCCGCTTCTATTTCTTTTTCTATAGGAAAAGAACTTCCTGTAAGAAGATATTTTTCAGCCTCTTCCCGCGTTTTCCATTTTTTATAAATCGCACCGGGGAAGCCATGAACCTGCTTTTTGCAATCATCCCAATTTAAATAGATTCCGGGCTTTCTTCCTACCTTTACGGTATAATAGTTTTCCACGATACCCTCCTATATTTGAATTCCACAATAGCTTTCAGCTTCGGATTGTAGAAGAAGCTTTACTGCATTATACTATAGGCTGTTGAAATGGGTAAAGAAGCGGAGGCAAGGGATGAAAAAAAAGATAAAAGCAGTTTTTTTTGATCTGGACGGAACACTGGTAAATACATTTCGCCAGCGAAGAAACCATGGATTTAACGATGGAGCATTTTGAATTAGAGGGAGTGAGCCTTGAAGAGACCGGTGTTTTTGTAGGAACAGGTTACAAAAAGTTTGTAGAAAAAGCCTTGGCAAAGAATGCCGATAAAAAATACAGAGAAGCGGAAAAGTGGGAAGAAAGGGACAGAGAGAGCTATGGACCTCGACATGAGGGAGATGAAATCATGGGGCCTCTAGTGATGAGGTCTGCGAATATATGCTCCATTTTCCCGAAAAATTCTACCTATCAGGCGGAAGCCTATCCCGGAATAAAGGAATGTATTGCAGCATTAAAAGAAAAGGGAATCGCAGTTGTCTGCATCACGAATAAGTCAAAAGAAGTTGCGGAGGGCGTACTTTCTTCCGTTTTTCCTGCAAATAGCTTTTCCTTATTATAGGAGACGACGGAGAGATGCCTTAAAAGCCGGATATAGGCACCACTTTTAAAGGCTTCAAAAGAATTGATATTGGGTGGAAGAAGCCGTTATGAGTGGGAGATACAAAAGACGGATTTGATGCGGCCAAAATGCACAAATGAGCAGTATCGGTTGTCTCTACGGTTTCCGTGATAAGAAGGAACTGGTAGAACATGAGGGCAGATATCTTGTTGAGGATGGATTTGCCCTCCTTCGTGTATTAGAGGAAGAATATCAACTCGGATTATTTCAAGTAAATTTGTGAAAGAAGAATGAAGTTTGGAAGATAGGGTTAGCGTATGCTTACTTATCGTGCTATAATACCGATTGTTTGAAAATGATGAAAATATGCTATGGAAAGTGCTTTATGCAGCTTTTAAGCAATATAAGAGGAGGAACTATGACACAGATAGATATTATTTCCGGTTTCTTGGGTGCAGGAAAAACCACATTTATACAGAAACTTTTACAAGAGTCCTTAAAGGGAGAAAATGTTGTTCTGATTGAAAATGAGCTTTGGAGAAATCGGCATTGACAGCGGGTTTCAAAGAATTCCGAATCGAAAATCCGGAAAATGAATCAGGGCTGCATCTGCTGCTCTTTGGCTGGAGATTTTTGAGGGACTTCTTTAAAAGAGGTGATTGAGACTTATAAGTCGGATCGTATCCTCATGTGAGCCGTCCGGAGTAGGGAAGCTTTCCGATATCCTTTCTGCCGTAAAGACAGTATCGGCAAATCTTCCGGTGCATCTGGACGGAGCGGTGTGCGTGGTGGATTCCACGAAGGCTAAGCTCTATAACAAGAACTTCGGAGAGTTTTTTGATGATCAGATACGTTATGCGACAAGCATTGTATTGTCCAGAACGGACATTGCAAAAGAAGAAAAGGTAGAGGAAGCCATTCGAGATTGTTCATGCGAAACTGAAAGCCAATCTTAGTCACTACAAGGCACGTAAAAGAACTGACTGCGAGAAACTTCTCGACATCATCGGCAGAGAGGAAAAATCTGGAGAAGCACTTCTTCAGGAGGTGAAAGAGAAGGCGCATCATCGCCATGAGCATGAGCATCACCATGAGCATGAGCATCATCACGAGCATCATTTTGGAAATGAAGAAGAGCAATGCTGCTGTTGTTGTGGCGGAGCTTATGACGATGAGGATGAATACGAGGAAGAGGAATGCCATTGTCATGAGCATCACCACGAGCATGAGCATCATCATGAGCATCACCACGAACATGATCATCACCACGACGAACATTGCGGTTGTCATCATGATCATGATGAAGAGGATGGGCATTGTCACTGCCATGAAGAGGATCATCATCACCATCATCATGGGGATCATTGCAGTTGCGGGCATGACCACGATGCGGATGAGGTTTTCGACAGCATCGGGCTGGAGGTATTTAAGAGAGTATCTCGTGCAAAGTTGGAAGAGATTCTGGAAGAAATGGCGGAAGGCTCAGCTTACGGCGGTATTGTCCGTGCGAAGGGAATGCTGCAGTTGGAAGACGGTAAGTGGGTAAACTTTGATTTGGTGCCGGAGCAGGTGGAAATCCGTGATGGAGAGGCGGAAAATATCGGAAAAATTTTAGTAGTCATAGGTACTGAACTGGAAAAAGAGAAGATTACATTGTTTACAGCATATATATCAATATGGGTGGATAATTATCAGGAGAGGGAATTCGGTATTTTTGATTAACGGATTCCTGGAGAGTGAAAAACCAGCTTTATTCCAATACACCACGAACCAGGACTATTTTTAAGACAGAGGGAATACGCTCTATTACTCTGTGAAGAGGGAGAAAAGGAGTATGATCCGATTGAACTCGCAAAAGCTGAATACAACGCCCATCTGCATGAAAGAAATTACAGATTTTCTAGCTGATAAGTTACAAAAACTAGCCGATCAGTATAAGCCTGAAAGAATTCTAATCGAATGGAACGGGATGTGGAATCAGGATGATCTCTATAATGGTCCGATGAGTGAAGCGGTACTTGCTAAGCAGCAGAATCGAGAGCCCAAGTATAGCGTTTCCATGCCGAAGGATTGGTTTCTTTATCAGGTCATTACGATTGTGGACGGAAGTACCTTGAAAATGTATCTTTCCAATATGCGTTCCTTCCTCGGGCAAATGCTTCGTAATGCGGAGCTCTGCATTGTAAATCGTTGTGACAATTTGTCTAACGAAGACATGGTGGAGTATCGTCGGAAGCTCCGTGCAATGGGACAAAATGCCATGATCATGCTGGAAGATAAGGATGGAGAAATACCGCAGTCCGCTCTTCCGGAAGAGCTTCCCTATGATATTAGTCAGGATAAAATTGCCATTTCCGATAATGATTACGGAACTTGGTTTTTAGACTGCATGGATAATCCGGAGCGATATCTTGGAAAAGAGCTTAGCTTTACGGCAATGGTTTTAAAGAGAAAAAATATGCCGGAGAATGAGTTTATTCCCGGAAGAATGGCTATGACTTGTTGTGCGCAGGATATGAGCTTTTTGGGTCTCGATCTCGTAAGATGGGTGATAGCTTTTTCCGCTTTTTCTGCAAGAGATTGGGTCAAGGTCAAGGTTAGCTCACTTTAGAAGAAAAGAGAAGAGTACCACGAGTCGGACCGGTACCGCAATTGGTGGATATAGCGAGAACCGGAGAAATATCTGAACCGGTTAGTTTTTAAGTAAAATGTAATTATAAAAACTTAGCTTGTGTTTTTAAGAAATAATGTAGAAAGTATTGTTAAATTCGGTTGCTTTATGTATAATCTACGGGTGTTGCTGAAATGCAGTGAGTCCTCAAGGGAGATTGCGTTTTATATTGTTTGGATTCTTCTTTAGAGTAAAATGGAAGATTTCAGACACTTTGTCATTTTGGAGGGAAAAATGGAAAACTATATTGGAGCATTACTGGCAGTTGGAGGAATACTTCTTTTCTTTGTTTTGGCGATTTTGATTGCCCTTTATGTAATTGAGTCTTTGGCTCTTTATACACTTGCAAAGAACAACGGGCAGCAGGATAAGGCGATTTTAGCTTGGATTCCTTTTGTGAACCAAGGATTTTACGGTTTCTTAGCCGGCGATCAGAATATATTCGGAACAAATGTGCAGGGAATCATTTTGGGAATTTTGATGATTATCTTCCCGATTGTTACCGCAAGGGTAGGCGGTTTCTTATTTTATATTGTGGCTATCTGCGGTATCACTGTAGCATATTTCACTTTGAACGGACTTTATAAGAAGATGAACCATTCCGGCGATCCTACTGTTGTTGCAGTAGTATGTGCTATTATTCCCTTGGTTCGTATCATTTATGTATTTATTCATAGAAATGATATCTTTGAAGAAGAGGCTGTAGTTGTAGAGTAAGTTATATCCTGCAATTTAGCTTATTATTGATCTGCTTAGAAAAATATTTAAAGAGACATTGGGCTATGTTATTCTTATGCTTGAAGAGAATTTACGGGTGTAAGATAGACTTGCCCGATGTTTTTTTCTTTGTGGTTTTTGTTTTCATAAACAATGCGGTCTATGCGGATAATATAGCTTGATAAAGAGTTTAATTTGTAAGCTTCATATAAGTTTAATTAGGTTTTTGGGAGGGAAAATGAATACAGGAGCAGTTGATCAAATTGAAAATGAGATTCGTGTCTGGAGTTTTCAGAATTTTGGAAATGGTATTGCTTTAGGCATCAGCCGTTTTATGGGAAAGCTCTTCTTTGCACTTTTGGTTTTCCTTATTGGGAGATATTGTATTCGAAAGCTGATTTCCTTTCTTCCAAAATCCCGTATTTGTGAGAAAATCAATCCGACAGTTCGTCCCTTTGCCATAAAGGCGATACGTTTTGTTCTTTACTTCTTTTTGGGAATGAGCTGTATCAGCATTATGGGGATTCCGATGGCTTCCCTTATCACGGTGCTGGCTTCTGCGGGTGTTGCAGTCGGTCTTGCTATGCTGGGTTCTTTATCGAACCTTGCAGGAGGTATCATGCTTCTTCTTTTTCGTCCATTTCAGGTACATGATTATATCAAAAGCGGAACAGATGAAGGTCATGCAAAGAGGTCAGCATATTCTACACCATTATCCTCTCACCCGATAATAAAAAAATTTCCATTCCAAACGGAAACCTGATGAACAGCAATATCATTAATTTTAGCTCTGAAGCGCTTCGCAGAGTTGATTTGGTATTTTCGGTAGCAAGAGAAGAGGATCCGGAGAGGGTGGAAAAGGCATTAAAAGCTGCAGTAGAAGGGGACAATCGAATCCTGCATAAACCGGAGCCCTTTTTTGGGATTTCGGAGGTGAAAAATGATGCCTTAAACTTTGCTATCCGTGTATGGGTGGAGAGTAAAAGATACTGGGATGTTTATAATACCCTGAATAAGAGGGTGATACTTGAGTTTTATCGGGAAAACATTAGCATTCCGAATATGAAGTTAAAAACAGTTTCGGACTCCATAGAGGAAACGGAACAGACGATACTCTCTTAGAGGATAAAAGTATTTTCCCTTCTCTCGTTCTCTGTTATACTGTCCTTTGTATAAGAGAATCCGGGAAGGTTTTTCTTAAGATTAGGAGGTTGAAATGGAAGAGAAAGATATAAGGGCTCGCTTACAGATGGCAAAGGGTCTTCACGATAGTGTTTTGTCATTTTCCGACCATCGGGATCAGGAGCATTTAAATCAGGTTTTTGCTGCGATGGAAGAGCTGGTTTCTAAGGCCGGCGGTCTGCTTCTTGCGGCAGATCCAGCCGGGGAAAAGGAGGGACAGCAGCAGATTACACTTAGGTTCTTAAAATCGGAAGACGGAAAGAACTATGCAGCTGTATTTACCGATGAAGAGGAAAAGCCGGGAGACGGAGAGGAACAAAATTGAAATGCTCTTCTTCTTCCTGCCGGAGAAATTCTGAATATTGTAGCCAATCATCCTACGGCAGACGGGCTGGTTATCAACCCCTTCAGTAACAGCTTCATTATGTTAAAGGAAGCTGTGCAGGCTCTGCAGAATAAGATGCGTTCCGACAATGTTGAAGAACGATTAAAGGGCAGTATCGGCATTACACAAGCTATCTCTCTCTACTATGAGGAGCAGAAGAAATATACCGATAAGGAGATGCCGGAGGAGGAGAGAAGAGCCGGTATTGAAAAAGTACTGCAGGGATTCTTACAGGGTATGGAAAGAAATGCCCAGCTTCTTGCGGCTATCGTTCCGCCTGATAAGAAAGAGGGAGAAACGATGGAAGGGCAGGTTCTGTTCAACCATTTAACGACCAGTGACGGAAGAGATGCCATGGCGATATTTACTTCCGGAGAAGAAGTTCGAAAGAATAAAGAAGCTACGGCGGCCATTGCCATGCCCATTTTAGAAGTTTTAAAGGCTGCAGTACATATCTCGGAGCAGGGCAAGCTGGACGGCATGATTATCAACCCCTGGTCACAATCCTTTTTCTTAAGCCTTCACCTGATTAAATGGTTACCTGATGCCGGGAGAAAGAAGAGAGAGTTTAGGAAAATGAAGAAAAGAAGAGCTTAACAAAAGAGCTTTCCGAAAATATGATTTTCTCTTCCCTGATTGGGGGAAGCCTCGGTCTTGCGAAGGAAAGAGGACTTATCGAAAAGGCACCGTTTAAGGCAGATGCTTTTTCCTTAAGACCGAGTATAAACAGTATTTTACTTTCCGAATTTCATAGCTTGAATGCGGAGAAGCGTTTGCACTTTCCGGATATCATGGAGAAAATGTATGACTGGAAGTCCAAAGGAGTTTATCTTCTGGAGGGAAAAGAGGAAGACAGTATGAGAGGCGATTGAAGCGGCAATCATGCGGTATGCAACCGGAAAGAAACCGGAAGAACTTGGTTCTGATATGTCTGATGATTCCGTGCTTTGCCGTATTTTACCCTTCTCCCTTCTTCTTTGCAGAAGACTTCATCAGTTTAGCGACTTGGACAGGGCAATGCTGCATGACGGGGCAAGACTGACTCACAAGAGTCCGGAAGCTCTTCTTATGACGGAGCTGTATTCCTATATTTTACGAAATCTGGTTCTGCATATCGGTGGTGATGGTCTGGAAGAAGAGCTTTCCGCAGCGGCATCCTATGTTGGTCTCTTCTATGAAGAGGAAGAGGCGGAGGATGAGGAAGAAGCAAGAATGAATGAGGAGGCAAAGGCACTGCATCGTGAAGATGTACGGGATTACGACCGTGTGGCTGCCGAGTATACTCGTCTTCTCCCCTTTATGAATATAGAAGAAATAAAGAATAAAAAGGAAGAAGAACTTGTTTTGGACGGTAGTGCGGAGAAGAGTCTTTACGCTGCAGTTTGGACTTTACTGCATACGACATCCTATCAGGAAGCGGTAGAAAAAGCGGTAGAGCTTTCCGGAGGAAAGAATCTGCCGATTCTTGTTTCTACTTTAGCAGCAGCTCACTACGGCTATGCTTCAATTCCGAAGGATTGGAAGGAGAATCTTGCCGGAAAGGAAGAGGGCCTATGAGCTTGCCAGAGAATGGCAGGCAAGATGGCTGGATTAATCATTAAATGCGCAGCTATCTTATATATAGATTCCTGTATAGTCATCAAAGGGCCGTAAAAATTTTTGATTTTTACAGCCCCTTTGACTTTTCAGCCCAACTATTCTTATTGTTTTATAGAAAAATTGAATAAGCAGATGCTTTTATAAAAGATTAGTACCTTTGGTTGAAAAGTCACTTTGTTTTTATTAGTATTTTCATGGAATACATAGGAAAAATATAAAGGAGCATGAAGATGAAAACGAAGTATGGAAAGTTGATAGGAAAACTGTTTGTTTTTTGTGCAGTTTTAGTATGTCTTTTAGGAAGCGGTACAGTGTATGCGGAAGAGAAGCTGGAAGCTACTTTTATCTTAAATACGGAGAAGGATGATAGTAAGGAACCGGTTATGTCTTCCCTCTCCTTCATTCTGGAGGACAACGAAGGAAACAAGGAGGAGTATGTATCTGAGAACAGTATGTTAGTGGTAGAACTCCTTTCTGACAGGAGCTATATTCTCAGCTTGAAAGCAAATCAGGAATACACTATGTCGGAAGTAAAATTCAGGAATAATGGTGAATATCCGACTGATTTAGAGACGGAAGAACCTGTAGTAGAATTATTTCTGCAAAAAAAAGATATTGTGGAAGATAAGCAAGAAGAAAAGAATGAAGAAATAGCGGACAATATTACAATTTATACCATTAAGGATGGGAAAGCCTTAACAGGATCTGCCGTTAGACTTTTCCAATATGACGGTAAGATTCCTACTGTGCTTCGCAGTGTAATAACTGATGCTGAGGGAAAATATGTTTTTTCCGGTTTTCAAGCATTAACAAAATACGAAATTCGTATGGAAAATCGTGGATTAAAATTTGACCAAGAAAGTATCATTTTTCAAACAGATAAGGATGGGAAAGTAAATAAAATAGCCGGAAGGCCGATTCAAAATAAAGACGATGCAGTAATTCGCTTTACAGCTTATGAAAAAAATTCTGCAGCACTTCCTACAACAGATGTTTACTTTATGGTTGTGGATAAGGACACAGGAAAATTTGTATCGGATGTAGAATTAACGGCAAATATCCTTTCTCCCAACTTAAGCTCTTATAAGAATGTAAAGTCCGATTCCAAGGGAATGGTCAATTTCAAACTTGAAGGAGAGGAAGGGGGGAAGCTCTACTCTGTATGTGTTTCGAAAAATGCACAGTTTCTATGGAAGTTTGAGCCTGATCAAATCATTATTTCTGTAGATAAAGAAGGGGATGTTAGCATAGACGACGATATTGACCCGATATTTTATGTAAAAAAAGAAGACAGACTTTACTTAAGAGAGGATTTGAAAAATGCAATTTCTGATGCAAGAACATATTTGGCAGAGAATAAATTTTCCAATGCAGAGGCACAAAAAAGTCTGGAAATCGTACTTATCGAGGCGCAGAAAGAGTTAGATAAGCCGGAAACAATTCCCTATTATGTAGAGGGATTTATTCAATCTGTGAAAGAAGCGAAAACGAATTTGGAACAATACCTGGTAAAAGAAGAAAAGAAGATAGAGGAAGAGAAGAAAGAAGAAAAGGAAATACAGAAAGAAAAGGTAACAGAGAAGCCTGAGCAAACAGAGGAGGGAACGGGAAGGCAAGGCACAGAAAGAACTTCCGGTAATGCAGGAAGAATAATAGCATTCTCTGCCAAAGGACAGGTTTTGGGGGCAGATCGAGGAACGACTTCCGGTGAATGGCTTAAGGATGATAAGGGCTGGTGGTTTAAGAGAGTAGACGAAAACTACCCGAAGAACGCATGGAGTTATTTAAGTTCCGGAAACAGCTTGGCATGGTACTTCTTTAATGAAATGGGGTATATGAAGACCGGTTGGCACTTTTCTGACGGAAAATGGTATTTCCTTGGTACAGTATCCGACGGAACGCTTGGCGCAATGAAGACCGGCTGGTACTTGGATCCGACAAGCCATTACTGGTATTACTTAAATCCAAAAGACGGTGCAATGCTTAGCGGTTGGCAGGAAATCAACGGCAAGTGGTACTACTTAAATGAAGGCGACTCTCGCCCCTTTGGTGCCATGTTACAAAATGAAGTAACTGCAGACGGCCACAGAGTGGATGAGAGCGGTGCAAGAGTAGGATCAAGAGAGTAAAGAGGCGGCTTTTACTCTAATTTTATAGATGTAGTTGTTAATCTGGCACGCCTTTCATTTCATGTGATTCGTATTTTAGAGAATCGCTTGAGGAGGACTAAAAATCGATGTTATATAAAAATTTAAAATCAATTACAGCACTCGTTTTTCATTTTCTGTGTGAATTCCGCTCAGCTTTCCATCGGAGATATGAAGCACCGCTTTAGTTTGATCGAATTCCACAGCATCAATGTGCTCATCCGGTTTATTCTTCTCATCCTCGACAATAGGCTTTTTCTTCTTTTTTTCCTCAATAACCAATTGCATTGAACGCATTTTCAAGGCCAGATGAAACATCTTCGGGTCTTTTTCTCTCAGATACTTTAGATCTTTTTCATGTACCGCTTTTCCGGATCCGTATGCAATTGTGATTTTTAAAATATTGAGTAAAGTTTTTGACTCCTCATCGGAAGACTTTAATTCCTCTTTGGCATTTGCCATATCTTTCAAAATCTGCGCATAGCGTTCTACCAGCTCATTAAAAGCTTTGATGTTTTTAGCAGTCTTTTTAAGCCAAGACTTATCCTCATCACTTAGGATGATTTTCTGATTTTTGACTTGAATGTATCCGTCTTCTGCAATCTTTAATAAATCTTCCGGATCTTCCAGCTTTAACTTAAAATTACCCGACGTTTTCTCTTCTCTTAGCATAGCAAAATAGGCGGAATTAATCTGCACGGATTCTCCCTCATCCTTTATGCCTTCCGCATTAGCCTTTTCCATGAATGCTTTGTACTTCCCGCTTATTTCCAATTGATCATTTTTTAGCAGACGAAATTCGGCAGTTTTTCTTTCTCCGTCTACTGTAAAGCTATGAATCTGCCTTTCTACCTGCTTGAAGGAAGTATACGTATTTCCTGATACTCTGTTCATTCCCATTTTAAGCACCTCTTTATCTATCTATACTTTTATTTATATCGTCAAACTCGGCTTAGTTTATAATTATTGTATTAAAGGAGAAAAATACTGTTCCCTTTTGCATCTAAAACCTCATAAAGGATAAATAATGCTTACCGACTGCAAGTTGACCTTTATGAAACAAGAGAGCAGTATGATGTCTTAAATGATTCTGCCAATTAAAAAATATGAGCCATATCAAAATATGAGCCATATCAAAATTTTTCTCTTGACGAATGAGGGAAATGGATTATACTACAATACAAGACTTGAATATAAGACTTGAATAAACAAGTCTTAATAAAAAGGAGGAAGAGAGTATGAACGGAAAAGCAAAAAGCGGTGCCTTACTGGGAGCGGCATTCCTTATGGCAACTTCGGCAATCGGGCCGGGAATTTTGACACAGACGGCTAAGTTTACAGGAGATTTTCAGGCGAGTTTCGGCTTTGTTATCCTGATTTCCGTTATTCTTTCCGCGATTGCACAGTTAAATATCTGGCGAGTGCTTTGTGTAAGCGGAATGAGAGGACAAGATGTCGGAAACCGTTTGCTTCCGGGGCTTGGATACTTCATTTCCTTTCTGATTGTTCTTGGCGGGTTGGTCTTTAATATTGGAAATGTTGGCGGAGGCGCTCTCGGTATTCAAACTACCTTGGGGATTCCGGTACAGATTTCCTACTTTATTGCAGGGGGACTGGCCGTACTCGTTTTTCTATCAAAAGATGCTAAGGGGATTATGGATAAGCTCGTAAAGATTCTGGGCGGTATCATGATAGTGGTTATCCTTGTAGTAATTTTCATTGTAAAGCCTCCTGTTGCGACAGCGGTAAAGAACAGTTTTGTTCCGGATGCGAAGCTCGGCACATTGGTTCCGGCTATCTTGACACTCCTTGGTGGCACGGTTGGCGGATACATCACCTTTGCCGGTGCACACAGACTGATTGATGCCGGTGTTACCGGAGAAGGCAAGCTTAAGGATATTCAGTACTCTGCCGTTATGGGGATGATTGTGGCAGCGATTGTGCGTATTCTCTTATTCCTTGCGGTGCTCGGTGTAGTGGTAAAAGGTGTGGCTTTGGATGCGGGAAATCCGGCAGCGGATGCTTTCTTCCAGGGGGCAGGAGAAATCGGAAGACGCTTCTCCGGACTGGTGCTTACCTGTGCGGCTATTACATCCATCATCGGCGCGGCCTATACTTCTGTCAGCTTCTTAAAGACCTTCTCTCCAAAGATAGCGGAGAAGGAAAATCTTTGGACTATCGCCTTTATCGTGATTTCCACCTTCGTTATGGCCTTTCTCGGAAAGCCGGCAACCCTCCTTGTTTTGGCAGGGGCTTTAAACGGACTGATCTTACCGGTAACCCTTGGGGTTTGTCTTGTAGCTTCACAGAATAAGAAGATTGTGGGAGAGAACTATAAGCATCCGAAGCCCCTTCTTATCTTGGGAATCGTAGTTGTTGTACTGGCAGCCTATGTTGGTGTTCGTTCTCTTTCGGCTTTGAAATTATTCTAAAAGATTTGCAATTATCGTAAAAGATTGAAACCATATTTTGCTGAAATGATTTTGAGTTTGATACTGAGTGCCGTACGCAATGCGTACGGCAGCTCTGTTTATCTTCATAACGAAAGTGCTCAGGGGAAATCACATATATGGGACAGTGTAAGATTTTACTTATCAAAAGCAAGCTGCAAAGACGGCAAGACATTATTTTATATAGAAGGAAAAATATGGAAAAGGTAAGAGTGGTTGCGGCAGGGGACTCCGCGATCCTGATTCTTTTTAAACAGGAAATCAGCGAAGAGGTGAACCGTCGAATCAGTGCTACGGTACAGCTGATAAAGATGCAACAGATTGAAGGCATTGTGGATATGATTCCGGCCTATGCCTCCTTCTTGTGGAGTACAACTCTGCAGTAATCGCTATGAGGAATTATATAAGAGACTGCATTCCATTGTGAAAATGGATACACAGGTCGAGAGTCTCGAAAAAAAGATTTGGGAGATTCCTGTCTGCTACGGCGGAGAATTCGGACCGGATCTTGATTTTGTTGCGGAAAATTCCGGCTATTCCGTGGAAGAAGTGATTGAAAGACATTCCCGGGATGCGTATCTCATTTATATGCTCGGTTTTCTGCCGGGCTTTACCTACCTCGGGGGCTTGGAGGAAAAGCTTCACACCAAGCGACTCGATAATCCGAGACTCTGTATTCCGGCGGGATCTGTCGGGATTGGAGGCTCTCAGACCGGGGTATATCCCGTGGATTCTCCCGGCGGTTGGCGCTTAATCGGAAAGACGCCGGTAAAGATGTATGACCCGACTAAGCCTGATCCGATCCTCACAAGAGCCGGAGAATACATTCGTTTCTGCCCCATTTCCCTTAAGGAATATCGGGAGATAGAAGAGGCGGTAGCGAAGGATGAGTATGAAGTAAAGTGGTATAAGGGGGAGTAAAATGGGATTTCGAGTAATTAAAGGAGGACTTCTTACCACGGTGCAGGACTTAGGGCGAACCGGATTTCAGGCGCAGGGCTTTAATGTAAACGGCGTCATGGATAGAAGAGCCTTCCGTATTGCAAACCTCCTACTGGACAATCCGGAAAATGAGGCGGTTTTAGAGTGTACTTTAATCGGGCCTACACTGGAGTTTACTGCTCCCATGATTATTTCCATAACGGGAGGGGACTTCCGTCCGGAGTTAAATGACGAGAAGATCCCTATGTATACCGCAATTTATGTTGCGGAAGGGGATGTCTTAAAAATCGGCTCCGCAAGAACCGGGAGAACCTGCTATATCGCCTTTTCCAATTATCTGAAGGTGCCCGTTGTGATGGGTTCCCGTTCCACTAACTTGAAATGTCAAATAGGGGGCTTTAAGGGAAGAAAGCTGGAGGACGGCGATTTTATTGAGACCCGTATTAACAGAAGAATTTACCTTTCGAGCTTTCTCTCAAGAACGCTTCCGCTCAAAGAATATGAGGAAGATAAGGTGAAGATTCGCGTGGTCATGGGACCGGAGGAAGAGATATTTTCCAAAAAGGGAATCCGGAGCTTCCCAGAAACGGAGTTTACGGTCGGTGCGGAATTTGACCGCATGGGGATGCGTCTGGAGGGAAGCTTTATCGAAACAAAGCGCGGTTCGGATATTATTTCCGACGGTATTGCCCTCGGCTCCATACAGGTGCCTTCCCACGGAAAACCGATTATCCTTCTTGCGGATCGGCAGACAACCGGAGGATATGGAAAGATAGCGACAGTCATTTCCGTGGATTTACCGAAGCTTGTACAGAGGCGAATGGACGATAAGATTCGTTTCGAGGCAGTGAGTGTGCAGGAAGCACAGCAGCTTATGCTACAGGAGGAACGAGAGCTGCAGGAGATGCGAAAGGCAATCCATAAGCCCTGTAAGGAAGTGCTCGAATGCAGATTGGCTGCAAAGAGATTATCCATGCTGTTCGGATAGGACAGCTTTACGATAAGGAGAGTAGAATGTTGGATTTAGAAAAGTTAGAAGGACTGGTGAAGATTATGGAGGGCTCTACCTTAAACACCATGTCCATTAAAGACGGCGATTTTAAGATTATGATGAGTAAGCTGGATAATCCTCCCATTGTTGCAGGGAAGCGGAGTGGTAAGCAGCATCAGTGCAGTCAGCAGTGACAGCAGTGCAAGCAATTCTTCTACGGATAATGCCGAGGAGGAAAATGAAGTGCATATCACCAGTCCGATTGTGGGAACCTTTTATTCCGCTAAGGGCCCGACTATTCCTGCCTTTGTAAAGGTAGGAGATACCGTAAAGGCCGGGGATACCGTCTGCATCCTCGGAAGCCATGAAGATGATGAATGAAATCACGGCGGATTTCGACTGTGAAATCGAAGCGGTACTGGTTTCGAACGAGCAGAAGGTGGAATACGGACAGCCTTTATTCCGTGTGAGAAAGCTGTAAGAGCGCTGAGCTTACGCTTTGGCGTGAGAAGACAAAGCCTTAAATTTTAGTATCAGAAGGCGGAGCTTGCGTTTTAGTTTCAGAAGGCAGCGGAAAACGTGAGAAAGTGTGAGAAGGCGCTGAAAGGAAACAGACTTAGTCTGTTCTACAGCTTTAAAGGAGGAAAAGGTGTTTAAACGAGTTTTAGTGGCAAATCGAGGAGAGATTGCGGTTCGGGTCATCCGTGCGCTTCGTGCTCTTTCCGTGTCCTCCGTTGCGGTTTACTCCAAGGAGGATCAGGACGCGCTCCATAGTCGTCTTGCGGACGAAAGAGTGTGTATCGGAGAGGGCTCGGCAAGAAACTCCTATTTGAATATGGATACGATTTTAACCGTGGCGAAGAATATGGGCTGTGATGCCATTCATCCCGGCTACGGTTTTCTTTCGTAAAATGCGGGCTTTGCTAAAAAATGCGAAGAAAACGGCATCGTCTTTATCGGGCCGACTGCTGAGTGATTGACTCCATGGGAAAATAAATCGCAGGCAGAGCGAAGATGCGGGAAGCCGGTGCTGGCAGTGGTTCCGGTTCCTTCATCCGTTCTCTGCGATGTGAAGGGGAGGCCTTAGAGAAGCCAAGAAAATGGGCTTTCCGTGTCATGATTACAGCAAGCTCCGGGCGGCGGAAAGGGAATGCGAGTGCTTTCGAGAGGAGGACTTTGAAAAGGACTTTCCTCACTGCGCAAAAAGAGAGTCTGCGAAATGCTTTTTCGGATGATGCAATGTATCTGGAAAAGTTGATTTTAGAGCCTCGTCATGTCGAGGTACAGATTATGGGGGATAATTTCGGAAATGTTGTTGCCCTCGAGAAAGAGACTGCTCCATACAGAGAAATCACCAGAAGCTTGTCGAGGAATCTCCCTCCGATTGTCAGTGCAGAAACGAGAAAGAAGATGATGGAGGCTGCCGTCAAGGCTGCAAAAAGTCCGTGCAGTACACCGGAGCAGGAACCATTGAATTCATCATGGATAGAGCGTGAGTTCTATTTTATGGAAATGAATCACCATGATCCAGTGTGGAGCACGGCGTTGCGGAGCTGCTTACAAATACAGACCTTGTCATGGAACAGATTCACATTGCGGCAGGAGAGCCCTTAAGCCTTAAACAGGAAGAGATTCCCTTCCTTGGACACAGCATAGAGTGCAGAATCAATGCGGAAATTCCGGAGAAAAACTTTATGCCCAGTCCCGGTAAAATCACGGCGCTTCACCTTCCCGGCGGAAACGGGGTGCGTGTCGATACTCGCATTGTACACCGGTCTACACATTCTGATGGAGTACGACTCCATGATTGCCAAGGTTCTGGTGCTGGGACGATCGAGAATGAGGCGATCCGGAAAATGAAGGTCGCCCTCGAGGAAATGCTGGTCCTCGGTGTGGAGACGAATCTCGATTTTCAATATAGATTATGCAGTCTGAGGCTTTCCGGGAGGAAAGTCGATACCGGTTTCGTAGAGCGTTTTAGCTTTCGGGAAAGTAGGAGAAGATGAAGGTTGACGTTAAATGCAGATGGTGAGAGTCCTACGGAAGATACTACCTGGGACTCGATGAGGAGCTGATTCCGCTTATTTCTTCGGCAAATATTGCCTGCGGCTTTCATGCGCGTGAGATCCCGTCTGTGCTGGAAAAGACAGTCGGAATCTGTGAGAAAGGCGGGAACCGCAATCGGTGCACACCAGGGTCTTTCCGGATTTGCAGGGCTTCGGCAGAAGAAATATGAACTTAAGCGTGAAAAGAAGTGAAGGCGATGATGCTCTACCAGATCGGGGCGGTAGATGCTTTTTGCATAAAAACGGCGGAAAGCTTCAGCATGTGAAAACCGCACGGTGCCCTCTACAATATGGCGGTGAAAGGAGGAAAGCCTTGCAAAAAGCCATTTGCGAAGCGGTTCTGGAATACGATGAAAGAGCCTCATTATTCTTGCACAAAGCTCAGGCGCCTTTTATAAAGAGGCTGTGAAGCTGGTCTTCCTGTTCGTGCGGAGGTCTTTATGGATAGAGCCATGAAGAGGACGGCAGCCTTGTGGCAAGAAGCAAGGAAGGGGCGATGATTACCGATGAAAACCTCGCGCCATTGAGCGTGTGTCTCCATGATTTTAAAAGGGAAGAGTGCAATAAGTGGGACAAAGAAATCCCGCATACAGGCTGGACTCCGTCTGCGTCCACGGGGACGGAGAGAGAAGGCCTCCTTTTGTGAGAAGCTTTGAGGTGACCCTAACGGAAAACGGAGTGAGATAAGGATGCTTAAAGGGTAGGAGAAAATAGAAAAATAGGGAGTGTAGGCATTTAAAAAGCTAATGCATGCAACTCTCTTTTTTAAAGAAATTTTAAATCTGATATACCTATAATTTCCATTTGATTTTTCCGGATAAAGTCTCTTAATTATTTTGTAAAACCTAAATTAAGTGCAAAATGAGGAGTACGAGAAAGATTTTTGGAAAAAGACTGGGAATAGAAATTATGTTGGAAGATATTAACTTTGAAGATAGACTCTCTTACGCACATCGAGTCTTATACATTTAAATCATCCAAACCTATGGTGTAGAGGATTATTATTATTCCAAAAGAGCAAGTTCATTTATCAAAACTAAGAAAACAACATAAACAAATTGAAAAAATATTGAATCTGCATTGTGCTTTCTATCTGAGAGCAGGAAATTTATATTCCATAAATACGATGATTTCGGAAGGGATTCCTTTCTTTATAGAAAATAGGGAGATATACCTGCCTTTTTTAAGGATTTTGCTGCAAGCAAATTCTGAAAGAGAGATAAAACCGATTCAGCGTTTATCCTACCTATGTCAAAATTAATTACGGCAATATATGAGGATTGGAATGAAATAAATGTTAGCAAAACAGCGGAAAAACTCGAAATCACGAAGATGTCTGCTTCAAGATGTTTTGATGAAATCGAATTTTTAGAGATGCCGATTCTCGGCTTAAAGGGCAGGTCACGTGTTATCAATATACCTGAGGATAAAAAAGCTCTATGGGAAGAACTTAAGAATTTTATGAGAACGCCTGTGATATCTACGTTTTATTTTGCTGATGATTTGCAACTTCCAATCAAAGGTGGGATGTCAGCATTGGCAGAATATTCCAATATAGAAGATAACGCTTATCCAAGCTACATTGTGGCAAAAAGGATATGAATAGATCAGATAATAGACCTATTTCCGGAAAGATAGATATGCCGGGATCTATGGTACAGGAGCTTGGATATATGCTTTTTTATAAAGCCGGAAATATAATGGATCCTTTGTCTCTTCAGCTTTCTTTATCAGAGGAAGAAAAAGAGGATTATAGAATCGGAAAAGCGGTTAAAGAAATGTTGAGGAATATGTATGGTGACGGGCTGTTAAGTTTAGAGATTATTTTGCAGGGCATTATACAGGCAGTTATGTTCTTATAGGAGGCGCTGCCTGTGACATCTTGTTTACGGAAAATGCTTCAGATTTTCGCGCTACCAGAGATTTGGATGTGGTTTTAATAGTAGAAGCATTATCTGTGGATTTTGTCGAGAAATTATGGGATTTTATTAAAGATGGAGATTATAGACATATTAGCGGAAGCACAGGAAAACCGCAGTTTTATCGATTTGATAAACCTCAAGTCGAAGGATTTCCCAAAATGATAGAACTCTTTTCCAGAATGAATTTTGAACTTAGAGAACAGAATGGAATTACGCCTATACATATTGAGGAGGATATTTCCAGTTTATCTGCTATTCTTTTGGACGATGATTATTATCAGGCTCTTTTGGATGGAAGAGTTGAAGAAAGTGGTTATTCCGTCTTGAGACCGGAGTATTTGATTTTATTTAAGGCAAAGGCATACCTTGACTTGAGTTCTAGAAAATTACATGGAGAGAGGATTGACTCCTTCGATATAAAGAAGCATAAAAATGATGTGTTAAGATTAGCGGTAGAAATGGCTTTAAATCCGATTAAGGAGTTACCGTTGTCAGTTTACAAGGATATAGGCTTTTTTATTTCAAAATTAAAAGAGGATGAATTTGATGATAATAGTTTGAAGACATATAGAGTAACTACAGAGCAAGTGATTCATAGACTTAAAAGTATCTTTAATGTATAAGAAATAGTTCATGTGGAAAGGAAATAAAACTATGGAATTACTGGATTACTTACAATGGAGAAATGATGTACCTTTGTCCGTTTCCCCCTTTAATGAGGTGGACAATGTCATCTTTTCTTATCTTTCCTATATTGATTTTCGAGATTTGAAGGAGGACTGGAACGGCTTCTTTGATTTAAAAGAGCTTTTTCAAGATTTTTGTGAAAAGCATTCTTTGGAAGAAATCCAGACCACAGGAGAGTTTACGGAGCGAGCTCCCCTCTTACTGCAAGAAATGATGGCAGGGGAACGCTTTTCTGCTACCAAGGTCGGTTATTATGCGGAAGACTTTGACAAGGATAAGGTGAAGCAATTTGCTGCACTTGTCTTTCTCTTGCCTGACGGCAGAAATTATATTTCTTTCCGCGGAACGGATAAGACCATTACCGGCTGGAAAGAAGATTTTCTCATGAGCTGCCAATCGGAAACCGCAGGCGCTAAAGAAGCAGTAGCGTATTTTAACAAGATTGCTCCCGTTTTGGAGGGAGAGCTTATCTTGGGGGGACACTCGAAAGGTGGAAACTTTGCCATGTATGCAGCTGCTTTTTGTGAGGCAGAGTACAAGGAACGCATTATGCAAGTTTATAATAATGACGGCCCCGGCTTTCGAGAGGAAGTGATTCAGTCTCCGGAATTTCAGGAGCTTTTACCGAAAATTATTACTATTGCGCCACAAAGCTCCATTATCGGGCAACTCTTATCTAATCCCGCAAAGCAACATGTGATTCACAGTACGGCAAAGGGCATTTTGCAGCATGACGCCATGACTTGGGAGGCGGAAAAAGATAGGCTTGTCTCCTCTGAACTGGATGAACTTAGTCACTGATACAAAAAACCACCTTGGGAAGCTGGCTGGAAAGTATGGATGATGAAACCAGAGAATCCCTTTGTACACAACCGCATTTTTCCCTGATTGAAAAGTACAAAGTCGGAGACCTTTATAGAGTTTTCTGGGAAATTTAATGAAAAACATGGAAACCATCTGGAAAAGAGATGGGAAGCTTCCGAAGAGAAGAAAAAGAAATCATGAATGCTTTTAAGCAATTTGATGGAGAGCAGTAAGTAGCCGCCGTTTCAACACATGAAAGACGGCGGACAGGCGGTGATCAACCAAACTACAAAGCAGCGGGCAGGCGCTGCTTAGCCAAATGAAAACCGGTGGTCATGCGGCCATTCATCAAGTTTTGGGAAAGACAAAGGAGGAAGGAGAGCAGGTGTAGAGGATTTATGATATAGTCTACAATTCTTCCCATCTTATTGAGCTGCGGGTCGATAAAGCGATCCTTCAACTCAAAAGAACTCAACTAATTCTTCTTTCTCGATAAGCAAATAATAGTAGACTATTTTCAATCCATTTTTTAGATCAGCTTTCTATATCCTCCTGTCCTGTAAAATTGTCAGTTTTCCAAAGGGAATATACGGAAACCATAGCCAATCCACGCTCGTCAGATCTATATCTGCCATGCGGGCGTGGGGACAGGCTGACGGAGGACAGCACTTCATGCTGTTTTTCGGGCGGCAAGTCCAAAAGGATAGACGACAGAGTCATCGCAAGTGTAGTGCCCTCGATGGAACGAAGTGATGAAACATTCTCGGTCGGGCAGTTTTTATTTGTTACTCTTTTGTATCGTAAAGCAATTCTGCCCGTAAAAGTAAGTGAAATGTCCATTTGAACTAAAATCTTCTGTTTCTGAGATGAGATAAATAACCAGAATACAATGGCATTGATTATACCCATATAATTCATCTACAATTTCAAAGCTATAGTTTTGTATTTCTTTATAAAGTGTTCCAGTTCTAATTTCTCACCATTGAATTTTCCATAGTTTCCCATTGCTCTGCAACATCACGCTGGTAAAAATCAAAATCCACACCTTCGATTGTGATGTTTCCCTCGACCTGTTCAAAAGGTTCTGTAAGTTTTTTATATCCGTCCTCAAATTCAAGTACTATTGTTTGAGCTTGCATTATAATCTTTTTGACCCGCATATCATGTAGACTATATGGAATGGGCGGATTGTGTTTATATTCTGTCCTCATGAGACCTCCCCGTCAAATTCCGATTTGTTGCACAATTTTCATATTTAAATTATACAATAAAAACTTGTGAACAACGGCACTTTTTTACTCCATCCTGCCCGGAAATAAGCTTGCAAAACCAAGATGTAAAATGTAGATTTACATCATGGTTTTTTCTTTTCTGATGAGTCCTGTCAGAGAGATGGCGTAGTTCATTCTAAAGCGCTGTTATAACAAAGCCTAGACTTTACTATTGGACATTATTAAACGTATTTTTGATGGAGGATCTATGCAGGTATCAACCAAATTTACCATTGCCTTACACATTTTAATTGCGGTGAAATACTTTGAAGAAGAATACAAGCTCACCAGTGATTTTCTCTCTGCCAGTATCGGCAGTAACCCGGTGATTATTCGAAACATCATGTCTCAGCTTCGAGAGGCGGGAATGATAGAAATCAAACGCGGGCCGGGAGGAATGCACATTACCAGAGATTTAAAGGATATTTCTTTTTTAGACATTTATCAGGCGGTGGAAACCAGCGGTCAGGGAGAGCTTTTCAACTTTCATGAGAAGCCAAACCCAAACTGCCCCGTGGGGAAAAATATTCATAGGATTTTGGATGAGAGCCTTCTTGCAGTGCAGAAAAAGTTTGAAGAAGAACTGAAAGAGCATTCCGTGGCAGAGGTGTATGAGAGGATGGATAAAGCATAAAAATGTCCCCCGGAATCGAAAAATATTCTCCCTTTTCTTTCTTTTTAAATCTTTTAGAATGAAAGAAGAGGGATATTTTAGATTGTGAAAAAGAGGCGAATATGGGGAACAGTTTGGTTCAAATGAAAAATATTGCCAAGTCTTTTTCCGGCACCAAGGTTTTGAAGGGCGTGAATCTGGAATTAGGCCATGGAGAGATTTTGGCGCTCTTAGGAGAGAACGGTGCAGGAAAATCCACTTTAATGAAGATTCTCAGTGGAATCTACAGTAAAGACAGCGGAGAAATCTATTTAGACGGAGAGCTTTGCCATTTTCAAAATCCGAAAGAAGCACAGAATAAGGGCGTTGCCATCATCCACCAGGAAATGAATCTGTGTAACGATTTAAGCGTGAGTGAAAATATCTTCTTGGGTAGAGAAGTGATGGATGGGTTAAGACTGAATCATAAAAAGATGGATGAGGAGGCCCAGAAGATTTTGGATGATTTGGGCATCAGCATGAAGTCTACGGAGTTAGCGGGGGACCTGAAGGTATCGGAACAACAGATGGTGGAGATAGCCAAGGCTCTTTCTCAAGATGCCAAGATTCTCATCATGGATGAGCCGACATCCGCCTTAAGCAGAAAGGAAATTGAGGACCTTTTCCGGGTAATTCGAAAGCTAAGAGATGAGGGTAGAGGAATTATCTATATTTCTCATAGGTTGGATGAGCTTCGGGCGATTGCGGACAAGGTCAGTATATTACGAGACGGAGAAAATGTTATCTCCGGAGACTTAAAGGATTTTTCCATTGATGACATTATCCGACACATGGTGGGAAGAGAAATTCAGGACAAATTTCCTCGAATTCTTTGCGAAAAGGGAAAAGAAATCCTTAGGGTAGAGAGTTTAAATGCCGGCCCCAAGGTAAGAGATATTTCTTTTAGCCTTTATGAAGGAGAAATCCTTGGAATTGCGGGGCTGATGGGAGCGGGAAGAACGGAGACGACCAGAGCGCTTTTCGGGGTGGATGAAAAGACTTCCGGGAAAATCTACCTTTTTGGAGAGGAAGTCAAAACAAATACACCTAAGGATAGCATAGAGCTCGGTATGGCTTTAATTCCGGAAGACAGAAGAAAAGACGGACTTTGTACGGATTTAAGCATACGAGAGAATATATCCCTCCCTAATCTGGACAGCATGAAAAATTCTTTAGGAGTTCTATCTAAGGACTTAGAGTTGAAAATTAGTGAGGATACCATAAAAAGCTTGAATGTTAAAGCTAAGGACCGGGAAATGATTTCCAAGAATCTTTCCGGAGGAAATCAACAGAAGGTGGTTTTAGGCAAATGGTTGGTAAGAAATCCTAAGGTAATCCTTTTTGATGAACCCACTAGAGGAATCGATATCGGAGCCAAGGTGGAAATTTATCAAATTATGAATGAACTGAAGAAGAAGGGGGTAGGTGTTCTTTTTATTTCTTCGGAAATGGAAGAAGTGCTGGGAATGTCCGATCGAATCTTGATATTCTGTGATGGGAGAATCACAGGGGAATTAAGTCGGGAAGAGGCAAATCAGGAAAATATTTTGAAGTTGGCAACAAGGTATGAAGAAAAGGTATAAGCGAGGTAATCAGTTACGAAGAAAAGGGCTTAGCTAAGAAAAGCGGGAGTATCAGGCTTGAAAAATATCTGTTTTGCGGGGAGTGAAAATGAAAAACAAAGTAAAAGAAATACTGAGAATCAGAGGAATGAGAGGAGCAATTACTGCTTTTGTGGGGCTAGTAATTATTTACGTTGTTTTCGGATGTATCAATGACAAGGTCTTTTCTTTACAAAACAACTTAAATCTTCTTCGTTCCATGGCAAAGTATTTACTCATCGGAATCGGACAAAGCTTTGTCATGATTACCGGGAACATTGACTTATCCATTGGTTCCGTGGTGGGAATGAGTGCCATGGTGACTGCAAGCTTGATGACAAGAGGAGTGCCCATTGTGGTAGCTCTGTTGGTCAGCCTCCTGATTGGTCTTATTATCGGATATGTGAACGGAGAATTGGTAGGAAAGTTCCAGATGCCTCCTTTTATTGCCACCCTGGGAACCATGTTTGTGGCAAGAGGCATTGCTTATCTGGTCAACGGAAATCGAAATACGGATAACATTGCCAGCATCTTAGGAAAGGATCAAGGTAAATTTTTTCAGGATGCCTTTTACTACGGAAAGATTCTGGGCATCTATACGACCTTCTGGATTGCCTTTTTGATTTTCCTGATTTTCAGTTTTATCTTAGGGAAAACCAAACTGGGAAGGCATATCTATGCTGTTGGCTCCAATAAAGAAGCTTCCAGATTATCCGGTGTGGATATTGTTTCCGTAATCAAGAAAACTTACCTGATTTCCGCGTTTTGCTCTGTGATTGTAGGATTTATCCTCTGCGCACAGGCCGGAATGGGAAATATGGAAGCCGGAAATATGTACGAAATGTATGGTGTTGCCGCCAGTGTAATCGGAGGAGTATCTCCTCTTGGAGGCTCCGGCCTCTTACTGGGAACCTTTCAGGGAGCACTGCTTTGGCAGACTTTGGAAAATGGTTTAAACATGGTGGGGGCTCAGGTAGGTATTCAGCGAATTGTAATCGGTGTAATTGTGGTACTGGCAGTACTCATGGATGTCTTAGTTCGAAACGGAAATTTGTTTTCCAAAAAGAATAAGCAGTAAGTGAGGATTGCTATAATATAGAAAGAGAGGAAAACATTATGAAAAAGAAACTTATTTTGCTTGCTGCACTTTTATCCGCTGCAATGCTCTTTGGCTGTACTTCAGATAAGCAGGATGCTAAAGACACTACTGCGGCAGTGACGGAAGGAACTACAGCGGCAGGAGAGGAAAAGGCTACGGAGGAAAAGGCGGAGAACAGTGGAGAGACAACAGTAAAGGCTGATAAGCCTTATAAACTGGCTCTTATTACTATGGATTCTCTTGACCAGCACTGGGTTACCTTAAATGAAGGGGCTCAGGCGGAAGCAAAGCTCGTTGGCGTGGAAGTAAAGTTTATGTCTCCGGATACCAAGGATGACTCCAAGCAGATTGAGTGTGTAAACAATGCCGTTGCAGGCGGCGTGGACGGAATTATGATAGCAGCAAACGGACCGGATGCCATTTCTGCTTCTTTAAAGGAAGCACAAGCACAGGGAATCAAGATTGTTTATGTGGATTCTCCTGCCAATGTAGATGCTGAAGCAAGCTTTGCCACCAACAACAAGCAGGGTGGAAAGACTGCAGGAGAAGAAATGAGAAAAGCTTTGGAAGCACAGGGGGTTATAGAAGGAACTATCGGTATTATCAGTACCAATGCTTCTACCCAGTCCACAGTAGACCGTGACAGTGGCTTCAGAGAGGCTTTTGAAGGCTCCAAGTTCACTATCGAAGAGACACAATACTGTGACGGAGATGCTGCGAAGGCACAGACCATTGCAGAAAACTTTATTACCAAGGGCGTAGTAGGAATCTTTGGTGCAAACGAAGGCTCTACTGTAGGAACAGGAAATGCAATTAAGGCTTCCGGCGATAGCAAGATTATCGGTGTAGGTTTTGATAAGTCTGACAATATTAAGAGCTTAATTCAGGATGGATATCTTCTTTGCACAATGGCACAGAATCCGGATGTCATGGGTAAGATGGGTGTGGATGCATTAGTAGAATCTTTGAATGGAAAAGACTTAAAGGGCGAGACTGTGGATACCGGTGTATCTGTTTTAAATAAGGATAAGCTTAAGTAAGCTTTAACAAAAGAAATAGGAAGGCGGCTTTTAGAATAATCTGAAGCCGCTTTTCTTGCATGAATTGAAGAAAAAAGAGGGACGCATGGAGAGATATTATTTAGGATTTGATTTAGGAGGAACAAAATCTGCTGTCATTTTGGGAAGAGATGCGGGAGGTCCCATAGAAATTTTGAAAAGGGAGGAAATTCCTACTTTTCAGGGAAACAGAAGTCCTTTGGAAACGATAGAATGCCTCTGCAAGATAGGAGAAGACTTCCTTTTAGAAAAAAATATCCAACTTCAATCTACAGGAGTCAGCTGCGGTGGGCCATTGGATGAAGAAAAAGGACTGATTCTATCGCCACCAAATCTTCCCAGCTGATGAGATTCCTATAAAGCGTATTTTAGAGGATAGATTTCAAGTTCCTTCTTTTTTGGAAAATGATGCCAATGCCTGCGCCCTTTGTGAGTGGAGATTTGGAGCAGGTCAGGGGACAAAAAACATGATTTTTTTGACCTTTGGAACAGGGATGGGGGCCGGACTGATTTTGAATGGAAGTTTATATCGAGGAAGTTCCGGAATGGCAGGAGAAGTAGGGCATATTCGTCTTTCAAGGGTGGTTCCTTTGGTTACGGGGAAAGAAAGCCTTTTGAAGGATTTTGCCCGGAAATAGCATTAAAGAAATGGCAAGGAGAATGTAAGGAAAGAGAAGAAGGGGGGAGCTTGGAAGAGCAGGACGAAGGGATTATAGATTTCACTGTGAAAAATTTGGCTTCTTTAGTAAAAGACGGTTCTCCTTTTGCCAAGTCGGTCTTTGATCGTTCTGCCTATTATTTGGGAAGAGGCCTTGCCTTACTTAATGATATTCTAAATCCGGAATGTATCGTGATAGGCAGTATTTATGAGCGATGCGAAGCTTTATTTAAAGAAAAAGTAGAGGCAGTAATTCGGGAAGAATGTTTTACAGAAAGTGTAAACTTATGTAAAATAGAAAAATCAAAACTTAGTGATAATATCGGAGATTATGCAGCTCTTTCTGTTGCTATGGAAGTCCAAAGAGGAAGAGCATAATGATATAAATGCAATGAAGAAGGGCATTAGCTTATAAATGTAATAAAGAAGTGCATAAGGATATAAATATATTAAAGAAGAGCAAACTTATAGTATGAAAAGGCTTGACGTAGAAGATGAAAGCTAAGGAAACAGAAATGAGAGTCTTGATAGCGGATGATGAAGAACGGATATGCGAGTTAATTCAGTTTTTGGGGAATTTTCAGGAGGAAGGCATGGAATGTCTTCCTTTTGCGAAGACTGGAAAAGAGGCTTTGGAAAGGGTAGAGAAAGAACGTCCGGAGCTTTTGATTACGGATATTAAGATGCCCGTTTTTTCAGGACTGGACATAGCCAAAGAAATTGCCAGAAAGAAACTTCCTACCAAGGTTATTATTGTTTCCGCTTATTCAGACTTTTCCTATGCCAAGGAGGGAATACAGGCAGGGGTTTCAGACTATCTGTTAAAACCGATTAAGAAAAAGGAACTGCAGGAAAGCGTTCGGAAGATTAAGGAAGAATTGACTGGGCCAAGTCTGGAAACCATGATGAAAGATATGCCTTGTTCTCATCTGGTTTCTTTGTCTAAAAAGTTCATTGATCGACATTTTGAGGAGAACATCGGTTTGGAGGAAGTGGCAGAGCATTGTAAGGTCAGCGCCTCTTATTTAAGCACACAGTTTAAGAAGGAACTGTCGCTTGGTGTCAATAAGTATATTTCCGGGCTCAGGATGGAAAGAGCTAAGCTGCTTTTGGCAGAAACCAATTTGAGTATTACGGAGATTGCTTCCCGGTTATTTTATTATGATGCAAAATATTTTTCCAAATGTTTTTTTGAGAAAATGGGGATGAACCCCAAGGACTATAGGAATTCCTTACATGAAAATCGGAGCGAATAAGACAGAATATAAATCGGAATCGGGGCAAGGCTTAGTGAGAGCGGAGAAGAATGGTCGGAGCTCCTTATCCTCTCGACTTCTTCGACTGTATACTCTAACGCTGGCTTTATTTTTGTTATCTATTTTTATTATTTACCTACTGCTCGCAACAGGAGGCAGCTTCTTTCAGACGGGAATGAAACTGCTTCTTTTGGGGCTTCTATGTCTTTGTATATTGACACTTGCTTATTTTTATTACGATATTCTCAGACCTTATAAAACTTATCAGTCTACACTGCGAAGAGTCTTGGAAGGATATAGTGAAGTGAAGGAATTACAGAAACTTCCGGTTTATTTGACAGAGGAAAGTTATGAAGAATACCATTATATTTCGGAAATCCTCAGCGCTAATCAGATTATAGAGGAAGGGGAGAAGATGGCTTACATTCAAAACCTGCAAAACCAGATGAACCCTCATTTTCTCTATAATATTCTGGAAAATATTCGCTCGGAAAGTCTTTTAAACGGTTTGGAGTCAGTGGCAAACATGGCAGAGCTTTTGGGCGATTTCTATCGCTATACCATTTCCCAAGAGGAGAACTTTGTTTCTTTAAAAGAAGAGCTGGACAATGCTGAAGTATATTTTCAAATTCAGCGATTTCGGTTTTCAAAAAAATTAGAATTGAAAGTTAAGGTACAAGAGAATTTGTTAGTGCTAAAAGTACCAAGAATTTTACTGCAACCTATCGTGGAAAATAGTATTGTGCATGGCTTAGAGGGAAGAGAATCTGGGGGGAAGGTAGAGATTTCCATTAGCCGCAGTAATCAGCATGTTTATATTCAAGTCTCCGATGACGGCATTGGCATAGAGGAGGAGAAGCTAGGAGCAGATAAATGAAGATCTTCGGAATATCACGTAGAGGATTTCGAGGGAGGCGTAGTGAAAAGGCAGTGGGTAAGGCCGGAATGGGAGTTTCTCTCCTGAATATTCAGGAAAATGAACCATTTGCTTTTACGGACGGGAATGCGGTTTATATTTGCAGTCCTTAGAAAATTCCGGAACGGATGTGTGCATGGTGCTTCGGGAGCTTTTCCGTAAAACAAGAGAAAGTTTTATCAGTGAAAAGTCTGGATCTTTGTCCGAGAAAAGAAAATGCTTTGATTATTAACAATCAACTAAAGAGCCGGAAGAAGAACTCTCTTTGCTTTAGAGCTGTATCTGAGGGAAATCAGTTTACTGAGAAAATTGTCTCCAGCTTTTTCTGGAGAAAGCAATACTTATATCTTCAGACAAAGCTATTCCCAAGAGTTTGATTATAGCCTTGAACGCTGAGAAAGAGCCGTATTATGGCTGTGTAAAGTCCTATGAGAACAAGATGAAAATTTTCCCAAAGGTCTGGATGGTAGGAGATGGCAGTTCCTTAATAGAGGGGCAGACTGTGCTTTCTAATCTTTTTGTCTATCAGCCGAAATATCCTCATTTTCTCCTTCGAAACAAAGAATTGATTGCCGA
Source organism: uncultured Oribacterium sp. (assembly GCA_916438775.1). Next base: position 580,525 of record CAKAGX010000001.1, read on the forward strand.
ATATAAAGACTTGTTTCCGGAACTTTCCAAAGAAATTCCCTTCCGAGAGCAGGTGGAAGCTTTGGAAGGAAAACAGAGAATTTTAGTAGAAATCATGAAAGGACTAATTGCAGGGGCCAGAGTCTTTGCTCTATGGGAAGTCCATCTAGGGAAAGAAGATGAGAAAGAGCTTTATGCCCATATAGAAAAATGGAAGAAAGAAGGCTATGCCTTTTTGTTTTTCTCTTCGGAGCCTTCGGATGCTGAAAAGCCCTGTGAGCGATTGGGGATTTGGAAGGAGAGGAGAATATTGAAAGGTGATTACTAATTCACTGTAAAGGGGTCTTTTACCATGGTAAAAGGAAATACATTGATTTTCTTCGCTTGCCAAGTCTGGTGCATTACGGTATTTTATACGGGGATTGGGGCTTCACTTTTTCTTGCGGGAGTCCTTTTCGATTATCAATTATGAAAATGTAAAGAGGGTAAAGATTGGAGGTATTATGCAGCATCAAATTTTAGGAGATAACGATTGTCCTATTTTGGAAATCTACTTAAATGCGGGAGAAGCGGTGAAAATTGAGCGTGGTTCCATGGCCTATATGTACGGTGTGGAATTACAGGGGAAAATGAATTCCGGCTCAAACGGAGGCGGTCTCGGCGGTTTACTTAGCGCAGTAGGAAGAAGCCTTGCCAGTGGCGAAAGTATGTTTATTACTGAGGCTAGAGGCGTGATGAATGGCGGAAGAATCGGTGTTGCTCCCTCCATTCCCGGAAAAATTGTCTGTTTACCAATTGGAGAAAGGCAGTATCGCTTAAATACCGGCGCCTTTTTGGCAGGAGACTATTCAGTGGGCTACTCCATGAAGATGCAGGATATCGGGAAAGCTTTCTTCGGTGGAACCGGTGGACTCTTCGTAATGGAAACGGAAGGACAGGGAGATGTCTTTGTCAATGCCTTTGGGGACCTCTTGGAGTTGGAAGTGCATCCTGATTCTCCGATGACGATTGACAATGACCACGTGGTAGCTTGGGACAGAAATCTGGACTATCATATTTCCGTGGCTTCCGGAACTTTCGGCTTTACTACAGGTGAAGGTCTGGTAAATCGTTTTGTAGGAGAAGGAAAAGTCTATATTCAGACCAGAAACTTAAGCAGTCTGGCTTCGGCATTACCTCTTGCCAGACTGAATAAGAACAGCGGAAAAGGTGGATTTTCATTCTAAATACAGTAAATAACTAAAAAGGGAACTCCTTCCAATGATGTACCGGCCCTAATCGTTAGACCTGAAACTCTAACGATTGGAGAGCGGTACATTAGGGGGGAGTTTTTTATATGGCTTAAATAATGATGATAATACGGAAATTTTTTGTGAAGAAACTAAGCTACAATGCAATCCTTTTCCATATAATAACAAATTGATTTTATGAATTTTCTTAGTATAAGATTTCCGTTGATTGACTTTAAAAATGAAAGTGTTAAAATATGAAAACGGTTTTCATTTTAAGGCAAAGAAAACGAGAAAATTCTGGAGGAAAGTATGGCGGAAAAAACCATTTATAAAACCCAACATAAAGAGGAGCTTTTATCCTATCTTTCCACTTGTCCGGGTATGCACTTTACGGTATCGGATCTAGTTTCTCATTTTCGGGAGGAGGGAAAACCAATCGGCACAACCACGGTCTATCGCCAGTTGGAGCGACTGTGTGTGAAAAGGAGTGGTAAACAAATACATCATTGACCAGAACAGTCCGGCCTGCTTTGAGTATGTCGGGGAGAGGGAAAGGGCGGAGGAAGCACATTCCTGCTTTCATTGTAAATGTAATGTCTGCGGAAAGCTCATTCATTTACACTGTCATGACCTGGAAAGCATGATGCAGCATCTTCTTACGCACCACGGTTTTCATTGGGATTCCAAGAAAACCGTCTTCTATGGATTATGCGAAGATTGTGCCAAGAAAGAGGAGCAGAACAAACTATAGTATTTTCCAAGAAAGGAGCCTCAAGATGAGACTGATGCATTTTGGCGGGAGGAATCGTGCTCACTGCCCGGCACTGTTTGCCTGTGGAAACAAGAGCGGTAAAGAAATGGAGACGACAGCCGCTGCTGTAACAACCGATGCGGAAAAGAGTATGGAAACCGAAAAAAGTACGGATAAGCCCACAGAAGGAAAAAAGTTACAGATTGTGACCACAAATTTCCCCTCCTATGATTTTGCCCGTGCCATTACCAAAGAAGATGCGGATGTCACCATGCTCGTTAAGCCGGGTGCGGAAACACACAGCTTTAGACCGAGTCCGCAGGACATTATCACCATTCAGAATGCGGATCTCTTTATCTATACCAGCGGAGACGAAAAAGCGACGAGATGGGTAGACGGAATTTTTTGGAATCTATTTCGGATAAAAACTTTCATGTGTTTAAGATGATGGATGCCGTAAATCTCATTGAAGAAGAGACGGTAGAAGGCATGCAGGAAGAAGAGCATGAGCATGCGGATGCAGACCATGGAAATGAGGAAGCAGACCATGAAAAAGCGGATCAGGCAGAAGAGCATGAAGAGGAAGGTCCGGAAATGGACGAGCATGTTTGGACTTCCCCGGAAAATGCCATTACCATTGTAGAAAAGCTGGAAGAGACTCTTTCCGGACTTGATGAGAGCCATAAAGACAGTTTCAAGGCAAACAGTGAGTCTTATGTTAAGGAACTTGAAGAGTTGGACAAGAGTTTCAAAGAGGTAGTGGATAGCGGAAAGAGAAAAGAAATCATTGTGGCGGATCGTTTCCCCTTTGCTTATTTCTGTAAGGAGTACGGCTTAAGCTACTTTGCCGCATTTCCGGGATGCTCAACCGATACACAGCCTTCTGCGGCAACCATTGCCTACTTTAACATCTGATAAGGTGAAGGGAAGATAAGATTCCGGTTGTTTTCCATATCGAAATGGGAAATGAGGATATGGTCAATGCCATCAGTAGAGATACAGGAGCAAAGAAGATGCTTCTTAACTCCGTGCACAATGTTACAGACAGCGATTTTAAGGCAGGAAAGACCTATGTGGATCTGATGAAGCCGAATGTAGATGCTTTAAAGGAGGCGTTAAACTAGATGTCCTATATATCCCTAAACAATGTTGGATTTTTCCCACGAGGGAAAGACGGTATTGTCCGATGTTCATTTCTCTGCAGAAAAAGGTGACTACCTTTGTATTGTTGGGGAAAACGGCGCAGGAAAAAGTACCCTTTTAAAGGGACTTTTGGGCTTAAAGAAAGTGAGTGAAGGAAGCATTGTCTTCGGAGACGGTTTAAAGGCAAATGAAATCGGCTACCTTCCCCAGCAAACCGAAAGCCAAAAGGATTTTCCCGCCAGCTGTTATGAGGTAGTAGAGTCGGGTAGATTAAATAAACTTTCGTTTTTCCCTTTTTATCGAAAAGAAGATAAGAAAGAGTGTAGAAGACGCTATGGAGTACTTAAAGGTGACAGATCTGAAGAAGTCCTGCTTCAGAGACCTGTCCGGCGGACAGCGGCAGAGGGTTCTTTTGGCAAGAGCCCTCTGTGCCAGCGAGAAGCTCTTTGTTGTGGATGAGCGGTTGCAGGACTGGATCCTTTGGCACAAAAAGAGCTCTATGAGAATGCTCAATAAGTTAAATAGAGAAAGGGGATGACCATTATCATGGTCTCTCATGATGTAAAGGAAGTGGTGCAGCATGCTAAAACCATTCTGCACCTTGACCGCACGCAGTGCTTTTTCGGAAGTACGGAGGACTATCTTTCTTCGAAGTGGGGAAAACTTTTGGTAAAGGAGGAAGAAAATGCTTAATTCTTTACTGAAGATGTTCCAATACGACTTTATGATTCTCGTGCTCTCGTGGTGGGAGGTCTGGTTTCCTTGTGCTCCGCCCTTCTTGGAACAAGCCTTGTTTTAAAGCGCTATTCCATGATTGGAGACGGTCTTTCCCATGTGGGGTTTGCGGCATTGGCCATAGCTTATGCCTCAAATTTTGCACCGATGTCGGTATCCATTCCGGTCTGTGTGATAGCGGCATTTTTCCTCCTGCAGCTGGGAGAAAGCTCCAAAATAAAGGGAGACGCGGCTACGGCACTGCTTTGCAGCGGGGCTTTGGCGGTAGGCGTTATGACGATATCCTTAACTTCCGGAATGAATACGGATGTATGCAACTATATGTTCGGCTCCATCCTGGCTATCAGCCCTTCGGATCTTCGACTTTCCGTCGTTCTTTCCGTGGTTGTTTTGTTCTTATACATTGTATTTTACCCGCGTATTTTTGCGGTAACCTTTGATGAAAGTTTTGCGAAGGCCAGCGGCACCAATACACGCTTTTACAATATGGTTCTAGCGCTTCTTACCTCCAGTACCATTGTGCTCGGTATGCGAATGATGGGAACCTTGCTGATTTCCAGCTTGATTGTATTCCCTTCCATTACGGCGATGCGAGTTTGCAAGAACTTTTTATCTACTATTATACTGGCGGCTGTTCTTTCACTCTTCGGATTTATTGTCGGAATCAGCCTGTCCTTTTTGTACAGCATTCCCACAGGTGCTTCGATCGTAATAGTAGATATGATTTTGTTTTTTATTTTCCTGGGCGTGGAAGCGGTACGTAATCGGAAAAGCTAGGAGGTTGGAAATGGAAGGGCTATCTGAAAAAAACAGTAGAAATAGCAATGCGAATAGCAGATTGTACAAGCGTTTCATAAAGTCAGCCATAAGCTGTAATTCTGCTTATAAAAAGATGTTTTTAGTACTATCTCTTTTTGTACTTTGCTTATCTTTTACTTCCTGCAAAAAAGAGAACAATATCAGAAAAGTGAGTAATACGGAAGGTGCTGAAGGCACGGAGACAGTGGCTTCCTCTATTTCGGAAGAGGAGGCTCTCAAGCAGGCTAAGGAATTGGAGAGCTTGGAGCAAAAAGAGCAGGAATCTCTGGATAAGGAATATGGGACTGTAAGTTCTACTGAAGAAAGTAAGGAAGAGGACAATACCCTTATGACGACTACCCCTATGATCCGAAAGAGGATAGGGGAAAGGTAAATCTTGAAAAGCCGGATATTGTGGTGGGAGATAAGCATTATGCCACACAGATTAATGACTGGTATATAAACTTTCAAGATTATGAGGGGAAGACTGTCAGCATTGATGGCTATTATATGAACTTCGGTGGCTATACACTGGTTGGAAGAATGGGTCCATCCTGCCCGTATTGCACCGGGGGCTATGTGAATTTTGAGTTTAAGACTGATCTTGACTTATCAAAATTAAAATCGGAAGAATCTTGGATTCGGGTAAAAGGAATCCTCCGAAAGGGAAAATATTCCATTTCGAAGGATGTGTCGCAGCTTATCTACTATATTGAAGCCTTGGAAGTGGAAGAGCTTCCGGAGGTAGGGGTAGATACGGTGGCGGATTAAAATATGGCGGGAATCGGTGACTTCGTTTATTCAGCTTATACGGATAAACGAAGCGAAAAAGATAGTATTGGAAGATAGACAGTACTAGTCTAAAAACTGTAAGTATTCCTCAATGGGAATAGTTTTCTCGTCATGATTTCTTTCTTGGAAGACATCCAAAATGCAGTTCATTTTCTGAAGAGCCCAGTCTCCGGCGGAAAGAAAATTCTTCTCATCTAGATATTTTCCGATAAAAAGGGAAGAGAAGAGGTCTCCGGTACCTCCAAGATTCAGATTTTTTTCTGTATAAGGGAGAATGTGAAATTCTTGTGTATTTTCTTCATAAAAGAAAAATACAGGGTTCTTCATCAATCTTCATGCTGGTAATACAGATGCTTTTTGCTCCTCTTGCAGTTAATGAATAGACAAGTTCCTTTGCCTTGTCTAAGCGAAAGGAGTCCGGAATGTTTTCGAGGTCTGCCAAAAGGCAGGCCTCTGTTTTATTCGGTAAAATGCAATCTGCGACCTGCATCAGCTTTTTCTGCTTTCAATGTCCCTTTTTGAAGGCCGTTATAAAGTTTTCCGTGATCTGCCATAATGGGATCAAAAAAGATATAATGCCCTTTCTCTTTTTCCTCTTTTGCAAATTGATAAATACGCTCTGCTTGCCTTTCTCCAAGGACAAAGCCGATAAAAAGAGAAGGAAAAGAAAAGCCTAGCTCCTTCCAAATGCTAAGGCTATGAAAGAGGTACTCTGTTGTATCCAGTATTTCCGCCCTTCCGTAATTTAAGGTATTCGATACCAGAGCGGTCGGAAGGGAAAAGACGTCATAATGGAGCTTTTCCAGTACGGCAGAGGCCATTCGTAGTGCTACCGTACCGTAAGAGGGAGAGTCGCTTAAGAGTAGGATGGACTTTGCTTTATTTGATTTATCGTGCATAATTGTCTCCGTTTTTCTATGTAAGGCTTGAAAAAATACAAGAAAGAGTATAACGCATTTTTATAAGAATAATACATTTTTCAATCACTGGAGAATTATTTTTGTTGACTTGACATTGTATTGAATACAAATTAAAGTAGAAACAAAGAAACAAAGAAACAAAAGAAACAAAGAAACAAAGAAACAAAGAAACAAAGAAACAAAAGAAACAAAGAAATGGATGTAATAAAAAGCAAAGAAGATAGGAATAAGAGGGCAAAAGATGGGGAATGTGTTAGAAAGAGAAAAAGCATTTGAGGTTAAAAAATTGCGTATTTCTGCGAAAAGACAGATTACTATTCCGCAGAAATTTTATTCACAATTGGGTTTTTCTCATGGTGCAGAGTGTGAGATACGAGGGGAAGAGCTGATTATTCGTCCGATTCGAGAGGGGGGAAGGGAATTTGCTGAAGAAATTCTTTCGGATTTGATTAAAGAAGGGCTTTCGGGAGAAGAACTCTTACAGGCTTTTCGGAATAGACAGAAGGAAATTCGCCCGACAGTTGAAGCTTTGCTGAAGGATGCGAAGAAAGTTGCCGAAGGGAAAGCTCCATACTATACACTGCAAGAAGTTTTTGGTGAGAAGGGAGAAAAATAGGAATGCCGGAACTTCGCTTTCTTCCCGCTGCGGGTAAATATTTTAAAAAGCTGAAAGAAAAAGGGCTAAAAGAAAAGTTTAATCAGGCGATTCAAAATATTTTAGAAAATCCCTTTATTGGAGAAGCAAAACATGGCGACTTAGAGGGCATATATTGTTTAGATGTATTCTATAATAAGACAAATTATGAATTGGCCTATGTGATTTATCAAGAGGAGGATCAAGTTATTATCGTCATTATGGTCGGGACACGTGAGAATTTTTATGAAACCTTAAAGAGATATAGGAACTAATTATTCACTTTTTGATTTTTTTCTCTGTATGCTTATTTTTAAAAATACGGTTATAGAAGCTATACCGACAATCTATGGCAGAGGGAGGGAAACCCCCTCTGTCTTCGTTTACACATCTCCTCTTCTGTGTTAGAGTAAAGCCTTGCAATATAAAAAGGAGGTTATTATGAAGAAAAGACTATTGGCAACTCTTTGTTTAGCATCCGTGCTTTCTTTAGCGGCATGTTCCAAGCCTGTGGAGAAGGCAGAGAGTAAGGGAGAAGAAAGTGTTTCCGTAGAGGAAAAGGGGACAGAAGCAAGGGAAGAAGAAAAGACAGAAGGAAAGGGAGCTGCAGGAGAAGAAAAGACCTATAAGGTAGGTATTTTAAAGTTTATGGATCACCCTTCACTCAATCAGATTGAAGACAGCCTTACCGAGGAGTTGGACAGCCTTTCCAAGGACGGTGTAAAGTACGAGTATAAGGAGTACAGATTAAACGGGCAGGGCGATCCTTCCGTATTAAACCAGATGACAGCGCAGCTCCTTGCGGATAAGGTGGATGTTATTGTTCCGATTGCGACTCCAGCGGTACAGGTGGTGCAGTCCGGTACAGAAGGAAAGAATGTTCCCATCGTTTTCTCCGCAGTATCGGATCCCGTTTCCGCAAAGCTTGTAAAGTCCATGGAAGAGCCGGGAGCTATGATTACCGGAACCTCCGACTATTTGAATACGGATGCCATTATGAATCTGATTTTTGCGGCAAATAAGGACGCAAAGAAGATTGGACTGCTTTACTCAAAGAGTGAGGACTCTTCCAAGGCTCCTATTGAAGAAGCAAAGAAATTCTTAGCGGATAAGGGTGTGGAAGTGGTAGAGAAGACCGGAACGACTACCGATGAAGTAAGTCAGGCGGTAGATGCCCTTATTGCAGAAAAGGTGGATGCTATTTTCACTCCGACGGATAACACAATCCAGAAAGCGGAACTCAGCTTCTACGAAAAATTGCAAAAGGCGAAGATTCCCCACTACGGTGGAGCCGATTCCTTTGCTTTAAACGGTGCTTTTGCCGGCTACGGTGTAGATTATGTACAGCTTGGAAAGGCAACAGCGGATATGGTGGATGAGGTCTTACGCGGAGGAAAAGAAACGGCGACTCTTCCTGTACAGACCTTTGACAACGGTATTGCGACTGTGAATACCGATACAGCGGAAAAGCTCGGATTTTCCATGGATGAGTTAAAGGAAGTCTTTAAGCCCTACTGCACAAAGGTGGAAGAGATTACAACCAAGCAGGAATTTGCAAAATAAATTTTTGTATGGAATTCTGTGCTGAGAAGATAGCACTGCTATATTGATAAGTGGTACAGGATGAATCTGAGAACAATTTTTATGCCGAAGCGGAGTGGAAACGACGCTTCGGCATTCGAGTAACATAAAACAAATTCGAGTAACATAAAACAAATTCGAGTAACATAAAACAAATTCGAGTAACATAAAACAAATTCGAGTAACATAAAACAAATTCGAGTAACATAAAACAAATTGAGTAAACATAAAATAAATTGAGTAACATCAAGCTAAAATTCAAGTAGATTAATTAGAATAAGTAGGATGAGTATGGCTGAATTTTTTACGATAGGAATCATGAAGACTGCTTTGGAAATCGGGCTTATTTATGCGCTGGTTGCTATGGCTCTTTTTATTTCCTATAGTATCTTAAATATCGCGGATCTTTCCACGGACGGATCCTTTACGCTCGGTACTGCGGTATCGGCAGTGTTTACGATTTCCGGGCATCCCATACTGGGGATTTTTATGGCAATGCTTTCCGGCTCTCTTTCGGGCTTTTGCACCGCTTTTTTGCAAACGACTCTGGGAATTGAAAGTATCCTTGCCGGAATCATCGTGAATACCGGACTTTACACTATTAACCTTGTGGTAATGGGATTTTCCTCGAATCTTTCCATATTCGGGACGGATACGGTGTTTACTTTATTTGCAGGGGAAAATCCCTTCCTTTCCGAGTGGGGAACACTGATCTTACTCCTTCTTATTTTATTTGTGGTGGCCTTTGTTTTACGCTGGTTCTTCGGAACGGGGCTCGGACTTTCCATTCGTGCAACCGGAGACAGTCCGGCGATGGTACGGGCATCTTCCATTAATCCTGCTTTTACCATCACTGTAGGGCTCTGCCTTTCCAACGCCTTAACCGGTCTTTCCGGCTCTCTGATTGCCCAGTATAATAAGGCATCGGATATCAACTTGGGGAATGGAATGGTTACGGTAGCGCTTGCTTCTCTCGTAATCGGAGAGACACTTTTCGGAAAGAGAAAGCTTCTCGGAAGAATCCTCGGGGTTATCGGCGGAGCGATTCTTTATCGCTTGGTGATTGCCCTTGCGCTTCGCTTACGTGTGCCGACAGAAGCCTTTAAGCTCGTCAGTGCTTTGATTGTTGCTCTTGCGATTTCTTCCACAAGAATTAAAGAGCTTTTCCATTACGCGAAGCTCAGAAGAAACGCGATGCGTGAAAGGGGAGAAAATGCTTGATTTAAAGAATATTTCCAAAACCTTTAATCCGAATACCATTCATGAGAAAAGGGCGCTGGAAAACCTTTCCCTGCACCTTGATAAGGGAGATTTTGCGACCATTGTCGGCAGTAACGGGGCGGGGAAGTCTACCCTTTTTAATGCCATTTCGGGATCTTTCCTTTTAGACAAGGGCAGTGTTATCTTGGAAGGAAGGGATATCACTTTCTTACAGGAGCATAAGAGAAGTGCCTTTATCGGGCGACTCTTTCAGGATCCCTTGATGGGTACGGCTCCTCACATGAGTATTGAGGAAAATCTTTCGGTCTCCTACATCAGGGCGAGCGGTCTGTCTTTATTTTCCCGTGCGGGAAAGAAGGAAAAGGCCTACTTTAGAGAGCAGCTAAGTCTTCTTAACATGGGCTTGGAGGATAGAATGAGTCATCCGGTGGGGCTTCTCTCTGGAGGACAGAGACAGGCACTCACGCTCTTAATGGCTACCATGGTTACGCCGAAGATTTTGCTGCTTGATGAGCATACGGCGGCACTCGACCCGGGAACCGCGGAAAAGGTGCTATCTCTCACAAAGAGTATTGTAGCGGAGCGGGAAATCACCTGTCTTATGATTACCCACAATATGCATCAGGCTTTAGAGCTCGGAAACAGAACCTTAATGATGGACAGTGGAAAAATCGTTTTGGATATTTACGGAGAGGAAAGAGAGAATCTCACGGTGGATATGCTTCTTAAGAAGTTTTCCGAGAGGGCGGGAAAGGCCTTGGACAACGACCGCATTTTACTGTCCTAAAGGAGATAATTGAGAAAAATACAATACTATATTTATATGAAATAGAGACCTGATCCGAGATAGAAATAGTAAAAAGAATTTTTAGATTCTAAGAGAAGAACTTAGGGGAGAAGAACTCGGCGAGAGAAAAATCAGGCAAAGTAAGTACAGTAATATCAGGTTTAAAAGTAAAAGGAGGCAGTTCGGCGCGTAGAGATATTTTATAGCTGTGCTACTGCCTTTTTATGTATTATAATAGGAGAAACAATAGTACTAGCGATGTAGGAGGAAAATATGCTTACAAAAAAACTGGTCATTACCATTGGAAGACAATATGGTTCCGGAGGACGCACTGTAGGAAAGAACTTGGCAGAGTCTCTGGGGATTCCTTTCTATGATGAGGAAATTTTACGCATTACTTCCGAAAAGACGGCAATCGGAGAGCAGTACTTCCGTTTAGCAGATGAAAAAGCGGGAAGTAATCTTTTATATAAGATTGTCGATTCCTTAAAGCCGAGGCTCGGTAAGCCGAGCCTGGAAGAAGATATCGTTAGTCCCGAGAACCTTTTCCGCTTCCAAAGCCAAGTTTTGGTGGATCTTGCGGAGCAGGAGAGTTGCATCATTGCCGGACGCTGCGCGAATGTAGTCTTACGGGAAGCCGGAAAAGAGCATGTGGATTTCTTCGTTTATGCGGATATGGAGAAGCGCATCGAAAGAACCATGGACTACTGTAAGGTGGACGAAGAAGAGGCGAAGAAGCGGATCAAGAAGATTGACCGGGAAAGAAGAGAATATCATAAGTATTACACCGGAGAGGACTGGATGAAGGTAGATAATTATGATTTGATGATTAACGCCTCCCGTATTGATTATCACGAAATGGAAGTCCTCATGCGGAATTATTTGGAAATGAAGGGGTATCTTAAGTGATTGTGAAGCTCTATGGAGCAGGAAAGGTATTAAGTGGAAGACTTTGTGTTCCCGGAGATAAGAGTATTTCCCATAGAGCGATTATGTTTTCTTCTCTTGTGAGGGGAAAGACTGTGGTGGAGGGCTTCCTTCCTTCCGAAGACTGTCTTTCTACAATGGATATCTTTCGGAAACTTGGTGTTTCTATAGTAAGAGAAGACACAAAACTGACCATAGAGGGGAAGGGCATGGAGACTTTAGAGGCACCGACCTCCCCTCTTTATTGCGGAAATTCGGGAACAACCATGCGTCTTATGGCGGGAATCCTTTCCGGACAAGCTTTTTCTTCGGTACTTTGCGGAGATGAAAGTCTGGAAAAACGCCCGATGGGAAGGGTGCTTAGTCCCTTATCGAAAATGGGGGCAAAGATTTTTGCGGAAGGAGAAAAAAGCACCGCACCTTTAAAAATAAGAGGAAGTGCACTAAAGGGAATTTCCTATGAAAGCCCCATTGCGTCCGCACAGGTAAAGTCTGCCGTACTCCTGGCTTCTCTCTATGCTGAGGGGGAGACCGTTTATACGGAGCCTTCTCTTTCGCGGGACCATACGGAGAGGTTGCTTTCTGCAATGGGGGCGGATATCGAGACAAAAATCCTGAAAGACGGAAAGGCCGAGATTCATTTAAGACCGGGTAAGCCCTTACATACGATTTCAGGGACTTTTTCTATTCCGGGAGATATTTCCTCCGCGGCCTATTTTATGGCAGCCTGCTACTTTCTTCCCGGCTCCGAAGTCCTTTTAGAAAATGTAGGCTTAAATGAAAGCCGGAGCGGAATCCTTGAAGTTCTTTCCAAGATGGGGGCAAAATTTCAAATCCAAAACAAAAGAACCGTCGGGGGAGAGGAGAGGAGATATTCTTTTTACTTACGGAAAGCTTCGAGCCACGGAAATTGCAGGTGCTCTTATCCCAAGGCTTATCGATGAACTGCCGGTTCTTGCCGTGCTTGCTACCATAGCCGAGGGAGAAACCGTGATTAAGAAATGCGGAAGAGCTTAAGGTAAAGGAAACAAACCGGATAAGAGCTGTGATGAGAATTTCAAAATTCTCAGTATTCCCTCGAAGAGACAGAGGATGGAATGCGGATTTTTGGAAAGGGGTATTTTCCCCTTGGACGGAAAGAGGGTCTCGAGCTTTAAGGATCATCGGATTGCCATGAGCTTTTGCCGTACTTGGCCTTCTTTGTTCGAAGGAAAGTCCCATGGAGATTGAAGACGCGGATTGCGTTTCCATTTCTTATCCCGGATTTTTAAAGATTTAGAAAAATTGCTTGACGGAAATCTTGTGGTATGCTAGAATTCGCTAGTCGGTTTCAAATCGACTAAGGCGAATTGGTCAAGAGGATTAAGACGCAGCCCTCTCGGCTGAATCCCGGGTTCGATTCCCGAGTTCGTCATATCGAGCGGTGCTCGGGATTTTTTATAAAAATCGGAGGATTGTAATGATTTCTTATAAGAATATTCTTTTTGATATGGGGAATGTCCTGATAAGCTATAACCCGGAGTGGGTTATCCGGCACTATACGGAAGATGAGGAATTGATTCGAGAGGTGAAGAACATTGTCTTTAACTCACAGGAGTGGTTTTTACTGGATGCCGGACTGATAGAAGAAGAAAAGGCTGAGCGAAACTGGATGGAGAGGCTTCATTCCGATAAGGCAAGAGAAATCGCGCATCTTTCTTTTCAAAACTGGCATCTTTATAATATGGAGACGATTCCGGGCACAGCGGAGATTATCCGTGCTTTAAAGGAGGCAGGAAAGAATATATACCTCCTATCCAATGCCTCTATGCGTCTGCTTTCCATCTACAAAGAAGTGATTCCTGCCGTAGAGTGCTTTCCGGGATTTTTTATTCTGCAGCCTATAAGTGTGTGAAGCCGCAAGATATTATTTACGAGCGTTTCTTAAAGGAATATCAATTAAATCCTGCAGATTGCTTTTTTATTGATGATTTGGAAGACAATATCAAAGCGGCGAAAGAAGCCGGTATAAACGGAGCTGTAATGAGCACAAAAACAGCGAAGGAAATGGCAGAGATTTTGGAAATGGACAGAGAAGTATAGAGTGAAGACAGTTTTAATAGAGCAGCTTGAAAACAGTTTTATAAGTATAAAATTAAAGACAGTTTTAGGAGTACAAGATTGAAGACGGTTTTTCCGATAAAGAATTATAAAGTTGGGGAGCAGAACCTTCCCCTTATCGAATCCCCCCTTTTACAAGGCTTTTCGGGACTTCGACACGGTTTTTCCACAAGGAATGGAGGGGTCTCCAAGGAGCATCTTTCTTCTTTGAATTTTGGTTTTTCCTTAGGAGACGATAGGGAAAATGTTATAGAAAACTTCCATATTATAGGGCAAGCTCTCGGGGGACAGGCAGGAGATTTTGTGCTAACGCAGCAAACGCACAGTGTGAATGTTCGCCGCGTGGGAAGAGATGACCGAGGGAAGGGCATTTTCCGGGAAAGAGACTATACGGATGTGGATGCTCTCATGACAAATGAAGAGGGGGTGATACTCACTGCCTTTTCTGCGGACTGTGTGCCGATTCTTTTTTATGATAAGGGGCAGAGAGTGATTGCTTCCTGCCATAGCGGCTGGAGAGGAACGCACGGAAGAATCCTTGCAGAAGTGATTAAGGCAATGGAGGAAGAATTTTCTTCCAAGCCCGAAGAAATCTATATTGCAATTGGACCAAGCATTTGTAAAAATTGCTACGAGGTCTCCTCTGATGTGGGAGAAGCCTTTCTTGAGGCTTTTCCGATACTAAGGGAAAAAGGGAATTTAGACAGAGCGGGGATTTTTCAAACAGTGCAGCGCTTAGTGGAGAACTTGGATATACAGAACTCTAAAACATCATCGGATTTGGAAAGGGAACTTCTTTCGACAAAAATAAAGTATTGCCCTGTCGAGCGGGTTTCTGAAGAAAAGTTTCATATTGATTTGTGGGAGTTAAATCGCTTAATTGCTTTGGAATGCTTTATTCCCCCGGATAATATTTCCATAAGCGGATACTGCACGATGGAGAATCCGGAGCTCTTCTTTTCCCACCGTTTTAGTCAAGGAAAAAGAGGAGTACAGGGGGCGTTTATCTGCCTAAATAAAGAAGAACTGTAAATTTAAGAGATAATAATAAATCCAATAAACAATCGGGTAAGTAAAGAGGATAAAGATGAAAAGAAAAATTGGAATTCGACATTGGGGATTACTGCTACTGTTGTCCGGTCTGTCTTTTTCTTTGTATTCCTGTAAAAAGGCCGGTAGCCCGTCTCAACAAGAGGAGAGTGCAGTTTCCGTTCCTTCTTCAAGTGAAATAGGAGAAGGAGAGACAGAAAAGGAAAGTGAATTAAAACTAAAACTGGAGGAGAAAATCAAAACGGAGCAGGAAGATGCACTTGCTCAATACCTGAATCTGGGTTTGATTCAATGTGATTCCTTTATTAACTTTCGTTCGGAAGCCAATGAAAATGATATTCGAAACATCATCGGCATCCTGCGAAACGGTGCCGGTGTAGAGGTGCTGGAATCAAATGTAGAGGGAAAAGAAGGCTGGGCAAAGGTCCGTTCCGGCGGCTTGGAGGGCTACATTGTAAAGAACTATCTGTTGGAAGGAGAGGAAGCAAGGCTAAAGGCCAGTGAGTATATGGCTCCTAGAGTAACCATTCTTGCAGATAAGCTTCGCATCCGTTCCACACCGGAAATTGTTGACGGAAATACGCTTTCTTCCTGTGCAAAGGGAGAACGTTATATTGTTCTTAGTAGAAGCGGAAAAGATTTCCTGAAAATTTCTGCCGATACGATTGAAGGGGTGGAAGAAGCTTATATTTCTTCCAAATCGGAAAATGTGCGTCTGGAGTACGGACTGGATGAAGCAAGGAGCTTAAATCTTCGCCAGAAGGTCCTGAATATGTATGATAATTTGGGTGTTTCCAAGGCACAGGACTATATCAATATTCGATCAAGCCCTGAAGATAAGGGGATTGAAAATATTATCGGAAAATTTCCGAGCTTTGCAGGAGGAAATATACTCGGTGAAGAAAACGGCTGGTTAAAGATTGAGTCCGGCGGTATTACGGGTTATGTAAAGGCTGAACTTGTGGCAAGAGGAAAAGAGGCGGAAAATCTTGCGGTAGAACATGCAACTGTAATGGCAATCGTGAATACGGATGCTTTGAATGTTCGCTCCAACGCAGATCTGAACTCTTCGGCATGGACAAAGATTACCAAGGACCAGCGGTATTCGGTTATTAATCAGCTGGATGGTTGGGTACAGCTGGAATTGGACTCCGGAGATGATGACGAAGGAGAACAGGGAGCTTTTGTTTCTACACGAGATAACAATGTCTCTGTGAGCTATGCTCTTTATGAAGCTCTCAGCTACCGTCCTGCTCAAGATAGAGCGAATCAGGCTGCAAAGAGAAGAAGTGATTTGGTTAACTTTGCCTGTCAATTCGTGGGAAATCCCTATGTATGGGGCGGTACCTCTCTAACACGCGGTTGCGACTGTTCCGGTTTTACACAGACGATTATGAATAAATACGGTGTCTCTCTTCCAAGAGTATCTCGAGAGCAGGCGAAGACCGGTGTAAAGGTGAGCAGTGAGAATATGAAGCCCGGAGATTTGATCTTCTATGCCAATCGCCGGGGTGTGGTAAATCACGTAGGTATCTACATCGGAAACGGTCAGGTGGTGAATGCTGCTTCTCGACGTTCCGGTATCCGCATTTATCGTTGGAATTACAGAACTCCTGTGGCGATTCGCAATGTGCTTGGAGAGTAGCGGCTTTTTAACTATAGAATGTATGTTTCATGAACTAGTGATAGAAAGGGTAAAAAATGGATAATTATGTACTGTCTTGTTGTTCTACCATGGATTTACGAAAGGGCTGGGCGGAGGAACATGATGTTAACCTGATTTATGCAAAATTTTTCCTGGAAGAAGAGGAATTTTTGGATGATTTTTATGAGTCTATTCCCCAGGAAAAACTCTTTACACGTATGCTTTCCGGTGAGAAAAGCCAGACTACACAGGTAAATACCGAGGAATATCTTGACAGTTTTAGGAAATATTTGGAGCAAGGGCAGGATATTTTCCATATTTGTCTTTCCAGCGGATTGTCCGGTACCTATAATTCCTGCCATATCGCAAAAGATATTTACTGGAAGAATTTCCGGAGAGAAGAATCGAGATAGTGGATTCTCTTATGGCGTCCTGCGGATATGGTCTTTTGGTAGATAAGGCTTATGAACTGAAAAAGAAGGGACTGGATATGGACAGCCTTCGTACTGAAATTGAAAAATGGAGGAATCGTCTTCATGGCTATTTCTTTACCTCAGACCTTCGCTTTTTCATTCAGGGAGGAAGAGTCAGTAAAGCAGCAGGATTTATTGGCGGACTTCTTAAGATTTGTCCGGTCTTAAAGATTACGGAAGAAGGAAAGCTGAAACCAATAGAAAAGGCAAGAGGAAAGAAACAGGCTATGGAGAACATTCTTTCCAAGATGGAAAAAGAGGGGTATCTTTCTTCCGAAAAGTGCTACATTAGCCACTCTGCTTGCTTGGAAGATGCAAAGAAGCTTGCGGATTGCATTCGAGAACGCTTTCACCCGGAAGGCGGCATAGAAATTTTTGATATCGGAGGATCGATTGCCTGTCACACCGGTCCGGGAACGGTTTCCGGCTTTTTCTTCGGAAAAGAAAAAAGAAGCAGTATCGGAATAATTGTCTTAAAAGCATAGCGATATTTAGGCAAAATAGTACTTTTGAATTTGAGAAAAGCGCCATAGCAAAAGCTGTGGTGCTTTTTCTTGTAAGAAAGCCGGGACTATGCTATAAATAAAGCGTTATAGGCGCAGAAATACTAAATGGAAATAAGATGACAGATAAGAATCGGAGGCGAGACATGGGACTGGAAACAGAGAATCCTCAAGCTTTTTTAGAGCAGTCAAAGGAAAAATTAATTAACTTTCAAAGGATTCAAGAGAACTTGCAAGCGTCTTTGGATAAAGAGAAAGAGAGCAAGCAGGCATTTGAAAAGGATAGGAACGCTGTAAGCGAAAAGATAGAGAAAACCATAAAAGAAAGACAGAAGGAGCTGGAGCAGTCCTACGATGAGAAAATTGAGCAGAGTGGCAGCAAGGTCAAAAAAGCGCAGGGAGAGAGAGAAAGCGCAAAGAATAAAAGGTATAAAAGAACGAATTGCGGAGGAAACAGCACCTCTAAAACAGGAAAACAAGGAATTAAAGAGACAGATGCAGGGGATTTGCAAGAGAGAAGGCGCTCCGATGTTTATTTCCCGCAAGCTTTTTGCTGTCTTATATAAGCCGGTAGGCTTTTCGGAAATTCTATGTTTGATTTTCCTTTTCCTGTTCTTCTTTGCGGCAATTCCTCTTGGACTTTATTTTTTCCTTCTAAAGGAAAGAGGGATTCTGTACTTGGCCGGAATTTATCTGCTGGATATTTTGCTTTTCGGAGGTCTTTATGTCTTTGTGGGAAATCGTACTGTAGGTAAGTTCAGAGACGTGGTAAAACAAAGTGTTTCTATTAGAAAGCGTATTTTGAAAAACAAAAAATCCATTCTTGCTCTTGCTAAAGAGATTCGGAAGGATTCGGATGAAGGGCACTATAATCTTACCGAATACGATGATGAAATCGCGAGATTGACACAGGAAAGAAATGATTTTATTGCACAAAAGCAAAATGCTCTGCACAACTTTGAGACTGTCAGCAAGGAAATCATCAAAGATGAAATTGAAAATGCCGAGAAGGAGCATTTAGAAGCTTTGAAGGCTGCTTCTTTGGAAAGTACAAAAGAGCGCGTTGAACTGGAAGCCTTGGAAAGAGAAAAGCCTTTAGGATTATCCAAAGATGTGGAACAGTTTATCGGAAAAACATATGAATTTGGATGATATAGAAGCGATGATTCTTATTTTGCAAAAGGGAGAGGCACAAAGTCTGACGGAAACCATATTGAAACTGGAAGAAGAAAAAGCAAGCATTTAAATGAAGTAAGTCCGGCTAAGAACAGAGAAAAAAGAATGATAAACCATTCCATTGGAAGGAGCATTTGAACTGCTCTACCTAAGGGATGGTTTTTTATTTTCCGTACTATGCTTTTCTTCCTCTTTTTCTTTGGAATAATTGCTGATTGATCTTCGGGAGATAAGAGAAAACCCTATACTTTATGAACAAAATTAAACTACAAATTGAGGTAATTTTTGCATTCTTATAAACTTTTACAAAAATACAAAAAAATGGCACAATTTTACCATGCATCTTAAATAATAAGTTTACAATTAGGGAAGAGTTGATGCATTTATTTACGTACAACTTTAGCATGTTACCAAAACCTGACAAAGGTTAATTATTGATTGAAGTAAATCCATTTCTGGCGCGCGGTATGGGATTATGGAAAATCAATTTTTATTTAAGGAGGAAAAACATGTCCAATATTCATGTAACGAGTGAAATTAAGACACTCAAAAAAGTACTGCTTCACAGGCCGGGTGATGAATTATTGAACTTAACTCCGGATACTTTAGGGGAGTTATTGTTTGATGATATTCCTGATTTGGCTGAAGCACAGCTTGAGCATGATCGTTTTGCACAGATTTTACGAGACAATGGTGTTGAAGTTGTTTACCTTGAAAATCTGATGGCTGAAACACTGGATGCCCATCCGGAAATTAAGGAGAAGTTCCTGGATCAGTGGCTGGAAGAGTCCGGAGTTCATACGGCAGAATATCACAAAATCATCAAAGAATTTTTGGCAAAATTCAAGAACACCAAGGAACTCGTTTTGAAGACCATGGCAGGAATCACCTTTGCCGAGCTTGGTGAGATTCATACGAATTTTCTGGTAGACAGAATCGAAACAGCGTCTCATCTTCTTGTAAATCCGATGCCAAACCTCTATTTTACTCGTGATCCGTTTGCATCAGTGGGAAATGGTGCGGTTATCAACAGAATGTATTCTGTAACCAGAAACCGTGAAACAATTTATGCGGATTACATCTTTAAATATCATCCTGAGTATGCAGGAAACGTTCCTGATTTATATGGTCGTCATAATAATTTCCACATCGAAGGCGGTGATGTATTAAACGTTAACGAAAAATTACTCTTCATCGGTATCTCTCAGAGAACACAGGCAGAGGCAATTCAGGACCTCGCTATGAAGATGTTCTATGAGAATGAAGGAAACAAGATCGAGACTATCCTCGCTTTCAATATTCCGAATTCTCGTGCTTTCATGCACTTGGATACCGTATTTACACAGATTGACACCGATGCATTTACCATTCACCCCGGTATCATGGGAACCTTACAGGTTTTCGCTATTACAAAGGATGCGGCAAAGCATGATGTGAAGATTGAAGAGCATACCGGAAAGTTGGAAGAAATTCTGGCTAAGTTCATGGGTCTTCCGAAGGTTCGCTTGTTCCCTTGCGGTGCAGGAGATGCACTTGCTGCAGAGAGAGAGCAGTGGAACGATGGTTCAAATACCTTGACTATTGCTCCCGGAAAGATTATTGTTTACAAGCGAAACTACGTTACGAACAAGTATCTGAAAGAGAATGGATTTACCGTATTGGAGCTTGAAGCATCTAACCTTTGTGTAGGACGTGGCGGCCCCAGATGTATGTCCATGCCGCTTATTCGTGAAGACTAAGTAGTGTGATAATGTAGAAGAGAAAGGGAATTAACTATGGGCGTTAATGTAAGAGGAAGAAGCTTCTTGACTTTGCTGGATTATACACCGGATGAGATTAGATATTTCTTAGAGCTCTCTGCCGAGTTCAAGAGATTAAAAGCAAACGGTGTAGACCACAGTTATCTGAAAGGCAAGCAGGTTGTATTGCTTTTTGAGAAGACTTCTACCAGAACACGTTGTGCATTTGAAGTGGGAGCTCGTGATTTGGGAATGGGTGTTACCTTCCTTGATTCGGGATCATCCCAGATGGGTAAGAAAGAGTCTCTGGAAGATACCGCTAAGGTATTGGGTCGTATGTATGACGGTATCGAGTACCGCGGATATGAGCAGAAGGTAGTAGAGGAACTTGCAAAGTATTCCGGTGTTCCTGTATGGAACGGATTAACCGATTTGTATCATCCGACACAGATGCTTGCGGATATTCTTACTGTAAAGGAAGAGTTTGGCGATGTAAGAGGCCGTAAGTTAACATTCTTTGGAGACGCAAGAAATAACGTAGCTAACTCTTTAATGATCGTTTGTGCTAAGCTCGGAATGCACTTCTGTGCATGCGGACCAAAGGATTTGATGCCTTCCGACGACCTCGTTGCAAAATGCAGAGAAGTAGCGAAAGATACAGGCGCAGAGATTGAATTAACGGATGATGTGAAGATTGGTGCAAAGGGCGCTGATGTACTTTATACCGATATCTGGCTTTCTATGGGTGAGCCGGAAGAACTGTGGGAGAGCAGAATCAAGCTTCTTCGTCCGTATCAGGTAAATAAAGAAGTTATGGCTATGGCTAATCAGCATGCTATTTTCCTGCATTGCTTACCTTCCTTCCATGACCGCAATACCACCATTGGTGAAAATATTTACCAGAAGTATGGCTTAGAGGCTATGGAAGTAACGGATGATGTCTTCCTGGGAACACAGGCAAGACAGTTTGATGAAGCAGAAAATCGTATGCATACCATTAAAGCAGTAATGTATGCAACCTTAAAGTAGGAGAGTAGAGCATGGCAAAACGTATTGTTGTAGCTCTCGGGGGAAATGCCTTAGGCAACACCCCCGAAGAGCAACTTGACTTAGTTCGTCACACTGCAAAGACAATTGTAGATTTGTCTGAAGCAGGATACGAGGTGATTGTAGGACATGGTAATGGACCACAGGTCGGCATGATTAACTTGGCTATGGAATTTTCCAGTACTAAGGGAGGAAATACTCCGTTCATGCCGTTCCCGGAGTGTGGTGCAATGTCTCAGGGATACATCGGATATCATTTACAGCAGGCTATTCAAAAGGAATTAAAAGCACGTCATCTGGACAAGGAATGTGCTTCCGTTATTACCCAGGTTGTTGTAGATGAGAAGGATCCCGGATTTGCAAAGCCGACAAAGCCGGTAGGAAGCTTCTATACGAAAGAAGAAGCGGATAAGATTGCGGCAGAAAAGGGCTTTACCTTTGTAGAGGATGCAGGACGCGGATATCGTCGTGTTGTTCCTTCTCCAATCCCGCAGCGCATCGTTGAGCTCAAGGTTGTTGAGCAGCTTGTAAAGGCAGGTGATATTGTCATTACTGTCGGTGGTGGCGGAATTCCGGTTGTAGAAACAGCGGAAGGCTTAAAGGGAGTTGCAGCGGTTATTGATAAGGATAGATCCAGTGCATTACTGGCTGAGTCAATTGGAGCAGATATGTTGATTATCCTGACTGCAGTTGATCGCGTATGCATCAATTACAATAAACCGGATCAGAAGGAACTTCCAACCATGAGTCTTTCCGAGGCTGAACAGTATATTGCTGAAAAGCAGTTTGCGCCGGGCAGTATGCTGCCTAAGGTTCAGTCTTGCATGGAATTTGTCAAGAATAATACAAACGGAGGAACTGCTCTTATTACTTCCTTACAGAAGGCTGCTCTTGCTTTAAAAGGGTGAAACAGGCACCATTATTACTAAATAAAAAAAGCAGAAGGGATAGTGTTTCTGTGAAAGCGAAAAACAATCTCTAACAGCATTTAGTATTTTATTTATTATTTTAGCAGTTTTATGTATTATTTCCGTTCTTTTGAACGGACAACCAATCAGCAATGATCTTATTGCAGGTTTGAATCCCGATAAGTATGGGGACTTGGTTCAGACCGTTGCTGACGGTGGTACCGTAACCGTGGTAGGAGCCAAATTAAGCAACTTCTTCATGGCATATCCTAATGGATTTGTGGATGCGGCTGACTTAATTGTGTTTATCGTATCTATCGGCGGTTTTATCGGCGTTGTGATGAAGACCGGTGCTCTTGAAGCCGGTGTATATCATCTGGTTAAAAAGATGCACGGTAGGGAAGAAGTTTTAATTGTTATTTTGATGATTCTTTTCTCTATCGGCGGTTCTACCTACGGAATGGCAGAAGAGACCATCGGTTTCTACGCTTTGATTACTACAGCTTTGGTTGCGGCAGGATTTGATACTATCGTGGCTGTGGCAACAGTTCTTCTTGGAGCAGGATGCGGAGTTTTGGGATCCACCATTAACCCCTTTGCGACAGGCGCTGCAACCTCTGCATTACAGAGCGTAAACGTTCCCTATAGCAGCACAACCATCATGATTCTTGGTTTTGCTCTTTGGATAACCTCACTCCTTATTGCTATTTTCTTCGTACTCGCTTACGCAAGAAAAGTAAAGGCTGATAAAGGCTCCACCATTCTTTCCTTACAGGAACAGCAGGACATGAAGGAGTACTTCACCAAGGATGGCGGACAGGTTTTAGAGTTTACCGGAAAGCATAAGGCAGTGCTGATTGTATTTGCAATTTCCTTTGCAGTTATGATTGCTTCTCTGATTTCTTATCAGGATATTACCTTTGGAGGTAGTGAAGAAGCTTATCTTGCGGCACTGGGCTGGTCGGATTTCTTAACCGGATTACCTCTCGGACAGTGGTACTTTGCGGAATTGGCTGCTTGGTTTACTTTTGCCAGCGTTATCATTGCTGTTATGGCAAGAATGTCGGAAAACGAATTCATCAATACTTTCCTTGATGGGGCGAAAGATCTTCTTTCCGTAGCTATAGTTATTGCGGTAGCACGTGGTATTACGGTAGTGATGAAAGCAACGCATATGGATTTCTGGATTTTGGACAAGTCTGCAGGTATGCTTAGAGGAGTTCCGGGCTTCGTATTTGCTCCGCTTTCCTACATCATTTACTTAGTGCTCAGCTTCCTGGTTCCCTCTACTTCCGGTTTGGCAGGTTTCTCCATCCCGGTAATGGGCGGACTGGCAAATGCTCTTGGATTTAATGCATCCGTTATGGTTGCCGTATTCTCTGCAGGTTGCGGTTTGATTAACCTTTTCACTCCGACTTCCGGTGTTGTTATGGGAGGACTTGGTGCAGCTAAGGTAGAGTTAAAGACCTATATGAAGTGGGGATTAAAGCTCTTTATTGCAATTGGTATTGCGAATATCGTCGTATTGTCTTTGGCAATGATGATGATGAAGTAATTGTTTATGTAAGTATTTTTAATAGGTGCTGAAACGACTCTGAACAGGATTTCGCGCGCAAGGAGCGTGGTACTTATTTAAAAAGAAAGGACTTTTGGGACTTGTTTCCAAAAGTCCTTTTTTGTGAGCAATATATTCAAAATCATGGTATAATAAGACAACATTGAGTTAGAGTTAGATGTTATAAAAGAGGGGATTTTTCTTTATTTGCTATTCCGTTCCTATTTTAGGGATAAGAAATTTTATAATCTTGGGGAATAAGGATATATGAATAAAAAGCCGTTATACAGGAAAGTTGGACGTCCGATATCAATCCGATTTCTCTGTGTGCCTTTGACTATGAGGCGATAGAGAAGCCGACAAAAGCATTGATGCATCAGGCTGCCCGATTTATGTATTTTAACAAGGGAATCGGGAAAATCAAAATCGACGGGGTGGAGTATGATATTCGCCCGCATACTCTTTGTGCAATTACGCCATGGAGAGTGACGGATATCATCGATGTTAGAGACACATTACATCTAAGTCTCATTGTTTACGATTATCAATTTTTAAATACAGTTTTGAAGTTTACGCCGGGCTTGGAAGAGGAGAGCGTGAGTTTATTAAACTTTCTCTTGTCACACCCTGTGCTATATTTGGATAAAGAACAGGTATCATGTATAGATCAGATTATGTCTTCTTTACAGGGTGAGCTGGGGGTTGATTCGGCGGTTATGAGCCAAAGCACTAAACCGGTAACATTTTTATATACTCTGGTGAAAATTATTGAACTCATGATCGAGTACCGACGATGTTTCCAGGCAAGAGAGGAACTCCATAAAAAAACAGCAAACGGCCTACAGAATTCGATTTTGAGCTATATCTATTTTCATTCCGCAGAACATTTGACTTTGGAAAAAGTGGCGGATGTGTTTTATATTTCTGAATCCTCTTTATCAAAGAAGCTGAGTGATTTAACCGGTACGACTTTCACCAAATTATTGAATGATATTCGAATTAAAAAAGCTTCCGACTATTTAATCTACACAGCTTTAACTCTGGAAGAAATAGCTGGACTTCTCGGCTTCTCGGATGCCTCACATCTTTCTAAACACTTTGTGGAAAAAATTGGTTTAACACCTCATAAATACCGTAAAACATATGGAAAAGAAGGTGCGTCTTACAGTTCTTCAGAAAAAATGTTGCTCTGGAAATAACAGATTATTTGTATCAGAATTATGAAATTGAAAAATTACACGCCGGAAAAGTAGCAGAAAAAAATATGATATAAAGCCTTTTCTGAATTGAACCGTTCTTTACTGTATTATACCGAATGAATTTTTCTACTTTATTGAATTTTTATACGTGTAAATAAGGCAAGTGAAATGCTGCTTTCCTCATCGTATTCTATCTTGGATATATCCGTTTCTGTCGGATATAGCAATATAAAAACCTTTAATTTGAATTTTTACAAGTTTAAAGGTATGACACCGACGGAATTTCGTGAGTCGATAACCTTACAACGGATGGATGGGGGAGAAAAGCATTATAAAAATAAAGTAAAAGAAAAAGGACTGTAAACAGTCCTTTTTTTGACTCTTGACAAGACGGCTAAATGCGAATCAGTTGAAATGGAATATTCAGGGTGCGTAAGATTTCCGATTCCCGTTTGTGGCAGGTAAAAAGAAGAATCTGCGACGGGTATTCTTTGCTTACGAAAGAAAGCGCCTGAGTTAATCTCTTTTCGTCATACATGGCAAAGCTGTCATCAAAGAGAAGCGGAAGGTACTCTTTTTTCTCCTTTTGCAATAGTTTTGCAGTAGCAAGACGGAGAGAAAGGTAAAGCTGGTCTATAGTTCCGGTAGAAGCCTGTTCCAAGGGGAGTAATTTTTCTTCTGTATTGACAAAGATACGCAGATTCTGATCAATAAAAAGAGAATCATAACGTTCTTTTGTAATGCGGGAAAGTATTTTTCCGCTTTCCTTATTTAAGTAGAAGGCAAAGCTCCGGTAGATTTCTTGAGATAGGGCTTCAATGCGTTCCCTGGCTTCTTCAATGGCCTCCAGCTTTTCTTTAAGTCTCTCATTTTCATAAATACTGGGACGAATCTGCTCGGCCCTTTTTTGCAGGGCGGAAACCTGACGTAAACTGTCTTCTAATGAATTTTCTATCTCCTGAATCCTGCTTTCTTCTTCCTTCTTTTTTCTTTCCTCTTCTTTCAAAATGGAAATTTCCTGATTTACAACTTCCATTTCCTTTTTATTCTTGGCAACTTCTTCGAAACTCCTTTTAATCTCGGAATAATAGGCTTTGATAATATAGGGACTGAAGAATTCGTTGGCTGAAGTACTTTCTACTTCTTCTTTACTGCTATTCATGTGAGAGGCATAGTCGGCAATTCTTCTTTTTTGTAAAATCTCAGTAAAAAACTTCTCTTTCTGCTTTTTCCAACTCTGCTTTTTTCTTTCCTTCACTGTATACCGTAAAAGAGAAGACAAAGAAAAAAACAGTAAAGCAAAGGCAGGGATAGAGCAGCGGTATTCCGTTTATTCTGAAGGAAAAAAGCTCTGAAACGGATAAATTGCTGTAAAAATAGAGAGCACTAAAAATTGCATAAACAAGAAAGACCAGACCAAAAAGGAAGAGGAGGAGAGGATATACAAGACTGTGTTTTTTCTTTCCCTCTTCATCTTGCAGCTCCGCTATCAGCTTTTCCAGCTGATTCTCTTCCGATTCTGCTTCTTCCATGGAAGTAAAAGATTCTCTGGCAAGACTTCCTTCTAAAGAATTTATTTCGCTTTGCAGGCGTGCAATTTCGGATATTTTTTCATCCAATTCCGCTGTAATGTTTCTGCTGTTTCGTTTTATTTCATAGGCAAACTGATTTTTACTGCTTTCGACATCTTCCCATTTTTGGTATAAATCTGTGCTCTCTTCTACTATACTTTTTTTGCGCATTTTTTGCTTCTCCGAGGAGAGAAGAGTATTCCTTTTCTGCATGAGCATAAATCTGTTCCTTCAGTCTTCTTTCTTCCTCTTCTAATAGGGAAATAGCGTGTTCCGGACTGATATTCATATTTCCGCTATACTCCATATTGGAGAAAATATTTTGCAACTCCTTCACCATTTCCGCTCTGTGGTAGATTTTAGCTGACGAATAGAAACTGTGTTTTTGAAACTCTCTAAAGAAAAGGAAGAGAGAACTTCCTCTAAAAAAGATTCCGGATTGTGCATGGGTTTTTGAGAGCCTAAATGAATGATCTTTTGCTTCTCCGCCATTTAAAAAATCACGACTTTAAACAGTAGTCTCTCATTTTGGTAGAGAAATAGAGACTTGCCTCCCAAAAACACGCTTTGTGTCGATTGAACACTTTGAAGACGGAGATATGCTGTTTTTCTGAGAAAGGCGATATCGGAAGAACTCTTCTTTTTACTTGGAGAGCTTGGGAATGCCGTATAGCATAGCTTGAATAAAAGCTATGGAGAGTGGATTTATCGACCTCATTTTCTCCATAAATCACATTGCATTGAGGAGAAAAGTCCAGGGAAAAATTTCGGAATTTTCCAAAAGCTAAAATCTCCAATTTCTTAATCTGCATTATTTTCCTCCCTGAAGAAGTGCTGAAACTCCATAAAACAGGGCATCTTGCTCTTTCCTGGAAAGTTCATTTAGTCCTTTATGTAGATAAGAGCGAATATAGAGCCCGATAAGGTCGTTGCTGTGCTCCTTGTAAAGTGAGTAAAAGTTATAGAGAGGATAGCTGGTGTCTATCCATTCAATCACCCTTGCTCCTTTGGGAAGCAGATCTTCCGTGATTTGGTTTCAGGATCCCGGTCTCCGCTAAACTTGATACGGTAAATATGTTCTATCCCTCTTTTTTGGATTTCTTCATGAAGACGGGAACGCAGTGCTTCTGTCCCTGTCTCTGTATCCAGATGAAAATGCAGGGGAATATATTGAGCCGTTGCAATCGGGATAAAATCCAAGGCATCTACTTTTCTTTGTAAAGGATGAATATTTCCAAGATAAATGCCATGCTTGCCAAGCTGTTCTTTACCCAGTGGTTCCGGAGAACCGGAATAGACAACTTTATTTTCCAAAAGAACTCTTTTGCTGCATTCTCCACCCAAGGCTATATAGGAAAAAGGAAGTTCTTCCAGTTCCGCTTTATTGTACGGAAATAGATGCTCTTTTCCTGTATTGCAGAGCAGGAGGGGAATTGCATCGCTGTGTATCAAGGAAAATTCCCTGATAGCCTTATCCTGTTCTTTGAACCTTTGTAGGGCAAGCACTTCCATATTTAAATCTTCAATATAAAACTGTTCTTGTTCTTCTCTGACAAGATGCACATTTCTGGGGAGGATTGCATTGTTTAAAAAATGGTAATCAGGAGTATCTTTGGAAAAAAGGAGGATATGACAAAAAGGAATCCGGGCAAAAATCTGCCGGATTCTTTCTACATCTTCCTTTAAAGGTGAAAAATGGAAGCTTTGTCCCGTAAGAAACAAAGCATCCACATTTTCCTGTATAACCAAATCTACAATTTTATCCAAAGAGGAGAGGATTGCATTTCCCGCGTTCTCTTCCCCATGATTTTTGCCCATCCGGAATCATTCCCAGATTTAGATCGGAGGCATGAATAAAACGCATAGGATTCCCTTCCTTTACAGTTCACAATTTCCTACGGTTCTTGGGAACGGAAGTACATCACGAATATTGCTCATACCGGTAATGTACATTACGGCTCTTTCAAAACCTAAACCGAATCCGCCGTGTCTGGTGCTTCCGTATTTTCTAAGATCCAAATAGAACTGATATTCTTCCAGGTTCATGTTTAATTCTTCCATACGCTTACTCAGCTTTTCGAGATCATCCTCTCTTTGCGAACCGCCGATGATTTCTCCGATACCGGGAACCAGGCAGTCCACAGCGGCAACGGTTTTACCGTCCTCGTTCAGCTTCATATAGAAGGCCTTAATATCTTTCGGGTAGTCCGTTACAAAGACCGGTCGCCGGAAAACTTCCTCGGTCAGATAACGCTCGTGCTCTGTTTGGAGGTCACATCCCCACTCAACTTTGTAATCAAAGCGGTCATTTACCTTGGATAAAAGCTCGACAGCCTCTGTATAACTTACTCTTGCAAAGTCGGACTTTACGATGCTTTGCAGGCGGGCAAGGAGACCCTTGTCTACAAATTGATTTAAAAATTCAAGTTCTTCCGGTGCGTTGATCAGAACATACTGAATAATGTACTTCAACATATCTTCCGCGATGAACATCACATCTTCAAGATCGGCAAATGCCATTTCCGGCTCAATCATCCAAAACTCCGCGGCGTGTCTTTGTGTGTTTGAGTTTTCTGCACGGAAAGTCGGACCAAAGGTATAAATATCTCTAAAGGCCTGAGCAAAGGTCTCTCCGTTTAACTGTCCGGAAACGGTCAGACTGGTTTTCTTTCCAAAGAAATCCTCTTTATAATCCGGATGTCCCTCGCTCATCGGAAGACTCTCCATGGGAAGAGTGGTTACCTGGAACATTTCTCCGGCGCCCTCTGCATCGGATGCTGTAATAATCGGGGTATGAACGTAGACAAAGCCTCTTTCCTGGAAGAAGGAATGGATTGCAAAAGCAATCTGCGAACGAATCCGGAAAACCGCCTGGAAGGTATTGGTTCTTGGGCGAAGATGGGGGATGGTTCGAAGATATTCTAAACTATGTCTTTTCTTTTGGAGCGGATAGTCCGGAAGAGTATCTCCCTCAATAGAAACTACACTCGCCTGCAGTTCAAATTCCTGCTTTGCATCGGGAGTGGCAAGCAAACGGCCGGTTACAATAACGGCAGCTCCAACACCAAGCTTTGCAATTTCACTAAAGTTTTCCATATTGTCATGGTAAACGACCTGGAGCGGTGTGAAAAAAGGTTCCGTCGGAGATGGTTAAGGAAAGCCGAAATTTTTAGAATCTCTATTACTTCTTACCCAACCGCTGACGGTCACTTCCGTATCAAAAATTCTTCCTTTGGAAAGGAAATATGTCCCGAAGTCCAGTGATTTCCATAAATCCCCTTTTATAGTGCTTATTCCGTAGAATGGATACGCTCAGTTCACCGGATGAAATTATACACTATAATGATCAGATGATTCTTTGAATAAATATGAGAACTGTATTTATCTAAAAGATTATCTTAACATCCATGTAGTATACTGAAGGAACGCTGTTTTTCAAGGCTATTTCCGCTTTGTGAAAGTTGATTGAAGTGCAGATAAAAATTAACAAATATATGTTTTATTATTTATATAAAATTATTTATAATTACCATAGAAAAATACTATTAAAAAGAGAAAATTATTGTAAAATATTAAGAAATAGAAAAAAAGAGAGCTATCGTCTTGGGTATTTCTTTTGATTCTTAGAGAAAAAAACGAAAAAAACAGGAAAATAAGATTTTATACATGACACATACAAACATTTATACAAAATTACTAGGAATTTCACTCGTTTTATAGTGAATATTTTGATTTACCTGTTTTCAATGTATTCCAATCGTGCTATAATTCAATTACCAGACTTAGGAGATTTTTTTGACTCATTACAATTTTCTATAATCTGGACTTAGCCAGAGCGACAAAATCCTAGGAGCGATGAGGTGCAGACTATGATCAAGAAGGAAATGATCGCCATGCTTTTTAGCTGGTGGCCAAGGCTCTCGTCTTGGTGTTCTAACAAAGAATGTGGCAAAGCCGGCAGTAGCTTTTGGAGGAAAGTACTCAATTATTGATTTTCCTTTGAGTAATTGTATCAATTCCGGTGTTGACACGGTAGGCGTCTTGACACAGTATCAACCTCTACGTTTGAATGCACACATAGGAATCGGCATACCATGGGATTTGGACAGAAACAGAGGTGGCGTGACGGTACTGCAAACCCTATGAGTCCTCAAAAAAAGGACACAGGCTTTTACTCTGGTACGGCAAATGCCATCTATCAAAATATCGCCTATATCGAAAACTATGATCCCGAATATGTTTTGATTTTGTCCGGAGACCATGTGTATAAGATGGATTATGAGGTGATGCTGGAATACCATAAAGCGATGAAGTCGGATTTAACCATTGCTTCCATGCCGGTACCCATGGAAGAGGCCAGTCGTTTCGGTATTACCGTGACGGATGAGCAGGGAAGGATTATAGATTTCCAAGAAAAACCAAAAAATCCGAAGAGCAATTTGGCATCCATGGGAATCTACATCTTCAATTGGAAAGTATTAAAGGAGGCTTTGCTCAGGAACAAAGATGTTCCTGACTGTGATTTTGGAAAGCATATTATTCCCTACCTTTTCCAAAATCAAGGGAAGATTTATGCGTATGAGTTCAATGGATACTGGAAGGATGTTGGAACTCTTTTATCCTACTGGGAGTCCAATATGGAACTGATTGCATTAATTCCTGAGTTTAATTTGTACGAAGAGTACTGGAAGATTTACACTCAGACTGACAATGCCGCACCGCAGTATGTCTCTACGAATTCACATGTAGAACGTTCGATTATTGCGGAAGGATGTGAGATTCACGGAGAGATATATAATTCTGTGATAGGACCGGGTGTTACAGTGGAACACGGGGCAGTCATAGTAAACAGTATTATCATGGAAAACACGGTTATTGGTGAAAATACCCACATTGACCAAGCTGTGGTGGCAGAAAATGTGACAATCGGAAACGCCTGCACTATCGGTACTGGAGAGTACCAAGAGTCAGGTTATGACAGCAGGGTTTATTGCTCGAACCTTGTAACCATCGGGGAAAACTCCCGGATACCGGATGGGGTCAGAGTGGGGAGAAATACAGCTATCTTTGGAACAACAGTGCTATCCGACTATCCGGATGGGCTTCTTTCTAGCGGAGGAGCGATTATCAGGGAGGAGGAAAGAGCATGAGAGCGATTGGTATAATTTTAGCAGGTGGAAACAATAAAAGAATGCATGAGCTTTCCAACAAGAGAGCTATCTCTGCTATGCCTGTAGCAGGAACATTCCGGGCGATTGATTTCTCCCTTTCGAATATGTCCAATTCGCATATTCAGAAGGTGGCGGTACTGACACAGTACAATTCCCCGCTCGTTAAACCAACATCTATCATCTTCCAAGTGGTGGGACTTCGGAAGAAAACAGGGAGGGCTTTATGTCTTCACACCGACCATAACCGCTGAACACGGGGACTGGTTCCGTGGGACGGCAGATGCACTCTACCAGAACCTTGTTTTTACAGTCTTCTCATGAGCCTTATGTGATTGTTGCAGCAGGAGATGGGGTATATAAACTTGACTATAACAAGGTACTAGAATATCATATCGAGAAGAGAGCGGACATTACCGTCGTATGCAAGTCTATTGATGCGGAAGACGATGTATCTCGCTTTGGCTGTCTGAAGATGAATGAAGACAGCAGAATCGTGGAATTTGAAGAAAAGCCCGTATCGACGGACGCAAATTTGATTTCTTGCGGAGTTTATATTATCCGCAGAAGACTGCTTATTGAGCTTTTGGAAAAAGCCCACGACGAAGATCGTTATGATTTTGTAAAAGATATTCTGGTTCGCTATAAGAATTTGAAGCGAATCTACGGTTATAGACTGAATACTTATTGGAGCAATATTGCTTCTTTGGAGTCCTATTACAAGACAAATATGGACTTCTTAAAGAGAAATATTCGGGATTATTTCTTTCAGCAGGCACCAAGGATATACACAAAATTAGCGGACAACCCGCCTGCGAAATACAATCCGGATTGCAGTGTGCAAAACTCCATAGTAGCCAGCGGCTGTATTATCAAACGGAACAGTGGAAAATTCTGTTCTTTGCCGTAATGTTTATGTGGGTAACAACTGCATTATTCGGAATTCGGTAATCCTGAATGATGTGTATATCGGAGATAACAGCGTTATTGAGAATTGCATCGTGGAGAGCCGGGACACCATTCGCGCCAATACAACCTACATTGGAACACCGGAGAATATCAGAATCGTCATCGAGAAAAATGAAAGGTATACCATGTAAAAAGGAAGGAGCATCATGGAGGTTACAGATGTACGGGTTCGTAAGGTTGACAAAGAAGGTAAAATGAAGGCCATTGTTTCCATCACTTTTGATGAGGAATTTGTGATTCATGACATCAAGGTCATCGAAGGTGAAAAAGGTTTGTTTATTGCAATGCCTTCCAGAAAAACAACGGACGGGGAGTATAGAGACATAGCTCACCCCTATCCGCTCCACCACGAGAGAACTACTTCAGCAGACTATTTTGGAGAAATACCAAGAGGACACCGAGGGAGAGGAAGAAGAGGATCTTTAATCTCGAGGGGAGGAATAGAATCTATGTACGAGGATAAACTGTTTGGCATAAGTTTGACTCGTCTCAAAACGCTACCAAGAGATTGACCCTCTCTTGGTAGCGTTTTTTTATATCAGCTTTTTATATATCAATTTATTTAGGTCGATGGATATGTATGTTTTAATTGATTTTTTTGAAGGGGCAACAGTATAACTTCCTCAATTTATTTACTATATTAGGGGGAATTGAT
Source organism: uncultured Oribacterium sp. (assembly GCA_916438775.1). The sequence continues at coordinate 613,783 of CAKAGX010000001.1, forward strand.
TTTTGAAGC
>CAKAGX010000002.1 GCA_916438775.1 uncultured Oribacterium sp.
CTGCCAGTTGAGATAATTCCTTTATGTTCATCTGTGTTCTCCCGATTTTAAAAAGTATAGATATCATATACCAAAATTTAAAGATTTAGAATCAGGAAGAGGGGAAGAAAAAGGCGCTTCGTGCAGAAATGAAGTGCTTACTCCTATACAAAAATAAATAAAATTAACGATGAAAAAAATAGAAGAAAAAAACGAAAAACAATTCGTTCTCAATAGTAAATAGATTAGATAATACAGATAGAACAAAAACGAAATGCACAAAAAAATAAAAAAAACACATTTAGTGTAAAATAGATGAAAATTAAAAGCCTTTTATATATTCGTATTGACATGAAATATAGAATTGATATATCTTTATGAATAAGAAAATAAGTATAGGAAAATAGTTTCCTATACAAAAAGTCAAAATGAAAATTCGGAAAATTCATTTTAGCGAAGGAGGAAAAAGAGAATGAAAAAAATTCTAGCTGTTGCTTTGGCGAGTGTATTGAGCTGCTCACTACTACTTGGATGCGGAAAGTCCGCAAATGAGGTAGCGCAGTCCAAGGCCGAGAATACTGAAGCGGAGACTGAGGTAAAGGAAGAAAAGGAAAGCGAGAAAACGGATGCTGCGGAGAAGAAGGGAATTCGTGTATGTATTGTTTATACAGGAAACTTAGGTGACAAGTCTTATAATGATTCCTGTAACGCGGGTGCCAAGAAGGCGGTTGAAGATTTCGGAATTGAATTAAAGTCTCTTGAAGGAACAACTGCACAGGAATGGGAAGCAAATCTTGTTGCAGCTTGTGAAGAGGGTTATGACTTAATTATTGGTGCTTCTTCCAATATTGCAGATTATATTACAGAGCATGCCCCGAATTATCCGGATGTTAAATTCGCTGTAATTGATACAACGGTTGATCTTGATAATGTGGAATCCATCAGCTTTGCTCAGAATCAGGGATCCTTCCTTGCAGGTGCAGCGGCTGCAATGTTCACACAGAAGACCGACATTCCCAACGTAAATGATGCAAATGTTATCGGTTGGGTTGGAGGAATGGATATTCCGGTACTGCATGATTTCTACATTGGATATGAGCAGGGAGCAAAGTATATCAATCCGGACATCAAGATTCTTCAGGCTTTTGCAGGTTCTTGGACAGATCCTTTAAAGGGAAAGAGTTAACTCTTGCACAGTATGAGCAGGGTGCTGATATCGTGATGAACGTTGCTTCCGGAACAGGAACAGGTATTCTTGAGGCGGCTAAAGAGGCAGATAAGTATGCTATCGGCGTAGACTTAAATCAGGATGCCGATCAGCCGGGACATATTTTAACATCCATGGTAAAGAGAGTGGACAATGCTTGTTACCTGGTAATCCAGTCCGTAGTTGATGGAAGTTTCAAGGGTGGTTCCACACAGTATCTGTCTTTGGCAGAAGGCGGTGTAAGCTTAACCGATTTCGCAGAAATCAAGAAGGCACTGGGGGAGAAGTTCCCGCAGGATATTGTGGATAAGTGTGATGAATTGGCTAAGAAGATTATCTCCGGAGAGATTGTAGTAGAAAATTACGAAGGTTTCGGTCCTAAAGCATAAAGCCTGAAACTTTGTCTTGGGCATGGGACTCTTAGAGTTTCCCATGCCCTTTCTTTATCCAGGGAATGAGGGAGAGTAATGAGTGAATATGTTGTAGAAATGAGGAACATCGTAAAATCCTTTGGAGAAGTACATGCCGTTAAAGACGGACAGTTTAACCTGATAAAAGGTGAAATTCATTCTTTGATTGGAGAAAATGGAGCAGGTAAGTCAACTATGATGAAAATGCTTTACGGCATGTACCCCATTGATTCCGGTGAGATTGTGGTAAAGGGTGAGTTGATGGGGAAGCTGGATCCTAAGCTTGCGATTCATCATGGAATTGGCATGGTTCATCAGGAGTTCATGCTTGTCAGTGATTTGACTGTGCTCGAAAATGTCATTTTGGGCTTTGAGCCAAAAAAAGGTTTCCAAATTGACTTTGAAAAAGCAAGAAAAGAGATTCAACATTTTATTGACCAGTACAACATGGAAATTCAGCTCGATAAAAAAGTGAGTCAGATTTCTGTCGGAGAAGCGCAGCGAGTTGAGATTATAAAGACGCTGATGAGAGGGGCAGATATCATCATTTTAGATGAGCCTACCGCTGTTTGACTCCGCAGGAGACAAGAAAACTTTTTGAAATTCTCAATAATCTAAAAAAAGAGCAAAAGTCTCTGGTTTTCATTTCTCATAAACTAAATGAGGTTATGGAGATTTCGGACCGTATTTCCGTAATGCGACAGGGCTTTTATATGGGATCTGTTTCCAAGGAAGAAACCTCTCCGCTAGATCTAACCAAGAAGATGATTGGACGTGAAGTCTTTTTAAATATTGATAAGACTTATGAAAAAGCCGGAAAGAGAATTCTGGATGTACAGGATGTTTGGGTTCCCAGCCAAAAGGAAACTTCTAAAATCAGAGGAATGTCTTTACATGTGAATGAAGGAGAAATTGTAGGAGTTGCCGGAATTGATGGAAATGGACAGTCTGAATTGATTGAAGCAATCACAGGGCTTCGCCCGGTTGAAAAAGGTCATATCTTTTTAGATGGAAAGGAAATTACAAACCTTTCTCCAAAGAAAGTAAGAGCGGTAGGGCTCGCTCATATTCCGGAGGACAGAAATACACGTGGATTGAACCGAACGATGAGCATAGAAGAGAATCTTGTGGCGGTGGAAGTAGATAAAGCACCTTATTCGAAGGGAATGGTAATGAACAGCCCTGCCATGGATAAGCACGCAGAGGAAATGGTAAAGCTTTTTGATATCCGTCCAACCGATTACAAGCTTCCGACCTCCTCTCTGTCTGGTGGAAATGCCCAGAAAGTCGTTGTTGCCAGAGAGGTTTCCATGAATAAAAAGCTTCTTGTTGCAGCACAGCCTACAAGAGGAGTAGATATCGGTGCCATTGAGTCGATTCAGAAAACCTTGGAGGAAGCCAAGAAAAATGGAGCTGGAGTTTTGCTTGTTTCTACAGAGCTGGAGGAAATCACCTCGCTCTCGGATAGAATTATCGTTATACATGAAGGAAAAATAACAGGAGAATTAAGTGCCGGTGAGGCAAATGAAAATAATCTCGGGCTTCTTATGATGGGAGGCAGTGTTGAAAAAAAGCTGGAAAAGGAGGGAGAAGCGCATGAATAAGTCATTAAACAGTTTTCTGAAGATTCTATTTACCTTTTTTCTGGCTATTTTCATCGGAGCTGTCTTTATCTTGGCTATTGGAGAGAATCCGATTGATGCCTATTTGGCATTACTAAAAGGGGCATTGGGAACAAAGCTGGGAAGAGGAAATGTAATCGCAGGCTTTACACCCTTACTTTTAACGGCAACTGCTTTTGCTGTTGCGGCAAAGGCCGGAGCGTTCAACGTCGGAGTGGAGGGAGAAGTTATTCTGGGAGGCATTACTGCTGCCTATATCGGAATTAATTGGGGCTTCCTTTCTGTTCCCCTTCTATATCTTGCCTGCTTTACGGGGGCGATTGTGGTAGCCATGCTTTGGGGCCTGATTCCTGCTATTTTAAAAGCATACTTTAACGTATCGGAGGTCTGTGTCACTATTCTTATGAATACAGTAGCACTTTATATCGGCTCTTATCTGGTGAGTGGTCCGATGAGTGCAGGAGTTGCGACACCGCAGTCTAAGCCTGTGCTTGTGACCATTCCGAAAATCATGAAGCCATCTTCTGCAAATATGGGCGTATTGATTGCAATAGCAGTTGTGGCGGCTGTAATTTGGATGACCTATAAGACGAAGTGGGGCTATAAAATCAGAACCGTTGGAACCAATCCTGCTCATGCGGATTATGTCGGTATCAATTCGAAGAAGGTTTTTGTCGGTGCTATGCTTCTTTCCGCTGCTCTTGGCGGGACGGCAGGATGCATAGAGGTTTTGGGGGTGCACGGATATTATCTGGACGGCTTTGCAAGAGATCTCGGTACCAACGGAATGCTTGCGGCACTGATTGTAAAGTCCAACATGCTGTTTACTCCCTTCCTTGCCTTTTTCCTTGCAGTGCTGAAAGCCGGTGCAATGGCGATGCAACAGGCTACAAGTGTACCAAAATCGATTGTGGATACCATTTCAGCGGTATTTATCATTATTGCAACCATGGACTTTGTCATTGAACTGGGAAAACGTAGGAAAATGGAAAAAGAAATGAACGCTACTGTAGCTGTAGAGAAAAAAGAAAAAGGAGGGGAAAAATAATGTCAGACAATTTAGGAAAAATCTTTAACTTATCCCTGATATATGCAACCTTCCGCGCCTCGACTCCCATTATTTATGCGGCATTGTGTGCTGCAATCACACAACAGGCCAATATTTAAATATTGGAACAGAAGGGATTATGCTTGTTGGTGCATTCACAGCCGTAGCAATCAGCTACTTTACGGGAAGTTGGATTTTGGGAGTTCTTGCTGCAATGCTTGGCGGTGCTGTGATTGCTATGATTATGGCAGTAAGCCACATTAAGTACAACTCGGAAATCTGTGCTATCGGTATGGGAATCAATCTTTTGGCAATCGCGTTAACGAAATTTATGTTGCAGGTATTTTTTCATACCAGCGGCAGCTTTTCCAATCCTGCTATTGTTGCCATTCCAAAATTGCACTTTTCTTTTTTGGAAAATGTACCGTTTTTAAATACGCTCTTAAATGACTGGCGCTTTACAGAGTGGTTTGTCATTGTTTTCATTCTCCTCCTACAGTTTATCTTCTATAAGACGGTATGGGGATTAAGGCTTCGTGCTGTAGGACAGTTCCCTATGGCAGCACAGACTGCAGGAATTCAGGCAAATGCAGTGAAATATCAGGCGATGCTGATTTCGGGGCTGATCGGAGGTCTTGCAGGGGCGCATTTATCTTTGGGATACAGTACTCAATTTGTAGAGAATATGACCAACAGCAGAGGTTTTATGGGCGTTGCGGCAATGTATTTCGGCGGTGCTAATCCGGTGCTTACGGCAATGGGATGTCTTTTATTTGGATTTCCGATTCGGTTGGAGCCAGACTGCAGGCCTATGGAATTCCGGCGCAGTTTATTCTGATGATGCCGTATATTGTAACCATTGCCGTACTGGCTGTTTCCATGGCAATCAAGATGCAGGCGGCAAGAAAAAAGGAATCTTCCCTGCTTACCCATTCTGTAGCTTAGAGTATCCTGCAATAAAGACTGCGGTATAAAGGTTCATGTAAAAAATGCTATAAAGACAATTGTGTAAGGAATCTTAGTCACTATATAGATTCCCCTTGTATAGAGTGGATTTTATAAATTCAGTATGGATAAAAAAGGAGAAAAGATGAGTAAAAGAAAAATCATTTTAGATTGCGATCCGGGGCATGATGACGCAGTGGCCATATTGCTGGCTGCCAAGAATCCGAACTTGGACTTACTTGGTATTACCGTTGTGGCGGGAAATCAGACTTTGGAAAATACACAGAGAAATGCATTACGTGTTGTACAGCATTTAGGTCTGGATATTCCGGTCTATGCCGGATGTGGACAGCCGATGGTTCGAGATAAGGTTATTGCCGGGGATATTCATGGAGAAACAGGACTGGATGGTCCGGTGTTTGAGCCGTTGACAAGGAAAATTGAGGCGGAACATGCGGTGAATTATCTTGTAAAAACACTGATGAACTCGGATGAAAAAATAACTATGGTGACTACGGGACCGATGACAAACTTGGGAATGGCCATTCGCATGGAACCGAAGATTTTGGATAAAATTCAGGAAATCGTATTTATGGGAGGCTCTTACGCAAACGGAAATGTGACTCCTGCGGCGGAATTCAATATTCTTGCGGATGCGGAAGCGGCACATGTATGTATCTCTTCCGGGCTTCCAATCACAATGGTAGGGCTGGATGTTACAAGAAAGGCACTCTGTTATCCCCAAATTGTTGAGAGAATGCGAAAAATAGGAAACAAGGCATCGGTTCTTTTTGCTGACTTGATGGCTTTCTTCTGTAAGACCCAGAAAGAGGTATACGGATGGGAGGGCGGTCCTCTTCATGACCCGATAACCATTGCGTATCTGATTGACCCGACAGTTATTACAACAAAGCCGATGAATGTGACGGTGGATACTTCCAGCTCCCAGTCTTATGGCCGTACGAATTGCGACTATTTCGGCTATATGAAGAAGAAAGAAAATGTAAATGTAGGAATAGATATAGACGTAGAAAAGTTCTGGGACCTTGTTGAAGTGGGCTTAAAACTCTACGATTAAATTTTCCGGAGGATGACAGTGGAGCTTTTAAAAGAAGTTTTAGAAAAAAACAAAGAAAAATATCTGGAACGATTATCTGAATTGGTTGCCATAGATACGCATGACTTGGGGCATGGAATCAAAGGCGGTTTGGAGAAAAAAGGACAGGATTATATAGCAGAGCTCTTTCGGAGTATGGGGGCAGAGGTGACTTTGGACCCCATGAAGGAAGAAGATATAGAAAAGTGCTTTACTCTCTATCAGGAGGGAAACCTCGGGCACAATCAGACAGATCGCTATAATGTTTATGCGACGTTTCAAGGAGAAAAGAGTGGCAGAAGCTTGATGTTCAACGGTCATATGGATGTAATGCCTGCAGAAGAGGTGGAGGAGTGGACCAGTCCTCCATTTAGCCCTTCGATACGAGACGGGAAGATTTTTGGAAGAGGAACAGCGGATATGAAAGGCGGCCTAATGGCTGCTACGATGGCGGTTCAGCTTCTAAAGGATGCAGGGGTTCCTTTTTCCGGAACAGTGAAGATCAGCTCTGTTTGTGATGAAGAGGGTGGTGGAAACGGCTCCATGCAAGCCATCATGAGCGGAGAAAGAGCAGATGGTGTTATGGTCTGTGAAGGCACCAGCGATGAGTTGATTTTGGCACATATGGGCTTTGTCTTTTTTAGAGTCAAATTTACAGGAAAATCCTGCCATTCAGGAGTAAAAAAAGAAGGTGTAAGCGCTATTGATAAGGCGATTAAAGTAATACAGGCTCTCAATGAAAGGAGCATGAATGGTTGCTTCATTACAAGCATCCACTGTTACCTGCACCGAATCTGAACGTAGGTGTGATTCATGGCGGAACTGCAGGCTCAACTGTTGCGGATGAATGTATGTTTGAAGTCTGTGTACATTATCTTCCGAATCAAATGAGTCATAATCAGGTGGTAAAGGAATTTAAAGAAGTTGTAGAAAGAGTTTCAAAATCCGATGCGTGGTTGGAAGAGCATCTGCCGGAAATTAGCATTTATCAATCAGGTGGTGGATTTGAAATGGATGAAAATGCACTCTTTGTAGACAGTTTTAAACGGGCATACAGTGAAGCTAGAGGGAAAAATGTAAAGGTGGTCGGTTCTCCTGCGGGCTGTGATTCCCGTTTATGGCGGAACATCGCAGACTGTCCAACCATCCAGTTTGGACCGGGAAATTTGGCACAGTGTCATGGCATTGACGAATGGCTGGATTTGGAAGCGTATTATCAATCCATTTTGATTTACGCAGAACTGATACTGGATTTTTGCAAGGTGGAATAAGCTATATTTAAAACGAAATTCATATTTTATAAGATGAATTGCATGATTATCGTATGGGAAAGGCTTTTCATAAGACGGATCGAATCCGGAGTGAAAAGTAAGTGTAACAATACAAATGAAACAAATAAGAAAAGGAGAGAAAAATGGCAAAGAGAGTTTTATTGGCGGGTGAATCTTGGATGAGCTATACAACCCATGTAAAGGGTTTTGATACTTTCTATACTTCAGTTTACGAGACGGGAGAGAAGTATATTAAAAAAGCATTTGAAGAAGGCGGATATGAGTTTACCTTCCTGCCGAATCACTTAGCTATGGAGGAGTTTCCCTTCAGTCTTGAGGAATTAAAGAAATATGATTTAATCATTCTTTCCGATATTGGAGCGAATACTCTTCTGTTACCGGGGGCTACCTTTACTCGCAGTGAGTTAATGCCGAATCGTTGCAACCTGCTTCGCGATTACGTATTGGAAGGCGGTGCACTTTTAATGGTTGGAGGATATCTGACCTTCTCCGGTGTGGATGCTAAGGGGAAATGGCAGGATACCGCGGTACAGGAGGTTTTACCCGTTCAGGTTCTTGCAACAGATGATAGAATGGAACATTGCGAAGGTGTTCGTCCTGTTTTTGTAAAGGACCATGTAGTTTTCGAAGGAATAGAAAAAACTTGGCCAAGAGTTTTGGGATACAACAAGACCATTTTAAAGCCGGAAGCGGAGCTTCTTGCAAGTGTTTGTGGTGATCCTTTCATTGCTCTTGGAGAGTACGGCAAGGGGGAGATCGGCTGTATTTACAACGGACTGTGCACCGCACTGGGCACCGCCCGAGTTCTGTGAATGGAAGGACTACAACCGTTTGTTCCAAAACCTTGCACGTTGGTTGATTAAAGAATAAAGGAACTGAAATAGGGGCTCATATCGTGATAATCCATTTTGGAGACAGCTAAATTTAAAGACTATCCGAAATGAGCTCCTTGCTTATCATTGACGGGAGAAGCTATGAAGGTTTTAAATTTTGGTTCTTTGAATATTGATTATGTATACAGTCTGGATCATTTCGTTCAAAAAGGAGAGACTATATCCTCTGATGCTTTACATATTTTTCCGGGAGGAAAAGGCTTAAATCAGTCCGTTGCTTTAGGGAGAGCGGGAGTTACCGTCTCCCATGCCGGAGCGGTCGGGAAAGATGGAGACTTTCTTTTAGAGCTACTTAAAGAATCCTGTGTCAATATAAAATATATTCAAGTTTTAGAAGGGGTACAAACCGGCACTGCGATTATTCAAAATGATAAGAGTGGAGACAATTGTATCATTCTTTATAGCGGTGCAAACCATCAGATTACAAAAGAGCAGATTGCAAATACGATTTCGGATTTTGAAAAAGGAGATTTCCTTGTTCTACAAAATGAAATAAACGGTATGGAAAGTATCATGCGGGTTGCAGAGGAGAAGGGATTAAAGATAGTTCTGAATCCTTCACCGATGAATGAGAAGATTTTGGAATTGCCCTTGCAGTACGTTGATTATTTTGTTTTAAATGAAGTAGAAGCCGCACAGATTCTTGGTTTGGATAATATAAGTGAAAAGGATGGAGAGAAATTTGTTCGAGAACTCCATGATGCTTATCCGCGTGCCAAGATAGTTCTGACTCTTGGAGCGGAGGGCTCGATTTACTTTGACGGAGAAAAGCTGTATAGGCAAAGAGCCTATAAGACGGAGGTTGTAGATACTACAGCTGCGGGAGATACCTTTTCCGGTTTCTTTATCGCCGGCATCTTACGCGGAGATACTTTGGAGCAGGCAATGGATACGGCGGCAAGAGCGGCAGGGATAGCGATATCCAGACCCGGAGCGGCACCTTCCATTCCCAAAATAGAGGAAGTTTTAGAGTTTTCATTTAAGTAGAGGGAGCAAAAGCGCTCCCTCTTTTTACAAATTGAGATAATTATGAAAGTTGTGTTCAAAAAAAGAATAGTTTGGGTATCCAATGTTTTATTTTCTGTTATCATCTGTACTTCATTGATCAGAAGAATGTAAATCTATTAAACAAATATTTTTCATTTTTGTTTAATAGATTTACAGCTGGGGGGGATTTTTTAAACCGGATTTCACACGCTCTACACATGATACTCGTTAAGTATAAAATACGAAAGCGAAAATCGTGTTTTTTTGCCTTAAAAAACTGTCAGTTATATCGAACAAAAACCTTCTTTTTCCTTCATATATAAAGTATAATGTTCATATTGACTACATGGAAGATGCTTATATCTTGAAAAAACAAGAGGAGGATGCCCGGATGATTCAACGAGAAAGATACATAGATAAGATAAAGCCGTTTATCGGAAAGGATATTATCAAAGTTCTGACCGGGATTCGCCGATCGGGGAAATCAGTCATGCTCCAACTGATTCAAGAAGAAATTCGAAGTCAAGGCATCGCTGATACGCAGTTTATCAGCTTCAATTTTGAGTCTTTGGAAAATGCTGATTTCTGTACGGCAGATTCTTTGTACCAAGAACTGAAAAAAAGGATTTCATCTGTTCAAGGCAAGGGATATTTGTTTTTTGATGAAATTCAAGAAGTGGAGCAGTGGGAAAAATGTATTAATTCTGTCCGCGTTGATTTTGATTGTGATATCTATATCACAGGTTCCAATGCAAAGCTTCTTTCCGGAGAGCTGGCAACATATCTTGGCGGACGCTATGTAGAGTTTGTGGTTTTCCCATTTTCCTTCGAAGAATATCTGGAATCTATAAAACAGGAAAAGGAAGAGGTTTCCGTTACAGAAGAATTCAAGAATTATCTGGAAATGGGAGGGATGCCTTTCCTAATGAATCTCCGCTATGATAAAGATGCTTCTATGCAATATCTTAGAGATATATATAATTCCGTGCTCTTAAAGGATGTGGTTCAGCGTAACAACATTCGAGATGTAGAACTATTGGAGAGAATGATTTTATATCTTTAGACAATGTGGGACATAGCTTCAGTGCAAGAAGCATATCCAATTATTTAAAGCAGGAAAATCGGAAAGTTTCTGCAGAAACCATTTTAAATTATAGCAAGGCATGCTGTGATGCCTATCTTTTTATACAACTTAGGAGGGAAGATCTTCAGGGGAAGAAAATTCTTAGTGTAAATGAAAAGTATTATTCGGTAGATCACGGACTTCGGGAATCCATTCTGGGGACGAATGCAAGAAATATTGATCAGATTCTTGAAAATATTGTCTGCATGGAATTGCTGAGACGAGGCTATACAGTGACAATTGGAAAAAACGGGGAGAAAGAAATTGATTTTATAGCCCAAAAAAATAAAGACAAGCTGTACATTCAAGTGGCTTATCTCCTTGTCGGATCCGGTACTATAGAGCGAGAATTTGGCATCTATGACTCGATTCGGGATCATTACCCTAAGTACGTCCTTTCTTTGGATGAATTTGATATGAGCCGTGACGGTATAAAACATCTAAATATACGGGATTTTCTCCTTAGTAAAGAGTTTTGACAGCTTTAGGAAAGAAAAGGAACTTTAGTCTATTAAACAAAAACAAATATTTTTCATTTTTGTTTAATAGACCAAAAGTGAATATTTCCCCTTTTTCAAACCCCCCTTTTTATGGCATAATGGCTTGGCATGGTTAAATTATGGTCGTTGTATCAGAGTATTAAGAGAAAGGGAGATTTATGAAAAAACCTGTAATCGGTATTTCCACAAGTGTGCTTGTGGATCAGGAGAGCGGCTTCCCCGGATATGAGAGAATTTATGTCAATAAGGACTATGTTTCGTCAGTGATTTCCGCAGGAGCAGTTCCTCTCATGATTCCGATGGATGATACGGAAGATAACTTGAGGCAGACTTTAGAGCTTGTAGACGGGGTGATTTTTCCGGCGGACATGATATTGCGCCGATTCGCTATCAGGAAGAGCCACATCAGAAATTGCAGGAGATTTGTCCGGAGAGGGATGAGTTTGACTTTTTGCTCTACCGGCTTGCTAAGGAGAAGAAACTTCCGATTTTAGGAATTTGTCGTGGATTTCAGCTTATGAATGTTTCCGAGGGAGGGAAGCTTTATCAGGATCTTTCTCTGAAAGATACAGAAAGCTTTAAGCACTCCCAGGGACATGGCCCGAGTATTCCGACTCATACGGCAAAAGTGGAGGCAGGTAGTAAGTTCCACGATATTCTCGGAAAAGAGGAGATTCGCGTAAACAGCTTCCATCATCAGGCGGTAAAGTCCGTTTCGGAAAATGTAGCGATATCGGGAAGAGCTTTGGATGGTGTGGTTGAGGCAATTGAATTAAAGGATTATCCTTTTGGAGTAGGCGTTCAGTTCCACCCGGAGATGCTGCAGGAGAAAGAAGAGGATATGAAGAAGATTTTCGCGGCATTGGTGGCTGCTGCAAGGGAGTATCAGGGGAAAAAGTAATCTTGCTTGGAAGAGACTTTCGGATAGCATATCCGGTCATATAAAGTTTTTTAGGGAAAAGATAGTCCGAAGTACAGACTAATCAGGAGGATTTGCGCTTCGGTCACTTAGTTTGCTTTAAGAGGGAAGAAGAATTAAGTTCAAAAATTCATAAACAGATGCTTAAAGCAATAGAACTTGCATAATAATTCCATGTCCTAAGAATAAAGGTGCTTCAAATATTCTCCGGTTTCCCGATTGTAGAGAAGCTCTTCCTTCATACTGCGGTACTGAAGTGGACTCATACCTATTTTCTTTCGGAAAATCTTGGAGAAACTTAGAGGATCATGGTAGCCGACCTGAAAAGCGACTTCCGCTACGGAACGCTTTGTCCTCCGAAGCATCGATTTGGCATTTTGCATACGGACATAAAGTAGATATTCTTTGGGAGAATACCCCGTATCCATCTTGAAGCTGTTAAAAAGATGGGCACGGTGTACTCCCATTTTTTCTGCAAGAAACTGAATGCTGAGATCCTCACCGTAGTGCTCGTCGATGTATTCACGCACATCATGACTTAAACTTCGTAATTTCTTTGTTTGCTTTAGACCCTTTACCTCATCACTTTCTTTATCTCGGATAAGATTGGCAAAGAAAAGATGAAGATAAGCTACACGCGAGAGCTGATGCTCTAAGCTGAATTCTTTTTTATCTAAAATCTTATTAATGTATTGGAGAAGATCTTGCACATTGTGCACGATGCGAACGGGCTTTGCGGGACTAAAGCCGGCATCGGACAAGAAGGAATCCGCATCGATTCCTCTACATGCCAGCCAGAAGTAAGACCAAGGATCCTTTAGATCGGCTTCATACCAAGCAAGGGTATGAGGGTAGAGAAGAAATGCATTTCCGGCAGAAAGTTGGTAGAGTTCACCGTTCACACAAAGTGTTCCCGATCCGGAATAGACAATATGAATTAGGTACACATCCCTTTTGTTCGGGCCATACTTATGCCCGGGATGGCAACGTTCTTTTCCGCAATACATAAGCTGCAAGTCTGAAGCCTTGCATTCTGCATCCTGAAAATTAATATATTGTTTTTCACCCTCTAAGAAGGGAACATCTCCGGAGAGAGAATTTTCTCTTGTTTTTCTCATTTTCTTTAGACTGCTCCATGATGTGTTTCGACATTGTGCATATTGCTTTTAAAATACGAGTGGAACCGCTATTTCGGCACCACTCGTTGAATCCGTTCTTCTATCTTCGATAGAAAGTAAATAAAGCTTCTTGTTTACTTATATGGCTTTAATCAGGAAAAGTAAAGATGCAAAATCGCCGCCCTTCCTGCTTAAATCTTCTCTGGCGATGGGGATACCGATTTCCATAAGCTCTGCACCGTAGGCTTCATAAGAAAGTTGCTTATCCTTTAGGTTGTAACCGGCATGGAGTACGGTATTTTCTTTTCTTTCTAAGGAGGGACTTAAATCGGCTGTAATGCGGTAAAGCGTATTTTCTCTTAGCCCCTTTAGCTTAAAGCGAATCCAGGAGGCATTTACAAAATTCAGCTTTTGGAAATACATGGCAATGGCTTCCGTCTTGTTCGGAGATACAACGGAGAATCCGCATTCGTTTCCTTCAAAAGGAGAAAGCAGTCTATAAAAATCTCCCTCAATCTGCAGGAGCTTTCTGTGCTCCTTCATAAAGGCAATTTCTCTCTTTACCTCTTCGATTTCTGAGGAGGAGAGGAGGTTTAAGTCGAGTTCATAGCCAAAGGTTCCGAAATAAGCCATATTGGCACGGGTTTCCAGCGGCGTATTTCGATAAAGTTGTTGATTCGGCACAGCGGATACATGTGCTCCGATGCTTACAATGGGATAAGCGATGGAGCTGCCATACTGAATCTTAGCCCTTTCTGCCGCATCACTGTCGTCGGAACACCAGGCTTGCGGAGCGTAATAGAGTAAGGCGGCATCAAAGCGTGCACCGCCGCTCGCGCAGGATTCAAAGAGAATATCCGGAAATTCCGTAGTCAAGCGATGGTATAGATCGTATACACCAAGGATATAACGATGCATCATTTCTCCCTGTCTTTCCGGCGGAAGAGTAGCAGAGTAAGGCTCCGACATATAACGGTTCATATCCCACTTGATATAGGAAATTTTCGATTCGCGAAGGATTTTAGCTACTTTTTCATAGATATAGTCCACGACTTCTTTTCTGGAATAGTCCAGAACATGCTGATGTCTTGCGTGAGAGGGGAAACGCCCCGGTGCATTGATTATCCAGTCGGGATGCGCACGGTATAAATCGGAATCCATATTGATCATTTCCAACTCAAACCAAAGACCGAAATCTAAGCCCATGGCCACGACTTTTTCCGATAATCCTTTTATTCCGCCCGGAAGCTTTTCTAGGTTAGCATCCCAATCGCCAAGTCCTCGATAATCATCATTTCGTTTTCCGAACCAGCCATCATCCAAAACAAAAAGCTCTGCTCCGACTTCTTTAGCTTTTTTAGCAATCTGCAGAATTTTTTCTTCGTTAAAATCGAAGAAGGTCGCTTCCCAGTTATTGAGGAGTATAGGACGTTCTCGGTTTTTCCATTTGCTGCTCATTAAGCGATTCTTCATAAAACGATGGTACGCTTGACTGAGTCCGTTTAAGCCCTTGTCGCTGAATGCCAGAATTACTTCCGGGCTTTGGAAAGATTCTCCTTCACATAGGCAGTAGGAGAAATGCTCCGGATTTATGCCGAGCATAACCCTGCTCATTTCAAAGGTGGAAACTTCTACCTGAGAGAGAAAATTACCGCTGTAGACCAGATTGAATCCATATACTTTTCCCTGATCTTCATCCGCCCCTTTTCTTAAAAGTGCAATGAAAGGATTATGCTCTGCTCCTGAACAGGTTCCGTTCAAACTTTGTATGCTTTGGATTCCCATTTCCAGCTTTCTTTTCTTAAGATAGCGTTCTCTTCCCCAGGCACCGGAAAGATGCAAAAGGGAGAAATCCTTATCCATGAACTCTACACTCATGCTCATGGCCCTTTCCAGGAAGATTTTTTCTTTTCCCTTCTTGGTAAAACGAACGTTTCGGCAGAGTATGGGATAATCTCGATACAATGTATACTCCAAAACCATTTCGGTTTGGGACAGATTATCAAATAAAGTAATGTCGAGCGTCAATGCTTCCTCTTCTTTTTCCACATAGGACATGGGGAGTGGAAGATAGGAGGGCTTTCCGCTTTTTACCTCATGACAACGGTACTTAAAATCGGATACACGGGAACCATTTTCCTGTAAAATGCTAAAGGCAGGGCTCCGGTAGTCTCCTGTACCGTAAGAAGGGTATTCCTGTGCACTGTAATGCATGGAAAGAAGTCCCGGCTCGGGAACGCATACACTCATCTGTGACCTTCCGGCCTCCTCGTGCAGATAGGAAAATCCCTCTCTGTCAGGGATTCTCTTTCCATAATAAAGGTGCTCCAACTGCTCATTTTCCATAATGCGCATAATATAGGATATTTCTTCGTTATAGAGGTGAAAAACACGTTCTTCTTTATGAAATACAATTGCAAAATTCATTGTATGCTCCTTTTATAAAATGCCTATGTATTCTTTTATAAAATGCCTATGTATTCTTTTATAAAATGCCTATGTATTCTCGTGTCGTAATGGATAGGAAGTCTAATAGTAGTTTTACTACAGCTTTCCTCCACTGGTTGCAATTCCTTCGATAAATTGCTTTTGGAAGAAGATGTATAAGACAATCATGGGAAGACAGGCAATCAATGAGGCTGCCATGAGTTCCGGGAATTTTGTCACATACTGTCCCTGCATCTTGGCCAAGGCAGAGGAGAGGACGAGCATATCCTTATCCGTGTTGACAATTAACGGCCACATCAGATCTTTATAAGCAAAAAGCGCGGTAAAGATACCCAGAGCCACCATGCTGGAACGCATAAGAGGCATCATGACAAATAAGAAGCATTGTCCTATATTGCAACCGTCCAGTCTTGCGGCTTCCTCCAAGTCGGTCGGCAGAGTCATAAAGCCCTGACGCAGAAGGAAGGTTCCAAAGGCGGTAACCATACCGGGAAAGACCAGAGCAAACATAGTATTTAACATTCCTAGTTTGGAAACCATCAGATATTGCGGGATCAAAAAAACCTGATTCGGCACCATCATTTGAAAAAGAACCAGAGAAAATGCCAAATCTCTTCCGGGAAAATGCAATCTTGCAAAGGCATAGCCGGCAAGAGTTGCAGTTACAATTGCACAGATCACCCTAAAGAGAATCAAGAGGAGTGTATTTCTGTACAATAGAAAAAAATTCATATTGTGGAAACGGTTTTGAAGGCATCGGTTCTCCATTGCTTTGGGAAAATGATAAAAGGGTTTACGGAGGTAGCTTCCGTGGCTGTTTTAAAGGAAGTTAAAACCATCCAGAAGAAGGGAACAAGCATCGTGATGGAGACAAGTATCAAAGCCAAATGGACGATGATTTTTGAGATTTTTCTTTTTCTTTCTAAACTTTCCATCTTCCCTCCTAATTATAAACGACCCATTTTTTCTGCGCGATCATCTGTAATACTGTGACCAGCAGAGTCAGGAGCATGAGGACGACAACAATAGTAGAGCCGTATCCGATATTTTTATTAATAAAAGAATATTTGTAAAAAAGATAAACCAAAGACTGGGTTTTACCTAGAGCCGGGTTGGTTTTATCCATAATCATGTAAATCAAATCAAAGACCTGTAAGGAGGCGATGACGCGCGTAACCAGTACAAAGAAAATGGTTGGAGAAAGAAGTGGTAAAGTGATATGGAAAAAGCTTGTCACGGCAGTAGCGCCGTCAATCTCCGCCGCTTCATAGTAGTCTCCCGGTATTTCTTGTAAACCGGCTAAGAAAAGAACCATGTTGTATCCGAGGATAGACCAGATTCCGATGATGGCAATACTGTAAAGAGAGAACTTGGGATTGCTGATCCAGCTGGTTCTTAGGTGTAATATATGGTTGATTAAGCCGAAGTCCGAATTATACAGCCATCTCCAAACCATGGCGATCGCAGCGGGAGCGGCAACCATAGGAAGGAAAATGATTGTTCTGTATAAGGATCTTCCTGCTATTTTTTTATTTAATAAGACAGCTAGGAGCAGAGAAATAACAATGGAAAACGGCACCTCCACCAAAGCATAGCGAACCGTATTCCATAGTGCCTGCCAAATCTCTGCGTCGGAAAAGACATTTTGATAGTTTTTAAAGCCTACAAAAATATTTCCTTTTCCGAAATCTCCTGCTTTATAAAAGCTTTGGATAATCGTGTTGATGATGGGAATAATATTTAAAATGACCAAGCCGAGTACGGTTGGAAGGATAAAAAGCCATCCCCAAAGGAACTCGTTTTTTTCTCTGCTTGTAAAGGAAAATAATCCTTTTTTCTGTCCAGCCATGACTACTCCTTTAAAAGAGAGCTGTGAAACACAGTCTTTCGATACTTGTATTCACAGCTCTCTCAAAAAACGATTTATTACTTATGTTCTTCAGCGAGTTTCTCATTCATCTGCGCTGCCATCTGCTTGCAAGCCTCTTCCATGGTCAGTTCTCCGGTATACACTTTGGTTACCAACTGTGTGTTGACATCTTCCCATGCAATGGTGCTTCTGGAATACGGAAGAATCTCCATATCGTCCATCATGTTGAGATATGCCTGTAAATTAAAGGGAGCGCTCTTTGCCCACTCGTCGGATGTGCCTTTGTAAGCGGACATGGTAACACCAAGACTTGCCTGCTTTCTCTGTGCCTTCTCGGAACCGAGATATTCGATAAGCTTCCATGCTTCTTCCGGATGCTCGGTATTCTTTGCAGCAGCCCAACCTAAGCCGTTGTAGATGGAAACTCTTCTTCCGGTAACCTTGTCCTTTGGAAGTTCTACACAGTCTGCATTGGCTAAACTGAATTCATTATTCTTGTGTGCGGCAATCATCCAAGATCCCTGGAAGCACATTGCGGACTTGCCGGACTGGAAAAGTACATCCTCCGAGTTCTCAGCCATAGTCTCTGCAGAAGGAATCAAACCTTCTTTAATCCAAGTTTCTACATATTTCATGGCTTCGATGCTCTTTGGATCATCGTATCCGGACTTGGTCTTGTCAGCATTTAAGATATAGCCGCCTCTGTCTAAAATCATATTGTAGTATCCGGCTTGGTCATTGTCCGGCTTTAAGCAAAGACCGTACTGTGATCCGTCCTCTTTCTTCAGCTTACGAGCGGCATCGGTTAAATCATCCCAAGTCCAGTCTGCGGTAGGATAGTCCAGCCCTGCTTCATCAAACATCTTCTTGTTATACCAAAGCGCTATGGTGTCGATATCCTTCGGTACAGCATAATTCTTACCTTCATAGCTATAAAGTCCCCAGATATCCTCAGGATAGTTCTCGGTCTGAATGACTTCTGAATTTTTGATTTGATCGGTCAAATCAAGAAGCATATCATTACTCATATAACGCTCGGATTCATTGGAGTGCATCCAGAATACATCCGGCAGCTGTCCACCCTGTGCAGCGGCTTCCATTGCGGTCCAATAATCTGCCCAACGAACAACGGAAATTTTTGTTTTGATACCGGTCTCCTTTGTGAAATCGTCCATGATTTCCTGGATGCCGGGTTCTTGGTTTGGATCCCAAATCTGCACGGAAAGAGTGGTTCCGGAATCGGATGTCTGGGAATCCTCAGCAGCCATAGTGGTCTCCTCAGCCGGCTGGCTATCAGGCTTGCTGTCTGCCTGCTCAGCCTGCTTTCCGCATGCTGTGAGGGCCAAGATGGAAAGCCCAAGGGTTAACGCGTACTTTTTCATAAAATGCCTCCTTTTGTATCTTCTATAAATTTTTGTACAAGAAAAAGAATGGATAAAGGTCCACTCTGTATCTTCATTTTTATTACAAGAGAAGTTAGCTTTTTGTCTGAAATCCTCTTGATGATAGCAATCCGACTTCGATCCTGCTGAAAAATCGACCCTTTATTCCACTCTTAGAAAGTGTTTTATATTCTCTATACTGACTTGGAAAATCTCTAAAAATCTTCCCTATGCCTTGTATTATAGGTGGAGAAAGCACTTTTGACATGGCAAAATGTTGCGAATATCATGAAAAATGTTATGGTTTTTTATGATGCATGAATAGCGGCGTTTTCAAAAAAAATTTAGCTTGTATATAGAAATACACCGGAGGATTGCCGCCGGTGTATTTGCAATTCTTAAAGACCATTGCTCAAGTAGCTTGCGCTGTCTCTTTACTGAATCAATATTTTTGAAATCTAATGCTTTGAATATTGATGGGATTCGACACCGGTGCATCGTCCTCGTTGGTTTCTTGTGAGGCGATTTTTTCAACAACATCCATTCCTTCATAAACCTGCCCGAGTACGGTATAGCGGCCGTCTAATTCGGGGATCCCGCCCACTTCCCTGTACTTTGCCTTTACATTTTCCGGGAAGGAGATAATGGGAAGGGAGGTTTCGTTTCGCACTTTGCTACACTGCACGATATAGAACTGATTTCCGTTTGTATGCGGACCGTTGTTTCCCAAGCAGAGGGCTCCATTAAAGTTGTGGAGTTCCATATTGACCTCATCTTGGAAGAAACCGTTGTAGCTGGATTTCGATTCGTCTCCGGAACCGTCCAAGGCTCCGCCTTGGATAACATAATCCTTGATGACTCTGGCAAAGGGGGTTCCGTTATAGAAGCCCTGCTTGGAGAGTGTAATCCAGTTTTGCACGGCAATGGGAGCCTTCTTAGGGAAGAGACGCAATTTAATTACACCCGCATCGGTAGTCATGATACAAACTTCTTCTCCTCGTCTTGGCTTTTCCAACTGATATAGGCTTACATCGGATACGTCGATTCCTTTATCCTGCCAGAGAATCCCGATGATTTTCCACTTCTGCGCTTGTGCATCCCCAAGCTGTGCCATTTTCATAAGAACGGTATGCTCAGTCACTTTGTTTGATCGTTCCGTAACCTGAAACTTTAATTCCATGATGCCACGAAGATCATTGTATTCATCGGTCCCGCTTACACGGTGGAGTATCGGCATCTTACTGTAGATATAGCGGATGTCTTTTTTTCCTTCAAAGCTTCGGAAGAAATTACGGATTACTTCTTTTTCTTCTTCTGCAATATCCGGAACAATAAAGTCTTCGATGCCTTTCTGCTCTTTAATAGCCTTGATAAACTCTTCTTCACGTGCCTGCAAAAGAGTTTCGTCCCAGCGACGGGATAACATCTGCCAGGTCTGCACTTCGTCATCATAATTTTTGGCAAAGCCGGTAAAGGCAGTGAGAGAAAGTATTCCGAATAGGGCACAACCAAGTGCAAGAGCGAGTTTCACGAACGATTTTCTCATACAAACTCCTTTCTGTCATGAGAACTTATGCAAATTTACATAAGTAGAATGGTGAATTGCAGTTTATATTTCATTAATAATAACAAAATATTTTTAATATTTAAAGTATAAAATAGAAAAAACTTACTATAATTCATGCAAGGTGAAATGGATAGCTTTTCAAGCGTATGAATTAGATGTAGTAAAAAAGGAAAGATTATCGCCTAAACTTCTACACAGGTAGCTATGGTATTTCTTTGGGAATCACGGTAAGATAGGTTGTTGTATTTTAGAAAATAAGCCGAATAGGCAGAGAGAATAGAGAGTATAAAATGAAGGCAAAGAACTTGGGAATCTTAGCGGCGGAGGGCTTTCCTGTGCCAAAATTCATCGTGCTTTCGGAAAGAGAAGAGCCGGATCTTTCTTTTTCCGAAAAGGACTTCTTTGCCGTTCGCTCCAATTTTTCCGCAGAAGACGGCGGGGAGCATTCCTTTGCAGGGCAGTTTTTGACGCGTTTAAATGTAAAAAGAGAGAAGGTAGAGGAAGCGGTGCAGGAGGTTTTTGCGTCCTACGCCGGAAGCCTGGATTATAAAGAAAAGGCGAATAGGGGGAAGGAAGAATACTGTTCCCAAAAGCAGGGGAAAGAAGAACTGCAGGAGAAAGCAGAACAGAAAAAAGCAGAACAGAAAAAAGCGGAACAGAGAAAAGTAGAATCGTCAGTAGAAACCGTCATCATTCAGGAAATGCTTTTTCCGGAAAAATCCGGTGTCCTGTTTACAAAAAATCCAAAAGGACTTCTCAGCGAAATGGTGGCGGTTCTCGGACAGGGTCTCGGAGATAAGGTAGTGGAGGATCAGGAAAATGTACTGACCTACCACTATTTTCCGGGGGAATGTTTGTATCAAGAGGGAAAACTGCGGGATAACTATATGGGAGATGAAAAGGATGCAGACTTAGAGAAAGCAAGTCGGATTCGCTTAGAGAACGAAACTTTGCTGATTCAAAGAAAGACCATCGTGCCGGAACACTTGTTCTTACAGAGAAAGAGCTTAAAACATTATTTACCCTTGGCGAAAGAATCGAGCAGTTATTTCAAAAACCCATGGATATAGAATTTGCCATAGAAGGGGGGAAGATTTACATTTTACAGGCCAGAGAAATCACTACTTTAGACACACATCTTCCCATTCGAATTTTAGACAACAGCAATATCTCCGAAAGCTTTCCGGGAATTTGTCTCCCTTTAAGCGAAAGCTTTGCCGGAGAAATGTATAGTGGAATTTTCACTTCTTTAGGAAGACGCTTTCTGGGAAAGAGAGTTTCTTCCTATGAGACAGTTTTTCAACGCATGGTGGGGGGATTTTCCGGAAGAATGTATTATGAAATCTCCTCCTGGTACGATATTTTGCGCCTTCTTCCCTTTTCTGGGAGAATCATTCCGGTATGGCAGGGGATGCTGGGGGTATCCAACGAAGAAATATCCTTTTCCAAGAAAAAACCGGGCTTCTTTTTAAAGTGCAGAATCGCCCTTTTATTTTGCTATTATTTTATAGTTTCCCAAAGGAAAATGAAGGAGCTGGACAAGTTTTTCCAAGAGCGTTATATCTCCTATAGCAAAAGAGTGGAAGAGGAGGAAGAAGCTCAGGCACTATACCGAATTTTTTTGGAAATGAAGGAAGACCTCTTACGGGAGTGGGATATTACTTTGATGAATGATATGGTGTCCTTTATCAGCACCCATTTGTATGGGAAGAAAACGGTATTTTCCTTAGAAACCATGAAGCCTGTGCGAGCTCTTTCCGCCTTAAAGACGGTAGCCGGAAAGCATGGCTTAGACAGTGAAGAATATCGCAGGGAAAAGAAAAGTTATATTTCCGCCTATGGAGATCGGATAGTGGGAGAGCTGAAGCTGGAAACCAGAACCTACAGAACCAATGAAGAGCTTCTGGACCGGTGGATTTTGGATGCTTTAGAGACGGAAAAGGCGGAAAAAGATTGCGAAGAGCCAAACCGTTCAGAGAAGTCTTCTGAGGCGAAACCGCGAAAGTCTTTCCTTTATCGTCTAGCCGAATCCTCCTGCAATAATCGGGAGATTTCCCGTCTTCATCGCACGAGATGCTTCGGTCTTATGCGGAGCATTGTAGATAAGATTGGAGAGAAAACGATAGGTTTTGATGTATACTATCTTAGCTTAGAGGAATTAGAGGAAATGCTCTTTTCCGGCAAGGATTTCTCCTTGAAAATTGCAAGAGAAAAGGAACTTCGAAAGGCCTATGAAAGACTTCCTGTTTTGTCTCGGGTAAAACTCCTCGGAAAGGTGGACAGAGATCCTCTGGAAGGGGAAATTTGTGTTTTAAGTTATGAATCCTTCAAGGAAAAAGGGAATATAGAGGGTCAAATAGAAAAGCCCGGAAAAGATGGAATGCTTGGGAATACCGGACATATCAGACAAATGGAAAAAGCCGAAAAAAAAGATAAAGAAGCAGGGAATGTTAAGACAAGAGTTTTCTTTGGAAGAGGCGTTTCCAAGGGCATTTTCCGAGGAGAGGTTTTAAAGATTAAAAGCTTACAAGAGGTAAGGGCAATGGATGCGAAGGGGAAAATCCTCTTAAGCTATTCTACGGATCCGGGCTGGTTCCCGTATCTCAATATGGCAGAAGGACTCATTACGGAAAGAGGCTCTCTTCTATCCCACAGCGCCATTCTTGCAAGAGAATTGGAAAAAGCCTGCAGTGGTCAATATTCCGAATATTATGGAAGAGCTGCAAGGCGGAGACATTGTGGAGATAGACGGGGATTTAGGCATTTGCAGTGTCATAAAGCAAAAAGGAAAAAAATAGGATTGCAAGACAAGTGAGAGGGGAAATCCGAAACTTTATTCTCCCACTTGTTTTAAAATAGAAAGGGAAAATGAAGAACTATCGAATCAAAGCGGTAAAGGATCAAGAGGAGAAAGAGCAGTTTTTAAATCTTCCTGCTATGCTGTATAAAAAGTCCTGCCTTATGCAGGACAGGAAAAATGGAGGAAGCGGTACTTTCGGGAAAGCACATTTTAGTGCAAGGAAATCTTCGTTTTTCTGCCCTTTCTTTGCGTAAGCGTTTCTGAGGAAAAAAAGAAAGCGTAGTAGGGCGGATTGCTTTAACGCTGTATGAAGATGAGGGCCTACGGCTTTGCAGGGGTTCTATGAAAGTATAGAGGAAGAGGAAGTTGCCCTTTTACTCTTGGGAGCCTGCGAAAGGGAAGCCAAAAAAAGCAGGGAAAAAAAGGACTGAAAGGCCCGATTGACCTTTCCTTTTTTTCGGAAGGTATCGTTTTGCTTTGGAAGAAAAAAATGCCCTATACAGGAGAGCCTTCGAACAAAGCTTACTATCCTTATCTTTTTGAAAAAAAGCAGACTTTCAGATTTGTAACCGCTATGTTTCCCATTTTTTATGATGCTTTGGAGCCATCGTATGAGAATGCAAAAGGCAAAGAAGCGCTTGGAACATTTTTCAGGAAAAAGGGCTACCGATTTTTTTGCACCCTACAAAAGAGAACTTTGACCGATACCTTTTCTGAAATCTATCCGCTTTTAATGGAGCGTTACAAAGGATTTCCAAGGCTTTCGAAACATTTCTCGAGAAAGCTTTGTCAGCCTTTACAGCTCTTTAAAGTATATTGTAGATGAAGAAATGGTCTTTTTGGCTTATGATAAGGAGGAACTGAAGGGCTTTTTTTCCTCTGCCTTCCGGACTATGGAAATCTTCTGCAAAAAGCCTCTCAATCCAATTCTTCTTTTGCAAATCCTTTTCAAAAAGGAGAAGACCAAGCTGCTACATTCTTTTATACTTGGCGGTGAAGAAAGGGGCAGAGGGGTTGGGACTGGCCTTTTTCTCAGCTCACAACAGAAGTACTGAAAAAGAAAAAAAGGCCAAGTCTATTGCGGCACTGATTCAAAAAAAGGGAAGGCCAGCGAAGGCTATTTTTCAGGATAAATGTGTGGGAAGTAGAGAGTATGTATTGTTAGCAAAGGAGTTTTCGTAAACTTAGATGAAAAAAATATCACGTTTCGACAAAGTGTAGCCTGTGCTCTGAAAGGGCTGTATTTCGGTCTAAAAAAACAGAGAAGAATTATAAATATTACCTCTGTCTGAATGTCCTTTTTGTTCTATTGGATTTCTTTTTTTAAAAAGTAGATTTGGCCACTTGGTATGCGGTGATTTTTAAGCTCTGCCGGGGTGTACGCAATGGAGTATATGAACACGGCAATTGAACATCTTTGTGATTTTTTTCGACAAAGGAGGAGCATCCGGAAATCAAGGTAACGAAGGATCTCGCAGCAGCAGGAGTGCTTTGCTTCGGCATTGCTTTCTTTTCTGATTCAGGGGATTGCCATCGGAAAGTATTTTTTTGGGGCTAGTGGAAAGCTCTTTGGGTATGTTTGCGTATCTTTCATTATGTTAAGCCCACTTTGATATAATTAAATATATTTAAGCGAAAGGAAAGCGTTTCGGAAGAAGCAAGCTAAAAAAACGGAGAAAGTAAAGATTATTTTTTTCTTGTAGGAGGATAGACTAGATTGCAGTGGATATTGTCTTTATACATCACCATGTTCCCGGTGATTTTTGGCAGGCGTTTTCAATATGCTGCTTTTTGAAAATTCCTTTTTTTGAAGAGTCGTTGCAAACCGATTGACGGAGGGAAAAAAACTGGATAGACGGAAAGCGGATATTTGGGGACAGTAAGAGCATTTTGGGATTTTTGGCTCATGACTCTTCTTGGCGGATTTACGGAACTCTTTTGGGGACTTCTTTTGCAGGGCATAGGAGAAACTAAGCGAAGCCTTTTGTATTTGTACTTTGAAAAATGCTCCCGGATTTAATTTTTCTGATTGGCATGCTTTTTCGGCTTTTTTGTATATGCTCTTTGAACTTCCCAATAGTTTCATAAAGAGGAGATTCTCCGTATCTGCGGCGGAGCAGGGAGACAGAAGACGAGGGCTAAAGCTCATTTTTCTTTATTTTTGGATCAGATTGATTCCATGCTTGGGATTATGCTTTTGCCTTGGCATACTGGTGCATCTTAGCCCGGCACAAATTGTATTTGCGATTTTTCCCGGGAGGGTTTACCCATGTTCTCGTGAACTGCTTGCTGATTCTCTTTAGGGTGCGGAAATATCTATAAAAAACTGAAAAATAGTCATTAAATAAATAGAATATATTGGCAAATAGCAGAGGAAATAGAAATACAAATGCTAAGAATATTTTGTTGCATTCGTTGAGGAAAAATTAATGAAGAAAATTTTTTTAGGGGTCTATCACCCCAGTGTACTTTTAACCTATCTTGGACTTTCCCTTTCTTTATATGGAATCTTCTTTGGGAAAAGCTTGGCATTTTCCCTTATTTTGCTTCTTCTTGCCGGGCTTTGTGATACCTTTGACGGCATGGTGGCCAACTCTTTTCAAAGAACTGATTTGGAAAAAGCCTTCGGGGTGCAGATTGATTCTTTGGCAGATATGGTTTCCTTCGGCGTGTTTCCGGTGCAGATTTATCTACAGTACTTTGCAAAGCTTGGCATCTTTTCTTTTGCGCTTTCTGTAGTATATCTCCTTATGGTAGTGACCAGACTTGCTTACTTTAACGTAAGCGCCGGGGAGAAGAGAGATTATTTCATTGGCCTTGCCGTGACCTATGCCTCTTTCTTTATTCCATGCTATGGACTCTTAAGTTTGTATTTTTCCATAGAGAAAATCTTTCCGGGAGAGCTTTTGTATGCAGTACTGGCTTTTTTCTTTGTCTTTAACTGCAAGATGAAGAAGCCTAGTTTGAAAGCACGCATCGGCCTACTGCTTTTGGCTGTTCTCTTTGTGATTTTACTAGTGAGAAAGCTATAGGCGGAAAAGCAAATACTGCCGGGGGAGAAACAATTTATGCAAAGAGAACATAAAAGCAGCATGTTGAAGACGTTGAAAAGTTTTATGCAGAAGAAGCAGACAGAAGGTATTAGGGAAAAAACGATAAAAAAGGAGCAGACCGTACTCCCGATTATCGAGCGAAAAACAGGAAGATTGATTCGCGAAGAAGAGTATGGGCAAAAAGCAATCTACTTTTTATATCATCATTTTATTGGAAGAGTTCTTTTGAAACTAATTTTTGCCCGCCCCTATTTTTCCTTTCTTCGAGGCTTGTATTACAACAGCTTTCTTTCTAAAAAAGAGATTGTGCCTTTCGTGGAAAAATACGGACTGTCCAATGCGCTTTTAAAGAGGAATTATCAAAGCTTTGGGGCTTTCTTTTCCAGAAAAGAAGCGGTGTACTTAAGGGATGCGGGAAAAGAGAATACGAAGGACAATGGAGAGGATTGGAAGGAAAAGTTACGAGAAAACGGACAGGAAAAAGGACGGGAAAAAGGACGGGAAGGGCAGCAGCCTTTTTATGCCACAGCATCCGGAAAGCTTCTGGCCTATAAAATAGATCAAGAAGGAGGGATTGTGCTTCCGGAGAAATCTGATTCGAAAAAAGAGAGCAGTACGAAAGGTAGTACGAAAAACTGTGCTAAAGGGTTGACCGGGTTACAGGAAGATGCTATTCGGAAAGATAGACCGAATGAAAGACAGAATGAAAAACAGAATGAAAGAAAGGCATCCAATCCGCTCCCTTTGGAAATCAAAGGGAATCTCTATTCCATAGAAAAAATTCTGAAAGCTCCCTGTCCGGAATTTTTGAAAGGCGGAACGCTATTGGTTTTTCGCCTGAGTCTCCCGGATTATCATCGCTACATTTTCCCGGCTAGAGGAAAACTTTTAAGAACAAAGAAAATCAAGGGAAGACTGGACAGCGTACGAAAAGAGGCAGCCCACTTTAAAGCATTTTCCGAAAATAAAAGAGAAATCAGTCTTTTGGAACTGAGTAGCATGGGGAAAATCCTTCATGTGGAAGTGGGGGCAATGCTGGTGGGGCATATTCATAATCATGTGGGATGTAAACCGTCTTTCGATAAAGTCGTAGAGTTCCATAAAGAAAAGGGAAATATTCAATTTGGCGGAAAAAATCCTTTGTCCTATAGCTTTACCGAAGGAGAAGAAAAGGGCTATTTTTCCTTGGGAGGCTCGACTATTGTGGAATTGCTCAGTGAGAAAATTGTGATTGATGAAGACCTTTTTGAGAATACGAACAAGGGCTTGGAAACGAAGCTGGAAATCGGAGAAAGGATAGGCTATGGAAAGGCTTAAACGCTTAAATATTTACTTTAAAGAAATGTATCCCATAGTGCCGAGACTGGGACTGGGCGTGATGATTTTTCTGGAAATCTATTTTATTGTGCTCTTAAACCATGGAGTGGGAAAGGACACACTTCTTTCGTATCACTCGGTGGAGGGACAGTCGGCATTTTACAGCTTTTTTGTGCAGCATGATATTTTGGGCATGCTGATTTGCAGCTTCACGGTTTTTAGCTTCCTGCTTTGGCTAAGAATAGCGGATGATTTTAAGGATTATGAGCTGGATAAACGACTCTTTGCCTTTCGACCTCTTCCCTCAGGAAGAGTCACGAAGACCGACTTACGGATATTTGCAACCATTCTCATTTCCTTTACCTTGCTCCTTAACTTCCTTTTCATGAAGAATTTTATCTTCTGCTTTATTCTTTACACCTACGGAAGCTTAATGGCGGTGTGGTTTTTCCAAAAGCATAAGATTGCAAAGTCCCTGCCACTGGCTCTCGTCACCCATAATCCGGTGCAGATTCTTCTAAATCTCTATGTGATTTCCTATGCCATTATGAAATACAAATTGCCGGTTTTCGATATTACCAATTTCATGGCCGTGCTTACCCTGTATTTTCCAGCTCTTATCTGGGAGATTTCCAGAAAGATTCGGGCGCCGGAGGAGGAAACGGAGTATGTGACCTATTCCAAGCTTTTCGGCTATAAAAAATGTATCCGCTTTGTCTTTGTTTTGACCTGGGTAGACATTTGCACGAACTTCATCTTGGTATGGAGACTGAGCAGACTGTCCGTTTTGCTCCTTTTCTTAAACGCTGTATGGTGTTCCTACTGCTTCTATGACTATGCAAAAAGTCCGGGGCGTTATCGCATTGTGTCCAAAGTGGAAAGATACACCTATATTCAGGAAAGCCTGATGATTTTAACGATAGTGGGATTTTTGATTTTTGGAAGAATGTAAAAATTTATTTATCAATACAATAAAAATAATCTCCCTTTTTGAAGTGGGGGATTCTTTTTTTTCGAAGAAAAATAGTCCTATTCGTTATATAATAAGAATAATATTAAAAAGAACTTATTTATCTTTGCGTGAGTAAATCGATTGCAGAAGCTTTGAGAATGAATTGATGAGGTAGCGTTCATGGAAGAAGTAGCATTGAAAGAGTTTTGCAGAGAAGTAGAGCCGGATGGAGAAACAAAAAGTTATGCCTGGAGCACGGCAATAGGGTTACAGGCTATGGGGGGACTGCAGATTTCAAAGTTCCTGATTGATACGGCAATTCAAAATATCGCGGGTGGTATATCCATCAAAGAAGCCCGTAAAACCATTGAGGATTATTACGGAGAAGATGCAGGGGGAGCAGTGGATAGGAAGGCGGAAGAAGCGGATAGGCTGGCTGCCGGGACCTTTGCTCTTTTAACAGAGGGAGCATTTTCCTTTTCCGTAAATACCTATATCGCCATTCATCGGAAGCTTTTCGAGGGAATGGAGGATTCAGCCGGAAGTCTGCGAGATTTTAATATCAAAAGAAAAGAATGGGTGCTGGATGAAGAAAGTGTGCTATATGCCGGTGAAGCGGAACTGCAGGAAATGCTGGCATGCTTATTTATGGAGGAAAAAGACTTTTCTTATAAAGGGCTTTCCATGGAAGAAATCATTCGGCATCTTGCAGAGTTTATATCGGAACTTTGGCAGATTCATGCCTTTCTAAAGGAAGTACAAGAGTCTCAGCCATTTTCTTTATCAAATATTTGGAATCACTCGGCTTTTCTATTCAGAACAATACATTTGCGGAAAATCCCTTGTATTTTAGAAATGCGCTTGTCCGTGCAAACTATACCAATCTGCAGAAAGGGATTTTTGGAACAACGGAATATCTTGAACTTTTTCTTCGGAATCTGCTCTTAAATGAACAGAATCTCTTGGATAATGAAAGCCTGCATATTAGCGTGGAGATAAAGAAAGCTGAAGAGGCAAGGCTTGCGAGAGAACGGGAAGCAAAGAAGGAAGAGGAAAGACTTGCAAAAGAGTTGGAGGCAAAAAAAGAAGAAGAGAGAATTATCAGAGAGCTCGAAATAAGGAGAGAGGTAGAGAGAGTAATCAAAGAGCTGGAAGTCAAAAAGTTGGAAGAAATCATTGCCAGAGAAAGGGAAGTAAAGAAAGTAGAAGAAAAAATCACCGAAGCCCATATTATAGGGGACAATGTGAATACAGAGAAAACTGTTTTTGCAGAAGAATTGTATCGAAAGGAGAGAACAGAGCGAGAAAACAGAATTGCGGAAAAAGTAAAGTTGGCGACCCATAAAGCGGTTATAGAATGTTGTGATGTAAAAATGCAAAACGATAACGAGAATAAGGAAAGTGAAAAAGAGCATTTCATAGCGCTTCTTTCTCTTAAGTCCGCCGAGTTTTCAAGTAAAACAATAAGTCATATTGAGAGGCTATTTGAAGAATTTGCTTTCCAAAAGATATTTGGAAGAACGGCCGTTATTGAAATTTTGCATTTAAAGAACTCCGGTGCTTCGAAATTCCTGCTCAATCTGTTGCAGGCCGGTATTATTGAAAATGTATCCGGCTATGGCAAGGGAAAATATAAATTTAAAAAATAAATACAAACAATTCTATTGCGGATTTTTCTCAAAACAGGGAATCATGCTTATCTCTAAGGGAAGAATCATAGAATCTTGTGCCATGAGATGCTTTCTAAAATATATATAATTTTTAAGTTTTGAAAGTATATGAGATAAAAAAAGTATCCATTTTGAAATAAGAGGAAGATATAAAATGATTCATTTTGAGACAAGAAAAAGGCACAAAATTTAAAAATATTGAAATTCTATAAGACAAAAAAAGGATAAGTTTTTGAAAGTATATTAAAACTGTAATTACAAAAAAACTAATACAATATATCCCTTTTGAAAGAGAAATAAAGATGAAAATACTGGATAGAAAAGAATATAAAAACAGACTGATTCGTTTGCAGGAAACGGAGAAAATAAAGATTATTTCCGGAATCAGGGGAGCAGGAAAGTCGGAATTACTGCACAGTTATCAGAAATGGATAGAAGAGCATGTGGAGGGGGCAAATATCCTTTATCTGGATATGGAAGACGCTCAAAATGCAGAGTTAAAAGACGGTCCATCTTTGCTTAGCTATATTGAAATGAAATATGAGGAAAAGAGCAAGAACTTTCTTATTGTGGAGGAGGTTCAGCACTGTAAGAACTTTGAGAAAGCGATGCAAAGTGTATATGAGAGAAAAATGTTTAACATTTACCTCTCCAGCTCCAATGCCTCTTTTTTGTATGAGGATAAAACTGCTTTTTGGGATGAAAATTCCATTGAACTACCGATTCACCCCTTTAGCCTTTCCGAATATCTTAGGTACTATGAAAGAAAAGATCCTTCTCCCGCCATTTTACCCGGCTATCTTAAATATGGAGGTTTATCCGCAACATTTCGCTTTAAATTCAAAGAAGATAAGACGGAATATATCAAGGAATTATACAATAAAAAGATAAAGAAGGATTTACGAAAGACATACGGCCTTAAAGATTCGGCTCTTTTGGACTCTCTGCTGGCCTATTTGATGCTTCATCTTTCTATCTCTACCTCGGCAAGTAAAATTTCGAGTCTGTTTAAAAAAAATCATTTGGAAACAAACCATATTACGATAGGAAAATATTTACAGCACCTTTGCGCTGCGTTTCTCCTCTTTAAAGTAAACGCTATGATATCCGAAAGAAAGTCTATTTAGAAACTGCCGATAAGTATTACCTGACAGATCTTGGCTTCCGCTTTGCCTTACTGGAAAAAGAAAAACCGGACTGGAAGGGGATATATGAAAACCTTGTTGCAATTGAAATTCGAAGAAGAGGCTACGATATTTATGTAGGGAAGCTCTATCAGAAGGAAATCAACTTTGTGGCGATGAGAGAAAAGGAAAAACTTTACATACAGGTTACGGATGAAATAGAAGAGGAAGATAAGCTTGCAAAAGCTCTATCCCCCTTGCGTGCGATTAAAGATTCCTATCCTAAGCTACTTATTGCAAATACGGGAAAGGACGAGTTTGATGTAGATGGGATAAGGATATTGGATTTGACGAAATGGCTGATGGAAGGCTAGGGATTTAGTGATTGAACTAAGCAAGGAAACGAATGCTATAAACCGGGAAAATGAGAATATTTGGAGGTGGAAACAATGTCAAAAAAGGATTCCGATTCACAAAGATCTTTTATGTCCTTTATGTATCGGGGAAAAGAGATATTTAAGCCCTTAAATACAGGATGGATTGATGAAAGAGTGGCGACTGTTCGGGAGTGGGTTGCCAATGTGTACTTTTATACGAAAAATGGAAGAACCATCATGATTGATGCCGGCTATAATTATGAGCGGCTGGAAGAAAAAATGGGCTGGCTCGATATTTCCCCATCTTCCATAGAGGAGATTCTTCTTACGCACCTCGATACCGATCATGTCGGTGCCGTAGAGAAAGATAGTGAGGGGATTTTTAAGAGTGCAAAACTGTATATTGGAGAAACGGAAAGTAAATATCTGACCGGGGAACTTCGCCGCAGAGTACTTTTTAAGCTCTATAAACTTCCGAAAGTGGATATTGAAAATGAAATCGAGCTCCTGCAAGACGGGGATGTTTTCTATATTGGAGATATTAAGGTAGAGGCGATTTTGGTGCCGGGACATACCTTGGGGCATTTGGTTTATTTGATAGATGATGCCTATCTTTTTACCGGAGATACGATTTGGTTCGGGTCGGACGGAGGCTACAGCTTCTTGAATTCTCTTGCAGAAGACAATGCACTTTCTATTCGTTCGCTTGAAAGACTGGAAAGCTTTTAAAAGAAAGAGGACTTTCGCCGAAGATTATAAGTGGACATACAGGCTGGACAGACGACTTGGAATTTGCTTTTCGCCACAGAGATAAGATTTGTAATTCGATGAAAAAACAGAAGCCGCATGACCCTACAGCGCCATACGACGGCTATGACGAGAGGGAGGATACGGAAGAGAGGGCAAGAGGCGAGAGACTCCCTAAGGCATGGAGTTATGAAAATCTTTAATCAGCCGATGTTAGTAATATGGTTTAAGTGTGTAACGCGATAATCTTGCCTTTCCTACCAAAGCTTTTTATCGTGAGAAAAAATCTTAAGGAGAAAAAGATGAGAATGACAAAAAAAATCGGAGCAATGGTGCTGGCGGCAGCGCTCAGTCTTTCTATGGCACTTCCTGCCTTTGCGGGACAGTGGATTATGGAGGGAGACGGAAGATGGTGGTACAAAGAAGATAACGGAACTTACCCCAAGAATGCATGGAAAGAAATTAGCGGGGAGTGGTATCATTTTGACGAAGAAGGGTACATGGAGACAGGATGGATTTATGATCCTCTTATTGAAAAGTTTGGGGATCAGGTTGAGACGACAAGTCGATATTATTATTTAGACGGATCCGGAAAAATGTTGAAAAACCAAAATTATATCGGAGGGCATACCGATGAAACCGGTCTTTTAGAATGTGATGAACTGGGAAGTGAGTTTTCTACTTATGAACGATATAATTGGGGACGAAAAGGGCCTAAGCCCCCGGTTGATAATGCAAAATATCGTGGATATATTGAGCCTAATCCTGGTTTTGAGGGCTATGATTTGTATGAATATGATATAACGGATTACAAGAAGGATTTCTTTAAAGCTGTGGCGGGTCATATTAGTAGAAAAGAAGTTAAATTCGATGTTCCTCTTACGGTAGAAATGAGTAGAAGAGATAATGCGCTTCTTGTAAGCGGTATTGACCAGATTTTTATGTTGTATGTACTTAGCTATGATAAGTGGCATTATGATGTAGGAGAAGATGGTATAGCACATTTTACAGTGACCAATTATCAGGATGGTGTCTAAACCCCATATCGTTAACGAAGAAAAAGGGGCTGTAAAAAAATAAAAATAATAAAAAGATTCTTTGCAATATAGGTCTGAATGCGGGGTAGTCTGAGCCCCAAGTTCAGACCTATATTGCGTAGAAAAATATTTTTACAGCCCCTTTTTTGTAATATCTTTTATTAAAATTCTTCCGGATAAATCTCCTCTCCATTCTTCAAGTTGCATTACTTGAAGTAAATCATATATAATCGATAAGGCTTTTCTTAAAAGTAGGAGAGAAGCGATGGAAATTCATTATTTTTAGATGGCTTAGCAGTTCGATAGGAAGCTTTTTATTATGGCAGAACCTTCTTCTTTGATGGAAATTCCTTACTAAAACACAGCAGGAGCGGAAAATGACGGAAAAACAAAAAAATTATTATAAGAAGAAACTCATTCTTTTTCTTGTTCATCATAACAACTATTTTTCGGATTATTGAGCCTTTTCGGCTATTACAGCGCAAAAATTCAAGACCCCTTGCAGCTTCTTTCTGCCGTATTGTACGGTACGATTAAGCTATTCTTATTCGTATCTCCGATTTCTCCGGAAGAGAAGACTCCTTTCATCTATGAATTCGCAAAGTGGGCGGCGCCGATCCTGACCTCCGCCTTTATCTTTACACAGATTTCCAATGTCTTACTGCATGTAAAAAATGTACTTGTAAATCGCCTGAGTGCAAAGCATGTTCTCTTTTTTGGAAACAGTGAGATGGGAGAGCTTCTCATCGGCAATTTACAAAAAGAAAAAAACTATAAGATATCTCTTGTTACAAAGGATTTTTTGGATGAACGGGTAAAGAACAAGTACGAGAAAAAGGGAATTGCGTGTTATCAGCTTGATTTTGAGAAAAGCGATAAAAATGAAATCAAGGAGCTTTTTTCTACGCTGAATATTTCCGGAGCAAAGTACATTTTCTTCTGCGGAGAGTCGGACCTGGAGAACTTCTCTCTCTATGCCAATGTCATTCAGCGTATTAAGCCGAAAAAGTCCATTTCCACCTATGTCCACTGTGAGTCCGGTACGGTGGCCGGCTATATGGAAGAACTGCTTAAGGAAGAGAGAAAGAAAGAAGAAAGTCTAAAGAAACTGGATAGTTTGCATTTTAATCAGAAAGACCTGACGGTGCGCCTAATTATGGAGGATGAGCTTGTGAAAAAGAGCATTTTCCGTAGTCTGACCGGACTTTCAGATATCGGTTCCGATACAAGCTCTGCTATAAGTTCTTATAAGGAATCTGATATGAGCTCTGCGACAAGCCCTGCTACAAGCTCTACTACTTGCCTTGCTACAAGCTCTACCATACCTTCTTCCATGCCTTCCGTTACGTCGGAAGCCAAGGATATATCTGTGGAAAATATGGATGAAGCGATTCGCCCTCCGCATATTTTACTTTTCGGAATCAATGACTTAAGTCTCCCTCTTATAAAGCAGCTTGCTAACGATGCGACTCTTTCTCTGCGAAAAAATACAAGACTTACGCTTATTGGTGATGTGGCAAGTCGGAATCCGGACATACAAAATCCAAACCAAGAAGTGGATATGCAAAAAGTGGATATGCAGAGCATGGCTCCCATGACAAGTTTGAAAAGAGCTCTGGAAATAGACTGCTTTGATCTTGGCAGCTCTACAGAGGAATGGAAACAGCAAGAGAACTTAAGGCAATATCTAAAGAGCATCCGGGAAGAATCTGCGCCCCTGCTCATTTTCCTGATGCATCAGGATGTGATTCGGAACCTGAAGGCCCTAAAGCTCATCAATCGTTATTTTGAAAAACTTCCGAAGATTATCCGCAATGTTTCGAAAGTGGACTTAACGAAGCTTCTGCCTAAAAATGAAGGGCGGATTCGAAGCTTTGGAGACCTTTCGGAGATTATGACGGGTAGGGTCATTATCCGGGAAGAGCTGGATAAGCGAGCGAAAGCCTTTAACAAGTCCTATAATCAGGCGTCCTCTATAGCGGGAATGGGAGAGGGCACAAGCTGGAACGAGCTTTCCTATGTGAAGAAGAACTCGTCGAGACAGTCTGCATCTCACGCTGCGATAAAAGAAGAAATCCTGAAAACGGTTTTAAAAGGAAAAAGCAGTCAAGAGCTTAGGACTTACCTAAAGGAAAAATTTGAAGAATTCGCCCGTCTTCAAGACTTGCAAAAAAAGAGCAAGGAAGCCTTTCAGAAGGAATTTCGAGCATTTCTAAAAGAAAATCCTGTACTGGACTTCCTTTCCCGACTGGAGCACAAGAGATGGTGTAACAGTTACTATGCTATGGGCTTTCGCTTCGGGGAAAAGAAGGATGAAAGTAGAAAGACACACCCTTGCCTGATTGAGGATTGGGCAATGGTAATCGGGGAGAAATTCGACATTTGTCACCCGGAATATGATCTGCTTTCCGTATTCACTCTGTTTCAAGAGGAACGCTAAGAGAGATATCCAAAAGCAGGATTAGGAGGAATAGGAAGATCACTATCCCAAAACAGTAGTAAGAGGAATAGTAAGAGGACTATCCAAAAGCAGTATAAAGAGGAATAGGAAGAGAGCTATAGAAGAGCAGAATTAAGAGGAAGATGCAGAGGAGTATTAAGGATGGAAAAGAATATAAGTACGACGCCTTTATCAGTTATCGCCATGTGGAGCCGGACCAGAGTATTGCAAAAGAGCTGCACCGCATGATAGAAAGCTTTAAGCCGCCAAAGGAACTCTATAAAACCGGGAAAAAGACCGGTTTTCGTGTCTTTCGAGACAGGGAAGAGCTGGCCGCTAAGGATTTGAGTACCTCTATCGAGGAGGCTTTGCAGGAAAGTCACTATCTTATCGTGCTGTGCTCCAAGAGGACACCTTTATCGGAGTGGTGTGAGAAAGAGGTGCGGACCTTCAGAGCACTCCACGGAGATGAGAGGATTATTCCTGTGCTTATTGAAGGAGAGCCGGAAGAATCCTTCTCTGCACCATTAAAGGATCTGAAAAGAGGCGCGGATGAGAGCCTGCAAGATGTGCTTGCGGCGGATATTCGACCGGAAGAGGTGCTGAAAAAGGACTTTCCGGGCTATGAGACCTTACAAAATGAAAACAAAGGAAAATTGCATGAGCTTACGAAACAGGCACTTAAGCTCTTAAAAACGGAAAAGTATCGCATCCTTGCGGCGATGCTTTCTTGCAGTTTCGGTGACCTGAAGCAAAGAGATAAGGAAAGAAGAGGAAGATTGATTCTGACCATTTCCTCCCTTTCCGGTGCCATTTTCCTGCTTTTCGGTATATTTATGGCAAATGCCTACCAAAAGGCGGAGCAGGCAAGACAGGAAGCGGTGCAGTCCAATGCCCGCATCTTGATGAAGACCTCGAAGGACATTGCCAAAGAGGGGGATTATCTTAAGTCGGTTTTGGTGGCGCAGGAAGCAATGAAGTCTATAGGTAAAAACATGAAGTCCTATGAGAGCCTTTCGGGAGAGGAAAGCTCCATTTTAAATGATGCAATCTATCACGGAGGAGCATCGACCTTGACCTCGATTTCCACCGGAAACAAGCTGACCTATATAGCGCTAAGCAATAACGACAAGTACATTGCCTATGGCTTGGACAACAATATGGCTGCAATTGCCGATGTGGAAAATGGAGAAGTTGTGCGCGAGTTTTCGGGGCACAGCCAACAGGTGAAGCTGCTCGTGTTTTCCAACGATGACAAACTCCTTGTGAGTGCATCTTTTGACGGTAGTGTTATCATCCATGATGTGGAAACGGGAGAGGAAAGCACGACTGGAAATCCCCGGTGTGCCGATGCTGACTCGTTTTTCTGAGGATGGAACACAGTTTTTCTATGTCTCCTTTACCAGCAATACGGCGGACTTCTATGTTTTTGATACGACGAACTGGAAGGAGATAAGTAAATTTACGGTCGCAGAATCGGTCCGTTTTGCAGATATCAAGAAAGACGGAAGTGAGGTACTGATTGCTTTAAGTGAAAACAATGATCATCAGCTTACCAGAAGAAGCATGAAGGACGGCAGTATTTTGGAAGTAATAGAAAGAGAGGTGAAAGTGGATGCCATGCAGGCTGAATATAGTGTGCCTTACAAAACGGCAAGCTATTCTGCAGACGGAGAAAGCATGCTCCTTTTTACCGACTGGGATGTACGGAAAATCTCTCTTTCGGATAAAAGCCTTCTTTTTAAGAAGGATATAAACTTCAGTTCTACTGCTGTAAGGCCCTTTATAGAGAGTCCGAATGGGGAGAAACTGGTGGTGCAGTCCTACTCGAAATTATTTATCTTGGATGGAAAGAGCGGTGAAATACAGGATGAAGTCTATTTTGAGAATCTGGATATGAAGTATTTTAATTATAATTATGAGACGAATACCATCATTGCCTTCGGAGAAAATGGAAAATACTCTATTTGGAAGGATAAGGTTGTTGTTGAGGATGGTTTGAATTATGGGGGAGTTGCTCCCCTCTGAACTG
Source organism: uncultured Oribacterium sp. (assembly GCA_916438775.1). The sequence goes on from CAKAGX010000002.1 coordinate 37,956, forward strand.
AAGTATCTGAAGGATGGAAGTAAGTTGATTGCCAACTCGCATGAAAGCCGAACAATCAAGATTATCGATACAAAGTCCAGAATCTCTGCAGAGCCGGTTTATGCAAGGGTCATAGCGAACTCCAACGATTCATCAAAGATGATTCTCTTTGACGGAAGAGATTTTTTGATTTCTGCGGACAATGGAAAAACGAGTGAAAAAATCATACTGGATAATACTATTCCTTTTGGCCTTATGAAAAATACGAAGAGCTATATTGTTTCCAATGACGGACGGTACTTTGCCTCTATTTGGCAGAAAGGAAGTAGCGGAGTTCCGTTTTTGGCGCTCTATGATCTGGAAAAGAAAGAGAACAGAGAAGTGGAATTGGAAAGTATTTCTCCTGCCATCCATTTCTCAGATGACGGAAAGGAAATCCTTCTTTTAGATGAGAAAGAGGGGCTGAAGGTTTACAATACGGAGGACTTAAGTGAACTGCAAAGCTATCCGGAGATCAATGAATCGGCGGAAAGTATGTTCCTGTCGGAAGATAACAAAATACTGGCGCTGAACCGTTTCTCCGGTATTATCTCCCTCTTTAACTTGGAAACAGGAAAGCCGGTGGAGGAGATTCCCGGAGAGGCGCTCTATCTGGAGCGCAACGGAGAGGAAATTCGCATCAAAGGCATACAGAACAATACGGCATTTAACTGGAGTAGCAAAAGTGGACTTACAAGTATAGAGATGGATGAAGCCTGTGCACAGACACCGGTAGGCTTTGACGACGTCAACTTGTATAACGAGAACGCCGGACTGCTTCTTATGATTCGAAATAATGACACGGAAAGAAAAGCCTATGTGGTGGACTTTGCAAGCGGACGTCTGAAAATGAGTTTCACGCCCTCCATAAAAAAGTATAACGTGAACGGTCATATTTCTCCGGACGGAAAAACCATTGTCATCGACCAAAGTTATTATGCGAAGCAATACAATCCGGATGCGCAGGAAGCGGATTATATGAGCTCCGCAGTATATAAGATTCTGAGCAAAGAACAGGTGGAGGAAGAAATAAACAAGATCCTCGCCGGAAGAACCCTTACGAAAAAAGAAAAAGAGCAGATCGGTATAACGGCGGAGTAGAGAATTGGATTTTAAGGATTTACCACCTGAATATTGGATAGAATAAGGGGCTGTAAAAAATCAAAATAATTTTCTAAGCAATATAGGTCTGAACTTGGGGCACGCTCTCGCTAGCTTCGCCTCGTAACGGATACTAAGCGAAAAACTGCGTTTCTCTTGTTTTTCGCAAGTACCGACGGGCTCAGACTACCCCCGCATTCAGACCTATATTGCAAAGAATTTCTTTATTATTTTGATTTTTTACAGTCCACTTTTCTTCCAAGGCTATATCCACTTCTAATTATAATAACTAAACAAGACTACCCAATAGTCATTGCCTTGCGCATCAAGATAATAGCCACTGCCGAATCGAACAAAGTCAGGACGTAGCATAAGCTGATTATGGCTTGTGCTATTTTGCCATGCCTGAACAGTTTTCATCGGAGTACGCTGACCTGAAGCAATGATTTCACCGCATACATCGGCTTCGTTTGTGATAGAACCGCCCTGGGGACGTGTGTGAGAAAATAAAACGGAACATTCTCCGGCTCTTGTTTTCGCAAGATGATTCAGTCCTGCACTTTCCTGTAGAGTGCTTAAACCGTGAGCAGCTCGATATTGGTTGATGCGGGAAAGAAGTTCTCTTTCATATTGCTCATTAACAGAAGTATTACTTGTATTGATGGACTTGGTCTGTACAACATTGTTTACAGTCCATGCTCCACTTTGATTTACGGTATAGCCATCCGGTGTAATCGTGTTTTCCGCCATCCATCCGTAGTCATCAAAATGATAACACTCGGAGATGCCGTCGTTGTTCCCGTCCAGCCATTGCCAGGAAGCTTTATGGTAGTTGCCATTTCCAAGGTCATACCACCATGCATTTCTGGAGATTCCCCTTGACCATCCAAGGGCAAATGCCGGAATGGCGGAGATAAGAGATAGAATAAAGATTAGAAATATTGTTTTTAGAATGCTGAGCTGTTTTTTCTCTCTTTCTATCCCGAAAGCTATATTTTTTTGATTCTGATATTCTTTTGTTTTGTGACTGTTTGTTGTGATGTAATACATAGATGCCCTCCTTTGCGGCATCATACTTCAAATTATCGAATCAAATCAAGTAAAAAAGGTAATACTCACAAAATTGTAAAAAAATAAAAGGGAAGTTATTATACAAAAAAATATAATAAAAAAAGTAAGTAAATCGTTGTAACCATTACAAAAAAATGGTAAAAAAATGCTTAAAAAAATATTCGGAAATTGTATATTATTAAAAAAATAAGTATAATATTAAAAAAAATAGATTGTTTTTAGTAATATTTATACAAAAAAACAATCTATTTTTTTATTGTCTATCCATTCATTTCATTTTCGATTACTCTATTAAGAAGAGTGATTCCACTATGAGCTGTCTTTTTAGAAGTGGCAGTATTTAGGAAGCCTTTATTAAAAAGCTTATAAATGAAAAGCTAACAACAGAAAGGCTTATGAATAGACCGCTCTTATAATTCATAACGAGTATCGCTCGCAAAGCGTGCGGTATCTCGTTTGTAAATCTTCTATTTAATCATAGTTACTAAACAGTACTACACAATAATCGTTTCCGTCACTGTCTACATAATATCCGGAACCAAAGCTTTCAAAATCCTTGACCAGCATGACGTGGTTGTGTGTTGGGCTGTCTTCCCAGGCTTGAACCGTTTTCTCCGGAGTGTGCATATTGCAGGCAAGAATTTCCCCATATACATCATTCTCGTTTAAAACGGATCCGCCCTGCGGCCTTGTGTGAGAGAAGCTGACTGCGCATTCCTGTGCTCTGACCTCTGCAATGGCGTCCAAACTCTCTTTTTCGTCCAAGGAACTTAAAGAGGATCCTACGCGATACTGATTGATCTTATCAAGAACTTCTTTTTAATAGGTAGACTTTGGCTTACAGACGGAGAAGAAGCGGCATTCACATTGATTGCTTTGGTCTGCACGACGTTGTTGACCGTCCATTCCCCGTTCTCATTTACCGAGCAGCCGTCGGCAGTTACCGTGTTTGTAAGCAGGAAACCGTTCTGATCAAAGCGGTAACATTTTGCAACACCGCTTTGATTGTCATCAATCCATTGCCAGGTCGATTTACAGTAGTTTCCATTTCCAAGGTCATAGCGCCAAAGATAGCTTGCCGTATCTCTTACCCAGCCCCCGGCAAGTGCCGGAAAGGCGGATAGAAAAAGAAAAGCGGAGAGGAGAATGAATGTTTTATATGCTGTCTTGCATTTCTTTACTAGAAATACTTTACTACTGTTTGCTCCAATGTTGTGACGGTTTGTTCTGTGTTTTTTCATGCCATTTCTCCTTTCGAAAAGTTTTTCTTATTTGTGTGGCTCTTGATAAGGCAAAACATAATTTTAATTTATGTTTAACTGTTTTGTATATTATCGACATAAATTATCTAAAAATATAAATCTATATGTGGATTATGTTACTATAAATTTAAATATTCAATATTAAATAGAGAAAACAAACAATATAAATATCATAAAAATATATAAAACTGTACAGAATATATATAAACCGTAGAAAAGAATTAAAATTAAGAATGATTTAAGTAAAATAATAAAACTAAAAATAAAAAATAAAAATTTGCTTGTGGAAAATAGAAAAATAAAAGCAAAAAAACACGCAGGAGCCAGTCCTGCGTGTTTGAAATTCATAACGAGTATCGTGCGAAAAGCGTGCGCTTTCTCGTTTACTATATGTATTGCTTATTCTGTTCTTGAACTTGTCGTATCTTTTACACTTTCATCTTCCGTTGCAAGTTTCTTTGGATCTTCTGTTTTTATGCTTGCTATTGCAAGTTTCTCTGTATCTTCTGTCTTTATGCTTGCTATTTTAAGTTTCTCTGTATCTTCTGTTATTTTGCTTTCTACTGCAAGCTTTTCCGCCTCTTTCTTTCCCTTACGATGAAGATAAAATAGGATGCAGAACATCGGGATGATGCAGATATAGGTAAGATTGCTATATAGAATATTGTTAAAGTCCGTATCCAGAGCCGGGGGGAAGGTTCCGCCGATGTTGTTCACGGCGTGGGCCAGAACAACAAAGAGGAGAGAACGGCATTTTTTCATAAAATAACCTAAAATAATGCCCATCATTGCAGTGTAAACACCCTGAATAAAACTGCCGTGCCATATACCGAACATAAGTCCTGAAAAGAGAAGAGCAAACCAGGAACATCCGAGGCCTCTTCAAAGCTGCGGAAGATGATACCGCGGAACAGGATCTCCTCTACTAAGGGGCCGATTGCAACGATGGCAAGGAAAGTCCAGATATACGGGCCGGATTCCAAATCATCATACATTCCCGAAAAGCTTTCGAGCTGATTCCCTAAAGAAGAGGAGTGAGATGCAAGGAAATCCACGATACTAAGCCAGATGCCGGATAAACCGCCAACACCGAGACCGATTACGATAGCGAAGAGAATCCCCTGCCATATCGGAATGGAAAGCTCCGCCTTTTTCTTGGGAAATACCTTTCGGTAGAAGATATAGCAGAGAATAGAGAGCACAGTAGCCAAAAAGGCATCCAAGAATGCGGAGTAGGTACCCCATAAATCAATCTCTATGTGAGTTATATTAAGGAACAGATTAAGCAAGTTGATGAGGATATCCCCGATTCGATCATAAAGAAAGAGAATCAATAAGGGAAGAAATAAAAAAAACATCGCTCTTACGTTTAAGCCCTTTTTCTTTTCAAAACTTTTTGTTTCCAATTTTTTTTCTCCAATCTATTTTTAAAATAGCAAATAACAATGCAAAAGAATAAAAATCCTTCGACATTTTCTGCGTGGAAAATTATAACGGAAGAATTAGAAAGTGACAATCATTCCTTTACACCTAATTACTCCATTTTTACTTTCGCTTTCACTTTCGTAATAAATTTTGGTAATAAAAAAGATAGTATTCATTTCGATGTTTTTTGAAAGACAATTACGAGCCAAAAGATTAAATTACATAAATGATTTGAAAAGAACTATAAAAATTTAATACTTATTTGTTTAAAGGTCGATATAGCTAACAGAATCCTACCAAATTGACTCTTTGAAGGAGGAGAAGGAATGAAGTTTACAAAGAAGATGGCTGCCCTATTTTTTGCGACAGTACTCTGCCTGTCTATGGTTTTTCCTGCCTTTGCGGGAGAGTGGGTCTTTGACGGGCCGGAAAGCTGGAAGTGGTGGTACAAGGAAGATAATGGAAACCGTGTTACAAACGGATGGAAGCAAATTGATGGCGAGTGGTATCATTTTAAGGATAACGGCTACATTGATACAGGCTGGATTAATCTTCCGATAGCGTTTCCGGATGGAGAGGGAGAACTTGCTTGGAATAATAGCATACCTCAATGGTATTATCTCGATGCTTCCGGAAAATTGCTGAAAAATCAAAATTATATCGGCGGCTATACGGATGACACGGGCTTACTCCATGATGATATGTTTTTGGAGGGAATGTATTATAGAGGGGACACGAATCTGGAGAAAGTTCCGGCTCCTCCGGTAGAGGGAGCCAAATTCAAGAATCCCCTGTATGACGACGGATACGCTGTAGATGGACAGGTTGTGAAAGGCTGGGAATATGTATCACCCGACTACAAAACGGAATTTTTTAACGCTCTTTCCCATGCGCTAGGCCCGGAACGAAATGATTTTTCTTATCGAATTCCGCAAGGCGCTTCTTATACGGATAAAGCCTTTCTGGAATCCACAATGCTGGATTGGTTCCTTAAGGAAGCAGGAGCTTGGAGTTATTCGGATGATGGCACAGGACTGATTCATGTACACTGGGTAGATTAATAGTAAGTGATGCTTATCGAAAGAGGAGAGGAGATTCTCATTCCTCGTGGAGATACCGGAATAGAGGTAGGGGATATCCTCGTGATGTACAGGTTAAAAACAGCATAATGAGAAGTTGAGGATGCTGTAAAAAATCAAAATAATAAAAAGATTCTTTGCAATATAGGTCTGAATGCGGGGTAGTCTGAGCCCGTCGGTACTTGCGAAAAACAAGAGAAACGCAGTTTCGCTTAGTATCCGTTACGTAAGGACAAACTTTTCATCAGAAAAGTTGTTCTGTACGAGACCAACTTCCGAAGGAAGTTGCTTTGCGAAAGCAAAGTGAGCAGTGGTTAACAAAACCACAGCTCAGTCAGGCGAAGCTAGCGAGAGCGTGCCCCAAGTTCAGACCTATATTGCTTAGAAAATTATTTTGATCTTTTACAGCCCCCTTTTTGTTAAAAAAAACGGGAGAAAAACAATTTATCACAACCTTATAATAATTTATCCTTTAGACGATATTCCTGTAGGGATGATAGGAGTAGAAAGGCAAGGATTGTTTTTTTACGAAGTTTTTATAGAACCCATGCGCCAAGGAAGGGGAGAAATTTTAAGCATGGAGGGGGTTTAAGGGTAGAGATAAAAATGCTTTTCCTATGAGTAGGGGAGAGGGATTTGATTATGAAAAACGAAAAATTTGCGAAGCTGAAGAATCTGTTGGGGAAAGGAGATGGCTGGAAGAAGAAGCTGTCTATCTTCCTTGCCTTATCATTGATCCTTTCGGGCGTGAAAGGCATTTCCTTACTAGGAATAGGAAGGGAAAATGATGCGCCTGAGGGAAATACGGTAGAAATCAGAGGAGACCGAATAAAACTCCATCTGGAGGGGGAAACGGTACGAGAGCTCGCGGAAAAAGCAGTCCGGGAGGGCAAGTTAATTTGTGCGGAAAATGGAGAGCTCAGCTATAGTAGAAACGAAGAGCTCTTGGCGCGATATAGAGAATTGTTTTCCGAAGAGAGAGAGAAGTATATGAGCTTCCGCTTGATCAGGTAGTGGAGGGATTGGATGAGCTTTCCGCTGTTGGTGGAAAGGTTCGTGCCTTTGTGGAAGTGGATCCGAAGAAGCAAAGAGGAAATACGGAAAAAGACAGTATGGATGCGGTGGCCTTATTTTCCGGAGACTCCGCCTTCGGAAGACTCTTACTTGCCGTGAAAGGAGAGTCTTATTTCGCAAGCGTAAGAGGACGAGATGTGTCTTCGGTAAGCGGAGAGGAAGCTGCTCCCGGTGGAGAAGGCGGGCCCGGACAGGAAGTAAAAGAAAAAAAGGAATCTGCCGGTATTACCGGTCCGGGTCAAGGCTTGCAAGCGGAGATAGAGACAGAACAGACAGAGGTAGTGCGTCCGGGACAGTGGATTTATCCGGAAAACACAGAGTCCGGCGAAGAAAATGCTTCAGGGCAGGAACTACAGCCCGGAGGAGAAACGGAAAATCAAGCGCAAGAAAACGAAGAAAATCTTCCTCATGGAGAGGGTATAGAAGGACCGGGCTCGGAAGTCGGATCTTCCAAGGAAAGTGTAGAGACCGGGGAAGTCGGTCCTGCAGCGGACATGAGATCTGCAGGAGAAGACGTAAGAGAGGCAGAAAGCCAAGAGCTTTCCGCTTATGGTACGGATACGGAAGCACTTTCCGGAGAGGGGACTTCGTCGAATCCGGCAGCTGATTCAGCCGCATCCGGAAAAAGCTCTATCGAAGAAGGGAATGCAGAAGATGCGGGAAATTCCGGAGAAGCGGGACTTACGGAAAGCAGAGCGGAAATTCCGGAAACGATTGTAGAGACTGTAGCGCAGGAAGAAACAAGAATAGGAAAGGAAGAAACTATAGCGGAAAGCGAAACGGAAAAAGGAACAACGGAGGAATCAATCGAAACAGCGGAATCAAGTGCGGGAGAAGAGAAGGAGAAGCAAGACAGAACGGAGTATCAGCTGGAAGGAACGGAGCTGATTTATTTCCTATATGAAAATGAAGGCGATGATGATTTATCCTTCCACCTCTTTGTAAGCGAGAACAGCTATCCGAAGATTCGTGTACCGGGCAGAAATAAAGTCGGTAGACAGCTTCTGCAGGATGGAAATCCCGGAAAAGCGGAAAATGTTGCGGATTCCGCCGGGGAAGAAGAGAAAGAAGCGGACGCCGAAAATCGAGCATCCGGATCCGGCTTAAGCTTGGATCAAGACGGAATAAAAGCACTGTATAAGGAGATGAAAGACGGCCCCGACGAGTATTTTTCCGAACTTCGGGCGGTGAAGCTTCAGGAATACAGCTTAAATGAGCTGGGAAGAATCAGCCAAAACATAGAGGTGGAAGGCTTCGGCACGGTAGAGGTCTTCTATGATAAAGATGACTTTACGGAGAAAGTGGACTTAAAGGCGAGCCTTCTTAAAAAACCGGAGGAAGTGAAAGAAGAAGCACAAGAAGGCGAAACGACCACAGAAGAAAAAGAAGAAACTGTAGCAGAAGAAACTGTCGCAAAAGAAACTGTCGCAAAAGAAACTGAAGCAAAAAAAACTATTGTAGAAGAAGCATCTACAGAAGAGGGAGCGACGGTAGAGGAAGCGCTTTCGGAAGAGGGAAGCGAGACAGGAACAGCAAAAGGAGAAAAGGCAAGAACTTCTGATGTTTTGCAAGAAAAGGAAGTGGAAGCCTTAAAGAACAACGGCATCTACGATCAGTCCATCTCCTTAGACATCCATTTTGAAGATAAGAAAGGACAGGAAGTGGAACCGTCCTCTTCCGTATCCATGCGCTTTTATATCGCAAAGACGGCACTTCCGGAAGAGGTCAACGAGGAGAATATCTCGATACACCACTTGGTCGAGAAGGAAAACGGAGAGATTGACCATGTGGAGCTTCTTTCGGCTGCGAAAAGTTCTGCGGACGAGCCGGAAAATGAAGAAGAAATAGCGGAATCAGGAGAGGAAAGTGCTGAAAAAACAGAGACGGAGAAAGAAAATATCTCTCAGACGGAAAGCGGAAATAAAGGGAAGGAAAACAGCGAATTTATTGTCCGGGAATTTGAAGTAAAAAGTTTTTCTACCTATTCCTTGACCTGGTCAAGCGGAAAAGCAAACAATAAGAATTATAAATTCTTTTTTGTAGACGGTGACTTCAGACAGATGGGACCGAAAATTGATATAGATATGTCAAAATTTTTGGCGGAGCGCCCCCTCTTTCAGAATAAATACTACAATCCATATCATCTTGCATCTCAGTATGATATTTTGTATTTGTGTCACCCCTTTACCGGCTATAGCATCCACATGCGACAAGCAGACGGAGCCTCCCCTGTTAGCGGCCCGGTAGTCTATCCGGCTTCTTTACCGCTTTCCAGTATGAATACAGAGAGCAATAGGAATACGGGAGTATCTTGGCCGGATCCGGTTGTTTACCTGACAACGAAGAGAGTGATTAGGCAGTGGCATTTTGATACTAACCAATATATAAATAATCCTGCAACGTATTGGGCGGATCTCGGATCTGCATGTAGTGAGAATTATTACCTTTTTTACAAATTAAACGCAAAAACCCATAATCACAGCTATCCCAAGTATGATATGGAGATGCAAAAGGAAAAGTACATTACGAAGAAGTCGGACGGTTCCTATGACTTGACTCTTACGGCGAGACCGATTATGCCGGATGAGGAAAAGAATAAACTGGATATTATTGTGGTTTATGACAAGTCCATCTATATGGCCCTGGATTTCATGCGAACTGTATCGGATTCTGAAGAATTCCCCTACGATGATGCAAGAGAGGATAATAGTGCAAGCACAAAACACAGATACGGAAAATTGATATTGGGTAGCCTGCTGGACGATATTGCGAAAAATCCGGCTTACGATGCTCAATTTGCGTTGGTTACGATGGGAGGAAAGAGAAATCTTAACATCCATGGCGGGGAGTTCTCTGTAACGGATGAGGCAGACAATGATGCGGAGAAAGTCATCGGCTTTACGAAGGATATCTCGGTTTTTAAGCAAAAGCTGGATTCTATAAGCATAGAGAAGGAGAAGAAAAAGGCGCAGTACCAGGCAAATGCCTATGAGCATCATGGCCTGAACTACGCTGCGGGAATTAAGGAGGCGGAAGATTTTCAGAATGGCGCGGTAGTGGGAACGGACTGTGAAGCGACGAGATCGGATGCAAGAAGAGTGGTACTTTTTGTTACAGCGTATAACCCGAACTTTTCCTATTTTCCGAAATACGAAGGCGGAGGAAATACAAACTATTTCTTGCGAAAAGCGGAAAATATTAGTGGGCATGCGATTGGTCAGATTCCCGGAAAAGTGGTAGACCGCTTGCAGCTTGGACCAAGCAGAAATAAAAGCTTAAACTACTATGATTTATTCATGAAACCGAACTCGTCTTATCTTAATTTTGGGCCTTATGCCGGCTATTCCTACGGGAGCGGGCGAGGTTTCGAAGAAGTTGCACTAACACAGGCTCGTGGAGCATTAACGGAATTAAATGAAATCGATGCCTTTTATGCCATCGGTTTGGGACCGGATGCAAACTACAGCCATCTGGAAGACTTGATTGGGGCAAAACGATACTGGGCAACAGGGGGACATCCCTATGAGCAACCGCTAAGTAGCGATATAGAACAGTCGGTTATCAAAATAACCAGTAATAGTTCTACCACGGATTTAATAGACATAAAAAATGGTCTTCGTTCCAAGATTGCACCGATTCGTATCAGTGATGTAAACATCTGGGATCAACTTAGCGAGAACGTGGAAGTAAACTTCGACAATGCGAATCCTGCCGATAAAGCTGCAAAGCTAAGAGCGGAAGTTTGGAAGGTGGACGATGATGGGAAGCCGATATCAAAATTGGAGAATCCTGATGACAGTAATGCGACCAGTAGAAGTCTTGGATTTTCCGGATTTAAGGGAGTAGAAGCGACTTATGACCCCGTCAGAAAGATAATCGAATTAAAGACGAAACCCGGAGATTTCAGTTTTCCAAAGGGATATGAGATTCGTTTGACGGTTAATGTAAAACCGTCAAGGACAGCCTACGAAAAGTATCAGAAAAACGTTCTGGATTATTTTGATAAAGATAGTGAACGCTGGACTATAGCCGGAACAAAGGATATTGGGTATCTCGACAATGTAAACGGAGAGAATATTAGCGGAACGAGAACGCCGGACCTAACTTCCAGCTTAAAAGAAGGAGATATCAGAACGGACCAGTGGTACCTTTATGAGAAAATCCCGGAGGAAGAGTTTCACACTTCCTCAGAAAAAGAAGGATTCTATTCGAATGAAGGGGCTTACTTAAAGTATGTTCGATTTAAAGATAAAAATACCAGAGAGGAACCGCCGGAAAAGAAATACCAAAAACCGGTTATACAAGTTGATCCGGGAACCATTCGTATAGTGAAAAGTTTTAAGGGGACAGAGACAGACGAAGAAGAGCTTGAATTATTAAAATCCTGCTCCTTTAAATTGGAAGAGCAAATTCCGGGGTCGACAAATTTTAGAAAGGTGAACGGCATAGCAAAATTCACCATGACGAAGTCGGAGACGGAAACGGACTATGGACCGCTTGTGACGGAGGAGTATAGAGGTACAAAAGTAACAGGAGTGGGAAAGAATTTGACCCCGATTGTTCCTGCTGAGGGTGTACATAATAATAGAAAACAATATGTGCTAACCATTAGCGGCTTGATTCCGGGCAGAAAATACCGTGTTTCCGAGCTTATGGCTTCTGCCGGAGAAAATGCAACAATTGGAGGACGTATTCTTCACTTTAAGAACATAGAACTCACGGCGACCAGCATTCCTAAAAATGAAGACAGAAACTATGCGATTGGAACCTTTACACTGGCTGACAATGAAACCAAAGAGCTGATTGTCAAGAATGTCTATGAAGAGGATGATAAGCAAATTCTTCGGATTGAAAAGAAAGTTAGTGGAGATTTGGCGGATAAGAACCAAGTATTCTCGTTCAGGTTAAAGGTCTTTAAACCGGATGGAACAGGAGAAGGCGTGGCGATTAACCAAGCGGAATTTAATAGCTTGAAAGCCGGATTTTCGGCGGATACGCAGGGTTTGATTCAGTTCAATCTCAATGCCGGTGATTCCTTTATTGCATTTAGCCTAAAGCATGATCAAGCTATAGAGTTTGTTCTCCCGAAGAACTATAAGTATCAGGTAGGCGAGAACCCGTTGAGCTATGCTCCGGAAGTCAGCACCGGTTATGCTTGCAAAATCTGGATGCGGTAGGCTATCGTTATACCTATGAAAAAGATGTGGAGAAGAAATTGGACGGCTCAAAAGAAGTCCTCGTCTTTACAAACCATAGGGATCCGATTCCGCCGATGGGGCTTGTCGGCCTTGGTGAAATATGGAGAAGAAACCTGATTCTCTTCTCTCTCTTTATAGGTACAATATTTATAATGAAGAAGAGAAAGTGGATTCTTCGAACCGAGGATTGCGACAAATAGAAATACTGTATTTTTTCAGAGTTGTTCCAAGATTTGAGAAGTATGCCTGACATTGGATTACGCCGTTTTCCTTTTTCATAATTATACTCCAAGGAAAAGTGCCGGGAATTGTACCGCCCCCCGAATCGTTAGATTTTGGTCTAACTTTTGGGGGTCGGTACATTATGTCTGAGCACTTTTTCTTGGAGAGTTTTTTGAGCCCCCTTTCTATGCTTGAGGTAGCTTTGTTTAATGTGATAAGATGAATACGAATAAAAACTGTGAGATACTGCATAAATTATTCGTAAGTAGATACAAAATATCTTATACCGAGAAAACAGAAAAAAGATTCGTAGAGGAGATAAAAATGAGTCGTGGGAAAAGACCGAAGATAAAGCTTACCATAACAGACCGTAGAGGGAAAATGGGCTGTCACCGCGGTCATAAGGTGGGGGACTGCTTCGACTATGATACGGAAAGAGGGCAAATCTGTCCGATGGCTATGCACTGCGCTTTTCCGTATGTAGATATTTTGCGGTATGGCGGTAAGCTCCCGGGACAGCCTGAAGGCGTGGCGGAGTTTTGCTGTTCAGATGCGGATGTTGTCTTGGTGTTTAAAGCGGAAATTGTGGAAGAATGAAATAGATAAATTCTCCTGAGAAATAAAACTGTAAAATTTCCGACAAAAAACATCCGATAAAAAATTCCGAAAAAAATAAAAAAATTGCTTGACAGCAAATCTCACCGATGCTAAGATACACAGGCTGTCGCTCCAAACGAGCTACAGAGGGAAAGACTTTTCATCAGAAAAGTCGTCCCGTACCGACCACAACCCGAAGGGATGTGCTTTGCGAAGCAAAGTTTGTTTCAGTCATCCAAAACTGAAACAAAGTCCATCAGAACCTTG
>CAKAGX010000003.1 GCA_916438775.1 uncultured Oribacterium sp.
CAGGACTAGCGATAGTCTTGGACTGAGATTGAACGAGAAGGGGCCTTTAAGTAGAAAGGTCTGAGAACAGACTAAAAGATTAAAGAGAGATACCAAAACTGAGGAGTTCGATCCTGAAGCTCCAGGATGAGCACTGGCGGGCGTGCCTAGCACGCGCCAGAAGTCGAACGAGAGCTATGAGGACGGAGGAGCCTGCTGGTGGAAGACGATGAACTGTGAGTGGCGGACGGAGTGAGTAACGCTGTGGGCAGCCTGCTTATACCGATGTGAAGTTGGAGCGACTGGTGAAACCGCATAAAGCACCTGAGTAAGGCGTCTTACAGTGTGACGCAAAGCTCGGTGGTATGGGATGGGCCCGCGTCTGATTAACCAGTTGGTGAGGTGCGGCTCACCAAAGCGACGATCATATAGCCGGCCTGAGGAGGGCGGACAGCCACATTGGGACTGAGACACGGCCCAGACTCCTGGGAGCGCAGCAGTGGGGATATTGCTGTGGAGGAAACTCTGATGCAGCGACGCCGCGTGGTGAAGAAGTATTTCGGTATGTAAAAGCTCTATCAGCAGGGAAGAAGGCTCGCAAGAGATGACGGTACCTGAGGTAAGAGCTCCGGCTAAATGCGTGCTGACCAGCGGTGATGGCGCATGTGAGCAAAGCGTTATCAGGTTTACTGGGTGTAAAGGGAGCGCAGACGGATATGCAAGTCTGAGTGAGCCCACGGCTCAGCCGTGGGCTTGCTGCGACGAATCTGAGATGGGTACTGGAAGTAGCGGAATTCCTGGTGTAGCGGTGAAAATGCATGTAGATATCGGGAGAGGAACATCGGCGGCGAAGGCGGCTTGGGCAGCGACTGACGTTGGGGGCTCGAAGGGCGTGGGGAGCAAACAGGATTAGATACCTGGTAGTCCACGCGGTGACGATGAATGCTAGGTGTTGGGAGACAAAGTTTTCAGTGCCGAGAGCAAACGTGATAAGTAATGTTATTCCACCTGGGGAGTACGTTCGCAGGAGAATGAAACTCAAAGGAATTGACGGGGACCCCGCACAAGCGGTGGAGCATGCGTGGTTTAATTCAAAACAGCACGCGAAGCTGTACAGACCTTAGATCGGACGGATTGAGAGGTAGACTTTAAAGCCCTTCAGGGCGTCCCGAGGACGAGGTGGTGCGCATGTTTGTCGTCAGCTCGTGTCGTGAGATGTTGGGTTAAGTCCTGCAATGCAGCGCAACCCACTGCGTATAGTGTCCAGCAAGTAGTTGGGAACTTCTGTACAGCGGACTGCCGGGGGATAACCCGGAGGAAGGTGGGGATGACGTCAAATCATCATGCGCCCTTATGGTCCTGGGCTACACGTGCTACAATGTCGTAACAGAGGGCGAAAGGGTGACCTGGGCGATCTCAAAAGCTGCTGACCAGTTCGAGCTGCAGGCTGCAACCCACTGCACGAGCTGGAATCCTAGTAATCATGAATCAGCATGTCGCGGTGGATACGTTCGGGTCTTGTACCACCGCCCGTCCACCATGGGGAGTCGGGAATGCCCGAAGCCGGTGACCTAACTGCAAAAGAAGGAGCCGTCGAGGCAGGGCCGGATGACTGGGGTGAGAGATCGTGGCTAAGGTAGCCGTGGGAGAACCTGCAGCTGGATCACCTCCTTTCCTAAAGGGATGAGTGAGGTTTGCATCTGCTGTCTCGGTTGTCAGTTCTTGCCGCGTGATCTTTTGGATGAACAAGCCTGCATGCTTGCATGCAAGGAGCTGTCGAAGGCAAAAGTGGTAGTAGAGGAACTTGACCGGAGCGCAAGTGAGCAGAAGCGAGTCGCGAAGCGAGACAGTTGGAGAGTGCGGTGGAGTTCCTGCGCAAACGTTGTAAACAACGAAATATTTCCGGTGGCGATACGGTATGGGGTAACTCCGTTCATCGAGACACGACGGTGAGACCACATCAATGAGCCGGGTGCTGTATTTGGAGACGATACGGGAGAATGAGTGGCTCGCCGGACCCATTAAGGGATTATGAGCTCAGCCGGTTGGGGCGCCCGCGCCTGACCAAGCGTGGGGTCAGTGGTTCGAGGTCCATAGTCATCATCTGAGTGTATGGCTCAGTTTGGGAGGCACTTTCTGCACCTTGCAAGCAGGTGTCCTTGAGTTCAGATCACGTCTCCACTCAGCAGTATCTTAATTGCTTACGGATGAGAAATCGGATTGCCCTTGAAAATCGAGATACTGAGAGTCAGAAAATCTGAAAGAGACAAGACATCTGAAAAGTGGAAGTGCATGCAATGCAAACTTTTGAGAGCATCTTATGTTATCATAAGCATGAGAAGCAAACTAAAGGGCGTAAGGTGAATGCGCTTGGCACTGAAAGCCGATGAAAGACGTGATAAACTGCAGCTGCGAGTGGCAACAATACACGGTGATCCGAAAGATATCTGAGATGCAACCCACATGAGCGAACCTCATGTACCGTATACTGAATCCATGGGTATACGGAGGGACCAGTGAACTGGAAACTTATCTAAGTGTGGATGAAGAGAAAAGCAAAGGTGATTCCCGCAAGTGGCGGCGAGCGAGACATGGAGGAGCCCAAACACGGAATGCTTGCATTCCGGGTTCGAGACTGCCGGACGTGACTAACGAGGCCAAACAGAGATGGTGCTGGGAGAGACGCAACCAGAGAGGGTGAAGAGTCCCGTATAAGTGAAGGTGAGAGGAGAGCACAGCAGGATCAGAGTAATACGAGACACGAAAAACCTTGTATGAACAGCATGAGGACCACCCCGGCAAGGCTAAATACTCCTTAGTGACCGATGAGAGATGAGTACCGTGAGGGAACGGTGAAAAGAACCCGGGAGGGAGTGAAGGAACCTGAAACCTTGTGCCCACCCTACAGCTGCGAGAGGACAGTGATCGTCGAGCGCATAAGAGTCCTGATCGTGTACTTTTGTAGAACAGTCCGGCGAGCATGTAATGCCGGCGAGGGTTAGAGTGAGATGAGCCGAGCGAGGACCGAGGTGTGAAGGCGCGCTGAGGTCGGTATATATGGGCCCCGAGGCTTGGGTGACCTACCCATGACCAGGATGAAGCGGCCGTAAAAAGGCTGTGGAGGTCCGAGACACATCCGTTGAAAGGGTGTGGTGATGGAGTTGTGGGTGGGAGAGATTCAATCAGACAGAGATGAGCTGGTTTCTCCCAGAGTATAGCTTTCAAGACTAGCCTGATGGCATGCCTGATGGAGTGCCACTGCAGACGTCTAAGGGGGCTTCACCGCTTACCGAGACCATCAAAGCCACAGATGCCATACAGGAAGAGGCATCAGGGGTCAGACTGCACGAGAGATAAGTTGGGTGAGTCAAAGGGAAACAGCCCGGATCTACAGCTAAGGTCCCAAAGTACGACGTTAAGTGGAAAAGGATGCTGGGATTTCAAAGACTAGCTAGGATGGCAAAGGCTTAGAAGCAGCCACACATTCAAAGAGTGCGTAGTGGCTCACTAGCCGAGAGGTCGCGCCGAAAATTGCCAGGGGCTGAAACATACAGACACAGAGCTTGGGGACTGGGCCATATCTACGGGTATGTTTTGTCGGTGAGGGGAGACATTCACAGGAGGAAGACCATGCTGAGAGGAGTGGCGGACTGCTGCTGAGGAGGAATGCCGGAATGGGTAGCAGGATGAGGTGAGAATCCTTTCGCCGAATATCCAAGTTTCAGATGGCTGTGCAGTCTGCCCTGAGGAAGTCGGGACCCTAAGGCCGAGGCCGAGGGACGTGGCCGATGGACATGCAGGTTGAGATTCCTGCACCTGGGTAAATCAGAAGGCAGCGCACGGGTAGTAGGTCGTGCGAGAGAGAGCCCGGTGCAAGCAGAAGCTGCCAGTGGGAGTAAATCCCTACCAGGAGAGGCAGATGCGTGATGCGGAGCAGAAATAAAAGTAGTAGATGGACTTAGAGGGGCACGTCGAGAAAGAAGTCGCTAACTGTGTGTTTACTCAGCCCACGTACCGTAAACCGACACAGGTGGATGAGGAGAAAGTCCTAAAATGGGCGAGGCAGTGCTAGGAACTCGGCATCCACCATGCTGAGGAGGAGAGAGCGCGAGGAGGAGGAGCGCGCGCGCGAGAGAGCGAGCGCGAAGAGGAGGAGAGGAGCGACCTGCGAGAGCAGGCCCGCAGAGAAGAAGGCTCAAGCCAGCTGTTTAGCAAAAACACAGGTCGTCTATGCAAGAAACCGAGAAAGGGTGAGGTGTATGGGCTGACGCATACTGCCCGGTGCTGGAAGAAGGTTGAGAGGAGAGGTTGGCGCAAGCAGAAGCTTTTCAATTTAAGCCCCAGTCGACGGCGGCAATAGCTATAGCTGAGTCCTAAAGGTAGCGAGGAATTCCTTGTGTGCAGGTGGCGGTTCCGAGCCCACTTTGAAAGGCATGTGGATGATTTGAGGCACTGTCTCGGCAGGACTCGAGTGAGAAATTGAAAGTACCAGTGAAGATGCGGTTACGCGCCAGGACGGAAAGACCCCATGGAGCTTTACTCCAGCGTGATCTGAGTTTCAGTAGCTGCATATGTACAGGATAGGTGGGGAGACGAAGAAGTGATGACGTCTGGTGGTGCCGGGTCGTCTGTTGGGATACCACGCTTGCGTTACTGGGTTTCTAACCTGCGGCCGATGAAACCGGCGGGGGACAATGTCTGTGAGTTTGACTGGGGCGGTCCTTGCTCAGCCGAAGGGTATCAGGGGCTCAAAGGGATTCCTTCAGGATGGACGGAAACCATCCGAAGGAGTTGCAGAGGCAGAAGGAGTCCTGACTGTGACACCGACGGGTGGAGCAGGTACGAAGAGTGGGACTTAGTGATGCTCGGTGGTGGCATGAAATTGGGATTGCCGTCGCTCTAGCGGATCAGCTACCCTGGGGATAACAGGCTGATCACTCCCAAGAGTTCACATCCGACGAGAGTGACTGCGGCACCTCGATGTCCGACTCCATCGCATCCTGCTTTCTGCTTGAGGTCCCAAAAGGGTTGGGCTGTTCGCCCAGTAAAAGCGGTACGCGAGCTGGAGTTCAGAGCACGTCGTGGAGACAGTTCGGTCCCTATCCAGCACTTGAGCGTGGGATATCTGAGAGGAGCTGTCCTTAGTACGAGGAGGACCACAGGATGGACGGACCGCTGGTGTATCTGCTGCGTTGTGTGAGGCAGTCAAGCCATGTCATCGGCAGGGACCGACATGAAGGCATCTAGCGTGCTCAAGATGGGATTATCCCGCCTGCAGGGCATGGGATCCCTTGGAAGGTACACAAGGTGGATGGAGGCGGGAAGGGTGTAGAGTGCTGGTAGCCCTGCTCACGGCTGAGCTCCGTACTAATGCAGATCGAGAGGCTTGTCCCTGTCTCTTTCTGGCTCGTCAGTGTTCGGTTTTGGTTACCTGAATTCCATTATAGCGGTGGCTCAGCTGGTTAGGCATGCTTCCTGTCACGGCGGAGGTCCGTGGGTTGAGACCCCATCGGGTCCGTTTATATTATTGTTTATCATGGGATGTCTTTAGCTCAGCTGGGAGAGCATCCTTGCCTTACAAAGCAGTCATGGGTTCTGAGGCCCTATGGGTCCATTGTTCTGCCGATGTGGCTCAATTGGCAAGAGCAGCTGATTTTACGCAATCCAGCAGGTTACGAGTTCAAGGAATCCGATCTGATCAGCGCTACCAATTCACATGTAGTAATATTACATGGGTGGGCTTCCCGAAGTGGCCAAGGGACAGACTGTAAATCTGCTGCAAAGTTGCTTCCGGTGGTTCGAGTCCACCGCCACCCAATCGAGAACAATGTTATATCGCGGGGTGGAGCAGTCTGGGAGCTCAAAGTCAGGGCTCCATAACCCGAGAGGTCCTGTAGGTTCAAATCCTATCGCTACGAGATGGATTCGTTATATTGTTAACGATCACCAGATACGAGGTCGTGAATTTGTTCAATGCGACTGTTGCCTTGATAAGCTCAGTTGGTGAGAGCGAGGACTGGAAAATCCTCGTGTCGGTAGGGTTTCGGATTCGTCTCCAGGCACTAGGAGTTCCCTAAAGCGGGAACTTTTTCGTAGTATCGACGCTTTCAATCCAGTCCCGTCTTAGAAGATGGGAGGATGAGTTATTCCGCTGTATCTTGGATTTTAGTACTGAGTTTTTGGATACCGATAGGGGAACCACGAGTTGCTTTCATCATAGAAATTCGCATAGGAATTTATCATGAGTGAGAGTACGTGACAACCAATTCCAATTTCATTCTTTTAGGCACAAAATGCGTTTGCCCAGCACCGATCCGGCATGTCGGTCATGGCGGTGGAACTGAGAGCCCGTGGTTGATCGCTCTCCTGTTTCAGCTCCTCACTTGAATTGTTTTGGACCATTATCATCGGAACCATCTCGAGTCGCACTTATGGCACTAGAGCAATGTTTTCGAGACGGATGGGCGGATCGTGAGGGATGATCCACATAGGTATTCGGACGGATTCCGTTTGCAGCGATATGGATAGCACGATCCCTGTGGGAATGTATTGCATTCTGCTGGTTACGGGAGCCATGATTCTTACCATCAACACCAATTGCACTTGTCTTTGCCGCACTTTATGCCTGCCTTCTTCTTTTGTCTTTCCCTTGTTTTGCTTGGCACAGTGACGCCCTCTGCAAGTGCGATTCAGTGTCAGTCCCTGGAGAGCGGTAGTATTTCGGAGACTGGGCGCTTACTGGTACGATCAGCTTGTGGGCACTTTTGCCCACCATCGTTCTCCATTCCTACGGTGGGGACAGCGGTGCTTTCTTCTATTTTCCGGGGATCCTGTTGTTCCTGTCGCTGCTTTTATTTCTATATGACTCGTTCAGGTAAAAAAATCTTTCTATTCAGTATTCCGATTTATTTATTCGCCTGTCTATTCGGGCATCAATCCAACTTTGCCTGGGAAAAAATTTAACTATGAAGGAGAATCGATCTATAACTATCTTCAAGTTAGGGATACAGATCAGGAAACCATTCTGTCGACCAATGTCTTATTCGGCGTGCAGTCCGTTTATCTCAAAAACAGCGATCTAGGGTGGGATGTATTGATGATTCATGCGCTGGCAGCCCCACTTCTACTTGCAAAAAGCAAAAACGAAGATACTGGTTCTCGGGATGGGAAGCGGGAACCCACACGACCGAATGCAAGACCTTTTTCCGAATGCAAAGATCGAAGGGGTAGAAATCGATCAGAAGATTACCGATCTTGCTCATACATATTTTCATCTGTCCAAAGAGGTTCCGGTAACCACGTATGACGGGAGGCGTGTCTAAATGCAAGCAAGGATCAATATGAGCGTCATTATGGTAGAGTGCCCTACCAGGATATCACCATCCCTTTCAAATGAGCACACGCGAATTTTTACGCTGGTAAAAATCATCTGACGGAGGAAGGAGTGATGGTAGTCAATATGAACATGCATGGAAACAGCCAGGACGACATCACTACCTATGTTATCCGATACGATTGCATCGGTCTTTCCGGAAGTGGCAACGGTGGAGGTGAGCGAGGGCGACCAATCGGAACTTTTGCCCAGGCTTCTCTGCCCATGGAAGCCTGCAGAATCGAATCCTGGCGGGAGCTGAGCGCACGAGAGGTCATCCGGCAGCAATGTCGCAACAGACAGGGAAGAATTCCTTTGTAGAATGACAAAAGTGAGTGAGGATCTTGAAGGTGGTGAATGGTGGGAATCATATCCCGACAGATGACCGGGCACCGAGTCGAGCTTCTGGGATAGAAGAGCCCATCGACCGCATTATCCAGGAAGAGGCAGGCAGTTTTCGCTCTTCCTTTAGAGAGACACGGTTTCTCCGGATTGTGGGGAATCTTTGATGGGATACAACGGAAAGAAATGCCGAAGACCGACAATTTAAGAATGAACTCAGAAGCGCACTGGAGGGAATATTGCAAAAAGTGACTTTTACCCCTTTCACATGCCAGGGCACAAAAGGAACGAGAAGGCTTTTTCGAAAAAGGTTTTGCAGGAATTATGCAAGGTGGATATCACGAAATAGAAGGGACTTTGATAACCTGCATGAGGCGGACGGAATCCTACAAGAGGCGCGAGGTAAGAGCCAACGATTTGTTCTGGCAATTCTGGAAGCGAGACTTACTTTCTGGTAAAACGGATCGAGCAGCGGGAATCTTGCATCAATCTGCGCGGCACTTTACGAAAACGAGGAGATTCTGATCGCCAGAAATGCACATAAATCGGTCTATCATGCCGTAGCCATGCACCGTCTGAAAACCAAGGTATCTTCTGCCGAAGGAGGCCGAAATTCCGCTGCGGAGCGGGATAAGAGCCGCATTCCATTGAGGGGCAGGAAAAGAGCCGATTTCCATTGCGGGAGCAGGACAAGAGCCGTATTCCATTGCGGAGAGCAGGAGCAGGACCGTATTCCACACAAGAGAAGAGAAGATCGGGGACGAATGCAGAAGCGGGTTTTGGGGACCGATTACGGCAGAGGAGGTCGAGAAACAAATCACAGACGACACCAGGGCGGTTCTAATCACCCTCGCCCACCTATGAGGGAATGGTATCCGATGTGAGGATCGCAGATTTTTTACATCAAAAACAAATCCCGCTGATTGTAGATGAGGCACATGGTTCTCATTTCGGACTGTATCCGACCTTTCCTGAGAGCGCACTGAGTTGCGGAGCGGATCTGGTGATTCACAGCCTTCATAAGACCCTGCCTTCTCTTACCCAAACGGCGCTTCTTCATGTACAGGGGGAGCTGATTGATCAGGAAAGAGTCAGGCGATATCTTCGTGTGTTTCAAAGTACCAGCCCTTCTTATCCACTGATGGCATCCATAGATAGCTGCGTTTGTGAAGTGAAGAAGGCGGGAGCATACCGTTTTTTACATCTGGAAAAACTAAGAAATCTATTGGAAGAAAAGACAGGGAATCTGACGGAAGTGCGGATCCTGCCGAGAGAGATGATTGCGGATCCATGCAAGATCGTCGTATTCAGTTCGAGCCAAACCGGTAGGTGGATCGCAGATCAACTTCGTCACGATTATCATCTTGAACCGGAAATGGAAGGAGAGCATCATGTCGTGCTGATTCTGACCGGTTATGATACAAGCGAGGGGATTCAGAGGCTGTGAATGCAGTGCGAAATCAATGAGACAGCTGTTTGGGAGAAGCAAAAAGGAGAAGAAAGACGAGACGGTTCTCGCGGTTTTACAGAAATGACGAAACACCTTCCCAAGAGGAGAATCCTGCCATCCGAGGCTTGGGATCGTAAAAGAGAGTGGAAGGAGTTAAACGAGAGCAAAGCGAGCATCTGTGCGGAGATGCCCATGTCTATCCACGGGAATTCCTCTCCTGGTGGCAGGAGAGAGATCGACATGAAACGATTTTGGCGATTAAACAACTTCTGCAGGCAGGAGCAAACCTGCAAGGTACTCATGTGGCAGGAGGGCAGAGTCTACGTACCGGTCGTGAAGAACAAGCCATCTACCCAACCTGTGCCTTTCGTAGTATCATAAGAGTTAAATCGGGAGAGGGACAGCAGTTTGATTCATGGGTAAAATCTTTGTATTAATGGGGAAAAGTGCATCCGGAAAGGATGCGGTATACAGGAATCTGCTGCAGGATCCACAGCTGGATCTAAAGAAAGTGGTTCTCTATACCACCCGTCCGAAACGACAGGGGAAATGGAGGGCAGACAATACTTTTTATCAGCGACGCAACCTCATGAAGAGATGAGGAAGGGCGGTCGCATTATTGAAGAAAGAAGCTACGCAACGAAGCTTGGTGTGTGGCATTATTTTACCGCTGATGACGGTCAAATCGATTTGTCGGGAAACAAAGCTACTTAATGATTGCAACACCGGAGGCTTTTCTTGCGATCAGGGCGTATTTCGGAGAAGGCTGTGTGTTCCCGGTCCTCATCCAAACGGATAACGGAATTCGGCTGGAAGGGCGCTCGAGAGAGCGCAGGCAGGAAGTTCGAGATATGATGAAATGTGCGGGAGATTTCTTGCAGACGAAGAGGATTTTGCGAGGATCGATTAAGGAAGGGCGGAATCACGAGAATCTTCCAAAACGATGCCACCTTAGAAGAACTGCTGAAGCAGGTGTCGGCCTACATTATGGAAAAGAATCATGGAAATTAAGGTACAGCAGGTGCAGGCGCTTACGCAGGCACCGCAGGAAACGCAGGTAAAGCAAAGCGAGAATCCGTTTCAATTCATCCTGGAGAGCAAGGTGGATGATGAGGGACTTGCTGCGAGACTGTCTTCCATGTACGAGAGCATCACCGTGGAAGGCAAGCATCTGGCACAAAAAAAGGACATCCGGGAGATGCAGCGTTACCGCATTCTGATCAAGGACTTTCTGAATGAGATCCATACCAGATCTCATTCTTTTTCGGCGCGAAAAGTATCTGGATGAAGGGGCGCCATCGCGTTTATGGCATCATCCGCCTCATCGATGAGAACCTGGATGAGTTGGCGAAGGAACTGATCGTCAGAGGAAAAGGACAACATTGCAATCATGGGGAGAATCGGAACCATCGTAGGGTCTTCTCCTTGATATCTTCACCTGAGCTTCATGGCAAAGATTTTCTGACATTGTCGGCCAAAAGTCGATTAAGGCGCATCTTACCCATGCGCTTCTCAACAATTCCATATCCATGCGTATATATTTGAGGAGAAGAGGGCTGTGGCAAAGATGCTGATGGCACTGGGCCTTTTCTCGAGACCCTGCTGTGAAAAACAGGCGGAGGACGCCTGTGGAGTTGCCATTCCTGTATACAGGCGGAGCATGAGACGCATCCGGATATCATCTTTGTCAGACGGGAAGAAGATCCGAACAATAAGGACAAGCGAAGGAAAACGCTGCAGGGGGTGCAGGCGGTCAGAGAGCAACTGGTCGATGATGTTATGTGAAACCATATCAATCCGCCTTCAAGGTTTATATCGTGACGAAGCCGAGAAAATGACGCCTGAAGCACAGAATGCCATTCTGAAAAACACTGGAGGAACTACACCTCTTATGCGGTCATCCTGCTCCTGGTTACTCGTGCAGATGCACTTTTACCGACCATTCTGCAGCAGATGTGTGACCCTGTCCTTTGCGCCTTTAACCGAGGGAGAAATTGAGTCGTATTTAACGGATCAAAGAAATTTCACCGTCCAGAGCCAGGTTGGAGGCCAGATTTGCCAGAGGGAATCTGGGTCAGGCGATTCGTAAGGCGGAAGATGAGAATGCTCGACACAGAAGAAAAAGGATGCTGGACCTGATTGAGAAGGCATCTGTGGAGGGACCCATGCGATTCTGACAGGCTTAAGAGAACCCTGGAAGAGGCGGAGGATCCTGAGGAGACCCTGCAGGAATTTCTAGTCATGGTGCAGTATTTCATTCGAGACATATCGCTTTATAAGGCGACGGGCAGGACACAGCACTTGATTTTGATTGATGAAATATCGTATATTAAAAGTGTTGCCTACAAGGCGGAGTGGAAGAATCTGTACATTCTGCAGGATGGGTTGCAGACAGCAAGGCAGCGGATTTCTGCGAATGTAAATAAAGAACTATCCCTGAAATTCTGCTTTTTACGATCGCAGAGGCATTTCAGGGACTCTGCGAACGGCATAACAGAAAGGTTGCGTATGGCAAGAATAGTCGGTGTCCGGTTTCGGACAGCGGAAAAGATATTATTTTTTTCACCGGGAGCCTTCGAAGTGAAAAAGGCGATCATCTGATCGTGGAAACGACGCGCGGGATTGAATACGGGACGGCGGTATGCGCACCCACAGACCTTTTAGATGAGCAGGTTCCGAAACCGGTGAAGGAGATTCTTAGAATCGCCAATGAAACGGATGAGCATCAGGAAGAGGAGAACAGAGAGAAGGAAAAGAGAGCATTTCAAATCGGGCTTCAGAAGATTGCTGCACATAAGTTGGACATGAAACTGATCGATGTAGCCTATACCTTCGATAACAACAAGATCTTATTCTATTTTACGGCAGACGGAAGAATCGACTTTAGAGAGCTGGTCAAGGATCTGGCCAGTGTCTTCCGCACCAGAATCGAATTACGGCAGATCGAGTGAGGATGAGACCAAAAATCCTGGGAGGTATCGGGATTTGCGGCCGGGTCCTGTGCTGCCGGTCCTATCTCTCGGACTTTATCCCGGTATCCATTCGGATGGCCAAGGAACAAAATCTATCTTTGAATCCGTCAAAAATCTCCGGCACCTGTGGCAGACTGATGTGCTGCCTCAAGAATGAAGAAGAAGTTTACGAAGAAATCAATCGAAGAATGCCTTCCACAGGGGGACTTCGTTGTTGCCAGGGATGGGCTTAGAGGCGAGGTTTCTTCGGTCAATATCCTTCGAGAAACCATGAAGATTCTCGTGGATGTGGATGATGAAAAAGAGGCATGAATACGCACTGAGGAGATTACAGAAATCCAGCGCCGGCACAAAAAGCGCCAGAGCCAGAACAAGGATCCACAGGGGAAGAAAAGCGGCAAAAAGCGTCTGAATGCGGAAGAAGCCGAAGAGGAAAAGGAACTGGCAAAGCTGGAAAAGGAAGAACGAAAAGGAAGCAGAGAGATCGAAGCTGGACGACTGACAGGGCAAGGAATGACAGATAGAACAGATTGGATTCATCCGGGCGAACGTTTAGACGACCTCTCAGTTGGACGGATTGAAGATCTTACAGAATCCTGCCGGTTTCTGCTTTGGAATGGATGCGGTTCTGCTCTCTCATTTCATTCTGCTTGAAGGAAGGGGAGCGGCTGTTGGACCTGGGGACAGGGACAGGAGTGATTCCGCTTCTCCTGTCAGGAAGGACAAGGAATACACACTTCACAGGACTGGAGATTCAGAAGGAAAGTGCGGATATGGCGCGCAGGAGCGTCCTTCTGAATCATCAGGAAGACAGAATTACCATCATAGAGGGAGATCTTAGGAAGGCGGATGGAATCTTTCCTGCCGCCTCTTTTGATGCAATCACTTGCAATCCTCCCTATATGGCGGCGGGAAAGGGACTGGTGAATCCGGAATCACAGAGGGCGATTGCAAGGCATGAGATTCTGTGCACCCTGCAGGATGTCGTATCTGCAGCAGCCTACCTGCTGAAGGATGGAGGACGTTTTTTTCTCGTTCATCGCCCCAGGAGACTGGTGGAGTTGTTCTGCCTTCTGGAAGCAAAGAAGCTGGAGCCCAAACGACTTCAGTTCGTGCATCCCTCTGCGGAGGAGGAGCCGAATATGGTTCTGGTGGAAGCCCTAAAAGGAGGCGGAAGGGAGCTGAGAATTCTCCCGCCAATGCTCTTACAAAGCCCAAAAAAAGGAAGCAGCGGAACATAAAAGAGTTGCGGGGGAGAAGGAGGGACCGGCGGAGAGAAACAAAGGCTTGGGAAAAGGGGATGAAGGAGCAAACGGATGAGCGGAACGCTTTTTGTCTGTGCGACACCGATCGGCAATTTAAATGACATCACACCTCGTGTTCTGCAGGCGCTTCAGAGCGCGGATCTCATTGCAGCGGAAGACACCAGAGGAAGCATCAAGCTTTTAAATCATTTTGATATTCACACGCCGATGGTGAGTTACCACGAGTACAATCGCTTTGAAAAAGCGGAGGAACTGATCGACAGACTTCGGCAGGGAAAGAACATTGCACTCATCACCGATGCGGGAACACCGGCGATTTCCGACCCGGGAGAAGTGTTGGTCAAAAGATGCCATGAAGAGGGGATCTCTGTTACCTCCCTGCCCGGAGCCTGTGCGGTGATCACGGCTCTGTCCCTTTCCGGCATGCCGTCCAGAAGGTTTTGTTTTGAAGGTTTTTTGCCCGGAAACGGAGAGAAAAAAGAAAGAAAAAGAATTCTGCGGGAACTGAAAACGGAAAGTCGCACCATTATCCTTTACGAGGCGCCACATCACCTCAGAATGACGTTGCGGGATCTGTATGAAGTGTTGGGAGACCGAAAGATCGCTCTTTGCAGGGAACTGACCAAGATTCATGAAGAAGTATGCAGGAACACGCTATCGGAAGCCATCGCAGCCTATGAGGAAAAAGATCCCAGAGGAGAGTATGTACTGATCGTAGAGGGCTTCCGTCCGGAAGAAAAGAGGGAAGAAGAGCAGAAAAAATGGAAGGAAGTTCCATTGTCAGAGCATCTGCAGTTCTATGAACAGCAGGGAATCGCCAGGAAGGAAGCGATGAAGCGGGTAGCTGCGGACCGGGGCTGTGGAAAGAGGGAGATTTATCAGGCTCTGCTCACGGAAGAGGGAAAGAGAAGCGATGAGGGAGAGTCTTTTCACTGTACCACTTCTGGCAATTGGATGCGGTGTTCTCATCCTTCTTTTTCATTTCGTGTGGAAATACTTCCATACGCACTCCCTACCCATGGACGAACTGGAAGGGCATGAATTTGAATCTTACTGCGCTGACCTGTTACAGGCAAGTGATTTTCAGGATGTGCGGATCACGAAGGGGAGCGGGGATTTCGGAACGGACATCTTGGCGATCAAAGACGGCATCAGCTATGCAGTGCAGTGCAAACGATACGATAAACCGGTAGGTGTTTTCGCCCGTACAACAGATTTATGCGGGAAGGGATTACTACGGCTGTATGGTTGGAGCCGTCATGACCAACCAGACCTTTACACCTGCTGCAAAGGATTGTGCGAAGAAACTGCGCATTCTCTTATGGGATCGAAGTAAAATAGAAGAAATGCAACAGTGGCAGGAGAGAGCCTTTTCGCATCGGAAGAAATCATAGGAAGGGGGGAAGGCGCTCAGAAAAGAAATCGCTTCCATGATTGACAGTGATAGGGAGACTCTATATAATAATGAACTTATGAGAAGCGGGAGGTATTTCTATGGACGAGAAAAAAAATATTTTAACGTATGAGGGGCTGAAGAAGTACGAGGATGAACTGGAGGAATTGAAGGTTCATAAACGGCAGGAGATCGCACAGAAAATCAAGGAAGCACGCGCACAGGGAGACTTGTCGGAAAATGCGGAATATGATGCGGCCAAAGACGAACAGCGTGATGTAGAGGCCAGGATCGAGGAACTCGAGAGAATCCTGAAGAATGCGGAAGTCGTCGTCGAAGAAGAGGTTGATCTGAAGAAGATCGGCATTGGTTGTAAGGTCAAAATCCTCGATATGGCGTATAATGAAGAGATCGAGTATAAGATCGTCGGCTCCTCGGAGGCAAACAGCCTGAAGGGCAAGATCTCCAATGAATCACCGGTAGGCAAGGCGCTCCTGGGTGCAAAAAAGAACGATGTGGTGAGCGTGGAAACGCAGGCGGGTGAATTTAAGTACAAGGTGCTTAAAATCGAGAGATCGAAGGTCAGCTGAGGGAAGAAACCGGGGTCTGTGAAGGCTTCGGTTTTTTTGATGAAATGTGCAGAAACGGAGGAATCAGGTGGAAGAACAGAATCAGGGAAGACAGCAAAACCCAGTCGATCAAAATGAGAGGCAGCAGGAAGAGCAGTCACAGCAGGAAATCGGCCGTCTGAGGCAGGTCAGAAGAGATAAGCTGAAGGAGTTGCAGGAGGCGGGAGCGGATCCGTTTCAGATTGTAAAATTTGACCAGACGCATCATTCCAGGGAGATTCAGGATCATTTTTCCGAGTGGGAAGACAAAGAGGTGTCCATTGCCGGAAGAATGATGAGTAAGCGCGTCATGGGCAAGGCGTCTTTTTGCAATGTACAGGATCTGGAAGGCAACATTCAGTGCTATGTGGCCAGGGACGAGATTGGAACGGAAGCCTATCAGGCATTCAAGAAGTTTGACATCGGCGACATCATCGGGATCAAGGGTCATGTCTTTAAAACAAAGACGGAGAAATTTCCGTTCATACCAGAAATCACTCTTCTTTCCAAATCGCTGCAGATTCTTCCGAAAAAGTTCCATGGTCTTACTAATACAGATCTGCGCTACAGGCAGCGCTATGTCGATCTGATCATGAATGAGGGAAAGCAAGCGGACCTTTATCTTGCGATCCAAAAATCATTTCCTCCATCAGGCGTTATCTCGACGGACAGGGATTTCTGGAGGTGGAGACTCCCATGCTGGTGCCCAATGCGGGCGGTGCGGCAGCCAGACCGTTCGAAACCCACTACAACGCATTGAATGAAGATATTAAATTGCGCATTTCGCTGGAGCTGTATCTGAAGAGACTGATTGTCGGAGGCATGGAGCGGGTTTACGAGATCAGCCGCGTCTTCCGGAATGAGGGGCTGGACACCAGGCACAATCCGGAATTTACACTGATGGAGCTTTATCAGGCCTACACCGATTATCACGGCATGATGGATCTGACGGAAGCCATGTACCGCCATGTGGCAAAAAGAAGTGCTCGGACAACCACCATTGTTTACGGGAACGCGGCGCAGGAGGACGGGGAGAACCAATCCGAAGCAGCCGGGGAGAAGATAAGAAACCGGTCGTCATTGACCTGGGCAAACCGTTTCGCCGGATCACCATGGTAGAGGCGATCAAGGAGCCTGTGGCGTTGACTTTTGATCAAATTCCGGACACAGAGGCGGCAAAAAGGTGGCAGATGAAAAAGAAGATTGCCTATGAGCCACATCACAAAAAGGCGATATCGAAAATCTCTTTTTGATGAATTCTGCGAGCATCAGATGATTCAGCCGACCTTGTGATGGATCACCCCATTGAGATTTTCGCCTCTGACCAAGAAAAACCGGATGACCCGTCCAAGGTGCAACGGTTCGAGCTTTATATCAACGGTGCCGAGATGTGCAACGCCTACTCGAACTCAATGACCCGATTGACCAGAGAGAGCGTTTTTGCAGCACAGGATCTTCTGGCTGCAGCAGGGGATGAAGAGGCCAATCATACGGACGAGGACTTCCTCAACGCACTTGAAATCGGAATGCCTCCGACCGGCGGCATCGGCTACGGCATCGATCGCCTGGTCATGCTGCTTACCAATTCTGCCGCTATCAGAGATGTGATTCTCTTCCCTACCATGAAGACCATCGGCAAGTCCGGCAAGGAGGGGCAGGAAACTTCGGAATCGGAAACCGGCTTTTTTTACCCCGAACGAGAAGATTGATTTCAGCAATGTGAAGATCGAGCCTCTGTTTGAAGAGCAGGTGGATTTTGATACCTTCTCGAAGAGCGATTTTCGTGCGGTCAAGATTCTGGCGTGTGAGGCTGTTCCGAAATCCAAAAAGCTGCTCAAGTTCACCCTGGATGACGGAGTACGCAAGGATCGTGTAATTCTAAGCGGAATTCACGATTACTACGAGCCGGAAGAGCTGGTTGGCAAGACAGCTATTGCGATCGTGAACCTGCCGCCAAGGAAGATGATGGGCATCGAGTCTGAAGGAATGCTGATCAGTGCGGTCAGCAACTATAAGGATTCGGATCAGGAAGAGCTTCACCTTCTGATGGTGGACAACCACATCCCGGCGGGTGCGAAGCTGTATTAAAAAACCGAGAATGAGCATAGAGGGGTATGTCGACGCAGAGGAATCTGAGGAGACATACCTCTCTTTTTGCGGGGAAAATGCCGATAACGAGGGGGGAGAGAGCCTATGGTCGAGAAATGGCCGATAAAATACATCAGCGAATCGATGAACTTCATGCCGCGGACACCGTGGAACTGATGATTCAGTGGAATACCGGACGATGTCATCTCCTTACGCAGAATCGAAAGGGACAGTATGCGATGGACTTGATTCATCCGTTCAGATTGGTATTCGAGAAGAAGGAGAGGGGATCCAAATCGTAAATATTTTGGAGATAGTCGATTATTACTAGCGATTGCAATAAAATATAGAAATGAAATAATACAACTATGGGATTCCTTGTGAGGTATTTTGAAAATGATAATGCATGATTGGAATAACGAAAAAGAGGACGTGATTCTTCTGATCCATCCGATGCTTTTCGTCAGCAAACGGCATGAAGACATTTATTGCTGACATCATTGGAGAGGAATACCGTTATCTCGCACCGGATCTCTCAGCGCACGGCGATGCCGATAAGGATACTTATAAAAGTGCTGCTGACGAGGCAAAGCAGATCCATGAGTATTTGGTTGAGAAAAATATCACGGAGCTCTCACTCGGATATGGGGCTTCACTGGGCGGGGTGGTTCTTCTACAGCTTCTCAAATATGATGATATTGTATTCAACCATCTGTTTTTTGAGGGAAGCAGTTTCTACACGAACGCAAAGATGATGGAGTGGATTCTCCGCACGGTGTTTCTGTATAAACATAAGAAGGCTGTCGCAGACCCGGAGCTTAGTGTGAAGAAGATGTCCTCCATGTTTGGAGAAGAGGCCGCCCCGCTTCTGGCAAAACATTTTATTGCAATGAATAAGGAGAGTATTCGAAATATCGTTCACGACTGTGCATTCGTGGAACTGCCGTCGCTTTCCGATGATGTTCAGCGGAAATGCATCTTTGCGTACGGAGATAAGGATTTCGATTATAAGAAAGCAAAGAAGATGATTCCCAAGACCTATCCGCTCGCCCAAATAAAGGTATGGGAAGGCTACGACCATTGCCGGATGATGACGAAAGATAAGAATAATTACTGCCGGGAACTTGAGAAATGTATTCAGGAATAATAAGCAACAAAACGCCTGACTATCACCTCGATGATCAGGCATTAATCTTTTTCCGCGAAGAGCCTTCTCGGGAGCGTGACGAGCTATGAGGTATATGCTTGACACCAATATCTGTTTTGTGTAATCAAGCATAAGCCGGAAAAGGTGTTTCAAAAATTACAGACGATTCGTCCGGAGGATGTGTGTATATCATCGGTAACTTATGCCGAATTGGTGCATGGTGTAGAAAAGAGTGGCTGCTCTGAAAATTGAGGATTGGGCAGAATAATTCATTTCAGTCACAGTATGAAGAAGAGATTATGTTCTTACCTGTTTTCGTTATCCCTTTGATCGTAATTTTGATAAGGTAAAAGAAGTCTTTACTGCTGCAAACATTGAGGTGGAACTGCTGTAATTGACAGAAATTTTCGATGAATATAGAGTATAATTATAGTTGTGATTGCAAAAGCCTAAATAGGCATGAATTTTCAATGAAATGGAGCGGCTTCATGGAAATTAAGCGTGATAGCTACCTTAAGCAGTTGATTTCCTATCGTTTTGACGGATTAGTGAAAGTCATTACCGGAATCAAAAGATGCGGTAAATCCTATCTTCTTAAAAATATATACCGGGATTACTTGATTGAGAATGATGTAAAAGAAGAACAGATTATTACGATTGAGCTTGACCTTGCGAAAGATATTCAATATCGCAATCCGCTTATTCTTTCATCCTTCGTAAGAGAGAAAGTGGAAAAGAGCAAAGAGGGAGTATTATCTTTTTGTTGATGAAATTCAAATGTCCGATGAGGTAGCTAATCCATATAATCCGGATGGTAAGAAAATTACTTTTTACGATGCTCTTAACGATTTGAGAGCTTTATCGAATTTAGATGTTTATGTGACAGGAAGCAATTCAAAAATGCTTTCCAGTGACATTCTTACGGAATTTAGAGGACGAAGTGATGAAATAAGAGTACACCCGCTTAGCTTTGCGGAATATTATTCTTTTGTTGGTGGAGACAAAAACGAAGCATTTGATGAATATGCATTTTATGGCGGTATGCCACTAATCCTGTCAAGACCTAATGATACTGCTAAGATGAATTATCTGAAATCCCTTTTCTCAGAAGTGTATATTAAAGACATTGTTGAACGGAAAAATTGAAAGACAAGATGTACTGGAACAGATATTGGATTTGCTTTGTTCTTCGGTTGGTTCATTAACAAATCCGACTAAAATTGCCAATACTTTGAAGTCAAAGCAAGGAGGGAGTGTATCTGCCAATACAATTAGGGCATATATCGGACATTTGGAAGACGCGTTCCTTTTTTCAGAAAGTCAGCGATATGACGTAAAAGGAAAATCCTATTTTGACTCGCCAAATAAATATTACTGCGAGGATATTGGACTTAGAAATGCAAGAATAGGATTCCGCCAGCAGGAAATGACACATATCATGGAGAACATCCTATATAATGAGTTGCATATCCGGCAGTTTTCTGTTGATGTTGGTGTTGTTTATGCAAGGACACTAAGCGAAAAGGGGAATTCCATTCGTACTCCAAGGGAAATTGACTTTGTCGTAAATACAGGAGGAAAACGAATCTATATCCAGTCGGCGTATGCGATGCCTACGGATGAAAAAGCGGAAGCAGAACTTAGACCATTTTCGCTTACGGGAGATTCCTTCCCTAAAATTGTGGTAAGGAAAGATATTGGGAAACGCTGGTATGATGATCACGGTATTTTTGAATATCAATGTAATTGATTTTCTTTTAGATAAAGGAACTTATTTAGAAAAAGCGATTTTCAAGAGGACTCCCGGAAAGGGAGTCCTCTGTTGCATTTATTGTGAGAATGCGATTGATAATTGTGTGATACCATGCTTTATGGGTTTCTATATGAAAAAAATGCAGATTGGAACAAGAAAATCATATAGATGCGCAAGGGGAAATATATAGTAAAAATATGTGTGAATAATTGGATATTCGCTCATGAAATGTGCAGTGAAGATTGAGAAACGCTCCTATTTTGTATAAAATAAGGTAAAAGCTTGTTGCGGAGGGATTATTCGAATGTATCTGAAAAGAAAGGTAGATGCTTTTTTAGCGGCATGGAGAGCAGATCCAAACAGAAAACCACTCATTATTAAAGGTAGTCGCCAAATTGGGAAGACAGAATCCATTCTGCATTTTGCTGCTGACCATTATGAGAACATTATCGAAATTAATTTTGTTCGTGATGAAAAATATAAGGGAATTACTGCGGAGGGTTATGAGGCTGCTGACATCATAAAGAACATCTCTTTAATTGATCCTTCAAAAAAGTTTGTGCCGGAAAAGACACTGCTCTTCTTTGATGAGATTACAGAGTTTCCGGAAATTGCCACTTCCCTTAAGTTCTTCTGTATGGACGGCCGTTTTGATGTGATTTGCAGTGGATCCATGCTGGGAGTCCATTACAAAAGAATTGAAAGCAATAGCGTAGGATATAAAAAAGACTATGAAATGTATTCTATGGATTTTGAGGAGTTTTTGTGGGCAAAGGGTTATGGAAATGATACTGTAGAAATGCTGCTTTCTCACATGAAGGAATTTACGCCTTTCAGCGAGTTGGAAATGAGTGTCTTCCATTCTATCTTTCTGGATTATAACATTCTTGGGGGGATGCCTGCGGTTGTTAAAGAGTATATCGAGAGAAATACCTTTGAAGGTTCTCTTGATACGCAAAAGCAGCTGATAGCAGACTATAAAGAAGATATTCGGAAATATGCATCCGGTATCGATCAGACAAGAATCATGAATGTGTTTAATCGGGTTGCGCCACAACTAGCAAGAGAAAATAAAAAATTCCAGATTACCAAGGTCGCTTCAGGGCACGATTCCGTGATTATCGAGGTTGTGCGGAGTGGCTTGTGGACGCAGGAATGGTCAATATCTGCTATAATATGGAATTCCGGAACTACCTCTTTTGGGCAATTACAATCCTGATGCGTTCAAACTGTATTTCGCTGATACCGGTTTGTTGGTATCCATGTTGGATGATGAATCGCAGGAGGATCTCAGGGCCAACAAGAATCTGGGAGTCTATAAGGGTGCGCTTTATGAAAATATGGTAGCTGAAGCGCTTATTAAAACAAGGGTATAAACTGTTTTATTACAAGAAAGAGGATTCAACCTTAGAAGAGGATTTCTTTATCCGTTCAATAGCTTCCCTGATTCCTGTTGAGGTAAAGGCAAAAAGTGGTCGTACAAAATCAATGAAGACGCTGATTGCTTCCGATCATTACCCGGATATCAGATATGGAATGAAGTTTTCAAAAAACAATATAGGACATGAGGACTGCATCTACACATTTCCCTATTTCTGTGCATTTCTACTTAAGAGATTCATGGCAGATTTTCATGCAAAAGAAGAGAAATAGAAAAACAATCGGAACGGAGGAATCAAAGGAAAGATGCGCAACTTGGAATGCTCTGAGAGAAAAATAGAATTTGATTATAAAAGTGGAACAGGCGTTGATTATACTTCCGCCTATAAGAAATTTGTAGGAAAAGACAAAGTCGTATTCAGTAGAGCCGGTTTTTCAGGTCAGCATACCATATCCATTCAGTGGGCCGGCGATCAGCAGTCCAGACCGGAAGAAATGAAGAGCGTTCTAAAAGCCGGACTATCGGCAGCAGCTTCCGGAATTCTATTCTGGGGTTTTGATATTGCCGGATTTGCAGGGCCATTGCCTTCCATGGATTTGTATAGACGAGCGACACAGTTTGCATGCTTCTGTCCCATCATGCAGTGGCATTCCGAACCGGAGGGGGGTCAGTTCAAAGACTTAATGGCAGGAAGCAGCGGGGAGAATGAGAGAAGTCCCTGGAACATTGCGAAGGTATACAATTGCCCCGAGTTTATAGATGAGATGCGCTATTGGCACAAGCTTCGTGAAGAGTTTAGGCCTTACATCTATGCGACTGCAAAGAAGTGCGTTAAAGAAACACACCGATGATGCGTCCGCTCTTTTATCAATTCCCGGAGGATGAGAATGGTTTGAATTGCGAGGATGAATACATGTTTGGGGAAGATTACCTGGTCGCTCCATTCATGGAGGAAGATCAGACCCGCAGAGAGGTATATCTACCGGAAGGGAAGTGGAAGGATTTTTTTACAGGAGAAGTTTTCAAAGGAGGGCAGGTAATTCTCTCGAGTGAGGGTGGGAAGATACCTGTATTTATTCAAATATAAACCGGGTGCACTGTGGGCAGAGTAGGGGGCATAGATGAAAGAGCGTGTTTACGGAGAAAAAGTCAGCATCGACACAGAAAATACCGTTTCTTTTTATGATCAAAGAGCCAAGACGATCAATAACAGAAAGCAAGAATATACGACGGTTTTACTGGGCGATCAAGACCCGGATTTTTCCGTTAAGTGGGATGCGTATGAGAAGCAATTGATCCTTCCCAGGTTAAAGCTCAATCAAGACAAGGTGATTCTGGATATCGGCTGTGGAATGGGAAGATGGGCAGAGGCGGTTGTGGATCAATGTAAGGAATATTACGGGGTGGATTTATCTTCGGAACTGATTGCCGTGGCAAAGAAGAATATCAAGAATGAGAACTGCCACTTTTATACCATGTCGGTTGTCGATGCAGTTTCCAATCCGAAAATCACAGCTCGGAAATATGATATTGTGCTGGATGTCGGTGTTTCCATGTATATCAATGAAGAAGAGTTGAAGGAATGTTATCGGGGCTTAAAGCAGTTGGCGGATTGGGATACCCTGTTTTATTTTGAAGAGAGTGTCGGAAAAAAAGGAAAGAATTACCCTAAACCATATATGGTCCGACAATTTAAATGCCTATTATAGCGCAATCTATAGAACACGGGAAGAATATAAAAGTCTTATTGAGGAGTGCATGAATGGCGTGGAGTTTATCGAGGAAGGGTATCTCCATTGCCTTGATAAGGAAGAACATGCGGAAACAAGCCACTGGTATGCGCTGTTTCGATTGAAAAAGATTGTGATTTGGGATGAAGAGAAGGTAGAGATTTTTCGCTTGAATTTCTGACAGGGGCCACACATACCAGGCCTTATGCACAGGATCTTGCGCAAAAGAAGTTGGAGGAGCATCTAAAGTCGAAAGAGGCAGGGAACGATATTTGAAAACTATTTGCCCAGACGCCAGACCCTGGAAAAATCAGAGAATCAGAAAGTACGGGGACCCTCACCTCTCTTCAGACAAAATACAAAGAGGGAGAACCTGGAACGGGAGATGCTTCTGGGAGGAGAGTTCGATGCGGTGATTTCTTACATGCTCGAACATCATTGTAAACTGGAGCAGGAAGCCGTGGAGTGCGAATAGAAAAACAGAGAACGGAGGATGGGGAAGATGAAGTTGGCAATTGCATTATCGGAGCGGGCGGATCTGCAGAGACGAATTTCTGAGATCAATACCCGGCTGAATCGCAACGCAAAGGTGCAGGAGGGAGAAGTGCCGTCGGAAGAGCCCGCCTCTCTTTTGCAGGAGCTGGATGATTGCCTGACCCGGTTGGAGACGTTGATTGTCAGGATCAACCGCACCAATCAGGCCACCATACGGGATGAGCGCAGCATTGCGGATCGGATTGCAGAGAGGGACTGTCTCAGGCAGCGCATTCAAATCATGCGGGATTTCCTCGGTGCTGCCAGTGACAAGGTGGATCGTTATTCCAAGACGGAAATCAAAATCCATAGCACCGTGGATGTGGCAGCTTTGCAGAAAGAAATCGACACCTATTCCAGGACGCTCAGGAAGTTAGAGGAAACCATTCAGGAACTGAACTGGACCACAGAGCTGATGGAATAAAAGGATGTGAGTATAAAAAGAATTTCCTAAAAGGAGGCTTGTATCATCCAATAGAGCAGGTAGTCTGTCCGGGCGGGTATGATCTCTCGCGATTGAGAATGAATCGCTATGGCAGTATGTCGGGCGCATACACAGGGGTTCGAACCCTCTTTTTACAACGTATGCCCAGTAACCATACAAAGGTAAATGGTATCCATTATTCTTAGTACCGAATACCGACGAACAGACGAGGGTGGGATAGGGGAAATCTAGTTGTAAATGATGTTTGAAAGGCGTGGGTAACCATCTTTCCCGCACAGTTGGCCGGGGAAAGATGGTTCTGAAAAGAGTTGGGAGAAAAGAATGCTTTTCGGCAGCCGGGCCTTTAATACACCTTTACCTGACAAGAGCGCAGTGTTTCCAGCGCAGCCTCGTGTTTTTCCTTTGTCACCCCGGCACAGCAACTGCTGTCTACGGAAAGGGGTACTTCCGGGAGAAAAGCTTTTAGCAGAAGCGCATTGGATACCACACAGATATCCGTACAGAGCCCGATGAGCTCGATGGAAAGGGAGTCGTTTTCGGTGCTCTGCTCAGCATATAGATTCTTTAAAGCTCTTGTTAAATCCAGACTACCGAAACTTCCTTTCTCAAAAAAGTGATCCGGAGGAATGAGCCCTTGCAGGGAAGCATCCAGCTCCCAGCCCTCGGTACCTTTGATGCAGTGAGGGACAGGAAGATTCTGTCCTTCCTGGCTGGAGAGATAATCGTCTGTATGGGTGTCCAGTGTCGCATAGATGTTCTCCTTGGGATAGGGAGAGAATCTTTTGTCTCACCTTCTCTACGATGTCTCTGGCCTCCCTGTGTGCCGAGCGAGCCGTCAATAAAGTCCTTTTGCATATCGACTACAATCAGAATCTTCTTCATCTTCCTGCCTTTCTAAAAGCCGTGTAAGGTGCTGCGCCAAGATGGTAAATCAGTGATTGGTTCAAAGAGCCTGTGAAATGAGGATGCTCTCTGTGCGAGTATACACCCGGAAGAGGGTTCCTGCCAGAGGGATCGGTTGACATAGAATTCTATTGCCATTTTTTGAAAATATGCTATGCTGTAATTGAAAGAGCCCACCACGCATAAGGCGGAAACGTACTGCGGACCACGGTGGGACTTTTTATTTCTGGAGAAATGCGATGGTTCATTTAAAATCTGCTCTTACTTATGAAGAACAAGTAGAGCACCTCATTAAAGTGCACAATCTTTCCATTCATGATACGGAAAAAGCGGTTCGTACTCTGCAAAGAGTCAATTATTATCGTTTAAGTGCATATGGTATTGGGCTTACACAGAAAGAAAATTCTGAAAAATACAGAGATGGGATTTCCTTAGAGCACATTCACAGACTTTATAAATTTGACAGTATGTTCCGAAACAGGCTCATCCATGTAATTGAGCATATGGAAATACAGCTTCGGACGAAAATTTCATATCATCTCGCACTTAAATTTGGCCCAGAAGGATATATGGATCAGACCAATTTCCTTGATAAAAAAACGAAATCTGGGGAGTCAGTACATTCAATCATCATCAATAACTTTTGGAAAGAGTGTGGACATCAGAAAAATGCCCCATTTGTAAAACATCATATGCATAAGTACGAGGGACATTTTCCAATTTGGGTAGCGGTTGAATTGTTTACTTTCGGAAATCTTTCATCTCTCTACAGCATAATGAAGAAAGAAGATCAGCAGGTGGTTGCTGACCTGTACAACACAGATCGTAAATACCTCGGAAGCTGGATACTTGCTCTTGTAGAAATAAGAAATATCTGTGCTCATTATAGCCGGTTATACAACATGCCACTAAAGCAGACTCCGTATCTGTACTCCGAATATCGGAAATATCGTAGAGGATCTATGAACAAGATTTTCCCTGTTCTGCTTGTAATCAAACGCATGCAAGATGACAGAGATCTGTGGAAGTCGTTTGAAAAAAATCTTGAGGGTCTGTTTGACGAATACAGAGATGTTATTAACCTTTCCTTTATAGGTTTTCCAAAAGAATGGAAATTGGTATTGTCAGAATAGTCACATCACACAAAATATAATTATTAAAGGCGTCCTTAAACAGAGTTCCTTCCTTTTTTCTCCACAGTGAGATTGTCACAAACTGAGATGTGGGCATATGATATAATTGTGCAAAATATAAAATAGAGGATGAAGGAGAAAGAAAAATGAATAAAAGATATTATGCAGCAGGACTGCTTGTAGCACTGGGATCGGTCGTCCTGATCGGTTGCGGCACCGGTCAGACCGGTATGGGAAGTGCGGATAAGACAGAGGGAATGGCAAGCGAATTGAGTGGAAGTGCAATGAGTGCGGAGAAGGTAGCAGGCGCAGGGGAGATGGCGTCAATGGGCACGGGGTCTTCTGAGAAAGAGGTCGAAGAAAGTGCGGATGCACAGACGGATGCGAGCGTGCAGAACATTGATCAGGAAACGGCAAAAAAGATGATGGAGAAGGATGACGGACATATCATCTTAGATGTCAGGACAAAGGAAGAGTATGCGGCAGGCCACATTCCGGGAGCGATCAACTTGCCAAATGAGGACATCCAGGACCAGAAGCCGGAGGTTTTGCCGGATACGGATCAGATCATCCTCATCTACTGCCGTAGCGGACACCGTGCAGGCCTGGCAGCAGAAAAGCTGGCAAAGCTGGGATACAAAAAGCTTTATAACTTCGGTGGTGTGAATACCTGGACGGGAGAGCTGGTCAAGTGATTCTCCCATGAAAGAGATTAGAAAAATCTTTCTCGAAATGAGATCGTGGTAATTCTCTTTTTAAAGCCGGATGGAATGATGCGATCGATGCAATCACCGATCAGGATCCATCTTACTCTTGACGAATCGGACGAGGTTTGGCACCATGGAGAGGAAAGGAGTAATGGAGATGAAAAATAAATTTAAATGGCATAGTTTCTGGGCTTGCCTTGCACTGATTGGGATTGTGGGCGCAATGATCAGCGGACACCGGATGATTCACAAACCCGGAGATAAGAGCAGCGAGTCATAAAAACGCAGCGAGGTCAAAAAAATGGCGCATGCAGGAGCGCGGTAAGTGTAGCAGCGCAAGAAGTATGAAAACGCATGAAGTATGACAAAGTAAGAAGTATGACAACGCATGAAGCACGACAACGCATGAAGCAAAATCGACAGGGACGATTGCAGAGAAGGCAATCGTCCTATTTTTAGAGAAGATTCCGCAAG
The DNA here is from genome assembly GCA_916438775.1 of uncultured Oribacterium sp. The sequence goes on from CAKAGX010000003.1 coordinate 27,677, forward strand.
GCGACGTAGAGGAGGGTGCCGGCAAGGACGGAGAGGATGGTATTCTTTTTTTCCAGAGATGAATGAGAGCGGTAAAGAGACAGCCGGCGACCAGGGAAAGGCGAAGAGAGGTGCCTCCCGTCACGATGCTGCGGGTAGAGTAGATGAGCAGGATCGCCATGATGGAGGGAGGCAGCAGTTCTCCCAGTCTGGATAGGGAGGGAGACAATTTTTTCCCACGCAGAGCCAGAAACGGAAGCGATCTCCAGAAGTAGGTGACCAGAATGCAGAGGAAAAGGGCAATCAGGGCAGAAGATTTACTCATGCGGAACCTCCTTTTTGTGCGGGGGCATTGGCGGATTTCTTTTTCCCGTAGATCAAAAGAAGGACGCAGCTTACGAGGAGGGAGGGGAGAAGGAAACGCTCCGGCCCCAGGATGCATAGGAATAAAAGGGAGAGGGAAGCGCCGATCATGGCCGGGAGGCGATTGTCTGCGTTCTTCCACTGGTCCAGAACAATGGTGACAAAGAGAGAAGTCAGGGCAAAGTCAATCCCCTTGATGGACGACGGGATGAAGTCGCCGGCAAAGCACCCGGCCATCGTTCCGAGAATCCAGGAGAGGTGGGCGAGGGTTCCCATCATCAGCTGCGCTCTCACCGGCTCCACCCCTTCGGGATAATCTCGGATCGAACTGAAAAGGGCATAGGTTTCATCGGTCATGATGTGGATCAGATAAGGCTTTGTTCGCCCGGCCTTCCGAAAGCTGTTAAGAAAAGAAATCCCGTAAAACACCTGCCTGCTGGACAGGAAGAGGGCGGTGATGAAAACGGTCAGAATAGGTGCACCGCCACTTAGAAAGGAAACGAGGACAAATTGCAAGGCGCCGGTATAGAGAAAGACGGACATTGCAAGCGCCCAAGAAAAGCCCCAACCCGCCTGGCGCATCAAAAGACCGAAGGCGGTTGCAACGAAAAAGTAGGAGATCATAATCGGAAGCGTTTTATAAAAGGCGAATCGAAGCGTTTTTTGCATGACTTGCAGTATGAGGGAAAAGAGGAGTTCTGTCAATCGGGAAGGCACATTTTTCAGGAAGCTTACACGCAGGCGAGGTGGTGCAAAATGCAATTCGTATCTTGTACCGATACGATACAAGAAGCGTAGAGGCGGGATTTTACTTAGAAGTGACATTTTAGAAGTGACAAAATGTCACTTCTTATAGAAAAACTGAATCGTATTGAGAGCACCGTTTGGAAGATCAAGAAATAATCATTTAAAGGAGAAAAATAGAGCGAGAAGAAACAAATCGAAACTTAGAACCATTATTTAGAGAAAAAGTCTCTAAATAAGTAAAAAATATTGAATGTCGGCAGTAGAAACATTATAATGAAAGCGCACCTTGAAAGGAGGCGCTTGTTATGTTGGTCAAATTATCTGTAGAGAACTTTAAATCTTTTGATCAGAAGGAAGAATTATCCATGATTTCTTCCAGTAAGATGCAGGGAAATAAGAGTCACCGTGTGAAGATCAAGCAGACGCAATTGCTGAAAAATGCAATTGTTTATGGAGCAAATGCTTCCGGTAAATCCAATCTCGTGGAGGCATTTGCTTTTATGAAACATGTTTTGATGGAAGGACTGCCGGTTGGATCAACAAATGATTTCAGCAGGAATCGTCAGGAGAATAAAAATCGTGACAGCGTATTTGAAATCCAATTTACAGTAGGTGATAGTTTTTATGCCTATGGTTTCTCCGCAATACTCAGTCAAAGAAAGATTACGGAGGAATGGTTGTATGAACTGATGCAGGACGGAAGTGCGCACCAGCTGTTCTTAAGGGAAGGTAGCGCTGCACCGATTCTTGGTGAAAGGGTAAAGCTGTCAGCCTCTGAGAAGAGCAGATTCCGTGTCTATTCAGAGGACTTTGCCGGACAGGATGCACAGCTGTTTTTGACGGAAATGAACCGTGGAAAGAGATATCCGGAAAATTCGAAGCTGATATTTTTTGTAGATGCTTTCAGCTGGATCATGAATCATATCATTGTTATCAATCCTGACATTGGTATATCAAATACGGAAGCGTACTATAATGATGAGTCCCTGGATCATATCAGTAAACTGATTCAGACTTTTGATACCGGAGTTACTGATATAAAGACAAGGCAGATCACAATCGACGAGATGGGCAAGATGATTCCCGCAGAAGTTGTTCAGGGGATCTTCTCACAGTTAAAAGCGCAGCTTCAAATGAGCAATTTGCCAAGTATGCAAATGACTTGGAGGGTGGAAGGAGGATTCTTTAACATACGTATGAAAGAGGGAGAAGAACCCGAAATTTCGACTCTTGTGCTCAGACATGGGAAGTCTGTTTTTGACTTCAGTTTTTCTGAGGAGTCGGATGGAACAAAGAGATTGTTTGATTTGATAGATATGTTGCTCACAGATCGTCCGGACACAGTATTTGTTGTGGATGAGTTGGAGCGCAGCTTGCATCCAAAGCTTACAGAACATTTCCTGAGACTTTTTATGGAGGCTCATGATGGTATGAGAATGCAGCTTGTCTTTACGACACATGAGGATACAATCATGGATCAGAGTCTTTTCCGCAGAGATGAGATATGGTTTGTGGAAAGAAACGCTGATAATGCCAGCAAGATTTATTCTCTGGACAGATTCAAGGAAAGATATGACAAGAAACTGAGTAAGGCCTATCTCGAGGGAAGATATGGAGCGATTCCTGTGTTCAGGCAGTTTTCTTTTCGGAAGGGAGAATAAAATATGCCTGTGCATACATACACGAATTGGAACCAGCGCCCATCAGATCAGGAAGAGCAGATAGAGCCATTTAGGAAGTATTTCTTTATTTGCGAGGGTGCAAATACGGAGACTTTCTACTTTGAGCATCTGATCGATTTAAGAAAAGAGTTGGGAATCCATCCATTGATCGATATCAGGTTATGGGAAAAAACAGAAGAAGACAAAAATATTTCCTTTGCCAAAAGGCTTGTTGATTTTGCTGAAGAACAAAAACAGAATCCGGCGATAGGAAATCTTGCTAAGAAAGTGCTTGTGGCAATAGAGCAAGAGAAAAAACTGAATCAGGAAATTCACAATCTAAAGGGAAATGTAAGCAGTAATGTTGGAAAGATTATCGAGGAAATAATAAACGAGAAGCCGGATATTTAAGACAGAGTATGTGATGAAGTAGTTTTTCCTAGAAGATCGTGTACTTTACAGAAGGCGCACATGATTTTGGCTCCACTTTGGAATTTCCTGGTTCTCCACTTTGGAATATCTGGAGTTTGACTTTGGAATTTCCGGGTAATAGACTTTGGAATATACTAAATTTGAGAAGAGATAGGTGTCAGCCATGGTTAAAGAAAGGCAGATGATGCCCTGAATGCGCATTCAGAAGAGGACAGCTGGTCAATTATGATGACATTTCCAAAAATATCGGTGTTTCTGCCGTTACTGTAAAATCGTAGTTATCGATATTGGAGGCCCCCTATATTATTCATTTCCTAGAATCGAATTCCAGCAATTTAGAAAAAAGTATGTCAAAACACCAAAACTATGTCAACCTGCGCTCCGATGGGACTGCTGGTCAGGTGTATTATTTAGGGGACCTGACCTGTGAGGTGGACGGCGTGAAATATGTATCCTGGAGGGACTGGGGTGCGTGAGAGGAGTGGGTGAGTTTTAATCGGTGACAGTTTATCATACAGAAAACAACGACCATGAGGGAGTACGATTACCCTGCATGGTCGTTGTTTTTATGCCCGATACGTGAGAGGGGAGTACGATGGTTGTCATCAGGTGAAAAAGATTTATAAAGATGAATGTTATAAAAGGATTCGTTTATGAGTGTAGGAGGGCATAAATTGAAGGGATTCGTTTGATAGAATATAATTAAAGAAGCCTCTTTTACATATTTTTGGAGAAATACTACGGAATATTTGACTTCAGGAGAATGCGAAATAGGTGGAATATTGTCAGCGCTCTCTTTGCAAGACCTGCAGTAGGAAGTCAATCGGGGGGAAGGATGAAAAAGCATACCCGGAGGAAACATAACAGAATAGGAAGGCAGATCATTGGGATTATTCTCGTTACGATTATCTTGCCCAGTGTTTTATTTTATTGGGTGGTGGTGAAAAGGTATTCAGAGGATCTGCTGCAGTCTTCGATTGCGGAACGCAAAAATCTGCTTACTGCGATTAATAAGAGTCTGTCTTTGCATCTGGATCGGATGCAGGAACTCTCAATGACACTATATTACGATAAGTCGGTGAAGTCCTTCATCGACAGTAGAACGTACGATGTCGTACCTCCTAAGGTGGAAGAAACTTTTGCGTCCATGACCAATTCCTATCAGGCAGTGGATGGGATTGCACTTTGTTTTCCAAACAAGGTATATGCATACGGCAGAGAATTTTCTAATCTGGATCACATTAGAAAAAAATTATGATTCGATTATACAGAGACGAGAAGGGAGAAGCGTTTTTTTGCCGACAACGATTATGGAAGGCGCATTTACCAGAAAAACCGAAGGATTATATTTTTAGCCAGGGCGATCAATTCCAGAAATGGACAGGTGGCAATCCTTTATTTATTCTTCTCAAGTGATTATTTAAGAAAAAAATCATAGACAATCCTTCTCTAAGAAGAGGGAAAACTAGTTATTATCTTGTTGCGAAGAATGGACAGGTTGTGGTGTCCAACCGTCAGTCGGAGATCGGGCATAAGATTGCGTTACCACTGAAGCCAGGTGATATGAAGGAGGGGAAGGTTCTTTTTTTCTTAAAGAGGAAGAAGCCGGGGAGCAGATGATTTCGTACGCAAAAATTATCTGGAACAGACTGGATCAGTTTGATTGCCGACCCAAGAGAGGAGCTGCGTTTCGGCGTTCGCAATCTGGTTAAACTGGCACTGTTTTTTACGTTATTTTATGTTTTTGTGATGCTTATTGGGAATGTTGCGATCTATCGATTTATCATTCGGCCGATTCGGAATCTTTCCAACGGAATGGATGATGTTGGAGAAGGAGCATTCATTGAAATTCCACTGCCGAAAACAGAGAATGAACTTCGAAAACTGACAGAGCATTTCAATCGGATGTCGGGGAAGATAGAAGAACTGATCAGGAGAGTCAGAGAGGAAGAATCGAGCAAAAATGAATTACGCATGAAGGTGCTCTACATGCAGATCGGCCCTCATTTTTTATACAATACCCTAAGTTCTCTGAAATGGATGGCTATATTAAACAAACAGAGTGGTATTCGGAAGATGACGGATGCCATCATGAAGATTATGGCAGGAGTCACGTATGACTGCGAGAAAGATAGGCTTACGATAGAAAAGGAACTGGCGTTATTGGAGAGCTATATTACCATTCAACAGGTTCGCTTTTCTACTTTCCAGGTCGCTATAGATGTACCGGCGGAATTGATGCAATACAAGATTGATCGTTTCCTTTTACAGCCTTTTGTGGAGAACAGCATCCTGCACGGCTTTCAGGGAAGAAAAGAAGCCGGGAGAAATTCGAATCACAATGAGGCAGGAGAGAGAAAAGTTCTTGCAGGTGGACATCTACGACAATGGACGGGGAATTGAGCAAAGCGAGCTAGAAGAATCGGAGAAAAGGTTGCAGACGGAGAATCTGGAGGGAAGGCTAAGGTCGAAGGAATGCAGAAGTGAGAAAGATAGGGTCGGGATACGAAATGTAGAAGAAAGAATTCATCTGCATTACGGAAACGAATATGGAGTCGTGGTAGAGAATGGTATGGTTACAGGGGTGCATGTACGGTTGCTTTTACCGTTGATCAAGGGAGAAGAGGGATGATACGGGTGGCCATTGTAGAGGATGAGACGCTGGTCAGAATCGGACTAAAGGCTTGTTTGGAAGAAAATCCGGAAGTGGTGGTCACGGATGTCTATGCAACTGCGGAAGAGGCGGAAGCGGGAATGGAATCTTCCATAGATATTCTGATGACAGATATCAGGTTGCCGGGGAAATCCGGTTTGGATTTGATGAAAGATTGCAGAAGGAAATATCCCCAAATGCTCTTCGTCGTACTCAGCTGTTATGAGGATTTTTCTTATGCACAGAAAGCAATGGAGTTTGGCGCTGCGCGTTATCTGCTCAAACAAGAGTTGGATGAGGAGGAACTACCGGACCTTCTCCTTCGATTGGCAAAGGAGAAGGGAATCCAAGGCGGGGGTCAACCGGAGACGGAAATGGGCTGGCGGACTTATGCGAATAAACTGGTGGAGGAAAATGGTTTCTGCCGGGTCCTGATCCTGTGGCTGCATAAGGCTTCGGATGACGAAAAGTTAAAGGTGGAGCCGGAGGGAGTGAATGAAGGTCTGATTTGTGGACTGATACAGGAATTTTTGGATATCGCACATGCAGGGAGGGTCTTTTTATATGAGAAAGGGGCGCTGCTTGCGCTGGTAAAAATAGGGGAACTAGAGGAAATAAGAAGGTTCCTACGGCAAGTGGAGAGTCAGATCAATCTATATACGGATCAGCATTTACACGTTGCTGTTTCGGACGAGGTAAGCGAAAGGACTGCACTGCTGGCGCAGATTGAAAAAGCTTTTGAAAGAGGTCAAGCTTCTTTTTATGCAAGAAAGGGCGGTATCTATGCCAGGGATCTGCAGTGGAAGAGTGCTCCGCGGTTAAAGGCTGGGAAGCAGGATGTCTGGAGCAATCAGTGGAGAGAGAATACAGAAGCAGAAATCCGAGCATTTATTAGAAAGTGCGAGACGGAAAGTGTTCTCCGGAACATGTAAGAGAAACGGCAATGCGTTTTGTTCAGGAGCTGGTATTTGCCACTGAGAGATTTTTTGATGCGGGAAGTGAAGATATCTTCCCGGAAGGGCGAAACCCATCTTATGCGAAACTATTGGAGACAGGTACCATAGGGGAGTTGGAATACTGGCTCCTGAAGGTCTGGAAGGAATTGGAAATTTATGCAGATACAAGGAAAAACATCCAATATGAAATCAAAGCCTTTCTCTTGAATCATTATATGGAGGAGCTGTCTCAATCCGATGTGGCGGCGAATTTTCGCATGAGTGCTTCTCACTTCAGTATGGTTTTTAAGCAAAATTTTGGCGTCAATTATTCTACCTACTTAAACCGGATCCGTATGGAAAAAGCGAAGGAACTGCTCGCAACAACGAAGGACTCTGCAGAAAAAATTGGCGGAAAGGTTGGGATGACAAATGGAAACTATTTCTTTCGATTGTTCAAAAAAATAGAGGGATGCACGGTGAATGAATACCGGGAGCGGTATCGAGGGAAGGAATAAAATTTTGAACAAAATAAACAAAAAATGAATATAAACCAGCGAAACATCAGAGTTTTTTGAAAAAATTGAACAGAAAAAATTCTAGTTACATATTATTTATTAGAAGAATCTTCTAGAATCTAAGCAGAACACGAGATGAGTCCTTGAAGTCGGGTGTGCATCGTCCAAAGAATATTAGGACCATATCCGCGTATCAAACCGGAGGATGCAGACGGAGAGGTCAAATCGAAACGCCAGATCAAAAAGGAGGCTGGGATGAAAAAAAGGATTCGGGAGATCGGATCAGTTGCACTTGCTGCAATTCTGCTTCTTGCAGGATGTGGAAGCGGCGCAAGTGAGGCGAACCAAACAAGCAGCAATCAGGCTGCTTCTGTAGGGGATGCCCAAATGCAAGACAAAGGAGAAGGAAATCAGAAAATCGGCGGGAAGTTGGTGATCTGGGAGCATGCATCCTCCTTTGAAGATGCGTTGAAAGCGTGATCGAAGGATTCCAGGAAAAATACCCGGATGTGGATGTGGAATATTCGGTCAAGACATCAGACCAGTATTACAATTTGTTGCAAACAGCGATGCAGGCCAATGAGTGTCCTGACCTTTTCTGGACGAACGGTCAGGCGACAACAAACTTTCAGGCCTATGTCGATCAGGGGTTAATGATGGATCTTACCGATAAGGTAGATTTTAGCCTGTATGATGGAACAAACGCCATGAAAATCGTGACGGCGAAAGATGGAAAAATATATTCCACTCCGACGGCGGAAACGGGAGGAAGAGCGGTCTTTTATAATAAGCGCCTCTTTAAGGAAAAGGGATATCAAATCCCAAAGAAACTATCTGAATTTGAAGCCCTTCTTGCCGAAATGGCAAAAACCGATGAGGTGCCAATATCTCTGGGGGCAACAGATCCCTGGGATCTTCTGTTCATTTTTGAGCCGGTGCTGGCGGCCACTCATTTGGATTGGATCCAGGAATATGAGAAAACCGGATATGCACCTGTCAATGATGCTCGTGTCGTAGATGCTTATAAGAAAATGGCAGAGTGGGGTGACAAGGGATATTTTGGAAGAAACTGGACCGGAATCAGCGGAGAAGGCGCAAGTCTCGCATTTTCTACGGAAAAGGCACTGATGTATATAGGAGGTACTTGGAATATTTCCACGTTTAAGGAAAACAATCCCAAATTAGATTTTGGGGCATTTCAGATTCCTTGCGAAGACGGACAGATTCCATTTGTATCGACCAGCTCCTGTGGACTTGGTGTGTCCAGTAAGACAGAGAATAAAGAAGCGGCACTTGCGTTTGCAATTATTTTGCCAGCAAAGAGGGACAAAGCAGATGGTTGGAAGCGTTGGGAGCGATATCCTGCGTTCCGTCGATCCAGTCCAAGGAAGCCGTGGTGAATGATATTCAAAACGGTTATACGGTACAGGCAACCAGTTATTACGACATTCTGGGGAAGGAAGCCGGAAAGGGTGATTCTCCTTGTAATCTCTGGGAAGAAGATCAGTGTAAAATCTTTACTGGAGGCTTATCCATTCAGAAGTTTGTAGATTCTTTGCAGTCGCTTTGTCTGACAAAAGAGGAAATGTCTGCGGGAAAGTCATAAAGAAACCTTGTAATCTGAAAAGCAAGAAAGCGATACCACACAGAATAGGAATGTCATAGAATTCAAGAGAAAAACGCAGGTGCGTGCAGCATGACCATGGACGAGAAGCACATGGAAACATCTGCAGCCCTGCGTTTTTGTCGTAGGAGAGAAAAGTTTGGAAAAAAAGCAGAAGAAAGAAAATACGGCATATAGATATTTTATTGCGCCGGGACTCATTTTATATACTGGTTTTGTCATGTTTCCGATTGCCTGTTCCATCGTTTACAGCCTGTTTCAATGGAGCGGGATCGGCCCCATGCAATTCGTGGGTTTTCGTAACTTTCAATACCTTCTTTTTGGAGAAAGAATGTCGGGTGTATTCTTTCATGCGCTTAAGAATAATTTCATTTATCTGCTTTGCGTACTCTTTATCATCACCCCAATCCAGATTTTTACCGCCTATCTGTTTTTTGTAAAGATTCCACTGACAAAGTATATTCGAACGATGATCTTTGTACCCTACGTCTTGAGTATTTCTATCGTCGGTTTCTTTGCGCTCCTCGTTTTTGAGGGCAATACGGGAATCCTGAATGAAATGATTACGAAAACCGTGGGGGTACAGTACACCAGGGCGTGGTTGGGGGACGACAAGGTGATGTTTCCGGTCTTTATTCTGGTAGTCATTTGGCAGTGCGCCAGTTCCGGAACCATGATTTTTTTTGCAGATATGCAGGCAACGCCAAAGGAGGTAATTGAGGCTTCTATCGTAGATGGATGCGGGGAGTTGTCCTGTTTCTTTCACATTATTCTACCCGGAATCAGAGCATCCCTGGTGACCAACCTAACGCTCAGTGTAATTTATGCAATGACGATGTTCGGTTTACCCTATGTTTTGGTCGGAACATCAGGAGGAGTGAACAATCGCCTGGATTTTATCGCCATGGTCTTTTACCGGTACGCCTTTGGAGGAACTTATTACGGAACAACGGATATCGGCTTCGGCTCCGCAATCAGTGTAGTGATGCTGATCATCATTCTTCTTGTCTGGGGAGTTACGAATCTGTTTTTGAGAAAAATGAAGGAGCAGTAGGATGGAGGCTATGAATATAAAGCAAGGAAGGGGTGGAAGACATCGGGGCGGGAGAATGAACTGGAAGATTCCGGTTTCACTGTTTTTTGTTCTTTATTCGATGATCACTATATTTCTGGTAGGGGAAACGGTTTTATCATCCTTTAAGACAAAAATGGAACTGGTGGAGAATCTTTTAGGTTTCCCCAAAGCTCCAACTATGAAAAATTATTACACTGTCTTCGTGGAAGAGGGATTTGCTAAATACATTGGAAACAGCATCCTGCTGGTTCTTATATCGTTAATCCTACTGATGTTGGTTTCCTCCATGCTGGCATTTGGCATGGCGCAGTATTCTTTTCGGGCAAGAAACTGCTACAGGGCTATTTTCTTATCGGTCTGATGATGCCGGTTCAGCTCAGCATCCTGCCGCTGTATTTGATGCTTTCTAGGATTGGCATGATCAATAATCTTCCGGGACTGGCGCTACTTTACGCTGCCAATCTATCTTTTCCTTTTCTGGTGTTTTATCAATTTTTTTTACAGCTGCCAAAGCCGCTTTTGGAGTCAGCTAGAATCGATGGAGCGGGGGATTTCAGAACTTTTCTCAAGATTGTCATTCCAATTTCCAGGCCGGTATTTGCTACGGTAGGATTATTGCAATTTGTAACAATCTGGAATGATTTTTTCTTACCAATGGTTTTTTTACCAAAGAAAAACGTACAGACGCTGACGTTAGCTATTTACAGCTACACGGGCAACTTCCTGAAAAACTGGGATAAGATCTTCGCTGCAGTGACGATCGCGCTGGTTCCCATCTTGATTTTCTATTTTCTATTTTCGGAACAGATTGTAACGGGGTTGACTGCAGGTTCTACCAAGGAGTAGGAGGAGAGCAGATTATGTTTGGAGATTGGATCTGGTTGGCAGATCAGGAGCAGGAGAATCAACGAGTTTTATTTTGGGACGGATTCATGGTAGAAGATTTAGATGCCCCTTGTGATGTATGGATCTGTGCAACCGATAAATACATGCTCTTCGTTAACGGTGTATTACAGGGGACGGGGCCGGCGAGATCTACCAGGCAGGAAGGGTGGATTGACCGCTATGAGATCACTTCACAGCTACGAAAAGGGAAGAATACGATTGCCGTATCCGTATGGAATTATGGCTACTCCACCTACCAAAGCCTGTATGACCATGGAAAGCTAATTTTTGATATTCTCCAGAGAGGGGAGGTGTTGGTTTCATCCGGTGAAAGTACATGGTGTATGAAAGACGCAGGTCTGATTCCTGGTGCTCCCGAAGCGGAATGTTAATCTAGGGCCGGCAGACTATTATGATGCGCAACTTGGTGATGGCAGTTGGTTTCTGCATCCGGATAAGATAAATGGATGGCAAAAAGCAGTTGTTTGCAAGCAAGTAAACAAACGGCTGCGAGAACTTCCGGAACGGAAGCGAACAATAGAGGCAAAGCTCCCGAAACGAATTGTGCGCATCCAGGATGTGGAGAATGACTGCCAGGTGTTTACGGTCAATCTGAGGCGTGCTTTGTTCGCTGATCGGAGGGATGCAGATGAAACCAATTTGAATGCCTTTCTTGGATGTGTTCTTCGCAGTGAGCAGTGTCAGAGGGGGGTAATCAGTTTTCCGAATCGGAAATGGAATGGGATTTTTGGCTCTTTCCGGGTAGGGGAGAAGGTCTATGAGATGTCGGATGCGTGCAGAGAGATACAAGTGGAAATGCAAGAGGGAGAGAATTTTTTTCTGATGCAGATTCACGGGAAATATGATGATCTCTACAGCCATATAGAGTTTCGGTTTGCGCATCCATTAACGGTCTGCCCGGTGAAGGAGAGCGGTTTTTTTGTGACCTTGCCGGGCACCGTGCTCACGGCTTGCCAAGACGGAAGGCATGAAATTTACGGAGATATCGATTTTTTTACAGAGGAAGAGAAGATGGTTTTTTCTTGCTGTTCTCTGGAGGAGTTAAAAGGCAGGACGACAAATGTAAAATGGATTCCTGAGAGCGAGGTGAAACAAGATGCCTACATTCTGTCCCTAATGCGTTTGGGGAAGGTTGTGACAGAATATACGGTAAAAAAGAACCATTGGGGAATTCTCTGGAATGGGGATGATGTGACGTTCCTATCTCCGACCAAACCAGGACTGGAAAAACGTATCATTATTGATTTCGGAGATATTTATGTGGGCTATCTATCCTTGACCTTGAAAGCATCCAGGGGAACCATTCTGGATATTTATGGCTTCGAAAATATGTATCAGGGAGAGGTTGATTATACGATCGGGTTGAATAACGGAGCAAGATATATTTGCAGAGAGGGGTGGCAGTCTTATACCTCTATGGCAAGAATGGGAATGAGATATGCGATGATCCGTGTCGTATTTGGAGGAGAAGAACCACTCCTGATACAAAGGTTTGAACTTCTACATGAAACTTATCGGATCGCAAACAGCGGTTTTTTTACATGCGACAACGAACTTCTAAATCGAATTTGGAAGATGTGCGATCAGACGATGAGGGACAGCGTTGCGGATGTCTATGCGGATTCCCCTACTTACGAGCAAGCATTCTGGCTGGGAGATTCTCTGGTCAGTATGAATGTGGATGCATATCTATTCGGGGATTATGAATTTATCAGACACAGCATTGTGACAGGGATATCGGCAACAGAAAACAGCCCGCTTGGAAATGCACTTACTCCAACGGACTGGACGGTCACTATCCCGATGTGGACGATGAACTGGATCTTGATGGTGATGGATTACATTGCCATCACTGAAGATAGAGAGATTTTTAGTGAGGTATATCCAGCGATCCGAGAAAGACTTTACTATTTTGAAAGTCTGTTGACGAAGGAAGGAGGCTTTCTGGTCAAATCCTGGAATTTGGTTGACTGGGCAAAGATGGATGTATCCAATGACTGTATTTGTACCGCTTATCAGGGGATCCTTGCCTATTGTTTCGAGAAGGCAGCAGAGGAAGCAAGGGTACTGGGGGAAGAGGCAGATGGAGCATTTTTCGAGAATACTTCGCATAAGATGAGAAAATTTTTGTCTGAATCACTTTGGGACGAGAAGAGACGAGCCTATCGTGACTGCCTGCACGCGGATGGAGCCTGGTCTAAGACCTGTAGCATCCAGACGCATGCGCTCCTGCTCTATTATAATGCCATTTCGGAGCCGGAGAGGAAAGAGCTTGCAGAGACTTATGTGAGAGAAGGGCAGGAGGACTTGTGCAGGTGGGTTCCCCTTTCCAGCTGTACTATCAGTATGAAGTACTTTGCAGGTTGGGGGAAACGGATCGAGTAATGAAGGACATCCAAAAGAGATGGGGCGAAATGCTTCGTTACGATTCTACCACCTGCTGGGAGGTGTTCCCCGGATTCTATGAGAATACGAGAACCAGAAGCTATTGCCATGCCTGGTCTGCATCCCCTGCATTATTTATGCAAAAATATCTGACGGGTATACAAATGGAAGTTGAGGGCTTTCGTGAAATCACGGTGGATCTACAGGAGCCGAAACTGGAGTGGTGTAGGTCAAGCATTCCGACGCCTTTTGGAGCAATCGATTTGGACTGGGATCAATCGGACGGACACCTTCTCCTGCGCCTACCGCAAGAGATTCGTCTACGTGCTCTCCGTGCGGAAGGGTTTCAGGTCAGGATTGAAAGAACGATATAAATGTGCGGGGCGGGAGAAGCACCGCCCGTACGTCCATCCCGGTCCGCGCAGTTTGATTTTTCCTGATCGTTCTCGATTTCGTATCATTACAAGTTTATTTTTTCGTCATATACATCAGAATTTAGATAGAGATAAGAGATCAATAAAAAGGCTACCTGCGAGGGGCCTTTTTTTGATGAGTAAGAGGCGGAATGCTGCAGAGGATTATGAAATTTTCAGATTGACGTTTTGTGTAGGATTATCCATAATAGATGTAAGACAAGTAGACATCTTATAACCGACAAGCGTTCAAATAGAAAGAATATAATTTGGTAGCAAGAGAATACCAATAGATCGGATTGTTATATTGCACCTTGAAAAATTAATAGAATTCATCAGTCAAGATCTACGTATAAGTACACTTTTAGAGGTGGCACAGAGGAACATGAACTACGAATATAATTCGTTTGACACTAGTACACCATGACGTATTGCATTAAATCCACTGGAGTCAACATGGAAGGGGATGAGCAGACGATATCCACATGCTGGTGGAACGAAGAAAAGAGAAAAAAGGGGGAGAAAATTGAAACACTTTTTTGATATGTCGCAACCGGTATATCATAACTGCCCGGGGTGGCCAACTTATAAGATGACGACTGTGACCTATGAGGCCATCTATACCAATGATTTGTTTACTGCAGAGCGAATTGATATGAATGCGCACACGGGTACACACGTGGATGCACCCTTTCATTTCTTTCCTTACGGAGAGACCGTTGATGAGATCGAAGTGGAGAAGTGGCAAGGTGACGCCGTACTGGTTGATCTTCGAGGAAAGGTAGAAGCAAAGCAGGGAATCATGCCATCTGATGTAGGGAAATATGATGAACTGATTCAAAAGGATACGATCGTTCTTTTCAATACGGGATGGGGCAGAAAACGGAAAAATTGGGATAAAGAATATGGTAACGATTGGCCTTTTATTACCGGGGAACTTGCAGCCTACCTAGTGGAGAAGCAGGTAAGAGGCTGCGGAATAGATACCTTAAGTGCAGGCGGCTGGTATGAAGGGACAGGACGCCCGTGCCATGAAGAATTACTTAGTCACGGGGTATGGATTTTAGAGGAGCTTTTATTTGCGGATGAATTGATGAAGCACGAAGAGTGCTATTTAACAGCATATCCAATAAAGCTGGCAGGATTTTCCGGCGCGCCAGTCCGAGCAGTTGCTGTTGTAGAGGACTTATAAGACTGATCAGCAGGAGAACAGGCGAATGTCAAAAAAAATCATCGAAATGAGGAATATTCGAAAGTTTTTTTATGGAGTTCCGGCGCTCAAGAACATCTCGTTTGAACTTGAGGAAGGTGAAGTGCATGCATTGATGGGAGAAAATGGTGCAGGCAAATCCACTTTATCAAAAATTATCGCGGGGATCTATCAGGCAGATGAGGAAGAGATGCGAATCGATGGAGAAAAGTGCCGGTTCGCCAATGCGGGACAGGCAAACGAGAAGGGTATTGCCATGGTTACGCAGGAGTTTTCCTTGATGAAGGATTTCTCTGTCGCAGAGAATATTTTCTTGACAAATCCTAGGTACTACCGGGCGGGATTCCTTTCTGATAAAAAAGCGATGATAAAGAAAACGGAGGATTTATTGCAGCTCTTTCATATGGAAGAGTACATTGATCCTTATATGAAGGTTTCTGAGCTTTCAGTGGCACAAATGCAGATTGTTGAAATTGTAAAAGCGATGTCTAAGGATGCCCAGATTCTGATTCTGGATGAACCAACTGCATCGCTGACAGAGCGTGAAATAGAACTTTTGTTTGATCTGATCAGAGACATGAAGCAAAAGAATATCAGCTTTATCATCGTATCCCACAAAATAAATGAAATCTATGAGATTGCTGATCGTATAACGGTCCTCAGGGATGGAAATTTAATTTTAGCAAATGCGCAGACTGACACACTGGAGGAAGGGAAGCTGATCCAGGCCATGGTGGGGCGCGAAGTCACAAATCTATATGGCAGGGTAGAGGATAAGGAAAAAGATTTCTCGAAAGAGCCAATACTTATGGAAGTACAGAACCTGTGTGACACCAGAAATTTTGTAAAAAATATTGACTTTAAAGTGCATCAGGGAGAAATTGTGGGGTTTTCCGGGTTACTTGGAACTGGACGCACAGAGATGGCAAGATGTATTTTTGGAGCAGACCCGAGAACTGGAGATAGTAGGGTGACGATAAATGGAACCGAAGTGAAGCCCAATTGTATTCGCGCTGCAATGAACGCTGGTTTGGGTTATGTGTCAGAAGATCGAAAACACGACGGACTATTTCAGGAGCTGAGTATCAGCTTAAACATGAACGTTGAGGAGATGATTGAACATAGGGGGGTCTTGACCAGCCAGTCTGAAGACTATGAGGCTTGTGAAATTCAACGGAACGCCTTGAGAATCAAGCTGAATAGCTATGATGACCCGGTAAAATCGTTGTCCGGTGGGAACCAGCAGAAAGTATTACTGGCTAAATGGCTGATGCCAAAACCAAGCGTCTTGATTGTTGATGAACCGACGCGGGGGTGGATATTGGCGCTAAGGCAGATATTTATCAGATCCTAAGGGAATTAGCGGGAAAAAGGAATGGGGATTGTCGTTATATCCTCGGAGATGCCGGAATTAATAGGGTTATGTAATACGATCTTTATCATGAGGGAAGGACAGATTCGAGGAGAACTTAAGGCATCTGAAGTAAGTGAAGAAAAGATAGGCTATTATGCCACGATTGGATAGACTCCGTTTCTGTGCTTTAAGAAATCACTAAGTACAGCGGATAAAAAAACAAAGAATAAAAAGGCCCGTGGAGGGAAGGGGAAGATGGTTAAGAATAGTCATGCGAAAAGGTTTGCGAAAAAAACTTTAAAACAGAGATGACGATGCTATGCGTTTTTGCGGCATTTTTTTCACGATTATGGGCATTGCATCAGATCATTTTCTTTCTAGTCGCAACATGCTTAATGTTGTGTCTCAAGTTGCCTCTAATGCAATGATAAGCATTGGGATGACGATC
The DNA here is from genome assembly GCA_916438775.1 of uncultured Oribacterium sp. The sequence goes on from CAKAGX010000003.1 coordinate 44,380, forward strand.
GTGATTATAACGGGTGGAATAGATCTTTCGGTTGGAGGGATTTTAGGTCTTTCGGGAATGATAGGCTCCATTTGCATGGTCAAAACCGAAAATTCAATCGTGGGATTTTTGGTAATTATGGTGATTGCTGTTGCGTGTGGTTGCATCAATGGATTCCTGATTGGATATATTCATATGCCTGCTTTTATCGTAACGCTGGGAACAATGAATGTATGTCGCAGCTTGTGTTATGTCATTTCAGATGCAAATACACAGTCAGGATTTCCGGAGAGTTATAAATTTATTGGAAAAATGAAAATTGGAGGAGTTATTCCAAATTATCTGGTGTTCATGATCATCATGTTTGCAATATTTATCTTTGTTTTACAAAAGACAAAAATGGGAAGGTATTTGTACGCCTGTGGTTCAAATGCGGACTCTGCAATGCTTTCCGGAATCAATGTGAAAAAGACTGTTTGTTTCGCTTATATCATTTCAGGTATGATGTGCGGCTTGGCAGCCTGGATTATGACCTCACGAATGATGGCTTGTGATCCAACCTATGGAAATGGGGCTGAAATGGATGCCATCGCAGCAGCTGTCATTGGAGGAACCAGTATGAGCGGGGGAAGGGGAACGCTCTGGGGCACGGTTGTAGGAGTATTTCTTGTTGGATTTCTTCGAAATGCTTTAAATCTGTTAGGGGTGAACCCATACTGGCAGGGAAGTGCATTGGGTGCAGTTATCATTGTGGCAGTATTGGCGGAACGCATTTCAAATATGAAAAATAAAAATTAAAAAGGAGAGAGAGCATGAAAAAGAAAGTACTGGGAGTGGTTTTATCGCTAGTGATGACAGCGGGACTGGCTGCCTGCGGTTCTACGCAGCAGGCGGCGCCTGCAACTTCGCAAGCTGCCGATTCGGGATCTGCTACGGCTGCGGCCTCGGTAGCGGATAAGGGAGATTACACAGGGGTCCATATTGCCTATTTAACCCCTTCGTTGGATGTCCCGTTTTGGACTTACGTCAAACATGGGGTAGAGGATGAAGTGAAAAAAAGCCATGCCCGGTGCGGAAGTTACCGTATATGATTCCAAAGATAATGCAAATACTCAGTTGTCTAATGCGCAAGATGCTTTAACAAAGGGAGTGACTGGAATTGTTATTTCTCCTACAGATTCTGCATCCTGCATACAGGTACTCGATGCGGCAGAAGAAGCAAATGTGCCGGTCGTGATATGCGATATCGGTACGGACGGCGGAACATATCTGTCCTTTATTTCTACGGATAATGAGGGCGGAGCCAAGGAACTGGGAAAATATGTTGCCAGTAAGCTGAAGAAAGGGGATGAGGTAGCCCAAATCACATTGAACCAGGCAAGAATAAACGGAGTAAAGAGAAAAGAAGGATTTGATGAGGGGGATTCAATCCAATGGATTGAAAGATGTTGGATTCCGCCAGATGGAGAAGGTTAACCGGGATGAAGGTGTTAGCTACACACAAGATCTTATCACCTCATTTCCGGAATTAAAGGCAATTTTCTGTCATTCAGAGGATCCGAGTATGGGAGCCGTAACAGCGTTGGAAGAAGTTGGGAATACGGATTGCAAGATTGTTGGATTTGACTGCTCTCCGGAAGTGGTACAGGCGATCAAGGATGGCAAAATCCTTGCAACAGCAGCGCAGCAGCCGGTTGTAATGGGGCGCACATCCGTAGATGCGATCAAGACCAAGTTGGATGGAGGAACACCGGATAAGGAAATTCAGATGGAAACGTTGCTAGTCACACAGGATAATATCAATGATATTTATAATGAACTGCAGGGAAAAAAAGCGTTGGCAGCAGACTGATTAGACTTTTGATGAGCTGGGGATTCATTGGTAAAATTGCGGGGAGTAGATAGAAGCAGGATTCCAAGATAAACAAGCAGCCGCAAGAAGAATGATAAATGAACTTCTTGCGGCTGCTTGCAAGTTTTAGGAACCCATTTGGGAGAGCAGGATAAAAAATGGGTTCACTCAAAAAAGGGGGAGAGTCATGAATAAAGAGAGAATCAACCAAACACTAAATAACCTTTTTTCCTTAGAGGATAAGGTTATTTTAATGACTGGAGGAGCGGGAGCAATTGGTAGTGAAATTGCGAAATGCTATGCGAATCTTGGGGCGAAAGTTATTATTGCAGATGTCAATAAAGATTCAATGAATGAAGTGGGGGATGAAATACGAAAGGATGGAGGTGAGGTCACCCTAATGAATTTGAATCTTCTGGAGGAAGATTCCATTAATGAAGTGGTAGAGAACACAATCGAAAAATACGGGAAAATAGATGTCCTTGCAAATATAGCCGGCATGAATAAGAGAGTTCTTATGACCAACGGTTCGGAGGAAACCTTTGACAGAATTATAGGCGTTAATCTGAAAGGGGTTTATCTGATCTCCATTAAGGTTGCAAAGGAAATGATAAAAATAAACGAGACCCTTCCGGAGGGAAAAAAGATACACCTTTCTATTATGAATGTTGCGTCATATAACTCGGTCATGATGCTAGGTGGAAACTCCGTATACGGAATGAGCAAGAGTGGAATAGCTGCATTAACAAGAAGCCAAGCTATTGAATGGGCAAAATATGGATTTCGCTCAAACGCATTAACCCCGGGACATATTAGTACGAAACTGACAGCCCAACTTTGGGATGACCCCTATTACAGTAAGTATATGCTGGAAAGAATAGCAATGGCTAGACCAGGATACCCGAGCGATATGCTTGGCATGTCTGTGCTCATTGCATCTGATGCATCTGCCTATATGTCTGGCCAGCTTTGTATTGTCGATGGCGGATGCCTTGCAGGTGGTCAACCTTGGGAAATCTAAAAAGCGAAGAATAGAAAATGTAAAGGAGAGGCAATGAATCTGCAACTTGAGGGAAAAGTGGTCGTTATCACAGGTGGTGGGACCGGAATTGGCAGAGGCTTGGCGATAGAGTTTCTTAAAGAGGGAGCCCATGTATGCATTTGGGGAGACGGATGGATCCTCTGAAGACATTGCATGACGAAATGGAGAGGGATGGATATGATCTCTTTTATCAAACCTGCGATGTCACAGATCGTCAAGCGGTACAGTCTTATGTAGATGAAGTCGTAGCCCGCTTTGGACATTTGGATGTTTGGATCAATAACGCTGGTGTAGGGAATAATAAAAAATTCATAGATTATACGGATGAGGATTTTGATCAGATTTTTTCCGTTAATCTGAAAGCGGTTTTTCAGTGCACACAGATAGCAGCTACAGTGATGATGAAGCAGAATAAGGGGGTTATCCTCAATGCAAGCAGCTTCAACTCCAAGTTGGCACACGCAAACGGAGTGCTGTATGCGGCGACAAAAGCGGGGGTGACTAGTATGACGAAGTCAACAGCGGCTGCGCTAGCTCCGTACGGAATAAGAGTACTTGGATATTTACCGGGAATGATTGTAACGCCAATTAGCGAAGAAAATGTGGCCAAGTACAAAGACAAGTTCATCAAAGACATTGCTTTGCATCGGCTTGGGTATCCAGAAGATCTCGCAAAACCCATAGTATTTCTGGCATCAGACTGCGCTTCCTATATGACGGGGGTAGATGTGGAAATAAGTGGAGGGAAATTCGCGGTACAGGATTGTTCTTTGGCATGGACTTTATAAATAGAAGTATGGGAGGTGGAGCAGGTGCAGGTAGTTTCAGATCTGATTAAGAATGTTGTTCTACCGAAAATGATTAAGGTAGAACAACAATATGACCATACACACATTTCACCAGCCACTATAGAGCAGGTGGTCAAAAAGCAACTGGAGCGGACCGAGATTGCCGGAAAAATCCGGGCTGGAATGAATGTTGCGATTACCTGTGGTAGTCGCGGTATCAAGAATTATGCAGCGATCACAAAGACCATTGTGGATGTGGTAAAGGCTCGTGGGGGAAATCCCTTTATTGTGGCAGCCATGGGCAGTCATGGCGGAGCCACTTCAAACGGGCAGCGACAGATTATTGCTGATTATGGGATCACGGAAGAGACGATGAAGTGTCCGATCAAAAGTGATATGGACACGGTGAAAATAGGTTATTGCAAGGAATTCAACACGGAGGTGAGAATTGATAAAAACGCTGCGAGTGCAGACGCAATCATAGTATTCAATCGTATTAAGGTTCATACCTCTTTTCACGGGGCGTATGAAAGCGGGCTGATGAAAATGATGGCTATCGGACTAGGTAAGCAGCATGGAGCGAACATCATCCATGCGGTAGATCCGGAACAAATGGATCGAGTGGTTGAGCTACATGGGAAAATATGTTTAGAGAACACACCGGTTATTGGCGGCCTAGCTGTTATCGAAAATGCATTTGATGATACGTGGAAAATTGTCGGCATGACGCCAGAAGAAATTGTGAAGGAAGAACCTTGCTTGCTGCTGGAAGCTAAACAACAATTTGCCACCATTTTATTTGACAGCTGTGATGTTTTGATTGTGGATAAAATCGGCAAAAACATTAGTGGGGACGGAATGGATCCTAATGTAATCGGTCGATATGCAACAAATATTCGAGGAGGGATCCAGGCGGGGAAAATAGTTGTTTTAGATTTAACGGAAGAAACGCATGGGAATGCACAGGGGATAGGGAATGCGGATGTTACAACGAAAAGGCTTGAGAATAAAATGCGTAGAGAAATGACTTATCCGACGGCTGTGACCAACAAATTTTTGGGTTTAGACAAGTTGCCAATGGTCATGGATAACGATAAGGAAGCAATACAGTTGGCCTTAAGAGCGTGTTACTGCGAAAACACAGAGAAACTTAGAATCATTCGTATTCAAGACACAGCGCATCTGGAGAAGATAGAGATCTCAGAAGCAATGTGTGAGGAAGCGAGAAATAATCCTAGAACAAAAATCATGTCGGAACCATTTGAATGGGAATTTGATGATGAAGGAAACCTATGGTAATACGTTTCGAGGTAGCTCGTTTTCGAGAGAGAGATCACTGTATCAATAGAGGTAGCTGGGAGCACGAGAAAAGTTGATTGGGCTGGCTGGAGTACAGGAAGGAGTAAGCAAAACTGGAATTGGCATTTGTTTTGAAAAGCGTCGTAAATCGTCCATGATAAAATATTTGGAAAATTTAAATTGACATCACTAGTATATTTTTTTATACTAGATGTAAGACAAGTAGACAATCAGTCACCTAAGAAAAACCATTGAAAATGTATTTTCGGATGGATTGCGGGTGAAATAGGGGTTGAAGGTAAGTTTCTCGGATATCAAAAGGGAATACGTGATAAACAGTGAAAAGAGTTTCGGAAAGGAGAGGAACCATGATTAAAAGCAAGAGAGCGGAGCTGGATGCTCTGTGTTTGAGATTCAGAAAGGAGTTGATCACGTTACTGCATAAGATTCAAACGGGCCATCCGGGGGGATCGTTATCAGTTTGTGAAATTCTGACGGATCTCTACTTTAATGATGCCAATATTAAACCGGAAAATGCACAGGATCCCAATAGGGACAAAATAGTGCTTTGCAAAGGACATGCAGCTCCAATGTTATATTTAAATTTGGCGGAGAAAGGTTTTTTTCCGAAGGAGGAATTGCAAACTTTAAGGCAGATGAATAGTCGACTGCAGGGACACCCGAATGCTTTGGAAACACCTGGAGTAGAAGCGTCTACTGGACCACTCGGAGCAGGATATCCTTTGGCGCTGGGCATTGCACTTGCAGATAGGATGGATGGAAGGGACGCTTATACCTATGCCATTCTGGGAGATGGAGAAATTAATGAAGGCGTCATCTGGGAAACGGCTTTGAATGCCAGTAAGCAAAAGGTAAATCGACTGATTACAATACTGGATTGGAACGGAGTGCAGCTTGACGGCACAAACGATGAAATCATGCCACTTGGAGATGTAGAGCTGAAGTGGAAGGCTTTCGGCTATCATGTCATCACAGTTAATGGACATGATGTAGAGGAGATCAGTGGCGCAATCGAATCTGCAAAGACCATTAAAGGTCAACCCACTATTATCTTAGCCCATACGGTGAAAGGGAAAGGGGTCTCTTTTATGGAGGGAAATCATGCTTGGCATGGTGCACCAATTGATGATGAGCATTTTGAACAGGCGATGAAAGAACTGGAGGGAAATCGGTGATGGCAAAGGCAATTCGTGATATTTATGGGGAGGCACTATTAAAATACGGGGATTTAAACCAGAACATAGTGGTTCTTGATGCTGATGTCTCCGGATCCACAAAATCCAAGTTGTTTGGGGAAAAATACCCCGAAAGATTTTTTAACTGTGGAATTTCAGAGTATGCAATGGAAGGCATGGCAGCAGGTCTGGCAAAAATGGGCAAAATTCCGTTTGTAAATACATTTGCCGTTTTTCTGTCTACCCTTGGTTTATTGGGGGCGAGAACCTATATGTCCTATTCGGGACTGAATATTAAACTCATGGGAGGATATGGCGGCTTGTCTGATTCCTATGATGGAGCCACACATCATTCATTGGAGGATATCGCGTTTATGAGGGCACTCCCCAATATGAATGTCATGGTGGCATCGGATGCACAGATTACGGAGTGGATGGTTAAGACGGCAATTGAAGTTGATAAACCGATGTATATTCGTCTTTCCAGAGATGCGGCTCCTGATTGTCATCCCCAAAATGCGGACTTTGAATTTGGAAAGGGTATGGTGGTTCGAGAGGGCACCGATGTGACGATTATTGCCTGTGGCGTTGAAGTGGGAATGGCTGTTAAAGCAGCTGAGGTGTTGCAGTCAAAGGGAATTAGCGCACGCGTAGTGGATATGTACTTTATCAAGCCGATTGACAGGGAGCTGATTCATAAATGTGCCGAAGAAACAGGGGCATTTGTCACGGCTGAAGAGCACAGTGTAATAGGAGGGCTGGGAGGTGCCGTTGCAGAAGTACTTGCCCAATCTGCGATAAAAGTACCGGTGGAGTTTATAGGAACACAGGATGTTCATGCGGAGTCCGGCGCATATCAGGATCTCTTGGGAAAATATGGACTGGATGCCACAGCCATTGCAGAAGCAGCTGAACGAGCGATAGCAAATAAGTAAGGTAAAGTACCGGAAAACACACGGGTATAAGAAAGGATAGAAAAAATGAGAGAATCAATTCATAAGTATTTTCAATTGGGGACGATCAGATGGATGTCTTATCCGAGATTAGATGCGATGGAGGCGGTCAAGAGGATTGCACGGGATGATTTTTTCGACGCAATTGAAATTACCAAATGTGGCAGTGACGAGGAACGCCAGGAAATGAGACGTATTCTTCAGCAGTCACATCTGAAAGTGTGTTATGGAGCACAGCCGCGGCTTCTTGGCCCTAAACTGAATCCAAATGACGTAGACGAAGAGGGAAGAAAAAAAGCAGAAGCAACGCTTATAGAGGCGATTGATGAGGCAGAGTACTTTGGAGCAAAGGGGATTGCTTTTCTTGCTGGTAAATGGGAAGAAGAGACAAAAGATTTTCAATATGAACAATTACTAAAAACAACGCTTAGCCTTTGCGCATACGCAGCAGAAAAGAACATGATGATTGAGCTGGAAGTTTTTGACTACGATGTAGATAAAGCATCCCTTATTGGTCCGGCACCGCTTGCGGCAAAATTTGCGGCCGATGTTAGAACCAAGTATCCGAATTTTGGCTTGCTTGTCGATCTTTCGCATTTTCCGATTTGCCATGAGTCTGCAAAAGATGTGATTCGTACCTGCCGGCCCTATATCACTCACCTTCACTATGGCAATGCGGTCGCGGACCCGGATGCAGAGGGATATGGAGATCTGCACCAGAGATTGGGATATCCGAATAGTGCAAACGATATTCCTGAATTGGTGGATTTTTTACAAGTTCTAAAGGAAGAAGGATTTTTTAATGAGAAGAATCCGCTCGTACTTTCTATGGAAGTGCAACCGACCAAGGAAGAAGACGAAGAGATTATTCTCGCTAATACCAAGAGGTGCTTGAGGAGAGCGTGGGCACTCGTGGAAGATTGAATCTAAGATTGCATAGTAAAACAAGTGAAGGAGAGATAGAAGATGAAGATCGTTATTTTGGATGGATATACAGAAAATCCGGGAGATCTTTCTTGGAAGCCGCTGGAAGATCTTGGTGAAGTGGAAGTTTATGATAGAACGTCCTATGTTGATTCTCTATGATTGCTGAAAGGATCAAAGATGCGGAAGTCGCAGTCATTAACAAGACGCCGATAAGTAAAGAAACGATAGATCGTTGTCCAAATTTAAAGTGTATTGCTGTTTTGGCAACAGGTTATAACGTGGTGGATTACGAGTACGCTAAGAAAAAGGGCATCATTGTTCAAAATGTGCCTACGTATGGAACGCAAATTGTTGGACAGTATGCGGTTGGATTGCTCCTAGAAATCTGCTCTCATTATGGGGCTCATGATAAGGCGGTCAAGGAGGGAAAATGGGAAAACAATCCGGATTGGTGCTTCTGGGATTACCCGATGATTGAAATGTATGGAAAGACCGCAGGGATTATTGGACTTGGTCGGATTGGTCAGTCAACGGCAAGAATCTTAAAGGCAATGGGGGTGCGTGTTCTGGCAAATGACAAGTTTGAGAGTGAGGAAGGGAGAGCGCTCGCAGAGTATGTAGATCGCGATACTTTATTCAGAGAATCAGACGTAATCTTTTTACATTGTCCTCTTTTTCCGGATACGGAAGGAGTGATCAATCGCGATAACCTTTCCAAAATGAAGGATGGGGTCATTATTATTAACAACAGTCGCGGGCAGTTGGTGGTCGAGCAAGATCTGGCAGATGCGCTCAATAGTGGCAAGGTTTATGCAGCAGGACTTGATGTGGTTTCTACGGAGCCGATTAAGGGGAGTAATCCCTTATTAACTGCAAAAAATTGTCTGATCACTCCACATATTTCGTGGGCTGCTCAGGCGGCACGTCAAAGAATTATGGATATTACCGCAACGAATATTAAATCCTATATGGAAGGTGCGCCTAGTAATGTAGTTAATAAATAAGGATGGCGTTGAAGGGAAAGAATAAGGGTGAAAACATGAATCAGCTTATTAAACATAAAAATGATTTCGTGCTTGCGGCTTTTTCCATGGTACTCTCTGTTTTTCTCCTTTTTGGAAAAATCACCGACAGTACAGTCCCTACTGGACAGGGGGGACTACTTGCGAGAAGTGATGTGTGGCTTCGTATGATAGCAGGCATAATGCTTTTGACCTCCCTAATGCTTCTGCTTCGATCCATGTTTAAGGTAAAAGATTTACCAAAGGACTCTGGAACTTTTCATTTTTACCTAGATGGAACCATCATTGCGATCATAGCCATACTGGTTACGTACACGATTGCGTTACCCTTGTTTGGATTCATGATCTCCACTTTCTTGGCACAAGCGCTTTTGACGATTTTGTTTACGGTAAGAGAAAGAGGATATACATTTAAAGCGCTTCCTAGGGAAGAAATGAGAAAAATCATTATCCGGAGTTTGGTTATTTCCGCAATTTTGCTTCTGATCTATTATCTCGTTTTTGGTGTAGCACTATCCTTACAACTTCCTAAATTTGACCTGTTTTATAGATTGGGAGTAGGGGCATAAATCCAAGAGATCAATTTGATGAGATTTATACGGCATTTTCCAAGGGGAAGTATAAGGCAAGAGATGTGAAAGAATAACAAAAGGGGGGACACAGAAAATGAAAAAAATGATAGCAGCAACGATGGTAGCAGCGATGATTGCGGTATCGCTCGTAGGATGTGGCACGTCTGGTAGCAGTACACAGGCGACCCAGGAAGCCGGAGACGCACAAACTGCACCAAATGAAGCAGCAAGCAAAGAGTCGGTGGCTTCATCGGATTATCCCGCAGGGCCAGTAACCATTGTGATTCCGTACAGTCCGGGAGGTGGATCGGATATTCTAACGCGCAAGATCATGGATTATATTGAGTTGCCCAATCATGCGAAGCTCGTACCTGTCAATGTGGATGGTGCGTCCGGATATATTGGTTGTATGCAGACCTACAATAGCAAAAATGATGGATATACGATCATGGCGCATAATCCGATGGATGTGATTTCCTATACGCTGTCCGGATCTACTGATATTCCGCTCTGGGATAAGCTTACAAATATCTGTGGCATTGCGGACGACTTTAATATATTTGTCACAAATCCGAAAACGGGCTGGAAGACGGTTGAGGATGCGGTGGCGTACATCAATGCACATCCCGGAGAAGTAAAGGTAGGGAATACGGGATCTAACAATTCCAATATGGCAGATTGTCTGCGTGTTTTGGATGCATTAAAGATTCGAGATAAGGTGACAGTTGTGCCTTATGACGGAGGCGCCGAAAACAAAACAGCCCTTATGGGAAATCATATCCAGCTTTCCGTGAATACTTGTGTGGACATTCAGTCGGCTATTCATTCCGGTGATCACATTGCACTTATGACCATCGGAGATAGAAGAGCAAGGCACTACCGGATGTTCCTTGCACAAAAGAGCTAGGCTACAACATCGTAACCACAAAGCCACGCGGTTGGTATGGACCGGCAGGCATGGATGCAGGGCAGGTAAAGGTTCTTCAAGAAGCGTGTAAGAAGGTTTGTGATAACGAACAGTTTCAAAAGGAGATTCTGGAGTTGGGACTGGAAATCAATTACGTCGACGGTACCGAATTCCATGACAAGACGGGCGAGTGGTATGCACAGATGAAACCATATTTTGAAGAGATGCAGAAGGACGCTGCCACAAAGTAAAAATTGTATAAGACGGAGTTTTAATTTGAGGCTTAAGTAAGCGGGAGGGCAGAGACCCCTTGGTCTGCCCCCTGCTTGTTAAGGAAGGTAAATAATATGAATGCAATTCAGGCTGGATTTTCAGCGATGATGGGAGACCCGATGAGTTTTGTCCTACTGATCTTCGGTGTATTTATGGGGATCGTGTTTGGATGTATTCCGGGTCTTACAGCGGTTTTGGGTGTTACCTTGATGATTCCGTTCACTTATACAATGACACCGGTACAGGGACTTACCCTATTAATCGCTATTTATGTCGGAGGAATTTCCGGTGGGTTAATAACGGCAACACTGATTAATATACCGGGGACACCGTCATCCATCTTCACAACCTTTGACGGATATCCGATGGCACATGATTTAAAAAAACCAAATAAAGCGCTCGAAATTGGCGTTTTTGTGTCATGGATTGGGGGAACCTTCTCTGCGCTTGCGTTATGGTTTATAGCACCTCAGCTCTCCAAGGTGTCTTTGGTTTTCGGAAACTGGGAATATTTTGCGGTAGCACTTGTTGGTCTTGCAGTAGTGATCACTATGGCAAGTGATGATTTGCTTCGAGGTTTAGTGGGAACGGGGATTGGAATTGTTTTTGGAAGTTTTGGAATAGATTCTATTTCGGGTGTGCAGAGGCTGACGTATGGAAACTGGCAGCTTATGAACGGCCTAAATTCAACGGCACTGATGATGGGACTATTCGCTATTAATGAAATTTTACATCAGTGCAGAGATCTGGAAAAACCTAAGAAAAAGGCGGACCCGGGAAAAATTTCTTTGGTTCCTCCGATTAAAGATATGCCGGGATGTTTTAAGCCTACACTCCTGGGGTGTTTGATCGGAACGGGAATAGGAATTTTACCAGGGATTGGACAAAACGCAGCCACACTGATTACCTATAATACCTCGAAAAAAATCTCAAAGCATCCAGAGATGTTCGGACATGGTTCGCCAGAGGGAATATGCGCCTCGGAATCATCTAATAATGCAGTGAATGGAGGGGCTCTTATCCCGTTAATTACGCTGGGAATACCGGGAGATCTTGTCACGGCAGCCTTGATCGGTGGCTTGATGATTCAAGGATTACAGCCTGGTCCATTGCTCTTTACACAGAAGCTTGATGTGGTCGGTGCGGTTATGGTCAGCTATTTCCTAGCCAATCATGTGATGTATATTATGGAACTTGGTCTAATGCGTGCTTTTATCAAGGCGGTTAATGTACCGTTCTCCATACTGTTCCCGGCGATTATTATGTTTGTGTACTGGGAACCTATGGTTTGAATAATAGAACCTTTGATATTTGGATTCTTATTGTGACTGGGATTATCGCATACGCGTTAACGCAGCTAGGCGTAGATATGGCACCTGTGATACTTGGTTTTATTTTGGGGCCATTAGTGGAAAAATATTTTCGCATGGCAATGACAGCTGAAAATGGCAACTTCGCTGCAATTACGACACATCCAATTGCATTTACTTGCCTGATTGTAGCTATTGCATTTATCGTTATTCCCATCTTTAGTTCACGCGTGCGTGCAGAGCGCGACAGGTTGAATGACGCGGGAAAAAATTTTGAAGCATAGTAGGTGTTTCTAAGGTGAAGGGCCTGAATATAGGAATAATTATTGATGGTTTTGTCAGGAGGATGAGGTGAAGACTGCAAAATTAGTCCGGTTCGCAAAGTTTGAAAAGGATGAAAAAGGAAAAGTAAAAAAAATTATTCCGGGAGAATTTCAGATTGATGATGATCCGGTTCCGGAGATTGGAGATAACGAGGTTCTGTTGAAAACGTTGAAGCTTGGGGTGTGTGGATCTGATATTCAAATCTATCATGGCCTGCATATGGCAGTAACACCGGATAAACTGCCAAGAATTATGGGCCATGAAGTTGCAGCTCAGGTTGTGGCATTGGGTAAAAATGTAAAAGATTATAAGGTGGGAGATAAGGTAACGGTTGAACCGCAAATTTATTGTGGACATTGCTTCCCCTGTATGAATGGTCGGTTTAATGTATGCGAGCATTTGAAAGTGATGGGTGTTCATTGTGACGGATTCGCATCGGAATTCTATGCGTGTGATAGCAAATATCTTCATCCGGTTCCACAAACATGGATGAGAATCTGATTGCCCTTGTAGAACCGCTCGCAGTGGGAGTCGGTGCCTGCAATCGGGCAACGCGGCTAAAGGGAGGAAATGTCGTAGTAGTAGGTGCAGGAACCATAGGAAATTGCATTGCGCAGGCTGCTATAGGCTTGGGCGCCGGAAAAGTTATGGTAACAGATATTGTTGACGATAAGCTGGAGTACGTGAAAGAGTGTGGAGCTGATTTTACATATAATACAAGCAAAATCACGCTTAAAGATGCAGTGGAAGAAGCGTTCGGAGTTCAAAAAGCGGATGTAATCATTGATGCCGTGGCAAAACCGTATGTATTTCAAACCATCCTAGATGCAACCAGACCAAGCTCGGAAGTAATCATGACAGGAAATTATAAGGCGCCGGTTACTTTAGATGTGCCGCGGATTCAGCGAAGAGAAGTGAATCTGATAGGGCATATGATGTATGTGCGCCAGGATTTTAAGGATGCAATTCAACTCCTGGCTGAAGGGAAAATCAATACGAGAAAGTTGATTTCTCAGCACTTTGATTTTTATGATTATGGGAAAGCGTTTCAGTTTGCAGATGAGCATCCGGCTGATTATATGAAGATGATAATTGATTTTGATAAGCTTTGATACAAGGCTAGAATCAACGACAAGTTGGACGAGGGTACAGGATCACTGTTTTGATCCTGTACCGTTTGCTTCGAAGATATAAATACTATTGGCAAAAGGATGAAATATACATATAGAGTCACAGAAGAAATATATATTCAGCTGATTCTGTTTCAATATAAAAATGAGAATCAGATAAGGAGAATACTCTTTATTGCCGGCAATACTTTGTTTTTGGTGATAGGGATCTACTTACTTTTCGCTAAAAATGCTTACTCCGTTTGGACTAGGATTGTGATAGCACTGATGCTAGGAATCACAGCCCTAACTTTCGTTTTGCGCCAAAAGACTGTAGGATTACGTGCCAAAAAAGCGGTTGACGATTTAATGGAACAGCAGCTACTGCCAGCCGACTATTTTGGTACACATACATTAATTTTCAACGACGAAAATCTTCAGCTAAGCTATAACAAAAGCGGGAGAGAGTTGAATTATACAGAAGTGACTGGTTTCGTAGAGCAGAGAGATTTCTATCTTATTATGCAAGGGAAACACATATTTGAAATCATACCTAAAGATGCAATACAACCGGAAGACGTTGAAAGCATTACGGAGAAGATTCGGACGGCTAAAATGAGAATGAAAGAACAAACCATTCTCGAACTTGAAAAAGAATTTGGATTACCATGTGCCAAAAATTTTACTGGGAACAATCACCAGAGGATTATGCCCGAGCTTTGGCGGAAGGGTATCGGAGGTATTTTTTAACTACCCGCGCATGGTTGCAAGAGCATCAGTTAATCAGAATAATCATATTGCTCTACGGTATATTTATGATGATATTTAATTTTAGTAGAGTAATTGGTATAATATTTGTTATTATTGGACTATTGTTAAATAGGCAGTTTATCATGGCGTTCTCTCCACTTGCTGTTGCGATAACGAAACATAGGCTGGAGCAAAAGTGTGCAGATGGAAATTATGATGAAAAAAGCTGTTTCTTGATGCAAGAGGGGCGTATGGCCACCTATAATGCGGGAGAGGTACAAAGGACAGAAATTGAAAAGATCAATAATTGCCGTTGGGGAAGTCGGTATGCCTATTTGTATACGTCGAACAATCAAATGCTGTGTATTGCAAGTAGAGGCTTTAACGAGGAAGATAAAATAAAATTATTGGAAAAGATAAACAGGGGTTAACATGGAAACAAAAGAGGTTATGGTTCATCGGATTCATAGGAAAAGCGTCAGTGATCAAGTTTTTGAACAGATGAGAGAACTGATCTTGGCATCGGAGTGGAAAATCGGGGATAAATTACCCGCCGAAACGGATCTGGCGAACCATTTCGGTGTTAGTCGATCTTCTGTACGACAGGCACTACAGAAATTGTCTGCGATTGGGATGGTGAAGACAAGAGTAGGAGAAGGATCATTTGTTAGACAGGCGGATATCGGGAAGCAGATAGAAAATATTTTGCTTCCAACTTTTTATCAGCCACAGTTTACGACGGATACCGTTTTGGAGCTCCGTTATGTGGTAGAGGTAGAAACAGCCGGGATCGCTGCGCATCGGGTTGAGCCGAAAGATATACTTGCATTAGAAAACACTTTAGAGAGACAGAAAAACCAGAAAAAAAGAACGGTATCAAGTTTTGCAGCTGATGATATCAATTTTCATATGATAATTGCGGAAAGCACGCATAACGAAGCGATCATTGCAGTATATAAAGTGTTTGGAAATATTCTTAAAAGTGCAATGGAAGAAACCGTTCGGCAGTTAGGATTTGATATAGGACTTCCCTATCATGAAAAATTGATCGAGGCCATGCGAAAGCACGATGAAAATATGGCGAGAGATGTCATGCGAGAGCATATGAGAGCAACGGAGGACAGCTGGAAAGAGATGATGCAGCAAAAAAGATCCTCGTTGCCGGATAATCAATCCGCTCGTTGAAAAGGTTGCGAAACGAAGAAGAATTCACTCTTCCGGAAAATGTATATGCC
>CAKAGX010000004.1 GCA_916438775.1 uncultured Oribacterium sp.
CATCTGAGGTTTTTGATCTTAGAAAAATCCACCTCCCTCCTGCGCGCAAGCGGATTGCGCCTGGAGGTCAAGAGGATGAGTGGCATATGGCAGGCCACCGTAACCAGCTTCAGATTATACTGGTCGGCCAGCTTCTGATACGTTTCGCCAACCGTATCGAAACAGTAAAAAAGAGACATCCGGTACCGTTTCTCAATGACATCGCGGATCGTCTGGATCAGTCCCGTCTCCTTAAAAGAATCCTCCACCCCCGGGGCGGGATTTTTTCTCTTGAACTTCATAAACAGATTCATAAAGTCAAAGGAATAGGTGCTGGAAAGGGAAATATTCCCCTTATTGACGAAAAGTGAGGGGATATTGTCGATCGTCTTCAGTTCGTCCGCAATCTTTCTGGCGGACTTCATCAGGAGTCTGCCCTCACTTGTCAGCTGAATTCCACTGCTGTGTCGCTTGAAAATGGCAAACCCCAGTTCCTGTTCAAAGTTTTTGATGCAAACACTCAGATTCGACTGTGCGATTCCAAATTGATTTGCCGCCTTATTGATGGATCCACATTCGCAGATTTCCAGCACATACTGAAAGCATTTTGTATCCATGTTTCACACCTTTTTTTCAGAATATTTCGCGATAATTATATTATTTTTCATATAACCTATCAAGTATTCATATATCTGTGCCACGAAAATACATGCTATTCTTGAGCCATCCAATCAGAGCGAACGTTCGTTGCCATTTACCAATCATTTTCAATCCATAAGGAGGATAGGGATATGTCTGAAGTCAAACAACCTGCAAGCGCTTTATCATCACCCAGATTTTGCAACATGGGAACCTTTATGAGAATGCAGAAAGTGGACTCCGCCGAGGGGCTGGATTTTGCAATTGCAGGCGCTCCCTTTGATACCGGCAGCTCCTTCCGTTCCGGCTCCCGTTTCGGTCCGAATGCCATCCGTAACATTTCCGCCATGATGAAGCCGAATAACGTCATTATGCAGGTCAATATCATGGAGAGCCTGAAGGGCGGAGACATCGGCGATTTCAACATCACCCCCGGCTATATTCACCCCAGCTATGATGCGATTGAAAAAGGCGTCGCCGGTATTCTGGAAAAAAATGCCTGTCCCATCGTTCTCGGCGGTGACCATGCCATTACACTGGCGGAACTGCGCGCCGTAGCCAAAAAATACGGTCCCGTGGCTCTCGTGCATTTCGATTCCCATTCCGACCTCTGCGATGAGGTCTTCGGTCAGAAGTACAACCACGGCACGCCTTTCAGAAGAGCGATTGAAGAAGGTCTGATTGACCCTTCCCATTCGATTCAGATCGGTATGAGAGGCTCTCTCTATGATCCGAATGAACATAAGATGGCTGCCGAGCTTGGCATGAAGCTGATTCCGGCACACAAGGTGCGCGAAATGGGTCTTCCGACACTGATTCAAACCGCTCTCGAAAGAGTCGGCGACAAGCCCTGCTTCTTAACCTTTGACATCGACTTTATCGACCCGGCGTATGCCCCCGGTACCGGTACTCCCGAAGTGGGCGGATTTACCTCCCTGGAAGGTCTGGAACTGGTCAGAGCGCTGAAGGATCTGAACTTCGTCGGATTTGATATCGTGGAAGTTCTCCCTGCATACGACCACGGAGAAATCACTGCTTATCTGGCTGCCAATATTGTATTCGAATATCTTTCCATTCTTGCATGCAAGAAAAAGACAAAATAATCTCCTTGCCATGTCCGGCGTCGTTCTCCACAAAGAGCAGGTCATCTTCTGCTCTTTGTGGAGAACAAACTTTCAGGAACCCCCAAAATCATCATTTTACAAATAGGAGGGCATGATGTGGGTAACACGCATGAAACAAAGGAAAACCTGAATACGAAGAATTTGAATACGGAAAATTTGAATGACAATGCCGTTCTGGATGCTCTTGTTCTGAATCAAACGCAATTTCTAAACGGCATCGTGAAAGCTGTCTTTTTCACTCTCATCGCCATCTTTGTCTTTTTTATACCGATTACGTTTCGCAATCAGTCGGATGTACCATTCGGCATTCTGTATAAAAGTATCAAGTCCTCTCTCGGTCTTGTCGGCTTTTGGATCGGCGGTGTGATCATTATGGGAAACGGCATCGCCAGCGTTTATGGCAAATATCTTTGTAAGGACAAGGAGTCCGCTATTTACAAATATTATGCGGAGGATTCGAGGCTTCATCCTGTCTTTTATTTATTCGGCAGTATCTGTGCCCTCATCATCCTGCTACACCAAACACTTCCTAACTTCCAAGGGCCGGAATGTATCGTTAGCGACGATATCGGAGGAACCGTTTATTCGATTGCCATGGATGTGGCTCTGATTATTCCCGTCAGCGGAATTTTTATGCCCTTCCTGTTAAATTACGGCATCATTGATTTTATCGGAAGTCTGATGGAGCCCCTCATGCGACCGGTATTCAAGGTTCCCGGCAGAAGCGCCGTCAATGCCATTGCCGCCTTTGTCAGTTCCGCCTCGGTCGGCGTCCTGATTACGAGCAAACAGTACCGGAGAGGTATTTATACCAAAAAGGAAGCCGCCTTAATCGCCACCGGATTCAGCGCCGTCAGCGTCGGCTTTGCCTACAAAGTCATTGAAACTGCCGACCTTTCCAGATACTTTTTGCCGATTTATTTTATTGCGATGCTTGTCACGCTGCTCATCAGTTTTTTTCATGTGCCGGATTCCGCCTCTTTCCAAAAAGAGTCCGTCTACCTGGACGGGCATATCCAGACGCCGGAGGAAATTGCGGCTGAAAAAAATCCCCGTCAGGGATATGCTGAAAATCGGCAGCAGCAGAGCCATAAAAAAAGCGGCCACCGCTCCCAATCTTCTTAAGGAAATTGCAGGGAGTCTCAAAGACAGCTGCTTCGTACTCCCCAAGGTGATTTCGCTCTTAACCGCCGCCGGTGTTACCGCCATGATGATCGCGACCTATACGCCGCTGTTTCACTGGCTCGGCAAATTATTTGAACCTCTCTTATTCCTTTGCCGTGTGCCGGATGCCGCCATCATTGCACCTTCTCTCCCTGTCGGTATCGCGGAAATGTTTCTTCCGGTTCTGCTGATTTCAGATAAGGTATCAATGCTTTCCGAGGGGGCACGTTACATGGTCGTGACCGTATCCATGGTACAGATTATTTTCTTCTCGGAAACCATCGTCGTGATGCTTTCCACAAGGATTCCCGTGAAGCTGAAGGAGCTTATCATCTGCTTCTTCGAAAGGACACTGATTGCCATTCCGATCAGCGCCCTCTTCATGCACCTGCTGTTCTAAATTTGATTGAGAAGCCGGGAGGGAGGGGCAAGGCCCCTCCCTCTCACACTGCCGTCATTACCACCATTTAATCAAATCGGTGACCTGATTGCGCAGTTCGACAAACTCCGGCGAAACCACATCGCGCGGCATGGGCAACGGATTATCCAGCACGGTTTTTACCGAGGTCGGTTTATTGGTCAGCACCATGATTTTCTGACTAAGATATACGGCCTCTTCTATATTATGTGTAATAAAAAGAACCGTCGTACCGGTCTTCTTCCATAATCTGATCAGCTCATCCTCCAGTTTGAAACGCAGATCAATATCCAACTGCCCATACGGTTCATCCATGAGAAGCAGTTCCGGTTTGGTCGCGGAAGGAAGAATACTCCTTTTTTCTTTTCCTTTGCAATACACAATACCGTCCATGTAATCTATCTCCTTGTCTCCTATGTCACTGATTTATAGTAATATCATTTCGTTAAGCAAATCTTCTGATTTCTACTATTAGGTTTGCCTGGATATAGATATGCAACTTCTCCTGTCTCCAGCATTTCCTTAACAACAGCCCGAAGTGTATCGTTCAAGCTCTTATATCCAAGTTCCGTAGCCAACTCATTCATTGAAAGATCACCTTTTTGTTTTAGTACTTCAAGAACAAGCTGTTTTAGATCTTCTCTGTTCCTGCGTTTGGAATGTTTCTCCACTTTCGGCTCTCTCGCATCATTTTTATTTTTCTCAAGAAATGCTGGGTGACCCGGTAGAATCACGCGGAAATAACTTCTGTCCTCATCCGTCTTAAAGGTTGGCAGATCAGAACCGTTGTTTTTCATCTCATTCACAATCAGCGGAATGCCGGTATTCCTTCCCTCAACCATCTTTAATTCTTTGAGAAAATCACCGATTCGTCTGTTCCGGTATCGGCTTGAAACCAGCACTCTCTTTTCCAGATCATTATCCGTGATGGAGCGGTCAGGTCCTGGCAGACTCAGGATTTCCATTCGTTCAGGAGTAACCGTTACGGTAATTGGCTCATGAATCTGATAGGAACGATGGTAGACAGCATTACTGAGTGCTTCCTCAACTGCCTGTAAGGCCAGTTGTACACGCGGATCGCCTCTGCCTGATCAGGGACCTTAGTGACATACTCTGCTATGACATAATTTCTGATATACGACAGAGCATCCCGCAGCTGTCGGTCAAGCGGCCCTGTGAAAATTCGTTCTTTCATCCCGACCCCGGTCGGATCAGGCTTGTCCACTACTTCAATCCGACTGTAAGGAAAAAATTTGTCCGGTCTTTCATTAAAAAACATCAATCCTACATTGATAGGTTTTCTTGCTTCCGGGGGACCACCAATAAGCCTCATATCTGTTGCCACATCTTCAACTGTACGGGAGAGCGAACCTTCGTACAGACCGCTATCAATTTCATGAAGATATTCTGAAAGCAGGCTGGAACGCATATCCGCTATTTGAGCATGAGGATTTGTTCTATCGTCAAACGGAATATTCCTCGCCAGACCGATCAGCTCCCGTTCCTCCAATGTATTTGCACGGATGGTGTTGGAGCCTTTCCGAATATAATATGCCTTTTCGCTTTTTTTTTTTGCGCCTTTCTCCGTGTATATTTTGACCGGGCATTTATAGGGCCGATCGTCTCCTCCGGGAGCCCATAAAATAAGGACATCCCGTCCATCAATCAAGGCCGGTTCTATGACCGGTATATACCGGGGTTCAATAAAGTTGCATTTGTTGAAAACTTCCTTCTGGATAGCATCCAGCATGTTTTTCTCAAGTCCTTTAACCGGGAACCTTGGATAACCGTTTTGTTCTCCAACGCCTATTACAATGTAGCCGCCACCAAGATTATCAAAATCATTGGCAAAGGCAGTAATAGAATGTAAAATCGGTTCCGGATTCCAGTCTGCCTTGTATTCTATGCGTGCATTTTCTATCACGCGTTGACGGAGCAGTTCCTCTACATTGATCGGGATGGCCATCATTTCCTCCTTCTTGAACAAGAAAGCTGCGCTTCTAACTTTCCTCTTAACTATCCCATAGTTTATCAAAGGGATAGTTAAAGGGCAAGTAATCATTTTTACATACCCAACCTGTACTTACCCTTTCGAAATCGCTGTCTGTTTAATATGACAGTGAATTCTCCATACTTCTTACCATAAAAAAGGCACCCGGTAGGAGCTTAACTTCCCTATAGGTGCCTTGGTGTAATCTACACTTCGTTTCTTAAGCAAGTAGTCATAATCAGCACTAACTTCCTCCATCATTATATTCATATTTGTTGGCATCTACGAATTATTGGCTTGCAAACCACTTGTCCAGACCCTCAAATTCAGACTTTTTCAATTCCTTCGTCACATCAGCATAGATATTCAGCGTCGTGGATATATCCTGATGACCAAGCGCATCCTGAATGACCTTTACATTCACACCAGCTTCGCACATTCCTGTCGTAAATGTATGCCGGAGGGAGTGACAGCTGAAATGTGGAAGCAGAAGACTTGTGTTTTCATCTTTCAGCAGTTCTTCATCGTTGCAGTCACGGATAATCCTGCGGATTGCCTTATTCAGGTTAGCCTGATGTTGTGCGTTTCCGTCGCGGTTCACAAATATAAAATCCGTGTAGCCATCAATGGTTACCTCGCATTGGATCCCCAGTAGGTCCTGATACTCGCGTTCCATGATAAAAGCCTCTTTGACAAAGTCAAGCATAGGTACCTGCCGAATACTCGCTTTCGTCTTTGGTGTGTTTACATTTCCTGTTAAATTACGGCATCATTGATTTTATCGGCAGTCTGATGGAACCCCTCATGCGTCCTGTATTCAAGGTTCCCGGCAGAAGCGCCGTCAATGCCATTGCCGCCTTTGTCAGTTCCGCCTCGGTCGGCGTTCTGATTACGAGCAAACAGTACCGGAGAGGTATTTATACCAAAAAGGAAGCCGCCTTAATCGCCACCCGATTCAACGCCGTCAGCGTCGGCTTTGCCTACAAAAATCATTGAAACCGCCGACCTTTCCAGGTACTTTTTGCCGATTTATTTTATTGCGATGCTTGTCACGCTGCTCATCAGTTTTTTTCATGTGCCGGATGCCGCCATCATTGCACCTTCTCTCCCTGTCGGGATCGCGGAAATGTTTCTTCCGGTTCTGCTGATTTCAGATAAGGTATCGATGCTTTCCGAGGGGGCACGTTACATGGTCGTGACCGTATCCATGGTACAGATTATTTTCTTCTCGGAAACCATCGTCGTGATGCTTTCCACAAGGATTCCCGTGAAGCTGAAGGAGCTTATCATCTGCTTCTTCGAAAGGACACTGATTGCCATTCCGATCAGCGCCCTCTTCATGCACCTGCTGTTCTAAATTTGATTGAGAAGCCGGGAGGGAGGGGCAAGGCCCCTCCCTCTCACACTGCCGTCATTACCACCATTTAATCAAATCGGTGACCTGATTGCGCAGTTCGACAAACTCCGGCGAAACCACATCGCGCGGCATGGGCAACGGATTGTCCAACACGGTTTTTACGGAAGTCGGTTTATTGGTCAGCACCATGATCTTTTGACTGAGATATACGGCCTCTTCTATATTATGGGTAATAAAAAGAACCGTCGTGCCGGTCTTCTTCCATAACTTGATCAACTCATCTTCGAGTTTGAAACGCAGATCAATATCCAACTGCCCATACGGTTCATCCATGAGAAGCAGTTCCGGTTTGGTCGCAAATGCACGTGCAATGGCCACCCGCTGCAACATACTAATCGACAGCTGACTGGGATAGTAGTTGCGGAATTTGGTCAAACCGACGATATCAAGCATTTCTTCTACGTTGGCATCAGCCTCCTCCTTTGGCACCTTTTTGATCTCCAGACCAAAGCGGATATTCTGTTCGACCGTTTGCCAGGGGAAGGAAGAATACTCCTGAAAAATATAGGATATATTTTGCTTTTTGGGATCCACCGGAATGCCGTTTACCAGAATATCTCCAGCGGTCGGCTCATACAGGCGGGTCAGGCTGTTCAAAAAAGTTGTTTTCCCACAGCCGGTCGGTCCGACAATGCACAGGAACTCGCCTTCATCCACCTCAAAATTCAAATTGTCCAGTACCAACAGGTCACCGAACTTCTTTGTCAGGCTTCTCACCTTTACCTTTGGCTCTTGATTGACCATCTGTCCGGCTCCTCCTTTATAAGGTGTGATCTACGACTGCATCAATCTCGTGGCGCAGCCGCAGAAATTCTGGATCGGTATAATTACGAGGACGAGGCAGCTTGATTTCATACTCCGCCTTTACGCCTGTCGGGCAATTGCGCAATACCATAATACGATCTGCCAGGTACACTGCCTCCTCAATATTATTGGTTACAAAAATAATGGTGCGTTTTTCTGCCTGCCAGATACGGGTCAGCTCATCCTGCATGAGATATCTGGTCTGTGCATCCAGATGACCGAATGGTTCATCTAATAACATGACAAGCGGCTCATTACAGTATGCACGAGCAATGCCAACACGCTGCTGCATGCCACCGGACAGCTTGACCGGAAAAGAATTCTCAAATCCCTGCAGACCGACCAAATCAATGTAATGTTGTGCCCTCTGACGACGTTCTCTCTTCTTAAAACCACGGACCTTAGGACCATATTCCACATTTCCCATGACAGTTAACCACGGAAACAATGCGGTGTTCTGAAATACCACTCCCCGATCCGGTCCAGGCCCCACAATCTCTTTTCCCATACAAAGTACCTGCCCTGCGGATGGCTTCTCAAAACCCGCAATGAGATTCAGAATGGTACTTTTCCCGCATTGTCCCGGTCCGAACAGGACAAGAAATTCATTTTCGCGCACCTTGACATTCAAATCACCTACAACCTGGTAGCGACCTTCCTCCGGCTTGTTAAAAATTTATCTACCCCGCGGAATTCAATCAGCGGTTCACCGGCAGTTACTTTCCTCTCACCGTCCAAGCGCATAGTTTGTATTCAACTCCTCTCATAATGGTCGTAATCAGCAGTCCTGTCAGGGCAATTGCCAGGATACCTACCATGATCTGCGTCATGTTACCTACATCCTGTCCACTCACAATCAGCCAGCCTACCCCCTCAGACGAGCGGATCATCTCCGCTGCTACGATGGTTGCCCATGCCGAACCAAGTGCTACCTGTAAACCGGAAAAAATATACGGAACAGTAGTGGGAAGCACAATCGAAGTAAACAGCTGATTGTCCTTTGCCCCCAACATCCGAGCTGCACGCACCAGCGTTTCATCCACCGAGTGGACGCCGTTGTAGGTAGTCAAGGCGATCGTAAAGAAGCATGCCAGAAAAATCAGGAAATATTTGGAACCTTCTCCAAAACCAAACCATACAATCGACAGAGGGATCCACGCAATGGGCGGGATCGGACGGAACATCTGAATATAGGGCATCAAGATAGCATCAGCCACCTTGTACCAGCCCATTACAATGCCTACCAGTACGCCGAGCACACCACCAATCGCATATGGAATCAGCATGCGGCGCAAACTGATCAAGATATGTACAATCATGGAATGCGTGCCAATCGGTACGACAAACGCCGTACAAAAACCGGTAATCACCGTAATCGGATCTGGCATCACCTTGCCAAGTAGGGTGAATTTCGTTGCTGCATACCAGATACACAGAAAGACAAAGATACCCAGTACTCCATATACGATGCGTTTCTTTCGCTCTTTCATCTGCGTCCGCCTCCCTTTATAAGCTTTCTACCGAAAAACTGAATAATGGAAGATAGAACCGCTCCCGTGATTGCAATCACAATCATGCCGACAATGATGATATCCAGGCGGAAGATGCCACGTGCCTGCTGGATCATAAAACCCAGACCTCTGGTAGAAGCTAGCAGCTCTGCTGCCACCAGAGTCGTCCATGCCGAACCGAGTGCAACATCCAGACCGGTGAAAATCATAGGAAGCGCAGACGGAATGGCAACCCTTGTTAACAATTCCCAGTTGCTGGCACCGAAAGTCTGTCCTACCCACAGATGGACGGTTTTGGTCTGTTTGATACCGGAATAACTGTTAATCACCATGGCAACCATTGCGGCAATAAAAATCACCAGAGCCTTGGACAGGAACCCGATGCCAACCAGTGTGACCATGACCGACGTCCATGCAATGCCAGGGATCGTACGCACAAGGTCAAATACCGGTCGAACGAGCATATCTACCTTATCGTTCCATGCCATGAATATGCCAAGAGGAATCCCCACGATCGCTCCTATCAGATAGCCGCCGAGGGCAACCTGCAGACTGGCAAAAAGATGTTGCAGCAGCGTTGCACCATCCGGCTTGTTTCAAACCACTTTTTTATAAAAGTCGCAGCCACCTTCATCGGAGACGGCAATGCATTCGAACGGAAAATCCCCAATCCGTCGGTGACCATCCACCACACAAAAATACCCATGCAAATCGATCCGATATGGATAAACAGGAATTTATTGATCTGTATTTTTTTCTTATCTTCCATGCGCTCCTCTCCTTGTTGTTGCGTCCACCCATTTCACGCATCTATGGGTGCAGAAAAGGGAGCCCTTGGAGCATGGGCTCCCCCGCCATACAATGCTCTTATTTCAGAGTTGCCGCCTTCACCTTGATGCCCAGCGCATCTTGAAGCGGATTCACATTGATCGCACTCTCAATATTCGCAACCTGATCTTCCTCGATGGTCCCAATAGAAGCAAAGAAGTTACCTACCTGCAACAGACCGGAACCAAGGGCATACTCCGTAGATTCGTAATCGGAGGGAACGATAAACGGACGAATTTCCGTTTCTGTTTTCACATCGTTTTCATTCGCCGGCTTACCATTTTTCGAGTAGAAGTCCAGTGCAAACTGATTGCGCAGATCCGGATCCGCCTGTAACTCTTCTGCCGCCTTGTACATCCCCCTCAGGAACAGAACGACATCATCGTAGCGATCTTTTAGAATATCCTTCCTTACAAGGAATCCATTCTGGAATTCGGTGTCGGTTGCCTCGATACAATTTGCAACCTGCACCATATTGTTCGATTCCATCATGTTACAGTAGTCAACGTCGGTTGCCACAAACACATCTCCCTCACCGGTCAGGATCGCCTGTGCCGCTGCGGCACGATCCATGTTCAGATATTCATAATCCTTCCCTGCGGCCAGATTAAACTTCGCAAAATAGGAATTCGCAATCCACTGTTCCATAGTTGATGTCGGACCAAGTACCGTTAGTCCCTTGAGGGTATCTGCGCTACCGTACATATCCGGTTTTCCTGAAATCTCTCCTTTATGCTGTAACACAGGACTTCCCTTACGTACATAAACCTTTGCCGTAATGGAGCCGCTGTCCGACTCCGCAATCCAGTCACACAACCCGGAAGCTGTCGAGTAAACCGATGCCAGACCGTTAGACGCCAAATCCAACTGCTCCGCTGCAAGCCCCTCATTCTCCGGAGACCCATTCGGAAACATAATCAGGTTTACGTCCAGCCCCAGTTCATCAAAGTATCCTTTTTCCTTCGCATATACGGTAGGAATGGAGATAATATTGGACTGCACGCCCACATTCAGGGTCTTTCCGGAAGCGGTGAACGTACCATCGCCGGAAGCGTCAGAAGCGGAGTTTCCACCTTGGCAGAGGAAGATACTCCAGCAGATGAGGCGCCGCCGCATGCTGTCAGACCTGTCATTACAGTTACTGCTAACACCATTGCAAATATTCTCTTGTAGCTGTGTCTCATTTTGAACCTCCCTTAGACTGTACTTTTTTGAATTGACTCTAGTTTATCGTAGGTTTTGTACAAAAATCTTTTTAATATTTGACCCGATTTTTCACATTTTTGACATTATTCATCCTGCTTGCTTTTTCGCACATCGTTTGGTTTGCAGCCAAACGTCTTGTGAAAAACCGTCGAGAAATAGCTCACATTCATGATCCCGATACTGCATGCAACCTCAGATATACGCAGACTGCTGTTTTCCAGCAGACGACGTGCCTGTTTCATACGTACCTTCATCAAATATTCGGAAAAATTGACACCCACCTCTTTTTTGAACTGCCTCGACAAATAGTCCCTGTTAAGAAATACCACATCCGCAACCGTATTCAGTGAAAGATCCTCTGCGTAATGATGATGGATATGGTCTACCGCCTTGCGAATCGCCACCGAATAACCGGGCTGCAATATGGCAATTCCCTCCCGTACCGCTTCACACAGGGCCGCAAAGGTGCAACAGGAGGAAATGATATCTGCAATTTCCTGTAATCCCTGATCCCGCTTGACTGCCAAACGAGAGAATAGCTTATGCACCGCTTCCAGCACAAACAACTGCGTGCCTTATATTCCCCCACGTATTTCAATAAACGCTCAAGATCAATACAACCGCCTCGTATATCTCCGTCCATCAGCTTGACGGACGCCCGCATGATGCCGGTTTCCACCTCGCGGACATGGCTCTCCCGCGGCAGTTCCTGTGCAGGCACCTGATAAAACCTTGCATCAAAATCACGCACCGCCTCCGCAAATGCCTTCGGCAGATGAGAAACATGATGGTGGACATCGCTACATCCGATTCCTCCCCTCAGTTGTAGTGCGCAATGGTAAAATAAGGAAACCGCCTCCTTCTGATCAAAAAAGGCTTCTCTCTTCATATTGGTCAGTAAAAAAGCTTCCTGTTCACTGTGGATAAAAAAAATAGAATTTTCAAAACGCTCCTGCAGATACCGCTGTATGATTTCTGTATTTTCGGTTCGATTCAAAAACACTACCGCCAAATAGGCTCTTTCCTCCAAATAAATACTGTGTTTTTTTAAGTCTTCCGCCTTGATGGGCGATATATTTTCTTGATCATCCACCAGATGACGGAGGAAACGCCCACGCTCCATTTCTTTTGCCATATCCTTGGCCATCTGCTGTTGATGACTGTTTTGCAACTTATCAAGCGCCTCTCGAATCTTATCCGCACTGACCTCCGTTTTCAGAATATAATCCTTTGCCCCGCTCTGCATCGCCGCGCGAGCATATTCAAAATCATCGTGACAGGTGAGCATGATCACTACAGTGGACGGATACTGCTTCTTCAGCTCCTTCAGCAGCTCAATTCCATCCATTTTGGGCATGGTGATGTCCGCAAAGACCACATCGGCGGGATTCTCCTTCATCTCCTGCAAGACCTTCGCCCCCGAAGAAACTGCCGCAGTAATCTCATTTTCTCCTGCATCCCGCACACATTGCACAATATACTGTCTGACCAATGGCTCATCATCGACCACGAGAATCTTCATTTGTCTGCTCTCCCTGCCCAAACTTCGGAATCGAACGGTAATGATCCATTGTAAGCGTTACCATCGTATATTTGCCCACCTCGCTCTGCACGGTCACATCCGACCTGCCACCATAAATAATCTGCAGGCGCTTTCTCACATTGCGTAAACCGATGCCGTGATGCAACCTTTCAGAACGATAATTCCACGACTGTATCTGTGCCAGTCGTTCCGCTACGATTCCCTCTCCATTGTCCGTCACTTCAATGTATAATGCATTCCCGCGCAGACCCGTCCGTAAGCGGATGGTACATCCCTCTTCTTTTTCTGCAAAACCATGAAAAAAAGCATTCCCGATGACCGGCTGCACAATCATACGCGGCACGAAATACCATACATATAATCCGGTACCTCGCAGAGAAAAACAACGTTCTTTTCCGTGCGACAGTTCATGATCGACAGATAGCTGCGCATTAAATGCAATTCTTCCCGCAATGTCACGAACTGGATCTCAGGTGTAGCCGGAATATGCAACAGTTCAACCAGCTCGTTCATCATCCGGTATGCCCTCTCCGGTTGATGCACCGCAATCAGACTCTTCACCGACAGCAATGTATTATTCAGAAAATGCGGGTTGATCTGCGCTTGTAAAAAATCGTACTCTGTACGTTGTTTTCTCTGCTCATGAATCCGGATATCTTCAATGAGATCTCCGATTCGACGGATCATTCCATTAAATGTGGTGCCAAGCACATACGTTTCCTCGTATTCATCCTGCACCGGCAATTCTCCCAGTTTCTCCACCGACATATCACTGATCTCTTCCGTAAAATCGGATAGCACCTGCGCAATCCTTCTCCCCCTCCAATAGGCAATACTGGCTGCCACAATGCATCCGACCAGTACCACCAACAGGCAATTCCGCATGGTTTTGATTCCGTCCCAAAGCAAGTCGTCCATATTCTGTTCTTCCACAAACGTCCATCCGCTGGATCCATCATGATAATTGGTAAGGAGTATGTTCTTCCCGGAACGCTGTGTGATCTTATAGGAATTCCTGCCATACTCTTTCCGGAACATCTTCATATCAAAAGCCCAGTTCCCAATCCGATTGGGATTGGTGTGTGAAATGATGATGCCGTTTTGGTCGAGAATGTACACTTTGACCCCATCGCTCACCAGCTTCTGAAACGTGCGGAACAGAGCTTCATACCGTGAGGTTAGCACAATCACACCCACAACCCGTCCTTCACGGTTGTACACCGTCCTTCCATAAGAAAGGCCATAGGTCGAGATATCCTTCACCTCCTGAAAACGAAGATTCCAGCTTGCCCTGGTTTCCCCACTATAATGCTTAATGTACCAATAGGTGTTTTTCAGGCTTTTTAGATTATTTTCATCTAAGTCGGTTGAAAATAGGCGACGGTCATTCATTAAAATATCGATCATCATATCCATTCCTATTTTCTTAAATTGTCTGTCGACCTGTTTCAGCAGATTATGGATCCGAATATTATTTTCATCGTTCCCCGGCGCAATCAGTTCGGCATAAAAATCCTCATACAGCGCATCCATTGCCTTTACCATATTGGTGCAGTTGACTGAGTTGCTGTCACTGATCTGCTGCAATACATCTACACGCGCTTTTCCCTTTTCCTCCACAATCAGCTGAAAGGTAAAGTAGGCGATCGCACACATGGCGATCACCACGGAAATAAATACGCATATCAGGCTTGTTGCAATCATACTCTGCGACATTTTGCGACGTTTTTTTCTGCAGAACAGCATGTACTTCACTCCCTCATTTCTGCCTTTCTCACCTTGCCTATTACCGCTTACTGAACCCCGGTTCGGACATTGTCCCCTTTTTTTATCAAAAGATAGAAAAATGCACATCCCTTCTTTCCCGTCAGAATGTGCATTTTATCCATTTTTCAGATACCAAGACGCTCGTACTGTTCGGGCAGGGCATCATGTAACTTCATACAGCGCTTCATCTGCTCCAGGCAACGTTCCTCCAATTCTTTATCCTGAAGTGGCTTCTCCTGCTCGTAGTCCTCTTCGATGTCAAACAGCAAAGTATCTTCATTATACGGTGAACGTCCAACAAACTGTTGCGAATCATTTCCCCAATGAATGATATCCGCCGGAAAGCGGTATACTGGATAGTCTGTCCATGGCAGGAAACGCCCCATTTCAATTCGTTTATAATCTTCGGTATTTACAGCATCATTTCCACCATACACCTGCCGCAGTACGGTTGGCATTGCCGTATAGATATATAGAGGTTGGTTCATTTCCTCTTTTGCCGCACGAAAATAGGTATACCTGCCATCTGTCCACGCCATTTGCTTGCCAAAGTATCCGAAAATCGCTCCATCGCGTACCCTGTCCGTCTCTCTTCGCAGCAATGGTATCAGGCTCTTTCCATGAATCGGATATTGTAGCACATCCTGTGAAACTCCAAAGTACTCCATCACGGTCGGAAGTACATCAATGTTCTGTGTGATAGCCCCGCATCTCCCTGGCTGCACACCCGGTGCTACAATCATCAAGGGAATATGGAAAACCTCATTATAGGGTGCCATATAATTCTTAGCCATATAGCCATGTTCCCCCAGGTGGTATCCGTGATCTGTGGTGAAGATCAGCATCGTATCATCCCACATATGATACCGGTCCATTACATCCAATATCTCCCCAAGGTGTCGATCAGTCATGGTCATCAGCGCTTTGCAGCGATTCCGAAGATGGTTCGTCTCCGCCGCATTGAATTCATTGGGCGCATAGGACGGATGTGTAAAATCCGGCCCGTCATAATCGCCTTCCTTCTCGTATAAGTCCAGATAATATTTCGGGCAGTCATAAGGCTCGTGCGGATCAAACGCCTCCACCCACAGGAAATAGTTATCCGCATCGTGATTCTTCTCCAACCATTCCGCAGCATGCCACATGGTCTTTACACTTGGATAATCGTACTCTGTGTGGAAGTGGGAACGATTTTCATGCTCTGCCTCGGTCCACGTCCCCTTATACCCTTCCGGCGGTATGTCCGGTCGAATCCCGTCTCTACCAGGCCTTGTCCAAACCGGATCGCACTCCTGACCACGATTCACTTCCCATGCGGTAAATCCTTTCACATAGTTTTCTCCGCCACTGATCAGGTAGTGCGCGTGGTCGGCAAACATTTGCGTATGAGTCTTTTTCTCCTGCGAAAGAATACTTTGCAGACTCTGATCAAACGGTTCCATCGCCCCCCATGGTTTTTCCATGAAATTCAGCCGTCCCGTCATGATATCACGACGGGCAGGCATACATGGGGCGGAGCCGCACCAATGACTGTCAAATACAACCGATCGACGAGCCAGACGGTCGATGTTCGGTGTGATTGCCGCTTCCTCTCCTGCTCCATAAGCGGATAGCATTCGCCGATTCAGCGTATCACATAGAATAAAAATGGTTTTCATCTCTTCCCCCTTCATCCATATGTCTCTAATCGTGCCAAATCCCCCATTCCCACAAAGCTTCCCTGCAACTTTCATTATAAAAAGCGAAATCATCTTCCGTCTTTTAATTATTTGATGGCTTTTTTCATTTTTTTGTCTTTTC
This sequence comes from uncultured Oribacterium sp., assembly GCA_916438775.1. The sequence goes on from CAKAGX010000004.1 coordinate 16,191, forward strand.
GCTTTTATAAGATCGCTAAGCAGCCTACCGTTCTTTCTATGCAACACGCTCCCGTAAAGTCAGCAGACGGAAAGATGGTGCTGGCCAGGCAGACCAATCTAACCCCCACGTCAGCCGGAGATATCCGAAAAAATCGAGTAGGAGGGGGTGATTAACCCCCGTCCTCTCACACCACCGTGCGTACCGTTCGGTACACGGCGGTTTCAATAGTTGACGTGCACTGACTGATAGGCTGTGGCTAAATCATAAAAGCCACTTTTTATCAGTCTTTCTTTTGTCATTGCCATGTTGATGGCAACTGTATGTGTTGTAAACCAATAGCCACGTCTGCTGTTTGCAGCTTTCCATGCCAGGTCTTTAGGAACTCCCATTACCCTGAGATTTCGGTATCTGGTTCGCACACGTTTCCATTGTTTCCATATACACATACGTATTCTGTGATAGAGCCATCCATTAACATCACTCAAGTTGCTCTTCATACTTGCTATTCCATAGTAGTTAAGCCACCCTCTTGCATAAACCTTGATTCTTTCTAGGCTCGGCTTGATTGACTGACATCGCTTACGGGAAGAAAGCTCTTTCAGTTTCGACTTAAACTTCTCCCATGACTTTGCATGAACTCGGACATATATGCCACTTTTGTTCCTTCCCAATGCAAAGCCAAGGAATTTAAAATTTCGGATTGCAAATACACTGACAGTACGGCTTTTCTCTCTATTCACTGTAAGTTTCAGCTTCTCCTCGAGATACCTCGTACTGCTCTCTAAGAGTCTCTCTGATGCCCTTTTGCTTTTCGCAAGAAGCACTATGTCATCTGCATATCTTATGCATGGGACACCTCTTTTCAAGAACTCCCAGTCGAATTCATTGAGGTAGATATTCGCAAGCAAAGGGGATAGATTCCCTCCTTGTGGCGACCCTTCCTCTGTTTCGATAACCACTCCATTTTCCATTACACCACTTTTTAAGTACCTCTTGATAAGTTGCACCACACGTTCATCTTTTACGTTTTTCCTCAGAAGGTTAATAAGAATCTCGTGGTTGATTGTATCGAAATATTTCGATAAGTCTAGAACTACCGCATATGTGTAGCCCTGTTCCGCGTACTCCTTAACCTTTAGTATGGCTCCTTTTGCATCTCTGTTTGGACGGTAGCCGTAACTGCCGTCTGCAAAAAGTGGCTCGTAGATTGGCACTAACTGCTGTGTTATTGCCTGTTGAAGTGTACGGTCTATCACTGTTGGTATGCCAAGCTTCCGCACACCACCATCTGGTTTAGGAATCTCAACTCGTCTTACGGGTGACGGAGTATACTTTCCACGATATATCCGTGTCGTTAACTCTTGTTGATGTTCCTGAAGGTAGGGAAGTGCCTCGTCGATGCTCATTCCATCTACTCCCAGGCGCTCCCTTTGTTTGTCTTAACTCTCTTATACGCTCTGTTAAAGTTATCCTTATACAGTATCGCTTCCAAGAGCTTCGGCTGTGCACTGTCTCTTTCTTTCCATATCAGATTGAATGACCTGCGCACTTTTGCATACCCTTCATGTTCCGCACTATCTCTCTGCAAACAGCCACTGTTCTCAGTGTTTTCTGCCATGACTGGTCATTCCTCCTTTCTCAGTCATACTTGAGACTCCTACTGATTCGGTCCTTCGTCTCTCGACTACTATGACCTCTGCTGACTTCTGTGTGTTCAGCATTGCTCCTAGCAATGGTTACCTCTTTCAAGGCTTATCACACAGACCTCCCTAGGTACCACACGTTTCTTCCTCTCCATCTATCTGCCTCATTTATCATGCATGACTCCGTGTAGACAATATGTAATGGCCCCACATTTGTAACAACGCGGATTTACCTGTAAACTGTGATCGTCACAATCATGGTAACAGGGATTACCGCATACAAATGGAGGCCACCAAATGAATAATACCACAGTCTACGTCGGAATGGATGTCCACAAGAACTCTTTTTCTCTTTGCTGCTATACAGTCAGAGATGATGCTTGCTCTCATTATGTGAAGATTGATCCGGATTATCGGCTTGTCCTTGAATACATCGAAAGCATGCGTGGAATCTACGGCGATGACAGTAAGTTTATATGCGGTTATGAAGCCGGATGTCTTGGCTATACGTTATATCATCAGCTGAACGATCATGGTGTTGAATGTATCATACTCGCTCCTTCCACTATGGCGAAGTCGCCTGTACAGAAAAAAAGAAAAAAAGACCGATAAGCGGGATTCTGAGATGATCGCTCGCTGCCTCGCCCATCATTCGTATCACAAGGTACATGTCCCTACCTCCGAAGAGGAACAGATCAAGGAATTCATCCGCATGAGGGATGACCATAAACTGGCACTCAAGAAGATCAAGCAGCAGATCCTCGCGTTCTGCCTCCGCCATGGCTTTATTTACAATGCCGGTGCCAGCTATTGGACGGCTGCTCATCTCAGCTGGCTGCGGAGCCTTGAACCAGAAGGACTCTATAAAGAGATCCTTAGTGAGTACCTTCTGACTTACGATAAACTTACCGATACCCTGGAACGTCTTGACAGACGTATTGAAGAACTGGCTGACCAGGACGCTTATCGAGAAAGCGTGCGGAAGCTCTGCTGTTTCCTTGGCATCAAAACGCAGACGGCACTTGCTGTCATCGTTGAAGTCGGCGATTTCAAACGGTTTCAGAAAGCTCAGCAGTTCGCCTCATACATCGGTCTGGTCCCCGGTGAGGACTCCAGCGGTGACGGGATCAACCGGCTCCCGATCACGAAAGCAGGCAATACGCATGTGAGGAGGCTCCTTGTTGAAGCAGCTCAGTCCTACGGGCGCGGGAGTATCGGATTCAAATCCAAGGCTCTGAAAGCTCGCCAGGAAGGAAATTCTCCGGAAGTCATTGCCTACGCTGACAAAGCTAACGAACGTCTCCGCAGGAGGTATTACAGGATGACCCTGAAATGCGGAAAAAAAGTCAATGTCGTCAAAACATCAATTGCCCGCGAACTTGCCTGCTTCCTGTGGGGGATGATGACGGGAGAAACAGCATGATTCATATGACACTGTTCCGTTTCCGTCAAGGCTGCAGCAAAGCTGCCCCGCCTGCGGCGGCAGGGCCTTGACCTCACCATCGCATTGTCATTCTGGTAACCATCCCGCATAGGACGTCTTACGCCGCTATGCGGCCAACTACAACTGAACACACCCTGAAGAAGCTTCAGCTTCATGATGGGTCTGAGCTATCTGCGACTTAACTATGTCGGCACGGGAAACCGTGATCCACGCTTGTAGACGGCAGAGCTCTCGGCAGACCATTGACCTGTAGGTAAGGAACGATCCGAATCCACGTATATCAGAGTGGCCAAGGCCGGAGACTGATACGTCTGGAGCTTCTTCAGGATGTGCTCAGTTAAAACAAATGTGGTTTTGTCAGGTTTCCCCTTGACAATGGCCATTACATATCAGTTATTGGACTTTGACTTGTATTGCAGCCTTATCCTCATGCATAACCTCATATGAGATTTCTGTTCGTCAGACCGGAGATTTGCCCATGAGTTAGTATCTTCCTCATATCCAGCTTCCTTCAGATTCGAGGTTACCCTCGACACCCTTGCCTTCGGCTATATCCTTCCCACTACCGGGCGGATTCGGGACTTTAACCCGTTAGAAACGTGCGCCGCTAGGCGCACAATTACAGGAGGGAACCTTCCTTTTCGGTTACCTCCTGCAGCTGACCAATGTAGGGATCATCACCGCGTCTCTATGCTGCTCTGCACGATCCGCATGGGGATAAAACAAAAAACGCCGATCATGCCCTTCCCCTAACGCTTTCTTCTCATTCGATCCTGATAAATCTCTGCCGCTTCCCGCAGCTGATCCCCACAGGTTTGAAAAAACAACTTATACCCCGGGCAGAAGTAGTTCTCTCCTTCCGCATGGATTTCCATGCTTCGATTGCGATAACACCCTCCCCGGCATAGATGAAAATATGGACAGGTTCGGCACTCCTCCAGGTGATGGCGCGATCGTTCCAGATATCCTATCTTCCTGCGGTTTTCCTGTATGGTGGGGAGCAAATCCTCATTCAGGTTGCCGAGTTTGTACTCATCCAGCACATAGAAGTCGCACGGATACACGCTACCATCCGCTTCTACGACATTCTGAATCTCGCAAAAACCTCGTTGTTCACACGACTCCGGCTCATATCCCAATAAGATCCCTACATAATTTTCAAATTGACGAATATAGGGCTGTCTCCCTTTTTTCAAATCTTCAAACCATAACGTAAAAAGGTCCACCAAAAACCTGCCATACATTTCGGGCAATAAAGAATATTTCTCTTGTCCGCGTGGCATTCCAAGCGGATCCAGACAGGTGATAAACTGTAGATAGTTCCATCCGTTGTTTTTATACTCCCTGTATATTCTCCGTATGTTTTCCGCAATCTCCCGGTGCACCACCGTCAAAATATTATATTCCACCCCGTACTTCTCAAAAAGACGTATGGTGTTCATGCAGTGCTGATAGCTGTCACCTCCATCGCTTGCATGACGATAGGTGTTATGGATTTCTTGCAATCCGTCTACAGAAACCCCTAGGAGAAAATGGTTTCCGGCAAAAAAACGCGCCCACTCCTCGGTAATCCCATACCCGTTTGTCTGCAATGCGATTTGAATATGGCAATGGTTTTTATTGTATTGATGGATGTACCGGATGGCCTGACGAAAGAAATCTAATCCGCAAAGCGTAGGCTCTCCCCCCTGAAAGGCGAGTGTATATCCTCCTTCTGATTGCAAAAGAGTTCTTTTGATTACATTCTTTAGCGTATGTTCCGTCATATAACCATAAGAAGCCGTCTTCCTCTTTGCCGATTCATCGCAATAAAAGCAATAATCACAATGCATATTGCATAATCCGGAAGCCGGTTTCATCAATACGCCGACAACAGACATTTGCCATCCTCCCGATCCAGAACACCCCCAAAAAATACCTGCCCCACAAAAATCTAAAACACCTTGCGCTATTCGATTGTTCCCGTGGCCACAATATTACTTCCTGTCCCACAGATATTCTCCACTAGAATATCATATGTGTGGATCGGTGTCCTAATCTTCTGTTGACGGATAATCTCCATACAGTCAAATATTTTTTCCCTGGGAATCGGCTTATCGGACCGGACAGGAACCAGAGATATGCTCCATTTCTCCCGGGTTGATTAATGTCAATATCCGTACTGAGCCGACGTGGAGTCTCCGGTAGCAGAAGCAATGAGGTTCCGCCCTTGAAAATAAAGGGGAGCTCTGCCTGACGGATGGCTTCTAACAAATCCACCTGCAATTTGATTCTCATTTACTAATATTTAGTATATTCGCATAAACCGAGCAGTACACATCGGCATTTATTATATTTTTTGCCGATATATATAGGGATATTCTCTGATTGAGAGTTTTCCAATTCTCTCACTACGTCTTCCTCCCCAGTGACTTTTTCTCCTCTTTGCGCTATGATGTTCCAGAGTAAGATTTAGATTCCCAATATACCGGCAACCCTATCGTGATCTTGTGGATATTTGCCGGATTCTATTTACCAAACCATGCGAGGAGAAGCAAGATGCGTGAAAAGGTCGGTAGTGTTTTTTCCATTGCCAAAGACAATCCGCCGGTAGCCGGGTGCACCATTTCCAAGCAGATTGATGAAGGGAAAAATCCCGTCATTTATTTTTCCATGGCTCCCGAAACCGATATCAGCGCGGAAGTCTTTCCCTATTGCAAACTCCTTTTTCTCTGTGAGGGGAATCTGGAGGTTTATGGGGACGATGATTTTTCCGTGCAGTTGTCATGCGGAGACGGGATACTGACACAGGCGGACCGCGCAGTCGGTATGCGGACTACAGCCGGCGCCGTCTTTACAGAACAGATGATTTTAAAGGAGGACAGGATGAACGCAGCAATCAAAGCAGGAGAAGTATTTCAACTGGCAGCTCTGGTTCCCTATCAGGAGGGAAAAATCGTAAATATGGACCTGGTCCATAACGATAAAATGAAATTTGTTTTGATGGCATTTGACGAAGGAACCGGTTTATCGGAGCATGCCGCTCCGGGCGAGGCTCTGGTATTTGCTCTGGACGGGGAGGCGGAAATCGGCTATGAGGGAAAAACCTCTACAATCAAGGCGGGGGAGAATTTCCATTTTGCAAAGGGAGGCCTCCACAGCGTCAAGGCTACGAAGCGCTTCAAGATGGCTCTGCTGCTGACACTGGAATAAAGACCGCAAGGCAGAACATGAGTCTGCGCCTTACCATGCAAAAAAAATCCTTTCCACGAATCCTGATTGCCGCCCCCCAGAGCGGAAGTGGCAAAACTTATCTCACCTGCGGCCTGCTCCGCCTGTTATCCGGGAACGGTCGCAGGTTGCATGCCTTTAAATGCGGTCCGGATTTTATTGATCCCCTGTTCCACAAACAGGTTCTTGGGATTCCTTCCGGTAACCTGGATTCTTTTTTTACCGGTGAGGAGCATACGCTTGCCCTTTTCACAAAAGAGGCGGAAGGATATGATCTGAGCGTGATGGAAGGCGTGATGGGATATTATGACGGTCTGGGGGGGAGTTTGCTCACTGCCTCGTCCTATGATCTTGCTCGCATCACAAAAACGCCCGTCATTCTTGTCATAAATGCCAGAGGGATGAGTAGGACGGTGGTTCCTCTGATCAAGGGACTTCTCTCCTACACAGAAGAAAGTTGGATTCGTGGCATCATTTTTAACCGGGTCTCCTCGTCTGCCTATCGGATTCTCACGAAATGCATGGAAGAAATACCCGGGGTAAAGGCATTGGGATATCTCCCCGAGCGCAAGGATGCTTCCTGGGGCAGCAGGCACCTGGGCCTGATTCAGCCGGAAGAAATCCCTCTTTTTCAAAACCAGATCGATGCACTTGCAAATCAACTGGAAGAAACACTGGATCTGGAGGCTTTGCTTTCTCTGGCACAATCGGCACCTCCGCTCCCCCTTCCTTCCAGGAGCTCCTCTTCCGGTGCAAAACCATCCCCTTCTCCTTCTAAAGTCACAGCTCTTAGGGATGAATCCACCCAACTTTCTCCGGATCAAAGGGAAAAACCCGATCGCCCTTTTTTCTTGCAAAAAAAAGTCCCGATCGCCATCGCAAGGGACGCCTCTTTTTCCTTTTTTTACGAAGAGAATTTAAGACTGTTAAAAGAATTTGGTGCAAATCCCGTTTTCTTTTCACCAATGAAAGATGCCCATCTTCCAAAGGCTTCCGGTCTGATTCTGCCCGGTGGCTATCCGGAGTTGCACCTGCAGGAACTATCGGGAAACACCTCTCTCCTGCACGAGATTCATGCCGCCATTGACTCCGGTATGCCGACGCTTGCCGAATGCGGCGGCTTCCTTTACCTGCAAAAAAGTGTGCAAGACACGGGTGGACAGTCTTTTCCCCTTGTAAACGTTCTTCCGGGTTCCGCCCATAAGAACAGTCGGTTGGTACGATTCGGTTATCTGGAGCTCACTGCAAAAGCCGGGCAGGACCTTCCCTATCTTTCGTCCGGCGAAAAGATCAGGGGGGCATGAATTCCATTATTATGACACCGATACCAACGGAGACAGCTGTACCGCCGAAAAGCCGGTTGGCGGGCGCAGTTGGGACTGCATGGTTTCCTACAAAAACCTGCTTGCGGGCTTTCCTCATCTCTACTATGAATCCAATCCCGACTTGATTCGCAGATTTGTGGAGAAGTGTAGAGAATTTGGTGGCTAAATTTCTACAACGGTTGCATGCCCGAATCGCTTCATCTGCGCCTGATTCTATAGCATTTCTTTCCTCACAGTTCTTGCAGTAAAAATGCCATATAGTGTGGCACCGTCAATATCTCTCCTTCACGCCCCAGATTATAATCTCCGATTTTAATCGCCTGATCCACGTGATACTTGTCTTTGTTTTTTAGAATCGTCTTCGTGCTTTTCGTATTTCCGTTGGAGGCTTTCACTTCAACTAAGGTTGCCCTCCCCCGGTAGCGAATCACAAAATCCACTTCCAGACCGGTGTCTTTATGAAAATAATACAGCTTCCTTCCCATTTTTGGGAATATTCCGGCGATCAGATTCTCAAGATTCACCCTACCGTAATCATAAAAACCGGGTCCTGCGCACGGAAGAGATGATACCTTCCGACTGCTCTTGCCTTCGTGACCGCCACCTGGATGATCTCCACCCGGTCTTTTTCCCGCCAATCTTTTCCGATCTGTGCCAGCGCTTTTTGTACCTCTGCCAGGGTCTCCAGAGTCACGCAGGTGATGACGATGCGGACGTCTTTGTTCTTCTGCATCACGGTCTGCAAAATCTCCATGAGCTTCCCGTCGCTTCCTCCGATGAACACATGGGTCGGTGCAGGAAGCAAGGTCAGGGACTCCGGCGCACTGCCTGCCACAATTTCCAGATTTTCGCAGCAGAAGCGTTCCTTGTTACGACGCAGGAGATCCAGGGCGTCCGCTCTTTGCTCTACCGAATAGACCCTTCCCTCTATGCAAAGCCTGGCCGCTTCGATCGATACAGAACCGCTGCCTCCGCCGATATCGTAGAAAACGGCCCGTTCCGTCAGATGCAACTTACAAAGAGCCAGCATCCGTATTTCTGCCTTTGTCATCGGCACCGTTCTGCGACCGCCTTTTTCCAGGGGTGCCAAACAGGAACTGCGGTTTTCAATGGATCCAGAATGAGAACCGCCGTTTTCGATGGTTCCGGAGCCGGAACTTCCTTCTGTTGTACCCGCATTTCCCTCTGTTGCAACCGTATTTCCCTCTGCCATCTGTCGAATAAATGCGGCATCTGGAATCCCCGGCGTCAAAACCTGCCTGTCGTCCTCCTCCGTTTCCAGATAAAGGAGGTAGAGTCCCTCCGCCGTCCGACCGGACAGCTCCTCCACTGTGACGACACCGGTTTCTTCTTCTGCGCTCCCCAGCTGGTATCCGAAATAGATGTGTAAGCCTCGTACCACTCCCTTCTCCATCGCCTCTTGCAACATAAGGGCGCATGCTCTTAGCTGTTTGCATCCTTCCAATAACAGAAAGCATTTCGGATAACGCAAGAGATTGCCGATCAGGTTCCCTCTTCGTCCGTGCATGCTCAGGAATTTCGCCTCCTGCCACGGTTTCCCGATTTTGGATGCCAGATACTGGACCGACGAGATGCCGCACAGAACCCTCACGGCAAAACCGCTTTTGAACAGTTCCGCATCGGTACGAAGAAGATTTAATAAACTCTGCGCACCGCTGTAAAACCCTGTATCTCCGGAATAAGCAACCAACACCTTTTTCCACTCCGGATGTCGGATCAGTTCTTCCCGAATCCGGTCAGCCTGGTAAAGTGCCTGTTTTTTTTCCTCCGGCGCGCGCAAGGACCGAAGGATACGAGAGGCTCCAAAAATCACATCCGCATCCGCCAGTGCCTCCACTAGTTCCTGCGTCTGTTGGGCAGGGTTCCCTGTCCCGACTCCTGCAAGGATCAAGGTTCGCTGAAGGGTTCCTTCCGTGGTTGTGGAGACCTTAGCTTCTTCCTTTCTCTGCCTTGCCAGCGCATCCACTTCTGCGATCAGTGCTGCAAACATGGAAAAAGAAAACTGATTTTTCTCCGTACCCCCCCCCTCGCCACCAGGGTTTCTATTTTCCGGATTTCGAATCACCACCGGCTGCACCTGACACGCATAAGCTGCTTCCATTTTTTCCGGAAAGCCGCCCGCCCTTCCCGTTTCCTTGGTCAGGAGATAGCGTGCACCTGAAAAATGCAACAGTGCCGTATTCATTTCTACCGAAAACGGCCCTTGACAGGCAATGATCTGCGGCTTTGGAATCCCGGCCTTTTCGCATGCCTGCAAACTTTCCACCCCGGGCAGCACCCTGACATACAGCCTGGAAGGATCTGCAATCACCCCTGCAATCAGGCTTAGATCTTTGCTCCCCGTGGTAAGCAGAATCTTCCCCTCTCTCTCTTTGAGCCAGGTGGCGGCCTCCCATGCGGTATCAAAAGAAAGAGCGGGTTTCCCCTTTGCCTTTTCCTCGCTCTCCCACTCCGTTGGTCTGCAAAACCGCAGATACGGAAGCTCCTCCTGCTTACAGGCTCTTTTGATTTCAGCTGAAACCACCCCCGCAAAGGGATGTGTGGCATCGATCACGCAGAGATAGTTTTTTTGCCGAAAATTCATACACATCTGTTCCTGATTCAGTCGACCGGTCCGTACAGAAACGCCTTCCTGCATTTCCATCACTTCGCATCCGTATTCCGTTGCAACGCTGACGGTGCAGTCGTATCCCCGCTCTGCCAACTGAGTGGTAAGCTCTCTTCCCTCTGTCGTTCCGGAAAAAATAAAGATCGAATCCATCCTTCTCCTCTTCTACTCTCAAAAGCGAATCATCATCTTTCTTACGCCAATGGCAAGGGTCAACCCGTTCTCTGCCGTCTTAGGAACCAGAATCTCCTCTGCTCCCGCGGCTATGGATGCTCTCTCACAGACATTATCCGCCCCTGTCACTGCCTGTACGAAGGCGGATTTTGAAAATTCTCCCTTCACCTGCATCAACTCCTCTGCGGTAAAAAAACGAAGCGGTACACCGTATGTTTCTGCTGCCATCCAGAGTGCCGGCTCATCTTTTTTTAAATCAACGCTGGCAACCTGGCCAATCGCCTCTTCCAAAAGCCCGTTTGCCTGCAAAACTTTTCGAATAAAGGAAAGGAGCTCCTGCTCTGTTTTCCCCTTCTTCAAACCGACTCCCAGAATCAGGCAGGGAGGGATCAGCTGAAGCCTCGCCGGGGGAAGCAGAGGCGCAGTTCCCTCCGACTCCAAAGGGGAATCCGTCCCATGGACGGCCGCTTGCGGTGAAAGAAGAAGCTGCGGCAAACAGGACTCTTTCCCTGGGTTTAAATGCGCTTCTTGAACTTCTGTGCGATTCGTACCCGCTTCCGACTCTTCCCCGGCAATCGCAAGTTCTTCCGGGATTTTACCGGAAACTGTGATCCATTTCCGGTATGGCTTTGGAATCACGAGGATCCCCTTTTTCGTCTTAAGCAGTTTTGCTGTAAAGTCCTTCGCTGTTTTAAAGTCTGTAAGAATAAGACCATTTTTTTTTGCAAACACATCGACGGCGAAAAGGCCGTTCACATCGGTTGCCGTTGTGATTACTGCCTGCCCGCCGGTCAGTCCTGCCACGATTTCTGCATAAGAATTGGCCTCTCCCAGGTGTCCTGACAGGAGGGAAATCACAAATCTCCCCCTCTCATCGGCGACCAGAACCGCCGGATCCGTCTGTTTGCTTTGCACATAGGGCGCAATCGCCCGTACGGCGATTCCACAGGCTCCCACATAGAGAAGGATCTGACCTGTCCGGAAATGTTTTTTCGTCCAGCCGGCAAGCGACTCTTTTCTACCATCAGTGAAGGAGATCTCCTGAAAAACATCCGCTCCCTCTCCGGCAATCTGTTCTGCTAACCGCTTCCCCTCATCGGTAAAAAATAGAATATGTAATGGCATCCCCTCTCTCCTCATCCGTCACCTCCCATCGAAAAATCCGGCACCGGCAAACTATTAAAATTCCTGTTTAGAACAGCAGAACCCTGAGTCCGACCAGTAGAAAAAAAGCCCCAGCAACGCTGCGACATACATGATGCGACAGGCTTTCTTAATGTCTTCCGGCTCCGCCTCCTTACCGGCGTCCCCAATCGTAGGTTTACACACTTTTTTCCCAAAATACCAGGCGTCTCCTGCCAGTTGCAGACGCAGGGCCCCGGCCACCACACTTTCCGTATGCGCAGAATTCGGACTGGCATGTTTGTCACGGTCTCTCCTATAAATCCGAAGCGCATTCCCCGCATCCAGACGCAGAAGGAGTGAGGCGACAATCATCAGCCCCGCGGAAAGTCTGGCAGGAATAAAATTCAAAACATCATCCAGTCTCGCCGCCGCTGTTCCAAAATAGCGGTATCTGTCATTGCGATATCCGATCATCGAATCCATGGTATTGACGCACTTGTAAAGCATGCCAAGGAGAGGTCCTCCGATTGCCAGGTAAAAAAGAGGGGCAATCACGCCGTCGCAACTGCTCTCCGCCACGGACTCCACCGCCGCCTTGCAGACTTCTTCCTCGTTTAAACGATCCGTATCTCTCCCGACAATCATAGAGACGCTTTCTCTTGCTTCCTGCAAATTCCTGCGCTCTAACGCCCTCCTGACTTTGCTTGCTGCCCGCTCCAGATCTCTTGCTGCCAGGCAGTAGGCAGTCAGAATGCTCCTCGTCATCAGGAGAACCACAGGGCTCCGGCTAGAGGCAAGCCTCAGCAGTGCTTCTGTTCCCAGACCGAAAAGGAGCAGCACCAGAAAGACCAGCAAAGCTCCCTTTCTCCTCTGCCACCTCGGAGAGTCCTCTAAATTTAATAATCGCCCTTCCAAAAAAGAAATCCACTTCCCGACCAGCCGCACCGGATGTGGCAGAAAAGCAGGATCACCGATCAGAAAGTCCAGCACAAACCCAATCACCAGCGCCTTGATCACAGGAGTCCTCCCACCGCCACCACGACGCAGATGGCAAGTTCACAAATGCACAGAAACCAACCTGCCACATCTCCCGTAATGCCGTGAAAGAGTACAAGAGACTTCCGGTAATAGTAGAGGAAAATAAGCAGTGAAACGATGAGTGCAAGAAAGCCTATTCCTTGAGAGGTAAGAATCAGGCCTCCTCCATAGAGGAGCGCCTGTAAAAACAGGATCCCTCTCACCGTATCTCTGCAAGAAGTGTCCTCCTTCGAAGAAAGGCTTGCAGCGTTCCGCCCTTTGTCGCCAGGGGAAAAGAAACCACGCTGATGCCGGACAGACTTCTCACATAAGCAAAAACAAAGAGCGGAAGCCCCTTGGACTGGCGAATCAATAGAGAGGTACTGCAAAGGAAGAGGCCCGCAAGCATCAGGAGCGAAATCACGGCAAAGGCGCCAATATGCGGATCTTTTAAAATGCGTAACCTCTCCTCTTTGGTTCGATAAGAGGACAGGGCATCGGAGGTGTCCATGAAGCCGTCCACATGAATGCCCCCGTCTACCAGAACCGGTAAGAGAAGCAGGAGGATGGACAGGGGAAGAGCGGGAAGGCCGATTTTCTTTCCACAGAAAAAAAGGATTGCCTCCAGAAGGTCAATCAGCAGTCCGACCAAAGGAAAGGCAGCCATTGCATAGCGCCTCTCCTCTTCTTCCCAGGAAAACTGGGGCATTGGAATTTTGGAATACATGGAAAAAGCAATGGCGATCACTTTTGCCACCTTGCAATGTTGTTCAGTCTTCATTGGTGTTCATCCCCTGTTGTTTCGATTCTCTAAGTTTGTTTTATGATTTCCGGAATCCGCTTATATTCCATCCCCTCTTCCGAATCCCGGATCCAATATCCCTCCCCGTAAGGGGCTGCCATTCATAACGATTTCTCGCTTCCTTCGGAAAAAATTCCTGCATCAGACAGGCAATCGGCCCGCCGTGGGAGACCAGGCAGATCTTGTTCTGTTTTTCTTCCAGATGGTGAAACGCCCGGATCACCCTCTCCTTCATCTGCCGCCCGCTCTCGCCTCCCGGAGGAGGGACACACTCCGGATCCTCCCGCAGCCACTTCTGATAGGCAGGTCGATCCTTTAATTCCTCATAAGAATGCATTTCAAAGATCCCGAAGTCCACTTCTTCAAAGTCTCTGATGGCGGCAGCATCCCGGATCCCGTATAGCAGAAAAAGAGTCTGCGTTGCCCTCTGCATTCCGCTGGAGCAGATGAAAAAACCGTCTAAGGACGGATAACCCTTCGGCGTTCCATCCCCCTTTCTTCTGCGCCGCTGTAAATTTCGGATCCCGCGGTCCGAGAGAGGAAGATCCGTGCTTCCGCAATACAGGTGTCTCTCGCCCGCCTCCGTAAGGCCGTGCCTGAGTAACAAGATTTGTCGCATTCTCTGTCCGTCTCCGCTCCCTCGTGCTCTCCTGTAGAAATCAAACTTCCTTTTTCAACACCGAAGGAAGGCCGCAGCTCACTCTTGTGACCAGACGGGAGCGACCTGCCACTTCTCTGAGGAAAAAGCCCTGTTTCCTCTCTCCACCTTCGGTAAAGAGGATCCAGCGGTACGATACCGCAAGAGATATCATCACTTAAAAGAACCGCTCCCTCCGCAAAACGAAGCTCCGGTTTGATCCCTTTTTGAGACAAAAAGAACATATCTCTCAGGTGAGAAATGAAATGCGCCCGAAAAATCAGGCTCTTTTTCCTCCGAACAGACCAGGATCTCCCCTCTGCAAGACCATATTTCTCCCTGACATAAGCCGTTTTTCCCTGATAGGCGCCTCCGATGACAAGCTCTTTGTAACAAGGTACCCCCCCCCTCTCTTCTGTTCCTCCTGAAGGCAGGGCCCTGCTATGATGATCTTTCCCAGTGCAGTCAGGACTCATTCCCTTTCCCTCGTCCATCTCTTTACACAAAGCGTCCCATTCCATTCTTCCCTTCCACACAACTGCCTCTCCCAGGCAGATTTCGATACACAGATCACAGCTTTTAGTGGCACAGATTTGCAACTGCGCCAGAGCTCTGCGAAATGACTCACTCCCCTCATCCAGCTTCGTCGTATCCGCATACAGGTTGTCAAACACCAACACGACATTTTCTGCCTCTCGGAGGAAGGTTTCCAGATCCTCCCGGACCCGCTCGCCTGCCTCCGGATCGTAACTTCCACTGCAAAACATCTCATTGGCAAGGAGGCTGGTCATCGCCTCTACCAAAAAAGTTCCTTCTCGATCTCTCTGCTCGAGGGCTCTTGTGAGATCCCGTCCCTGTTCCACCGTTTGGAAGGACAGACCGCTGCGCCTGCCTTTGTGGCGCCTGATTCTATCTCTATCCTCCTCATCCGTTGCAATCATGGTCGCCACATAGTAGTGAGGAGAAGGAAGCCGAAGCGCTATCCGCTCTGCAAACGCAGACTTTCCACTCTTGCTTCCACCACAGATCAGAATTTTCATGGCTTCCCTTCTTTTACTCCCTTCCTACACGGATTTTCATGGCTTCCCTTCTTTTACTCCTTTTCTACACGGATCCGGTTTCTTCACAGTTCTGATTTTTTTCTTTTGATATTGAAGATGCTCAGGTTCCTGTGAAAGAAGCTCCTTGATTATAGCAGCATTCGTGGTAAGACCCATGCTATAATAAATCAAAAAAGGAAAATCACTGCATGATAGAGAAAAAAACAAATTCAGAAACCAAAATCGACTTTCACAAACTGGTACAATACCGGAATGAGCGCAATCCCTTTTCAGTAGACGCCGGGGTGGAGATCATCGAAATTAAAGAAGGATATGCAAAGGCTGTTCTTCGCGTGGATGAACGCAAAGTCAACCCGATCGGATCGGTGCATGGAGGCTGTCTCTTTACCCTTGCCGATACCACGGCAGGAAGCGCTGCCACTTCCCATGGCGTCTGGATGACGACACTGGATGCGGATATTCACTTCATGAGACCGGCTCTTCATCAGAAAACACTTTACGCCGAGGCCAATGAAATCAAGAGAGGCGCCAATATTTCCCTTTATTCCGTGTCAATCACGGATGAAGAAGGAGCGGAACTGGTTCGTGCCACCTTCACCTTTGCTTCTTTGCACAAACCGATTGAAGATATGGGTCCTGACAACGAAAACCTCTAGCACGATCTGGTGCCGCTTACCGTTTTATCCAACTTCTGTAAAGGTGACAGAGTCTCTGAATTCACTGGGCGTCATTCCCTTGAATTTAAAGAAATTCAAGTTAAAGGTCTTGATGTTGCTGTAGCCAACCGAAATCGAGATTTCCAAAATCGAATATGTGGTCGTGACAAGCATCTCTCCGGCTTTATTGATTCGGATATAGTTAAGCAGCGTCGCAAAGTTTCCCCGAGTAATATAGAAGAATACGGTTTAATTCCGAAACCGAAACCTGATATTTCTCCGCAAATTGACTGGCATGCAGGAGTTCGGAATCAAAATGATCATATAAATATTCCGTTACTTCCATCCCGATATTCTTATCCGATGCACTGAAGGTGGCGCTGCCCTTCCCATAAGTCTTCCGATACTTATTGGGTGTGAGACCGAATTTCTCCACAAAGTGTCTGGTCAGGTGAGAGGCATCCGTAAATCCGATCAGTACCGCGATTTCGTCTAACGGCAGCCCCGTATAAATCAAATAATCGACCGCCTTGTCCACCCGGATATCGACCAACAGCCTGGAAAAAGTGGTTCCCGTCAAATCCGATAGGCGTTTCGACAGCGTGGATGCGGAAATGTAAAATACATCCGCCACCTTTTCCATGGTCAAATGTTCCGCCGAATGAAAAAAGATATAGCTTAGAACCGCATTTTGCGGACCGGACATGGATGCCAGAGATGTCACGTTAGAAGACTGAAAAAAACGACGGTAGAGCACCATCAACTCTACCATTTTGGTCAGTGCGTATAGAAAGGAAAGAGGCTTTTCCGACTTTTGCATCACGGACGACTCTACTCCCAACTCTTTCCGAAGAGCTGCCATGAGACTCCTGACTTCCTCTCTCTGTTCTCCTTTCAGATACACCACCGGATGGGTGGCCAGAAATTCCAAGAGATTTTCACTCTCCTTTTCCAGCCCCGGCGATACTTTCAGGATCGTGTTGATGTACTGATAATCGTATATAATCAGATTCAGATGAAGCGTATCTCTGACATCGATGATATCGGTTACCTTCCAGGGGGTAATCACACAAAGTGTATCGGGAATAATCTCATACTCTGTTCCGTCAATCTTAATTTTCCCCCTTCCCTTGTTAAAGTAAAGAAAACGTGCAGCCCGATGCATCAATGCCTTCGTAGGTTTTTCAATTGCTTCATAGTCAAAAGAACACAAAGAATTCGGGTCGGTTCCCGAAGTCCAATTATCCTGTAATACTGCCTTTTTTGACATTCTAGTCCACTTTCTAACGACCGGTACAGCCTAGCGTATAAGCTATAATGTACCAGGAAATTCAGGAAAATTCTTGATCGTTTCCATCCACCCCATTTTATACCATGGCAGGACAAAAAAACAGAGCCTTCCATCATACGATAGAAAGCCCTGTCTCTAAAAACCAATCGCAATGCCTAAAATGTTTTCAAAATGATCCTGCATTTACGCGATCATCCCGGTCATCTTAACTTTAGAAGGTCATCCCGGTCATCTTGTCCTTAGACGATCATCATCGCAATCGAAAGAACGATGATGTTTGCAATTCCGATGGCAATAAAGAGTTTCAGACCCCATTTCATATAAGTCTTTAACTCAACCTTCGCTGCACCAAGTCCACCCATGACCACGCCCGATGTAGGAGTGAAGAGGTTGATCAGACCACAGCCTGCAGAGAAGATGCTGACCATCACAGAAGCGCTGAATCCGAGCGTGTTCGCCAAACCGCCGGTAACCGGGATGGAGAAGCCTGCCAGACCGGAGGTCGAAGGAACTAAAGAAGCTGAGCACCAGATAAATGATATAAGACATCGGTGCAAACACGAATCCGGGAACTCCTCTTAACAGAGCAGAGGAGCGATCCAGAATCCAGAAGTCCATGTGCGTCGCCTGCATGACAACCGTGATCCCACGAGCGACTGCAATGATCAAAGCAACCGACAGAAGATCCTTGGCGCCGTCCAGATAGGTGTTCACAAATTCATTTTCCGACATCCTGCCCATGATGGCAACGATGATGCTGGCAAAGGTAAACCAGGCAGCCAGTTCCGCAAAATACCACTGACCAAGCGGCAGACCCGTGAGGAAGGAAGACCAGCCAAAGACATTCATGTAAGCTTCTTCACTTCCGCCAAAGACGATGTCCTGATAGGAAATCAGAGAAGCGATCATAATAACAAAGGTAATCGCAAACACAATCAGAACCGCCTTATGCTTGCCGGTGAACTCCAGCGTGTTTCCATCCGGTCTCTCAAAGGCTTCCTTCATATCCTGCTGTTCCTGTAAGGACAGAATGGTGGAACCCTTGTCCTTCTTTACCTTCTTCGCATAACTCAGCACAAACAAAATCGCAAGCAGAAGCGAAGATACCCAGAGAACAAAGCCCAGAACCATGATCGTGGTGCTGCTGTAGGGTACGTTTACGCTCTGCAGTGCAGCGGTGGCTGCTCCGGTCGCAAACGGGTTAATGGTGGAACCCAGAACACCGCAACCGGCTCCAAGAAGCACCGTTCCGACAGCAACAATTGTGTCAAACCCGGCTGCCACGAGTGCGGTCGTGATCAGTGCATAAAATCCGATCGTCTCCTCTGCCATGCCGTAAGTCGATCCGCCGATGGAGAAGAGCACCATCAGGATCACGATCAGAACCTCTTCTCTGCCGTGCATTTTTTTAACCAGATGGTAAACGCCGGCTTCCAGAGCTCCCGTCTTCATGACGACACCGATAAGCCGCCGATGGAAACGATGAATACAATCAGATCTGCCGCATTCACAAATCCGTTTGGATAAGCCATAAAGAAGTTGCTGAAGCTGGCTCCCTGAACGGTTACGGTTCCTCCGTCCTTTACGGTCTGTAAAAGATCGCCGTACTTATCCGGATTCAGTCCCTCAATCAGGCTGTTGCTGATCGGCTGTCCGTTGAGCAACACGGAAATAATGGACAAAACCGCTAAAATGATGAACAAAATCGAAAACGCTGTGAGTGATTCTTTTTTCTTTTGCATAAAAAATCATCCTCCCTTCAAGAATTATTTTGTAATAACGGTTCCTGTTTCGCCCTTAAGCGCAAGCGCAGCCTTCTGTAAAGAAGTGATGAGCGCGGTCCCCCCGTGCGTATTATTCTTTACAAATTCGATACAAGACTGCACCTTAGGAAGCATGCTGCCGGGAGCAAATTGCTTTTCTCCAATATACTTGTCTGCTTCCGCAAGCGTCATCGTCGGAAGTTCCTTCTGATCCGGCTTGTTGAAGTTGATGCAAACCCGATCCACTGCCGTCAGGATGATCAGCATATCGGCGCCGATCGACTCCGCAAGCAAGGCACTGGAACGATCCTTATCGATGACAGCTGCAACGCCTTTCAGACCATTCGGCGTTTCCACAACCGGAATGCCGCCGCCACCTACGGTGATGACGATATCGCCGGCCTTGACCAGCTGCTCCACGACCTTCAGTTCTACAATCCGCTTCGGAATCGGAGACGGTACCACGCGGCGATAGCCACGTCCCGCATCTTCTACAAAGGTGAAGCCCTTTTCTGCAGCGATCTTGTCCGCTTCTTCCTTCGTATAAAAACTTCCTACCGGCTTGGTCGGATTGGCAAACCCGGGGTCTTTCTCGTCTACCACCACCTGCGTGATCACAGAAGCGCATTCCTTATCGATATGACGGGCTTTTAATTCCTGTTGGATCGCCTGCTGCAAATGATAGCCGATGTATCCCTGAGACATTGCTCCGCACTCCGGGAACGGCATAAAAGGAGTATTGCCTCCCTTTGTGCTGGAAAATTCCATTGCAAGATTGATCATGCCGACCTGAGGGCCGTTGCCATGTCCCACAATGACTTCATAACCGGCCTCAGACAGATCCACGATCGTCTTAGCGGTCTCACGAACCAAATTAAGTTGCTCCTCGGGGGTATTGCCTAAGGCATTTCCCCCGAGAGCAACGACAATACGCTTTGCCATGCTCTTCTCCTGCTTACTTCAAGGTGGCGTACATCACTGCCTTGATGGTGTGCATACGATTATCCGCCTCGTCAAACTGCCTTGCATGCTTGCCAAGGAAGACATCATCCGTTACTTCCATTGCTTCCAGGCCGTATTTCTGATAGATATCCTCACCGATCGTGGTATTACGATCGTGGAAGGAAGGCAGGCAGTGAAGGAAGATAGCAGTAGGCTTCGCCATTGCAAGCAGTTCCTTGTTGACCTGATAAGGACGAAGCAGCTTGATTCTCTTCTCCCAAAGCTCTGCCGGCTCGCCCATGGAAAGCCAGATGTCGGTATACAGAACATCCGCATCCTTAGCACCGATCTTGATGTCATCGGTCAGCTCGATTTCAGCGCCGGTCTCCTTGGCAATCTCTCTGCACTTAGCAACAAGATCATCCGTCGGCATGAGCTCCTTCGGTCCGCAAGCACAGAAGTGCATGCCAAGCTTTGCGCAAACGATCATCAGAGAATTTGCCACATTGTTTCTGGCGTCTCCGAAGAATGTCAACTTGCGTCCTCTGACATCGCCGAACTCCTCTTTTACGGTAAGAATATCCGCAAGCATCTGGGTCGGATGATACAGATCGGTCAGACCGTTCCATACCGGAATTCCCGAATATTTGGCAAGATCTTCTACCACCTTCTGATCAAAACCACGATACTCGATCCCGTCGAACATACGGCCAAGAACCTTAGCGGTATCTTCCAGAGACTCCTTCTTGCCCATCTGAGAAGAGCCGGAATCCAGGAAGGTCACTCCCATTCCAAGATCGCGTGCGCCAACTTCGAATGCGCAACGAGTTCTGGTGGAAGTCTTTCAAACAGCAGAACGACCTGCTTGCCCTTTAAATAGCTGTGATCCACACCGTTTGCCTTCATCTTCTTGAATTCAGCAGACAGCTCCAGCAGATATCTGATCTCAGCCGGCGTAAAGTCCAACAATGTCAAAAAACTTCTTCCTCTTACATTAACACCCATAACCATTTCCTTTCTGTTCTTTACATATTGCAGATGCAGTTCAATCCCTGAGCCACACCTATTGTAACGGGTGCCACAGGAATTCACCCATGGCGCCCCGTTTTACACATCAATCAGTCTTCACGAACCAGCGGCATGGACATGCATCTCGGGCCGCCGCGTCCTACGCAAAGGTTGGATGCTTCCAGCTCCAGTACATTGAACCCATTGTCCTTCAGATACTGGTTGGTGACATAATTACGCTTGTAAACGATCACCGTTCCGGGAGCGATGCAGAGGGTATTGGATCCATCGTTCCACTGCTCTCTCTCTGCTGCCAGAGCATCTCCGGCACCGCAAGGGAAAAGACGAACCTTCTCCAGACCCATGAATTTTGCAAGAATCTCTTCCAGCTTTCCGGTATGCTCTTCAATCTTCACATCGTGATTGGCAGCATCCTTCGTAATTGCAAATACCTGCAGGGTTCCCATGATTCCCGGGTGAATGGTAAACGCATCGGTGTCAATCTGCGTGAACACGGTATCCAGGTGCATGAACGCACGGCTTACCGGGATATTGAAAGCCAGAATGGTTTCGATCTTGTTTCCTTCGTTCTCATAGAACATCTTCATTGCCAGATCCTGGATGGCTTCCGGCTGTGTTCTCTGAGACATTCCAATGAACAGAAGCTTCTCATTTACGTTGAGCACATCTCCACCTTCGATGTGGAAGTGGTTGTGACGTCCATACAGATCCGGTACGTTTCCGGCATAATCCGGATGATATTTGAAGATATAATCTGCGTAAATGGTCTCACGATTTCTTGTTACAGAGAACATTCTGTTGATGACAGCACCGTTTCCTACAGAAGCAAACGGGTCACGGGTGAAGTACAGGTTCGGCATCGGATTGACAAGAAGGTGGGAAGCCGTTGCAATACGGTCTACCAGGAAGTTGGTATGAATCTCACCCAGCTCTGCAAAGGTGATTCCGGACATAGTCTTCAGAACCAGTTCCTTCTCATCGGTGAATTTAGCCAGATATTCCTTGATGATCTTGTGATACACTTCGGTATGAACGCCGGACTCCTCAATCCACTGATCCAGGAACTTCTCCTTGATTTCAGGGCGTGCCTTCAGAGTCTCCGCCATTAAATCTTCCAGATAAACAACTTCTACACCATGGTCTCTCAGGATCTTGGCAAAACGATCGTGCTCTTCCTGTGCATCCTTCAGGTCCGGGATGTCATCGAACAGCAGCTCTCCCAGCGTATCGGGAGTCAGGTTCAGAAGTTCCTCACCCGGTCTGTGCAGCAGCACCTTTTTGAGAGTTTTGATCTCACTTGTTACATGAATGTTGGACATTTTTTCCTCCTTGTGATGAAATAGACAATCGCAGCCGGTCCGACTCATTCTCTCTTTCCAACTGCTCTTATCTTAACGCACCGATAGTAAAAAGGATCTATCCCTTTTTGGTTAGGTCTCTTGAATATTGCCCAACCCATTCCTTATTGTATCCTTAATCTTGTACATGTATGGTAAAAGGATGGCAAAAAAATTGTATAATTCTGCAAAAATCTACCCACTCAAAAGCCTAATTTGTCTCCCCTTCTATCCTGTATGCTCATTTTGGAAAAGAAAACATCAATGGTATGCAAAAAGAGCGGTCTCTCTCCGCTTCGCTACCGATCTGTCTTTGCGCATACGCACACAAATCGATCCTGTCTTTTGTTTTGTGTCCGCTTAGTCCTGCTTCCTCTTTCCTATAAGCTCGTTCATCAGTGCAAACACCAGCCCTGCACAACCAATAGCGATAAAATAGACTGCCAAAAATCTAAGTGCCTTCCTCACGTTTTACAGAGAAGAGTCCGTGCCATCCTTGCAACCTTGCTCCTCTCTTCCCTCCCTTCTGTCTCTCGAATCATAAGTATGATATCACATAAGAAGTACTTTCTTATAAATTTATTAGTTTGATAGGATTGTAATTCCAGCGTGAAACGGATTTCAAAGTTGAATTTACAAAAAAATGGAAAAATATAATATAAATAGAAAGATAGCCACCCATAAAGGGATATCTACTAAAATGGTAGAGCAAATCAAGGAGAAAAAATGAAACACCAACTCGAGATCATTTTGTTATCAATGGTTGTATTAGACATCATGGATGGAGATTTTAGAAGTTTCTCAATATTAGGCATCATCAAATCCGTACTCTATCTATTATGTTTTGCGTTGCTCATATTGCAAAAGAAAGAGAGCAAGGATTAAATCCGGGAGAAAAATCCAAAAATGCAAGAGGTGTAGCGGTTATAACACCAAAAGATCTTGCCATGCAATTAGATGTCTATCAAAAAGATCTCCGTCGTTGGTATTTACGAGACAATCTCCTTTATCCCCTTTGTGGTCTGGTACATCTTGCGCATGATGCTGTTTCTTGCAAATATTCAATACCCCTTAGCTTAATGCGCACTTCATCAGCATCAATCTGCGTTTCTCCGGTGATGTTCTTTTTGATCTGAACTCCTTTGATATGGCCGACATCCGCCATCATTTCCAGATATCTGTTATATCGCCCCTCTGATACTTTCAGATGCTCCGGACTGACCTGCTCCAGTAAATCAAACTTCGGATAATCCATCGCCCGCTCTAAGGACGAGAGGATTTTATAAACTGCCCTGAAGTTGTCCATGAGTTAATCAATGATCAATGCAAATGACATCATAAAGCCACTGGTCGTTCTGCACGCCTTTGCTTACTGCTTCCCGAAATGTCGTGCTGTTATATGCGATCTTCCTCTTCTTGCAGGCATACAGATACACGAGAATCCGGTATAAAATCACATCGTAATCATCCTTTGCCATTTCACCCTCCTGCGTTCATATATCCTGATACAGCCGACAGACTAAGAAGCGATTCTCTTCCTAGAAGTGGCTTTAGGATGTCTTCGCTTACCTCGTCTCTTAATCCTTCCATCACCGTAAAATCACATACTTCCGATACAGCCTTGTCTTTTTCCTTTGCCATATCCTCGATAAATCCGAACACCTCTTTCTGGAGGTTCTTATCGTCTGATTCAGCTGCTTTTACCGCTATCGGTACGAAAGCATAAGCAAATACAACGTGAACTCCGGAATCAGCGTCAAGGATGTCCTCTTCTCGCTGCCTTCTGTATTCCACGTCAAATTCCGGTATTCTTTTTCTCGCATCGTTAATCAGCTCGTTATACTCCATCTCCACTGACCTCTCTCAGCTTCTGTAACCTTTCTCTCAACACCAGTTTATCTCGCTCCGGGATATCCTTCAACAACGTCCTCTCGATCTGACGTATCAAATCTTTCACCTTCTGATAATGATCGCCGCCATTTCTTCCGCATTTCAGCCCAGTCTCTATTTCAAACCTTCTTATTGATGCCGTATCTCCATCTCCGATGAAAGATTTTTTGCGGAAATCCGACCGAATTACCGCCCTTGCTTCCTCCAAATCGCACGACTCCAAAGTCTCCTTCATCTTGTTGTCGCCAATCCACTCTTTATATGCCGCAAGCAGTGTCTTTCCGTTTGCTCCCGTGTAGAAATCCGGCCCGTTGTCGTTCTCTTCCGCATACTGTTGCCGTCGCATCGAGTTGATCTTTTCTCTT
The DNA here is from genome assembly GCA_916438775.1 of uncultured Oribacterium sp. Next base: position 40,513 of record CAKAGX010000004.1, read on the forward strand.
GATGTATTTCCTTCGGCACAGTTGTATTCCTCTCGAAGCTTATCTGGCTCATACCCCGCCACATCGAGGTCTTTTGAGAAGCGAATCGCAAATTCGCACTGGCAGTTCGCATGTATGTGCTCGGCGTGGTCGCCCTGAACTGTCCTGTTCGTCGCCGGTCTCCATCCGGCGGAGGCGATCATTGAGCAGTACGCACAGGAATCGCCCGAGGGAATCCATGCAAACTCTGCGTGATCTCGTCTGGCATTTTTTAGCATCGTGTCCGCCCCAACCTGCTTTACCAGCCGGGAGACGGCATCGCCTAAAAGCTTTCCATCCGGAGACTGTTTCAGCGTACCGTTTACCGACATTGCAACTTCCCCATAGTCCGGAATGTCTGCTGGTTTGGCTGCCGGAACTCTTGCTTTTTGCAGGCGCACAAATAAACCAGTAATCGGTAAAGCACTACCTGATAATCGTCTTTTGCCATTATTGTTTTTCCCTTCTCAGCGCCCCTTTGCCCTCTTGAATATTTTGTGCCATTGCTATTGATATCTTCGTGAGCTGGCTCTTGTCTATCGGCTCTCCGTTGAGTTTCTTTGTCTCAATATATGCTATTAGCGTTTCCCTGTTCTCGTCCATCCCGGCGGCACTTGTAACAAATTTGACAAAATCGTCATCGTCGCCACTTATGTCTAAAAGCAATTCTATTAACTTGTTCACGGTTTCAGTGATTTCCACTATCTGCGCCTGCCTTTTATCTTCGCAACTGCTTCGTGTCGCTTCAAGAAGTATCGTCGCTATCGGGTATGACCTCGAATCAGCGACCTTGCGTCTCGTCTTTCGTAAAGGTCAGGTTGATGACTATTACGAAGTTCCGCCTGTGATTGTCAGTCAATTTCGTGCCGCCCCTTCAAAAGGCAGGTATTATTCCAACTTTATAAAGGGTCATTTTAATCGACAGCGTATTCAATAACCTGCGCTGCCAGAGTTTCCTCCACCCGTTATGCTATCCACTTCGATCACGACCGTGGTGTGCGGGTGGAAATTCTCTTGCAGATAATCGGCGACCTTCCTACTTAGTCTCAAAAGTTCCTTTGTTTCTCCTTCGAACCCGCTGGTGCATGGAATATCATCTTTCTCCATCACTCTCTACCTTTCAGCAAATAGCGACTGTCTATGTCAAAATCAAGTCCTATCTTCTGGAGATTATCGTCTCCGCATGTGCTTTGAATGATAGACAGTGCTTCCGTGTAGGCCACAGTTTGACCTGCGTCATAGTCGGTTCGCTCGCCTTTCCCTTTTATTCCATCCAGTTCTTCAACAATGCCCTGAACAATATCCCTTATCAAATCAAGTTCCATCACTGAATCTATCCTTCCGGATCGTAGACTAAAAAGCTCCCGTTTGGATCGAATAAACCTGCGATATAAATTCCCGAACTTCTCCAAGTTTATTTGAAACTCTCAATTCAACCTTGACGGTCATCGTCATTTCCCTCTCTATAGCTTGCTGATCATTCTTGTCAGCTTGTGAATCTCATCCCGAATTTCCAGGAGGACTTATACCTCGTCACTCATCATTTCACGCTCCTATCTCCATGGTCATATCCTGCACCATCTGGTCAATTCCTGAATAATCCGACGGATAGAATAGATCTCCGTCGTCCTCGTCATTATATTCTATTCCCACGGCAATTTCCGGATCGCTGAATGTAAAAAGCGAAAATTTTTCGCCGCGTTCGTTTATAAAACTATTTTCTCTCGTTTTCTTGTATTTCTGTGACAAAGCTTCCTCAAGAGCAACTTTCAACGCGTCACTGTTTTTTGATATTTCCGTCCATGTCATAACGTGCCTCCTTCTCGCCATTCTTCACTTTCCAGTATGCCCATCCATGATGCGATCCCTTTTCTGGGTGATACTGGAAATCCCATCTCCGCCGTAATTGATTCTGTATCCGCCACCATCTTCAAACGAGACTCCCTTGAGTCCTCCACGTCCGAGCGGCTTGACCTCATATCCTGTCTGCTCGATGGCTGTCCTCATACCTTCAGGCGTAAAAAGAGCTAATCCCTCGTGGTTATTTATTATAGCATCAGTTAGCCTCGAAGAGTCAGTCGTATTATTCAACTGTTCGGCGAGTGCGTTCTCTATCGCCTGCTGCCTCTGCTCTTTCTTGTCAATTTGTTTCCTGCCCGAATTTCTGCGGTCTTGCGCCGGATAACTGCGCAATTGTAGAGCCGCTCTGTGCCTTCTTGAAAATACCCTCCGCGATGTTGTTCGGAATTTGAAAATCCGATGTGATTAATGCCGCCATTTTTTCAATCCTTTCTGCCAAAAATTTGACCTGCCAGTTCTCTAAAATCATTGTTTGTGTTACTTGTAGAATTTTGGTTCATCTCGTGCTTTGGCTCTTTTATGCCCGGATATTTCGGACCTTTTGCAAATTTCAGAATCGCATCCGCCTGTGCTTTGCATGTGTCCTCATCCTCTCCCGTTAAAAGATCCGCCGGCACGCCTTTTTCTTTCGCCACCTTAGAGCGTGTGTCTAACAGTTTCTTTTCCTTCTCCATCCCTTCAATCTTTGCTTGTAGTTTTGCGTTCGCTGCCTACGTCTTTTGAAGTTCTGTTTTGCTTGCTTCCTGCGCTTTATCATATTCCGCCGCCTTGTTTTTGAGTTCGTCATAATCGGAATATTTCTCAGCCTGCCTTGCAAGTCGTTCGCCAATAATTGAATCCACCTCCTCCTGCGTAAACGTCTTGTTCTGGTTCTCTCCGCTTCCATTGGTCCCTTGTGTTTCTGCCATCTTTTCCTCCTGTGAGTAATTAATTTCCGCGTTTATGGTCGCGTTGCCATGCCCGCAGTTATGGCCTGCGTTGCCAAAACAAAAGCGGTCAGCATTCAATTCTAACCGCTTTATTTCCCGTGTATTTTCCCATCTGTCAATGATCACATCGATGTCTTTCGGGTCGAGCTCCAAGCAATTACCATTGGAACCTTGAACCCGAACTCCCGGATTGATTCTGCGACCTTATCAACCGATGCATCATTGTGGCGCGGATTGTTCTTGTACGAGATCAGTTCTGATGTCTTTACATATTCGATCTGCATTTTGCTCCTTTATGGCATAATAAAAGCACCGGATTTCTCCGATGCTTTCTTCGTTGGCCATTGTCTTCTTCGGCTATCCCTAAGGCCCCTGGTGGAAAAAGATATCCTTCCATGCATCCTTTAAAGGCTATCCCCACATTACCATTTTCTCCCGCGGCAGACTTGCTCCGCTGCCGTTCAATGCTACTAGTGTTCTGACCGCATGGCTTATATGGTTCCTGCACCATTCATACCCTTTCGGCAGCTTATACTCATAATCGCCACTTGATGTATCAAGTAATAATGATCCGGCTTCCGTGCTGTCTTCTGGATACACATCACAGCTAATCATGTCTTCATTCTTTTTTATATTTTTTAATTCTATCATAGTATTCTTCTGCTTCCTTGCCATAATTATACATCTTCGACGCTATTTTGTGTGCCTCTTTTTGAGTGTATCCCTTCTCTACTAGGCTCTTTTCCAGCAATTCATGCTTAATAAGTGTCAGATCATGTGGCTCTGCTTTTCCCTCTTGCAGTCTTCTCCACGATTCAGCCATCATATAATCCGGATCAAACAGTTCCTTTTCCTCTCCTCTAAGATCATGTTTGTCCATGAAAATGTAATTTTTTACCGCCTGTATTTCTTCTTTTTCGTATCCGGTCGCGGCAGCTATCTTATTGACATCACTTGCCCTTTTTCTTATTTCTTCATAATAGCGAATAGCATGCTCTTCCGCAGCTTTCCCATTCGGATTTCTTGCTCCTGAAACCGCGCCAATTGTTTTCTCTGCATAGTTTTTCCTTCGCAAAGAATTTATCTTTTCTTTCGACGAGTCCCCCTCTGCAGCATCATATTCCTCTCGAAGCTTATCTGGTTCATACCCTGCTACATCCAGCTCCGACGTGAACCTAATTGCAAATTCGCATTGACAATTTGCATGTATGTGCTCCGCGTGATCTCCTGACGCTATTTCTTTGGTGGCTCTTTGCCAGCCGTTCGATGCAAGCATTAGACAGAAGGGACACGCGCCCCGGATGGAATCCATGCGAATTCTGCGTGATCTCGTCTGGCGTTTTTCAACATCGTGTCCGCCCCAACCTGCTTCACGAGCCTGGAAACGGAATCGCCAGCAATTTCCCTTCCGGTGACTGCACCAGCACCCCGTTTACAGATTTCGCGACTTCCCCATAATCCGGAATGTCTGCGGGTTTCGCCGCGGGAACTCTCGCCCCTTGCAATCGCGCAATTGCATCATACATTTCGCACGCAAGTTCCCCCGAACCTTCGCCATATTTTTGCACAAGTGCCATTCCGTAATCTATTAACTTTTTCCGGTCATTAAGTCCGTTTCTTCCAGCAAATGCCAGCATCTCCCGTGCCGCTCTGGCGTTTATCATTGCCAGTGATGCCGTGTATGCTTTCCATTTTGTCGGTGCTATTTTCATCCCCATGTGGTTCCGTTCCCTCAACCGTTAGATTCTCTAAGAGCTGCTGCCCTCTAATTCGCATCTCCTGCGCTTTAATTCTTCGGATGTCCGCCTGATCGAAACCGACCATCTCCAAAAAAGTATCGGTTGATGCAAATTCCGTACGCTGTGACGACACTTTTACGGCAGCGTCCGTCGTTTCCGTAACGGTTGGCATTGCCGGATTTTTGAAATGTGCAATAACGTTTTTAGAGTCGTCCGGAAGCACATCCGGCGTTGTCCCTAGTTCGATCGCTTGTGCCATCTGCGCAATCGTATAAAGAGAATCACCGTTACCGGCGTTCAACTGCTCCGCAAGGGCGATTAGCGTTTGACTCTGTGCAATCACGGCATCCGCCGACGATGGGTTTGCATCGTTTACAACGCCCGTATCCGTTACCGTTAGCCCCGTAGCAGCGGAAAACTGCGTTGCCAAAATCCGAATCATCTCCACGTGAGGAGATAGAGAACCTTGCTGGAACTGTCCAACCGTCGGATTCCCGTTTGTGTCGGGGTTTTGGGTGCTTGCCAAAAGTGACCCGACGTATTGTTTGAATTTGTCCCCCGTGATGATGTCATACTGTTCATCGGAAACGCCCAAGATGTATTTTTGCGGAGATGTTGCAAACTCCAGCCCTATGGTTGCATTTGCCAGCGTTCGGACATAACCTTGTATCAGTTTTCTAACATATCCTTTAATTCGACTCTGCCCAAACGGTTTATCACTGGATGCGTTCCAGATCATCGGCTCCATGAGTGGACGCCCGAATTTATGCGGGAACCGCTCCGCCGTCCAGTGTCCGCCCTCTCTTGATAACTCCCATGTGTCAGTTTCGGTATACAAATTTGCAAACATAGGAGCCCAGTTAATATCGCTTTCGTCCTGCATTGCATCCTGAAAAGCAAAACCGCAATCAAACCGCCCTTTCTCATTGCTCCATGCTCCCGCCGCGCATTGCGGCGAATAAAAGCGAATCACCGAACCGCCTTTCTCTCCGAAGACACATGCAAACGTTGCGCCGTAAAGCAATTCATCCCGACAGGCTTTTTGATATTCAGCGATTAGACGATTCCTTTTTGCAATCTCTGTCATCGTGTCCGCTTCTGCTCCGTTCTCGGCAACAAATCCATCAAACATAGATCGTGATGCCAACACGTCAACCGCTTTTGCCCCCCACGAACAACCGATATCTAACTTTGACATGTTTCTAGGCAGAGCAATTCCAAGATTCATTTCTGCAAGGCTAATGTGCCCGTTGTAGTACCTCTGTTTGCGGGCATTTTTTAGCCTGTGATAGTTGTAAATCCTAGCAAGGTTATTTAGTTGCTTTTGTTCAGTTTCCGGCAGTCCTTCAACTGCCCCAAAATTCAAAGTCATGCACTCACCCTATCCGCATTTTTTTGTTTGGATTTCTTTTTGATGTCCTACATCCCCAGAGCGCAAGCGACGCCGCTTCTACCGGAGCAGGATTGTCTCCCCCAAAACCAAAACCGCCAGAGATTGGACGCTTTACGGAGCTTGTTGCGCTGTCGTTTAAGTCCTCTTGTGCAAGTACTTCTGCACCTTGCGACAGCGGTGCGCCGTACCATGTGACGGTTCTTGCGTTGATCTCTGTGATTAGTTGTGTCGCCGAAGCAATTACATCTCTAGCAGTTGGACGAATAACAGACCCTTTCGCCTTCCACGTGTCGCAAATTCGTTCGCAAAGGTTATCAACCCCATTGCGCCCATCGATCACCACGCAACTAGCCGTGCCATATCTCTCATTCAGCCAATCCGCAAGCCATCTAATACCGTGACTGGTTGGCTTTCTTTCGATCATCTCAATTCTTGCCGGTTGATCTTCCGAACAGACTGCCCCACAAAGAACCACTTCGGCGCCGTCCGGCGTGAATTTGATTCCATAAGCCGTTTTCCCTTCCGGTTTTTTATCAAGTGATTTACATTTTTGCCACGCTCCCAAGTCAATAGCGTTGTCGGTCTGCTCTGTGATCACAGGCGACCACCATCCCAGTCTCTCTCTTGCAAATCCGTCACGGCTAAGCATGCGTTGCTCGTTCTCTGTGAAATCTTCTGACAGGTGAATCCCTAGTGCGGGATTTGTCATATACCACAAGTTCCGATCTGTGACATCGATCTCGTCAATACTGCCAGCTTCAACCGACCATTCATGCCATGCGTCAAATCTGCCCGGGTCTTCAAGGCACGCCTTTCGGAATCTCCTAAAAACCACACCTGGGCATGTTGGGTATGGTGGTGTTCCGGTGTAAATTACCTGCCTTGTTCCGGTTGCCGACGCTGCCAGTGTCGGCATAAGTGCTTCTACCTGTTCATCTGTGAGTTCCTGTGCTTCGTCATAGACTACCAGAGACACGCCTGCGAATCCTCTTGCAGCCTGCCTTGATCTTGCCGAATACCTGATTTCTCCGCCATTCGTTAACACAATCGCTTCTTCGCCGTTTGTGTATCGAATGGTTGACACGAGTTCTTCAGCGTCCGGGTGCCGATCGTCTGTAAACATAGCAACCAGTCTCCGGAATGACTCTTTTTCCGTCTTTACCTGATGCGCCGTATGTAGGATTTTTCACCGTTGATCACCAGCCCATAAAACTCCCGTGCTTCCAAGCATGTGTTTTTTCCGTTCTGTCTCGGCATCGCCAGCCCCGCAGCGGTTGCGGTATATTTGCCAGCCTTGCTTTTTCCAAGCCAACAATCAATTACACCCTGTTGCCACTCATCCAGTTTGTCCCCATATTCCGCCATGAGAAGCCCCGCATCTGCTCCGTCCGTTAGCGCCCTTTTGGGTTCGATCTTTAACCGTGGTTCCTGTGACCCTCTCATGCTTCTTTCCTGCTTCGTACTAGTTGAATCACGGATGTCGGCCGAAGCTTTTCACTTTTTGCATCCTTCTGTGCCCCAACCGTCCCCATGATCTGTGTCATACCGAGGATGTAAGATTTCCATAAGGATTCATAACCTTGAAAGTGTGGGTTCTGCCTGATTCCTTTCTGCCCGCCCCCATTATCGTAAGGGATTGCCACGTCCGATGTGGCGATTGCGTCCGAGGCTTCTTCCAGCTTTACGCACATCCATGCGACGTTTTCAATCGTCGGCAGAAGCAATTTAATTCTATCTTCGTCCACCCCAAGCGCCTTTATTAGCTTTTTCAGCCGGTTAACTTCTTTTCTTTTTCTTGCATCTAATTCTTTTTTTTTCCCAAAATTGAAATTTACTTGTTGCTCTTTACGGCGTTGCAACTATAATGCGCTGCCTATAAATTGTCGAAGTCCTCTGCAGCTTCCCTTGCCGAATGATAGCCAAACTCTCGCCATCTGCTCACCGGTTTAATTTCATCGATCACAAACGAAAGCGGATGTGCTGGACTACCCGGCTCGTCGTAGTGTATCGGTCCAAGCTTCCCCTTACACATCCCACAAGGTGCTCCGGCTGCTCTGAATCTCGCTCTATATTTTTTTCGCAACGTCCCGTTCTGTGTGCGTGGGTTTGTTCCACCCATTTGTTTTTTCTCCCGTACGCTTATGCCCCCGTGGGTATTTTTGCGGTGCATCCTTCGTAATCGTGAAAGCGCTGGCCCCCACCATCGTGAGTGCTTTTTTGTAACCGTATCCGTCCCACCATACCCCCGGGGAGTGTTTTTCAGTGCCTTCACTAGCGCTTTTTCTCTGTCTGAGAGTTCAATTTTTTCTGCTATTACTTTTTCTGCTATTGCTCTGTCTGAAAGAAGGTATCCACCGCCAAATATTGACCCATTCATTTTCTTTTGTCGGTCTACCTGCCTTTCCCATGTTTGTTTACCCACCCATCTTTCTATCTTTCTCCCCTATGCTTCACCACGAAAAAGGCAGAGCCGTTCAGCTCTGCCCACAATTTACACGATACTATAATACCACATTTGTTTGTCCCCTGAGTGGCACTTTTTTGATAATATTATTGTATCACATTTGTTTGTCCCCTAAGTGACACACTTTGATGATATTATTGTATCACGTTTGTTTGTCCCCTGAGTGACGCATTTCCGCTATAAACTGTTCCATCAGCTTTACAATCTGTCCGGATTGGGACACTCCGGCGGTCTCGCAAGCGGTCTTGAATTCATCAGCGGTCTTCTGGTACATCGCAAAGGATTTCCGGATATACCCGTTCTTTTTGTCCCATCTGTCTTGTGGTCTAGTCATTGCTCCACCTCTTGACCGCATCCACCAGACCATATCCCCCCGCAATTAAAAGAGCGATATTTAGCGGAATACTGTCGCTTGCGACTTGAAAGATAACCGCCAATGCTAGAAGTGAATAAAATATTTTTCTTTTCATGGTCTTTTCGATGAGCTATAATAGCAACTAAGGGGGGAGAGGCTTTCGCCTCTTCCTCTACCTTAGAGCCTGTATTAGGTCTGCTATTGCTTGAAGGACTGCGGTGAGTGCAATCACGATCTGCAATGCAAACTTGATACGGCTCTTTTTTGCCTTTTGCTCGTCTCTTATCTCCTTTCTATTTAATATATCACAAGTTATCCCGTATTTCAGCCCATATCATTTCTTCTCTTATTTCATCGCATCATCGCATATTTCTTCACCATACCTTCTGCAAACGCCCTTTTGTCTCTCCGTTCTGCACGGGAAATCAGGATGTTTCCGCCATGTCCGGTGCCACAGGCACCTATACCACGTCCTTGTCGCACCGGATGCGTCTTTTTCTCTTTTCAAACGAAAGGATGGATGTATTTTGTAAGTCAAAAAGTCTGTCGCACTGACTGCATTTGAAGCGACGGATCATAACTCTCTGCTTCTTACCGCCTTCTCGCCGGAGAATTTGCTTTCTCAAATCACGATATGTAAGAGAGACCCTTCATCTAGGGCATGATGGTACAGATTCGTTGCTCACAATATAAAAAATCTAGCTCTTCATGGCTCGGCTCCTCAGTTCATAGTTTGATACACTGAACGAGGTTTTTGACCAAGGCTCAACGTACACGACGTTGCGGGAGGTACTTTGAGCCTTTCTTGTCTTTAGACTGATTGACAGTAAAACGATCGCTTTCGCGACAAGCAAGCAGAGCTATTATATGTTATTGGAAGAGGGCAGCAACACTATCCTTATGCCGCTTCCTTGAAAAATTCCTGATTTTTCTTGGGTTAATCATTTTTATCCCCGCTTTTCTTTCGTGTAATTCATTTTCCCTCAACTGTCACGCCTTAACGCTATAAAATCCTGTTTTCCAATGTATTTTACTTTCACTCTTCCAGCCATTTCCTTACAAACATTTCGTTCTTTCCAATTCCTTCAAACCATGACCAGTGGAGTTCTGCTTTTCTATCTCCGTATGGTGTACCTAATTCTCCATTCGCTTTTACGTGCCACAAGTCTTCCGATCATCCACCGTATTTTTCTACAAACTCAGCGGCAATTCTTTATTCTGTATTTGTCCCTTTTCCCGACGAACACTTCTTTATTCTGAAGTTTCGATCCTCCTGCTAAATGGGATCTATCACCTAGTGACAAAGCCAGTATATTATAATTTTGGAACTTTGCTCTGATAGACGACGGTCTAAGTTTACTGTAGGAATCAAGCGGGCAGAGATACCAGTAACGTGAAATCAGGTAAGCTTCCTTCATCACTACTGTACTTCTGTCTGATGCCTATCAAGAAAGTAAGAAAGTTCGCACCGGCGATCAGAGCGCCCTTTGAATAAAGGCAAGGTTACAACACTCTTTCATACATGAGATCTAACCAAATTCACCGAAGCTTCTGTTTATAATCCAGCTGGAATGCATCCGTATCGGTTGTTAAACCGAAGTCTGAAATGCCGGCTTCTGTCATTTTCTGTCGGAGCACTCCCTGTGTTTCATTTACGGAAGAGCGTCGTAAAATGCCGCGATCTGGATATCCGTTTCTCCCCTCTTTCGCATTTTCTCCACGAATGGTGCTTCGTCCTCCGGCAGCTCCGAAAGGATCTTCTGTGCTTCCTCTTCCGTTAATTTCTTGGTTGGTATCATAATGAGTGGCATGTGCATAATCATCTGCTCCCTTCAAAATAGGTTGTTGGGTGTCTGTCTCCTGCGTTCCCTTAAATAAATCGTAATTCTGTTGATCTGCGCCGTCAATAATCTTATCGGTACTTCCTTGTAAAATCTTTGCTTCTTTCGCCTTTTGAAGAAGTGGAATTTCTCCATGCAGTTCCATTTTGGGAGCCTCTGTATTTAGAATGGTATCTTTTAATCCTTTTGCAGTATCGATATCCGGTCTATATCCATACAGTTTGGAAGGCTCCGTTTCCTGCAAAGCCTTTGTGACAAGTGCGTTTTGGCGTGCATTCCTTGCCGTCTCCATAAACGATGGAACGACTTGGTTTAGGACAATGTCTGATACCAGATTCTGCGCAAAGCTCGCCCCTTGATCTTTCAAAAGCTGTTTAGCAGCTTCCTCTCGCTTCATACCGTTTTCACGGTTTTCCAGATATGCCGGGAAATCACTGACAAGCAAATCAGAGGCCTGATTAATTCCCATGTTTGCAATTGTTTCTCCAACAGCCGGACTGGCCATCCCTCTGTATAACGCCTGTACGGCTTTATTGGCAGGTTCCAGTCTCTGTGCAGCTTGACCGATTGCATGAATCTCCTTTGTAATTCCTGCCTTCTCCAGTGCCTTTGCGGCTTTTTCAGTAAGCCCCGCTTCCTTTGCAACCTGCGAAACTGTCGCATAAGCAGCCATGTTGCCCGCAATCTTTCCGCCACCATAGGCATAAGGGTTCTGCGTCTTGTTCTTCTTCTCGTATTCCTTTCCAAAATCCTGAAGCCGTCTGGTCGCTTTAACCTCATCCTGTAAATCCTGGTTATGAGTCACATTGGCGATCTTTTCATTTAAGGCATTTGAGGCATCTCCAAACAGCCTTCCCATTCCAGTAATGCCGAATCCTCTTCCAAAGCCCTGAACTGCACTGGTGATTGGATTTTGATTCGCTACGCTCCATGCCGTTTGTGTATAGATGCTCTGATCCGGACGCCCTTCTCCCCTTGCGGACACTCGGACGCTCTGCGCTTCTTCCTTTGTGCCGTAGATTGCCTTTCCGTGCGCATCAACCCCCTTTTGATAGAGCTCCTGTCCGTTCTTGCACATGGTAGGGATTTGCTTGAATCCACTTCTTTGCTACTTCCTTGGCTTCTTTGATCTCTTCGGCATTCAATTTCCGCTTCGACATCAACTGACTGTAGTATTCGATTTTCTGCCAGTCATTTTTGCGGCTTGCCACTGATTCACGTATGCTAGAGCTTTACATCCTTCTGAATTAACAAAGCTCTCAAACTGTGTTCTCGTCTCCTGTGTTCCCATCTCCGCCTTATGTCACGCAACAAATTAATCTTCCTCTTGACCGCACAAATGCAGCCCCATAATTTCTGAGTTTTTTATTTCCGCCAATCTGAGCGTACTTTTTTACAGCACGTTTTTTTCTGTTGACCATTCCCTTTTTACAGTTATAGTTATTCACAAAAAATAACAATCAAGAAGGAGAATACCCTAAGCTTAGCGGCAACCGGTCTTCTTATTCCATGTCCGGCGAGAGTGTTTTAACTCCTAGCCATACACATTCCAACGATATAATAAGAAGATCCTTTTTTGCAATATCAAAATGAAAAACCATCTATCGGACAGACTCTTTTCCTTTTCTTCGGTTCCAGATCTCTCCATTCAGAACTGCCCCGCCTATAGAACATGCGGCCACTTTACCTCTCACGACAGTTGTCAGAGATATGTTGTCGATCTTGTTCCGGCCCACAATTTTACGCTCCGCTGTGTCCGCAGCCACACCCATGCACTGCTGAAGGATCCTCTGGTTCCTTACTCTCAGTACAGCCTTCGTTTTATGCTCTAGGTTCTTAAGGCTTACTTAAGACATTCAAAATCCGTCCCTCAGATTTGTCAGATGTTACTGATCTCCTTCCTGATTGCTCAGTCCCTTCGTCATCTCGCTGACCTAAGATCTGAACCCCCCCTTCAATTCCGAGCTGTTTTGTGGGTCGCTTCATCTTTCGAGTTGATACTCCGTTAACGTACGCTTCTTGAAGAACCTGTACCAATGCCACTTCACTGCGTTTGTAAGCATTCAAGAAGAATGGAATATACCCATCCTAGCGCACTTTAGGATCCATAAGATAAATCGTCCCAAGGCGGATATCCAGACGTATGGGACAGTAACCGTAACGATAGCTAGATCTTCCGTCAGAACGTTCGCTCTTATCGGCATTCAGCTTAATGGGAACCTCAGCTTCCATCATCTGTTCGCAGAACCATTCCAGCATGCTGAGCATAGGATCACCCCCCGCATACGCAGGACAAATGCACCCGGCCATTTGCGGCCAAGTGCCAATTCACACATAATAGATTCGTTTTGTTTAATCCCAGTCGTGATGATGCGGACATCTTTCGCATATCCGTTCCGTGTGCTCATCGTCCTTGAAATTCGCCTCGAGGATGGAGGCCGGATCAAGGCCGACGGTCAAACACATCCAGATTTCATAACATGTTTCCGCCGAGATATCCTTGCGTGCCACATTGCACATTCGCAGTTCATTGTTTGGCATGTAACCTTTTCGCCTCCTCCAATAATGTTTTTACCTTCTCCCCGAATTCATCCTTGCTCCACCCGGTTTTTGCAATCCAGGATCACCCCCGCATACGCGGAACAAATCTGTATATGTCAACACCTTTTTCAAGAATTTTTTAAATCATATTGGACTTTGAACGTCAAAAGCTCTAAGACATAATCCGGCGGTTTTCGCCTGCCACACTCCCACTCTTCGATGGTGCGCTTGGGGATATGATACGCTTCTGCAAATTTCGCTTGCGAAAGTCCGGTTGACGCACGAAGGTTTTTAATTGCATTATCCATTGTTCATCCTCTTTCTTGTATGAGGTAGTGTCAAGTTCACTACCTATTTTTAGTTCCAAAACCTTGATTTTACGGGAGATTCAAATAAAAAGAGCATTGACCTCCCTTTTTGGTATAATGTTAGCGACCAAACCTTCACTCAACCAAAACGAGGCAATGCTCATGAATATTATACTTTACCTTCTTCAATTGTGTCATCATCTTTATCAGCAAAACTGCTGGCTTATCAACTTTATATGCAAATATATTCCGCTCAAGCAGTGGGCTTTTGACGATTCCCATTCCCCCAAGTATCAGAAATTCAAGGTGGATCAGCTCCCAAAGATCATCTATCATCACCAAGACTTGAACTGGAAGGATCTCAACCGCTATTACATCTGGAAGTACGGCAAGCCGGTCAAACCCGTACAGCGTCGCTCCGAATGTGACATCCCGGAAGACTGCACCTGTCCTGCCTGCAAAGCCCCAAAGCCTTATCTGTACCGCAACAATGGCAAAGTTGGTCAGCTGATGTGCAAAGTTTGTGGGACTCTGTTCTCACCTGAGAAAATCGTTTTGCAAAGACCCTCTCTCAAGTGTCTCTATTGTTCCCATGCCCTAGCCCGAAAGAAAGATCGTAAGCACTTTATCCTCCACAAATGCATAAACCCTAAATGCTCTTACTATCTCCACAACCTGAAAAAGGTTGATAAAACAGACTTGGACGAGGATTATGGTAAGAACAAATATAAACTCCACTATATCTATCGTGAGTTTACGATAAATTTCTTTAAGATGGACATTACCACCCTTCCGAAGAATGCCTCCTCGTTGAAATTCAGCAAAAACAATGCTTATATCATGTCTCTGTGCCTTTCCTGCCGGATCAATCTCGGCCTCTCACTCCGCAAGACCGCACAGGCTATGAATGACATCCACGGCGTATCTATATCTCACCAGATGGTTGCCAACTACTGTAAAACCGCCTCCATCTGCATCAAACCGTTTGTTGACACCTATCCTTACGAAAAAGGCTCTGTCATGGTAGGCGATGAAACCTACATCAAAGTCCGTGGTGTAAAAGGTTACATTTGGCTGATCATCAATGCGGCAACACGCACTGATGCCGTTTCCACTGAGTTCAGACCGTATAAGCAGATGATTGAGCGATTAAACCGAATCTATAAAGCCTCTTACAGATCTATCAACGGTTTTGATAACTACGATGGTGCCAACTATAACCTTGCACTATGGGTTGCCTATTACAACTTCCTACGTCCTCATAAATTCCTCCGCTTTCACACACCAGTTGAACAGACATCATCAAGAATGGCGACAACATGCCGGCCAAATGGCAGCTCATGATCTTCCTTGGACAACAGACCATTAAAAGATACAGGAAACTGCTGCGTAATCAGGAGCGGAACCGTTGTCAAGGGAACCGTGGAATACCGCAGCGGCGCAAGCCGCATGGGTATGCCGCGAAAGTTCCTTGACATAAGGTTCTCGAATTATCCTCTTATAAAGGGAAAGGGGCAGCTGCGCCTTTCCCTGCCTCCGGCGAGGACGGGTCTGGGCGGAGTCCAGAGCTGAGGTCAAGGGGATCCTCCCCTTGCGGGTTCTTAGGTCAGCGCCCTAAGCCCTCGGAGAGCCTCTCGGCTCCAATATCTACAATATACATTTGTATAAGGATCACCCCCGCATATGCGGGACAAATGGGCATCCAGTATGAATTATAATAGTTCCGGTAGGATCATCCCCGCATACGCGGGACAAATCTGAGCGATTGCCTGTTCCTCTGTCATCATCCGGGATCATCCCCGCATACGCGGGACAAATTGAAAGATTGGTGGGTATCGGCGGCGAAATTTAGGATCATCCCCGCATACGCGGGACAAATAAAGATTTGGAGCTCCCGTATATTCATCAGCCGGGATCATCCCCGCATACGCGGGACAAATCTTGTTGGTTGCTCTAATATCGATGGTTTGCTGGGATCACCCCCGCATACGCGGGACAAATACATTACAAAGCTTTTTTTACTCTTTTCCATTGGGATCACCCCCGCATACGCGGGACAAATTCGAAGTCGAAGTAATTGCGGAGATAGCCGATAGGATCACCCCCGCATACGCGGGACAAATCTTGACACGAACGAGAGGCACCAGATCGTAGAGGGATCACCCCCGCATACGCGGGACAAATTACCTATACCGACATAACTAGAGTCGTGGGATGGGATCACCCCCGCATACGCGGGACAAATCTCTTTCCACGTTTTGGTCTTGATCTTGCGTCCGGATCACCCCCGCATACGCGGGACAAATTTTAAAGTTCAGTATTCGAATGATGGAATCACAGGATCACCCCCGCATACGCGGGACAAATTTCTCAAACTCCTCTACGCTGTTATACCCACTAGGATCACCCCCGCATACGCGGGACAAATGTCAAGCTCGTCGCCTAAAAGCTCGTAGTCCCAGGATCACCCCCGCATACGCGGGACAAATCACTTGCGAGGATGTCGAAGCGAGGTATAGGGAGGATCACCCCCGCATACGCGGGACAAATCGCACTGGAGATCAGCGTGGAGCGACTGCTCAGGGATCACCCCCGCATACGCGGGACAAATATCGATTGAATACAGATTCGTTCGTGTCGTCGAGGATCACCCCCGCATACGCGGGACAAATGTGTTGTATTCTCCAGCGTTGTAGTTCCCTGTAGGATCATCCCCGCATACGCGGGACTAATTTACAGTGCACAAGAGACGAAATCTGCGGGTGGGGATCATCCCCGCATACGCGGGACTAATAGCCTATCATATTCCCAAGCGCACTGTGCAAGAGGATCATCCCCGCATACGCGGGACTAATCGAGTCTCGCCTCGCTATTATTGTCGACCTCTAGGATCATCCCCGCATACGCGGGACTAATGAAAAAGTTGATGGAAAGCTCAAGAGAACAAGAGGATCATCCCCGCATACGCGGGACTAATGAAGGAAGTAAAGGCTTCGGCTGATAATTACAAGGATCATCCCCGCATACGCGGGACTAATATCTTGTAAAAGAATGGCAGAAGTCCAAACAGGGGATCATCCCCGCATACGCGGGACTAATTGCGAGTTATGCGGAACGAAGTATGCCGATAGGGGATCATCCCCGCATACGCGGGACTAATGCTTTCTTCTAATTCGGCGCGGGTCGTCATATAGGATCATCCCCGCATACGCGGGACTAATTCTGAGACCGCTTGCGCCATGGCTTCATGGATGGGATCATCCCCGCATACGCGGGACTAATCAGATAAGCGGGCAAATGCGGACGTGTGCGGGAGGATCATCCCCGCATACGCGGGACTAATTGTTACATATACTCATAACATCATAACATCATAGGATCATCCCCGCATACGCGGGACTAATGATAAAATTTATTAACTCATAAACTCTATCAAAGGATCATCCCCGCATACGCGGGACTAATTGAAATTCTGAACTGCTTCTCTCCACCTTTCAGGATCATCCCCGCATACGCGGGACTAATTCAAAATCACGGATGAGCAGATGGATGCGCTCAGGATCATCCCCGCATACGCGGGACTAATTGAGGAAACGAAAAGCACGTCAAAGATACGCGAGGATCATCCCCGCATACGCGGGACTAATGTTTTGTTTGGATGTCTTCTGCACTGAAGTACAGGATCATCCCCGCATACGCGGGACTAATTTCCTGCATCCCTTTCCAGTTTTCTTTTACTGAGGATCATCCCCGCATACGCGGGACTAATCTACCCCGACACGGGTGAGGCAGGCAACATTTAGGATCATCCCCGCATACGCGGGACTAATTTCGCGCCCTGCCCGACGGCGAAAAGAATTTTGGGATCATCCCCGCATACGCGGGACTAATCCAGATCGACCGCCAGAGCGTGCAGCGCCTCTGGGATCATCCCCGCATACGCGGGACTAATCTCGTAGCAATTTATCTAAATCCTTCTCCATAAGGATCATCCCCGCATACGCGGGACTAATTTGGAGATATTACCTACTCGGATGATGACGTAGGGATCATCCCCGCATACGCGGGACTAATTTTGACGGATGCTTCAATGAGTGCGTCCATTTGGGATCATCCCCCGCATACGCGGGACTAATTTTTGACCTGTGTTTGAACCACGTTGAACCTTGGGATCATCCCCGCATACGCGGGACTAATTTCACAGACCACACGACACAAGGCACACCTGTAGGATCATCCCCGCATACGCGGGACTAATGTCACAAGTACACAGATGGCACTCACGGAAACAGGATCATCCCCGCATACGCGGGACTAATCTCCCTGCATTACTTCATCCGGATCGAATCCCAGGATCATCCCCGCATACGCGGGACTAATTGATCGGCGACCGCCTGTATTGTACCGTTAGAGGGGATCATCCCCGCATACGCGGGACTAATTTCTACCATCCGTCTGCATCGGAATGGGATGTAGGATCATCCCCGCATACGCGGGACTAATCACAAAAGAGTTTTCGCAACTACTGGATGGGGTGGATCATCCCCGCATACGCGGGACTAATAATAACGGAACGCAGTGGACGGAGATCAGTAAGGGATCATCCCCGCATACGCGGGACTAATAAGAAAGAAGACGTTCACCTTGCAGATAAATGGGGATCATCCCCGCATACGCGGGACTAATTCCAAACAAAACCCGTTCAAATCATCGGAAAGGGGATCATCCCCGCATACGCGGGACTAATGCTCTTATAATCCGCTCCCGGTATTTAGTTTTAGGATCATCCCCGCATACGCGGGACTAATTACAATGATAGCCTCAAACTGCCCCTTTTCACTAGGATCATCCCCGCATACGCGGGACTAATAATATCCTTCTTGTCTCCGAGTTCGCTATGCCAGGATCATCCCCGCATACGCGGGACTAATTGCCGGCACGACAACGAAGCGTCCCATCGTGGGGGATCATCCCCGCATACGCGGGACTAATTGGAGTAGGCTGTGCCTTTGGCATATCCTGCCCGGATCATCCCCGCATACGCGGGACTAATGATCCGGTAAGGTGCCCCAATGCAGCAAGGGAGGGATCATCCCCCGCATACGCGGGACTAATTTTCAGATCTGCCCCTCTGTGTTTGGCCACCTGGGATCATCCCCGCATACGCGGGACTAATCAAAAGGGTTGTTGCCTGTGATCTCCAGCGCCGGGATCATCCACGCATACGCGGGACTAATCGTAGATCTTTTGGCATTCAAGGTGCAAGATGAG
Source organism: uncultured Oribacterium sp. (assembly GCA_916438775.1). Next base: position 59,232 of record CAKAGX010000004.1, read on the forward strand.
GATCATCCCCGCATACGCGGGACTAATTTTGTCGCAAACATAATCCCTCAACCCAATCCAGGATCATCCCCGCATACGCGGGACTAATTCAAGGTAAACTGTCGGAGCTTGTTGCTCTGGAGGATCATCCCCGCATACGCGGGACTAATCTGGCGGGGCGATCATGCAAGCGGGGACGGCGGGGATCATCCCCGCATACGCGGGACTAATAGGAGGTCATAGGTTCAAATCCTATTCCCGCTAGGATCATCCCCGCATACGCGGGACTAATCGGAAGAGTACACGGTCGGCAAACATACCGTTATGGATCATCCCCGCATACGCGGGACTAATTCTGTGACCGCTTGCGCCATGGCTTCATGGATGGGATCATCCCCGCATACGCGGGACTAATTACCTGGTCGGCGTCACCGCCGAGCTCCGGGTGGGATCATCCCCGCATACGCGGGACTAATTGAAGATTACAGTCGGAGACGGATATGCGAACAGGATCATCCCCGCATACGCGGGACTAATTACCTGGTCGGCGTCACCGCCGAGCTCCGGGTTGGATCATCCCCGCATACGCGGGACTAATAGGTCCAGTGTGGCTATGATCTTGTAGGACTCAAGGATCATCCCCGCATACGCGGGACTAATTGAGTAACCTTTTCAAGTTTCCATCCGATCTTAGGATCATCCCCGCATACGCGGGACTAATAGGATTTAGATAAATTATTGCGAGAAGCAGACAGGATCATCCCCGCATACGCGGGACTAATCCCCCGAGCGGGGAGAGGGAAACACCGAAATCAGGATCATCCCCGCATACGCGGGACTAATCGGCTGTCGTTCGGAACGTTTTTGACTGGTTCAGGATCATCCCCGCATACGCGGGACTAATAATCATGAGCACATTATACGAGCTTACAAGCGAGGATCATCCCCGCATACGCGGGACTAATCATCAAGAATCGCCTGTCCTGTTTGCCCGAAGGGGATCATCCCCGCATACGCGGGACTAATTTTTGTGCAACCTCTAATTCAGTCAAACGGGTGGGATCATCCCCGCATACGCGGGACTAATGGTTCCTGTCTGCCTATATGGGATATCGTCTGAGGATCATCCCCGCATACGCGGGACTAATGGATGGGCGGGGGAATTTATCTTCAAGCACATAGGATCATCCCCGCATACGCGGGACTAATTCTGTGATTCATCAAGCATAAGTGTGAACCCTGGGATCATCCCCGCATACGCGGGACTAATGTTTCAAAAGGCACCTCGGCGGCACAGGGATTAGGATCATCCCCGCATACGCGGGACTAATAGGTCATATACCCGCACGCTTTGATCTGTGCCAGGATCATCCCCGCATACGCGGGACTAATCGTTCTTCGTACATCCGTTATTGACGGGGAATAGGATCATCCCCGCATACGCGGGACTAATTGGTTGTTATATCCTTATGACCTAACCTTTCCAGGATCATCCCCGCATACGCGGGACTAATCCCCTTTAAATGTCAAGATCACAGACGGGACTAGGATCATCCCCGCATACGCGGGACTAATACTTAAAGATCCCCTAAAATAAAGAGCCTTACGGCAGATGTTGACAAAATCCATTCACTTTTGTTGCCAATTCATAGGTCAATTTAGCATCTTCTAACGCCCTATGCAACTGCTCTTTTTGTATTCCATAGCTTTGTAGCGAAGTTTCCAGCTTATAGTTTTTCTGAAATGGCTTTTCTTTTTTTATTATCCTCATCAAATCCATAGAAGAATTATGTAACTTTTCCATGCCATTTTTTTGTAAAATAGCATTCAAGAAACGAAGGTCAAAGGCAATATTATATCCGACAATAATTGCCCCTTTTAAAAAATCCAATACCTCTTTCAATACAATCTCAACTTTTCTGCCTTCCCTTTTTAAAAGGTCTGTAGTAATACCTGTTAATTCAGTAATTTCCTTGGGCAAATCCCCCTCATATTCCAGTAAAGATTGAAATTCTATAATACCGGAGTCCTGCATTACTTTTACTGCTCCTATTTCGATAATACTATTACTTTGTTCATTTAAACCATCTGTTTCCAAATCCAGAAAAGCATAGCACTCTTTCTTTTCGCCACTATGGTTATTCGCATATTTTCTTGCTTTATAGTATTTGCTGGCATTACTAAAGCCTTCCTTTATCCCTTCATTATCTCCTTCCGGTTCTGTTTCCAAGGGAAAACAAATCAATGGTATTCCATCACTGTAATATATTTCTCTCTTGGTATTTAAGGTATTGAAAGTATATCCAAGTTCATTTCTCATAGGGTAAGATATCGTTGCTTCTCCGCTTCCCACAGCATCTTGAATTCTTTCCCAAAGTTTATCTCTTACTTTCGAATTAAAATTTCCAATATAAACTCCGGTAGCAATTTCTTGCATCCACTTAGATAAATCTCCCTTAAGAGAATTACTGACCTTGGATAAAGTAATCACTGTCATTGGCATGATGAATCCTCACTATAATTTACACCGTAAGAAACAAGTCTTTCCTTATCATCCCATAAACTAATACTGTCAACTTCAAAAAATTGATCTTCTTCTACCTCCAGCAAATTTTGAATATCCTTAACCATTCGTTCCAATAGCTTCGTCTCTGTAAAAATATCTCTCATTTTTTTGCGAACTTCTCGTGGAAGATCCTCTTCTTCCAAACATTCTGAAACTGTCTGAAAGGCTACCGGAATCGAAGTCCAAGCCTTATACAAATCGGCAATATCATATACAAAGGACAAGTCATGTCCTGTATGCACAAATCCCAATCCCGGAGAAAGTCCCAAGGCAACAATCACACTGTAAGCCAATCCGTATAACGCAACATTGGCAACCGATAAGGCTTGATTTATAGGCGTTGCATCAAAAAAATCTTCCGGATCATAATCCCTTTTATCCCATGCCACATGATATTCCTTGGACATATTTCGATAAACTGTTCTAATTCTGGCACCTTCTCTACCTCGAAGCTGCTGCATGGTTAATTTCGAAACATCTTCTCCTTCAAAAACGCATTTGATACATTTTTTTCTGGCAATCTGTAATCTGCTTCGTGTATTACTCACCAAATCAGCTTGTTTTTTTCCAAGAAACGAGAGGAATGAGACAAAAGCCCTTCCGTGGGCGTATTGTCTCACTCCTCTTTCTCCTGTCCATAGGACACTGGTACCCGTATCCCCCAAAAGTTCCATTGCTCTATGAGAGATATCTGTTCCCGGTCCCAGCATAAAAATACCGATCATAGATACCGGTACACGAACAATACCATGCTGGTCTGCAACAGTTATAGAAGAATCTTGACGATGAATTTTAGCATGCTCTACATAAATAAAACTGACACGATCTCCAATTCTGGGAAGTTCATTTAACTCTACTTTCTTTACATACACATCACGATTCTTATTCATATTATTATACCGGTATCACAGTTAATAAACCACAACCATAAGCCTTTTTCTTTCCAATACCATCACATAATGCCTTTCTGAATTGCTCAGCATCAATAACGGTTAGAATTCCTTCATAGATTACTTGAGAAATAGGTGTATCCCTCATTCCTTTCTTTTTCAGCGTTTCAAACTTTCTTTCCTTAATCACAAAGTCTTCTGAATTCAAAGAAAATCCATTTTTTTCCGCCCTATCTAAGAGAAACCGACTCTGGTTTTCAATGGTGAGAAGGGGTACAGGCTTTCCGCGTTTCTCTCCTTCAATAAGCTTCGCTACAACCGGGTTTAAAGTGGTACGAAAACGGTACTTTTTCCCTTCTTGAATACTCGCCAAAAAAGAATCGTAGGATTTTGTTTCCCCACTACCATCCACACCATATTTTTCTAAAGCCTTCAAGGAAGGCTTTTCTTCACTTAGAATAAGTAAATATTGTCTTCCCTGGATGCTATCAATTCTCCATAGTTTTCTTGAGCGTTCCAGCATAGAAATTTGTCCTACAAAAGAATCTTCCACCCAACTATGATATGCCCCCAAATGGGTCAAGTCTCGGATTTTTCTCCGATTCTCTCTATCTATTTCCACTCTGGAAAGATACATTATGCCCCCTCCAATGTTGAAAAAACGTCATGTTCTATATCTTCCGCTCCTAAGCCTTTTTCTATTCCGCTTAAAACTTCGATAGAAATACAAGCTTCCTGCCTAAAGGCAAACTGTCTTCCCTTCTGCGAAAAAGAAATAGGAATATCCCTTCTAAGCTTCGACCTGGAAATTTTTTCATCTTTTAATATCTCTTCATCCGCATAAACTTCCAGAGATATTTTCTCTCCAATGCCTTGTTTTCTCTTCTTTTTTTTATACCAAGGAGCCGCCTGCCAAGGCAAATTTCTAAGGCTATCCAGAATATCTTCTGCACTTACTCCTAAGAAAAAATCTACTGGAACAGGCAGGGATCGTCTCCCCATAAAAGGCTGAAAATAAGGGGATTTGATGGCTTTTGTAAGAGTATCTATCAATTCGTCCATACCGGAAAGGGCAACAACAAACAGAGCATCCTCCAAATAATACCGGTTCGTTACGTATGTCCTTAACTCCGCTCCCGTGTCCTTATGGGATCTGGCAATATGGTAATCTCTCAATAAAGCCCCATCCTGATCTATCCGCACTGCAAATTGCAATTTGGATAACTCTCTTATTTTCTCTGCCTCATCTCGTCTATAGCCTAAACAAGCTGCCAATAGCCCTATCACTGCGCTTTTAGACGGATAGTATTCGGTATAACGAGTCTCAAAATGAGAAGATGTTCCGTAGGACTGAAGGGGTCCTGCAAATTTCAGCAAAATAGTCTTCATCCTCTTCTCCTTATAAACGATTATCTAATTCTTCTCCTAAATCATGTAACAAATCAGACAAACTAAGTTCCTCTTTTGCCCCTTCTAAGGAATGCCCCTCAGATAAGTTGAGGTAAAACGATATTTCCGGCTTTTCTACAAATCGTTGCACGTTCTTATGCTCTTTAAACATAGCTTCTATAGACTCATTCACAAAGCCTTCCTGCGATAATTTTGTTTTAATCGCTGTCTCAAAAGCGCTAACAAAACTTACGGGGCGATCTTTCCTTAAGGATATTACAACGGAAGAGGGCACCGTCTGGTTTGCAAAGCTATTCATTTTTCCTGTAGGAAGAGAATTTAAGAAGGCTTCCACAAATAGCTTTATTGCTTCAATAGTTTGACCTTTATTTTCATTTAATTGGCGATAAAATTCATGCAGTGCAACATTGCCATATCGGTATAAGGTTGAAGAGTTGTATTCTATAGTACCTAACATTCCTGCCCCGGACTGATCCTCTTTTGATAAATCATCTAAAGCTGTATAAAAGTCAAACTCAGATTGTACTCCATGGGTAGAAATCGCATGGGCAATTTGAGCAGAAGCATCTTCATTTAAGCTTGCATCATCCGCCACCATTCGACCAAACAGGGCAATATCAATAGCGATATTGCTATTTAATATCTCCTGAAGTACTTTCTTGTCTAAATTATTCTTAACTGCTTCTTTTGCCAAATTATCAGCCTGTTCTTTTCCCAAGAAAAATAAAGCTTTTACTCTGTTATCTTTCGTTGTGGAAATTCCTGCTGCATTGAAGGTCTTTACAGATTTATTTACCGCATCTTCTAAGGAAAGTTCCGGTTTCAGTTCTCTGATTTTTTCTGCAAGAAAATTTACTACATCCAAGCTACGAACTCCCACATTGGAAAGATTTCCATTTTCCTTAAAGTAATCTCGTATTGCTTTCTTCCAAGACTGGGAACTAACTCTAGCTCTTCTTACTCCACCATAAACTGCCGTCTTGGGGCTACCAGTATCATCTCTATTGATATTAGAAGGTGGAAGGGTTTGAATAACATGGATGTCTAAAAATAGCTTTTCTTTACTCATTTGTGCTCTCCTTTTCTACAGTGTTTTTTTGAAATGTTTGATAATATGCTCTTGCCCAATCCATCAGGATATTGTCCTGCTTACCTTTTTGCATCCAGAACAAATCAATTGCTAATTTAGGATAATTCACAGAAGGATTTACTGCATTTGCCTTTAAAATCTTTATCATTTGTCTAAGGTAATGGGATAACTCCTCAAAGCTCCCGGCTGTAACCATGGTATTAAAGCGCTCATCCATCGCTTTTGTCTTACTTTCATCTCCACGAAGAGCCCGTAAGCTTTCTCCGATATTTCGAGTAGATTTTTCCTCTCCTCTTTCCGACTTTGAGGCGCCCTGCTGCATTAAAGCATAAATCTGCAAGCTAAGATAAATTGCATTTTCCTCTGCGGTTATCCTAGATTTATCCCCCAGATATTCCTCCGGGAGGTTTTCAAAAAGTAAGGGCCAAACCTGCGGAACATTCGTCAGTTCTTTTCCTATTGAATCTCTAATTCCCGCTAGTAAGGCTTTTCCACTTCCAAAGGTTTTGATAGGCTCAATTTCCGCAATGATTTTTCTCATCACTGCATCTACTGATTTTCTTTCTTCCTCCATAGTTCCTCCTATTCTTGATTTAATTTCTTCTTTAATCTAAAAAGAAAAGACTCATATTCAGTAAAGATATTCTTAACTCCTTTTGCATTTTCCTCATATATCCCTTTGATATCTCTCTTTCTATACTCATTTACTTTTTCTAAAGCTCGTTCTTTCATTTCAAATAGAAGAGTTTCCTTCCACTGTTTCATCTTTTCTTCTTTGGAACTTAAGCTATCAATTCCACTAAGCCAATCTCGGAACGGCTTGTCCAATGCAAAGTAGGCTTGTTCTAATTCTTCCTCTACAGACTTTTTGGTATTTCTAATATCATACACATTTTTTAAAAAGCCCTTGTAGATAACGCCAACTACCTCCTTGGTATCTTCCACAACCTCCTTGATACGTACAACCCAGCCTTCTTTTCCTTTTTGAAATAACACAATCTCATGTAAAGCTAGGTCATCAATCATTTCATTTACCGGTACCCAAGAAGTTGCATTTCCATCGTCTTGCATTCCGACCGCAGAAATTTTAACTTGAGGTTTTTGAATATACTTTTCTATCTTAGATAACCAAGTAATCATTCCCGGTTCCCTACTATCTTCCGATACGTCTGAAGGAACGGTAATTAAACCAAAGGATCTCCATAAAGCCTGACCGGGTCGGTATTTCTCGGTGTATAGAAGTTTTTATTTTCTCCTGAATCATTGTATTTCCATAAAGTCATTGGCTCGGTTTCCATCATTCTATGATCCAGCTCCGGAAGCTTTACAATGTCAAGCTTAATATCTTTCGAAAAATCTATTGCCAAATCAAGCAAAGATGCCCTACTCCAATTGGTATATAGTTCTGCAAGATTATCTGCTATTCCAAGAAAGCTCCTATCTATATTTTCTGCTCCGGAATACTCCCAGCAAGGTCTTTGTATTGGCAATATATCTCCAACTGCTTTTACTGCTACTTTCAGATTCAGCATCAAAGTTTCAAACAATGTATCTCCATTTAGAAAAATACCGCCAATATCAAATAGCCACCCTTTAGAGGCCTTATACTTTTCCTCTCCAACGATTGCTTTATCGGAAAGACCAATATAGCCTTGCAGCATAAGAAGCCACCTGGCAAACTCTCCTTCCTTCATTTTGCTCTTGTATTCAATAGTCATTGGAGAAAATAAAGCCACCTTATTATCGCTTTCTGATATATTTCTGTTCAGATTCTTACCGGAAATAGAACTGGGATTTTTACCGCCTTTCATTCTGGGTAAAATCTCTTCCTTGGTCACCTGATAAAAAGGATATTTCTCATCCAGCAGGTAAAAATGCTCTTTCCAAGTCTCCAAATATTTCCTAACTACTGAAGGAAATTTACCTCTTTGCCATAGTGTCTTCCACGTTTCCATGAGGGCATCATTATATTCCTCTTCGTCATCCTCGGAAACAGCCTCCTTTTGTTGAAATTTCTCGTCAATTTCTAAAAAGTCATAGGCTTCTCCATCAGCATTTACCCGGGAGAATACGGTATGTAGTACCGCTAATAGGAATCGCAGCATTGCAAAATCCTGCGTCGCCATCTCCCCTGCCAAGCACCGATACTTTTCCGCATTTTCAAAAAGGGGAATGAGGGATACTTCTTTCATTTCCCCTTCTTCCAAAACTCGAATCCAGTTTTCTTCTAACAAATTAAATCGGCTCAAGCTTTACACCTCCTTCTTATGCCACTGCAAGCCAAATTTTTCATCGTAATGTAAAACAATATTTTTTAAGGGAAAGTCATTATTCTCATCAAATATCAACCCTAAACTTCCCTTTAGCCACGCTTCGTTCTGCCACTCCGGCAGTTCCCGTCTGTTATAATCTTCTAAATAATGAATAAGATCCTCTTCCTTTTCTATGTGGATGATACTTTCTCCTAGCCTTAAGGTCTGACAAGCCAACTTTCTTGCAATTGACGCTTTAGAAAGCTCTTCTGAAATGTCCTTCTGCACTTGAAAAAGTCCATATCCCGCTCCATATTTTTTTACCGCTATCACTTCTATGGAAGAACCAATATCTCGAACCTTGGCCTGACATAGTTCTTCTGAATCAATAGGCAAATCATTATCCAATAAACCGTCTAAACTAATATCATCTGAACACTCCAATTTAGGCTTATCTAAGCGAAATCCTTTTGCTTTCATTTTTTGCTTCTTTAAGACTGCTTCTTGTTTCTCTTTACTCTCCTCATATTTCTTCCGAAGGTCAGGTGCTAAAGAAGGATGCCATTCTCCATACACTTCCTGCACCAGTGGTGAGATATCTCTTGGGATGGAAATGCTTTTCCCTAAAGCACATTGGGTTTTAATAAGTAAATAATCTCCATAAACCCTTCTTGATCCTTTTTCAAAGTCAAAGCTCTCACTTATTCCCATAAGATAGAGTCTCGCTTCACTATGTTCCTTAGGCCTTTCTATCTTATGCCTATGAAGTCGACCTATTCTCTGGATTAACAGATCCACAGGACATAAATCACTAATCATTAAATCAAAATCAATGTCTAGGGACTGCTCTATCACCTGGGTTCCCACTACGATAAAACGCTTAGGTCTCTCTGCATTTTTCCCGATTTTTTTGAGTAATTCCTCTTCTTTTTTTATGCGATCCGTGTCGATAAATCGAGAATGTAAAAGATGGACTTCTTCCTCCGGATAAGCTTCTAATAAATCTTTTGTGATTCTCTGCGCCCTCCCAACCGTATTTACAATAATGCCTATGACCGCTCCATTCTTACTGAGACTCTTTACGGTATCTACTAAATTCTCTTCGTCCAGCTGATAAAGCGTAACCTTTTTTTCTTTCTCTTCTTGAAAGTCTGAAAAAGATTCAACCTCACTTCCTTTGCTAAAGGTAAGCAAGGGATAGCTTTCTGTCTTAAGGAAAGCAAAATTTCCTATATCCTTCTCTTTGATTCCTCTACCTTTCAAGTAATACTTCATCAGGTCTTTTCTTCGTTCTATGGGTAAAGTCGCGGATAAGATAATGGTTGGCACTTTATAGGCTCCAAGCCATTGTAAAACCATATAGAGGTACTGCCCCATATAGGCATCGTAGGCGTGCACTTCATCAATGATGACAACCTTTTTACTAAATCCCAAATGTCGAAGCATAAGATGTTTTTGTTTTAAAGCCATAAGGAGTAAATGATCTACAGTTCCTACTATAAAATCATCCAGCATGGCCTTCTTTCTCCCGGAAAACCATTCATTCACATACACATACTTCGTTTTTTCTCCGTCCGGATCTATTCCCTCGCTACAGTTTCTGGACAAGGATTGAAACTCTTCATTTAAAGCTGCCTTTCCATGAGATAGGCGAAGAGATAATTTCTCTTGATTTTTTTGCCCAAGGGAATCTACCCAGGACTCCACTCTCGGAAATGCCGTTGGAACTGGCTTGGGTAGGCAGTCCAAAGAAAACTCCGGCACATTGCTGCTTTCCCGCCAATTGCTCTGCTGTCATTAGGGCCGCCTCCGTTTTTCCGCAGCCCATGGGAGCCTCAAGAATTACTAAGCCGATGTCCTCAGCCCCGGCAATCTCTGTAAAAACTTTTTCTTGAAAATCTCTAGGCATAAAGTGAAAGGAATTCTGATAAGTCTGTTTTGCATCAAAAAGCTGCGTCGCTTCCCATGTTTGATTCTGCGTCCATTTTAACCAGGCCGATTCCACCCTATCCTTTTTTTGTATTTCTTGTTTCGTCTTATCTTCTTGACTTGCTATTGCATCAATTAATTCTTGACCATCTTCATTTTGCAAAGAAAATAAAGGAAAATATTCCTCATTACTGGCTATCCAATCCGCCATAATTAAAAGTCCGGAAAGTAAGAGTTGCGTCGGTTTGGGACATCTAGGAAGATCCTCTACATTTTTATAACCGCAGTTCTCTAATGCCCAGAAAAGTAGCTCCTCTTGTGTCGCTTTCCATTTTTTGCATATTGGAGAATCTTCTTTTTCTTCCTGATAAAAGTTGGCAGTATAAGCTTCAACATGGGATTTAAGACTATAGTTTTCCTTCATAGGAATTCCATGATGAGCTCCTATGATAGAAGCAATTCCTCGGTTCATACCTGCTAAACGACAAATCACTTCTCCTGCATAGGCATGGGGAGTTTTCCCTCGATCGGTTAGCTCCAAACCTTTGATTCCGGAAAAACCTTCACGTTCCAACTTCTCCATCAAAAGCAGGTCCAGATCCTCAGAATTTTGAAATCCTCTTTGAATCTGAAAGGCCGGGGTAGCCTTTCCGATATCATGTATTGCCCCAATTAACATGGTCAAAGATTTAGCGGCATCTTCTTCTATCTTCATGGAATTGGCAATATATATTCTCTGTCCCTCTGAAAGCCAGTGTTCCCATAGAAGCCCCATTACTTCCCTTGTATCTTCCAGATGCCGCTTTAAAGACAGCCAGTAAAAAATGCCATCCTTCTCTTTCTTTTTCGCCCAAAGTGCTAAGCAATTTTCCATACTGTCCTCGAGCTTATAACATATCTATCATTTTTAAAATCAGACAAAATCTATAATTCAACCTTTAGGCACCATAAAATTCGTTACAATAAACAATGTACCGAAGAGATGATGCAATTATTCTATTCAATATTACCTTGAATCCGGCGAAATTCTACACCTATCTCCCTCCTCTCTCTCGATTGCTTTGTATCCTTGGCACACGCCCCCCCCGAATCAACTCCCAATCACGATCAAACGACTCAAAGAAAGGCATCTATATTCTCATGCCGTACGTAACGGAGTGTGTTCTGCCTTTCGTTCGGCTGATTGATGATTTCCCCAGACGTCCGGCAGCGGCGGCGTACCAGCGTGATGGGACTTTTCCCCGATGAGTCCTACTATGTCCGGCTGGTAACCACTTGTCTGATGGAATATGCAGAAGACTGGACGAAAACCAGAGCCTATATTCAAGAGGAATCGATGTCCGTCTTGTTACCAAAAGATGCTGCTTAATCATTCTTCCATGCGTTCAGGTGATTTTTGTGAACAATCCTTGACACTATCCCGCCCTGTTATAACGGCATTTCATGTGCAAAGAAAGGGTGGAATCCCCCTTTGCAGTGACATCGCTTAGATCGTTAATCCTTATCTGAAATCATTTGTCAAATTTTGTATTTTATCAGTTATAACTTATAAACTTGTAATTCACCCATTATGTTTCAATCGTAAGTGTGATATACTATGATCAGCCACGGAAAGGAGGGTGAAGTTTTGTGATCAAACGCGAACTGTACATGAGCCGGATCCGTCCGTTCATCGGAACGGAGCTGATCAAGGTCATGACTGGCATTCGCCGCTGCGGAAAGTCAGTCATGTTGGAGTTAATTCATCAGGAACTCACTAAGTCCGGTGTCAGCCCGACGCAGTTTATCTCCATCAATTTTGAGGATATGGGTTATTCCCATTTGCAAACCGCACAGGCACTGCACGAAGAAATCACTGCAAGAGCGGCAGAAATAGAAGGCAAGGTCTATTTGTTCTTTGATGAAATACAGGAGGTCAGGGACTGGGAGAAGTGCATCAACTCTTTCCGCGTCTCGCTGGATTGCGACATCTACATTACCGGCACCCATGCAAAGCTGCTGTCCGGTGAGCTTGCGACCTATTTAGGCGGACGGTATGTGGCGTTTGTCATTTATCCGTTCTCATTCGGGGAGTTCATGGAGCTATACCGGTCGATTGCTCCCGATACGTCCATCCAGCAGTGTTTCCAAAAGTATCTGCTTGCCGGAGGGATGCCCTATCTTGCAAATCTCCGATATTCGGACGCACCGTCCAAGCAATATCTTCACGATCTGTTCAACTCAATCCAGCTCAAGGACATCGTGAAGCGGAATAAAATCCGGGATGTAGATTTGCTGGAACGGATCCTTGTCTATGTGATTGCCAATGTGGGGACTACCTTCTCTGCGACCTCTCTTGCGAAGTTCCTGAAAAACGAACAGCGCACTGTTGCCCCGGAAACAATCCTGAACTATATCAAATATTGCTGTGAAGCGTACTTGTTCTATCAGGTAAAACGTGAAGATTTGCAGGGCAAACAGATACTTGCGTCCAACGAGAAGTATTATATTGCCGATCACGGCATCCGCGAGGCTGTTTTCGGCGGCAATATGCGGGACATCAATCTCATTTTGGAAAACATCGTCTATCTTGAGCTGCTGCGCCGGGGCTATGAGGTAACCGTGGGCAGGACGGGCGACAAGGAAATTGATTTTGTATGCAACAAGCGCAGTGAAAGGCTGTATGTTCAGGTCGCTTATCTGCTGGCATCAGAAGAAACGGTCAACCGCGAGTTTAGCGCATATGGCTCTATCCGGGATAACTTCCCGAAGTACGTTGTTTCTCTCGATGAGTTCGATATGAGCCGAAATGGTATCAAGCACCGAAATATCCGTGATTTCCTCTTAGCTGAGGAATGGAACTAAGTACGAAGCCCAGCATCAGACGAAGTTGGAGAAAACGATTGGTAGCACAGGTCAGTACATCAATCGTCTTATCAAGAATCCCGAAAGCATTATCAACAAGACTTTTGTTAAAATGCTCGAAGCACTTGATTACGACATCACTCTCGTTTACATACCGAGGGCTACCAATGTTCATTCCGATTTGGGTGAGTTGTTGCTGTAACGATAAGGAGTTACATTACTATGCGAGAAAGAGGAATCATCAATGAGATTATGAGGAAGCGTAATTTTACCTACACTACCTTATCCGAGAAGTGTGGTTACTCCACGGCGAGCGGCATATCCAACAAACTCTCACGCCCCAACGGTATGAGACTGGATATGTTCCTCAAAATGCTGAACGCTCTGGATTGCGAGTTGGTTATCCGCTCCAAACTCATCGACAAGTCGGAGTGGAAGATACCAGCGGAAGAAAATTAAATTATGACTATCTACGCTTATGCCCGAGTACCCTCACAGATACAGGCGAAAGACGGTAATTCTTTGGAGAGTCAAAAGTCGGCTCTGCTCTCTGTATATCCCGAGTCCGTCTTTTATCAAGAAGCCGATACTGGGATGACAACCGCAAGATCCGAACTCTCAAAATCCGTGATCAGGGATGTGGTCACTATGTAGATATACGGCAATGTCATTTTACTGTACTCATTCGGTTTCTGTAACTCAATATAAATACCTTTGCCGTTCCATCCGGCTCTCCTGCATTTGTATCCGGTTTTTAATGCCTCAAGTGCCTCTCCAAAATTCATGCCTGCTGCCTTCCTTTCTCGTTCTGCATATCCTGCTGCTGTTTTTCCCTCACATTTTGGATCGCCAACATGCATCCGGTGAGCGCCGCTAGGAGTATTCCTGTGGGTATTCCCCCTGCTATTGCCAGTATCTTCCCCATCAGCACCTCCTTTTTGCATACAAAAAGAGCCATGCATTTCTGCGCAGCTCTTTCAATATCGCTTATTATCTGTTTATCCTCTCACTTGGATGGTGTTTGCCTCATTCTCCGTGAGATCCTCATATTCCATATCCTCTCCAAAGAATATGCAGCACTGTTCCGGTGCATCTTTCCAGGAGCCATCTTTCTGCTTTCTTTCCATGGATCCATTATCATATCTGTATGCCCTTAGTGCTGTTTCTTGCCTTATCAAGGCCATAGGCAAACCAAAATCTTTTCTTGCTCATTTCAGCCCTCACTTAATGCATCATCTTTATTTTATCAACCTTCTCGGGAAATTTAAGAAGATCAGATAACTCAACCAGTTTAAAATTTCGGATTGCAAATGCACTGACCACACGGCTTTTCTCCTGATTCACCTTCAATCTCAAGGTTTCTTCCAGATACTTCGTGCTCGTCTCCAGTAGCCTCTTTGCCACTCGTTCGCTCTTTGCCAATAGGACAATGTCGTCCGCATAGCGTATGCACGGAACTCCACGTCTCAGATACTCCTGATCAAATTCATTGAGGTAGATGTTTGCCAACAGCGGAGACAGATTTCCTCCCTGTGGCGAACCTTCCTCTGTATCGATGACCACTCCATTTTCCATGACTCCGCTTTTCAGATATCGCGTTACCATCTGGATGACACGCTCATCCTTGATCTCTCTGCGTAGCAGGTTCACCAGAATGATATGGTTCAGTGTGTCAAAGTATTTGGACAAGTCTAGACTTACCGCTTGGGTATATCCTTGCTCCGCATACTCCTTTACCTTCCGTATGGCATCTTTTGCGCTCCGTCCGGGACGATAGCCGTAGCTTCCATCTGCAAACAGCGGCTCATAAATCGGCATCATCTGTTGTGCCATGGCTTGCTGGATGGTTCGGTCGGTGACGGTGGGAATACCAAGCTTCCGTATTCCTCCGTCCGGCTTCGGAATCTCTACTCGTCTGACAGGCTTCGGCGTGTACTTTCCGCGTCTGATCCGCTCTTCCAGTTCATAGTTATGTTCCTTCAGCCATGCAAGCGCCTCGTCTATGGTCATCCCATCAACTCCCGGCGCCCTTTGTTTGCCTTCACTCTCTTAAAAGCTCTGTTCAGGTTGTCCTTTTCCAGTATCTTCCCCAAGAGATCGGGCTGTGCACTGTCCCGTTCCTTCCATATCCGGTTGAATGAGCGGTGCGCTCTCACATACCCTTTGTGTTCCGCACTATCTCTTTGTGAGCAGCCATCGTGTCCGATGTTTTCTGCATCCATGTGCTCACCCTCCTTTCTCAGTCGTACTATGGACTCCTACTGATTCGGTCCTTTCCCTCTCGGGTACTATGACCTCTGCTGACTCCTGCGCGTTCAGCAACGCTTTCGGCGATGGTTACTCCTTTCGGAGCATTCCACGCAGACCTCCCCAGGTACCACACGTTTCTTTCCCTCCATCTACCTGCCATTTCTACTACAAACGATTCCGTGTAATTATTGGGCTTCGGCTTGTATTGCAGTCTTACCCTCACACGAGACCTTCTATGTGATTTCTGTTCGTCAGACCAGAGATTTGCCCGTGGTTAGTCTGTTCCCACATCCGGCTTCCTTCAGATTCCACCTCACGATGAACACCCTTGCCTTCGGCTATATCCTTCCCACTACCGGGCGGATTCCGGACTTGCACCGGTTAGAAACGTGCGCCGCCAGGCGTACAACTGATACCGGGCGGGAAACCGTCCGGTATCCAACAATAAGCTGATAACACATAACTGAGCAATTCAGCGACAGGCGAAGAAATCAGTTGCGTGACAGCTCATGAAATCAGGAACAACCAATCTAATCCACCGAAATCAGTTCTTTCTTGTATTTCAGTGTTTTGTATCCACCTCCTAGTGCCTTACGCAGTTCTACATCATATCCCTGATCCGCATATTTTTTCATTTTTCGAATCAAACGCAGATCCTCCCAATCACGGCTTCTATCTGTTTTACCTTGATCTTTCACGACAGAATCATCCCTTAGTATACTTCAACACACTTTGCATCTATATAGTCACTAACTGATGCACGAAGTGCTTCTTGAAGGACCTTGAATACCGATAAATAGCTATCGTCAGAATTATCCACCCTTTCCGATTTAAAGAAAATATCTTGCGTATACTGAAGCATATCTGTCAATCTCTCATATTGGTAACAAAAACCGGCTTGCTTCTTAAACCCATTTTCAAAGGAGTTTGATCCTATCATCTTCGCAAATTTTTTACCGAAGGCTTGACCTTCCTTTAGATAACTAAGCAAATCGTCCTTCACAGATTCTTTATCAGCATCACCTACAATATAATTATCTATATCAAGATGAACAAACGATGTATTATTCAAAAAATTCATCGCAAAATTTCTCATATCAATTACGAAATTGGAATGTATATTCTTAAATCCGTAACTGTTTTCAGCAATGTCTGAATCATGATTAAGCGCATAATATACCCATTTATCTCGTACAGCTCTTACAGACGCTGCCCAGTACTTACCACCTTTGCAATCGACAACCATATTTCGGTAAAGCCCTTTGACATCCCACTGACGATTGCTAGGTGAAATATAACATTCCTTCTCTATACCTGTCTTAATTTTGATTCTCATACCCTTTGATTTTATATGTAAGAGGATATTCTCCACAAGAAGGCGTAACGCATTTTCGTACTCCACTCCATTATCTTCCAAAAGCTGCTCTGCTTTTGAATCTCTATCCATAAGAATAGCTGCGTTATAAACTCCAACAATATGAGGACAACCTTTTCCTTTCTTTCCGGAAAGGCAACTCTCAAATGAAGCTATCAGATTGTCCTGTTTTTTGCTTACTGACGAGTAAGCTGCGCTCCAATCAATTTGCGATGTGCGACTTCTTCTCAAAGACACATTCTGATTCTTGGCTGCTTGTTGTATCCCTTCATCCCAGTGCGTAGACAGAATAAAAATAGCTATATCCCGTTTTAGTTTTCTCAACAACGCTTTGATTGCCTCATTACCATCTTTAACAGTATCGGTCGTATGTCCATTAATAATCAAAAGCAATTTATCCGCATGACTATTAGATAGTAAAGTCACTACCCGTTCGCTTTCATCTTCTGCCGATGCCTCTTGGGAATGGAACAATCCCATAGTATCGACAAATCTAATGACATGAATTTCTTTGCCATCCTGTTCAGTAACAGTAAGCAATTCTCTTAAATCGCTGGCGAATATTTTGCTCAATCCCCGGAACAAAAGTGACATGTCAGAAAATAAAAATTCCTTGGCTTCATTTTCACTGTCCAACAATTTCTTGGCAAAATCGGTATCATAATCATCGGCCGTGAGCCCTATGATAAAATTATTGTCGTTGTCAAATACTGCACCATGATTTTCAAGATCTTTCTTAAATAGATCCGACTGATTATCAAGATTATCAATAACGCATTTCCAAAAATCATTTACATATGGAGCAAGCTCCGGTTTTACAGAAATCAGTTCTTTAAAAATTCTGCGCTCTTCCTTGCTTCTGCTCTTAGGCTGATATTTCTGTTCGCAGATTGCTCGTACCTCAACTTGTACATTGCTTAAAATATTCAAGGGGAATGAAGATATAACACATATAAGTTCATTGATCCCTTCGTCCGAGAATCCCTTCACCATATTTGCCAATGTATCATTACCGGCATCACCAACTGCATTTTTTATATTTTCTCTGATTCCATTCTTAAATGATTCCTCGTCATCAAATTCGTCATCATATTTTCTAATAACTGGATGAATGATTTTTGATAGAAAATCATTATCATCTGAAGCGGTCGCAATATGATGGGACTTCATGTTTGCTCTTACATAAAGCACATCTGGCAAAATATCATCGCTGTCTGTAGCAACGATATTAGTTTCGATAGTGCTACCTTTACCCTCAGCTTCTCTCATAGACATGAGGTCTCTTACAGAATCAGACTCAGCCAAAAAACCCATAGCAGTGGATTTCCCACTTTGCGTAGTCCCTGCCGCCGTGATAGGATCCCCCTTATGTACAATCTTGTTAATTGTTGAAATAGTTTTTTTAGAAATTTGGTTTGCCATTTTTTCCTCCTTTGACAAAAACAATTATTTTGCCATAAAAAAAACTCCTCTGATGATGAATCAGAAGAGAACATGACACATAGATACAAGGATACCTTCAACATACCGAAGGTTATATCACCCATATTGTACATACTTCAATCCTGACGCACCGTACACAATCCAAAATCTATGAATCGTGCTGCAAAAGATTTCTTTTATGTATTTAGAATCTTACCACCATACCTTAGTTCATGTCAAGCATAATTTTTTATCCGACACATTTAGCAGCAATATACCCCCACTATGTTATAGGAGCCGCAAATCATCCAGAGCAAGTTTCGCCCTGTTCTACAAAAACTCCACTTCGTGGATTTCTCGCACGGCAAACTTGTTGGGGATTACGCTCCCCAAGCCCTCGTAGGAACCTCCGATGCACGCCATCTTCGTTTCGGTTCCAGCCTGCGGCTGTCACAGTCTTTGAACACTGCGCTTATCAAATGAAGGTGCATTTCATCCTGCATTCTCAGATTAACATGACGAGGTTGGCAGCGCTACGCCGAGTGCCTCATATATATCAGCCTGCCTAGTCATAAGCTCTCCAATCCTGAGCTTATGAACTGCGTCCTCAAAGCACTCGAGTACATCGAGTCTGTCAAGAGTCAAGTCCTAAATTTGGTGTAAATTTGAAAAGCTACCTTTAGGTTTGGGACGTATTGTCCCGGAGTATGTGCTATTTGCATCAAGCTGCCAGCAACCTTGCTTGATTATGAGCTATATCGACCAGTTTGACAGGGAGATCTCCGGCAAACATTTCCTGGCAAGTCTTGGCGTTGAACATACAGCGTACAGATGATATAGCCTCGTTGCTCTCAAGAAGAACCGCTCCCATGAGCCTCATCAGGGATTCTTCATTCGGGATCGGGAATACACCGATGACCTTTGAGCGCCACTTAAGCTCCTTGTTAAGACGTTCTATCTGGTTGGATGTCCGAAAATATTTGTGAAGGTACCTTGGCAATACCATCACCGTCATAGCATCTTCAAAGCCCTCATCCAAGCAGATCATGGCATTTTCAGCTATGTCTTTGTAATCCGAGATAATCTCATCCCGATGCTTGCGAGCTTCCTCTATGGTCTTGCATTTAAACATCTCCTAGAGCTCTGTTGCGATTCCCTTCTGATATTTGGGAGGTCTTTTGCGTAATGTTCCTTGAAAAATGGAACTGGCAGCGTTGCCAGGGCACATCCGGAAACTGTTTCCGAATGGCATCTATGATTCCCTCGTGGGCATCCGATGTGATCATACGAACACCTGTAAGACCGATTACGTCGATGCACCTGCTCTGGATTTCTTTTTATTTGCCCGCAGAGACGGCTCCATGCCATCTAAAACGTCCGTAGATCGTAGATGAGAGAAGATATGATCCGATCTTCAAGCCGTATCCTTAGAGCCGATAGAAGGGTTTACGATGCATATTTTTAGGCATAATTACACTACCAACCTTTCCTACTCCGGAATCAGTCTGAGAAAAAGCATCTGAACAGAATGGGACATGTCGACGAAAAAAAGG
>CAKAGX010000005.1 GCA_916438775.1 uncultured Oribacterium sp.
AAAAGAAAAGTATGGAGGAAAAGGATGGAAGAACTAAAGAACTCTGCATTTTTGAGTAATTTGGGAAACTATAGTATTTTTCAATTTCGGGAAGATACCATTCGTTTTATGACTTCTTCTCGATTAGAAAAATATCAGAAAATTGTAGAATGGGATAACGGCTATCTGGTAGTACTTGCAAAAATATAAGGATTTAGCAGAAATGGAAGAATATATAGATTTAGTTCCCATTCTTGAGGACCTTTCATATGATGTTGATTCCTTTCTATCTAATATTAAGGAGGTCAAGATTCGTGAAACTACAAGATAAAAAGATAATTGCAGATGAAGCTGACATGATTATTAACGGATACTCCTTCACTAAAAAAGAGGAAAAAGTTTTTGTTGTCAACTTAGAAGCTTTGCATCGTGGCATTCTCTCTCAGAGAGACATTCGTCTTATTCAGAATTTTATCAAAAAGAATTATAAGGAAATGTATTTAACATGGCGTGAATTATCAGATAACAGTTTTTATGAAAAATAGATTCTTCACTTATTGTGTGAGAATTCATTATTAACTAGAGAGAATGATTGAGAAAACAGGAGGTTAGCAATGCAAAACTTTGATTATCAGACACCGACAAGACTTATTTTTGGAAAAGGCGTGATTGAAGAGCTTCCGGAAGTGATGGAGCAGTTCGGAAAAAGGATTCTCCTTAGCTACGGAAGCGGAAGCATCAAAAAGATAGGTCTTTATGACAAGGTAAAGGCGTTGCTAAAGGACTATGAGATTTATGAGCTTCCCGATATTCAACCGAATCCGAAGTATGATCCCAGCGTGTTGGATGGCGTAAAAATCTGCAAAGAGAAGAATATTGATGTGATTCTGTCTGTTGGAGGCGGTAGTGTTTTGGACTGCAGCAAGGCCATTGCAGCCGGTGCAAAGTATGAGGGGGATCCTTGGGATTTGATTACTTATAAGGTGAAGGCCCAAGCTGCACTTCCGATAGTGGATATCATTACCCTTTCCGCAACGGGTAGTGAGTATGATGCGGGGGGAGTGATTTCCAGAACGGAGACCAATGATAAGACGGGGTACAGCGATCCTCTTCTTTATCCGGCTGTTTCTTTCCTGGACCCGACCTATACTTTCTCTGTGTCCAAGAAGCAGACGGCAGCAGGGTGCGCGGATGCCATGAATCACATTATGGAGCAGTATTTCTGCGAGGATTCCACACTCTTAAATGACGGTTTCATGGAGTCTGCCTTAAAGAGTTTGATGATTAACACAAGGAAATGCTTGGAAAATCCGAAAGACTATACCGCGAGGGCGGAGATGATGCTTTGCTGCACCTATGGCTGTAACGGCATTTACTCCCTTGGTAACAGTGAGTCCGGCTGGCCTTGCCACGGGATGGAACATGCGCTTTCGGCCTACTATGACATTACTCACGGAGAGGGGCTTGCCATTATTACCCCGAGATGGATGAAGCATATCTTAAACGAGAAGACGGTAGACCGCTTTGTGAAGTATGGCGTAAACGTATTTGGAATCGACGCAAATCAAGATAAGTTTGCGATTGCGGAGCAGGCAATTGATGCAACCTACAAGTTCTTCGAGTCCATTAACATTCCTATGCATCTTAGAGATGTGGGAATTGATGAGAAGAGAATTGACGAAATGGCAAAGCACGTTGCGGAAAATGAGGGGCTGGAAGAGGCTTGGGCTCCTCTTTTAGAGAAGGATATTGCAGAGATTTTCAGGGCTTCCCTGTAAGGAGTAGATTTTATGAAAGTATTGATTCTTAACGGAAGTCCTCGCATCGGAGGCAATACAAGTATTGCCCTCGCGGAGATGATTAAGGTATTTGAGCAGGAAAATATAGAAGTAGAAGTGACACAGATTGGAAACAAAGATATACGAGGCTGTATTTCCTGTGGATATTGTTATAAAAATGGAAAATGTGTCTTCAATGACCCTGTAAATGAGCTGGCAGAGAAGTTTGAAGCCGCAGATGCTTTAGTAGTGGCATCCCCGGTTTATTACGCTTCTGCAAATGCCACCCTAATTGCCTGCCTGGACAGACTATTTTACAGCACGCATTTTGATAAGACTATGAAGGTGGGAGCCAGTGTGGTTGTGGCAAGACGAGGCGGTTTATCTGCTACCTTTGATGAATTGAATAAGTATTTTACAATCTCAGGAATGCCGGTGGCCTCCAGCCAATACTGGAACAGCGTGCATGGATGCGAAAAAGGAGAGGCGAAGGAAGATTTGGAAGGCCTGCAAACCATGAGAACTCTGGCCAGAAATATGGCCTTCTGATGAAGAGCATTGCTCTGGGAAAAGAAAAATACGGTATGCCGGAGCAAGAAGAGGGGATAGCTACAAATTTTGTCCGATAAGAGGAAGGTTCATCCGAAAGGTATTGATGCTTTGAAATCATTTGTATATCAATAAAATAGAAAATGATTGCAAATGAAGTACATACACGATACACTTGTCTAAAATGAGGAGGTGTAGCTATAGCACAGGCAATGGTTAATTTTCGAATGGATGAAACATTAAAAGAGAAAATGGAAAAAACATGTAAGGATATGGGATTATCTGTAACTGCTGCATATACCATGTTCGCTACAAAAGTCACTAGAGAGCAGAGGATACCTTTTGAAGTCAATGCAGATCCATTTTTTAGTGAAGAAAATATGGAGCGGTTAAGAAGAAATAAGGCACAAATGGAGAAGACCGGCGGTACTGTTCATGAGGTGAATTTGGATGATTAAATGCTGGACTGATGATGCAAAGATAAGTAACATTGCTTTTTCGAATACTTCCGTATATTGTATGCTATTGTGCTGAAAATTTGAAAATGCTATAATTGCTAATGAAATTTATAAATGAATTATACCAAAAAGTGCTCGGATTTTTGGCCTGAGCATTTTTTCTTTTGGGGCGTTTTTACGACCCCTTTATATATTAATCATGATAATTGGTATAAATTATCGTGCTTGAGAACAAATCTCTTCCTGGATTTTTGTGACCCCCAATATGATGGATCAATATATTCATCTATATTGAAAAAAATCGAATAGATTGCGTGTAGCTTTACCCAACGGAGAGTATGGAAATGCTAATTTTCAAAAAGGAAGGGATACGAAAGATAGCGGAAAATATGAAATTAGAATTATTACAAGAGGAACCAAAACTTGTCTTGACATATCCTCATAAGTCTAACTTTAATAGGGTAGGTTGCTTATCCATGGTAATACTATTTTTTATTGTTGTGTGGGTACTGAATCATCTTATGCGTTATCATACTGATTTTTCAGATAAAATGATTATGGCAATTGTGTTGATTGTCGCTCCGCTCCTTGTATGGTTTATGGGATATTATCTCTTCATAAATGGAGTGAAATTAGAAATTTATGAAAACGAAGTTGTTCAATACTATACTTATGGAAGTAGAGGACGGAGTGTATTACATTTTAAATTTAAACTTGAAGACATAGAACAAATAAAAAAACGAAGAATCGTCCGTTTCATTGTCTGAAGATGACCATAAAAAAATTAGGAATCCCATTTTTTTGTGGTTTGCATGAGAAGAAACTAAATAAGCTGGAGAATGTAAGCATCATCCTAGATAGAAAAATCGGATTGTTTTTATGCAAGAGATAGAACAATTTCACAGAAAGTAAATTAATGAGCCAATTTAGCAAATACAATGATGAGCTGAAAAAAATTTTTCAGTTCGTCTAATTGAATATATAGTGGTTTAAGAAATTGCCCATACCTTTATTTGAAGAAGAGCCTAAACCGAAGTAATACATTTATAAGTCTGTATGATAGAGTTTCCACCGATTACTTGTGAGCTTGTGATGGTGGCTGTATTTTTTGCGATATAATAGAATTAACGAATCTGAGTAAATCTAAGTTGACGATTTTGCGGAATCTAAAGATAATAAAATTGACGATTTTGGACGGATGGGAGTATAACACAATGTTTAAGAGAAAAATATACGGCAGTTTACTACAGTGGAAGGACAGTTCAAATGGAAAAACAGCATTATTAATAGAAGGGCCTAGACGTGTAGGTAAATCGACTGTTGTTGAAGAATTTGCCAGAAATGAATATGAAAGTTTTATTTTGGTGGATTTTTATACTGCCTCACCGGAGACCAAAGCATTGTTTGATAATCTGTCGGATTTAAACTATATCTTTTTGCAACTGCAGTTAACTTATCAGGTAAGTCTTAAAGAAAGAAAATCATGTATCGTTTTTGACGAAGTGCAATTATGTCCAAAGGCAAGACAGGCTATAAAAGCTTTAGTGAAGGACGGAAGATATGATTATATTGAGACCGGGTCTTTAATATCTATTAGAAGAAATGTGAAAGATATTTTGATTCCAAGTGAAGAGAGAAAGCTTCGTATGTATCCGATGGATTATGAAGAATTTCGCTGGGCTCTGGAGGATGAAGTCTCGGTACCGATGCTTCGGAAATTATATGAGTCCAAAAAGCCGTTAGGACAAGTGGCATTTAGAAAAATGCTTCGTGATTTTAGATTGTATATGTTGGTTGGTGGTATGCCACAAGCTGTAGAAAGCTATATTTCTACAAATGATTTAAGTAAAGTAGATGATGTTAAACGGGACATTTTATCTCTTTATGAGGATGATTTTCGTAAGATTGATCCAAGGGGAAAGATATCGGCGCTTTTTGATGCAATTCCTGCTCAGCTCATGGGAAATGCATCCAGGTATCAGGTATCCAGCGTTTTGAAAGGAAGTAGAGCCGGAGATATATTAGAGCAGATATATGAACTGAGAGATTCAGGGACAGTATTGGTAGCATATCATGCCAATGATCCGGGGCCTGGCATGGCACAAAATAAGGATTTAACAAAGTTTAAATTGTTTACCGCTGATATTGGTCTGTTTATTACTCTTGCATTTAAGGATAAGAATTTTACAGAAAATGATATATATTCCAAGCTTTTAAATGGTAAGTTACAGGCTAACTTAGGCTATATTTATGAGAATGTTGTTGCGCAGACATTAGCGACAAATGGATATGAATTATACTATCATACGTTTTTGAACGAAAAAACGCGGCATAATTATGAAGTTGATTTTCTCGTAGCTGAAAAGAATAAGATATCAGCGATAGAAGTTAAGAGCTCAGGCTATAAAAGTCATCCTTCAATAGATGTATTTTCAACTAAATTTTCATCAAAAATAATGCGTGAAATATTGCTATACACAAAGGATTATCAAAAGGATGGGTCACTGGAATGCGTACCGATTATCTGGGCACAGTTTATATAAAATCCGGAAGATAAAAGATAGTAATGTTCATGGATACAATTCTGTAGTTTATGTTGGAGATAATAGCCCTATTGAGCTAAAAACATGAGAATGGTATAATACCCCGAGTTCATTTTATAAAAATTCTTCGGAATCTTGTTTTACGAAAGAAACTCAAAGATGTTTAGGAGATAAAAAGATAGGAGTATAACTATGAAGCTTGGAATTGTCGGTTTACCGAATGTGGGAAAGTCCACTCTTTTTAATGCAATCACGAAGGCAGGTGCGGAGTCGGCAAACTACCCCTTCTGTACAATTGACCCGAATGTGGGGGTGGTGGCTGTTCCGGATGAGCGTTTGCAGCTTCTTTCCGACCTTTATCATTCCGAGAAGATTACCCCTGCAGTAATTGAGTTTGTGGATATTGCAGGACTCGTAAAGGGCGCTTCCAAAGGAGAGGGCTTAGGAAACCAGTTCCTTGGAAATATTCGGGAAACCGATGCCATTGTTCATGTGGTGCGTTGCTTCGATGATGACAATGTCATTCATGTAGACGGTTCCGTAGATCCGATTCGGGATATTGAGACGATTGAGCTGGAGCTTATTTTCTCCGACCTGGAAGTCTTAGACCGGAGAATGCAGAAGACCAAGAAGCTTGCGAACAACGATAAGGATGCGAAGAAAGAATACGCTCTTCTGGAAAAACTTCATACGCATCTGGAAGAAGGGAAGTTGGCAATCAACTTTGAAGCGGAAGAAGAGGATGCAGAGCTTTTAGACAGCTTAGGTCTCCTTACCCGTAAGCCGGTGATTTATGCCTGCAATGTAGCGGAGGAGAGCCTTGCCGATGACGGTGCATCGAATCTTTATGTACAAAAGGTAAGAGAGTACGCGAAGAAGAACCATTCCGAAAGCTTTGTGATTTCCGCACAAATTGAGCAGGAGATATCCGAACTTTCCGATGAGGAAAAGGGAGAGTATCTGGAGTCTTTGGGGCTTTCCGAGTCCGGACTCGATAAGATTGTGCGTGCTTCCTATTCTCTTCTTGGTTTAATGTCCTACCTCACTGCCGGAGAGAAGGAAACCAGAGCGTGGACGATTAAGAAGGGCACCAAGGCACCGCAGGCAGCCGGAAAGATTCACACCGACTTTGAAAGAGGTTTTATCAAGGCTGAGGTAGTGAACTACAAGGATTTACTGGATAACGGATCGCTTTCCGCGGCAAGAGAAAAGGGGCTTGTGCGCATGGAGGGGAAAGAGTATGTGATGCAGGACGGCGATGTAGTCCTGTTCCGCTTCAATGTATAAACTTGGCTTTTGTAGATAAATTTCCGGGTGGGGTAAAAATTGGGATTCTATCAAGGACCGGACAATTAAATCAGAATTAAAAGGACATCAGTCTGTGAAACGAGCTGTAAGAATACAGCTCGTTTTTTGATGCCAAAATATCCGAAATGATACAAGAAATGGAAGCATA
>CAKAGX010000006.1 GCA_916438775.1 uncultured Oribacterium sp.
ATGAAATTCAATTTCTCTGTTCCATTTCTTCCATCGATTTCTTGAATTGGCTGGGGGAGATGCCGAATTCTTTCCGGAAAGCGCGGTAGAAGGAGGAATAATCATGGAAACCGCAGTTTTCAGGCAAGGTTTGCATTTCGGAACCGGAGATCAGAAAGGCCTTGGAGAGTGAGAGCCTCTTCTTCAATAAATATTGGTGGAGGGAAAGACCCATCTGCTCTTTGAACAGATGAGAGATATAATATTTGCTGACAAAAAAGATCTTTGCCAGTTGGGTTAAAGAAACATTCTCGGTTACATGGGTCTCAATGTAACCGAGAATGTTTTGATAGAGGGATTGCTCTCACCCCTCTCCGGATGCTCTTTTTTTCATAGACCATGCGGGAGAGTGTCATGATGAGCTGATTTACATAGGACGAAACCATGATTTCATGTCCAAAGCGATCCGTGTGCATCTCTTCTAAGAGGGAAATGATTCTGGTTTGAATGCTATTGAAACTGAGCACGTCCAGATGGAACACACTTTGTTGACCGTTTTCTCCCTTTTGAAAAAGATAGCAAAAATCTCCCGATCGGCGCATTAGGTCCTTATAGAAAGACGCGCTGATCCAGAAAATAAATCGTTGATAAGGCATCTCCTGATCCAGAACAGTCAGGCGATGCCTTGTTTTTGGTGGAATGAGAACAAGGTCTCTAGGCAGGAGCCGAAAGGATCCGCCATTGATTTCCAAAAGAACATTTCCCCGAATAAAAAAATACAGTTCGTAATAATTGTGGAAGTGATTTTCCACGGTCTTCATTTTTGTATCCGAGTAATAATACAATTCAAAATCTTTTTTTACCATATACTGTCTGGTATCAAACTCGGTTCGAAGTTCTTTGTACATCTGCCGGATTTCCTCCTTTTTCTTCTCATGCTAGCAGGGGACAGCAACTTTTGCAATATAGAGAGCAAATCGTTCCATGGCTCTCCTTTAGGGAAAAATCTATACTTTAGCATAGTAAGCAGGAAAAAGAGAACCATCAGGAGGGATGATTGCATGGAAATGACATTGCGCTGGTATGGCTCGCAGTTTGATACAGTGACTTTAAAGCAGATCAGGCAGATACCGGGGGTGACGGGAGTCATTACGACGCTCTACGATACGACACCGGGGGAAGTCTGGAGCAGGGAGAAAATCCATGCGCTAAAAGAGGAAGTGGAAGCCTCCGGATTGCATATTTCCGGGATTGAGAGTGTGAATGTGCATGAGGCGATTAAGGCTGGAACGGCGGACAGGGATCTTTACATTGACCATTATATAGAAAGTCTGCAGAATCTTGGCATGGAAGACATTCATCTGGTTTGTTATAACTTCATGCCCGTCTTTGACTGGACGAGGACGGAACTTGCAAGAAAGAGGGCCGACGGCTCGACCGTACTTGCCTACACACAGGAGGCGGTAGATCAACTGGATCCGGAAAAAATGTTCTCTTCGATTGCGGGAGATATGAACGGCAGTATCATGCCGGGATGGGAACCGGAGAGGATGGAAAGGGTGAAGGAGCTCTTTGCTCTTTACAAAGAGGTCAATGAAGAGAAGCTGTTCGAGAATCTGAAGTATTTTCTGGAAAGAATCATGCCTGTTTGCGATGAATACGATATTCGTATGGCAATTCATCCGGATGATCCTGCATGGAGTGTGTTCGGATTGCCTCGCATCATCATCAATAAAGAGAATATCCTGCGGATGGTGAAAATGGTGGATAATCCGCATAATGGCGTGACTTTTTGCTCCGGTTCTTATGGTACGAATTTAAAAACGATCTGCCGGATATGATCCGCTCCCTGCAGGGGAGAATCTTTTTTGCCCATGTCAGAAATCTGAAATTCAACAGTCCTACCGATTTTGAAGAAGCGGCGCATCTTTCCTCAGACGGAAGTTTTGATATGTATGAAATCATGAAAGCCCTTTATGAAACAGGATTTGACGGACCGATTCGCCCGGATCACGGACGGATGATCTGGGATGAGGTCGCTATGCCGGGCTATGGCCTGTATGATAGGGCACTGGGGGCAACCTATCTGAACGGGCTTTGGGAAGCCATCGAAAAGAGCCATGAGGGGAGAGATGCATGAGACTAAATGAAGAAGGACTGCGCAATAGAAGAGAGTGGGAGGAAAAGGGATATCAGCTTCCGACCTACGATCGTGAGGAGATGGTGAAAAAAACCAGGGAGGCTCCACTCTGGGTACATTTCGGCGCTGGAAATATTTTTAGAGCCTTCCATGCGGACATCGCAGAGGACCTGCTTCGGGAGGGCGTTCTAAAGCGCGGCATCACCGTAGTTGAGGGATACGATTATGAAATCATTGAAAAAAAATATCGTCCCAATGACAATTATTCGATCTCGGTTGTTTTGAAAGCGGACGGCAGTGTGGAAAAAAAGGTGATTGGTTCCGTTGCGGAATCTCTCCTTTTGGATTCGGAGAATGAAGTAGAATTTAACAGACTGAAGGGAATTTTCAGACAGGAGTCCCTGCGTCTTGCGACCTTTACCATCACGGAGAAGGGATACGCCGTCACGGATGCTTCGGGAGGGGACGCTTCCCGGAATACAACAGGATCTCACAGCAGGACCGTCCGGGTCTAAGAGCTACCTTGGAAAGGTGGCAGCTCTCCTCTATGAAAGATATCTGGCAGAAAAGAAACCGATCGCTCTCGTATCCACAGACAACTGTTCCCATAACGGGGACAAGCTCTATGCTGCTCTGCATTGCTTTGCCAAGGTCTGGGAGGAGAGGGGACTTGTGGATGGCGGTTTTGCTGCTTATGTAGAGGATAGGGAAAAGGTGTCTTTTCCATGGACGATGATTGATAAGATCACGCCGAGACCGGATACCTCGGTAGAGAATCTGCTCAGGAAAGATCGTCTGGAGGATGTAGAGCCCGTAGTGACCGGTAAAAACACCTATGTTTCCTCCTTCGTCAATTCCGAAGAGACGGGATATCTTGTAGTGGAAGATGCCTTCCCGAATGGAAGAGTGGAGCTGGAAAAGCGAGGGGTGATCTTTACCGACAGAGAAACAGTCGATAAGGTGGAGCGCATGAAGGTTTGCACCTGCCTCAATCCCTTGCATACAGCTCTTGCCATATTCGGCTGTCTTCTTGGCTATCAGAAAATTTCAGATGAAATGAAGGATGAGGATCTGGTGAAACTCATTCAGGGAATCGGCTATATCGAAGGGTTGCCGGTGGTGACAGACCCCGTTGTCATTCATCCAAAGGAATTCATTGACACGGTGGTAAAGGTTCGCCTGCCCAATCCCTTTATGCCGGATACACCGCAGCGGATCGCAACGGATACTTCGCAGAAGCTGGCAATTCGTTTTGGGGAAACCATCAAACCTGCAAAGAGAGGGAAAGGATCCGGCGAAGCTGACGTTTATCCCTTTTGTATTTGCCGGATGGATTCGTTATCTGTGCGGAGTAACGGATGAGGGAGTGGCCTTTGCCTGTAGTCCGGACCCTTTGATGGAGGAGCTGGCACCCTATGGAAGGGAGCTGGAAGAAGGGAAGGAAGCAGTGGAGGAGAAGCTGCATCCGCTTCTTTCCAATGCAAAAATCTTCGGCGTGAACCTATATGAAGTGGGGCTTGCAGAACGTGTACTGGCTGACTTGAATGAGATGTTAAAAGGAAGAGGCTCGGTCCGGAAGGCGCTTAAAAAAGTGACTTCTCGGATTTAAGACCGTGTAAAGAAAAACAGGATAGAGGAGTGGAAAATGAACGAAATCTTTGAAAAATTTTATCAAATCGGGATCATCCCGGTTGTTGTTTTGGAGGATGAGAAGGATGCGAAGCCGCTTGGCGAAGCACTGATTGCGGGAGGACTGCCCTGTGCAGAGGTGACCTTCCGGACAGGGGCGGCACAAAAGACGATTGAGACCTTGAGAAATACCTATCCGGAGATGCTGACCGGAGCCGGAACCGTACTGACAGTAGAGCAGGCAGACAGAGCGCTGGCTGCCGGCGCACAGTTCATCGTAAGTCCCGGTTTGAATCCGGAGGTCGTTTCTTATTGCATTGACAAAAAGGTGCCCGTGACTCCCGGTACCTGCACTCCGTCGGATATCGAGAGGGCTCTTTCCTTCGGACTGGATATCGTGAAATTCTTTCCGGCGGAACCCTCCGGCGGTCTTTCTTTCATCAAGGCAGTGGCGGCGCCCTATGTCGGTCTTCGTTTTATGCCAAC
This sequence comes from uncultured Oribacterium sp., assembly GCA_916438775.1. The sequence continues at coordinate 4,235 of CAKAGX010000006.1, forward strand.
AGGCGGAATCAATGCAGACAACGTAAAAGAGTATCTGAAATACGACCGCATCCTTGCCTGTGGCGGCAGCTGGATGGTCAAAAAAGATCTGATTCAGGCGGGGAATTTTGACAGAATCCAAGAACTGACCAAACAGGCGGCAGAGATCGTAGCGGAGGTGAGAGGATAATGAAACAGAATTAAACTTAAAGCCGGAGAAGGACTGCAAGTATGATGAAGTTTCCATGGGAGAAGTGATGCTTCGTCTCGACCCCGGAGAAGGAAGGATCCGCACGGCAAGAAGATTCCAGGCCTGGGAAGGTGGCGGAGAGTACAATGTGGCAAGGGGACTGCGCAAATGCTTTTTACTGCACACCGGTATCATTACCGCCTTCGCAGAGAATGAAGTGGGTAAGCTGATGGAGGATCTCATCCTTCAGGGGGGAGTCGATTCCTCTCTGATCAAGTGGATGAAGACGGACGGGATTGGAAGAACCTGTAGAAACGGGATCAATTTTACGGAGAGAGGTTTCGGCATCAGGGGAGCACTCGGCTGCTCCGACCGCGCCAATACCGCAATCTCCAAGGCTACGCCGGAAGATTTTGATTTTGATTATATCTTTGGAGAACTCGGGGTCAGATGGTTGCATACGGGAGGGATCTATGCGGCGCTTTCGGAGCAGTCCTGTAGGACGGTGACCAAAGCAATTAAGACGGCAAAGAAATATGGCACAGTCGTTTCTTATGATCTGAATTACAGACCCTCTATGTGGAATGCCATCGGCGGCATCGAGAAAGCCAGAGAGGTGAATCGCGAGATCGCTCCCTATATTGATGTCATGATCGGCAATGAAGAAGATTTCACCGCCTGCCTGGGGTTCGAGATCGAAGGCAATGACAAGAACCTGAAAGAGCTGAATATTGACGGCTATAAGAAAATGATTGAGAAGGCGGTCAAGGTTTATCCGAACTTCAAGGCGGTGGCGACTACACTTCGCACCGTGAAGACGGCAACGGTCAACGATTGGACGGCACTCTGCTATGGAAACGGTGGAGAAATCTATCTGGCAAAAAAGTACGACGGCCTGGAAATCATGGATCGGGTAGGAGGAGGAGATTCCTTTGCTTCCGGTCTGATTTATGGTTTGATGACGACGGGGGATGCCGAAATTGCAGTCAATTACGGTGCTGCCCACGGAGCTCTTGCAATGACCACGCCCGGGGATACCAGCATGGCAAGCAAAGATGAGGTGGAAGCGCTGATGAAGGACGGAGGAGCAAGGGTAAAGCGCTGATGAAGGTGCCGTTTCAAGCGGTGGCGCAGGTGTCGGGCATCTAGGCAACGGGAACCGCCGGTGAAGGGGAGCGCTTTTTACTCCTTTCAAAGAAGGGAAATAAACATGAAAAAATTCATGGATGAGGATTTTTTACTGACATCGAAAACGGCAGAGCATCTTTATCACGATTATGCGAAGAAGATGCCGATTCTGGATTATCATTGTCACTTAAGTCCAAGGGAAATCTATGAAGATCAAAGTATGAGAATTTAACACAGCTTTGGCTCTCAGGCGATCATTATAAGTGGAGAGCGATGCGCTCCAACGGAGTAGCGGAAAAATACATTACGGGAGAGGCGCCGGACCAGGAAAAGTTTCGGGAATACGCCGGGATGCTTGAAGCGGCGATTGGAAACCCGCTCTATCATTGGAGCCATTTGGAGCTCAAAAGGTATTTCGGCTACGAAGGCGTTCTCTCCCTGGGAACAGCAGATGAGGTATGGAATCTTAGCAAGCGCCTCTTGCAGGACGGATCGGTGTCTGCAAGGAAGCTGATTGCGCAATCCGGGGTAGAGGTCATTTGTACCACGGACGATCCCGTCGATTCTCTGGAGTGGCATAGAAAGCTCAGGGAAGAGAACTTTGCAACAAAGGTTCTGCCTTCTTTTCGGCCGGATCATGCGCTGCAAATCGAAAAGCCTGATTTTACAGAATATATGGAAAAGCTTTCAAGGGTCAGTGCCGAGAAGATTTCCGACTTTTCTTCCCTGATTCGTGCGCTGAAAAAGCGTCTGGATTTCTTTGTGGAGAATGGGTGCAGGGTTTCGGACCATGGACTTCCCTTCATTCTGTACGAGCCTTATACACAGGAAGAGGTAGATGCCATCGTACGGGAGAAGCTGGCGGGAAAAACCCTTTCGGAGCGAGAGATTCGAAAATATAAAACCGCTTTCATGGTTGTGATGGGGGAGGCCTATGCGGAGAGAGATCTTGTCATGCAGCTGCACTATGGAGTAATCAGGGATCTCAACGGGAAAATTTTTGCGAAACTGGGGCCGGATGCCGGCATTGATGCCATTTATAATTACAGTTCTTCGGCAGAGATGGCAGCCTATCTGAATGCACTGGCAGAAAAAGAAAGGCTGCCCAAAACCATTATTTATACCTTGAATCCTGCCGATTTTGACATGGTCGGCACGGTGATAGGCTGTTTTCAGGACGATACCGCAAGGGGCAAGATCCAGCATGGCTGTGCATGGTGGTTCAACGACCACAAGATGGGAATGCGCAGGCAGATGAGGACGTTAGCAAATCTTGGCCTGCTTGGAAATTTTGTCGGAATGCTGACCGACTCCAGAAGTTTTCTCTCTTATACCCGACATGAATATTTCAGAAGGATTCTCTGTCAGCTGCTCGGTGAATGGGTAGAGCAGGGAGAATATCCCTGTGTGGAAGACAGCCTGAAGAAAATAATCGAGGGCATCTGCTATTCTAACGCCAAAGGATATTTCGGTTTTTAGTTTCCTCACTCTGTACACCAGAGGGCAGAAGGCATCATTTGTAGAGAACGGATCTCTAGCTTTGCCGGTATTTCGTGGGTGTACAGCCATACTGCTTTCGAAAAACCTTAATGAAATAATTATTATCCGGGTAACCGATATAGGAGGAGATCTCCTGAATCTGCAGGGAGGTCTCCTTTAACATCTGCGCTGCTTTCTCACATCTTCTTTGGACAGATAGGCGCCGAAGGTTTCTCCGGTTTCTTTTTTAAAACGCTTGGACAGGTAAGACTCGGACACATGGTTTTCTTCGGCAATGGTGGAGAGAGAAATGGGTTCGCTAAAATTCATATTCACAAGTTCCACCATTTTGGAAATGATCGGGGGATAATGTCCGGCTTCGTGAAGATGATCATGCACGGCTTGTGTTAATTCTAAGATCATCTCCTTGGTATGTCCGATGAGCTCTGCGGTATTGCGGCAGGTAATCGAGATCTGTGCATGTCTTTCCGTGATTTCGTCAATGATAATCGGAGAGAGACCTGATTTTTCCGCCGCCTTTCGGATGAGGGTGCGGAGGATAGAGGTGGAAACCTGAGGATTGTTCATGTAAATCATGCCCTTGTCTTCGCTTCTTCCTCCCTTTTCCATTTCTAAAAAGGCCTCCAACACCTGCTTGACATTGCCACTGGACACCATATTGAGGAAATGATTTTCATAATCGTATCTTCTCATGATGGTTCTGTAATCCACGGACTCCTCTTTGTACTGCACCACCGGCTTTTTATCTTCACTGATGCCGTAGAGTTTGCGGAAGGAGTAGAGTGGAGAAGCGGGAGCAAAGGAGAGAATGCAGGCCTCGATTTCCTTTTGGGCATGGTAGGCGGAAAGGAGGGGAAGGGAAGTATAGTATAGTTTGAGGGAGAGGGAGTACGAAGCGGATAAGCCTCTCTCTGCAAGGACGGATTGCATCTTCCCATCATTGTATTCGTTCCTCACATAGGGTCCGACCAGAAAAGGTCTCCCCTTGAACTGGAAAAAAAGAAGGCTGACATCCATTTTGTCTGTAATTTCATAGAGGGTTCCCGCATCCGAAGATTCCAAAGAAATTGCAGAACTTGCGCACTGAACATCGGTTGCAGATTCCCGTTGAAACAGAATTTATTCTCAAATTCAGCCAGGTCTTTGTCCGGTTCCGTCACGGAAGTAACATGAATGCTGAGTAAGTTTGAGATCAGCGTTGCAAAAAGATGGAAATCGATAGTATTCTCATCGTTCATAGGCATGACTGACCGTTTCCCTTCCTGGAAATGTTGCCATCGTGCCTGAGATTTGATCCCAAAGCGACGATAGTAAATTTTTTCCTACACTTAGAAGAATTATTCTACTAAAATAATTTTAAATGAAATTCATTACATTATGCAAGAGAAAATAGAAAAACACAACTATTCAATACGGTATTATTCTATCAGAAAATGATGATTTGAATTAACATCATTCTATAAAGAATTGATTCACTTACAAGATGGAGGGTATCATGGCAAACAAACTTACACAAAGTGAAATTGACGGAGTCGCTTACCGTCGTGCAAAATTATGGCAGATTGTCTTATTTGCTGCGAATGCATTCTGTGGTTCCAGCGTTTTTATGCTGATGAATCAGTCGAGTTATGCAGCCAGTGTCGGGTTCGGAGTCAGCACGGCCCTGATCGGAGTGATCCTGACTGCCACCAGAATTCTGGATGCACTCACGGATACGATGTTTGCATTTGTCTATGACAGAGTGAATACAAAGTACGGCAAACTCAGAATTCTGATTATGAGCGGCTTTTTCATTGAAGCGGTTTCCCTGTTCCTGATGTTTGACCTTTTGGTTGGTAAGGGACTCGGGACTCCTGCTTTCATCGTCCTTTATATCTTCTATATCCTTGGTTACACAATCATCAACATGACGATTCAGACGATTCCTCCCATGCTTAGTAATGATCCCAGGCAGAGACCTACCATCGGCGTCTGGATGACCGCATTCAATTATGTGATTCCTACAGTGCTCGGTCTGGTGTTCAATATTGTGATTCTTCGCCTGGCAGGCGGTACCTTCAATGCACTTTACCTCAAAATGACGGTTCGTTTTGTTTAATTCTGGCTTTCTTTGGGAATGTTCTCTGTTGCGTCGGCATTAGTGATATTGATAAGGTGGAGAACTTTAGGGGAACGAAGAGGGTAGAGCCTCTTAAAATAAAGGATATGACTGAGGTGGTTCGCCATAACAAACCGTTGCAGAGTTACATCGCAGCCGCTTCTTCGGACAAACTGGCACAGGTGACCGCAACCCAGAGCATCATCACAACCATGCTCTACGGCATTATGATCGGCAACATGGCGATGAGTACCATTCTCGGCATGGTTGCCATGGTCCCGGCGATTCTGTTTGCTGCCGGCGGCGCCAAATATGCGGGGCGTTATGGCAGTAAGAAGGCCATTGTAGACTGGACGATTATCTGCATGGTTTTATCCGGCGCTCTTTCCGTATTTTTCCTGGTGATTGATCCGAAGACGGTTGCAAGACCCGGACTTACGATGATCATTTACGTTGTACTGAATTTTGCCCTGAACGGATGCAAGATGTGTGTCACGACAGCAAATGCTTCCTTTATGGCGGATACCATCGATTATGAATTGGATCGAAGCGGAAGATATGCTCCTGCAGTGGTATCGGGAGTTTATAGTCTGATCGATAAGATCATCTCCTCCTTTGGCGCTGTGATCGCAACGACGGCTGTAGCGACCATCGGATACACGAAGACTGTCCCTCAGCCCGGAGATCCCACGACAACCGGAGTGCTTACGATCACTCTGTGCGCAATGTACGGACTTCCGATCGTCGGTTGGTTTATCACACTGGTTGCCATGAAGGACTGCAAACTTACGAAGGAAGAAATGGTGAAGGTGCAGAAGAGAATTGCGGACAAGAAAGAAGAAGCAAAGAACGAATTCCTGGAGGCGGAACTTCACCGCGCGGATATTTAATCGAGGTTTCCCCGTAAGGAGGCAGAGATGCGAAGAGTCAGTCATTTCAACGAGGATTGGACATTTATAAAGGAGGGAGTGCCGGAGGCGGTACGTCTTCCTCATACATGGAACGCCGTAGACGGTTCTACGGGGCCTTCCCTCTACTATAGGGGAGAGTGCTTATACAAGAAGGAATTTGCAGCACCTCCGATCGCTGCAGGGGAACAGGTTTATATGGAATTCAGGGGCGTGAATTCCTCCGCCAGAGTCTTGCTCAACGGGGAGGAGCTGGGGCATCATGATGGCGGATATTCGACTTTCCGCTTCCGCCTCACGGATGCGCTGAAAGAAAATAACCTGTTGGAAGTTTATGTAGACAATGCACCCAATGATTATGTTTACCCGCAGAAGGCTGATTTCACCTTTTACGGCGGGATTTACCGGGATGTTTATCTGATTGTGACAGATGAGACACATTTTGATCTGGAAGACCATGGCGGAGAGGGCTTTTATGTGACGCCCCATCTTTGCGGAGAAGGAGCCTCTATCACGCTGGAAGCGTATCTGGTAGGAAATGCGGAAAAGGTCGTGGTCAGTGTAGACGGGGTCGGTGAAGCAAAGCTTTCCCTGGCGGAGCTGAAGGAAGGAAGTCGCCCCACAAAGTTTCTGGCGCAGGGGAGTCTGAAGATTCCAAAGGTGCATCGCTGGGATGGCCTGGAGGATCCCTATCTGTACCATGCGACGGCGACTGTTTACCGAAACGGTAAGGCTTGCGATCAGGTGCAGACACACTTTGGCTGCAGGGAATACCATTTTGATCCGCAAAAAGGCTTTTTCCTGAACGGAAGGAGCTATCCGCTCCACGGTGTGAGCCGTCATCAGGACAGGGCAGGCGTGGGAAATGCACTCACGAAGCAGATGCACGAAGAAGATATGGAGCTCATCCTGTCCATGGGAGCAAATTCCATTCGTCTTGCACATTATCAGCATGATCAAACCTTCTATGACCTTTGTGATGAGAAGGGCATTGTTGTCTGGGCGGAGATTCCGTATATTACGGTTCATATTCCAAAGGGCAGAGCCAACACAATAGAGCAGATGAAGGATTTGATCGTACAGAATTATAATCATGCGTCCATCATTTGTTGGGCGATTTCCAATGAGATCAGCTTACAGGGGGTAACGGAGGATCTGCTGGAAAATCACCGCATCCTGAATGATCTCATTCATAAGATGGATCCCGGCAGAGTTTCCGCTATGGCCAATCTGTTTCTTTTGGAAACGGACAGCCCTCTTGTTTCTCTTCCGGATATCCGTGGGTATAATCTCTACTACGGGTGGTATGTAGGGGAAATGGAAGATAACGATGCCTGGTTTGATGATTTTCATGCCAAATATCCGGATACCGTGATCGGACTGACGGAATATGGCGCGGATGCCGTGATTACGCTTCAGTCGCCGAAGCCGGAGAAGGGAGATTATACCGAAAGCTATCAGGCGCTTTACCATGAACATATGCTGGAAATGTTTGCAAAGAGGCCTTATCTTTGGGGAACCTATTGCTGGAATATGTTTGAATTTGCTGCGGCGGGAAGAGAAGACGCGGGGGATCCCGGCAAAAATCATAAAGGCTTGATTACCTTTGACCGCAAGCAAAAGAAGGATGCGTTTTATATTTATAAAGCCTGGTGGTCGAAGGAGGCCTTCGTTCATCTTTGTGGAAAGAGATATCACGACCGCATAGAAGAGGTAACACAGGTGAAGGCTTACTCCAACCAGAAGGAGGTGACGTTCTTGGTCGATGGCAAAGAGGTTTCCGCTCAGAAGGGAGAGCATGTCTTCACCATTGATGTTCCGATTTGTGGAATACACAAGATTGAGGCTCTTGTTCCGGGGACGAATCTAAGAGATGAAATGGAGATTGCCAGGGTTTCCAGTCCCAATCCTGCTTACTTTGCATCGGCAGACAAGGTGCGAAATTGGTTTGATGAAAAGGAAGAGGAGCCGGTAGAGGATAACGGCTATCTTTCTCTGAACAGTACCATGGGGGAAATTCAGGCGCAGCCTGCAGGAGCGATCATCATCGAAAAGATGATGAAACAGATGCAAAAAGAAAACCGCCGGCGGGATGGGAGAAAATGTAACCATTTCTCCTGCAATGCAGGCGATGATCGCCAGACAGCCTCTCAAGAAACTTTTACAGCAGGGCGGAATGGATCTGGAAGGAGAAGAGATCAAAGCACTGAGCAAGGCTCTTTCAAAAGATCCGGAAAGGTTGAGAAGATGGGTCGTTTTTTTATAGGTGCTGCCACTGCAGCACATCAGGTCGAAGGAGATAACATTCATAGCGATTACTGGCTGATGGAGCATCTGCCTCACACCAGTTTTGCAGAACCTTCAGGCAGGGCGGTGGATCACTACCACCGCTATCAGGAGGACATTGATCTGCTGGCGGATGCGGGGCTCAATGCCTACCGTTTTTCCATTGAATGGGCAAGAATTGAACCTGAGGAAGGCAAGTTTGACGAAGCGGAAATCGAGCATTACCGTAGCGTGATTCGATATTGTAAACAAAGAGGGGTGGAACCGTTCGTAACCCTCATGCATTTTACTTCTCCTGCCTGGTTGATTCGCAAAGGGGGCTGGGAAAATCCGGGTGTGGTAGAGGATTTTGCAAAATACTGCTCCTATGTGGTGAAGGAGCTGGGAAACGAGCTTTCTTATGTTTGCACCATCAATGAAGCCAATATGAGACTACAGGTTTCCGCCATTGCTGCCATGTTTCAGAAACAGATGATGGCAAAGGCGGCGCTGATGCAGCAGGCAGCTTCCAGGGAGAGACCGGGCGGCGACCAGACGGAGCAAAAGGGCCATGAAGAAGAGAACGGAAGTGGCGAAGGAATGGCTCAGGTCGGGATGAACTTTCGCTCCATGATGGAAAACAGGAGACTGCAGGAGGCGGAGAATCTGGAAGCCTTCGGAACGAAGGACCCCGCCTGCTTTGTTTCCGCCTGCACCAAAGAGGGAGATGAGCTTGTCATGCAGGCGCACCGTGCGGCAAAGGAGGCCATCAAGAAGATCCATCCGACTTTGAAAGTCGGACTCACCCTATCCTTGCACGATTTGCAGGTAGTAGAAGGTGGCGAAGAACGGGCGGAAAAGGAGTGGGAGGATGAGTTTTCTCACTACCTGAAGACGATCAGGGACGATGATTTTTTTGGACTCCAGAACTACAGCTGCATGAAGATCGGACCGGAGGGCTCGATCCCTGTAGAGGAGGGAGTGCCGGTGACGCAGATGGGGTATGCCAACTACCCGCAGGCACTGGAACATGTGATCAGGAAGGTGCATGTGGAATTTGCAAAAACCGGTGTTCAAATGCCGATTCTGGTAACGGAAAACGGCATCGCAACGGCAAAAGATGAGGTTAGGCAGGATTTTATTAAGGAAGCGCTTGCCGGCGTTCACCGGTGCATGGCGGACGGGATTTCCGTCAAGGGATATTTTTACTGGTCCCTTTTAGACAATTTTGAATGGCAAAAGGGATTCTCCATGACCTTCGGCTTAGTTGGTGTGGACCGGAACAGCATGGAGAGACAGCCGAAGGAAAGCTTACAGTTACTTGGAAAACTTGCCGGTAGCAACTGGTGGGAATGATCGTAGATCCATCTTTTTACTGAATCCAAATAAAACATGCTGGAGAAACTGGAATGAAATATTTTTGCAATCCGATCAATATCAATTACCGGTACCAGTTCAATGCAGATCAGAGAAAAAACAGAATTGCGATTTGCAGAGAAGCGGCGGATCCGTCGATGATTTTTTTTCAGGGAAGGTACTATCTCTTCCCCTCCATGAATTTGAGTGTATGGGTTTCGGAGAATCTGGCGGAGTGGAAGAGCTACCGGCTTCCGGATACGCTTCCCCTCTACGATTACGCCCCGGATGCGAGAGTGGTGGGGGATTATGTCTATTTTTGCGCTTCCAAAAGAGGAGAGAACTGTAATTTCTACCGGACGAAGGATGTCATCCACGGACCGTATGAAGAAATCAAGGGAACCTTCGACTTCTGGGATCCCAACCTCTTTGTCGATGAGAATGGAAGAATGTATTTTTACTGGGGATGTTCGAATCAGACCCCCATTTACGGTGCGGAGCTGGATCCGAAAACCATGCAGATCATCGGGGAAAAGAAGGAATTGATTTTCTCTCATCCGGTGCAAAATGGTTTTGAACGTGTGGGAGAAGATAACAGCAGATCTCCGAGGAGCAAAGAAGAGGTGGATGCCGCCTTTGAGGCCTTTTTGAAGGCAAATCATCAGAAGATCGAGGATCTTCCTCCGAATTATGTGCCGTTAATCCGCGGGATGTTCACGGATGAGCCCTTCGTTGAGGGGGCCTGGATGGACAAGTGGAACGGGAAGTACTACCTGCAATATGCTTTTGCGGGCACGCAGTATAATACCTACGGCGACGGGGTGTATGTGGGAGAGTCTCCGCTGGGGCCCTTGTTCCGGCAAAGAATAATCCCTATTCTTATAAGCCGGGAGGGTTTCTTCCGGGAGCGGGGCACGGTTCGACGATGAAGGATAAGAGCGGGAAGCTCTTTCATGCTGCAACCATGAGAATCAGTGTGAATCACGATTTCGAGCGGCGAGTCGGCATTTTTCCTGCCGGGATTGATGCGGAGGGAGAATTGTTCTGCAATCAGCGATACGCAGACTGGCCGGTAAGTGTGGAGGAAGAGGATCCGTGGGCGGAACCCTCCTTCTATCTCCTCTCTTATGGAAAAAAGGTTACGGCGTCCAGCAGTGAGGAAGGGAAGAGAGCGGAAAACGTTGCAGACGAAAACATCAGAACCTGGTGGAGACCGTTACAGGAAGACAAGTCCTCCTGGCTTCTTATGGATTTGGGCAAAATTTATGATGTGAGGGCGGTGCAGGTGAATTTTGCAGATGATGCACCGGAAATTCCCGTTCCCGGCAAAATCAGGGGTACAACCCAGGCAAGGTACATCGATGAGCAGGTGTATCAGACGCGTTGGCTGTTAGAGGGCTCAGTGGATGGAAGGCAATATTTCGTCATCGAGGACAAGAGACAGGAGGAGACGGATCTGCCTCATGATTTGATTGTGCGAGAAGAGGGGATTTCCATCCGCTATTTGCGTTTATCACATTTGTCTGTTCCCTATGGGCAGACACCTGCCGTTTCCGGCTTGAGAATATTTGGAAGAGGGGACGGGAGTAAACCGAAGACTCCTGCTTTCCACGCACGAAGAACAAATCCGCTGGATATGGAAGTGGAGATCACCGGAGAAGATGCGACCGGTTACAATATTCTCTGGGGCCTCTCCCCGGATCGACTGTATCACAGTGCCATGACCTTTGAAAACCATAGAAGAATTGGGGCGCTTGTTGCAGACAGTCACTACTTTGTCAGGGTAGATGCTTTTAATGAAAACGGCATTGCAACCGGACAGGTGCAGGAACTTTCCTGAAGGGTTGCGAACCGGAATGGAAATTCTGGTCTGGACCGACTGCGAAAGGAAAAACACAGGTCTGAGAAAAGCAGGAGCATTCCATACGGATCAGATACGCATGGGGAAGGAAAAGAAGTGGCAGTAAAGTCCATACAGCAAATCATGCTGGGAACGGTAACAGGAACTGAGCAGGAGGCACGCACAACGTTAAAGAGTGTGAAGCGTGCCGGTTATGACGGAATCGAATTAAACCGTTTCATGATCCATCCCTCTCCCTTTATTGTCAGATTTTTGACCAAAATGGCAGGGATGCCGGTGGGAAAGGGAGGAAAGCTGCCCTGGAAAGATCTGATTTCAGAGGCAAAGCTTCAGGTGACAGGGCTCCATACGGATTTGGGAAGTTTGGAACGGGAAAAAGATGCGGTACTTGCGGATGCGGAGGCCTTTCAGACGGATCAGCTTATCATCACAGGAATGTACCGTTTCAATTATTTAGATTGCAAAGAGGTGATGAATTTGGCTCATCGGCTGAGCAAGACAGGCGATGAGCTGAAAAAGGCAGGCATTACACTCAGTTATCATAATCACAATGTAGAGTTCCAGAAGGTGGACGGATCGAGGAGAGTGCTGGACCTCTTGCTCGAGGAGTCGGATGCTTCCTCCCTCTTTTTTGAACCGGATACTTATTGGGCTGTGGAAGCGGGGGTTGACCCCTTTGCATTCCTGGAAAAATTAAAGGGAAGGATGAAACTCTATCATATCAATGATCGGGGTACGAAATTAAAGAAAGCGCCTATGACTCCCCTCCTTTCCTCCGACAGCATGGAACTGGGGGACGGAAACCTGCCTTTGCCAAAGCTTGTTTCATTTGCATTACAGGAAGGGGTACGAGCGATTGTACTTGAGAGTCACAGAAATTGGCTGCAAAATTCGCCACTCAAATCGATGGAGAGATCCGCTGCCTTTATGAATGAATATGTCAGGTAGGAACAGAAGAGACGGGACTAGAAGGTGAGATAAGAGATGAGAACGATTGATTGCAAAACAGAATATAGGGTGAACCCGATCGGACTGGACAGTAAGACGCAGCGCCTGTCATGGGTGGCGACAGAGGGCGGCTTCCAGACCGCTTTTCAAATTCAAGTCAAACGAAACGGACACCCTTTGTTAGATACCGGCAAGGTGGCCTCTGATCGGGAATTCTATCTTCTTGATGAGAAGCTGGCTTCCAGAGATCGCGTTTCCTGGAGGGTGCGTTTATATGATGAAGAAGAGGTCTGCGGAGAGTGGAGCGAGGAGCAGACCTTCGAGATGGGCCTTTTATGTGAGGAGGACTGGCAGGGGGCGCTCTGGATTGGCAGGGAGGAAAAGAGCGATGCGGATCCTTCAGTCTTAGCGGAAGCAGAGGGCGGCGATGCGATGAATCGGCTTGCAAAGAAAGCTTTTCTTGAAAGAAGAAAGGTGGAAACGGAGGTCTTTCACCCCCATCTTCCTGCAGCTTATCTGAGAAAAAAATTTGCCTGTTCCGAAAGAGGGGAGGCTCGTCTCTACATCAGCGCCAGAGGTGTTTATGAAGCAAGCCTTAATGGGAAAAGGGTCGGAAGGGATGTTCTGACCCCCGGACCTGCCAATTATCATTTTGAAATTCCTTACCAGACGTACGATGTCGGTGATTTATTAGAGGAAGGCGAGAATACGCTGGAAATCCTATTGGGAGACGGTTGGTACCGCAGCACCTCCGGAGTCGACGGGGATAGGAATCTTTACGGCGACAGAGTAAGCGCCCTTGCCAAACTGGAGGTGGAAAAGACGCCGGTCGTTGTAACGGACGCTTCTTGGGAGGCTTCTCTTGGCGCTCTTGCACAGAATGATCTGCAGCAGGGCGAGGTTTATGATGCACAAAAAGAAGAGGTGCCTTCTGACGACCGGCGCTGGCAGCCGGTAGAGGTACTGGGAGAAGATCATGCACTTTTAAAGGCAGGAAACGCAGTGCCGGTGAGAGCAAAGGAAACCTTTCCGGGGAAACTCATCCTTACGCCCGCAGGGGAACGGGTGATTGATTTTTCTCAGAATATGGCAGGAGTCGTGGAATTTCGCGTAAAGGCGCATGCGGGTCAGATCATTACGCTTTTACATGGCGAGACACTGGATGAAAACGGAAATTTCACGCAAGAAAATTTTGAAGATAGAAAGAGGCATAAGGAAGGCGGCACTTATCAGATGATTCATTACACCTGTAAAGAGGGAGAGAATCATTATCAGCCGCATTTTACCGTAATGGGTTTCCGTTATGTGAAGGTCATCACCGATCTTTCCCTGGAGGATGCAGCCTTTACGGCGCATGCGGTATATTCGGATATGGAGCAAAAAGCTTTTTTCACCAGTGAGAATCCTCTCCTCAACCGGCTTTTCGAGAACGCACTCTGGAGTCTGAAGGGGAACTTTCTGGGAATTCCGACCGACTGCCCGACAAGGGAGAGGGCAGGTTGGACAGGGGATGCCGGTATCTTTGTGAAGACGGGGCTTGGTCTGATGAACTGTGAGACCGTCTTTTCCCACTGGTTAAATCAGTGTCGTTATGGTCAGTTTGAGGATGGAAGGGTTGCCAATATTGCACCGCCCAACAATCGCCCGGGGATGTTCAGTCAGATGTTGGCAGGCTCTGTAGGGTGGGGAGATGCCTGCATTTGGTGCCTTATGCCATCTACCGGTGGACGGGAGATATACGGATTCTGAAAGACCACTACGAGATGATGAAAAAGTGGTACGCCTTTTTGGAAAATCTCGCAAAGGCGAAGGGAGAGGGAGAGTTTCACGGAGATCCCGAGTACCGTGACTACACCATGGAGACGGGAATCAATTACGGGGAGTGGTGTGAAATGGGAACAACGCCCGAGCAGAGCATGAGGAACGGGAATTATGACGTTGCCACCGCCTATTTCAGCTATTCCGGAAAATTACTGGCGGAAATTGCCGGGATTTTGCAGAAGGAAGAAGAGGCGAAGCATTATAGAGAGGTATCCGAAAATGCGCGATCGGCCTTTCTGTCCTCCTTTACGGACGGAGGAGTGATTCATTCGAAGAGGCAGTGCCAATATGTCAGACCGATCTCGTTTGGACTTCTTTCGGAGGAGCAGACAAAGCAAGCCGCAGCGGATCTGAATGTGCTGGTAGAAGAAATGGATGATCATCTGAACACCGGCTTTCTTACGACACCCGATCTATGCGGGGTGCTGGCGGAAAACGGATTCGTTGCTACGGCATACCGGCTTCTTTTGCAGGAAGAGATGCCGGGCTGGCTTTATTCTGTTAGGAAAGGAGCCACAACGATCTGGGAAACCTGGGACGGCATCAGTAAGGATGGTGTTCCGAAGGATTCGTTGAATCATTATGCTTACGGGGCCATCGTCTCTTTTTTACTGGACGGAGTGTGCGGCATTCATTATTCTGATCGCAGCACCGTCATCAAACCTTTTGTCAGCAAGGCACTGGGAAGTGCAAGCGCCCGGGTGATGACACCAAAGGGAGAAGTGAAGAGCGGATGGTATTTCGAGGGGGGATCGGTGCATCTTTTTCATAGAGCTTCCCTGTAACATGCGGGCAAGCGTGTTGCTTCCGGATGGGCAGAGGGAAACAATCGGACCCGGAAAGACCAGGCTGGAGATAACAGGCGGGAACCTAACGTTATGAATTAGTATCCCTTTACAGTCGGTAGATATGAGTCTATGATGTTTCCTGTAAGGAATGTACGATCAAGAGACAGACATCAGATTATACCTGCTGTCGGAAAGGACGGTTATCATGAAAACAGTAGATAACAGAAAGGTTGCCATCATCGGATGCGGTTTTGTCGGATCTTCTTCGGCGTTTGCACTGATGCAAAGCGGACTTTTTTCAGAAATTGCTTTGGTGGATGTGGACAAAAACAGGGCAGAGGGAGAAGCGCTGGATATCTCTCATGGCGTGCCTTTTGTGGGGCAGGTCAAGGTTTATGCCTCGGATTATGACGGAATCATGGACGCGGGAATCATTGTGATTACCGCTGGGGCAGCCCAGAAGCCGGGCGAAACAAGGCTGGATCTGGTCAACAAGAATGTCGGTATTTATAAAAGCATTATTCCGGAAATTGCCAAACGCCATTATAAGGGAATCCTTCTCATTGTTTCCAATCCGGTGGATATTCTGACGTATGCGGCGATTAAGATCTCCGGTTTTCCGGAGAAGCGGGTGCTTGGTTCCGGCACGGTATTAGACACCGCAAGACTGAAGAGTGAACTGGGAGAACATTTGAGTGTGGATGGCCGTTCGGTACACAGCTTTATCATCGGGGAGCATGGAGACAGTGAGATCGTTGCCTGGAGCTGCGCAAACGTCTCCGGTGTGCCGTTGAACGATTTTTGCGAAATGCGCGGACATTATAACCATGCAGAGGCCATGAAGAACATCGCAGAGAATGTCAAGAACAGTGCCTATGAAATCATTGAGAAAAAGAAGGCAACCTATTACGGCATCGCCATGAGCGTGGTTCGAATCTGCCGTGCCATTGTCATGAACGAGCGTTCCATCCTGCCGGTATCCTCCATCCTGCACGGAGAGTACGGAATCCATGATATTGCGCTCTCGATGCCGGCGGTGATCGGAGAAGAAGGAGTAGAGACACAGGTGCCGATTGTGCTGAGCGAGGAAGAGCAGACGAAACTGCAGGAATCTGCGGAAGCGCTGAAACAGGTGGCAGAGCAGATTACGTTCTAAGTACCGTTTCAGAAGGAGATTGCAGGTAATTTTTCAGGAGGGGCAGCTTCTTTTCCATCAGGAGTCGCCCCTCTTCATAAACACCGAGAATTCGCTTTGGATTATGCTCCGTTCGCCTGATCTCCAGCTTTTTCTCCGGGCGGATGACAAAAATATCGTTTTTTTCTTCGAGACTGCGGATGTAAGCCGTGGTCTCGTTGTATTTTTGCGGACGGTTTACGAGCGCCCGGTAGGTGAGCGGATATTCCCGCAACAAGGGCTTGAATGCCCGCAGGTCCATCTTTTTCTTTTGGTAAGAGGAGGGTCTTGTTAACACGGCGACAATGCGGTCGTATCCCAGATCTTTTACATATTTCACCGGAATGGAGTCGGAGATACCCCCGTCTAAGAGGGTATAGGGACCTGCCTTGACGGGTCTTGAAAAAAGAGGCATGGAGGCGGAACCGCGAATCCAATGCAAGGCTTCCTCATTTAGAAGGGGAAGCTCTTTGTAAAGGGGCTTGCCGGTAAAGACATCGGTCGCAACGACCATAAACTTCATCGGGTTTTCGTTGTAGGTTGTAGCGTCCATGGCATCTAGTACCTGCGGGAGGAGCCGGTAACAGAATTGCGCACCATAATAGTCGCCGGTCAGCAGGAGAGAGCGCAAACTGCCGTACTTCCATTCTTTTACATAGCGCAAATTATAGCGAAGAGCTCTTCCGATCTGTTTCGATTTGTAATTGCATCCGAAGGCGGCTCCGGCGGACACGCCGATCACGAGATCATAGGAGATCCCCTCTTCCATCATCACATCGATGACACCGGCGGAGAAGATCCCCCGCATGGCACCGCCTTCCAGTACAAGTGCTGTTTTCACTTCCGTCTCCTTCCCATGATGCCGTTCCTGTCATCCGATCATTTCAGTAAGCACAGCGTTTAGGCCAGCACATTCTACCATGAAATTCTTCGGGTAAAAAGGTGGAAAAGAGAATAGAGCCGGTGGCGTGGAAAAGGAATTGACACCAAAGTGCTCTGCTTTTATAATCTTCGGGCAATGCAAACGGACTCTGAAGCAGAAAAAGAAGAAAGGAAAAGAAATGCTGGAAATTGACAATTCGTATTTTGATGGAGGACTGCTGCAACTGATCGGTTATCATATCCTGGGCTCCGTGATCACCACACTGACCTTCGGGATTTGTCTTCCCTGGGCCTATTGCCTGATTTATGAGTGGGAGGCGAAGCACACGGTCATCGAAGGCAGAAGGCTCCGCTTTGATGGCAGTGCGGTTCAGCTTTTTGGCAACTGGATCAAATGGTTCTTTCTTACCATCATCACACTGGGCATTTACGGTTTCTGGGTACAGATCAAACTGAAGCAGTGGCGGACGGCTCATACACATTTTGCATAATGAAATCAGAAAGACCGGTCTGCTGCGACCGGTCTTTTTTTCCTCGGGTGGAAGCTTTCGGCGGATGTTGTCCAAAAGGTTCATTCC
>CAKAGX010000007.1 GCA_916438775.1 uncultured Oribacterium sp.
GTGAGCTGTGATCCGGGAAGCTTGGCGAGAGATATGAAGTACCTAAGAGAAGGCGGATATACGCTCGAGAAGTGGGTGGGGATAGATAATTTCCCCAGGACAGGGCATGTGGAGACTATAGCGTTACTACAAAAAGAGGAATCGTAAAAATCCTCCATTTTAGGCAGTTTTACAAGCATTTCGTCTTCGTAGAAGATTCTGATGGAGGAAGAAAAAAGATCCTGAAAAATTATGCCGATGTGAATGTTTGTATTGATATGGTGTGTGGAGATACAAAGATTGATTTTGAAAGAGAGGACTAGGCAATGTTGAGATTGATCATAAAGATACTTTTGTTTCCGATCAGCTTGCTATTAAGTATCCTAATAGCTTTTCTGACTTTTTTGCTTAGTATAGGAACTGTATTGCTATACTTTTTCAGGATATTATTCGTTGTAGGAGCGATAGCTTCATTTATCCAAAATAAAATATTACTCGGCATAGAAGCATTGTTTTTAGGCTTTTTGTTTAGGCCATACGGAATACCGATGGTTGGAGCAGCCGTTATAGCGTTTCTTCAACGGATAAATGATAGAATAAGGTCATTTTGAATTAGAATATGGAGATTGTAAGTGAATGATATTATAAAAAAATTAAATATGGAAAATAGAGACGAAGTAGTCAGATTCTTGAAAAGCATGTGGTCAGAAAGACCGATGCATTGTCCACTATGTGGAGGAGAGTTGGATTATTTTCATAAAAAAGCAAAAAAGAGTAATTCAAAATGGATATGCAAAAACTGTAATAAAAGATATGATGCAATTAAGATTTTGGAAGAACTTAATAATTGAAAATTTGCTCGAAAAATTTTTATAAAAATGTTTACCAAAGACGATAGAGAAAAACTATCGTCTTTTTCTTTGCAAAATTTCAAGGAGGGAGGTGAAACAATGGACTTTGACTATTTCTATAACAGGGAAGCAGAGGGCTTTAATTTTTTAAAAGTGCCGGAAATATTAGTGGAAGGAGAGGAGTTTCAAGGTAGTATTTGATTCTAACAAGGTTACAGACCATCATGCCATTATTCCAACAGTAAGCTCACTAAGTGAGGATTTATCAGGCATTACTGAGAGTGAAGCAAAGGTATATAGGATTATTTCTAATAAGCTTCACGCAAGTGTTGGTGATATTTTGAGCATTGAAAAGAAAGAGATTAAAGAAAAGTTTACGCAACCTCCGAAACACTTTACTGAAGATACTCTCTTAAAGTCTATGGAGATTGCAGGAAATGATGCCTTAGAAAAGGGTGTAGAGGTGGAAAGAAAAGGTCTTGGAACTCCTGCAACAAAGGCAGGGATTATAGAGAACTTAATTTATAAAGGCTTTGTAGAAAGGGATAAGAAAAATCTTGTAGCCATGCATAAAGGAATTAGTCTTGTAACAATAGTATCTGATACCTTTAAGTCGTCAGAAACAACTGCAAAGTGGGAAATGGAATTATCGGATATTGCAAGCGGTAAATCTTCAAAGGAAGAATTTTTGAAAGGTATTGAAATGGAGATAAATGAAGCTGTTTTGAAATATAGAAGTAAGTAGCCACTAATTTCAGAGTGGAAAAAATGATTTAAAAATGCTATAATCTTTTTGTAGGGAAAGTAGGAAATGCGGAGGTGCTTTATGGCGGAAGTATTTATAGATAATGCGAAGGTTATGGCAAAAGGACAAGTTACTATTCCAAAGAAAATTAGAGACATATTAGAAATTGAAAATGGAGATTATGTAACTTTTATAGTAGATGAGGGGAAAATACAAATTGTTAATTCAAAGACCTTCATCGAGGATAATATACAGAGCAGGAAATAAATTGTAGATGTCAAATGCCGATAGGGGGAACTTATGGATAAAGAAAAGACTTCTTTGCAAAATATAAACGCAGAGAAAAACAACAATCTGTTTGAAGAGATTGTTACGATTGTAGAAAATGCAAAAGATCGTGCATATAGAAAAGTTAATGAAGAGTTGATCTTAATGTATCAAGAGATAGGAAAATATATTAGTAAAAAAACGGAAGAAGCATCTTATGGCTCCGGATTTGTTGATAATGTGGCAGAATTTTTTTCGACAAACTATCCTGAGCTGAAGGGATTTAATCGTAGAGGGCTTTACAGAATGAAGCAATTCTATGAGTTATATAAAGATGATGAAAAAGTGTCACCACTGGTGACACAATTGAGTTGGACTAATCACTTGAAAATAATGTCAGCTTCTAAAAGCCAAGAAGAGAGAAGATTTTATATTGAATTGGCAGTAAAAGAAAGATATTCAAAGCGTGAGTTGGAAAGACAGATGGATAGTGGTTACTATGAACGCTTTATGCTTTCAAATGGCAATATGTTGCCGGCAATTCAGAAAGCAAAACAAGAAACACATAATTTGTTTTTAGACAAATATGTTTTAGAGTTCCTTGATGCACCAAAGGGTGGTAACGAAAGAGATTTTCAAAAATCAATACTTGAGAACTTGAAGAACTTTGTTTTAGAAATTGGAAAAGATTTTTCCTTTATAGGAAATGAGTATAGGGTACAGGTTGGAAATCATGACTATTACATCGACCTGTTATTTTATCATAGAGGACTGTCATGCTTAGTTGCATTTGAACTCAAAATTGGAGAATTTAAGCCTGAATATATAGGAAAGATGAATCTCTATTTGGAAGCATTAGATAGAGAAGTTAAGAAACAAACGGAAAATCCAAGTGTCGGAGTTATTCTTTGTGCATCAAAAGATGATGAGGTCGTAGAATTTGCACTTAGCAGAAGTCTTTCACCAACAATGGTATCGGAATACACCTTAAAACTGATAGATAAAAATTTATTGCAGAAAAAGCTGAAAGAGTACACTGAAATTGCAGAGGAAAAAGTAGAAGCAAATGAGGAAAAATGAAAAAGGAATACGATAGGAGAAGCTTTGATTTGCAGGCAATTAAGATGAAGAAAGGAGTGAAATGATGAGTGTTGAAAGCATACTAAATGGTGTGGAAGATACCCTGTATATCCCGCTTGTAGGAAGAATATATGCAACAAAAAAGTTCCCTGAATTTTTCTATGATGAAAAGGCTTTATCCTTAGAGTCACATATACCGACAGACAGCATAGACAAAAACAGCAATGAATATTTTTATATGGCGAGTGTTTGTAGACAACAGACAATAGATGAAAAGATAATAAGTTTTCTTAAAGATAATCCTGATGGAAATGTAGTGTTTTTAGGTGCAGGCTTAGAAACTGCTTATCATCGTATAGGAAATAAAACTGCCAACTTTTATCAAGTAGATTTGCCGAGTGTTATCGAAATTAGAAAAAGAGTGCTTGGAAATGGCAATAACGAAAATTTTATTTCAGGTGATATGTTCAGGCTTGATTGGATTAAAGAAATAGATACAACACTTCCAACACTGATTTCTGTTTCGGGTGTTTATCAGTATTTTGATGAGTCTAAAATTATAGAGATGATTAAAAAGATGAAAGCTCAAATTCCTAATGGAGAATTAGTCTTTGATGCTACAAATTCTAAAGGGTTAAAACTTGCCAATAAATATGTGAAGAAAACGGGAAATACAAATGCACAAATGTATTTTAGTGTAGATAACCCAAAGGAATTTGCAAAGTATACGAACACCAAGCTTTTAGAAGTAGATGGATTTTTCCAAAAGGCATTAAAGGATTGTCATGGATTAAAGTTAAGTACAAAAATATATATGTATTTTGCAGATAGATGGAACAGGACACTGGTTGTACATTTAAGATTTAACTGATAGAATTTTTCTATATATTTAACAGGAACATATTAAACTTATTTTTAAATAGCAGTAAGTTGCAATATACAGAATCAAAAGGTAATTAGAGTAAAATCTAACCGCCTTTTTTTGTTTGGAAAAAAAGAAGGAGGTAAAAATGCGAATAAATGATTTTCATAACATTTTGGAGCTTGTAAAACAAGATATTTTTGAAAAAGTGAAGCAGAATATCTAAAAGCTCTTAAAGGTTGTCGGAAACGATCAGAGATATGATTTTAGGAGTCAATTAAGTATCTACGATAGAAATCCTGAAGCAACAGCCTGTGCCAAGTTAGATTATTGGAGGGATATTAGCGGAAAGAGTATTGATGCAACCATCCAAAAAAGTAAAGAGCTTGATAAAGAGGTTTTAAGAGGACAAATTCATACTCATTTTTTAATATCTTTTTACACAGCTCCATGCCGATCTGGTGTGCTATTTCAGGCGTAGTTTCCCCCGGTAAAAAGGATTGAATAAGGTGTCTTGCAAGGACAGAATCTTTTGTTCCCGCATCATTTCGTATTCTATTTGCCATAGGTATATCCTCCTTTGAATGCATTTCGGGGTCTTAGGGTTCTCCCTAACAAGCTAAAAATTGATAAAAAAAGAAGCAGATCCCAAAGGGCTGCTTCATCAATTTTTCCGTAAGTGTCCGTACACTAACTGTGCTTGCTACATAAGAATAAATTAGAAAGTAAGCATTAAGCAAGTTTTGAAAATGTTATCAAATTATACTATAAGGACGCCATAATTTCCACATGTAACTTGACAAAAAAATTGAATTAAAATTTATTATTAAATGCAAATTCAGTATTGAAATAGAAAGAGGTGTGCTATGGCACAAGTATTAAAAGAAGAAGTTAGAAATAGAATACTCGAAGCAGCAGAAAAAGTATTTTATAAAAAGGACTATAGAGGTGCCAAATTAACAGAAATTGCAAAAGAAGCAGATATTCCTGTGGCACTCATTTATACCTATTTCAAGAATAAAGAAGTTTTGTTTGATGCAGTAGTAAGTTCTGTTTATATAAACTTCGAGTCAGCCTTTGACGAGGAAGAGTCTTTGGAAAAAGGTTCTGCTTCTGAAAGGTTTGATGAAGTTGGAGAAAACTATATTCATGAACTTTTAAAAGAGCGTAAGAAGTTAATTATCTTGATGGATAAAAGCTCAGGAACGAAACATACAGAAGCAAAACACAAACTCATATCACAAATGCAGGTTCATATTGAAGTAAGTTTAAAAAGACAATCAAAAGAGGAATATGATCCAATGCTTGCTCATATTTTAGCTAGTAACTTTACAGAGGGTCTTCTTGAAATAGCAAGGCACTATCAAAGTGAAAAGTGGGCAAAAGACATGTTAAAACTTATTGCAAGGTGTTACTACAAGGGAGTGGAATCCCTATAATCAGCACTAAAAAATAGACTTTGCGTAATCAGCAAAGTCTTACTTTAAACCTTAATATTGAATTAAAATTCAATATTATTCAATTTTGAAAGGAGAGTTGTTCATGCCGGAAAAAGAATTAAGGAAAAAAGTGATTGGGAAAAATGGTTTATCCAATTCACTTCTTGCTTTAAAAATAGTATTTGATTTGATACCACAAATCTTACTTGTATATTTGATTAGTTCTTTAATCACAAACAATATTAACGAAGGGAATTTAAAGTATATATTCTTGGGAATCTTTCTATCGTTTGTATTAAAAGGTGTGTTTTATTATTTTGCAACAAAGGTTGCCCATGAGAAAGCATACGAAAAATTGACAGAACTTAGGGTAGATATTATCGGGCATCTAAAAAAACTAAGTTTAGGATTTTTCAAAGAACATAATACAGGAGAGCTTACCAATATCGTTCAGCATGATGTAGAGCAAGTGGAAGTATACCTTGCTCATGGTCTTCCGGAAATAATGGCAGTTACACTTCTGCCTACCATTATTTTTGTAGCTATGATTTTTGTGGACCCACGTCTTGCACTTGGTATGATTGCCGGAGTTCCACTC
Source organism: uncultured Oribacterium sp. (assembly GCA_916438775.1). The sequence goes on from CAKAGX010000007.1 coordinate 5,822, forward strand.
ATGTATTTGGTAAAAGTTCTTTCACAGAAAACAATGGATAAAAACTTTGCTATTTACTTTAACCATGAAAACAAGATGAGAGAAGAGCTAATGGAATATGTAAAAAATATTTCTGTGATTAAGGCTTTTGCTAAAGAAGAGGAGATTAGTGAAAGAACATTAAAAACGGCAAGAGAATATATTTACTGGGTTAAAAAGAGTATGGGAGCAATCACAATTCCAATGGGACTCATTGACATATTTATGGAAATTGGAGTGGTAATTGTCATGATTTTGGGAAGTATCTTTCTTTATCAGGGGAACATTACAACGCCTAATTTTATCCTTGCTATTATTTTATCATCTGCTTTTACTGCATCTATAAGTAAGACAGCTACATTGCAACATTTTTCTATTGTGTTTAGGGAGGCATTAAAGGCGATTGGAAAAGTTTTAACAGTTCCACTTCCAAACATAAAAAGACAGAACAAGGTTTAGAATTTGGAAACATAGAATTTAAAGATGTGAATTTTTTTCATATGGAAAAGATGGTTTTAAGCTAAAAAATATCAATTTGACTTTTAAGAAAAATAGCTTGAATGCCTTTGTAGGGGCAAGCGGTTGTGGGAAAAGTACCGTATCTAATTTGCTTATGGGATTTTGGGATGCAGATGAAGGACAAATACTGATAAATGGGAAAGATATAAAAGAATATAGTCAAGAAAACATCTCAATGCTGATTGGCAGTGTGCAACAAGATGTTATCCTTTTTGATTTAAGCATTTTTGAAAATATAGCAATCGGAAAACTAAATGCAACGAAGGAAGAAGTCATAGAAGCGGCTAAAAAAGCAAGATGCCATGACTTTATTTCAGCATTGCCAAATGGATATGAAACACGAGTAGGTGAAATGGGTGTTAAGTTATCCGGTGGAGAAAAACAAAGAATCTCCATAGCAAGAATGATACTTAAAAATGCACCGATTTTGATATTAGATGAAGCAATGGCAGCTGTTGATAGTGAAAATGAAAGACTAATCGGCGAAGCAATTGACGATTTAAGCAAGGATAAAACCATCATTACAATTGCTCACCATCTGAATACGATTAGAGATTCAGACCAAATTATTGTTATGGATAAGGGTGTTGTTCTTGATGCAGGAAGCCATGAAGAGCTGATGAAAAGATGTGAGTTCTATAAGGATATGGTTGAAGCACAGAACAAAGTAGATAGATGGAATTTGAAAGACGAAAGTCTTTCACGAGCAAGTAGCAAAGCGGATTGCGAGTGAATCAACGAAAGTCTTTCACAAGCAAGGAACGGAGTGGATTGCGAGTGTAATAAAGATAGTCTTTCACGAGCAAGGAACGGAGTGGATTGCGAGTGTATCAACGATAGTCTTTCACGAGCAAGAAACGGAGTGGATTGCGAGTGTACGGAGGTGGTAACAGAAAATGTTTAGAGAAATGTTAAACTACTTACAAAAACCGGCAAGAGAGATTTGATTATATCAAGTGTATTCTTTGCCCTTTATGGACTAAGCTCTATAGCCATGATTGTTATCGTATTTTTTATACTGTTCCGAATCTTTGATGGAACGAGCTTAGCAAGCCTATATAAATATTTTATTGCGATTGGATTACTTGTAGTCTTCAAAGGCATTTGTAATATGGTTGCGGATATGAAAAAGCATAGTGCAGGTTTTGATATTGTTCAGCAAATCAGAGAACGCATGATTATTAAATTAAAGAAATTTAGTTTGGGATTTTATACCAACGAAAGACTGGGTGAGATCAATACGATTTTACACAAAGATGTTGATAATATGTCCCTTGTTGTAGGACACATGTGGTCAAGAATGTTTGGTGATTTTTTGATAGCTGCGGTTGTATTTATTGGTCTTGCAAGTATTGATTTTAAACTTGCCATTATGATGGCTGTATCTGTTCCGATTGCACTTGTCTTTCTATATCTGACAATTAAGCAATCTGAAAGAATTGAAAATCAAAACAACTCAGCACTTCTTGATATGGTTAGCTTATTTGTTGAATATGTTAGAGGAATACCTGTACTAAAGAGTTTTTCAAACAATAAGAGCTTGGATAATGAGCTTATGAATAAGACAAAAAAGTTTGGAGAAACAAGCAAAGCAGCTTCAAGATTCAAAGCAAAACAATTATCTATATTTGGTTTTTTACTGGATATTGGATATTTAATTCTTTTAATCGCAGGAGCAATACTTGTTGTAAAGGGAAGTCTTGATGTACTTCATTTTATTATCTTTGCAGTAATTTCAAAAGAGTTTTATAAGCCGTTCGCTTCTATGGAACAACACTATATGTACTATGTTTCGGCGATAGATAGTTACGAAAGACTTTCAAGAATTTTATATGCAGATGTAATCCCGGATAAAGTGAATGGAACTGTTCCGAAAGATAATGATATAGCTTTTGAAAACATAGATTTTTCTTACGAAAAAGATGAATTTAAAATGGAAAATTTAAGTTTTGATATTGCTGAAAAACGGGTGACAGCATTAGTTGGAGAATCAGGTAGTGGAAAGACTACTATAACCAACTTGCTTCTAAGATTTTATGATGTGCATAAAGGGAAAATTACACTCGGAGGAATTGATATAAGGGATATTCCTTATGATGAGCTTTTAGATCGTATTAGTATTGTCATGCAGAATGTTCAACTGTTTGATAACACGATTGAAGAAAACATCAAGGTAGGTAAAAAAGGAGCAACGAAAGAAGAAATCATTGAAGCTGCAAAGAAAGCAAGGATACATGATTTCATTATGAGTTTACCAAAGGGTTTTGAAACGGATATTGGCGAAAATGGTGGGATTTTATCAGGTGGACAAAGACAGAGAATATCCATTGCAAGAGCTTTTCTAAAAGATGCACCGATTTTAATTCTTGATGAAATGACAAGTAATGTTGATCCTGTAAATGAATCTTTGATACAAGATGCCATTACAGAACTTGCAAAGAATAGAACTGTACTTGTGGTGGCTCATCATTTAAAAACCATTCAAAAAGCTGACCAAATCCTCGTGTTTCAAAAAGGCAATTTACTTGAAAAAGGAAAGCATGGGGAACTTCTTGATAAAAATGGTTACTACACAAAATTATGGAAGGCTCAGTACGAGGTGTAATCATGATTTTGTTAAAAGATGTTTCTTATGAATGGGAAGATGGACGAACTGCTTTAAAAAATATCAATCTTGAAATTAAAAAAGGTGAATTTATTTTAATTTCAGGGAAAAGTGGAAGTGGTAAAAGCACTCTTGGAAGTGTAATGAATGGTCTTATTCCACATTATTACAAAGGCAAAATGCAAGGAGAAGCCTTGGTGTCAGGAAAAGATATAAGCAAATTATTACTTCATGAAATAGGGCATATTGTAGGGACTGTATTTCAAGATCCAAGAAGTCAGTTTTTCACGACCACGACAGATGAAGAAATAGCTTTTGGGCTTCAAACCATCTGCAAATCAAGAGAGGAAATCAAACAGAGAGTAGAAGAAGTATATGCAGAGTTGGATATCCCGGAACTGAAAGGAAAATCTGTTTTTGAATTATCAAGCGGACAGAAGCAAAAGATAGCTATTGCAAGCATCTATGCGATGAATCCGAAAGTTTTAATTTTAGATGAACCTTCAGCAAATTTGGATATGAAAGCAACATTTGACCTGTTTTTCATTTTGGAGAAATTAAAGAAAAAAGGAACAACGGTTGTTCTAATTGAACATCGTTTGTACTATGTAAAATCTTTATTTGACCGTTTTCTTTTGATGAAAGATGGAGAAATTGCACAGGACTTGAGTCGGGAAGAAGTTATCCATCTTGAAGGGGAGTTTTGGGATGAAAATGGACTAAGAACTCTTGAATTAGAAGAATACAGGATAAGTGAGAAGAAAGATTCATATCAATTAAATGATGAAAGTATCAGCGGAAAAGGCTTGAAATTTTGCTATCCGAATGTAGCTAAGGATGGAAAGAAGCAAAAACAGTACATTTTAAATCATCTTGATTTCAATATGGAGTGCGGAAAAGCCATTGGTCTTATCGGCTTAAATGGTACCGGGAAAACTACTTTTGCGAGAGTGCTTTCAGGACTTGAGAAGATAAAAGAGGGAACAATATGGGCGGGAAAAGATAAGTCGCTTAATCATAAAGATTTAATGGATATGTCATATTTTGTCTTTCAAGATTCAGACTATCAGTTGTTTTCGGAAAGTGTACTTGATGAAATGCTACTTGGTATTTCAAGTAAGGATAAAAAAGAAACTACTCAAAAGGCAAAGTCTATTTTGAGTGTACTTGGCTTAGATAAATATATAGATAAGCATCCGTTTGCTTTATCAAGAGGAGAAAAACAAAGACTGACAATAGCTTGTGGAATGATGAAACAGGCAAAGATTTTCATCTATGATGAGCCAACATCAGGTTGTGATAAAGACTCCATGCTTTCCGTTGCAAAACTGATTGAAGAACAATTGAAAAATGGGACAACGGTTTTGGTAATAAGTCATGATTTTGAGTTTTTAGCAAACACAGTGAGTAGGCTCTGGGTAATGGGAGATGGAAAAATAGAAACTGTTTTAGATATGAGTGAAAGTAATAAATTTCTCATATTAGACAAGATGAGAGGAGGTATAGAGCTTGTCAGATAGAAAAACTATAGATCCGAGAATAAAACTTACTTTACTTCCCATTGTTGGATTTACGAGCTTTTTTATAAGCGATACAATTCTACTTTTCGGACTGATTGTCTTTGCCTTTTTTCTATATGTATATAGCAGGATGTGGAAAATAGCCTTACGCTTTATTTTGTTTTTTGTCCTTTTATACTGCATAGAGTTAGGGCTTGGAAAGTTTTGCAAAGCAAGTATTGTATTTGCAATATATATGTTTATTTACTTTGCATCAAGAATGACCTTAATCGCTATGTTTGGCGGATATATAACAAAAACTACAAGTGTAAGTGAAATGCTTGAAGCGTTAAATAGAATGAAAATACCCAGAAGCATTGGCATACCTTTTAGTGTTTTACTTAGGTTTGTACCAACTATAAAAATAGAACGCAAGGCATTAAAAGAGAATATGAAGATTCGAGGAATCGTAACAAGCCGATTTTTCCCGTTGCTACATCCAATTAAATATATGGAATATACGCTTGTTCCGCTTTTAATGAGAATGATTAAGATTTCAGATGAACTGTCAGCTTCCGCACTTATTAGAGGACTTGATAGTGATGAAAACAGGGTTACATTAACGGAATTGCGGTTTAGAAAAACAGACTTAATGATTGGACTATTAGGAGCTTTGATGATTGCTCTTGTGATAGTAATACAGAAAATTTATTAGGAGAACTTTTATGAAAAACAAATTGAATGGCCGTGATTTTATTACAATCGGAATTTTTAATGCAATTGGAATTGTCATATACATGGCAGTAGCATTTGCTATGGCAACAACAGTTATAGGAGGATTTATTGCTTCAGGAGTTAGCTTTATGATAGCTGCTACCGTTTATATTCTTATGGCTGTAAAAGTTAAAAAGAAGGGTGTATTTACCATATCAGGAACGCTTCTTGCTTTCATTGCGTTGTCAGGAGGACATTTACCTCATGCAGTCTTTGCTGTAATCGGTGGAATTATATGTGATTTGATTATAGGAAATTATGAGAGCAAGGGACGAATGATTATTGGATATGGGACATTTGCATTAGCAGATTTTTTAGGAACAGTAATTCCTGTAATTTTATTCGGGACAGCTTCTTTTGTGGAAAGAGCATCAAAATGGAAAATGAGCGAAGCACAAATAAAGGAAGCATTATCTTATTTCCAAGTTTCGTGGGCAGTAGGCTTTGGTTTGATAACTTTTGTTCTTGCTTGCATAGGAGCATTTGTTGCAACAAGGATACTTAAAAAACATTTTGAAAAAGCAGGAGTGATTTAATCAATCTTTGTTTGGGAGGGAAAAATGGATTAAATAGTGGAGGTAATTGCTATGTATTATTTAGGGTCTGTTATTCATATAGAAAAAAATAATAGACCTTTTTGATACTGGTAATTATCATAAAAAAACAAATATAAAAATATAGAGAAAGAGCAAGTTTCTTTCATTTCAGAGGACTTCTTATGCCTATGTGCAGAAGTCCTCCTTTTTTGTCTAAAAACGCAGAAAAAAAGAAATGGTTTGATATAATTATAAAAATGCACAAGAGGAGTTAAACGATATGGTCGCTATTTCAGTAAACCAGGTAACTAAGACCTTTAAACGTTATGAAAAACAGGAACGAATTCTTGATAATTTCTTTCATAGAAAGTATTTGGAGAAAGTGGCAGTTGATAATGTCTCATTTCAAATCAATAAAGGAGAGTGTGTTGCTGTAATTGGGCAGAATGGCGCAGGAAAAACTACAATGATGAAGTTGATGTCCGGCTTGCTGTTACCAACAAAAGGAAAAATTGAAGTTTTAAATTATAATCCCTTCAAAAAGGAAAAGGCTTATAAGAAATCCATTACACTATTGTTAGGACAAAAACAACAACTTTGGTGGGATGTTTCAGCGAAGGATAATTATTTACTACTAAAAGATATATACGAGTTAAGAGATAAAGAATATGAAAAGAACCTAAGTGAGCTAGTTGAGATGATTGGTGCTGAAGATATTCTTCAAAGCCCGGTAAGAACATTATCACTTGGAGAAAGAATGAAATGTGAATTAATTGGTTCATTGTTATATAAACCGGAAATTCTATTTCTTGATGAACCAACTATAGGGATGGATTTAATAGCACAAAAAGAAGTCAGGGAGTTTATTAAAAACTATAGTATCAATAATAAAGCAACAGTGATTTTGACAAGTCACAATATGGGGGATATAGAAGCTGTTTGCGAAAGAGCTATATTTATGGATAAAGGGAAGATATATTACGACGGTAAATTTTCTGAATTTGTAAAAGAGCATGGGAAGGATGTACTGGTATCTATTGAGAAAAGAAGCGAGAAGGAAAATATTTTATGGAGTGAATATGGTGAAGTGCTTGAAAATAGCGAGGGATTGGTAAAACTAAGGGTTGCAAAAGATGATATTACGATATTAAGACACAAGTTGGCAGACAATGAATATATAAATAATATCATGATATCTGAAGTTGGTGCAGAAGATATAGTTAGAGACTTCTATAAGATGGAGAAGAGACATGAAAACACTTAAAAAGTATCTATCTGTATATCGACTGATGTGGAAGCAGGTAACGGATTATCGTTTCGAATTTCTTGCAGAGTTAGTATGCACATTCATACCGGTAGTTGCTTTATACTATCTATGGAGTGACATATATATAGCTGAAAATAGCATAAAGGGAATGAAGTTTGGAGAGATGTTCCTTTATATAGTTTTGGCTAGATTTATATCAATGATTATTACACCTAATTTTATATTTGAAATTATGAGTGATATACAGAGTGGCGAAATACAACATTTCATTTGTAAACCAATCAATTATATTAGATATTCGTTTGTAAAGTATATAGCCGAAAAAAGTAAAAGCATGTTGTTTTGCTCAGTCATTTACATTGTGGTTTTTGCTTTCTTGTTTAAAGGTAAAATGTTTTATGGATCCGGAGTGGATATAGTTTTATTTTTTGTTGAAGTAATGGTGGCAATGGTATTTTATTTCCAAATAGCAATGGTGATTGGATTGTTGAGCTTTTGGATATATGAAATTTCAAGTTGGTATTATACATTGACTTTTGCGATTGAATTTTTGGCGGGTGGTTTATTTCCACTCACACTATTACCGGAATCATTTTCTAATATATGTAGATTCATGCCATTTCAATATATGATTTATTTTCCGGCACGAACATTATTGATGGGAACGGATAGGACAGAGGTGATTAGATACTTCTATGTTATTGTACCATGGATAGTAGGTTTAGGAATACTTCTTGAAGTGTTATGGAAAAATGGGCTTAAGCATTACGAGCTTATTGGAGGATAAGATGCGAGAACTAAGATTCCATATAAATGTATTTAGAGGATTCATCGTGAACACATTTGCAAGAGAGTCAGATTATAGGGGGAATTTAATAGCTGAAATAATAGACAGTTTGTTAAATATCTTTGTAAATATATATTTTTTCAAGATTATTTTTCTAAATACAAATGCTATAGCTGGTTGGAATAGTGAAGAAATGCTGGTGTTAGTCGCAGTAACACAGATTATAACATCGATTATTTATATGTTATTTATGAATAATTTACCAAGAATCCAAAGGTATGTCTTGCGTGGAGACTTCGATTATATATTGCTGAAACCTTGCAGTTCGCAGTTTTATGTATCGCTTAGATACTTCTATTTTGGAGCAGTACCAAGTGTGATATTTTCATTTGTGCTTTTGCTATATGCACTGTTTCATGTGGGAGCAAAAATAACGGTAGCAAAGGTGATTATATTTTTTATTGATATAGTAGCTGCTATTGTTATCTGCTATTCAATATGGTTCTTGATAATGATATTATCAATTATTTTTTTATAAAAATTGGAGCGATGCATGAACTGTTTTTTTAAGCGCGTTGAAATTTCTGGAATATCCTCAAAATATTTATAAGGGAATGATAAGAATCTTAATGATCTATATTATACCGCTTGCAACAGTTTCAAATGTTCCGGCTGAAAAATTATTAGGAAAAGTAGGAATGATTGATACGATAGAAATTGTTTTATTGTCGATAGTATTTTTTATGTTGACAAGAATATGCTATAGATTAGCCTTAAAAAGATATAGCAGTGCAAGTTCTTAATAATTTGGTAGTAATTTATAGTAAATATTTTTCGTCCAAAATCGCGTTAATTTGGACGAAAATAGAAAATGCCGGACGAAAAGGGCTAAGGATATGAAAGCGGGTGAAGTGGATGGATGACATTAAAAAGGATCCGTTTGAGGAATATATTAGGCAGTCAGAGCCTTCTAAACGGGAATTGGGTTATGCTTGGTATACCGCAATGGGACTTCAAGCTGTTGATGGTCTTGAAACATCGGATTATTTGAAAAATACGGCAAGAAAAAATATTGAAGGGATTATAACAATCTCTCTAAGGGAGTCCGAGGAACAACAGAGTTTTTAGAGCTGTTTTTAAGAAATCTTTTGCTTAAAGAGCATAACGAATTGAAAAACCGTTATGCTCATATTCGGTGGAAAACGATAGAACAGGACATTATAAGCAAAAAACAGGACATTGCAAACGCGAAACAGGACATTGGAAGCACGAAACAAGATGATAAAGAACACAAACAGGACATTCAAGAACACAAACAACAGATTGTGGTGTCGGACATTATCAATAAAAAAACAAGACAGCATATTCAAGTTTTGTTTGAAAGATTTGGGTATGAGTGCTTTTTTGGGCGTACCGAAGTAATGACTGAGCTATCTATAACCGCTTCACCGGCGTCGACACTGCTCAAGAAAATGCTTAATCTAGGCATGATATCGCCCATGAAGGGAAAAGGCAAAGGAAAATATCTCTTTGTAAGGAAACAGGCGTAAGCGTGCGGACCATCAAACGCAGAATAGTAGCGATGCCGAATTGCAATTTATAGAACTGAAAGCTTTTAGAAAATGAGCTCTTGCTCTTTCAATTCTGTAGATAGCAGAGTTTATTTTGCCCATTTTGAAAATCTCTGCGGTATTTAAATTAACTAAGTTCATTTCTGCTCCCGGGTCTCAGTTTTTCTAAGGGCACGCTGTATGAAGGCGGTCATTTTTTTTTGGGTGGGGTAGAATCAAAAATATAAATAATTGAACAGTGAGAGTTGCGTGTTAGGGCGTTTGGTACAGTAAATATTGTGGTGTATGTAAAAATCTTTCTATGGAGATTTCTGGATGAATATGATATTAATGCTATTCGTGCAAATATTGCTTTGGATATGGTTTCTGGGATGTACGATTACATGGCGTTTCGGGAAACGAATTCTTGTTGAAGGAATGGGAATGCAGAGCGCAGAGTTTGCCATGCTTTGCCTGTATAGCATAGGACTGATTAGTTATCGTTTTTTTCAGCCTACAGGTAAATTGATTTTGTTCACGATCCTTGTGTTGTGGTTTACGATTCAGTTTTTTTGCCATTGGTATTACACTATCTTTGGTGCCCCTGAAAGAAAACTGAAAGGGTACAATGCGTGCTTTAAAGGCACACTAAGGCTCATTCCTATGAGTGAAAAACGTGTGATACCGGACTTATATCATATTGTTCTTCATATATTGATATTGTTAAACGGCATACTTTGCTTGCTATCCCGACTTCCCGCTTAAAATTATCCGATTTCGTTTATCAGATATATGCTTCAGGTTATTTTGGCTTCTTATACAGAACTTGAAGAGCGCGTCGGATTAATATGAATGAAAATGGAAATGGCAGTACTATATGACGTTAATGTTCATACAATCAACTAGCATCTTAAGAAAGTTTATTCTGATGCAGAGCTTGAGGGAGATTCAACTATCCGGAAATTCCGGATAGTTCAAGAGGAAGGCTCTCGTCAGGTCACACGTAACACTAAGCACTAGGCTATACCGCAGTAGTATAGGAACTACTATTTAAATTATGAAAATTCTTATTATCCCCATGGCAGCCATGGCAGAAACTTCGGGACCTTCCTCAAGATCTTTGGGTTCTTATGGGATGATAAAACACTATTATTCCGATAATCGAAATATGTTATTCCTATATTGTTTATATTATTCCGATAAGAAGGTATAATACAAAAAATGGAGGGATGATTTATGTACATGACAGTGAAGCAAGCGGCTGAAAAATGGGGGATATCGGATAGAAGAGTAAGGGTTTTATGTGCAGAAGGGAAGATTTCCGGTGCATATCAGGAAGGTAGGGCTTGGAAAATACCCTATGATGCTACGAAGCCAACGGACGGAAGATATCAAATCAAGGAATCCCTTATTCCCATCATAGAAGGAAAATTAGAAGTTCTTAGAAAAAGAAGACCTTTAACCGAAGGTGAGCTCGAGAGGTTAAATGAGGAGTTCATAACAGAATATACCTATAATTCAAATGCAATCGAGGGTAATACCTTAACTTTACGAGAGACAGACATGGTTCTTAGGGGGCTTACTATTGACCGGAAATCATTGAAGGAGCATTTAGAAGTAATTGGGCATAAGGAAGCTTTTGATTATGTTAGGCAGCTTGTTTGTGAAAATACGGAAATATCGGAAAAGGTAATCAAGGATATTCACTATTTAGTCTTAGCGGATAAAAAAGAGGACAGAGGTATATACAGAAGAATACCGGTTCGAATCATGGGAGCGGCACATGAACCTGTACAGCCATATTTGATTATTCCTAAGATGGAAGAACTGTTGGCAGAATATAAAAACAGTAAAGAAGATATTGTGACTAAGCTGGCCCGTTTTCATATCGAATTTGAAGGAATACATCCTTTTATTGATGGAAATGGAAGAACCGGAAGATTGCTGATTAACTTGGAACTCATGAAAGCGGGTTACCCGCCAATCGATATAAAATTTACCGATCGCTTGAAATACTATGAAGCCTTTGATGCATATCATATAAAACATAATTTATCAGCAATGGCGGATATGTTTGCAAGATATTTAAATCAGAGATTGGATTTATATCTGTCTATTTTAGATAAGTAGGAATAAAAAAGTAGTTAGATAAACTAGAGATTGACATGATATAGAACTTGATTCGAATGATTAAGCTCTTGATTATGTACATACTTTACTTAACAGGAATAGGGGGGATTAACCATGGCATTGCTGACGCTTAAAGATGTATCCTATTTTTACGAAGGAACGCACAACGGAATTTGTGACATCTCTTTTGAGGCAGAGAAAGGAGATTTTATTGCTGTTGTTGGCAAAAACGGAGCCGGAAAAAGCACTTTACTCAATGTATTATCCGGAATTTATACCCCCCAACACGGAAGCATTACTTGTTCACCCAAGCTTACTTATCATGATTTAGGCATAAGTCCACAAAAGCAATCCATTGATTGGTATTTAAATGTGCGAGATAACATTATGCTTGGAGCTGTATTGACCGGTCTTTCTAAGAAAGAATCACAGGCGGCAACAGATTCTATCTCTGAAATTCTTGATCTTACAGATTTCTATACCCGTTCCCCCGATTCACTATCCGGCGGACAACAACAAAGAGTTCAAGTTGCACGTGCTTTAGTTCATAAGCCTGAAATAATGATTTTGGACGAACCAACAGCCGGTCTGGATTACCGCTACTCCCATGGACTATTTGAATATTTGAAAGAGAAATGTTTCAATGAAAAGAAACTGGCTCTTGTCTCATCGCATGATTTGGGAATGCTGGAAGATTACTGCAACAAGATTCTATTTCTAAACCAAGGTCAGCAGTTTTACTTTGGTAGTATGTGTGATTTTTTAAGTGCTCACCAATTGACAAGGGAAATCGAAATTTCCTTCTCCGGTGAAATGAGCGACACGCTCAAAGAGGAACTGATTAACCAAGGAGCTAAGCTTGAAGAGCAAACAGTAAGTTTCATCGAGTCTTCTGTAGATTTGAACTGCATTGTTGGAAAGCTTTTAGCCGAAGTATCGATTACAAGTATGGGCAGTGAACGCTTGGGCCTTAAGGAAATCATGATGCAAGAGGAGGCGACAGAAAATGCGTAAATTTCAAATGTATATTAAGCGCGGGCATCTCGGGCTAAAGGGTTTACCCATAATGGTCAATAATGAGTTGAAAGCACTTTGGTCCAACAAACAAATTATCTATAGTAGTTTGATTTCCCCTATTCTATATTTCTTATTTTATTCTGTAGGTATTCAGGCTACCTTTGGAGATATATCCTTCAATGGAACGACGGTAAGTTTTCTTTCCTACTCTTTAATCGGTATTTTTGCCATGTCGTTATTTAAAGAAATGTACCAATGCGTTTATCGCATGATAACGGACAAGCGTTGGGGACTTTTAAGCTTAAAGATTCTTAACGGCATTCATCCGGCAATTTATATTCTCGGAATTGCAACATTTCCAATCGTAGGAGTTGTAATTCAAGCTACCATTTTATATATTCTTTCCTTTTTTGTTGGTGGCTCTTTTTCGCTTTATAGATTTTGCATGATAATCGTTTTTTTAATGATTAGCGTGCTGTTTTGGGCTTCTATTCTGATTTGTGTTGCGCTACTGATAAAAAATTATAAGCAGCGAGACTTTGTTATGGACACCCTGTTAGTGCCAATTCTTTTTGCCGCACCCTTATTTTATTCTTTTGACAATGCGCCATTCATTCTAAAATATATTTCACGCATTAATCCCTTAACATATCAAGTTGATGCCATGCGTACAATCGCATTCGGCATTCCGGATTTCACTACAATTTGCATCGTTTTAGTTTTCACAGTTGTGGCATATTTATTCGCTATATTCTGTCTTAGTAATACCAATTTCAAAAATGATGAACATTAATTGCAAGTCTAAATCCAAACCTATGAATTAAATTCTAAAATAGTGGGATCTTATTTCAAAATGGAAATAAGAGACTGAGTGATGAAGCATTGGTGGCGATAATATTAATGATTGCGGAGTCGAAGCAGGGAGTGATGCAGGAAGAAATTCCGGTTCTGAAGAGAAAGAAGTGAAAAGTATGATTTTAGAAACAGAAAGACTTATCCTCCGTCCGTGGGAAGAAACGGATGCAGAAGAATGCTATAAATACGCGAAAGATCCGCGAGTAGGACCGATTGCAGGGTGGCCTGTACACACAAGTGAAGGGGACAGCAGACAGGTTATTAGGAATGTGCTGATGGTACCGGAGACCTACGCTATTGTGCTAAAGGAAACAGGACTTCCCATTGGTAGCATCGGCCTTCACCACAATGATCTTGCAGTAAAGGAGGATGAGGCAGAGCTTGGCTACTGGCTGGGAGTTGAATATTGGGGACAGGGTTTTATGCCGGAGGCGGCAAGAGAGCTGCTGCGTCATGCCTTTCTTGATCTGAACCTTGTTCGTATCTGGTGTGGTTATTATGATGGTAACGACAAATCAAAGCGTGTTCAGGAAAAGCTGGGGTTTAAGTATCAATGGACTACCGGAGATACACATATACCGCTATGTCCGTCATATTAAAATTGAGTCGTAAAATTGTATCGGAAAGAATAAAGAAATAAGAGGAGGGCAGTAACATGCCAACAACAATAGAGGTGAATAAACAGAGCGTGGAGACGCTCCTAGGCAGTGGTAAATCAAAGCCGTTTGTTATTCCGGAATACCAGCGCCCCTACGCATGGACAGAGGAGCAAGTAGAGACTCTTTTTGAGGACTTATGGGAATTTACTACTATTAGTGGCGGTGCAGAAAGAGAAAGCTCCTATTTCTGGGGAGTGTGGTTTCCTACGAAAATGAAAATGGTGAGCAGGAAATTATCGATGGCCAGCAACGTATCACATCGTTATTTCTGCTGCTACGTGCAATTTATACAAAGCTTGTAGCCACGCCTGAATCGGAGAGAACAGCAGAAGCTAATAACTTTATTGGTAAAATTGAACCTACAATCTGGCGCACGGATAAGCTTACCGGTACAGTGAACTTCAAGAATATTCTTTTGACTTCCCGTGTTGTGAATAATGAAGGGAATGAAATTCTACGTGCCATCTTGGAAAGCGGAAAAACAGATGAGAATGCGAAAGATAACTATTCAAGGAATTATCGTTATTTCCAAAAACTGTTTGATAGACATTCTACAGAAAATCCCCTTATGATCTATCAGTTTATTTATGCAGTGTTGAATCAGGCAATTTTACTCCCAATTACCGCAGATACACAGGATACGGCATTAACTATTTTTTCAACATTAAATGATAGAGGATTACCTCTGTCAGATGCTGATATTTTCAAGGCAAAAATTTATAACCAACTTGAGGTGGAAGCCAAGAAAGCATTTATAGAGCGCTGGAAAGATTTGGACGAGCAGGCTACAGATGCAAATGAAAGCATACAGCAGCTCTTCTATTACAATATGTTTACTACCGAGCACTTGATCAGGATACGAACACAACTACTCCCGGTGTTAGAAAGTATTATGCAGCTAATAAATTTGAACGTTTATATAAGAAAGAACTGTTGGATACTCTCTTCATAATTTTGAATCTGTGGAAGGTTATAAATAAGGGTGAGGAGATTGAAGGTGAAGCTTGGTCTAAGAATAATAAAATAAAACAGACACTGGATATCTTGACTTCCTATCCGAACGAGTTCTGGAAATATCCGGTTGTTATTTATTATGTTTGTTACAGAAACGAAGAGAATTTTGAAACAAGATTTGCACGTTTCTTGAACAAGCTTCTTATGGAGTTGATGACAAAGTATCTGATGATGCCGACAATCAATGCTGTTAAACCGGATATTCTGAAGCTAAATTCTGCCATTGTAGCATCCAATATACCTATTTTTGAGTTTAAGACCGTTGATGTGACGCAGTTGGAGCCTTATATTCATAATCCGAATCGGAATGCAGTACGCATGCTGCTGAAGACACTTGCCTACGAACATCAGGATGATCTGCTTCCTACTAAATGGGAAATTGAACATATATTTCCTCAAAAGTGGCAGACCAATTACTTTCCAAAGGAGTCGGACTCAACTATTAAGGAAAAAATTGAACATATAGGGAATAAGTTACCAATTGAAAAGAAACTGAATATTGTTGCCGGCAACGGATACTTTAGTAAAAAGAAAAAAGAGTATATGGTGTCTAAGATTGCTATCACAAATACAATGGGAAGGTCGGAAGTCATGGAATGGGATTTGGACTCTATTATGAAACGAGATCTTCGCATATCAGATGAGATGGCTGAGATTTTTGCCAGATGGAACAGTGAATATTTGAATTTTACAATCGATAAAGAAAAGGCGGATGTACCTTCGGAGGAAGACTTAGCTCAAATTGAAGAGTTTAAGAGGAAAGGTTGGATCTAGTAATAAGACAAAAAGGGGGGAGCTATATTTGACAAAGAAAAAAGAAGAAATGAGCATCCGTTCCGGCGCAGCAGAATACTTAACTTATGTTGCTTCTATCGGCGAGCGGGAAGACAATATTGAGATGCGCTACGAGGACGAAAATATATGGTTGACGCAGAAGATGATGGCAACTCTATATGACGTAGGTACGAATACAATTAACTATCATATCAAAAAGATATTCGAAGATAGTGAATTACAGGAGGTTTCAGTTATTCGAAAATTTCGAATAACTGCGCTTGATGGGAAAAGCTATAGTACAAATCATTATTCTTTAGAGATGATTATTGCTGTAGGCTTTAAAGTCGATTCTGACCGTGCGGTACAATTCCGGAAATGGGTAAACCAAATTGCAAAGGACTATACCATTAAAGGCTGGGCAATAGATAGTGAACGGCTAAAATGGCGGCTCTGTACTTACAACAGAATACTTCGACCGCTTGTTGGAGCAGATTCGAGAGATTCGTTTATCTGAGCGTAGGTTTTATCAGAAAATAACGGACATTTATGCTACAGCTCTCGATTACGATCGAACAGCCAAAACAACCAAGCAGTTTTTTGCAAAAGTGCAAAATAAAATGCATTATGCGGTGCATGGACATACAGCGGCAGAGTTGATTTACGAGCGTGCAGATGCAGATAAACCTCACATGGGATTAACGACTTGGGCAGCAGCACCGGAAGGAAAGATTGTAAAAAGTGATGTGCGTGTTGCAAAGAATTATCTAAGCGAGAAGGAACTGCGTTCACTGGAACGAATTGTATCAGCTTATTTAGATTTGGCAGAAGACCGTGCGGAGCGCCGTATTCCTATGACAATGGAGGATTGGTCAAAGCGTTTGGATCTATTTTTGATGGCCGATGATAGAGAAGTTCTTCAGGACGCAGGAAAAATCACTGCTGAGATAGCCGCAGCAAAAGCAGAAACGGAATTTGAAAAATATCGTGTCATTCAGGATAGGCTATTCCTGTCTGACTTCGATAAATACATGCTGGAGCTGGAAGAAAATGCGAAGAAATAGTAGTGTTGGAAACACTGTTTACAAAAGGAAATGAGTTGGCTACAATTTGTAGTCAACTGAAATTTAGGCCAGAAGAAAAGGAAAATTATATGCAGAAAATCTCTCCTTATAACAAGAAACTCTATGACGCCATTTTTGGCTTTGCCATCGGCGACGCACTTGGTGTCCCCTATGAATTTCAGGAGCGGGGTAGCTTCCTCTGCACGGACCTCACAGGCTATGGCTGTCATCATCAGCCGGCAGGGACCTGGTCGGACGACACTTCCATGACCTTGGCGACATTGAAAAGTCTCAAGGAAAATAACGGGAAAATCAATATCGAGGACATCAGAAAGCGTTTTCTTTCCTGGCTTCGGGAAAATGCCTTTACCGCCAATGGAGAAGTTTTTGATATCGGTCATGCTACCTACGAGGCGCTGACCAGCGGCAAACCTTGCGTAGGGGAGCGCTCCAATGGCAATGGCTCCCTTATGCGCATCCTGCCTTTGGCCTTTGTGGAATGTACGGAGGAAGAAATCAGAGCCGTTTCCGCCATCACCCATGGGCACTGGATTTCGGAGGAGGCCTGCGTAATCTACGTGCATGTGGCAAAAAGATTGCTTGCCGGAGAGAATATTTTGGATATCCTTCCCGCCTTACAATATGATAAGCCTTTTGATAGGCTTCATCGGATTCATCAGTTGGATATCTCGGAAATCAGATCCTCCGGATATGTGGTGGATACCCTGGAAGCGGCTTTGTGGGCAATCAGTCACCTTGGGGAGAATGAGGAAAACGATGAGCGGACAGGACTGATAATCAAGGACTATGCCAATGATGTCTTATCAGCCGTAAATCTTGGGGAAGATACGGATACCGTAGGAGCAGTGGCAGGAGGCCTAGCCGCAATAATTCATGGATTGGGGTATAAAGGAGAACAATGGCTTGAAAGATTGAGAAATAAAGAGCTGATATTGGAATGTTTATGGGATGATAAAACACTATTATCCCGATAATCGAAATAGCTTATTCCCATACTGTTTATATTATTCCGATAAGTTATATAGGATCTTTCTCACTACTTTTTGACACCGAAAAATATTAAAGCAATTCCCAACAGAGCAAGAAGAACTCTCCACACTATACCGGATAGTCCCAGCATCATCGGAAGTGGAAGTGTTGCGCTGATTAAAAGAATAATAAATCCGACTATTATCAAAACAGTACCCTTTTTCATAATGCCTCCATTTTTTTAGTTAATATTTAAATCAAATCTTTTTCATTGCCCCTTAATGACCATGAACAAAATGATAATATAGGGAAAAAAATTGATGCTTGAAAATCTCGTACAACTATAGGTATTCTATCAGAAAAAAATTCTATAAATTGAATCTTCATGATAAAAAAATGATAGTAAACGCAAGAATCCAGCCAAAAGACCCGGGAGGAATTTATTATGCCGGAATATGGCAGGAACTGGTTCTGAAGGACAATAAAAAAATTCGGAAAAATTGGGCAAAAGAGCATGTTTTGATGTGCAAAATTATGCACATTTCTATTACAAAGGACAGATTATTTTTTTGCTCCATGGATGAATGAAAAGTCACAGAGATTACCTTAGCCGGATCACGAGAGCAAAGGAGGCAGCATAACTTGATTATTAACACAGGACAGAGGACGGACATTCCCGCTTTCTATGCGGAATGGTTTGCAAACAGGCTGAAAGAGGGCTTTGTTTGTGTACGAAATCCCTATAATCCGAATCAAGTCAGTCGCTACCGTCTTAATCCTTCCGTGGTGGATGTCATTGGTTTTTGCACGAAAAATCCGGCTCCCATGTTCCCGTTTATGGAGTTTTTAAAGTCGTATGGACAATACTGGTTTGTTAGCATTACACCTTATGGAAAAGATATAGAGCCGAATGTGCCGGATAAACATTTGCTCATAGAGCATTTCAAGCATCTTTCCATGCAGCTGGGAGTGAATTCTATCGGGTGGCGTTACGACCCGATTTTTCTGTCGGAAAGATATAGCAAAGACTATCATTTGAAAGCATTCGAGCAAATTGCTACGGCATTGGAGGGATTTACGAAAACCGTTGTTATCAGCTTTGTAGACCTTTACCCAAAGGTGAAGCGGAACTTTCCGGAGCTTCAGGCGCTTGAGAAGGAAGACAGGCTTTTGCTGGGAAAGGCCATGATTGAGATTGCTCGTGCCCATGGCATGACATTGAAGTCCTGTGCGGAGGGAGATGAACTGGCTGAGTATGGGGCAGATTGCGGTGGATGTATGCTTATCAGTGACTATGAGAAAGCCATTGGAAAACGCTTGCATGTTCCCAAAAAGAAGGGGGCAAGAGCAGCCTGTGCGTGTTACCTCTCTTCTGATATCGGCGCCTATAACAGCTGTAAGCACCTTTGCAAATATTGCTATGCTAATGCTGATCCGGCTATCGTTATGAAGCAAAGCCGACTGCACGATCCGAAATCCCCATTCTTAATCGGGAATTACGAGAAAAATGACAGTATTCATGATGTACCCCAGCAGTCCTGGGTGGATGGACAAATGAGCTTGTTTTAGTCCCTCGTTGACAGTAAATGTAGCGCAACTTATACTGAAAAGCATATAGAGTAGGAAAGCGGAAGGAAGTAAGGAAGGAAGCAGGGAAGCAAGGGAGCAAGTAAAGGAGTAAACAAGGAAGGTAGAGCAACAATATCCATAGCGAGAAGGTAAAATATTTTTACGGAGTAACATCATGAAAGTAACATTTCTGAACCACAGCGGTTTTTTTGCTGGAATTAGAAGACTGCTATATTGTTTTTGACTATTACAGGGAGAATTACCGCCTCTCAACGAGAAAAAAAGATGTGTTTGTTTTTTTGCAGTCACGTCCATGGGGATCACTATAATCCGAAGATTTTTTTCCTTGCTTGACGGGCAGGGGATGAGCTATCAGGCGGTATTGGCAAGTGATATACGGGATGAAAAAGAGGCTATCGAAGATCAAGCACAGCTTTGTTGAGCCTGATAAAAAGCTATCAGCTGGATCATGGGATTCAGCTTGAGACCTTGCTTTCCAATGACAGTGGAGTCGCCTTTATACTAAAAAAACAAAGGAAGGTTCTATCTATCATGCCGGGGACTTAAACGATTGGTATTGGGAGGGAGAACCGGAAGAAGATAATCGGAGACTCCGCGAGATTTATCACAGGGAGATAGGACGAATCAAGGGCAGACATTTTGACCTTGCCTTCGTTCCCCTTGATCCGAGACTGGAGGCGCACTACGCTGACGGGATTTTTGTATTTTTCTTGAAAATGTGGATTGCGATGCCGTTTTTCCCAATGCATTACTGGGGAGAGCCCGATGTGATTCAACGCTTTCTTAAGGAATATCCTGAGTACCGCTCACGAATCAAAAACACGGAAACCGCGAAAGGAGAAGAACTATGAAGTTTAAGATGATTCACGAGAATTTGAATGTATCCGATTTGGATCGTTCTCTTCGATTCTACGAGGAAGCCCTCGACCTACACGAGGTAAGACGAAAAAAACCAGCGAGGACTTTATCATTGTGTACTTGAAAAGCGATGTCGGTGATTTTGAGTTGGAGCTTACTTGGCTGAAAGACCACCCTCAGGCTTATGACCTGGGAGAGTGCGAATTCCACCTGGCATTTCAGGCGGATGACTTTGAAGAAGCGCATAAAAAGCATGAGGAGATGGGCTGTATTTGCTTTGAAAATGAAGCCATGGGCATCTATTTCATTGAAGACCCGGATGGCTACTGGCTGGAGGTTTTGCCATAGATTTACCGATTCGGAGTGGGATAGAGAGATTATTTTAGAGCACTGTCGTGATATATCTTGAGAATATAGCCCGTGTAGAGGAATTGGTTGTAAACTGTATTTTCGAAGTTGTGATTGATATCCTATCTATTACTCATTCCTCTAATGAAATTTACATACTACTGGACAATAATACTAAAATCAAAAAATTGTCCAGTAGTATTATTTTTTTGTAAAAAAATCAAAAGCCCTTGCCTTCTAGACATGTGTTCTCACATCACTTTTCTTTAGATACAGGATGCCGATGCCCAATGCTGCGAAAATATAAAAGGCACAGCTTAAGAGGAGAATCGGAAAATTCAGCTCTCCCGTGATAGAAGTGCTGCCCATACCGTAAATCAGGGTGGAATAGGGCAGGGCATAGTAGGCTCCTTTCACGGTCAGTGTAAAGCCTGCTAAGCTACCCAGAAAAAGCCAGCGCGATGGGGAGGGCAAAGGAGTGGAAGAACATGGACAGGATGCTTTGCAGGGCAGTAATTGCGGCAATGGAAAGGACAGCGGAAAGGATTCGCATCCAAAAGATGGCAGGAACAGCTCCCGGAAGTCCGAGAATCTTACCGCTCAGAAGATAAATAAAACTGATCCAGACCATGCAGAGCGTACTGAGGAGTGTGGCGGTAAACCATTTGTCCCGAACCAGTTTTCCAGGGGAAGTGACGGTTAAAATCAGGTTCCAGTTACTGCCTTGATGCTCCATTCGCCATAGAAGACTGCAAAGAATGCCGATGAGGGGAGCCAGGAAAAACATTCCCAGAAACAGGGATTGTTGAGTCCAGAGATCCTCCCAAGTATATTGTAAGACACCCTGATTTTGCACAAAATTCACCGTTCCAATCAGTGCCGAAATCAGAGGAATCAGAAGGAAAGGAATCCAGATGGGGTTCCTTTTTAACTTGATAAATTCCGGGGACAAGCTGCTGTGCATACTGCGACTTACTTTTTGTCTATGGAGAGAAAATAAAGTCTCTCCCTGCTCTGCCCGAGTGAAAAGAAGGAGACCAAGCAGAAATGTGCCGATGAGATAAAGCAGGCTTAGCAAAATATCGGAAATAGGGATGGATCTTAGGCTTAGGCTCATGAGTCTTGATGCTTTGTCATAGTCCATACCGATAGGGCTAAGAGAGAAGAAAACGGACCAGGGAGTCCACATGTCTGTGCTGATAAAGGCCAGAAATAAGCCGGCCAGGGTACCGCCGAAGGCGATGGAAAGGGCTGCAAACTGGCTGGAAAACAGCAGGGAAAGCATGCATTGAAGCTGATACAGAATCATTCCGCCGATAAGTTCTGAAAAGAACAGAACGGGAACAATATGTGACGGAATATCACCGGTAAAACCTAAGAACTTTCCCCCAAGAAGGACCATACCGATTTGGAAACTACAAAACAGGACAAGGGCAATAAAACCGAAGAAAAGCTTTCCCAGATAGATAGAAGCTCTGCTTTCCAAGGTGGGAAGAAGGTTCCACATAGCGCCTTTGTGTTCCATGTCCACAGACTGGGAAGCAATTACAGCCATAAGTACGGACAGAACCAGAGTGTTAATGATGGGAAGAGCATAAAAGATATTTAACCATGTCTCGGAATGCGCTTTTGTGCCATAAAATAGATAGGCACAATCCAAAAGCAGAGCTGCGAGGAACAGCAAAGGAAAATGCTTATGGCGCGCTTTTTGAAACTCGATAGAAACAATTTTCGGGATATTGCTTAGGGTATTCATAAAGACTCCTTTCCGCCGGTCATTTCCAGAAATGCCTCTTCCAGACTTTTTCCGTTACATTCCAGGTCCTTAAGAGGCCCTTCATAGAGCAACTGTCCATGGTGAATGATTCCGACTTGACTTGCCATTTGCTCTATTTCACTGAGGAGATGACTGGAAATGATGACCGTCATATTTCTTTCTTTAGGAAGAGATACAATCAACTCACGAATTTCTTGTATGCCGGCAGGATCCAGGCCGTTTGTGGGCTCATCCAGTATCAGAAGCTTCGGATTTCCCAAAATGGCCATAGCGATACCGAGACGTTGTTTCATACCTAGAGAATAACTGCTGAGCTTCTTATCTCTTTGTTCATAGAGCCGGACGGTTTTTAATGCCGAGGCAATTTCTTCTTCCTTAACGCCCTTTAATTTCTGCACAATCTGCATATTTTCCAGTCCGCTTAAATGCCCGTATCCCCCCGGATTTTCAATGAGACTTCCGGTCTTTTGGAGAAGAGAAAGTCGATTTTGGGAATTTACTGTTTTTCCCAGAAACTGAATTTCTCCTTCATCGGGGTGAATCAAACCCAGAATCATTTTGAGGGTAGTGCTTTTTCCGGCGCCATTGGGACCTAAAAAGCCGTAAACGCATTTCTCCGGAACAGATAAAGAAAGGTCTTTTACACGGTAGCTGTTTCCGCTTTTTTTGCTAAGATGCTGTGTTTCCAGAATATAGTTCATCATTTTTTTCCTCCATATTTTTTTTCTCCATGTGTTTGTTTACGAGAGGAGAATAGCGAAGGAAGCTTATGGGAACCTTGTGCGTACCTTATATTTACCTTAAGAAATGAAAAAAACTATGGGGAAAGAGAGGGAGAAAGGCTATAGTAGGATGGGTAAGAACAGACAGCAGCAGGAGACAGAATCATGGAAAAAGAACATTGTAAAATTTTGGTGGTGGACGATGAGAAAGAGCTTAGAGAACTTTTGCAGGAACTATTAAGAAAAGAAGGCTATTTTTCGGTGGAGGCCGTTTCTTCTTGCAAAGAAGCGGAAGCGAAACTTTCCGAGAATTGCTATCAGCTGATTCTTTTGGATGTCATGCTGACCGATGGCAATGGCTTTGATTTTTATAAACATCAAAAAAGGGAAGGTCTTCTTTCTGAGGTTCCGGTGATTTTTCTCTCTGCAAGGGACGAGGATAGGGCTCGTTTGCATGGCTTGGGACTGGGAGCGGATGATTACATTACCAAGCCGTTTCTTCCGGAAGAGCTTATCCTGAGAATTGCCGCCGTACTAAGAAGAACCTGCCATTTGGAGGAGAAAGAGCAGGGAGTGCAGCTGGGGGAATCGCTGGTTTCCATTGATGCAGGAACGGTGATTCGACAAGGAGAAAAGCTTTCTCTAACGGCGAAGGAACTGGCGCTTTTTTCTATCCTATACCGGAATAAGGGGAAAATTGTCACTACGGATACCCTCTGCGATGCCCTTTGGCCGGATGGGAATTTCGGATTGGAAAGCTCACTGCTTGTGCATATGCGGCATTTACGGGAAAAGATAGAAAAAGAGCCATCTAAACCCGTATTTTTACTGACCGTAAGAGGCCTTGGCTATAAACTGGAGATAGGAAGATGAGAGGAATAGAGAACGGAAAAATGCAGCTGATTGCTCTGGTGTTTCTGCTCACGATTTTTTTACTGTTTGCAGACCTTTTGATTTTTTTGGAATTTTTTTGTGTCCCGAAACGGTATGCCATATTATCCCGACAGTGAGGAGATTATGGAACATTTGCATAAGGAAAAGGGTGAGTACCGCTTAGAGGAAGAGGAAGCTGAAAAGCTCTCCGGGGCTCGGCAATTTGCCATGCTCCTTGACAATGGAGGCAATATCCTTTGGAGTGAGTTCCTGCCGAAGGAGCTTCAAAAAAACTATACCTTACAGGATGTGGCAAAGTTTACCCGTTATTATCTGGAGGGGTATCCGGTGCGAACCTATGTGGTTCCGGAAGGCTTATTGATTATTGGGCAAAAGAAAGAGCAGATTTGGAAATATACTCTGGAATATGATGAGAATGCTGTTCGAAATCTTATAGAGCTTCTACCGCTTCTTTTTCTCGCCAATGCGGTCATTCTTGTTTCCGTTCCCATATGGATACAGAAGAAACGGGCAAAGCAAAAAGAGGAAGAGCGTACGGAATGGATTGCCGGGGTTTCCCATGATATTCGGACACCCCTTGCCATTGTTCTGGGAAATGCGGAAATGATTGTAGCTACCACGGAATCGGAAGAAATCAAAGATCGTGCGCTAAGGATTGAGAAGCAGGGACTTCGTCTTCGTCGCCTTGTAGAGAACCTGAATCTTTTCAGTAAGCTGTCTTTTGGCTATGGGAACTTGGAAAAAGAAAAAATCCAAGTGAGTCGTTTTCTTCGAAAGACGATTACGGAAATGCGGAATCAAACAGAGGATGAAAGGGTGCAGTTTACCTTGGATATCGAGGAAGATTTGCAGGGCTTGGTACTGGGCTTTAATGAAAATCTGATGGAAAGAGCATTGATGAACTTATTATACAACGCAGTGCAACATAATCCGGAGGGATGCGAGATAACAGTGAAGTTATATCAGGATGAGAAAGGCCACGTGTTTCTCCATGTGGAGGATAATGGCTGCGGTTTAGAGAAAGCCGCTCTGGAAAGACTGAACCGGAAAAACTATGAATGGGAGCCCAGCACAGGACAGCATGGATTGGGATTAAAAATTGTAAAACAGGTGATTAGCCGTCACCGATGGAAAGTGCATTTTGGAGAAGGAAGTCAGGGCGGATTTTTGTGCTGCGTACAGATGAGATAAAAAATGTATTGCCCACATGGTTAGATTATGCTAACATAGCTATTGAACGAGTGTCGGTCAATGGCGGATTGGTGGTGATGATTTGGTAAATAGAATTTCCAAAGCCCCGGAAGAGAGAAAGCAGGAATTTATAGAAGTCGCAACAAGGCTTTTTGCGGCAAAGGGGTATGAGAAAGTTTCTGTGAGAGATATTCTCGCGGAAGTAAATGGCGCTCCCGGGATGTTTTATTATTATTTCAAGTCCAAGGAAGATATATTTTTAGCTTGTATGGAAACTTATTTTTCAGAGAGACTGAAAGTAAAGGTAGATTTACTGAAAAACAAGGATATCGCCTATGAAGAGAGAATCAAGATCTTGAGAGAGCTTATTACGAAGGATATCCGTAGTTTTACCCATAGCTTTGATTTTTCAGCAGACCATTCGATAACGGATAATTCCTATAGACTTTGGGAATTAACGCATTACATCGGACGTTTTATTGAGGACTATGCCGATTTCATTTTGGAAGGAATCGAAACGAAGAAGATAGAAAATCATATTGGTGTTACAGAGGAAAATGCAAGGGAGATTGCCGCTTTTATTCTTTATGGAGCAATAGGAGCAATTTACAGTGATGCAAAAAATGGGAAGGATGAGCCGCACAGTCCTGCAAGTGTATTTCAAGTGATTGGCAGGATATTTGCTTAAGACAATAAAATTTATTTTTTTACGCGGACTTTAAATCATCATTTATAAGACAGAACAAGGAAAACATGGAAACGTGTTTTCCTTGTATTCGTTTTAGGGATAACGAACGAACTCGTTCGGTCGAAAAAGCGGGCAATGCGTCAATAAAGAGGGAGGTAGATTCATGAAGGATAAGAAGAAGTCAATAGAAGAACTTGTGCGTTTATGTGGCACGAAGAAGGGAAGCCTGATTGTCGGAAATATTCTGATTGCTATGGGAGCGATTCTTAACATTTTACCCGTTTTACTGACCTATAAGATTATTGTGAGCCTGATGACGAAAGGAGCCGCGGGAAAACCTGATGTTCTACGCTCTTTATGGCATTTTAGCGGTATTCGTAGCCTATCTTTTTACCTATATCGGAAGTATTTTCTGTCATACGTTTTCCTATAGGATCATTGCCGATTTAAAGAAAAAAATAGTATCCCATATTGCCACCTTGCCCCTCGGCTATTTTACCGGAGAGCATAAAGCAAAGCTGAAACAAGTCTTAAGCTCGGATATGAATCAAATAGAAGGATATTATGCACATCAATTGCCAAGTCTTGTTTCCACCTTGCTTCTCATTCTGTCCCTACTCTTTTTCATGTTCCGCATGAATGTGGTTTTCGCTTTGCTAACCCTGACTGCCATTGTGGTCGGACTCATGATTCAAGTATCTATCATGGTGAAAATTGTGAAATCGGGAGGACTCGAGGAAAATTTCAAGATACTGGACCGGATTAATTCTGTGACAAATGAATATGTAAAAGGGATGCCGGAAGTAAAAATCTTCGGAAACAGTACTTCCTCATTTCAAAATTATGAGAATGCGGTCAATCAGTATAGACAGTTTACCGAGACTATGACGGCAAGAATCAGACCGGGTTTTGTTGCCTTCCGGGTTGTCATTCTTTCCGTGGCGACTTTTCTTGTTCCGGCCGGCATTCTTCTCCTTACTAAAAAACCAAATGACATGGCGACGATGAGGACAGTGCTTTTCTTTTGGATTGTAGCACCGGCGATGAGTGTTCCGTGCTTAAAGCTTAGGGATTTTGCGGAAGGAATGAATTTATTGGAAGATGTTGTACAAAGAGTTTGGGATGTCCTCGTAGAAAAAGAATTAGCAGAAGGGAAGTATACAGAAAAGCTGAAAAATTATGACATTATCTTTGAAAAAGTCTGCTTTTCCTATGAAAAGGAGCAAGTCTTAAAGGATATCAGTTTTATCGCAAAACAAGGAGAGCTTACCGCTTTAGTTGGTGCTTCCGGGGCAGGGAAATCAACAATTGGAGTTTTGATTCCGAGATTTTATGAACCAACGGACGGGGTGATTAAACTTGGAGGAGTGAACATACAAGAGATGCCCTCGAATGCATTGATGGAAGATATCTCCTTTGTATTTCAGGACAATGACTTGCTTTCCGGTACGATTTTTCAAAATATTGCCATGGCAAAAAAAGGTTGCAGCAAGGAAGAGGTGATAGAAGCGGCTAAAAAAGCAAGATGCCATGACTTTATCATGAAACTGGAGAAGGGCTATGAAACAATATTAGGCAAGGGCAATACTTTATCCGGCGGAGAAAAACAAAGAATAGCCGTGGCAAGAGCGATGTTAAAGGATGCACCGGTTTTGATTTTGGATGAGGCGACAAGTTATGCAGATTCTAAAAACGAGTGTCTTATGCAAGAAGCTTTAGCGGAGTTAGTAAAAGACAAAACGGTCATCATGATTGCCCATAGACTTGGCACGATAAAAAATGCACAACAAATTCTCGTTCTTTCCGAGGGGCAAATCGTGGAAAGAGGCACCCATGAAAGCTTGATGAAGAAAGAGGGAGTTTATCGGAAAATGTTTTCGATTTTTGATGAGGTGAGAAGCTGGCAGATGAAGCAGGAAGGAGGATTGTATCATGCTTAAAAATATTACTTTAGGGAAACCGGAAACGCTTATAAAGCCTGTTTTGCTTAATACTTTATCCTCGATTTCTAATTTGATCCCCTTTATTTGCCTAGTCCGGATTGTGAAGAGTCTCATTCTGTCGAGTCAAAACGGAAAGACAGACATTGCCTCGTTGTGGAAATATTTCACTTTGATGGTATTATTCTTTCTTCTTACTTTATTTTTTGAAAATCTGGCAACAAAGGATACTTATGAGTCCGGCTATCAAAAGACGGCAGAGGGACGAATCAGGCTTGCAAATCATCTCAGAAGCTTGCCGCTGGGATTTATCTCCGGGAAAAGTTCTGCAGAAATTTTGGATACGTTAATGCATGATTTTAGCATTGTGGAAATCGCCACAACGCATCAGGCACCGCAATTTTTCAGCTCTGTTTTTGTTGCTCTTTTATGCGTAATCTTCTTTTTCACTGTAGATATCAAAATGGGAGTTGCAGCATTCATCGGCTTTCCTCTTTCCATACTGTTTTTAAGCTTGATGCAATATTTTCAAAAAAAGATGCTTTTAAAAACCGAAGTGGCAAAGCGGAATGAGCAGGATGCTTTGGAGGAATATTTAACTACGGTAAAAACGGTAAAGGCGTATAACTTTACTCCGGATACGATAGAAAAGATTCATAAAGCTATTGAAAGGGCGGAGAAGAGTAATATAAAAAACGAAAAAGGGATTGGTTCTCTCATCACTATAGCCGGCATGGTATTACGGGTAGGTCTTCCCTTGATGAGCTTGGTAGGGCTGAATCTCTTGTTAAAAGGAAGTCTTAGTCCGGAAAAATTTCTTTTATTTTTGTTTGTCGGAACAAGAATATTTGATCCTTTAGATCTTGCTCTCGTAAATTATGCTGCTTTGCAAATCGCTTCCGTTTCTGGGGAGAGAATCAGGAAGCTGTTGGCAGAGAAGCCGATGACGGGAAAAGAGGGATTGAATGCGGGAAATACGGTAGAGCTTAGCGATGTTTCCTTCTCTTATGAAGAAAGAAAGGTAATTCAGAATCTGTCTTTACAGATTAAAGAGAAGGAATTTCTCGCGCTGGTCGGAAGCTCGGGTTCCGGTAAAACTACTTTACTCAAACTTCTGGCAAGATTTTATGATGTGCAGGAAGGAAGGATTCAGATTGGCAATAGCGATATTGCAAAAGCTGCTCCTGATGAGGTCCTTCGGAAGTTTTCCATTGTTTTTCAAGATGCCCTGCTTTTTAGAGATACTATTTATAACAACATTCAGTTTGGGAATGCATCGGTAAAAAGAGAGGATGTCATAGAAGCGTCCAAGATGGCAGGGGCGTACGACTTCATTATGCGAAAAGAAAATGGCTTTGAAACGATGGTGGGAGAAGGCGGTTCCACCTTATCCGGGGGAGAAAGGCAACGCATATCGATCGCAAGAGCGATATTAAAGAATGCGCCTATTATATTACTGGATGAAGCCACTGCATCACTGGATCCGGAGAATGAAGAAGCGGTACAGAGGGCGATTTCCAACTTGATTCAAAATAAAACGGTTATCGTAGTGGCGCACAGGCTAAACAATGTTGTGGCTGCCGACAAGATTGTGGTTCTTCAGGAGGGAAGGATAGTAGAACAGGGAAAGCATGAAGAATTACTTAATCAAGGAGGATTGTATAGAGAGTTGTGGGACTATCAGGAGAAAGTAAAGAATTGGCAAATTACAAATACAGTACATCATGCGGAACCCTAAATTCTCATAAACTGCTTAAGAGCGCTCAAATATGTTTATGCACGTGAACTTGGGTACCACTTTGTAATCTTACGCGTCCATTACAGTATAGGAGGATTATTATGTCGAGAACGAAAAATCATCAAAAAATGCAATCACAGCAGGGGTTCTCATCACCGTTTATCTTGTTACTTATGTAGTTATTGGGGCACTTTCCATGCCAATTCCCATTCTATTTTTGTTGATGCCGATGATTGTAGCTTTATTTGCGGCGCCAACGTATCACATGCTTCTCGCAAAAACAAAATCGGCTACAGCGATTATGATAGCTGCGGTGCTTCCCAGTATTCTTTTGATAGCAACCGGGCACATTCCAATTGCCCCCTTAGTGTCCGTACCGGCAGGGCTTCTCGCTGCATGGGTTGCGAAGACGGGCAATTATGAAGATTTTAAGAAAAATGCCATTAGTCATTTATTCTTTTCTCTCAATCTCTTTGGAGGTTTCCTTCCTATCTGGGTCATGAGAGAAGCCTTTTTTAGGAGCGTACAGCATGGGGGACTTGATCAAAGCTTTTGCGATACGGTAAGAGCGTTCACGCCGCTTTGGATGTTACCGCTAATGATGGCAGGTACTTTTTTGTTTTCTCTGGCAGGCTCTTATTTAACAAAGAAGATTCTCTATAAGAAGTTACAGTCTGCTGGGGTTCTTTCATGATGGAGGCACTTATGAAAGGGAGAAGATTTGCGCCTTCACTCCGTTATGACCTTAGAACAAAGCTCATCGTGTTAATACAGGTAAATCTGTTACTCTTTCTCGGAAACAGCATAGCTTATGAGGCTTTTTTAACTCTGCTTTGTCTATTCGTGATGATCAGTAGCGGGTGTATCAGGTATTCGGTACGGTATGTCGTGTTTTTTATACTGAGTATTGTGGTGGAAACCATCGTTGTAAACTTGGGACATCCCTTTTTTCTAAGCCTCATTTTATTTCTGGTCGTTATTATGAGAAAGTTTTTGCCCTCTGTGATTATCGGAAAATGGATTTTAAGCTCAACGAGCTCATCCCTTGCAGTGGCGACATTACAGAGGATGAGAGTCCCCGAAGGATGCCCCTCATTATGATTTCTGTTATCTTCCGGTGCTTTCCCACGATACAGGAGGAGTGGTCCAATATTCATATGGCAATGAAAACAAGAGGCATCAGCATGGACTTTTATAATTTTGTGCATAGACCTTTGCTTACTATAGAATATTTTTTTGTTCCCCTATTTGTGAGTGTGATGGAAATCGGGGACGAACTCTCTCAATCGGCTATTGTAAGAGGTATAGATGCCCCGGTAGCAAAGACATGCAGGCACAGAATCCAAATGAAAACAGGCGATTATATGCTTCTGTCCTTATTTTCTTTTGCGCTCGGCATCGTTCTTTTCCTGCACTTTTTGGGGTATTCGCTATGATTACTATAAAAAATTTAAGTTTTCAATACAGTACGGAGGAGGATTTTGTACTTAGAAATATCGATTTGTCGGTTCATCAGGGCGAGTGTATCCTTTTATGCGGAAAAAGCGGTTGTGGAAAATCTACCTTTTTGAAAATAATCAATGGAATCATTCCGGAATTTTTTCAGGGGAAGATAACGGGGCGCGTAGAAGTTGCCGGTATGAATCCCTTTGAAACGGAAATTTATAAAATTTCTGAGAAAGTAGGCTCAGTTTTTTTCAGAATCCCAAGACGCAGTTTTACACGACAAATACGACAGACGAAATTGCTTTTGCGCTGGAAAATTATGGAGTAGAAAGGGAGAAGATTCAGAAAAGACTGAAAGAGGTACAGGAGACAATGCATATTTCGAGTTTAATGGACAGAAATATATTTGCACTCTCAGGAGGAGAAAAGCAAAAAATAGCTATTGCGGCGGTCTATGCCTTAAACCCGGAGATTTTTGTTTTCGATGAGCCCTCTTCCAGCCTGGACATGGATTCGATGATAGAGCTTTCGAAACTCATGGAACGATTGAAGGAGGAAGGGAAGACGATTATCATTGCGGAGCACAGGCTCTGGTATTTGAAAAAAATTGTGGATAGAGCAGTATATCTGGAAAATGGAAAGATTACTAAAGAATACAGCATGGAAGAAATTCAAAACTTATCCGAGGAAGAAAGATGTAGAACAGGGCTTCGGCACACGGATTTCTCCGACAATGCATGGAAAGAAAGATCTGCCATAATGCTTTCTGCGTCAGAAAAACACACGGATATAGAGAAAAGAAGCTTTGTAAGCCATTTGTTTAAAGTGGAAAGAAAGGACTCGGCAGTAAAGAGAGATTCATCAGGAAATGCATTGGAACTGGAAATAAAGGATTTACTGTATAAAAGAAAAGAGCGGACTATTTTCAAAATCGATCGTTTGGGCTTTGAAAGGAGAAAAATTGTAGGAATCGTTGGAAAAAACGGAATGGGAAAATCGACGTTTGCGAAAGTTGTTTGCGGCCTTGCAAGGCAAACTACAGGAGAAATTTGCAAAAATAACAAGGGAATCTCCGTGCCGAAGAGAAGGAAGAACAGCTTATTGCTTATGCAAGAAATCAACAACCAGTTGTTTACTGACTCCGTTTATGATGAAATCCGCCTGACGTCGGCGTTCAAGGAGGAAGAACAATTTTTGTACTTGCATGGCGGATATGCAAATTGACCAATTGAAGGAAAAATCCGCACAGTTTATCGGGGGGTCAAAAAGCAGAGAGTCGTAATTCTATCCGCCTTACTTTCCAAGAAGAAAATTTTTATTTTTTTGGATGAGCCGACCAGCGGACTGGATTATGCAAGCATGAAGGTCGTTGCAAAAGAACATCACCAAGTTTAAAGCGGAAAAAGAATCTGATTTTTAATTATCTCCCATGACATGGAATTTTTTTAGAGGAGGTATGTGATAGAGTGCTGTTCTTTCCCTTATAGATTGCTTTATCCCTTAAAGGCCTATTTTTAAGGGATAAAATGCTTACCAAGGGATAAAAAGTTGTAGGAAGAGAAACAAAAGTATATCCGGTTGAAATAAAAAAATCATATTAAATTGACTCGCATTGTGCAAAGGTCTAAGATATCCCTGTATAAGTAAAAGGAGGGTGAAAGATATGATTTTAAACAACGAGAAGAAATTGAACCCTATGACAAAGTCCGCCGGTGTGGAGCAAGAGTTTCAGAAAATTGCCGGAAAAAGAAGCTTCTTCGGTCTTACAGGAATTAGGGCTGTACAGCAAATGGAATCAGCGACGAAGAACGGGAAGAAAGACTGGAGAAATACGGCTATAACGACCTTTCCGCCATGCAGAAGCATGGCGTATTCTATTTTTTTATTTCACAGCTTTACCGATGCTTTTTATTATTGTTTTTGCTTGTTTTGGCTATCGTTACCTTTGTTGTGGAAAGGGATATACTGTC
Organism: uncultured Oribacterium sp.; assembly: GCA_916438775.1. The sequence continues at coordinate 39,042 of CAKAGX010000007.1, forward strand.
CGGAGTCATTATCCTGGCACTGGCCTGTATGAGTGCGGTGATTCGATTTACCCAGGACTACGGTTCCTATCTGGATATGCAGAAGCTAAAGGATATGGAGCACGATACGGTAAGGATCCGGATTCCGGGAAAGGATGGCACGGAAATAAGAGAAGTGCCGGTGGAAGAGGTGGTACCCGGGGATATACAGCTCATCGGCTCAGGAGATATCGTGTGCGGAGATCTCTATCTTCTGGAGAGTAGAGACTTGTTTCTTTCGGTTTCCGCTTTCACGGGAGAATCCATTCCGGTGGAGAAATATACCGGAGTGGATCAGAGAATTGTTAATGCAGCGGAATTAAACAACCTCTGCTTAGGCGGTTCCACAGTGAATTCCGGCACCGGAGTCGGCATCGTGGTGCGGACCGGAAAGAATTCCTATCTGGGGAAGATTTCCTCCACCATCCATACACAGAAGAAAGAAACGGATTTTTGATAAGAGCCTATCGAAAAATAACCAAAATTCTGATTAGCTACATGATTGTGGTGGTTCTTTTTGTATTGCTTATTAACGGCTCTGGTGAAGAAAAAAACTGGCTGGAAGCCTTTTTATTTTCCATCTCCGTTGCAGTGGGTATTACCCCGGGCATGTTACCGATGATTGTGAATGGAACCCTTGCTAAAGGGGCAAAGTTCCTGGCAAAGAAGAAGACCATTGTAAAGAACATGTCCGCCATTCAAAACTTAGGAGCTATCGATGTGCTGTGCACCGATAAGACCGGAACCCTTACCATGGACAATGTGGTTTTACAGAAATATATCAATGTAAATGGCGAAGATTCTTATGTGGTTTTGAATTATGCATGGATGAATGCCTACTATTCTACAGGGGTAAAAAACCTGATTGATCGGGCCATCCTATCCTACGGTGCGGAAAGCGATGTGCAAAAATACGCCGGAGGCTATGTGAAGTCCGATGAGATTCCCTATGATTTTGAGCGCCGGAGAATGAGTGTGGTGATTTCCAATCCGGGTGGGGAGCATCTGGGGGAGGAGACTGAAGAAATTCTTCCTAAACCCCAGGATGAGGTATTGATTACCAAAGGAGCTTTGGAATCCGTACTGGCCTGTTGCAGCCGTATTCGGGTGAAGAAGGAATACAAGGATATTCAGGAAGAAGACCTTCAGAAGATTAATGCCCTTTCCGAGAAGCTAAATCATGAGGGAATGCATGTCATCGGCGTTGCGGCAAAGAGGAAAAAAATGCGGGGACACCGCCGTTTTTCCATGCGGAAGACGAAACCGACATGACCTTCCGGGCATTATCGCCTTCCCGGATCCGCCCTAAGCCGGATGCCAAGGAAGCCATTCACGGACTGTATGATGCGGGAGTGCAAGTCAAGGTCATATCCGGCGATGCCCCCGTTGTGGTAGAACACGTATGTAAGCTGGTGGGCATGAAGGTAGGAGAGCAAAATGCGGTAACAGGCTCCGACTTGGAAAAGATGAGTGAGGAAGAGCTGTCCCGTGTTGTGGAGAAAAATGACATTTTTCGCCCGTCTCTCTCCCATGCAGAAGCAGCGTGTGGTGGACGCTCTTCGGAAAAAAATGGACACGTGGTGGGCTATATGGGAGACGGGGTAAATGATGCGCCCAGTCTTCATGATGCGGATGTAGGTATTTCCGTGGACAATGCCACAGACGTTGCCAAGGCCAGCGCGGACATTATCCTCTTGGAGAAGAGCTTAACCGTCATTTTAAACGGGATCTATGAAGGAAGACGAATCTACGGAAATATCCTGAAATACATGAAAATGGCATTATCCGGCAACTTCGGAAATGTGTTCTCCGTATTGATTGCTTCGATATTCTTGCCATTTTTGCCCATCCTGCCCCTGCAGATTTTGATTCAGAATCTGATTTATGACTTTACTCAGATTGCGATTCCCTGGGACAATGTGGACGAAGAATTCCTGCAGAAACCCCATAAGTGGAACAGTGCGTCCCTTGTGTCCTTTATGAATGTGATGGGCGGTATCTCCTCCGTATTTGATGTAATGACTTTCCTGGTTCTTTGGTTCCTTTTGGGCTATAACAGCCTTTCCATGCAGAACTATTTCCAGACAGGCTGGTTTGTAGAAGGCTTGATTTCCCAAATCCTGATTGTGCAGTTTATCCGCACTTCGAAGCGACCGATTCTGGATTCCAAGTGCGACTCCAGACTGGCGCTTGCTTCGGCATTGGGCATTTTTGCGGCCATCTCTATTCCCTATCTTTTTTTGATAACTTGAAAAAAATACGGTATTTACGGAAATGCCGATGGCATATTTTGCGTATTTGCTTCTTATCCTTGCACTTTATAGCTTTACCATCGAAACGGTGAAGAAGCTATATATTAAGAAATATGGGGAGTGGCTATAAGCCATGCAAGTACTATTCCAGTTCCATTGTGAAAACAGCAATATCCTTTCGATTTAATTTGTCTAAGGCCTTAATAGCTAACAAGGCAGGCTGATCCCAGCTCATGTATAAGCTGGATATGCCGGTGACCAGACAATGTAGTGATAAAGGAGAATGGTATTGGGGGGCGATTCTGCATACCTCATGAAGTGAAACTCTCCGAGACAGGAGATCTACTTGTTGATATTCCACAGGAGTTTACAGAAAGTATTCACAAAACAATTCCTTGGAATTATTTTCCTGTCTTAGGGGAGTACAAAAGATATGGTGGAGAAAGCATAGTGTTGGATGTCTTTTACAGGTGCTGCAGCGGCTGTAGCAATATACGTTCAACATTCTTATCGCCTCCGACTTAACCATTGTTTTTCCTCACTGTCACTGTTCCGATTATAATTCTGTCTCTCCCGCCATTTTCATGTATCGCTCCAGTCGAGCAAGCATTTTGTCCAAGCTAAAGTAGCCCGATTCTCTTGCGACTTCCGTACCATCAATCACGGCTATGACTGTTGGAACCGATAAAATCCCTTTCTGAGCCGCCTCCTCCTGATGATCTTCAATCGGGAAATAGCTATAATTCACCGTAGGATGCGCCCGCTGCCATTCCTCGAGCTTGCGTCTGATTGCCATGCAAGGCGCACAGGTCTCCGAGCCGTATTGTTTTACTTCGATTCTCATACTTTCACCATCATTTCTCATGCTTTCACCATCATTTCTCATGCTTTCACCATCATCTCTCATACGTTCATCATCATACCATACATCATCCTGAAGAAAAAACCGCCAATCCTCGGTAATGCCCATATACGAGTAATCGCATGAATTTCGATTGTACCGAAAAAGAGGCTGCAGCCTCAAGAGAATTTGTTCAATTCGCTTGATTGTTACAGCCTCTTCACATATCCGCAATAAATCTTATTTGGAGAATTCTCTACGAATTGCATTTCCCTCTTCATCTAGGGACGGAGAATCAAGTGAAGCAGTTCGCCCTTTGCGTAGGACTTTGCTTTTTGCGACACAGAAGGAAATGGCCCCGGGTTCTGTTATGCCCAGTGCCGGAACCATATCTTTTTTTGGATTAGTGCGCTTAATTCGTGCATATTTAGAAATCTCCCCCGCTTTTTACTTTTTTTAGTATAGCATTTTTTTGAACCTTGATAGATGCCTCATCTGATGAATAAAAAGGATGAAAAAAAGGAAAATAAAGCATGATATAATACATCTGCTTTTCTCCGAAATGTAAGTTTCTCCGAGAAAAAAGCTGTTTATAAAAGAAGAAAGCAAAAGTAAGGAAACGTGAGGGTGGTATGGGAGAAAAAATAATAGAAGAAGCAAAAAAGGTTAATCTTACCGAGCTGTTTTATGATTTGGTTTTTGTCTTTGGGATTTCCAAGATTACCCATATCTTAGAAAGTCTGAATGAGGGAATCTTTAGTTTAAAAGAGATTATCATTTATATCGTAGTCTTTGTTTGTTTCATCAGCGTATGGAATGTGCAGACCGTGTATATGAACCGCTATGGAAAACATAATCTTTTGCATATCATCATTATGACGGTTTTCCAAATGCCGGCTTTAGTCTTTATGGCGGCAAATGTCAGTTCCGATATGGAGGAAAGCTGGACAGCCTTTACACTGGCGCTTCTATGGATTGTTGTCATACAATTTCTGCAATATATCTACGCTTATATGCAAAACAAGAATAGTGAAAAGGATCGAAAACTGATTCGGGATTTTTTTCAGCTTCTTTTTGTGGGCATGATTAGTATTATAGTCAGCTTGTTTTTGTCAGGAATCGGACGCATCTTATTAACCGGTTTTGGCTTTATTGTAATCATACTGGGTGCTATTTTCTTTCGAAAAGATATGGCTAGAGTACCCATTAATATGCCACACCTTATAGAAAGATTAACACTCCTTACTATTATTACCCTTGGGGAAATGCTGATAGCCGCAGCGGATTTCTTCGAAATAGAGAAATTTTCGTTTTACTCCGTTATTATAATGCTTCAGGTAGTAGCTTTATTTTTGTTCTACATCACGGAATTTGACCATGCCATTGAGGAGAATCTTCCTTGTCAAAGCGGGGCAGGACTGATTTACAATCATTATTTTGTGTGGTTCGGTTTAAATCTTTGTACGATTGACCTGGATTATGCTAATGATGCCATGGGCATTGCCCGAGTGATTATGATGTTTTTAGGATTATTCCTCTTTTATCTTGGTGTGTTTAACAATGCGCATTTAAATAAAAAGAGCCACAAATTGGATAAAAAACTGATGATTCCTTTTGTACTTGTTTATCTATTAGGCCTTGGCAGTTCCTTCATATTCCAGTCCAATGTTCCGGTGATTACAGTCCTTTGTACCCTGACGATTGTTTTGGAAACCGTACTCTTTGTATCTTTCGTAATACGACGTTTTCCGAAAGAAATCAGAAAAGAAATGATTGGACCGTAAAGGAAAAGAATATGTTCCATTTTAGAAAAGTGGTACAAGTACCTAAAATCTAAAATGGGAGAAAGTAGAATTATTAGGTGGTGACATAGTGAAGGTAGATATTCAAAAAGTAAATTCCTATGAAGAAGAGCAAGCGCTGCTCCGTGTTGTCAAAGTGACGGAGAGTGTTCAAACTGCCGTAAATGCTCTTGAAAACAGTGACCCTGCTATCACGGCCCGCTCTAATGGGGAAACGCTTCTCTGTCCCATTGATAAAATCTATTATATAGAATCCGTGGATAAACGAACCTTTGTTTATACAAAGGATAATTGTTTGGAAGTCCAATATAGGTTATATGAACTGGAAAATACGCTAAGCCGGAATTTCTTCAGAGCGGCAAAGGCAATGATTATCAATATGAGGAAAATAAAGTCAGTGCGAGCAGAACTTAACGGAAGAATGACGGCAGAACTTTTGAATGGAGAGCGTGTCATCATTGCAAGAACGTATGTGAAAGAACTGAAAAGAAAGGCTGGGACTATGATATGCAAAAAAAGTAAAAAAACTATTTTTTTAGTCAGACTTTAATGATTTCAACAGCCATTCTTTTTGGAATTGGAATTCTGATGTTTATTCAGCACTTTGTATCAGGAGTACAGACCCTAAGTTTGCAATGGAGTGACCCTCTTTCTATTTGCCTCACGGGATTTTTATCCTCCTTACCGACATATTTTCTTTTGGATATGGATAGTTTGAAGAAAAGCGAAGTCCGGATCAGAATCGGAATCCACTTTGTCTCAGTTCTCGGAATCGTGGTTTTGTGTGCAAGTCTTTTTCATTGGTTTGGACAAACCATCAACTTACGCATCATTTGTCTTATGTACAGCCTCATTTATCTCTTTGTCTGGTGTGCAACAGCATGGATGGCAAAGGTAGATGAGATTAAAATCAATGGAGCCATTAAAGATCTGCAAGATTCGGAATGAGAAATAAAGCGTTTCATGAAAATAAAGTCCTTCATGGAAAAAGTGCAACTCGGTAAGCTGTAAATGCAGCTTGGTAGGGCGGCACTTTTTTTAATGCTTATAAGTTGATAAGCTGATTTATGTCAAAACCGGTGAGACAGAACAACAAGTTAAGACAACAGGGCAGAATTGTGGGAAAAAATACAGGGTAGAACCACAAGATGGAACCACAGGAACCATAGGACAAATTGGAACCGCGAGGGGATATAGGACTGAATGATAAGACGAACTATAGGATAGACTTACAGAAAGAACTATAGTGGCGCCAAGAAGGAGCGAATCGGATGAATGCAATCACAGTAAAGAACTTAAGTAAAAACTATGATAAAACGACTGCGGTGGATCATATTTCCTTTTCCGTGAAAGAGGGGGAGTTTTTTGCATTTCTTGGGGAGAATGGTGCGGGGAAATCAACGACCATCAATATCCTCTGTACCATTTTTGAAAAGACAGAGGGAGAGGTAGAAGTCTTTTCCCACAAGCTTGGAGAAGAGGATGATAAGATTCGAGAGAAAAATAGGCATTGTTTTTTTCAGAACTCGGTTCTGGACGGAGTATTGACAGTAAAAAGAAAATCTGCTGACGAGAGCCTCTTATTACGGAATACACAAAGAAGAAATTTTTGGAGCGCTTACATCCTTTAATGCAGGCTTTCGAATTGGAAAGCATCTGGAATAGAAAATATGAGAAATTATCCGGAGGACAGCGAAGAAGAGTGGATATTATCAGAGCGCTTTTACATAATCCGAAGATTCTCTTTTTGGATGAGCCCACAACCGGGCTGGACCCCATGTCCAGAAAGCTGGTGTGGGAGTATATCGATTATCTTCGGAAAGAAAAAAACAAATGACGATATTTCTTACAACACATTATATGGAAGAAGTAAGAGATGCAGATCGGGTTGTGATCCTGGATAAAGGGACAAATTGTAGCAGAGGACACACCGGCGGCTTTAAAAAAAGGAAATACACGAATACAAAACTTATTTGGTATGTAGAGAAATGTAGTGACAATGAAGCTGTGCTGAAAGGCATAGAGCATTCTTATGAAGCGGATCACTACATTGTGCCATTGGAATCAAAAGAGGGGTTCCATCTCAGTGATTTCCTCTATACAAATCGAAATGAAATCAGAGATTATGAAATTGTAAAAGGCAGTATGGATGACGTATTTTTTTGCATTTAACAGGAAGAAAGCTGGAGGTATAAGATGAGGGGGATTTTGGGATTTATCAAGAGAAATTTATTGCTGTTTTTCAAGGATTGGCAGAGCATTCTATTCTCTTTACTGACATCCATTATTGTGCTTGTACTGTATTTATTATTCCTGAAAGGCACCTTTGTTAGTGCGATACAAAGTGCAATGGAGCAGTATCCGGGACTGGCTTCTATGGTTCCCCAAAAGGATATCGATATGTTTGCAAAATCTTTTTACTGAGTGGTATTTTTAGGCTCCGCAATGATTTCAGTTCCTTTTAGTTGTATTACTGTACTCGTAAAAGATAGAGCAAATAAAGTGGATTATGATATTCTGGCAACACCTATGAAAAGGGGACAAATCATCTTTGCTTATTTTGTATCGGCCGTGCTTACTTCAATACTTTTGAACAGTATAATTCTGGCTGTCGGCCTTATTGGAATTCGTATGCAAGGAAATATGTATTTGAATATAAGCCAAGTTATAAAAGCCTTTTCTATTGTTGCACTTGGCTCTATCTCGGCAAGCGCAATATTTATGATTATCGTTTTGTTTTTCAAAACCGTCAGTGCTTGCGAAGCTTTCTTTGGAATACTATCAGCAGCTTCCGGATTTGTGATTGGAGCCTATATTCCTATTTCTCAATTTTCCGATGGAGTACAAACCATATGCAACCTGTTTCCTGCGAGTCAAATAACGATAATGCTGAGAAATATACTGCTTAACGGACTTTTGGAGCATATCAATACAAGCCTTCAAGGAGTGGATCAGGGAATGTTTGTTCTTAGTCTGAAAGATTACTTTTCGTTTAAAGCAAAACTGTTTTATGGGTATCTGAATATGAATAAAATGCTGGGATATATCCTGGGGGTAATACTATTCTGTATCGTAGCGCAAATTATGATTTATTCCGGAAGCTATAAGAGAAGCTAAGCCGGGGAAAAGAACTTATTTTCCCATTTTAGAAAAGCGGTAAAAGTAGATAAATAGCCCTACAGGGCATCCTTACTATTCCGATTGACATTCATTATAGTAAATTTATAATAAATTTTGAATTTTTTAATTAGAATTCCTTTTTTAATGACTGATCTTGCCTTTGAAATGAGGGGAATTTTAGGAGGAATGGAAATGATGACAAAAACTATGATTATTTCTACTGTAATGACATTGCTATGGACTTTATCCTTTCCCATAATGCTTTTCATACTCAAGAAGAGAGTGAATTCGGTGAAGAAGTTTAGTGCAAACAATCGAAATGGAGCTATGCTTCACATCTATGGTAAGCAGGTCAAGGTCGATGGAAGCAGTCTTGTCAATGTGCCGTTTACTACGGGAAAAGATTTGGAAATCATCGTGGCGGTGACTCCCGGTCAGCATACAATTGAAGGAATCTTTGAGTCCACGGAAACGGTGGGCACTAAGACAAGGAATGTCAGAACGGAGAAGTTGAGCTTTAATCTTTCCGTAGAGGCCGGACACAGCTATTCCGCCGCATTGTATTTCTACTCTGCCGAAGAGAGAGCGGACTATAATAAGGGGCGGACAGGTAAAGCCATTTTGGAGATTCCGCTCACTATTATGGAAGACAGTGATTATATAAAGGCCTATATCATTGTCTATAGGGAAGACTAAAAAAGAGCCTTTGAAAGGCCCGACTGCCCCTTATGACGGCTATGATGAACGGGAGGACACGGAAGAGAAGGTAAGGCAGGCACTTGCATTTTTGCAGGTGCTTTTTTTGATTTTCAAATTTCCAAAGAATTAAGTTTTAAAAAAATGCGTTTTGAACAAATTACCGACTAAAAGTCGAAAAAGCTTGACAGTCACCTTTGACTGCTTTATCATACAAACCGACCAATAGTCGAAAATGCTAAATGGAAACAAAAGCTCAAATATAGATCCGGGGAAGATATGAAAAATAGGGCGAGTATGAAAAAAGAAGGCAAATAAAAAATGGAGGCGGATATGAAAAAAGGGGAACAAAGAAAACAGGAACTGTTAAAGCTTGCCTATCGCATGTTCATAGAAAAAGGTTATGAGAATACCAGCATTGACGAGATTGTGGCCAAGGCCGGTATCGCAAAAGGAACTTACTATTATTATTTTGCAAGCAAAGAGGAAACGCTGGAAGCGGTTATTGAAATGATGATAGAGAAGGAGAGTGCCGTAGCCAAGGAGCTTCTTCAGGCACCGCTTTCTATACCCGAAAAATTGGTTTCGGTTGTAAATGCCTTTCGTCCGGAGAAAGAGGAGGCAGTGATTACGGATGTTCTGGAAAGAAAAGAAAATATCGTCATGCACGATAAAATCTGCAAGAAAATTGTAGAAGTGGCGGTACCGATTCTGGCAGAGATTGTTCAAGAAGGAATAGCACAGGGAATCTTTTCGTGTACGCATATTGAAGAGCGAGTGAAGATGCTCCTTGTTACGAGTCAGCATATGTTCGATTATGGAGTTTTTGGTGAAAAAGATGTAGAGGTGTACATCGATATGCTGGAGAAGTCTCTGGGGGCAAAATCCGGAACCATGCAATTTATCAACCAGGTCTTAGTAGAGGGGGCAAAGGAATGAATAGAGGACAGTCCATGCATCAGAAAAAAATGAATCTTTTCTTGCGCGTGCTGTTTATCATTCTCATCATAGCGATATCCGGTGCGGCGATCCTACAGATTTTCGCACCGGAATATATGGGAAGAAACTCTGCGTATGGCATTTCTACAGGATGGCAGAGAGAAATCGGCTTTTGGAATATTGCCGTTTTAGTCATATTGATTACAGCGTATAGGCACTACAATTGGACCTATCTAAAATCTATTTTGCTGGCTCTCATTCTCGGCGGAATCGGTATCGGAAGCAATCATTTTATCCATTATCTTGAGATGCATCAAATGGTAAATTTGATTGGCGCTGTGGAAAATTATCTTCTTGTTCTTGCCTGGATGATCGGATGGAAAATAGAAGAAAGGAGGCAGGATTTATGAGAATATGCGTAGTAGGCCTTGGTGTTATAGGCACAACGTACGGGTATGTGTTCCAAAAAGCTGGGCATCAAGTCGAACATTTGCTGAGAGAAGAGAAAAAATCGAAGGCACCGGAAAGTCTAAATATCAGTTTATTAGATGGACGCTATAACAAAAAAGGAGAAGAAAAAGCGGGTCAATACAAGGTGAATCTTGCCGAGTCGAATGCAGAGTTTGATTTTATTATTTTGAGTGTGGCAAGCGGAAAAATAAAGGATGCTATAGCGACACTTTCACAAAACCATATTACAGGAAGCTTGATTTTGTTTTGTAACTTTTGGAATAGTCGGGAAGAGATTGATGAAATAGTGGGTGCTTATCCTTATATTATCGGCTTCCCTACTGCCGGCGGACACCTTGCAGGAAATGTGCTGGATTGTGTTCTCTTTGACCACATCATGCTGGAAGGTGAGGGAAAAGCAGGGATTTCCAATTACAAAGCTTTAACAGCTCTTCTCGCTTCTGCAGATTTGAAAACGGAGATTCCTCACGACATGGTGGAATGGATATGGCTTCATATGGCCATCAATGCAGGGGTCACCTCTTCTGCTGCCCGGGAAGGGAAAATTGATCATCCGATGCAGCTTGCTCTTAGCCTGATGAAGGATGCCCATGCCCTTTCTATTACAGTAAAGGCAATAAGAGAAACCATTCAGGTGGTCAAGGCAAGAGGAGTAGACTTAAACTTCTATAAAAATGAACTTCTCCCGTATAGGATTCCGGCTGCCTTTGCCGGAATTTTTATGAAACGAATGTTCAAAACGAATGAACTTACCCGAAGAATCATGACTTTACATAGTGATGTAGGGGATATGCTATATGGGTGCAAATGTGTTTATGAGACCGGGAAGTTAAAGCATCTTGAGCTACCGATATTTTACTCTACTATGGATAAAATCTTGGCATGATTTTTGATTGACTTTAGGGATTGGCTTTTAACATTTGTTTTTAACATTGGTGTTGGCTTCTATTATTCTTCATAGCATATTTTCCTGAAAATACACAGAAAGCAAAGATTGTGTATCTTTTTTGAAATGATTTACTTTCCTTCGATGCTACAGTACCATGCCCTTACAAGATACACAAGTGAGTAGTTTTGGAGGAGAAAATGCAGGTTTTAATCATCAATGGGAGTCCGAGAAAAAATGGAGTGACGGCAGCAGTGCTTCATAGGATTGAAGAAAATCTTCGAGGAGCAGGTATAGAAGTGCTATTTTACAATCTGTGGGAAATGAAAATGTCCCATTGTACCGGCTGTAACTATTGCTATAGAACAGGGCATTGCTGTATGGAGGATGATGCAGAGCTACTCTCCAAAAGAATTGAAGAGGCAGACGGAATCGTTTTGGGTTCTCCAACTTACGCAAGTAATGTATCCGGATTAATGAAAGATTTTATAGATCGAGGACATTTTGTGATGGAACAACTGCTTCATACAAAGTACTGTATTACGGTGGCAAGCGGGGAAAATTACGGAAGTCAAGATACTTTGAAGGTTCTGAAGAATCTTGTGTTATTTTCCGGAGGAAGATTGAGCGGACAGCTTCGGATTCAAGCCGGCTTTAACGAACTTGAGGGAATGATAAGGAAGAGGAAAGGACAGATTGATCAAGTGTCGCAAAACCTTATCATGGCAATGAAGGGTAAGCAATACTATCCGATTCAGAGCATAGTTCATTTTTTAATTTTCCATCTGGGAATCAAGCCCTTTGTAAAGAAAAAAGGTGCGCTATATCAAGGGGTTAGGGAAAGATGGAGCAAGTTGGGAATTACCTGAATAAAGGAGATTTTTGTATTGGATGCAGAGAATCTATAAAAAAATATTTGACAAAAAGCAAAAATCCCTTATAATTGGCACGGCGTCAGTTACAAAAGGAACTAATTGACATTTTTTAGTAACTTTACGACAAGTACATATGGAAAGGAGTCAGCAGATGTCTAAGAAAAAAATCAATCTTTTTGTAGGTTCTATTGGAGCGTTTCTTGGAATTTTTGTTTTTATTGCCTATATCCCGCAAATTTACGCCAATTTACAAGGAAGCAAAGCACAACCGTTTCAACCGTTATTTGCTGCAATTTCTTGCCTGATTTGGGTTATTTACGGGTGGACCAAAGAACCGAAAAAGGACTGGATTCTCATTATTCCTAACTCTGCGGGAGTAATTTTAGGAGGATTAACCTTCCTTACTGCATTATAAATCCATGTAATGGCTATAAGAGCCGGCGACTTCGTTAGGAAGTTTGCCGGTTTTTTATTACTTGCCATTCCGGTGGAATTAGTTTAAATAAGGGAAGAAGCTGAATATAGAGAAGAATGCAGACTCAACCGGTGGTAGAATCAATAGAACTCAACTGCCGGTTCCTGTCATTTTCGGCGGTTTCCTGTAAGCTTGTGCCGTGAAAGGAGGTGTCCGATATGGATCAAATCAAAATCGGAAAATTTATAGCAGCTTGCAGAAAGGAAGAGGGCATGACACAGGCGGAGCTTGCGGAAAAGCTTGGTATCAGTGACCGGGCGATATCCAAATGGGAAACCGGAAAGTCTATGCCGGATTCCGGAATCATGCTGGAGCTTTGTGGGTTTCTGAAAATCAACGTAAACGAACTCCTGTCGGGCGAAAGAATCATGGCAGAATTCTATAGTAAGCAATTAGATGAGAACCTTCTCGCAATGAGACGAGAAGTGGAGGAAAGGGACAGGAGAGCCCTTAAGTTGGAATACTGGCTGGGATTCTCGGTTGTACTCTCCGGATCGGTCTTAATCCTTTTGGCATCCTTCCTAGTGATGCCTTTCTGGCTGAGAATGGTACTCTCTGCCTTTGCCCTGATGATAATTTTACTGGTCAGCTTTATCGCGGTTGGCATTGAACAGAAAGCCGGATACTATGAATGCGCGTGCTGCCATCATCGCTATGTGCCCTCTTACAGTAAGGTCATTCTATCCATGCATAAAGGGCGGGCAAGATATATGAAATGCCCGGTCTGCGGAAAACGAAGCTGGCAGAAAAAGGTATTAGGGGAAGAATAGAAAATTTTTCATTTCATAAAAGTGCCGTTAATGGCAAAAATATGAAATGGGAATAGTTTGTTGATTTAATTCATGAAGAGTATCGTGTGGAAAGCCCACGATACTTTTTTATGGTATTGAACTCGTGAAAAAAAGGTGGAATTCCACCTGAATTTTTCGAGTTTGTTTGCTTGAATCAAAAAAGGGTGCTTGTGAAAAATTCAAAAGTCCCTTGAAAAAATTGTAAGAATCAATGAAAAGTCCCTTGGAAAAGTTGTAATAACCGAGAAAAAGTCCCTTGAAAAAGTTAGTTCTTATTCAATCTCTGTTTCCAGAGGTACGAAATATCCCTTGAAAAGAAGGGACTTTCATCGCAAACGATTCTATATTCTTGCTAATGCAGTTTTCCATCGTTATGATATAAGACGATGGAAGAAATTTCATCAATTGTGTACACAGCAAAGATAAAAACGCAACGCATACAAAGAGCTATGCCAGAGCCGGTAGGTAGCCCGGCCGTCACAGAATCTTGTGGTAAGTAACCTTCCCCTCCGGGTTGTCCATTCTTTGTTCATAAAGTAATTTTGGAGGGACAAATATGGACAAGATGACTTGTCAAATGACAGTGCTTTTTGAAGGAGCTTTTTGGGTGGGCGTTTTTGAGAAAACAGAGGGAAATCGCCTATCTGTTGCGAAGGTGACTTTCGGTGCAGAACCAAAGGATTTTGAGGTACGTGATTTTATCTTAAAGCATTTTTATGAGCTGAAATTCAGTCCGGAAGTCAAAACGCAAGTCAAGGAAAGAAAACAGAATCCGAAAAGAGCACAAAGAGAGGCAAAAAAGCAATTGCAGTGTGGTGGCATCGGGACAAAATCGCAACAGGCGTTAAGTTTACAGCATGAAGAGAACAAACAAAAGCGCAAAGAAAAAAGTAGAGAACAAAAACGTATTGAGGAAGAACGGCGATTCATGCTGAAGCAAGCGAAGAAAAAAGAAAAACACAGAGGCAGATAAAGAAAATTGTGAGGAATAGCATGGCCGCTTTAAAACTAAGCCTTATACAAAAATACAAGTTGGAAAAAGCATACACCTATGTGTACAGCACAGGCTTTCTTTCAGGAGGTAGCGTTTTAAAGCAAGGCGCCTATTCCACAGAAGAGGGAAATGCCTGTATGTTTCCTGCGTGTCCGGAGCAAGTCGCGAGAGCTCTCCTCTTAACGAGAAGAGAAGAATCCCCCGGAGCCTACACTGTTCTTGTCCTGTCCGAAACCGGCATACAAGAAATAGAGCTTGGAGAAGACTTTCTTGACCGGGAAAATGATCCGGTACTTTTTCCCTACCGGGACAGCTTCGGGGTAATCAAAGCGAAGAAAGAAATTGCCTATTTTACCGGAGATTTTTCTTCGCCGGAAATCATCCCGATTAAGAATGGATTTTTGCCCTTTAGCAAAGTACTGCCGGAAAATGCAAGAGAGCGGCATTTTCAGACCGTATCAGATGGCAGCCTGATTCCCGTCTGCTTTGAAAAGGACGTTTATTACGGCCTGTCCCGCTGTTTTGCTTTATTAGACTTTGACCCTGTAAAAAAAGAAGCCAAGTGGAAATGCTTTTCGGAAATAGAGAAAAATGCCTTTACCCATCATGATGAGAGGACGAAGGATGCTCCGAAAATCGACAGTTTAAAAATGGCAAATGAGGAACTCTACGCCTTTACTTCGGGAGAAAGCACAGGCTCGGTGAACAAATGGGGAATGGATTATTATGCTCTGGCAAATTTCCCCTGAGGGCAAAGTAAAGGAAAAGCTCTTGGAGTCGGAGCAATTGAAGGCGGGCGGAAAAAAGTCCGGGGTGAATGGAACTTTCACCCATTCGGATTATCTAATTCTTACACCGCTTTTTAACAATGACGATTGGAAGGGAAAGCAGAAACTCTTTTCCCTTAGTAAAAGAGAGTATCTGGATATTATTATGCCAAGAGGCATGACAAAGCATAGCTTACACAACATTTACGGAGAGCTATGCCTCACTGCCCTGTATGACAGAGGATTGAAAGAAATCGGACTTTGTAAAATAGAGACTATCCCTGTGCCTTCCATTTTAAAAGCAGTGCAGAATTAATAATAACCAGTACACTTCCTGCATTGTGCACGAGAGCGCCCACAACCGGTCCCAGTATGCCGGTAATAGCCAGCACAATGGCAAGGAAATTCAGCGCCATGGAGAAGCTTAAATTGATTTTTATGGTTTTCATCATTCTCTTTGATAGAGCAAGAAGGTGGGGTAGCTCTTTAATTTCATCATCTACCAAAGCAATGTCTGCGGCATCCACGGCAATATCACTGCCGATTCCTCCCATAGCGATACCGACATTTGCTTTTTTCAGAGCAGGTGCATCGTTAATGCCGTCTCCAATCATAGAGACACTTTCTCCTCTTTTTTGCGCCTCTTCTATCGCAGTTAATTTATCTTCAGGAAGACAGTTGGCCTTTACCTCGGTAATACCTACCTTCTTTGCAATGTTTAAAGCGGCATTTTCATGATCCCCGGTAAGGAGTACGGGGGTGATATGCAAGGCTTTTATTTTCTGAATGGTATCATAGGATTCTGTACGCAGTGTGTCGGAAAGAACGATAAATCCTGCCAACTTTCCGTCGATTCCCATGTAAATGACGGTGCTTCCGTCAGAAAGATAGCTTTCTGCTTCTTTAGCGACCTCTGCATTCAGGTGGATTCTGTTGAAGAGTTTCGTATTTCCTGCATGGATGGTTTCCGTCAATTATAGCGGAAACGCCTTCTCCCGGCTCCATGTGGAAATCCTGAACAGGAAGAGTTTCTTTTCCGTAGCAATGGACAATTGCTTTCCCCAGGGGATGCTCGGACATTTTTTCAACGGATGCGGCATAAGCGTAGAGCTCCGCTTCGGAGTAGGAGGAAAGGGATTTCACTGCGGTGACAACGGGGGTTCCGTAAGTTAATGTTCCCGTCTTATCAAAGGTGATTTTCCGCACTCCGGCAAGACGCTCTAAGGCATCTCCTTCCCGAACAAGAAAACCGTGTTTTGTGGCATTTCCGATGGCAGCCATAATAGCAGTGGGGGTCGCAAGGACAAGGGCGCAGGGACAGAAAACAACCAGTATGGTGACGGCACGAATGATTTGCCCTGTAAAAAGCCAGGTGAGGGTTGCTGCGGAGAGCGCAATCACCACAATCCAGGTAGCCCAGCGGTCAGCCAGTCCCACAATCTTTGCCTTGTCGGCGTCCGCAGATTGGACCAACTGAATCATACGTTGAATGAAGCTGTCTTTTCCGACCTTGGTTGCCTCCATTTCAAAGGCACCGTATTGGTTCACGGTTCCGCTGGAAACCGTATCTCCCACCGTCTTGTCTACCGGTAGAGATTCACCGGTCATTACCGCCTGATTTACGGAAGTTTGTCCGGAAAGAAGGATACCGTCTACAGGGATTGTTTCTCCGGGAAGTACCCGCAGAATGTCCTTAAGCTGAACCTGCTCTGCCGGGATGATTCGTTCTTCGTTATGGGAAATGACACGGGCAGTTTGGGGAGTGAGCTGCACCAGCTTTTCTATGCCTGCTCTTGCTCTGGCCACAGTCAAGTCCTCCAAGAGCGCACCGAGCTGCATGATAAATGCCACTTCTCCTGCCGCGAAATCTTCGTGGATGAAAATAGAGGCAATGAGCGCAAGAGAAACCAGAACATCCGCTTTAATATCAAAGCGGGTAGTCAGTCCGATTACCGCCTCCAGGATGATAGGGATTCCGCAGAAGAGAATGGAGAGCCAGGCAATGTCGAAGGGGAGGGGAAGAAAGGGAAAACGACTGTTCATGAGACTTAATAAAAGAGAAACACCGCCAATCACAAGGAATACAATATCTTTTTTCATTCCACCAACTTCCAACAATTCTTCCAATCTGAACATCATTTTTTTCATGCTTGCTTCTCCTTTTTTTGCTTTATTATCGGGAAAATGAAAATGAAAATTTTCTAATATCTTGGCTTATACCCATAGGGGTATAGCCACATAATATACCTATAGGGGTATAAGTTGTCAAGAAAAAAATTAAAGCATATAAGAAAATGATTTTGATGTGAAAAGCAGCCAACGAGATATTGCACACTACGCGTGCAATACTCGTTAAGAATAAGCTGTCTCAGGCTTCGCCCGCGTCACTTGCTCAGAATAAAAAAGAGCCTATAGCAGCGCTTTATAGTAGCTCCGCATATAGACTCAAACAGAATTCTTGAAAATCCTTACTGCATGTTGGCAAAACGTTCGATGGCTTTTGTGAAATTTTCAATTTCAGCCTCATCACCCTGCTCCACTGCGTCTTTAATGCAGTGGTGGATGTGCCCTTCCAAAATGACTTGTCCGGCTTTATTTAGTGCGGACTTTGCTGCGCTGATTTGAGACAGCACATCTTCACAGGGAACATCATCATCCACCATCCGATCAATGGCTTTAATCTGTCCCATGATTTTGGCAAGTCTCCGGTGTAAATTATCTGCATCCATACATTTCTTCATAGAGAACCCTTCTTTCCGGCATTACAGTGATAAGAATCATATACCCCTATGGGTATAACCATTCTATCGTTTTTATTGCTGCTTTTCAATGAAAATCTTCTCCTTCTTCCTATACGCCTCCCATGCTTTTTTGTAAAAAAACCGCATAGATTCCCGACATTCTTCCGGCTCAAGAATCACTGCCTCTTTTCCGAAACGCCGAAAATATGACTCCAGCTGCAATTTTGGCCAGTGAAAATACAGAGTATTTCCCTCTTTTTTCAAGACATCCGGTCTGTTTTTTGTGACAAGATGAAACTTCTGCATACCCTTATCGGTGAAGAGAACTTTAGCTTCTACACTTTTGGATGCGGATTGGGGGCTTCTTCCGGCAATTTCCTGTAGCTCCAGTTTTCTCTTTCATCCGGAAGAAATTTATCGGACGAGGTAAAAAGAGCATGAATTCTGGAGATACGGAAAGTTCGGGGAATTCCGCTGGCGCGGTCCGTACACAGAAGGTAATTGCATTGTTCTTCTTTGGATGCGGCAATAAAATAGGGGCAAACCGTGAAATGCAGTTCGGGAGCGGAGGTGGAAGAGAAGCTGATAATACTGTTCTTCTGAATAGCGGCATTTAACTCCAAAAAGCTATCTTGAAAGAGGATTTTCTCCCGGTCCTTTCTGGAAATGGAAAGGTAGGAGCTGAAAAAGTCATTAAGATACTGAGAGAGAGAAACCCGGGTGAGCATATTGCTTTCGATGGAACGCATAATATTTAAGGAGCGACCGCTGACCGTTAAGGTGATGGCAGCGTTTCGCTCACTTTTTAATGCAGAACGAGTATTTCTCCCAGAGCCTGCGGCAGTTTGCCTTGCAAGGGTATCTTGCGTAAAGTGCACGATATCCCGTTCTGGTCTTCGAAGATACGTATTCATGATTTTATCTGCGATGGCATCGGCGTCGTCCCGGGAAATAGAGGAAAATGCACTGAGGTCGGACAAAATAGTATCGAGGAGCCGTTCCTTTGTTTCACGATATTCATCAAAATATTGGAGTAAAAGCTCCTTCAAAAATCCATTCAGATTTATAGAGCCATCCTTCTTATAAAAATCAAAGAGCTCCGCATCATTCAAAAGGCGTAATCGCATCTCTTCCGGAATATAAATTTTGTACTTCTCCGTCATGACGACCTCCATCAATACAGATACTTAAACATATCTCTGAATTTATCCTCTAAATATATTTAAAAAAATATATTCAATCGACAATCCGAGTCACAATCGAAACTTCATTTTAAAAAAACAATGTAAATCGAGCATTCAGTAATTATTGGAATCCTAAATGGATATGCAAATTATTTATAATATAACGAAAATACATGATTTATACAATAAATTTGGGGTTGAAAAAAATAATTATATTCCTCAGCTTTTTATCTCCTGAAAATCGTTCTATCATAAAGGCACGAAAGACACATACAGCAAATTGCATACATACATTTTAGAGTAAAAGCGGATGCTTCATCCTGTGTCTTGTAAGTCTTAGTGGATTTCCACTAAGTATAACTTAAAACAGTCGGAAAGATACTTACAGCAAAAAATGTCATGTCGATATTTGGCTGAGATAGCCGGCGCAGGGCTAAAGTCCCGGCGCTTTCGGGGGTGCAACTCCCCCTGCTGGAAGGGGCGAATACCCCTTACCTTATAAAGTATCTTGTGGCTGTTTCTTTTTAAAAGGAGGTAGGAGCAATGTTTTTAGAGGACTTAAGAAAAGAAGAGAATCTGACATATACGGAGAATGGCGCTCTTACCAACAGGAGCACAAATTCTTACTGTCTGGATCTTTTTGCCACCATTGGTGCTTTGCGAAATGCTGAGGACAATGAAATCATTTCCAGGTTTATCAAGGCCTATACGGAAGACAGAAATATGGCGATGAAGATTCTTTTCTTCGCAAGGGATATCCGAGGAGGACTTGGGGAGAGAAGAGTGTTCCGGTCTATATTCAAGTGGCTTTCTTTTCATGAGGCGGAGTCCGTTCGAAAGAATATTACAAATGTTCCCGAGTACGGAAGATTTGACGACCTGCTTTCTCTTCTGGACGGACCTTGCGAAAAGGATCTGCTTAGCTTCATAAAAGAGCAGTTGGATAAGGATCTTACTGCCCTGAAAACCGGAGATAGTGTCTCTTTACTGGCTAAATGGCTTCCTTCCGTGAATACCAGTAATACAGACACCGTTAAAAGTGCAAAAGAAACTTGCGAAAGCTTTGGGATTTAGCGATGCAGAGTATCGTAAAGTCCTTGTTTCACTGCGGGCGGAAATAAAGCTGATGGAGAATTATCTTCGGGAGAAGGATTACTCCTTTTCTTATGAGAAGCAGCCTTCTAAAGCCTTGTATAAGTATAGACTGGCTTTTCTTAGAAATGACAGGGAGAGATACTATGCCTTTTTGGAAACGGCAGAAACGAATCCCTCCGTGATGAATACGGGAACCTTGACGCCCTATGATATCGCAGCATCCATTATTCATAAAAATATAGTGGAAGAGGAAATCACGGAAGAAGAACGCCGTTCGATGGATGTCACCTGGAAGGCTCTTCCGGATTATACAGGGGCGGAAAATGCCCTTGCAGTAGTGGACGGATCCGGTTCCATGTATTGTAACTGGGGATCCGGGTACATGCCGGCAGCAGTGGCACAGTCTTTGGGCATTTATTTTGCGGAGCATAACAAGGGCTGTTTCCATAACCATTTTATTACCTTTTCTGAAAATCCGAGATTGGTGGAAGTCGAGGGGCGGGATATTGTAGATAAAATTAGATACTGCATGAGCTTGAATGAATATGCCAATACTGATTTGCGGAAAGTTTTTGATTTGCTTTTAAAGACAGCACTGAAGAATCATGCGAAGCAGGAGGAAATCCCGGAAAAACTCTATATCATTTCAGATATGGAATTCGATGGCTGCATAGAAAATGCGGAGATAACAAATTTTGAATACGCAAAAAAGAAGTTTGCAAAGCATGGCTACAGGCTTCCGCAAATTGTATTTTGGAATGTAAACAGTAGAAATCTGCAGCAGCCTGTTACGAAAAATGAGCAGGGAGTTGCCTTGGTTTCGGGGACTTCTCCTCAAATCTTTTCCATGCTGTCCGAGGGGATTCTGGATCCCTATTCCTTTATGCTGGAAACGCTATCTTCCGAGCGCTACGAAAGGATTTGTGCGTAGAGAGGGGGAAAAAGTGGAAAGTGCTGAGATAGAACAGCAATTTCCGCTTTTTTTAATGTATCCATTTTCCCTTTCCCTTGACAAGGAAAGACTTTGAACTATATAGTAAGCGGAACAAGTGAAAGGAGTAGTAACTATGGCAAATTACAATATTAATACAATCTGTGTGCAGGGCGGGTATGAGCCGAAAAATGGAGAGCCCAGAGTGGTTCCCATCGTGCAGTCCACGACCTTTAAATACGAAACTTCTGAGCAAATGGGGAATCTTTTCGACTTAAAGGAATCAGGCTATTTCTACTCCAGATTGTCGAACCCCACGAACGACGCTGTGGCCAACAAGATTTGCCAGTTGGAAGGCGGCGTAGCGGGAATTCTGACTTCCTCCGGGCAGGCGGCGAATTTCTATGCTATCTTTAATATTGCCGCGGCAGGAGATCACGTGATTGCCTCTTCCGCAATCTACGGCGGAACCTACAATTTAATCGCAAAGACCATGAAGAATATGGGCATTGACGCCACCTTTGTAGACCCGGACATTTCTGTAGAAGACTTGGAGACAAAATTCCGTCCCAACACAAAGGCGGTTTTTGGAGAAACTTTAGCAAATCCCTCTTTAAAGATTTTGGACATTGAAAAGTTTGCGAAGGAAGCGCATAAGCACGGTGTTCCGTTAATCGTGGATAATACCTTCCCGACGCCCATTTTCTGTAGACCCTTCGAGTGGGGAGCGGATATTGTGACGCATTCCACTACAAAATACATGAACGGTTTTGCCAACTCCGTCGGCGGTGTAGTAGTCGATTCCGGAAATTTTGACTGGACAAAATATAGTGAGAAATTCCCGGGTCTCACCACTCCGGACGAAACCTACCATGGTACAGTCTATACGGAGAGTTTCGGGAAGGCGGCTTATATTGTGAAAATGACCACGAACCTCATGCGTGACCTAGGTTCCATTCCTTCTCCGCAAAACTCCTTCTACCTTGGCGTAGGATTGGAAACTTTGCACTTAAGAATGGAAAGACATTATGAAAATGCCTTGGCCTTAGCAAAGCATTTGGAAAAGCATCCGAAGGTATCCTGGGTTTCATTCTCCGGCTTGGAAAAGGACAGCCAGCATGAATTGGCTAAAAAGTATCTGCCAAAGGGCTCCTGCGGTGTTATTTCTTTCGGCGTAGTTGGCGGAAGAGACGCGGCTGTGAAGTTTATGGATTCTCTGAAGCTCGCGGCTATCGTAACTCACGTTGCAGATGCCAGAACCTGTGTGCTGCACCCTGCATCCACCACTCATAGACAGATGAATGATGAGGAGCTTCTGGCAGCAGGCGTATCTCCTGACCTTATCAGAATGTCTGTAGGCATTGAAGATGTGCAGGATATTATTGTCGATGTGGATCAGGCATTGGAGAAGTAAAATAGAACTTTAGCCCTAAAACTTGCGAGTATATTTATTTTGAAAAGAACTTACTATAGTTGATGAATTTTATCTATAGTAAGTTCTTTTGTTATAACAAGCATCTTGATCCTTGCCTTTAATGCTAGGTTTATCATGTACAAGCATATAAGAGTCATGGCTTCCACGGGTAGGATAAGTATATTAACGTAGGACTTACTTCTTCTTTCACATAGGCAAAGAAGAAGCATAGAAATCCTATTAGCCAAAATGAAAATATTATTGAAAATGGCTAATAGAATAGATATGATAAGGACATACCGGAAAGGAGGGAAAGTTATGAAGTTAATATGCCGAGAGCTCTATATGAATAAAATTATTCATGCTATGGGAACCCCGGATATCAAAGTCATTACAGGCGTTCGAAGATCCGGAAAATCCAAATTGTTGGAAGCATTTAGTGACTATATTAAAAAAAATATTTCTACAGCTAATATTATTTTTGTCAATTTCAATTTGCCTGAGTATGAATCCCTTCTTAGCTATAAAGCATTGTATGAATTTATCCATTCACAATATAAGGAGAATGCACACAACTTTGTTTTCATTGATGAAGTGCAGATGTGTGCAGGCTTTGAAAAAGCGATCAATGGGCTACATGCCTCGGAAAAATTCGATATTTATATCACCGGATCAAATGCTTTTTTATTAAGCTCTGATCTTGCAACTTTATTTACAGGAAGAACTTTTGAAGTAAAAATCTACCCATTCTCCTTTAAGGAATATATGAATTATTTTCCTTCTCAAAATAAAGATAAGGCTTTCTCTGCATATCTGAAAGAAGGAGGAATGGCGGGGTCTTATTTGTATCAAGAGCAGGAAGCAAAATATAATTACATCGAAGATGTTTTTGACACATTGATTATCAGAGATATTCGACAAAAGTACAAAATTAGAAATATGCAACTGATGAACAGAATTGTGGATTTTTTGATGGATAATATCTCAAATCTATCTTCTGCAAGAAATATTACCAATGTCTTGGGAAGTATGAATGAAAAAGTACACCATACAACGGTCGGATCGTATATAGACTATCTATGTAATGCTTTTGCATTTTACAAGATTAGAAGATACGACATTAGAGGGAAAAAGTATTTTTCCAGTAATGATAAATATTACCTAAGTGATCATGCTTTTCGTTATGCAAAACTGGGAACAAGAAATATGGATTATGGAAGGATTATGGAAAACATAGTTGCCATTGAACTTCTTCGTAGAGGCTATGAGGTATATGTCGGCGTGTTGTATCAAAAGGAAATCGATTTTGTTGCCATAAAGCGGGATGAAAAATTATATATTCAAGTATCAGATAATATTTCAGAGGAAAAAACTTTGGCACGAGAAGTTTTTCCGTTGCTTCAGGTTAAGGATGCATATCCAAAGATTTTAATAGCAAGGACGAGAAATGAGGAGTATCAGTATGAGGGAATAAAAATTATGGATATTTCTGATTGGCTGTTAGGCTAGACAAAGCTGGCATGTAGCACAAACTAAAGGCTATAAATCAATTATAGTAATATAAGTTGAAAAGGAAGAAATAAGAAAGGAGAATCATCCGTTTTCTCAAAGTTGTATTGGCACAAGAGGTCGAATCCGTAGTAGGAAAATCGGATGAAGAAACAACTATGAAAATCATTGAAAACAATAGAGTATTTGCCTTTGATGGCAAAAATGAACCGGTCGCGGAGGTGATGGATGGAGAGACCGTCCTTTTCCGTACCCACGACTGCTTTGATAACCAGCTTAGTGAAGAGGGAAGCTGCATCGGAGCTTTGAACTGGGATCGTATCAATCCTGCTACCGGGCCAGTCTATGTGCAGAATGCAAAGGTAGGGGATGTCCTCAAGGTGGAAATCCTAGAAATCGCTTTGGATAAGCGGGGGGTGATGTGTGCCCTTCCGGAGAACGGCGTCCTTGGCTCTTTGGTGAAAGAAGAGTCCGTAAAACGGATTCAGGTGGAAGAGGGCAAGGTTCATTTTAACGACAAACTTGTTTTCGATGTTACGCCGATGATTGGTGTTATCGGTGTTGCGCCGGAAAATGGTTCCATCAACTGCGGTACACCAGGCTGTCATGGCGGAAACATGGACAACAAGCGCATTAAAGTTGGGGCAAGCCTGTATTTTCCGGTATTCCATGACGGTGCTCTTTTCTCCTTGGGAGATGTGCACGCGGCCATGGGAGACGGAGAGGTGATGGTCAGCGGAGTGGAGATTTCTGCCGATGTAAAGGTAAGACTATCGGTGATGAAGGGAATCCGCATTGAAACGCCTATGCTGGAAAATGAAGAGCTCTGCGGCGTAATCTATTCTCATGAAGAGATAGAAAAGGCGGTTTTCCATGCAGTGCGCATCATGAATGAGAGAGTGCAGGAGAATCTGGGGCTCTCCTTTAACGAAGCCGGAATGCTTCTCAGCGCGGTGGGAGACCTACGCTTCTGTCAGGTAGTGGATCCGGAAAGAACCGTGATGATGTGTGTGCCGAAGAAGATTATGAAGAGCTTATTTTAATTTATTCTCTCCTTCACAAGCCTCTGTAAAAGGGGAATATTTTTCTCCATAAACCAAGAGTTTTTCTTAATCCAACCATAATTTAAGGGGCTGGGGTGTACCAGCGGAAAATCGATAGGGGAGGGGCCGTTTTCCGGGGAGAATGCTTTATCCTCTACAGCATAGGAGTAAAGCAGTTCCTTTAAGGGAAGCTTTGCTCCTTTTTTATCGTAGTGGGAAATAGCATACTTCCCGATTAAAATTCGAAGCTCAATCTTGGGAAGCAATGCCACAATTTCATCGTGATATTTACGCATAAAGCTTCGGGGAGGGAGGTCTCCGCCCTTTCCCTTTCCGGGATAATAAAGGTCCATGGGAACAATGGCAATGGACGCTCCGTAAAATATTTCTTCCGAAATCCCCATCCACTCCATCAGCCTTTTTCCGGAAAGATCATGAAAGGGAATGCCGGATTCTTCAACCTTTCTTCCCGGCGCCTGCCCGACTAAAAGAATCTTCGCCTCTTTATGGAACTGAAAAATAGGCGGAATGCCCCGCTCGGTATAGCTTTGATTTTCCGGTAAATGTTCTATTTCTTCTACTATTTTCTGTAAAGCGAAATCCTGTTCGTTCATATTTTTGTAGTCCTTTTTAAAAATATCATCTAAGATACAAGAATAACACCTTTCAGCATAGGAAGAAAGCAATAGAATTGCTTTTCTTTTTGCCAAGAAGAAAGCGATAGAATTCCTTTTATTTTGCCCTAGTAAGAAAGTGATAGAATTACGTTCATTTTGCTTTTAGAAGGAAAAGGAGACGGGCGATGTCCAACGAAATGAAAGCAATATCCAACGAAACGGAAGTATTTTCCAAGAAAAATATAGAAGAAAATCAGCGCAAAGATCATCAAAGCGAAAATCCGGAGCAGACCTATGAAGAACTCGAAAAGGAGAACTTTCCGGATGGAAAACGGATCAGATTCATTGCGGAATTAGGGGCGTCTTCCAATATCGAGGGGCATTTCCGGCTAATTTGCCGGACTTGGAAAGAGGAAAAAAATCTGCGGCTGGAAAGTAGTTTTGAACGGCATGGAGAAGAGGGGATTCGCTTTTTACTGGAAAGACTTAGGCAGACGGATATAACCGATGCTTTATTTGAAGAGCAAGAAGCTTCCGAAGAGCTTAGAGAAGCTATGTTTACGACTTATCTTCTTGCGGAAATTCTTTCGCAGGGAAGACATAGAAGCTATTATCCGTCCTACTGCGAAGAACTTCTTCCTTTTCTCCTTCGATTTAGCGAAACGGAAGACGATTTCCTTCGTGAGAAATGCCTGATTGCCCTTGGCTGGATAGCCGGTGAGCGGGAGATTCCTTTTTTGACAGGGAAAATATTGGAAGACCGAAATGCTTATTGCCGAGCATGGGCGGCGAGCAGCCTTATGCAAATGTCTTTTCATAGAGTAAATGGAGTAATTTTACAAGAAAAAACGAAGAAGGATTTTGCAAAAGCTATACAAGAGGAACAGAATTTACAAGCCTCCGGCATCATGATAGAAGCGGCACAAACTTTATTTTCTAAGAAATGGCTGAGTGCATCCGCGTTGGAAGCGGAAGACGAAATGCAAATAGAAAAGGCAAGACGCTCTGCGCTACGGTTTTTGGCAAAGTAGAGCGATGAAAGTTATCGATACAAGATATTTATTGAGCTATATCGATTTAATACTCTTTTCATACTTTCAATATGGCTTTTTCCCATTCACGCTTTATGATTAATACGTTGACATTTCCTATTTAAAAATTTAACGGGTCAAAAGAGAATCACTTTTCTTGTAAGTGAGTTATCGATGATTTTTGATGCGTTTGATATTTACATTACTAAAAATCTAAAGGAGAAGATTATGACAAATAAAAAAGTAGAGAATTTAATCATCGGATTCGGTAAGGCGGGAAAGACTCTTGCAAATTATCTGGGAAATAAGGGCGAGAAGACTATTTTGGTGGAAAAGTCTCCTCTGATGTACGGCGGAACCTGTATCAATGTGGGCTGCATTCCCTCTAAGTTTCTTGCGACCGCTGCGGATAGAAGAAGCTTCAGCGGAGGGAGTGACGCGGAATACTATAAAAATGCCGTTGTACAGAAAAAAGCACTGATTGCCAAGCTGAATCAGGTGAATTACGACAAGGTGGCAAGCAATGAAAATGTCGAAGTGCTGGATGGACTCGCATCTTTTAAAGACGAGCACACCGTGCAGATTACGAATGGCAGCGAGGTGTCCGAGGTTTATGCGGAGCGCATCTTTGTAAACACCGGGGCAAGACCGTTTATCCCAAGTGTTCCCGGTTTGGAAGTCGGAAAACGTATTCATACCAGCGAAACGCTGATGAATCTGGAAGAATTCCCGAAGAGTTTGGCGATTCTCGGCAGTGGTTTTATCGGGCTGGAATTTGCGGCGAGCTACGCGAAGTTCGGTACAAAGGTTACGATTATTGACCAGGGAGATCGAATCTTACCGAGAGAAGATGAGGATGTAGCGAAGGAAGTATTTGCATCTTATCAGGGATTAGGTGTGGACTTCCTCTTTGGCGCGGTGCTTCAGCAGGTATCACAGGATGAAAAGGCAGTTCACCTTTCCTACACGGTAAATGGAGAAAAGAAAGAGCTTTCCGTAGATGCCTTTCTCGTCGCAACCGGAAGACAGGCGAACACGGAAGAGCTGCATTTGGAAAATGCGGGTGTAGAAGTTTCTGAAAGAGGCTTTATTAAGGTAAATGAGCATTTGCAGAGTAATAAGGCGCACATCTTTGCCATGGGAGATGTTAACGGAGGCCCGCAGTTTACCTATATTTCCTTAGATGATTTCCGAATTGTGAAGAGCTTTTTGGACAATCAGGGAAGCTATACAAGGAACGAGCGTCAGCCGGTTGCTTTTTCCGCCTTCCTCCATCCAACATTTTCCAGAGTGGGACTCAGTGAAAAAGAAGCGCGAGAAAAAGGCTACAAAATCAAAGTGGCGACCTTACCGGTTACCGCGATTCCCAAGGCGAAAATCCTCGGAAATCAAACCGGACTGTATAAAGCGATTGTGGATGCCGAGAACAATCAGATTTTGGGCGTGACCTTGTTCGGCGAAGAGTCCCATGAAGTAATCAATATCGTAGTTTTAGCGATGATGACGAAGCAGCCCTACACTGTTCTTGCGAACCAGATTTTCACCCACCCGACTATGGCGGAAGCGCTGAACGATTTGTTCGGGGCGGTGAAATAAAATTTGCTGCAATTTACCGCAGTGGTTGTTATGATGCCATTCGAAATAAGGAAGCACTATATCGGAGTTTTAAAATAGACTTTATGTGCTTATGAGAAAGAGTCCCCTAATTTAAGAGGGGGCTCTCCTTTTGTTATAGGAGAAAGCATGAAATTTAGCTAAAAAGCATATATTAATATTAGCTAATAAGAATGAGAGGTGGCATTATGATAGGAAATACAGTAATTGCTACAGCAACGGAGATGAAGAACAACTATGGAAACAAAATGTGAAACCTTATTTGCTCCATGCTTACCACGAAAAGAAGAAGCAGAACCGAGCTGATGATGAAGCATCCGCTTACGGCAAAGCTTGGAGAATAGTAGATTCTCTTTTCCTTTGGAGAGGAGCCTAAATTCCAATAATGTGTCAGTTCGCTCATCACAAGGCAGATGACAAACTGTGCTCTTCCGCAATTGAAAAGTACGGAAGAAATAGCATGGCTTTTGGCATGAAAGAAAAGATAAGTAAAGAAGCTTAAAAGAAGCATTCCCCGGAGAAAAAAACGACTCTGCTTCAGCGCATCATAGTTGGTCCTATTTTCCAATTTCACGCGGTGAATTCTATCTTGCATACTTTGCCCGATACGATAAAACCAATTTGGTACTTCTTTTTTCTGTTTCACGGAAAGCTCCAAAAGAAGATAAAGATAAAAGGAGAAGCCGTAGGCAAGGCAAATGATAAAGGCAAAGAATAAATAGAACAAATAATAGCCCATAGTATTTCGATCTCCCTTTTTACCTTTTAGTGCGGATTCTTCGTTTGATTTCCCACGAACCAGTAATCACAGATTGCGCCTCCTGTTGCCAAGGTCTGTTCTCTATGCAATACACCCTTGTTTCGTTCAACCGCAATGTGGTCAATGTCACAGCACAAGGGCAATAAATCAAGATAGCCATTTTCTCTTGCGAATTTCCAAAGGGCATCTTGTGAAGTGATAATAAAAGCCGTCCTTATGCCGTTTTTCATCAAAATGAAAATCCCAGGTTTTATCCTGATATTCCGGATGCGTCTCCGCCCATTCTTCCGCCTTATGCATTCTTTCGGCAAATTTCTTCATGTCCGTCTCTTTATTGAAATCTATGGAGCTCATGGCTTTTCTGATGAAGGGGTTATCCATAAATGCAGCGATTATTTCTCTAAAATCCTCTACCGAAAA
Source organism: uncultured Oribacterium sp. (assembly GCA_916438775.1). Next base: position 68,328 of record CAKAGX010000007.1, read on the forward strand.
GTCACCGGCTCTGCATACTGCCAGAAAAACATAGGCGGAATAAATATTGTGAGCCATAGGGTTCTTCTCCCCGATATCTTCCGTGTTTTCCAGCATTTCCCGATATAAAATGCGTCCTTTTTGTAAGCTTTCCTTCGTCTTATCTTTCCCGAATTTTTTTACCATCGGTTTTTTCAGAAATAAACTGAATAAGTTAAAATAGATTCCTTTGTACTTCATTACAATCACCTCGTTAAAATTTTTCATCAATGCAGCTCTGGTTCTGCTGCTTAGTACATACCGTATGAGCTACAGAACTATAGGAATAGAACATAATGAGATAAGATAATGATATAACAAGTAACACGGTATTAGCCTCATTTAACTAATAAAAGCTTAACACTTTCAGCCATTTTGTCTAGGATGAATTATCCCGTATATCGGCTTATTTTTATTGCTTTTCAAAGTAGGAAATACTAGGATGTTTTTTGAGGAATAAAGTAAAAACTCTATCAGTTGAGCAATGTAAGATAATAAAAGGCAGAGTAGTAGCTTATCAGAGCAGGAGAGCATAAGCCTAAATTGGTAGATAGGTAGTGGAAATTATCAAGACATCTGAAAGGAAGGGGAAAAGCTTATGAAACATTTTTCGTGGATTCTCAGAATATTCCATATTCTTGTATTATATACTTGGATTGCTTTTATACTTCTACTTCCGGCAAGCCCCATATTCAGTTTACAGCTTTATGTCTTATTGAATATCCTGTTTGCCCTTGTGTTTACCGGTCTTTTAATCACTCAGATTGTGGAGGCTTTTAAACTCTTTAAAAGAGAGGATAGTGAGCAGTGCATAAAGGCTTTCCTTTTCTTTAAATACAGTTCTCTACCTGCCGTACTGATTTTTCTGGCAATCTTTCTTGTGGTCTTACTTGGCGGAATAGGGCTTTCTTTTGTGCTGCTGGTACTGCCGGCGACTCTATTCATTGCTCCCTTTTTCTTCGCCATGAGCTTGGTTGTAGCGCCGCTTTTCCTCGGCATGTCTTTTATGGCAGGCTTAGCCGGACTTAGCTATGCCATCTGCTTGATTATACTGAGCAGAAAGCAAAAGGGATGGAAAGTCGGACAATGTATCTTGCATTTTATTTTCCAGAGTATTCCCGGCTTTGATATATTGGATGGGCTATATATTACCCTGCGATATTGGAATAGGGGAAGAATCTTATCGATTATCACTGCAATTTGTGTTATCTTGGGATTAACATTTATATTATTTATGCGTTCTTAAACAAAGACATTATGCATTCTTAGAGAAAGGCATTATGCATTCTTGGAGAAAGGTATTATGCCGTTCTCAAGTAAAGACATTATGTATTCTTAAAGAAACAGTAAAGATAGTATTTTAGGAAGAGAGACAAAATGAGAAATTTATGTTTTTTATTGATTCCAATGGGAATTGCACTATTGATTTTCAGCATTAGAAACACTATCCGCTTTGCGAAGGCAGAGCTATTCTACGAAATGCCCTGTTTAGAGGAAGAGGGAAGAGTTCACCTTCCTCAGGGAAATTATGGTATTTGGCTTAGCGGGAAGAGATTTACGAAATCTCCTCTTGGAAAAATCGGTTTCCAGCTGGTAGAGGAGGAGACAGGGAACAGAGTCAGTCTTGCTCCCAATCTGATGCGGACTACGGTAAGCGGCTTTAAAATGGCAAGAATGGAGCTCTACTCCTTTCAAGTGGAAGAGGGAAATTATATTCTTTCCATAAATGGAGAAGGAAGTGTCAGAGATAGAATAGAGGCTTCCATAGGAGACCTCCTTATCAAAAAGCCTGTGGATTTAAGCAGCTTTACCGTACAGATTCGAAAAGGAAAATCTATAGCTATGTTTTTCCTGTCTGTTTTAGGGATTAATCTTGCAGTCTGGATGATTCTTGGAGGAATTATGCTTCCCTTCCTATTGGCTGAAGCAGGATATTAATGCATTTCCCTTGAGTGCGAATTCCGTAGTTGGTAACAGAATAATCTGCACGAAAAGTCACGCCGAAGGATAGCTTTTCCATAACGAATAGTCGACGATTTGCCTGCTTAGCAGATATAATTGCTCATTTCAGACTTCGCAGTGTTCCACGGGCTTTTACGGAAGCCCTACAGATTGACGTAAAGAGCGAGAAGGAAGACGGAAAAAAATGCTGCTCCGCGAACTGCATTTGTGGTGGAGTAGATATGATAGGCGTCTTCGGAAGAACTGAAATGCATTCTGAGAAGAAGCAAGATTGGGTGGACTATTAAAGCCACGATGATCGTAGCAAATGGCATTTTCATGCATTGATAGAGAGCGGCATGAGCGTCTCCGTTTTTATGGTATAGAAAAACAAAGGTCAAAACATTGACTAAAAGCCAAAGAAAGAGAAATAAATTGGCATCCCGAAGAGCGGCAGAATTCGTTGCATTTTCATATTCAATATGCACTCTTCCCTGAAAAGCCTGCCCGAATTTATAAATCCACTGAGGGACTTCCCGCTTTCTTATTACGCCGATAAGGAGTCGCAAATAGATATAAAAGGTGAGGAGAAAAGAGAGGCCAACCATAAGGCCGAAAAAGAATTCAAAGTTAAAAAAGTTCATTTTCATTATCCTTTACTGATAGAATCATTCCCAAATCGATTGTTGAGCGCGGATTCCGTAGTGGAATACAACGCCATTTGTATCAAAATATGCATAAAGACTATAGTTTTTCCATAATGCATAGTCTTTTGTTTGCATAGTCAAAAACATAATAGCTTTTATTCTGAATTTCTTTATAGTTACTCAAAATAAAAAAATACTAAGCACGCAATGAAAAACTTACTCTATTTTAGGTAAAGCATGGTAAAATCCCATCTTTGACAGTTGCGAAAGAGTCAAGAGCCCATAAACGGCGTAATTACGCCATTTATGAGCTCTTGTTGTGAGCCTAGCGGCGCACGTTTCTAACGGGTTAAAGTCCCGAATCCGCCCGGTAGTGGGAAGGATAAGACTGCAACACAAGCCAAAGTCCAATAACTACACGAAATCATGCATGATAAATGAGGTAGATATATGGAGAGGAAGAAACGTGTGGTACCTAGGGAGGTCTGTGTGATAAGCCTTGAAAGAGGTAACCATTGTCCAAAGCAATACTGAACGCACAGAAGTCAGCAGAGGTCATAGTAGTCGAGAGACAAAGGACCGAATCAATAGGAGTCTCAAGTATGACTGAGAAATGATGGAAAGAAAGTCTATCTAGACAAATACCTCTATATGATTATAATTATATTCATAATCATATAGATACTAAACTTTAGATACAAGTTACAAAAATAAGGAGGTATGGTTATGGCCACAAAAAATATTTATGTTGCAGAAGCAGATCTACACTTATTTGATGATGCTGCCAAGTACGCCGGAAGTGTTTCTGCCGCTGTGATACAGGCACTTCAGGACTTTCTAAGTGTTCAACGCAACAAAAGCGAAGGATATGACAAGATTGAGTTAAACCTCTATGAAAAAGGGGTAAGAAGAAAGGTAATGTTCTATGGTATGGAGATTACTCGTGTAGAACGTCCGGTAGACGGTGGAATAAGGATTGACACGATTTATAAAACTGCAAAAGGGCAGCTTGCAGTGGCAACCAAGGTTCGCAAGGAGCTTCCGAATTGGGCGAAAGGAAATCCACACGTATGGGAAAACCCGCAGTCTTGGTCACATGATTTTTGGAATCTGGAGGACAGAGTGTTAAAGGTATATCCGGACATAGAGAGCCTAAAGGAGAAGGATGCGTATCTTGCCGAGTGCTGCGAATCTTCTCTTTCGGAAAAGCCTTATGAGTTTTTGGATATTTAGATTAGGTATAAATACTAGATTTATAGAACTATAACAAGCAAATAATGAGATAGCTTTGTGTTTATATATCATATGGATTTCAGAGATGAAAAGAAGGAAAGCTTTTAATTAACACGTTTCTAACGGGTTAAAGTCCCGAATCCGCCCGGTAGTGGGAAGGATAAGACTGCAACACAAGCCAAAGTCCAATAACTACACGAAATCATGCATGATAAATGAGGCAGATAGATGGAGAGGAAGAAACGTGTGGTACCTAGGGAGGTCTGTGTGATAAGCCTTGAAAGAGGTAACCATTATCCAAAGCAATACTGAACGCACAGAAGTCAGCAGAGGTCATAGTAGTCGAGAGACAAAGGACCGAATCAATAGGAGTCTCAAGTATGACTGAGAAATGATGGAAAGAAAGTCTATCTTGACAAAATACCTCTATATGATCATAATTATGTTCATAATCATATAGATACTAAACTTCAGATACAAGTTACAAAAATAAGGAGGTATGATTATGTCCACAAAAAATATTTATGTTGCAGAAGCAGATCTACACTTATTTGATGATGCTGCCAAGTACGCCGGAAGTGTTTCTGCCGCTGTGATACAGGCACTTCAGGACTTTCTAAGTGTTCAACGCAACAAAAGCGAAGGATATGACAAGATTGAGTTAAACCTCTATGAAAAAGGGGTAAGAAGAAAGGTAATGTTCTATGGTATGGAGATTACTCGTGTAGAACGTCCGGTAGACGGTGGAATAAGGATTGACACGATTTATAAAACTGCAAAAGGGCAGCTTGCAGTGGCAACCAAGGTTCGCAAGGAGCTTCCGAATTGGGCGAAAGGAAATCCACACGTATGGGAAAACCCGCAGTCTTGGTCACATGATTTTTGGAATCTGGGGGACAGAGTGTTAAACGTATATCCGGACATAGAGAGCCTAAAGGAGAAGGATGCGTATCTTGCCGAGTGCTGCGAATCTTCTCTTTCGGAAAAGCCTTATGAGTTTTTGGATATTTAGATTAGGTATAAATACTAGATTTATAGAACTATAACAAGCAAATAATGAGATAGCTTTGTGTTTATATATCATATGGATTTCAGAGATGAAAAGAAGGAAGCTTTAATTAACATTGCTATGGTATATTTATCTGGTGTTCGGTTCTCCTCGCGGTTAATGTAAATCATGTTCAAAAATTGATATTAAAAAAGCGGAGCGACTCTTAGACGAGTCTGTTCGTACCGGAATTGTAGAATATCATTTTTCCGTTGACGGGATTGAGATCATTTCTCAGCTTGGGATCAGCAAAAATTATTGAATCGCATATAAGGGCTACGCTACTAAGGGGCAATATATATACGCGGTAACCATACTAAGGGCGGTATTATTTTATATCATGGGCAGTAAGGGGGGGATGAGATGGCGCTGATTACTAAAATCAAAGCCTATCGCGAACAGGCCGGAATAAAACAATTTTTAATATTTTTTCTATTTTGGGGGCAAAATCCCGACATCTACATCTAGTAACGCTATCCAGCATCACGTTCACAACTTGACGATATAGAGCTTTCTTGATATTCCCGTATTTGACAGTTGCGAAAGAGTCAAGAGCCCATAAACGGCGTAATTACGTCATTTATGGGCTCTTGTTTTCTTTTTGAATTCTAGCAATATTTCTACTTACTCGTTGCGGTTAAATTCTTATTTATTTCTCTTTGAGATACAATCTCGTAATCCGTTCTAAAACCAAATGTGCCGTGATTCGATCTTTTCTACTGAGATATACCGGTCTGGCTTGAAATTCACTCTTCATAATCCGGAAACATTCTTTAATCCAAGGCCTGAGGAGATTTTGGAACGATTTAACTGTCAAACTACCGAACTGAATAATGGGAACGTGTCTACTTATATTGACTGCTACAGGTTGGAAATCCGGGAATCTAGGTTGACAAACAATCAAAAAATATTATAATAAAAACTGACTGAAGTCAGTCAATATATATATGAGGTGGAATTTATATGGCAAAAACTAAAGAAGAAAGACGCAATGAAATCATTGAGACAGCTGGAAAGCTGTTTGAGGAGAAGGGATATGAGCAGACACAAGTACAGGATATTGTCAATGAAATTGGAGTAGCAAAGGGACTTTTCTATTATTACTTCAAGTCAAAAGATGAAGTAATGGAGGAGTTGGCAGATAGATATGCAGACGCGATAATAGATGCTGTCAATAAGTTGATAGATAAGGATATAAGCACCTTTGACAAAATCAATCGTATTTTTCAAATTTTTATTGATTCGGCAGAAAAAAAGTTTGGCATATTTATGGGAATCCTAAATGTGAAAAACGGTAAAACACACGAGAGGATTTTTTTCAATGTTGGGAAAAAAATGGTTCCTCTTGTAACAGAACTTATACTTTCTGGAAATGATAATGGAGAATGCAACTGCAGCGATCCAAAGTTTATCACTGAGTTTTTGGTTTCAGGATTATTTAATATCATGAATCAAATTTCTCCAGATGAGAAGATCGATTATTTGAAGGAAAAACTGCCAACAATCAAGACAATGATTCTTAAACTATATAATTTTGCGGAACAGAAGGAGAGCAAATGAGTAGAAATTACGTATACACAGAATTAACAAATGCCATTGCATAGCGAGGTGAATATATTGAAAGCAGTTACATTTGAGAATGTATCAAAGACATATAATGTTGGTGACAGCGAAGTAACGGCACTTGATCATGTTAGCTTCAGCATTGAAGACGAAAGTGTCACTGTGATTTTAGGACCGAGCGGATCTGGAAAGAGTACGATGCTCAATCTTATAGGTGGCATGGATAGAGCCTCATCTGGGTGCATACGGGTGTCAGATACCGATATTTCAAAGCTCAATGAATTTGAACTAACCGAATACAGAAGGAAAAAAAGATAGGATTTGTTTTTCCAGTTTTACAATCTGATACCATCACTTAATGCGCTAGAGAATGTCAGTATTGTGGCTAAGATGACGTCACATTCGTTTGACGCAAAGGAAATGATCCGTAGTGTCGGGCTGGAGGATAGATGTCAGCATTTTCCTGATGAACTTTCAGGCGGAGAAATGCAGCGCTTGTCTATCGCGCGTGCCATATGTAAAAATCCTGACATTCTTCTCTGTGATGAGCCAACAGGGGCTCTGGACAGCGCTACAGGAAGGAGTGTACTTCAACTTCTTACGGATATGGCCAGGAAATATAACAAAACCGTAATCATAGTGACGCATAATGCTTCTATTGCGCTATGCGCTAATGAAGTGATACACCTAAAGGACGGTAGGATCGAATTTTCTGAGAAAAATGAAAATCCTTTGAAGGTTGACGAGGTAAGCTGGTAATGGGTACACTGTTTCGTAAAATGCTTCGTGACATCTGGCGACTGAAATCTCAGTTCTTGTCGATATTTATCATGTGCGCTCTTGGGATGCTGATATACTCAGGCATCGAGGGAGTATGGAACGGTATGGAGCAGGAAGAGACTGCCTATTTTAAGGATTCAAATCTGGCAGATATCTGGATCAGTGGTCTCGGATTTGACAATGATGATATTGGACAGATCAAAGCGCTTGATGGGATAAACGAAACCCAGCTTTCTGCTGTAGAAAGCGCATACCTGGATAGCGATTCCAATGTCAATATCCGTCTTATATCCAACAAAGACAATAAAATATCAAAGCCTTTATGTATTAACGGAAATGAATATAAGCCAACAGAAGACGGCATCTGGCTGGATAAAGATTATGCAGACAATAAGAAAATCCATGTTGGTGACCAGATTCAGATATACTACGGTGAAAAAAGTCAAAAGTTAGAAGTTAAGGGATTGGTCTACAGCCCTGAGTATATCTGCTATACAGGTTCATCTACATCCATGGTGCCAGATCATTCGAAATATACCTATGGATTCATATCAGCAGATACTCTTTCTCAGATAGTCCCTAATGCAGCCTATAATCAGATAAAAATTACTACAGATAATATAACTGACGTGGAGTCACTGCGCTCAGATCTGAAAACTATTCTCAATGATAAATATATGATGTGTTATGACAGAACGGAATACACACCTGTATCTTCATACATAAATAAGATCGGGCAGATAAAAAAGATGTCTGTCATGTTTTCACTCGTATTTTTTCTTCTGGCACTCCTTACCATTTACACAACTATGACAAGAATTGTCAGGAAGCAGCGTACACAGATCGGAATATTAAAGGCGCTTGGTTTTCATCCTCTTCAGATCCAGCTACATTATGCTATTTACGGACTTATCATCAGCGTTCCGGCAGCATTACTGGGCTACGAGCTTGCACCATATACAGTAACCCCTGTCCTTCTTTCTCTGCAGAAAAAGTTTTACAGCATGCCTGAATGGCTGGGGCGTAATTCGTATTATTCAGTAATCCTTATTGTACTGCTTATCACTATCTGTACATTATCTGCCTGGATCTCATGCAGATCTATCGTAGTTGAGACACCGACTGATTTGCTCCGTGATTCTGGCAGGCAGAGTCAGAAAAAGGTCTTTGCTGAACATTTTAAAGTTCTGTGGAACAGACTGAGCTTTGACTGGAGATGGATCATCAGAGATGCAGGACAGAACAAAATTCGTACAGCAATAGGAATTGTAGGCGTTTTAGGGAGCATGATGCTTCTGATGGCAAGCTTCGGATTAAAAGACACTATCAACATCGTAAACAGTGAGATTTATGGTAGGCAATACACTTATTATGAAAAGTTAAATCTCAGTATGTCTCCAACAGAGGATGAAGTCAAAAAAATAGAATCTCTTCTGTCAGGCGACTGTCAGTGGGTAAGCGAACAGTCATGTGAGGCAAGAAGCTCAATGTCTGTTCATTCTGAAAGACTGTTTATTATTGGTCAGGGTTATTTTTTCACGACATATGATACTGATGGAAATGTGCTGGGACTACCTGTTGATGGAATAATTCTATCCAGTTCTTCAGCCAGAGATCTGAATGTGAAAGAAAACGGATTTATCAGCGTACTTATAGCGGGAAAGAGAAATTATCTGAAGGTCTCCCGAATAGCAGATATAAACAGCCCCCAGGGAATATTTATGTCGCAGTCATACTGGGAATCGCTTGGCAATACATTTACAGCTAGCGCATTATTGGCAGATGACAACATGAATCTGGGCGATGTGAAGCAGATGTCTGTTATCAAAGATTCAGTCAAATTGAAGAAACAATACAGTGAGTCCGAGGAATTGCTGGACAGCGTTCAGGGAGTAATCATACTTCTGATTGCAGCAGCCATTCTTCTAAGTGTTGTAATCCAGTATAATCTCGGATTATTGAACTTTACAGAAAAATACAGAGAATATGCCACACTTCGTGTTCTCGGTAGCTACAATACAGATATAAAGAGTCTTATCTTTAAAAGCAGCCTGATCCCCATGGTGACAGGGTGGATAATTGGCTCGATTGCTGGATGGTATTTTCTTGGACTATATGTCAGAACAGTCTCAACAACCACGATTTCATATTCACCTCATTTACGATTGATATCATATATAATTGTTTCATTAATCGTCGTAGGCTGCTCTCTTTTAATCCAGCTTATGGTATGCAGGTTAACAGCACATATAGATATGGTCGAATCGTTGAAGTCGGTCGAATAAAATGTTGTAATAAAACGGAATATTCATTCTTAAAAACAATAAGCAATACTATGTGTATTACATAATAAATATGATACTCCCGTCTTTGACAGTTGCGAAAGAGTCAAGAGCCCATAAACGGCGTAATTACGCCATTTATAGCTCTTGTTTTCTTTTTGAATTCTAGCAATATTTCTACATTCTCGTTGCGGTTAAAATCTTTTTAATTTCTCTTTGAGATACAATCTCGTAATCCGTTCTAAAACCAAATGTGCCGTGGAGTTTGTCTGTAAGGTCGGTTCGTGTATACTCAGGGATATATCCTTCACCGGGAGCTATCAGCATGTTCATTTCTTTCAGTGTTCTTATAATGCTTTCAGTGGTATAACTCTCACCTAACCTCTTCTCCAGAATGCGATAAAGAATCAGGGCGGTGAAGCAGGTAATGAAATGTGCCGTGATTTGATCTTTTCTACTGAGATATACCGGTCTGGCTTGAAATTCACTCTTCATAATCCGGAAACATTCTTCAATCCAAGGCCTGAGGAGATTTTGGAACGATTTAACTGTCAAACTACCGAAAAAACTTACTCTATTTTAGGTAAAGCATGGTAAAATAAACCGATTATTTTTGAAGCGTATAGCAGTAGCTTTTGGGCAATAGCGGATTTTTGCCATTTATAATTAAAATTCACATATTTTTTACTATAGATTATTTAATAGGAATTCGGAAATTGCCATAAGAATTTATTGAATAGGAGTGAGAGACTTGCTGAAAATCTTTATTTTAGAGGATGAAAGAATACAACAATCCCGCATTGAAAAGGTGATTAAGGAGCTGATTAGTAGGAAGAGCTTATCTTGTAAGGCACCGGAAATCTTTGGAAATGCCGGGCAGCTTCTACTGCGATTACGGAAAGAGGTTCTCATCAGCTTTTTCTTTTTTTGGATATTGAGATTAGAGGAGAGGAAAAGAAGGGGCTGGATATTGCGAAAGAAATTCGAAGCAGGGATCCCAATGCCACTATCGTATTTGTGACGACTCATTCGGAATTTATGCCGATTACCTTTCGCTATAAGGTTTCGGCACTGGACTTTATTGACAAAGCTTTGGATGAGGAACATTTTTCCGAGCGTGTGGAATCGGCTATTGAGTACACGTTGGAAAAACTTGGCGCTACTGTATCGGAGGATTCTTTCAGTTTTGAAACGGCCATGGCCAGAGTGCAGGTTCCTTTTCATAAAATTTTGTATTTTGAGTCTTCTCCTACCGTCCATAAGGTGATTTTACATACCAAGGAGGAAAGAATTGAGTTCTATGCAGGGCTTTCCGACCTGGAAAAGGCGGATTCCAGACTGTACCAATGCCACCGCTCCTTTGTGGTCAATCCGGAGAACATTGTGAAGATTGATAAAGAGGAGAAAATGGCGATATTCGAGAATCAGGAGAGCTGTCTGATTTCCCGTATGAAGTATAGAGGACTTATGGAACGGATGAAGTCGATGAAGCAGTAAAATATTTTCAGAGAGGAGAATGTATGGAATCTATGATCAATCTGACAATTGAATATGTGAAAATCGTCAATGTGATGTTGTTCTATCGTCAGATTAGCGATGAAAATATGCCTCTCTGGTCTTTTCTTCTTGTTCCGGTTCTTTTTGAGCTGCTGTTTTTCTTTTTTCCGCCGCTTGCTTTCTTCGGGTATTTTGTGAGCTTCGTGATGTACAGCTTCTATCGAAATCGGGAGAAAGACGGAGGACTGAAGCTGTTTTACGGTCTTTATCCTATTGTTTTAGAAAGCCTGCTGGGAAGGATGCTGGCCTTCTATGTCTTTCCGTTCTTCGGCATTTCCGTTTACAATGAGGCGAGTATCGGCGGATATGATCTTCTGATTGAACTTCTGGTTTTCCCCCTCTATCTTGTCCTTATAAAATCCCTGAAAATCAATTTTCAGGAGTTGAAGGCAGGCTTTGCGCGCGGTTTTTTTCGCCGCTTTTTACTGCCGATCAATCTCTCGATGATGGTTTACACTGTTTTGATTACAGCCTTTTTGGTACTGCGTGACCACTTTTCTTGGGCGGACAGCTTTCGGGGACAGCTGAACAATCTCTATATCATTATCTTTTTCGTGGTGCTTTTATATATCAATGCCGTTTCCAAGGAAAGACTGGAAGCGGAAGTTCTGGAGCAAAAGGATAGTGAGTTAAAGGCACTTTCCGAATACAGTCATCATGTAGAGGAGTTATACGGAGAGATTCGCAGTTTTCGCCATGACTATATGAATATCTTAACCAGCCTGAAGCTGGGAATCGAGCGGAAAGACTTTGACAGCATTGAAAACATTTACAATACGGTTCTAAAAGATAGCGGAAAGCCCTTTTATAGCAGTAAATTTGATCTTGCAAAATTAAGTCGGATTGAAAATGATGCGGTAAAAAGTGTCTTATCTGCGAAGCTCCTGGAGGCCCAGAGTAAGGGGATAGAGACTTCTGTGGAGATAGAAGAAGAGATTTATGATTTTCAAATCGAGTTGCTGGATTTTATCAAGATTCTTTCTATTCTCTGTGACAATGCCATAGAGGGATGTCTTACTGCCGAAGCCCCGAAAATCGCCATCGCCTTGATTCGTGAGGAGAGAATGCTCATTTTGGTGGTGGAAAACAGCACAGAGGCGGAAAAACTGGAGCTCTCTCCCATTTTCGAAAAGGGGTATTCCTCTAAGGGGGAAGGCAGAGGACTTGGTCTTCATAACGTGCATACAATTCTGGAAAAATATCCGAAATCTCTAATCAGTACCCGCAGCGCCAATCATCTTTTTTCTCAAACCATTCAGTTTTGCAAATAGACTTTGGGAGTCTTGCTCGGGGTCTATTTTTGTGCGTTCTTTTAAGTGATGCTCCTTTCAAAAAATTTTTTTGCTGCTATACAATCCTCTTTCAGTCTGTTTTTTTTCCGGAAAATTACCGTTCGCGACAAAAAAATTACCATTCACGACAAGCTTATTTTCTCTTCCGGAACACGTTCTATAATGAGCCTCGTAAAGAAAAAAGAAATGGAGGTTCACTGAGATGTTTAGTGTAGATGAAATCAAGAAATCCTTTAAAAATAAAGAGGTATTAAAAGGCGTTTCCTTCTCCATAGAGGAAGGTGAGAAGGTCGCTTTGCTGGGGAATAATGGAGCGGGAAAGAGTACGCTGATGAAAATCATTGCCGGTCAGCTGGAGGCAAATTCCGGTACTGTGAAGACGGCACTGGATTATCAGAAAGAAATCGGCATGATGCCCCAGGGCGATATTTGATCGATGATTTGACGGTTTCGGATTTAGTACAGCTAAAAAGTTCGATGAATCGAATTGCAATAGATGTGGATAAAGCCTTGGAAAAAGTTTCCTTGCAGGATTTTAAAAAGCAATATGTGGGCGGTCTTTCCGGCGGGCAAAAGAGAAGGCTTTCCTTACTGCTCAGCATTTTAAATTCTCCGAAGCTGATTTTTCTGGATGAGCCAACAACCGGAATGGACTTAGAATCTGTAGACCGGTTTTGGAAGCTTCTAGAGAAGGAAAAATATACTTCGGTGATTGTTACCCATGATTTTAACCAGATTGATCACTTCTTTACGAAGGTGATGATCTTAAAGAATGGACGAATTGCAGCAGCTGAATCCGTAGAAGAGATTCACCGGCAGGGAAAAACGATTGAAGAATTTTATAGAGAAAAGGTTGAAAAGGAGGCCTAAAAATGATTAGCATGATTCAATTAAAGCAGGTGTTACGAAACAGAAGATTTGTCTTATTTACGATTCTTCTTCCACTGGCCTGGTATATGTTCTTATACAATATTCAGGCGGATATGCTACCGAATATTATGCTGGGGATTGCCGTATTTATCGGTATCATCGGAAACAGTCTGGCAACCTTTAGTAAAAGAATCTCCTCTGACATCGGTTTTTATTCCTTTGAATCCCGATTTTCCAACTACGGAATCAAAAACTTTCTTTTGGACCAGACCTTCGTGCAAATCGTGTTAAATACCTTGATTTTTGTTGTGGTTTTAGGCGCTGCGACGGTATTTGCCAAATTCCCGATTAACGGAAAGCTGGGCATTCAGTTTTTCTTATTGACCATCATGGGGATTTACTTCAGCGTTATCGGCTTTGTACTTGGTGTGAGATTGGATGCCAAACTCATTGATACAGTGGGATTTCCGGTCATTATTCTGGCAGCTTTGACCATTATACCCTTCGCAAGCTTCGGAGCGGAAAGCGGATTTATTTCCCTTATTGCCAAAGTACAAAGGATTTTCCCGGGCTATTATTACACGAATATGATGAATGCAATCTTGTCCGGAAATGGAATTCAGCTGAAGGATATGCTGCTCTTTATCACAACATTTGTACTGAATATCATTCCTCTGTACTTCCTTGTTCCCAAGGTGAAATTAAGTAAGACAAAATAAGAGATCTTATGCAAAGAAAGAATTTCTATGCGAAGAAAAGAGGAGCCCTATGAAAAACCTTCGTTCTTATGAATCATCTCCGTCACTTCGTTTGCGAAATATAAGGCATATTTCAGCTTTATTGCCGCGTCTTCTATCCGCCATGCCTTGAGACTTTTCTTGTCTTTTGGCATGGCGAAGGAATACCGATTGTTATAATTTGCAAAATAAATCCGAGCTTCGTTGCTATAGAAGGAAAACTTGCAGTCCGAAGTCATGTTGTTAAACCATTCGATGACAGTGGGAGTTAAGAATTTTCTTGTAGATTGTTCATCCGTACAGTAAATGTTGTAGTGTTCGTTATGCTGTATGTCTTCTACATCGATTTTCTTCCCGTCTTGCATGGTGCCGGGATAGCCCCCTTGGGTTTCAAAGAGAAGGAAATGCTCTGTCGGAACAATCCGCAATTCTCCTTTTAAAGAGAATGTGTTCTTTATGGAGTAGACCTGTCCGAGAAAGTCGGTTACATCATCGTAACCGTCTTTTCCTTTTATGACACTATACGCATATAAATCCACTGTTTTGAGATCTCTTTCATCATTGAGCTTGAGTATTCCGGATTGGATATAGTATTCTGAAACGGGAACCACTTCTTTTACATTGTTCGGGGACATGTCATGTTCCGTATCGATTTCTGAAGAAGGATAAAGGATTTGCAGTATCGGAGCCAGAATGTCACATTCATAAAGCTTGCGGAGCTTAGCTCTTTGCTTTGCTTCCCAACCGGAACCAATCAAGCTATAAAGTAGGACACTAAGAATCTGAAGCACCACAAGAAAGATGCCCAGTCTGGCGAGGAGCATCATAAGTGCATCTATAAATTCACTGCGGGGAAGAGCACCTTCATCGGTAAGGAGCATTAAACCGCCACCAAAAAGAAAGCAAAGAAACAAAAGAAGCATATTCCGAATAAAATAATGTTGTACTCTTTCTTTCCAAGTGAGGGTATTTCGTATGGCTTTCCAACTATGTTGAAATTGCGCCGTATTCCGGAGATTGTTCAGTTTTATTTGTTCTTCCGAGCTTAAATCCATTTTCGCTATCCCTTCTTCCACTCATTTCTAAAAAAAGTAAAAAATCGATTTTATTATAACTTTTTTTAAGTATAACACAGGAGAGTTCTATTCGTGATACAATAAATTATCTTTTTATGGAATTTTGATTCGATTACGTTGGAAAGAAGAGGAGAAATTATGGAATTTTTTATTGCGGAAGAGGGAGTTCCGATAAACCTTGGCCCTAACGGGGGAAGCATCGCTTATTTCGGCAGTGAAATAGACTTCCAATATGAAACGGAAGCGCCTCATGGAGACGGGATTTTTCCGCAAAACTTCCGCTACTTCAAAGGTCGCTTCCCTTTTGGATTTATGGGCGGAATCTCCTGTTTTTAGATGCCTATTATTTACTGGCGGAGACGGTGGAGAAAGGCAGTTGGAGTCCGATTTGCAGTATGCTGATTAATATTCATTACGGACAATATGCTTCTTTGGGACAGTGGTATAACAGCGTGAGTATCGAGGAAAAAGGAATTCGCTTACGAAATGACTTTGACGGCAGCAGCTTTTTTCTGGAAAATCCGAAAGAATTGCAGTGGAAAGACATCTAAGAGAAGTTACTTACATCATAGGACTTCTACTTCATCAAAAACCTCATTAAACGGACGCCCCTCCTTACGAAGTGATTGATTATAGCTGTGGGAGAGCTTTGCATTTAAATCAGCTTTAGATAGTTGATCAAGAGTTTTCGGTTCTTTGGGAATCGTAAGGGAAAAGGGGATACCCTGCTTGTATATTATCTGTCGATAAAGGGAATTTATTACAACAGAGACAGGAACACCCAGTTTTTGCAAAATATCTTCTGCTTCATTTTTAACATTACATTCTACACGAGCACTTACTGTTGCATCTTTCATCATATCACCACCTTTCTACCTAATTGTAATGCAATGTATTGTGAATTACAATACATATTACTTCCTGCATCTTTAGGATAGATATAGTATAATTACCATCGTTAGTTAAGAAGAAGCAGAAGAGTTTTTGTGTTGAATATTCAGGATAAAATCGAATATTTATGATAAAAGAAAGCAGGAGTAGAAATGGATCTTATTCAGAAGATAAAGCGGATAGAGCAGTACGTAGTAGAGAATTTTGATGAACTGGACTTGGATGATCCGATAGAAGAGGGATATTGGGAGGAGTATCAAGAGATTCCCGGGGCTTCGCAGAAAGAGATAGAGGCTTTTGAGAAGAAGTTTTCCATCAAGCTACCAAAAGACTTTAAGGCACTTTACAGCTATAAAAACGGAAGCAAATATTTCAGCATTTTACCCTCTGTAATCCATGATGTGGAAATGTCATTTTCCCTGATGAGTTTAGAGCAGATGGAGAAGACAAAGCAATATTTTCAGAACAGAGATGCTCTTCTGACAGAGTTTTCGGATTTTTTCACCGAAGAAGAAATAGAGAAAATGCGGGATAGCAGGATTAAGCCTTATCTTTTTCATAAGCAATGGATTCCCTTTGCGGAGTATTGTGACAGTTGCTTTTTAATGCTGGATTTTGATCCGGATAAGGAGGGAAAAGAGGGACAGATTCTTTGCTATATTCATGATCCGGATGAGGTGATTTATGCCGCAGCAGGGCTTTCAGAGTTCGTGGATGAGATTTTACAGACTATAGACTGAGAGGAATCCGGATTTTGATATTACAGGGAAGAAGTAATGATAACGGGGATATTGTCCCGGAGAGGGAAGACTATGGAAGCAATAAAACTACCTAAGAAGTACCGAGACATTTGTGAGGAAATCAAAAATGGTTCCTCTGAAAGTTTGGCTAAACTGGATGCCTTTGAAGAGAAATTTCCGCACCAAAATCTTGCGGTAAGGGCCGGGGTGGAATTTTTTGACCGAAAGTATGAAGAGGCAGTAAGTCATACTCTTCTTCTCATGCCCTTTTGGGATGAGTGGTATTATTCCAATGTAGCCAACGAATATATGATGGCCATGTGCTTTGCGGCAAAGAAAATCGGACGGGAAGCAGAAGTCATTTCGGCTCTTCAAGAAGAGCAAAGTAGGCTAATGGAAGCAGAGGAAGTGAAGTGTCTTAAGGAATCTTGCCAACGATACAATTATTGCAAGATTCTCCTGAACTATATGCAGCAGGATATTTTACCGGAATCAAGAGCTACGAATTATCAGCCGCCAAAAGTACCGAAAACGGCTTTAGAATTGATAGCAGAGGGTAAGCTGAATCCCGAAAAAGATTTTGATAAGATGAAGCTTTTGAATTTACTTTTTATGAAGGGGAGTCCGGAGGATACAGTGGACTATTATGAAAGGATCAAGGAATTAGATCTTGGGGAACTGTATTACGAGCAAGCTTGTATTTGCTATGGGTATCTCGGACAAGAAGACAAGGTATTGGAAGTGATAGAGCGCTGGGCAAAAAGTAAGCTTTGGGATGTAGCCAGTCCTACGCAGGTTCGCCCCATGAGCTTCTTTATGTATCCCTTTATGCATGAATATCTGGAGAATGAAGAGAGTTTAAAACGAATTAGGGAAGCTATTTTCGGATAAAGATTAGGAAGGAAAAGGATGAAAGAAAAAACCGTCAGAGTAATCAAAATCGGTAAGGAAGCCCTGTATGAATTTCTCTATGAAAATATCATCTCGCAGGAAGAAAGTCTCTTGCAAGTGCCTGCTACAGAGGTGATGAATCACTTTGCCATAGACTGGGAAAAGGGAGAGTTTATTTTTATAGCACATCAGGCGGAAGATGCGGATGGAGAATTGATTTCTCTCTCCCGAAAGAAATTCAGCCGGAAACTCTGCTGAAAACCCTGCCTGAAACGACCGAATCTCTACTGAAACGAGGAAAGGTCTATCAGGACTATAGCTTTGAGGAATTAAAAGAGCTTTGCGGAGAAAACGAAGATAACGACGGAAATATTCATAGATGTAAAAATTCTTCCGATACTTAAACAAGAAGTGTTTTTTTATATCCTTCAGTTATAATGGAGAACAGCAGAATCCAGAGGATTTCAAAGAAGATAAAGAAATAGATTTAAAGAGAACAAAGCAATAGAACCAAAATAGGATTAGAGTAGAATAAGAGATAACAAAGTAATAGAATTAAAACAGTATAAAAAAGAACAAAACCATAGAATCAAAGGAGGTTTCAGACAATGAAGTTTTTAGAGGAAGCACGGGCATATCAGGACAATATGATTGCTGACTTGCGAGAGCTGGTAAAGATCGAATCCGTGCGGGATGACGATGCGGCAACGAAGGAAGCTCCATTTGGCCCAAACATTGCAAAGTGCTTGGATAAGGCCTTGGAAATCGGTAAGCGAGACGGTTTTCAGGTGGAAAATGTCGATGGCTATGCCGGTGTAATTCAGTACGGGAATTTAGAGGAGTCGGTAGGCATACTGGGACACTTGGATATTGTTCCTATCGGAGACGGCTGGCACTTTGACCCCTTGGCAGGAGAAATTAAGGACGGCTATATTATGGGAAGAGGGACCTGTGATGACAAGGGTCCTGCTATTGCGGCGTATTATGCGATGAAGATATTAAAGGATAAGGGCTATAAGCTAAAGCACAATATCCAGATGATTTTAGGTACCGATGAGGAAAATACCTCTGCCGGCATCCTTTACTATAAGAAGGTGCGTAAGAATCCTATTATGGGAATCGTACCGGATGCGGAGTTCCCCTGTATCTACGCGGAAAAGGGAATTCTGGACTTTAGCGCTGAAGGGAAAATTGATTCCTGCATAAAGTCTATGCAGTCCGGCACAGCTTTCAATGTAGTAATCGGTAAGGCGGATGTAATTGTGGATAAGCCGCTCGAAAAAGAGTATTTTGAGAAGTTCCTGCTTGCAAATGGACTAAGCGGAGAATGCCATCAGGATGAGGAAGGCGCGCATTATCATATTGATGGAAAACCCTTCCATGCTTCTCGCCCTTACATGGGTGTGAATGCGGCGGTGAAGATGTTTGAATTTGTCGGAAGCTGCTATAACGATGCCTTCAGCTTAAATGCAGTGAAGCTGTTCAAGGATCCGTACGGCGTCGGCCTGAAGGTGGATTATGACGGTGCCTATATGGGCCCATTAACCTTTAACTTAGGTAAGGCAAATATTGAAAATGGCCGGGTTTACTTTGCCTTGGACTACCGTTATCCGAATGAATGTGAAGGCAGTGATTTGCTAAAAAGAAGTGCGGACATCATTCAGGAAGTCTTACATATCGATACGTGCTTAGTGGATGATTCCAAGTGGCTTCTGAACAATCCGGACAGTGAACTCATTAAAACTTGTCTGAAGCACTACCGTGCCTTTAGCGGAGATACCTATACACCGCCTCTTCGTATCGGCGGAGGAACCTATGCGCGCAGCTTTGAGAATTTTGCCGCCTTCGGTCCGATTTTCCCGACAAGAGAATATGCATCATGGGTTGGTGCGGAGCACGAGGCGGACGAGGGCTTTGAAATAGAGACGATGCTTCTGGCCTGTGCAATTTATACCAATGTGCTTTATGATTTAGCATGTGAAAAATAAGAGCATTTGAAAAAAGGGGACAGATTGAAGTGACCCCCTAAAGTTAGACTTTTTACGCGTAGCAGTTTTATGGCTGCTACGCTGTTTTTATGCAACCAAGAGATTAAGCCTATATTGAACAGGACTCATCCATCCTAGTTTCTCCTTGGATTTTTCGGGAACCATCCTTTTTCCACTCTCTTTTCCTGCTCATATAATTCATGAATACTCCAAAAGCAGGAGATGCCAAAGATGGCCAAACTTCCGGAGAGGAAAAGAGAAGGGAGAAAAAGACTGGCTATACAGGCGGATAGACCTATTAAGAAAAAAATAGCCGAGCTATTTTTTACTAAAAGTAATACTCCGCATACACCACTATGGGATGAAATATCCCTATGCAGAGAAAGCAAACCAAGCCTAAGAGTAAACCTTGAAAGCTCATAGTTTAAAATACTCCCTAAGCTCTCGAAGCAGGGTATCCAAATCCACCTCTGCCCGTTCACTCATAATCTTTACCGTGGCTTTCGGCATCATAATACGAGCAAGAGGAGTGTTTAAGGCCTTAAAGCGGTCACTTAATCGGAAAAGGAGAGTCTTTACATTGGGATCCGCTTCCAAAATATCCTTTAATAGGGTATCTTCGGTAATTTCCGTCAGCTTGCCGGCTGTCAAAGACCCTGTGCTTTCTCTATTTCCTTCGTTTCCCAAAGACCCTGCGCTTTCTTTATTGCCTACATCTTCAGAAGTCTCTGAGCCTTCCCTCTTGTCTTCGTCTTCAGAAGTCTCCTTGCTTTCTCCCTTTTCCTGCTGCTCCCATGTCAAAAGAGTTTGAGAGCCCTGTAAGGAACGGATATGGGTGCAATCCTGCATCATTTCCAGCACACCACGAAACTTTCCGTTTTCATCCCGAACCGCATAGTAGATGATGTAAATAAAGAGGTCCGGCTTGTTAATCCAAAACTCCGCCTTATCCTGTTCTCCGGAACGGAACTTCTCTTAATGATTTCCTCAACGATATGTACCGAAGCCTTTGGATGACAGTTTTTCACATCTCTTCCGATGACATTTTTACTTCTGGGGAAAACTCTGTGCTTGGTGTCGGTGTAGAAGCAAACCAGTTCATTTTCATCTACATAGGAAAGATCCACAGGCATATGCTGATAAATCAGATTAATCTGCTCCAAGGTAAGTTGACCGGTGCTAACATTCAGCTTCTCTTCCTTATTATTAAAGCCATACTTTCCTAATAGACCGGCAAGCTCTTCTGCAAAGCCGGGAGCAGAGGAAAGACCGGAGAGGGGAGCACCGGCTGTAGAAGCTGAGGCAGAAGAGGAAGCCGAAGCTGAATTGCCGGACTTATCTGCCTGCACGCTAATATAGGCAAAACCGATTTCCTGGTCTCCCTCAGCCATATAACGGAACTCTTCTTCGTTGATCATTTCCAAGGAGGTAGGGTAGAGGATATTTTCTTCCTTGTCCATCAAATCCCGCACATCCGCCACAAGCTCAGCCTGCTTTCCGATAAATTCCTCTTCCTTATCCTCTAAGAGAAGATTGTAGCACTCTGCAATCTCATCCCGGATAAAGTCATCCAAAGTCCACATGGTGGTGGTAGGACGGGTAAAGCCTTTCTTCTCCAAAACCGGGTATAATTGGTTTTGCTTTCTGGACAAATGAATCTTGAATTTCAACAATTCTTCATAAAGTTCCAGCCATTGGTTTTTAATAAGGGGATACTGCACCAAATCCTCCACGGAAAGGAGCAATTCCTTCATTTTGGCATTTTCCCTACGATAGCAGGAGATGGGATGATTTTCCGGAAGCTCTTGATCCTTTGTGACCAAAACATCCTGGAAGACCTCCAGCATAGCTTGGATATCTTCCTTAATGCACTCGTCTTCGCTTTCTACCACCATTTCCTGCTCGATAATGGCAATTTCATAGGGAGCCAGGTGTTGTACTCTATCTTTAAGGGATTTTCTGGCTTTTTCCAAAGATATCTTTCCCTCATCATAGGCGGATTTAATTTCATGGACAATTTCTAATTTCTTAGCATCAATATTTTTGAAAAATTCTCTCTCATAGCTTACTCCTTCAGGGTATATTCCTATCTGCTGATCCGATAAGATCAGAAAGGAAAAAATAATATCGCATAGTTAGTTAGAAGATTCTAACTTATAACATCATAGCAAAAAAGAAGAAAGAAAAACAATAAAAATTCCATATCAAATTCTAAAGAGATTTTCTCTAAAGCCATAGCTATAGCTTATGGAAAAAAATATCTTCACAGAACTTAGCTGAAAGAGAGAATAAAAAAATATTAATGTACTACATAATGAAGATTTTTATTTCTAATTCTTAAAAACAGAATTATACCGCGTAGGTAGACAAGGCTAACTGATTTAAAAAATAATGAGTAGGAAAATATTTTGATTTTTTATAGCTCCTTTTTTTCTACAGCTAATTATCCTCTTCTTCCCAAAATAATTCATCCAATGTTTTCCCCAGTACATGACAAATGGCAAGGCAGAGGCGGATGGTAGGGTTATAGTCCCCTTTTTCTATGGCATTGATGGTTTGCCTGCTGACATCTACCAGATCTGCAAGCTCCTGCTGAGACAGATCTTTTCCCGCCCGGGCGGATTTTAAACGTAGATTTTTCATTTTTCCACCTCACTCTTCATCATTCTTCATTCGATTCTTCATGAGCATGAGAATCAGGGCAATGGCAAAAAAGATACTGAGAAGGAGAGGAACCATAAAACGGCTGCTGAGCCTTCCTGCAACCCACATTTTATCGGGAGAGATATTCTCTACGGTGTTTAGGACATTCAGTACGCTGAACATAGCCCATACAGTAACACCAATGGTTTTATTTTTTTTACTGCTAAGCCCCCAGAAGGCATCATGGAAAAGGCAGTACCCCATCAGAATCAGTCCAGAGAAGAGGAGGATGGCAAGGGGGATAATTCCTGCGTCCAAATACTTCTCCAACTTATCGGCAAAGGCGGCGTAAAGCATGAGGAGTCCCATGGTGGTAAAAAAAGCATATTGATAGCCCTTCCCGCGGACGATTACCTGCCTTTCATCATAACAATCCTGTTGTTCCTTACTCAATCTGTTACGAAAAAGAACTAAGAAGGAACCTGCAAAAACACCTACAGCGATTCCTAAGTTGAAATAATTCATTGAAAACTCCTTTCCTTTTCTTGCATTCTCACTTTTTGGAGGAGGCAACACGTGTTACAAAATGTCGTAAATACTTTACATAACAAATATACACCTTCGTTTTAGAATGTCAAGTATATTTTACAAAAAGACATTAGATAGGAAACTTTCTTCAGAAGTATCCGTCTCGATTTTCTTTACCGATCATCTATTCTTCAAAAGTTCTGCTACAATGAAACTGTTTAAACAAATGAACAGAAGGGAAGCATAGATATGGACTCAAAAAAGGAATCTTTACAGTTAAAGACGGTATTCTGATAGCGCATATCGACCGTTTGCTTAAAAGTGAAGAACATAGGGCATTAATAAAGAAACAAAGTGAGGAGTAAGGAAGATGTTATTTTATTTTTCAACTACCGGAAATACCAAGCATGTAGCAGAGAAAATTAAAGAGCCGCAGGAAGAAATGATATCTATTGAGGAGGCCTGCAAGGCAGAAAGCTATGCGTATACGGTAAGAGACGGAAGGTTTGGGATTTTAAGCCCTACCTATGCTTGGGGACTTCCCAGCATTGTTTATGCGTTCTTGGAAAAGTTGAAGCTTCAGTATGAAACAAAGCCCTACAGCTTTTATGTGGGAACATTCGGAACGACAACGGGGGCAGCATCTTCGATTGCGGATAGTCTTTTAAAAGAAAAAGGTTTGGCCTTGGATGCGAAATTCGATATTCGTATGCCGGATACTTGGACTGTGATTTTTGACTTATCCAATGGGGAAAAGGTGAAAAACAGCTTAAAGCGGGCAGAAGAGGAAATCACTGAGCTTAAGACATCGCTTTCCGAAAAGAAAAAAGGAAAAGAGATGGATTTCACGGTGCCGGAATTTGTAGGAAGGGTGGCGAAAAAGATTTATGACGGCAAAATTAGAAAGACAAGGAATCTTTCTGTATCCGACGCCTGCATCGGCTGTACACTTTGCGTGAAGAAATGCCCGGTTCAGGCTATTGCAATGCAGAACAAAAAGCCGGTTTGGGTGAAGGAAGACTGCACCATGTGTCTGGGCTGTCTTCACCGTTGCCCGACACATGCCATATATTACGGGAATGGCAAGGCGACCAACGCCCATGGACAATATACGTATCAAAAATACGCAGGAGAGAAGAGCGTGTAAGCTCTTCTTTGTGCTTTGAATAAACTTTTTTGCATCCTAAACATATTTCTCATACCAGCACTGTTCGATGACTTCTTTTCCTAAAAGTGTAATGGCTTTTTGGGGACAGGAACTTATGCAACGATAACACATGGTGCATTTTTCAGATTGACGGCTTTGCCGTTTTGTATACGTAGATTTCCCATGGGGCAGATGGAGGCACATAATCCACATCCAATGCAGTCATCACTGATTTTGAGCTTTTTACTATACCTAGTGGTTTTGTTATAAAACCATAATCTTTGTCCGAATAATCCTGCGAGATGAGCCGGAAAGCTTAAGCCTTCCCGGGGATATTTTCCGGTTTGTTTAATCGTGTTTGTTGCCTTTTCGATTTTTCTATCCGCTTCATGGATGATTCTTCGGTTTTCTTCTAAAGACTTTTTCAGTAATTTACTGTCACAAACGGCGGTTAATTCTCTAAATCGATATCTTCTATAGAGAATAAGAAACGGTAATACAGAGGGTTTTCATAAAAAAAGAAGACGTAATTTTTTCCCAAATTGAAAAGAATTCTGGAAGGGTCGGAACAATCTTCCGTGGCTTTCACCAATGTCGAATAAAATCGATGATTCACATAATTTCGAACTTCGGACAGAAAAGCCTCCTTATTTTTAAAATGGGCATAGGGCGAAACGAATGACGGATATCTGGACTGTTATTTTTTTTTGATGTAATATTAGATTATTTCAATTGTATGAAGATGAAAGTATCGGAATAGAGAGTTAATTCTGCCATGCAATTTTTGTATTTAAATTTTACAAAAACTTACCGGAGATTTTATGATTTTCTTTGTTTGAGTTGAATATGGATTGGGGAGATGGAATGTCAGTGAGGAAGATGCGAAAAAAATATAATAATGTAGAGGCTGTTGATATATTGCATCAGGTGGCGAATCTTTATATTTCGACTAAGGTTCCGCAGGACTATGGCACCGGAGAGGAGTATACCTCTGTGGAGGTGCATACACTAAAACATATTGCAGATAATCCGGGTATTACCGTGACGGAATTGGCATGGGATTACGCAAAAACCAAAGGAGCCATTTCACAAATTTTAAAAAAGCTGGAGAATAAATCCTTGGTTTATCGTCCACAGAACCCTGCCGGTGATAATCGAACTCCCTTGTATTTGACAGAAAAAGGCGAAATACTTGATGCAGCACATCGTAAATACGATGAGGTCAGTTTTGGAGAATCTATCGATCAAGTACGTTTGCAGTTTAGTGAGGAGGAGATAGATATAGCCTTTAATGTTTTGGAAACATGGTTGAATGTAAGACGTGAAGTACAACAAAATCGTATGAAACAAAAATATACAGCTAAGCGTAAGAAGCTTATAGGATAAAACATATAAAATATACTGTAAATTCTTGTAAAAAGGAAAACGGCTTTTTGGAAGTGTTATATGCACTAACCGGAAGGCCGTTTTCTTTGCTTCGCCATCGGCGTTGTAAGAGAGGCCTATGAAATATGCCGGACTATTTTCTATAGGGGGTTCTATGCCAAAAAAGCTACTCGATATATGGATTGAAAATATAGACGTTTTTGTACTAGTTAATCATAAAAAAAATATTATAAAAAAAGATAATATATCATAAAAAAATTTTTGTAGGTTTGTCAAACATTTGTTACACCCTCATCTAATAAATTCCTTTAGGATGGTACTTGGAGATTTCCATCCTAAAGGTCTCATGGGAAAACTGGTTATAGTCCCTTCTGTTGTATACCTGTAATTGCTTTGAAAAATCATCAAAGGAATAGAAACTATGCGTGGCATAGAATCTTTCGTTGTCTTTTTCGATGACTACGCTCAACTTTACCATTATGTCGTGGAGTAAACGGTCGAATCAGCTTGTGGTGAATGCCATATTGCATTAGCCGTGCTTCAAACAAAAGTAGGTTTATTTCTGTGAGAAGTGAAGCGATTGGTAAACTCTGTCCCGTTATCCGTTTGTACACATTCAATGGTCATTGGAAATGCATTTAAAAAGATGATCTAGAAATACAGCAGAGGAATAGGTGTTATGTTCTTCAAAGGCTTCTACATAGCGCCAGCGAGAATATTCATCAATGGCGGTATACTGGAAAAAAATTGTTTGCCAATGACCTTGCTGTTTTTTTAAGCAGGCAGAAGGGACATATTTTTACATCAATCTGAACTCGCTGCCCCAGGGTAATGCATTTGTTCATAGGGCTTTGGGATATACTTGGGATTGGGAGGTTTTACAGCCATAATGCCCTGTTTTTTAAGAACACGGTAGAGCCCTGAAATAGAACGCTTGTAACCCCTTTGCATAAGTTTCACCCAAAAAATAACAAGACCTGCGTGAGGGTTTCTGCGCCGCATATCAGAGATAAGTTTAAGTTCATCAGAGTTATGCTGATTAGGGTGTCTGTGTGGTCTTCTAGAGAGATAGCGCAAAGAATCCGGTGAGCCATCAAAACGTTTTTTCCATCGATAAATATACTGTCGATTGACATGATACTTAACGGCAGCCTTAGTTATGCCATACTTTTCAGCGTAGCGAATAAGAGATAGCCTGAAGAGTAAATCTTGTGTTATAGTAGCCATAGCGGAAGACCTCCTTGAGTTGGGTGTTGTTTGTGGTGAACTAACTTTAACACAAGGCTGGCTCTTCCGCTTTCTTTATTTAGTTGTGATGTAACATATGTATTGTAATCCTACAAAGATAATATATCATAAAAAAATTTACTATATATATAATATATTAGTATATGTTATTATAAGATATTTTTAAATAACAATAATAAATTAGGCATAATTTATAAAAACGACATTGACAAGTGCAAAAATGCAGTTTAGAATCTAAACATAATATATTATCAGGAGGTGCAAAAATGAAATTCGTGCACAATTTTGATGAAGTTATTGACAGAAGAGGAACAGATTCAAAAAAATATTCCGTCTATCCGGAAGATGTGATTCCTATGTGGATTGCAGACAGTGACTTCAAAGCACCTCAACCGGTTGTTGATGCGTTGGTTGAACGTATGCGTCAGGGAGTGTATGGATATACCCCCGTAAGTTCTCGTCTAATGGCGGCTGCAGTAAGATGGCAGAAAGACAGATTCGGATGGGAGGTGCATCCCGATGCGGTAGAATTTGTGCCGGGAGTTGTCTCAGGCATTATTTGTGCAGTACGTGCATTGAGTCGCCCGGGGGACAATATTGTAATTCAGACTCCATGTTATCCTCCATTTTTTGATTTATCGGAACATAACGGGAGACATTTACTGAAAAATGAGATGATCTTAAAGGATGGGCGTTATGAAATTGATTATGATGATTTCGAGTCCAAACTAAAAGATTCCAGAACGAAACTGTTCATCTTGTGCAATCCGCAGAATCCCACAGGGCGTGTATTTACTAAAGAGGAACTGATTCGTCTTGGGGAGCTGTGTCTTAAATATCATGTGATTGTGATTGCAGATGAAATTCATAGTGATGTGGTGTATTCCGGAAACAGGCATATTCCTTTTGCGAGCATTTCCAAAGATTTTGAACAGAATACTATATCTTTATGAATCCCAGTAAAACCTTTAATCTTCCCGGTTTTCGTACAGCGGCTTTTATTGCTGCAAATCCACTTTTGAAAGCGGCAGTGCACAATGTAGTGGTGAATAACAAAGCTATTGGTGAGAATATTTGCGGTACTCTGGCATTTTGCATTGCCTACGAGCAGTGTGATTACTATGTGGATCAACTGATTCCTTATCTGGAAGTGAATCGTAATTATGTGGAAACAAGCTTAAAAGATATGGATGGAATAGATGTGGTTCACCCGGAAGGAACATATCTGCTCTGGCTGGATTGCAGAAAATTGAAGATGAAGCAAGAGGAATTGGAAAAATTTTTTGTTGAAAAAGTAAAATTGGGATTAAATAACGGACTTAGTTTCGGTATAGAAGGAAACGGCTTTATGCGTATGAATATAGCGTGTCCGCATAGTACGGTGGAAGAGGCTATGGAGCGTATAGTTATGGCAACAAAAAATTTGATTTCATAAAGGAGAGAAACAAATGAGAACGAGAAGAATTTTAGCAGCCTTTTTGTGTTTAGGAGTCATGGCAGTGTCTATTGGAGGCTGTGCAGGCAAAAAAGAAGAAACGCCAAAGGACACTCAAGCTGTAGCGGAAAGTTCTGCCGAGGAAAAAGAGACCGCGGTAAAGAATACGGATTTTCCTAAAAAGAATATCAAAATTATTGTTCCCTATGCTGCGGGGGGAGGAGTGGATATTACAACTCGTATTTTAGCGGATACAGCCGGGAAGGACTATTTTAACGGACATTCGATTATTGTTGAAAATATGCCCGGCGGAGGAGCTGTAATTGGAGCAACTTCTGTTGCTAATGCTGAACCGGATGGATATACACTTTTGGCTTATTCCAATAGTATTGTAAGTGCACCTTTGCTAAAAGAAGTGACATTTACACTGGATAGCTTTAAGCCTTTGGGGATGGTTTGCTTTGATCCCGAAATTTTTGTAGTGCCTCCAACATCTCCTTATAAGACATGGGAAGAATTTGTGGCCTATGCCAAGGAAAATACCGTGAAGCTTGCAACGCCGGGACATTCTACTGCCCATCATATTGCGGCTATGCAATTGGCAAAAGAATTCGGTTTAAAGTTTGAATATTTGCATAATGATAGCGCTTCTATTCAGATGCAACAACTGATGGGAGGACATTGTGATGCAGCTATGATGGCAGCAGGAGAAGCTGTTAGTGCAATTAAAGATGGTACTGTCATCGGATTAGCAATTGGTACCGAAAAACGTATGGAAGAAATTCCGGATGTACCAACTTTTAAGGAAATGGGTGGAACCATGGTTGCCGGTGCATTTCGTGGATATGCGTGTCCGGCAGGAGTACCGGATGATGTATATCAGGTATTGTGTGATGAATTTAGTAAAATAACGACTTCCGAAAAGTTTATTAGCAGTATGAAGGAAGCATCAATTCCTTACTCTTATAAGAACGCAGCAGATTTTAAGGACTATGCCGTTCAATATTATAAAGACATTGAGGCTTTGGTTCCTGAACTGAAAGAAACGAAATAAGACAGAGGATTATTGACAGGCATTCGCATACTGAGTGCCTGTATCTTTTTATAGATGGAGGGTGCAATCCTTGAATAAAAAACAATTGATTATCGAACTGGCAATGCCTGTTTTGTTTATTGCATTGTCCCTTTTTGTTATTGTCAGTGCTGTCCCAATGGGAAAGGAAGGCTTTTTCCCTATTATGTCGGCAGTTGTATTGCTGCTTTGTGCCATATACCTGTTCTTTGAGTCTGCTATTAAAAGAGATGCAGTTGTAAAGCTGGAAGGCGTGAATCTTGGGAAAGTTGGAATTACACTGCTGATTTTAATTGTGTATGCTGTCTTGATGAAAAAAATAGGGTACGTGATTGATACTTTTTTACTATGCGTGTTCATTATCCGATTTCTGGGTTATAAAAACCTTATAGTAACTGCACTTTGTGCCATATTAACCGTATGTGCTACTTTTGTGGTATTTAAGTTGATGCTATCGGTACCCTTGCCAATGATTTTTTTGAATTTCTAAGAAGGGGGAAAAATGAGTGGTATTTTATTAGGGCTTGGAGAATTATTTCAAACAAGTGCATTGCTTGCACTTTTTGCCGGAGTGGTTATTGGCTTAATTGTTGGATCTTTGCCGGGATTAAATGATTCTATCACCATGTCGGTTTTAATTCCCATCACTTTTGGTATGGAACCTCAGGTGGCAATTTGTTTACTGGTGGGTATTTACTGTGCCTCTGCCTGTGGCGGTTCGATTCCCTCCATCTTGTTAAAAATTCCGGGAACAGCATCGGCCACTGTAACTGCTTATGATGGTTATCCGATGTCGCAGCAGGGAAAAAGCGGAGAGGCATTGGGGCTTGCTATATCTTCGTCTACCTTTGGAGGATTATCCAGCGCTGCCGTATTGTTATTTTTGTCCCCTTTTTTAGCACAGCAGGCATTAAAATTCGGACCACCGGAGTATTTTATGCTGGCAATACTGGGAATGAGTACAGTAATCGGTATGGCGGGGAAAAATATTGTAAAGAATATTTTGGCTATGGCGGTTGGACTGGTTTTTAGTTGCATTGGCATGAGCCCCCAAACGGGACTGGCAAGATTTACTTTCGGCCAGGTAAGTTTGATGGATGGTATTTCTCTAATTCCCATGCTGATTGGTTTATTCGGCATTACTTCCATTTTGGAAATGATTGAAGGAATCAAAGGTAAAGAGATTGATTTGCAGAAAGTAAAAGAGGAATATCAGAAAGTAAAGGTGTCATTACCAAATAAGAAGATGGCAAAGCGCTTATTGCCTGTCTGGATTCAATCCAGCGTAATAGGAAATATTATTGGTATTATTCCCGGAGCGGGAATGATTATGGCGATTTTCATGGCATATGATCAAGCCTCCAGAAGATATCCAAACTTAGAATTCGGCACGGGAGTTCCGGAGGGAGTTGCTGCTCCTGAGTCTGCTAACAATGCAGTGGTTGCCAGTTCTATGGTGCCTTTATTAAGCCTTGGTGTTCCGGGGAATTCAACATCATCCTTATTTCTTGGCGCTTTAACCATTCAGGGCTTACGAACAGGCCCAACGTTATTTAGAGATACGCCTGAAATGGCTTATATGATTATACTAAGCTTTATTGTGGCAAACATTCTAATGCTACCATTATGCGTATTTTATTGTAATTTTTTGGCAACAGCAGTATTGCGCTTAAAGCGAGAAATACTAAGCGGATGTGTTTTAGTGCTATGTGTGACAGGTGCCTTTGCGGTAAGTAATAACGTTTTCAATGTATACATCATGATTTTTTTCGGTTTTGTCGGATATGCATTTAACAAGTACAAAATTCCTCAGTCTCCTCTGATTTTAGCGTCAATATTAGGTAGCATGATGGAAAACAATTGGACGCAAAGTATGGTATTTGCCAATGGTTCTTTAACTGTATTTGTAACTAGACCGTTGAGCTGTGCGCTATTTATTTTGTCTGTTATTTTTATCGGTATGCCATTGGTAAAAAGATTTAAAACACCAAGAAATAGTCATTAATATCTAAAAGCAAGCTTAGAAGCCAAGAAGAAAATGTAAATTCCAAGAAATAATTTTTTTCGATATTGAATTTCGAGAAAGAACGTAATCCCAATTTTTAGGAGGAGCTTTTCATGAAGGAGACGATGGGGCTAACACAGAGCTTGGCAGCCTATCTCTGTAGCCTGGATGCTTCCAAATTCAGTGAATCTGTTATCGATGTCACAAAGATGTGCATAGAAGATTTTGTAGGAGTAGCTATTGCAGGTTCAGTTAAAAGAGAGTCTGAAATTTGGAAGAAATATTATGCGAAAAAAATCACGGCAGTTCAAGCATCTACCTTACAGAAGGGATTTGTCGGGATGACAGTGGAACAGGCTGCAGCCCTTAATGCAGTATTTGGTCATGTGATGGACATGGATGATGTCAATAATGCCTCCATTGCTCATCTTGCCGTGATTACTATTCCTACAGCTCTTGCTTTGGGGCAAGAGCTGGAAAAAAGCGGTATGGATATCATTACAGCTGTTGCAGCAGGTTATGAAGCCGGATCCAGAATTGGAGAGGCCATTAATCCGTCCTCCTATAAGTACTGGCATACTACCGGAGTGGTCGGTGCTTTTTCATCCGGTACAACGGCGGCTAAGCTTCTGGAACTCAATGAAGAAGAGATGTTGCACTGTCTTGGAACTGCCGGCACTCAGGCAGCAGGATTATGGGAATTTGGCCAGCGGATCCATGAGTAAGGTGGTACATACGGCCAATGCTAACCTCTGCGGCCTACGGTCTGCAGAGTTGGCTCAATTAGGTTTTACAGGCGCTCCTACTATTTTGGAGGGGGACAGGGGATTTGTGCATGCATTGGCTTCCGAAGCACATTTGGAGAGCCTGACAAAGGATTTTGGAAAGAAATTACGAATCGAAGAAAATTCCTTTAAGCCCTATGCATGCTGTCGTCATACTCATTCCGCCAATTACTGTATCGAAAAAATTATATCTTCTCAGCGTATTCAGCCTGAAGATATCCTTTCCATTACCGATGAAACTTATAGTACGGCGGTTCAGACAACAAATAATCCTTATCCGGAAAATCCTTATGCGGCCAAGTTCAGTCTGCAATTCTGTATTGCTGCGGCAATTGTACTGCGAGATTTAAGTGATAAAGCTTTTACTGTAGAAAATATGAATGATCCGAGAATCCGAAGCCTAATGAGTAAAATTAGAGTTACGATAAATAGAGATTTGGATGAGGAGTTCCGAGCAGATCCTTGCCGTTGGGCACACCGTCTTACGATTTGCCTGAAAAATGGGAAAACAATTATGGAACAGATTGATTATCCGATTGGGGATTTTAAGAATCCCTTTGATTGGGATATGGCGGATCAAAAGTTTACATCCTTAGTAGAAAATATCATTGGAGCAGAATCTACACATAAATTGCTGGACAGGCTACACCGGCTGGAAACAATACAGAATATTAAGGATATTTTTAAAGATTTATAAAATATACATTGTAGTCACAACTTAAACATTAAAGTCATTCTTTATTTGATACGAGGAGGTGCTTGTATGAACGAACAGCTGATGAGAAAGGAAATTCACGATGCCTGTATTCGGGCGGTTACGGAAATTTCAGAGGATGCAAAAGCGTTATTACAGGAAGCTCTACAACGGGAAAGCAATGAAACGGCAAAAAGCATGCTATCTTCCATGTTGGAAAATCTTAACCTTGCCAAGGAACAGGACAAGGCAGTGTGTCAGTCTCCCGGTTATCCAACTGCGTGGATATCATACGGCGACGGTAATTTTCCCGGATTTGCACAGGAAGTGATTTCTTCCGCATTGGATGAAGCTACGAAGAAAGGATATTTACGCCCCAGTATTGTGGATCCTCTTACACGATTCAATCCGGGGAACAATACGGGAATAGGTGTTCCCAATATTGAATATCAATATCATCCCGGACAGGACTATGTGGATTTTATCATCAGCTTCAAGGGATGTGGTGCAGAGTTGGGAAATGCAATGAAAATTTTCACAACGGCAAGTATCAAATTGGATCAAGACTTTGAGGGATTCAAACGTTTTGTATTGGAAACGGTAATCAATGCGGGAGGAAAGCCCTGTCCGCCCTTTGGTATTGGCATCGGTATCGGAGGACAAATGGATGTGGCCTCCAAACTAAGCAGAGAAGCTATCAGTACCCGCAGTTGGGATGATTGCAATCCGGATCCTCTGCTGGCTAGATTGGAAGATGAATTAAGAGAGAGAATATTAATTCCCTCAAACTTGGTGCAGCCGGAACGGGGGGGGATACAGTTTGTCTTGCGGTAAAAATCGGTACTGCAGCCACGCATACGGCCATTGCTCCGGTAGCTATTAATTTTCACTGTTGGGTGGCCAGAAGGGCAGGAATACGTTTCTATGACAATGGGGAAATAGAAAAACTTCTTTAAGAGCGAGGAATATCAAAGGAGGATAAACAGAAATGAGTGAAAAAATAGTTTTGAAAGCTCCGCTGAAAGAAGAGGATGTCCGTAGCTTGCAGATAGGGGATGTTGTTTATATTACAGGACATATTTTTACAGCAAGAGATATGGGACATCTGAAAATTCGAGAGATATTAAATAAGAATGTTCAGTTACCAAAGGACTTTAGAGGCTCAGTTGTTTTTCATGCAGGTCCGGTTTGTCTAAAAAATGAAGACGGTTCCTGGCGTCTGAATGTTATTGGGCCAACTACTTCCATCCGTATGGAACCCTATGCGGACATGGTCGGTGAGTTAGGAGTGAAGGCCGTTATCGGAAAAGGCGGAATGGAGCAAGGAACGCTTGATGCTTGTGAAAAATACGGGTATATTTATTTGCAAGCTGCTCCCGGGTGTGCAGCTAAACTGGCACAAGGAGTGAAGGGGGTACAGGATGTGAATTGGCTTGAAATGGGAATGCCGGAAGCTCTATGGGATTTAGAAACAGAGGAGTTCGGCCCCCTGGTAGTAGCAATGGATACGCATCAAAAAAGTATTTATAAAAATTTAAAAGAAGCGGCTCGGAAAAAACTTGATGAGATTTATCCAAACTGATTTTCCCTGTTGTAAATGCTGTATGGAGGAAAAGAAATGGACTATAGAACAGAACACGATTCCATGGGGGAAGTGCAGGTTCCGGTGGAAAAATACTGGGGGGCACAAACTCAGAGAAGCTTTGAGAACTTTAAAATAGGGACGGAGAAGATGCCCACTGAGATTGTTCGTGCCTTTGCCATTTTAAAAAAGGCGGCGGCAATCGCCAATAACCGACTTGGTAAACTGGATGAAAGACGAAAAACTTTGATCTCCGACGTATGTGATGAGATTTTGGAGGGGAAACTCAACGAGCATTTTCCCCTTGTGGTATGGCAGACCGGAAGCGGAACCCAGTCCAACATGAATGTGAACGAAGTTATTGCCAATCGGGGCAATGAAATGGCAGGAGAAAAGCTACTTCATCCAAACGACCATGCCAATATGTCCCAAAGCTCCAACGATACCTTCCCAACAGCCATGCATATCGCAGCAGCCTTGGAAATCGAGGAGAGACTTTTTCCAAGTTTGGATTCCCTCATCCAATCCTTTGAAAGACTTATGCAGGAAAATGAAGGCATTGTAAAAACAGGCCGGACTCACTTACAGGATGCCACTCCAATTAGCTTTTCTCAGGAAATCAGCGGTTGGAAAAATATGCTGGAAAAATCGAAGGAGATGCTTCAATTAAGCCTTCCCGGACTTCGGGAACTGGCTCTTGGCGGAACTGCAGTGGGAACGGGACTGAATGCCCCGAAGGGATTTGATGTGGAAGTGGCTAAAGCAGTTTCGGAACTGACACATAAGGATTTTAAAACGGCGGACAACAAATTCCATTCCCTTAGCAGCAAGGATGAACTGGTTTTCGCCCACGGTGCTTTGAAAGCCTTGGCAGCGAATTTAATGAAAATAGCCAATGACATCCGTTGGCTAGGTAGCGGCCCAAGATGCGGTCTTGGAGAAATTTCCTTCCGGAAAATGAGCCGGGAAGTTCTATTATGCCGGGAAAGGTCAATCCCACCCAGTGCGAAGCACTCACCATGGTTTCCTTGCAGGTCATGGCCAATGATGTAGCAGTGGGCATGGCGGCTTCTCAGGGAAATTTTGAGCTAAATGTATATATGCCGGTGTGCATTTACAATTTTTTACAGTCGGTGCGCCTACTTTCCGATGCCATGCTATCCTTTAATCAGAACTGTGTTGTGGGGATCAAGGCGAACAAAGAGAAAATGCAGGAAAATCTTCACCGTTCTCTGATGCTGGTAACCTGCTTAAACCCCTATATCGGCTATGAAAATGCGGCGAAGACAGCGAAGAAAGCCTTTCAGGAAAACTTCTCTTTAAAAGAGGCCTGCCTACAGCTTGGCTTCTTGACGGAAGAGAAATTTGACGAAGTGTTTAAGCCGGAAGAAATGATATAGGAAGAAGAAATGATATAAGAAACAATGAGTTAAGAAAGGCACATTATAAGGAGCGACTAATACCGGAAAGAAGTATTCATTGGCAGAGGTAATAAAAAGTCAGAAATAGTAAAAAGGCAGAAATTACATAGAATAGAATTGAAATAAAGTATGGAGGAAGAAAAATGGACTATGCGAAGGAATCATTGAAACTGCATTATGAATTAAAGGGAAAGCTGGAAATTACACCGAGAGCCAAGGTAGACAGCAAAGAAGCACTAAGCCTTGCTTATACCCCGGGAGTGGCTGAACCCTGCCTAGTGATACAGAAGGATGTGGAGAAAAGCTATGAGCTGACCAGACGCTGGAATACGGTTGCAGTGGTAACGGACGGAACTGCGGTTCTAGGCTTGGGAGACATTGGGCCGGAGGCAGGCATGCCGGTTATGGAAGGTAAATGTGTGCTGTTTAAGGCGTTTGGAGATGTGGATGCCATTCCGCTCTGTGTAAGAACGAAGGATGTGGAGGAAATCGTGAAAACGGTGAGCCTCCTTGCCGGAAGCTTTGGGGGAGTAAATTTGGAAGACATTTCCGCACCTCGTTGTTTTGAAATTGAAAAGAGATTAAAGGAAGTTTGCGATATTCCGATTTTCCATGACGACCAGCATGGCACTGCTGTGGTAACTTTAGCAGGCCTCATCAATGCCTTAAAGCTTACCGGGAAAAAAATCGAAGAAGTGAAGATTGTGACCTCCGGAGCAGGAGCGGCAGGCATTGCCATTATCAAACTGCTCTTAAGTATGGGAGCAAAAAATGTGATTATGACGGACAGGGAAGGTTCTATTTATAAGGGGAGAGAGAACTTAAATCCCATTAAGATGGAAATGGCAGAGATTACCAATCTATCCATGGAAAAGGGAAGTCTTTCCGATGTTATCAAGAATGCGGATGTCTTTATCGGTGTTTCCGCACCGGGAACCTTAAGCAAAGACATGGTGAAGAGCATGGCGGAGAAACCCATTATTTTTGCTTGCGCCAATCCTATTCCGGAAATTTTCCCGGAAGATGCGAAGGAGGCCGGCGCTGCGGTAGTATCTACAGGGCGGTCGGATTTTCCAAACCAAATCAATAATGTACTATGCTTCCCCGGTATCTTTAGAGGTGCCCTGGATGTGCGGGCAAAGGATATCAATGATGAAATGAAGGTTGCCGCAGCCTATGCTATCGCAGGCCTTGTGAGCGATCAGGAATTAAATGCGGAGTACATTTTACCGGCAGCCTTTGATGAAAGAGTGAAAGATGCAGTGGCAAATGCCGTTGCGGAAGCTGCGAAGAAAAGCGGCGTTGCCAGAGTGTAAAACTAAACTGTAATGCCTAACTATAAAATTAAGCGGTAATAGCATTCTTGCAAAACAAGCTGTAATTTTGGATTGCTATAGGGCCGAATAGAAGAATAAATTTTATAGTGCAGAAGGGGCTGGAAAGAATAATATAGTTATAATTTGAATATAATCATGTCATTCTCTTGTTTTTCACAGCCCCTTTCTCCTATAAGTGGAAATATATTTTATAAACTAAGCTAAAAACTCTTTTCCATTTCTCATAAAGTCAATAAGGTTAATATGCTCAATACCGTTTCGCTGTTGAAGAATAGAGTCTGCAGTAACAACATATTTAGGATAATTGTCCTTAATGGCTTCGAGTGGTCGGTACTCACGGTCTTCGGTATCCTTTGATAATGCAATGGTATAAGCAACTTGAATGTAGGAATAACGCATCTCGTTATTTCTTAAGATGAAATCACATTCCAGCTTCCCTATTCTCCCGACAGCTACAGAATAGTCATGAGATTTTGCATATATATAGGTAATATTTTCAAGAACAGGACCAAAGTTAATTCTGTTGTCCGTGTTCTGAGCAAAATAAAAAGCGGTGTCAGCTAAATAGTATTTCTTTTCTCCACTTAAGGATTTTTTGGACTTCATATCAAACCTAGGGCATTCGCAAAGAATTTTCGCATCCAACAAGGCTTTAACATATCTTGCAATCGTGGCTTCGCTTATAGCTGTTCCATTTTGTTCAATGGCTTTTTTTAAGCTTTTTAGACTGGTTGTTGCGGCAAAGTTGTTGATGATGTATTTTTGGACTGTTTCAAATGTATTTTTATTACGGATTTTTAGCCTTCTTCTAATGTCTTTTTCAAAGATTTCCTCGATAACACTTTGAACATATCTACGCTTTGCGGCAATATTTTCCAGTTGTATTGTTCTGGGAAAACCGCCTTCAAGAATATAGTTTTGTAATTCTTCTTGTCGGTCGGAAGCAATTTTTTTTCCATAGAATTTTTTAATGCCTTCGTATTCCTCAAACGAAAGTGGGAACATCTCAAATTCAATATATCTTCCGGTTAGTTTTGTCATCAATTCTCCGCTTAGGAGATACGAATTTGAACCGGTAATAAAAATTGACCATTCATTAGACCTACGAAAGCTGTTAAGAATTAGTTCAAAGTCCTTTACATTTTGAATCTCATCAATAAAAAGATATTTTGTTCCACGCACTTTCGGAACTGATTCCAATAGCTGTTCCAATTGTTCCGGATTTGTAATTTTATGATAGTCCTTACTGTCCAAGTCGAAGAAATAAATATGATTACTAGGAATTCCGGACGATTTTAATTCGTTGGCAATTGTTTCCATAAGACAGGATTTACCACATCTTCGCACACCGGTGATTACTTTAATAATATCGGTTTCGTGATAAAAGTCACGAATCTTCTTAAGGTAGTTTTCACGAGGATACCAAGCCATATTATTCTTCCTTTCTAACTTATTAGTTCATAGTATATAATAGCAAATACAGTACGAAATATTAAAATTAACGTTGGCAGTTTTGTGAAAATGCAAAAAATGCTAACGTTAAATCCATAAAATCATTATATCAGAATATTCCCGTACCGGCATGTGTTATAGTAAAACAATTATAAGAAAGGAAAAATATGACTACAGAAGAAAAATTAAAGAAGTATCAGGACTGGCTGTTCAAATGTTCTGCCTATCAAATGGCCTTGAGCATCATTGGTATTGATAAGCAGACGGTGGCACCGGAGGCAGGGGCCAGCTATCGGGACGAGCGTTCCGCCTTTTTGGCAGGGGAGCTTTTTAGCTTGGAAACCGATCCGGAAATCGTGGCATTACTAAAGGATTTGCAGGAAGATCCTGAGGTGGACGCGGAAAATAAGCGGGCTATTCAGCTTTACTATAAGAAGGCGGAAGACACCCTTTGTATTCCGAAGGAGGAGTTTGTAGCTTTTAAAAAGCTTTGTGATGAGTCCTTTGATGCCTGGATTTTAGCAAAGTCCAAGGCGGATTATTCTCTCTTTGCCCCTTATCTGAAAAAGGTAATTGAGAGCCAGAAGAAACTCTACGGCTATCGAAAGAGCGATAAGAGTATTTACAACCAGATGCTGGATGACTTTGAGCCGGGGATGGACGAGGAGAAATATGATGCCTTCTTTGCCGCTTTAAAGGAAAGACTGGTACCCCTTATTCAGAAGGTCACAAAGGCGAAGCAGCTACGTGAGGATTTTCTTACGCAGAGCTTCTCTGTGGAAGAGCAGAAGAAGTTTATGGAAGGTCTTTTAGAGTATCTGCATTTTGATTCTTCCTGGGGCTATCAAAATGAGTCCGAACATCCTTTCACTTCCTGGACTTGTGAAAATGACTGCCGAACCACTACGAAATACCTAGAGAACAATGTGATTTCTGCCATTTTGTCTACGGTGCATGAGGTAGGACATGCCTACTATGAGCATAATATTAACCCGAAGTATGACGGTATGATTTTATCCGAGGGAGTGTCTTCCGGTATGCATGAGTCCCAGTCCCGCCTTTGCGAAAATTATCTGGGAAGAACTTTGGCCTTTTTGGAAATATCATTATCCTAAGCTGCAAAAGCATTTTTTCCAAAGCAACTGGGAGAGGTGTCTTTAGAGGATTTTATCAGGCAATCAATGTGTCCAAGCCTTCCCTTTATCCGAACGGAAGCGGATGAATTGACCTATCCGTTGCACGTTCTCATTCGCTATGAAATCGAGAAGGGCTTGTTTAACGGAAGCATTTCCACAGAGGGACTGGATAAGACTTGGAATGCCAAGTACAAGGAGTATTTGGGAGTAGATGTGCCAAAATGATAAAGTGGGCATCTTACAGGATGTGCACTGGTCGGACGGAAGCTTCGGCTACTTCCCCACTTATGCTCTGGGAACTGCCTTTGCAGCCCAGTTTATGCAGGCTATGCGGAAGGATCTCAATGTGGAGAAGCTACTGGAAGAAAACCGTTTTGATGAAATTATGAAGTGGTTGAAGGAGCATATCCATACCTACGGTTTCCGCTATGAGGCACCGGAGCTGATGAAAATGGTGACAGGGGAGGAGTTCAATGTAAACTATTTCTTGGATTACATTGAGGAGAAGTACACGAAGCTGTATCAGTTGTAGGGGAGGGACTTTAAAGTTCGGTGTTTTCTAAGATGATGTTCAACATCTGACGAGGGGTAACTACATAAACTTTTTCAGGAAAATGCTTTATATTACCGGTTACAAGCCAAGCTTCTTCCGTTTTTCGTTGTTCCATTACCACCTCATAAAAAACTAAATCTTTCGGATCGGGAAGACTCACGGATAGCGGTTCCGCATCTATATAGAGACCATACAGACGAAAAGTCTGTATAATATCATCAATCAAGTCTTTTGGAAGATGGAATTTGGGGCGAGATAATACATCCCGGTATTCTGACTCGATATTGTAATTTAAAACCGGTGTAATGATACCGGAAAATACCATGTCGAGAATGTTGCCGGGAACGGATTGAT
The DNA here is from genome assembly GCA_916438775.1 of uncultured Oribacterium sp. The sequence goes on from CAKAGX010000007.1 coordinate 108,660, forward strand.
GCTTGAGCATTGCAGATATGAGTACATTGGTATCAATGACAGCAAAATATTTCATAAGATACTATTTCCGTGCTTCTGCAATTTCTGCGTTGATTTCATCTAAGGACATATCGGAAATACCATATTCTTCCGCAATTTTGCTGGCTTTCTCCAAAGCATAAATTCCGGGGGAATACTTTTTTTCAAGGGTCATGCTAAACGGTATACCAGTTTTCCTGATTTAACCTAGACATACACATCCTAAGATAGGCAGGAAGAGAAAGTCCCAGTTTTTCTAAGATTTGTATGGATTTTAGCTTTTCCGTGTCTTCTGTTCTGAATTGAACCAGTGTACTTGCCATATTTTCCCTCCATTCGTAGAATTTATACTAAACATCTTCTTGTGTATCAGTATAGCAGACAGAGACCGGAAAAACAATCATGCGATTTCGATTGATTACAAATAATTACGATTTGATTTATTAACGAAAGATGAGTAAAGGAGATTTTTGTGGCACGCTTTATTGTTTTTGATGTGGAGACACCGAACCGAAAGAACAACCGTATGAGTGCGATTGGCATTACTGTGGTGGAAGAAGGAAAAATCAGCAAGGAATTCTATTCTTTAGTGAATCCCGAGGCAGACTTTGACTATTTCAATGTAAAGCTTACCGGAATCAGTAAGGTCAGTGTCAAGGATGCTCCCACCTTTCCGGAATTATGGCAGCAGATTGAGCCACTTTTTTCCGACGGAATGCTGGTAGCCCACAATGCCTCTTTTGACATGAATGTGTTGAAAAACTGCCTTTTGGACTATGGCATTGACTGGAAGCCCTATGCTCGCTATCTTTGCACGGTGAAAATGGGCAGAAGCCTCTTTCCGGATAGGAGCCATAAGCTAAATATGGTCTGCGAGGATTTTGGGATTTCCCTTCAACACCACCGGGCGGACAGCGACAGTCATGCCTGTGCGGAGATTTTGCTCCGTTATCTGGAAGCTGGGGCAGAGGTAAAGGACTTTATAAGGACCTGCTCGTTTAAGAAATAAGGAATATTAGAAATTTTGCAGGGAAGATATTATGAAAGACATTATCATTAAAGAAGCTCTATCGGAGGAGGCAAGAATAGCGTATGCATAGAGAAGATTTTACCTTGTGTGATTATAAACTAAGCTTATTTCGGGCGGAGAAGGCGGACTCCCCGCTTATTATTTTCAATCAATTTTCCGATGAGGGAGAGGCCGCATTTTTGGACTTGCAAAAAGAAAATTCTAAGGATTTTCATTTTCTTGCCATCGGAAATCTTAACTGGGAGCGAGATTTAAGCCCTTGGCCCGCTCCTGCCTTAGGGAAAGAGGGGGACGATTTTACCGGAGGTGGAGAGAAGTATCTGGATTGTATCTTGTCCGAAATCCTTCCCTTGGCAAAAGAAAAAATCAATGGTGTACCGGAATTTATAGGCATAGCCGGCTATTCTCTGGCGGGATTATTTGCCTTGTATGCCCTGTATAAGACGGATGTCTTTACCCGTGTGGCCAGCATGTCGGGCTCTCTGTGGTTTCCGGGGATTAAGGAATTTTGCAAAGAAAATGCGATGAAAATTCTGCCGGAAAAGCTTTATTTGTCTATTGGAGATAAAGAGTCTAAAACAAGACATCCCATTTTACAAACCATGCAGGAAAACACCGAAGACTTGCTAAAACATTTTAAATCTATGGGGATAGAGACGACTTATGAAGTAAATCCGGGCAATCATTTTCAAGATGTAAATCTCCGTTGTGCAAAAGGGATTTTGGAGCTTTTGCAATAAATATGGATTTAAGGTATTATGGGAAGTCCGGTTGCTTATCACGCGAAATAAACCGAGTATTTTGAGCGAGAGATGCATCTTGTCCGGTAGGGTAAAGGCGGTAAAAGCAGGAGTATAAATAGAAAAGTAGGAGGAGCAGAGGAAAAATGTTAAATAGTAAAGGTTTTGATTTATGGGCGGATGATTATGATAAATCAGTCGGGGTATCGGAAGAAGAGAATCGTTATCCCTTTGCAGGGTACAAAAAGATTCTGGGAGATATTTACAAAATCATAATGGAAAAGCCGGATGCAGTAGTTTTGGACCTCGGGTTTGGGACAGGTACATTAACGACAAGACTATATGAGAACGGATGCACTATTTACGGACAAGATTTTTCCTCAAGAATGATAGAGCTCGTGAGTGAAAAGATGCCGGGTGCACATCTTTATCAGGGAGATTTTTCAAAGGGATTAGCGGATGAACTGAAGCAAGAGTCCTTTGATTTTATTGTTGCGACTTATTCTATTCATCACCTAACGGATGCGCAAAAGACTGTTTTGCTAAAAGATTTGCTTGCACATCTGAAAGCCGGCGGAAAAATTCTAATTGGAGATGTCGCTTTTTCAAATCGCAGGGAATTGAATCAATGCAAAAAAGAATATGCGGATGAGTGGGATGACGATGAAATCTATTGTGTTGCTGATGAATTAAGAACAGAATTTCCGAATCTGATTTTTGAGAAGAAGACATTCTGCTCCGGCATACTGATATTAGCAGGAGAAAATTTTGTCTTATACGAAACCATTGGTCTTGAGGGAAATTAGAAATGTCTGTAAGCAGTTTTATTCATGTAAACAAAGCGGAAAATAAGGATTTTGATTTAGAAAAATTCAATAGGGAAATAAAAAAGAAGTATCCGGGGACAGAGATAGAGCAGAGTAGCAGTGCGTCATTTTCCTATGATCTTTGTTGGGAAAATTATGAGGAGCCTTATCAGTTTACCCTACGAATGGATAAAAAAAGAACCACCTTTGCCATAGAGTATTTTAATTCCGAGAATAGAATGAGGGATTATGCAAGCTTTATTGTATGGTTAAGTCTGTTTTTTAATCAAGAACAGGAATTGATCTTATGTGATGAAAATAATGAGGATACACTGATGCTTTTCCCAAATACTTCTGTAGAAGATATTGAGGAGTGGTTAGGAAAATTAGGGCTATAAGGATGGGAGACAGAGATGGATTTTTAATAAGATGATTCCGGAATTATCGGTTTTTGATATTAATAAAACAAAAAAATTCTATAGCAGATTAGGATTCAAAAATAGAATACGAACGCAATGATGAAAGGTTTGTTTTCATGTCTTTTCAAGGTAGTCAGTTTATGTTTGAACAAATTCATGATGATGGGTGGAACACAGGCGAATTAAGTTATCCCTTGGGAAGAGGTATAAATTTTTTTCAATAGCAGTCGAAGATGTTGAAGGAATTTATAAATTAGTGAAAACTCTAAATTTTTGAAATATATAGAGAACTAACAAGAAATCAATATCAAGTTAATGGTGTAGAAGAATTACAAATTGAGTTTTTTTAATACAAGATCCCAATGGATATTTATTAAGATTTACAAATTGATAAATGCCAATTTGTTGAATTTAGCAAGGTATTATGAGATGAAACCTATAAAACTTGTACAGATATTGTAGGGTAGGAAAAGAAGTCTTCCTCTATACTAAAATAAACCGAAAGAAAGGAGGAATCGAAATGAATATTATCAAGTCATTTAACGATACGATTGATTATCTTGAAACAGTTCTTGATGATGAGATTGACGAAAAGAAAGTAACTCAGCTATCTGGATACTCTTATTCTATGTTCAGCCGATTGTTCTCTATTCTAACCGAAACAACGCTATCAGAATATTTAAGAAGCAGAAAATTGACGGAAGCTGCCGTTATATTAAGAGATACGGACGAAAAGATTATTGATGTTGCCTTAAAATTCGGATATGAGTCATCGGATTCATTTGGAACAGCTTTTAAAAATTTTCATGGATTTACTCCTTCTGAGGTAAGAAACGGAAAACCATTCAAATTAGTATCACGAGTGCAGTTAGCACTAAGTGTAAGAGGAGGAAGAAGCATGAACATTACAATTCAAAAGAAACAAGCATTTACAGTTGCAGGGGTAAATGAACAAAGCATCAATTCATCATTATGTCCGAGTGTATGGAATAAGCTATATGAAAAATATAGCCACGATGAACTTGCAAGTTTGGGAAGCGGTCAAAGCATGGGCGTTTGCCATGATGTGGAAAATCCAAGCACAATAAATTATATGGCTGGTTATATCGTTAATGATGTAGATAAAGCCACAAGTATGGGCTTAGATGTTTTGGAAGTGGAAGAAGCAGAGTATGCAGTTGTAGAATTAGTAGGAAGTGTTCCGGAGTGCATTCATAACGGGTGGAAATATGCAATGGAAGTATTCTTCCCTGAGCATGGCTTTATTCATTCAGGAAAACCTGACTTTGAATATTATTATGAAGGTGATATGCACAGCAATGATTATAAAATGGAGCTGTGGATTCCGATAACTAAAGCTTAAAAAACAGGTTTGTAAAGATAAAAGAGATTACATTTCAAGAGGATTGGGGAGATAGAAGAAGTATGCTGAACATCAGCCAACTGTCTACAAAAGTATAGAATTAAAAAAATGGAGGAATTTAAATGGGATTTAGGATATTCATGCTAATCGTAGTTTTACTGATTCCGTTCACTATGCTTTTCTTTGGCTGGCTACTTTTCAGGAGAACACCGAAAGAAATCAATTATGTATATGGATACCGAACAAAAAGGTCCATGAGGAATGAAGAAACATGGAAGTTTGCGAATCAATATTTTGGAAAACTATGGTATCTTTGTGGACTGCTTTCAGCACCTCTCTCCGTGATTGCCATGGCCATTGTTTTTGAAAAGGGAACGGAGACAGTGGGGACTGTTGGCGGTATTATCACGATGATTCAGATGATTCCTTTAGTTGGCGCGATGATTCCAACAGAGATTGCATTGAAGAAAAACTTTGATGAAAACGGGAGAAGGAAATAAACGAGATATATCCATCACTAGAAGAAAAGCAGCAGATCTTTTATATTTCTTGATAAAGGATCATCCCTTTGTTGATGGATGTAAGCGGATTGCAGCATCCATTTTTTTGGAATTTCTAGGGAGAAATTTGGTTATGAATTTATTGAAGATGTAGATAACTTAGAATTTGTTTAGTTCCTTAGAGTAATGTATGAGCATTGTGTATTGTCTGATGCTCTAAATTGTTCTAAGACCTTATATAGAAAGGAAGAGAATATGGGTAAAAAAGTAGTGATTATTGGAGCAGGTGTTTCTGGCTTGAGTGCTGGAATATATGCATTGCAGGCTGGATATTCAGTAGAAATATACGAAAAAAACAAAATGCCCGGTGGTGAGTGTGCAGGGTGGAACAGGCAAGGATATCATATAGATAATTGCATTCATTTTCTCGTTGGATGCAATAAGGATGAACAATTATATAAAATGTGGGAAAATCTAGGAGTTCTTTCTGATAGTTTGGAGATTTATCGTGAGCCATATTTTTATTGTATGGAAATGGACGGGGTAACACTACATTTGTGGAGAAATTTAGAGAAAGCAAGAAAAGAGTTTTTAGAACTTGCTCCAGAAGATACCAAAGAATTAAATTTGTTTTTTGACTGTGCTAAAAGCTTAGAGTGTATAAAGCCGCCATGTGATATTTCAATTGCTCATATGAACCTAATACAATTTATTAAACTAGGAATGAGCATGAAAGATGCTAATAAGGCTATAAAGGAATATGGAAAACAGTCTATGGAAGACTTTACAAATCGTTTTACAAATCATTACATTAGAGCGATTTTTAAAAATTACTTTAATAGCAACTTCATTGCCCTCTCCTTTGTTGCATCGTATGCTTTTTATACAAGTAATACAGCAGCTATTCCACAGGGAGGTTCTGTTGGCTTGGTTAGTAGAATGCTTGCAAAATTTGAATCCTTGGGTGGCAAACTACATTTAGGCGTTAATATTGAAAAAATAAATATTGCAGATAAGCAGGTTGTTAGTATTATTGGTAATAATGGAAAGGTTATCAACTCAGATAACTATATTTGGTGTGCAGACCCACATTCTCTTTTCTATGACTTAATTGATGAAGGATATTTGGATAAAAATCTTAGGTACATGTATGAGAATCCGGAGGGTTATGTTTCTAATACAGGTTATCAGGTTGCATTTGGAATAGTTACTGAAGCGGATTTGAAATTACCTGAAGGAAGCATGATTTTTCCTTGTGACGAATATGATGTTGCAGGAGAAACACACAATTTTTGTGGAATGCGTGTTTATGATTATGATGAAACACTATTTCCTATGGGAAAGAGAGTTATTCAGTGTAATGTTTTACAAAATGCTGAAAATTATGCTTACTGGTTTGGGCTAAAAGATAATAAAGAGAAATATAATCAAGAAAAACAGCGAATTGCAGAAGAATTGAGATTAAGGGTTGAAAAAAAGTTCCCTCAGCTTGAGGGTAAACTCATCGTGCTTGGAACGTATTCTCCAGTTACATTCACAACTTGGTGTAATGCCTACAAAGGGGGATATATGAGCTTTAATCCACAGAAAGGTTATAAAAGTAAGTATGTTAAGAGCATTATCAAAGGTATAAACAATTTATACCTTGCAAGTCAATGGATTCAAACTGGTGGAGGGCTTCCTATAGCTGCAGCAAGTGGAAAGTTTGCCATAGATAATATGAAATCTCATAGATAAATTCCTGTTTGGAGAATTGAAAAAAACGGAATTTACCTATTAAGACATATAAACCGTTGACAATAAAGCTCCTATATAGTATTGTTTAAAGAAAACTACTATATAGGAGCTTTTGCATGAAAACAAATGGCGGATTTCTTGTCACCAAAATAAAACAGCTTGGAGACCGGATTTTTGAGAAGATTCTCAGCGAAAAAAAAATATTGATGCGTTTAATGGAGCGCAGGGGCGTATTCTTTATGTGCTGTGGCAGGAGGATGGTATCTCAATCAGGTCACTTTCGGTCAAATGCGGATTAGCTATAACATCTCTTACGACGATGCTGGAAAGAATGGAAAATCAAGGGCTGATAAGCCGTGTTCAGTCTGAAACGGACAAAAGGAAAACACTCCTGTTTCTGACTGAGAAAGCACATGCCTTAAAGGGCGAGTACGATTCTGTATCTGATGAGATGGGAAGTATTTACTACAAAGGTTTTTCAGAGGAAGAAATTACCCGGTTTGAGGAATGCCTCGACCGCATCAGAAAGAATCTTGAGGAGTGGCAGAAGTCATGAGTATTTGTATCAAAGATCAGATTCAGAACATGAACATCGTCATCGGCTGCACAGTGGGGTGTGCATATTGCTATGCCCGCAACAACGTGAAACGCTGGCATATGATTGATGACTTCGCTGACCCTGAATTCTTTCCGGGTAAGCTCAAGATGATGGAAAAGAAACGTCCGCAGAACTTTCTTCTTACCGGAATGAGCGATCTCTCCGGATGGAAGCCGGAATGGAGAGACGAAGTGTTTGCAAAGATCCGTGAAAATCCACAGCATCAGTTTCTGTTTCTGACCAAGCGCCCCGATCTGCTGGATTTTGATACTGATCTGGAAAACGCATGGTTTGGCGTTACGGTGACGAGGAAAGCAGAACTGTGGCGTATTGACGCCCTTCAGAAAAATGTCAGAGCAAAACATTACCATGTTACCTTTGAGCCATTATTTGACGATCCCGGCACAGTTGACCTTTCCGGAATCAATTGGATCGTTGTCGGCACCATGACCGGGGCCCAGAGCAGGAAGATTCATACGGAGCCGGAATGGGCATGGTCTCTGACAGACCAGGCACATACGCTCGGCATTCCGGTGTTTATGAAGGAAGACCTTGTCTCTATCCTAGGGGATAAAAATATGATTCAGGAAATGCCGGAAGAATTCAATAAAGTGTTGGAGGTACAGAAAAGATGGCAGAAGTAATCGATGGAATCCTCATTGACGAGGTGGAAACAAAGAACATCATGACTAAGTCCGGTCTGCCGGTAGGCGGTTACTCGGTCAATCCCTATGTGGGCTGTACACATGCCTGCAAGTATTGCTATGCTTCTTTTATGAAGCGCTTTACCGGACACACGGAGGAATGGGGCACTTTCCTTGATGTGAAGCATTGGTCGGAAATTAAAAATCCGAAGAAATATGCCGGACAGCGGGTGGTCATCGGTTCTGTGACGGATGGCTACAATCCACAGGAGGAGCAATTCGGGAATACCAGAAAACTTCTGGAGCAGCTAATCGGCAGTGACGCAGATATTCTGATCTGCACAAAGTCTGATCTTGTGGTACGGGATATTGATTTACTGAAGAAATTGGGACGAGTAACCGTTTCTTGGTCAATCAACACACTGGATGAAAATTTCAAAAATGATATGGACTCTGCGTCTAGCATTGAGCGGCGTATCGCTGCTATGAAGCAGGTATATGAAGCAGGGATCCGTACAGTCTGTTTCGTATCCCCGGTATTCCCCGGTATCACGGACTTTGAAGCCATTTTTGAGAGAGTAAAGGATCAGTGCGATCTGTTCTGGCTTGAAAACCTCAATCTTCGAGGCGGCTTCAAAAAGACGATTATGGATTATATCGCCGGAAAACATCCTGATCTTGTGCCGCTTTACGATGAGATCTATAACAAGCATAACCGCAGCTACTTTGAAGCACTTGAAGTAAAAGCTGCGGAAATGGCTAAGAAGTATGATTGTCCCTTTGTGGATAATGAAATGCCTTATGGTAGAGTCCCGCAGGGACATCCGGTGATTGTAGATTATTTCTATCATGAGGAAATCCGTGGGACAGAGAATAGCGGAAAAAGAAATCGTTAACTTCTGGTTTGTAGGGGAGAGCAAAATGTTAAAAATAAAAGATTTTATATTTCAAGACGATTGGGAAGATAGAAGAAGCTGCCTCATGTTCTTTAAAGAAGGCCGGGAGGAAAGCGCCTCATGGGCTGTAGACATTGGGTTTAAGCCCGGGGATTTCGAGGGAAATGAGATTTCTCCTTCCATATGTATTAATCCGATAGATACGGATAAGAGCACAGTAAAGGAATTGGTGGGGACTACATTTTCAGTAAAGACAGTTGAAGAAAGCGAAGAGCGTGAAGATTCCTTTTATATTTATGAAAATGAACCGCTAATGGAATACAGGATAGAAGTCTTAGATATAGTAGAGGCAAAAGCCCATATAAATGCAATGGGGTGCTTATTCTGGACGGCTATGCGGAACCATGGATAGAGGAAAGATTCGAAATAGACAGTTGGATTCCGGTAATAGAATCCGTGCAGGATTGGGATAAGCTGGCTTTATGACGGTAAAATGACATGCTTTCTCTGTTTGCCGGGAAAATCCATGCGGTAATTTGCCGTGGGTGGCAGAGTCGCCTTGACAGTATTGACTTTTTGCAAGCCAGAAAGGATGTTGAGCCATTTATTCGCGATACTTCCATTTTGGATATTTGGAGTTCGGAAATTTTTAAGCAGATTACGGAAGGATTGAAAGTACTATAAGGCTATGTAAAATTTACTTTATGGCTAAGTCTGTTTTTGATTAAGAAAAGGAATTGATTACTAAATATAAAAAAATGAGGTGAGAAAGGAAATGGAGTTAAATAAAAACAATGTTATTGAAAATGCTTATGATAAACTCTTTTTTACAGAAAAAAAGCAGACAAAGGATATACAAATATATTGCTTAAACAATGATACAGGAACAGGTGAAATGCGCTGCTATAATCTTTTGGAAGGAATTCAACTTTCTTACAATACTTTGAATATGCAAACTACTTATCAAAAAATAGAGCCTAAGGAGGGGATGTTACAGATTGATCATTGTTTAGAAGGTTGTTATGAATTTATTTTAGAAAATAACGAGCATGCCTTTTTAGGGAGAGGAGATTTAAGTATCGTTGATCTTGGCAAAGCTTCATTTAAAAAGTCGTGTATCCCTATGAAGAAATATGTTGGACTTTCACTTTTTATTGATATAAATGTGGCTCAAAAATCAATTGATCAATATTTTCCGTATGGAAATATTGATTTGCATAGATTACGAGACAGATTGTGTAATAATGGAGTATCTTTAATTATACGTTCTCGTGATGGAATAAATCATATTATCAACGAATTGTATGAGGTAGATGAAAGAGTAAAACTTCCATACTCTATTATAAAAACGATAGAGTTACTTTTGTTTTTAAGCTTGATAGAATCAAAAGATACAGAACAGTTTTCATCATTTTCCGAACCAATATACAGAGCAACTCAAGAGTGTTATAAAATGATTATAGAAAATCCTTTTGAATGGCTGAAGATAAAAGATTTAGCGAAAAAGTTTGCGGTTTCCGAATCAAGTCTTAAAAATTGCTTTCAATGTATTTCGGGGCAATCGATAGGTGCTTTTATGAGGACAAACAGAATAAAAGAAGCAGCGATTCTTTTGAATAAAAAACCATACTTAAGTATAGGGGAACTTGCCGAGATGGCCGGTTATGAAAATCAAAGCAAGTTTTCAAAGGCGTTTAAAAGTATTATGGGTAAAACGCCAAGTGAATTTAAGTGAGAGCAATTTGTCTTTTTGGAGTAAAAAAATACCCAATTGGTTATAGAGCACTTCTAACATTGCAGGCATACTTAACATAGATGGTGATATAGGGCACTGGTACACCAGTGCCTTAATTTTCATCAGGGTTAGTTGAAACTAATAAAGAACTGGAATTTAGGAGGAAGTTTATTATGAAGTTAAAAAGACATTATTCAAATCACTGTATTTACAGTTATTGCTTTTGTTTTAGGTATGGCTGTATCAATGGGAACAGGAATGTTGGGAACCGTTTCTCTTTATGTTGCAAGCGGCTTTTCTGCCCTTGTAATTGCTCCACCGTTTGTTGTAATGGCAAAAAAAGTTAAGAAAAAACCTTCTGCTTTTATCTTTTTTATGTTGTTATCTGTTTTTTGGTCACTAATGGGATATTGGCCGATGCTATCATAAATTTAGTAGTGGGCATTGTGGCTGAACTTATCATAGGAAATTATGAAAATGATAAACGAATTGCAGTGGCTATTGCAACAGGAATGTTTATCATTTCAATGCATGCTATGACCTTTGTTAAAGTTTTAGGTCCTGAAAAATTAGTGGAAGTATTTACTGTTTTTTCTCCGGAGCAAGCTCAATATATGTACACGTTTTTTACACCTAAAGCAATGTTGATTTCAATTATTGTAAATATTGTTTTGGTCACTTTGGCTGGTTTGTTCGGAATGTATATCAATAATAAATTTTTGAAAAAGAAAGAGAAAGGGATACTTTGATGCAAAAACACGGTAAAAGAGACTTGCATAGTTAATAGTATAGTTTTGTTTATCCTCATCGTTTCGTTTTCCATTACACTTTTTATTACTGATAAACTTGGCTATTACATTATGATGTCCGTTTCATTTATTTTGTTACTAACGCATTCAAAAAAAGCATTTCTTAGTGTGTCTGTAAAGTACCTGTTTCTTTTATCGCTTTTGCATTTGTTGGGGAAACTTCCTTATGAACTTGGAGTGGCGTCTTTTATAGGTCTACTCTTAATTGGGATAAAACTTTTTCCTATTTTTGTTTTAGGTAGAATACTGATTTCTTTATCGCCACTTACTATAATGAGTTCCTTAAGGAAAATTGGAATTCCAAATGACTTTAACCTTAGTATTGCTACGGGACTTAGATTTATGAGTGAAATGGAAATAAGGATTAAAGAAATACGAAATGGTATGAAAGTAAGGGGCTTAAAAATAAGCCTCTTACATCCTGTCCGTTCATTTGAACTTTATCTTATTCCATTGATGTATAAGTGTCTTCATGTAAGCGAAACTTTAACATCTTCCATTATTTCAAAAGGTGCAGAGTATAAAATAAAAAAAACAAGTTACAATCCAACTAAATATAATATTTTTGACTTGATTTGTTTTGGTTGTTGCTTTTTATTTAGTATGGAGATTGTTTTAGATGCAGAGGATTATAAATGAACATTTTAGAAGTCAAAATCAACAAATTTAAGTATAAAAATAGCAAAGAGATTATCTTAAAAAAATTTAAGTTTAAGTGTTAAGCCGGGTGAATTGATTGTTATAACAGGACTTTCAGGATGTGGAAAAACGACTTTAACAAGAATATTAAATGGCTTAATTCCCAATCACTATGAGGGTGATTTAGACGGAGAAGTAAAATTATTTGATAAAAATTTGCTGGACTACGAAAAAGGTGAGCTTGCAAAATATATCGGCAATGTATTTCAAAATCCATCGGATCAGTTTTTTGCTACCATTGCGGAGGAAGAAGTTGCCTTTGTCGGAGAAAACTTAGGAATGCCCCTTGAGGAATTAAAGCAAAAAACAAAAGAAGCCTTTGAAAAAATGGGGATTTCCAATTTGATGGAAAAGAAACTTTCAGAACTTTCCGGCGGACAAAAACAAAAAGTGGCAATCGCTTCTACCTTGCTATATGATACCAAAATTATTTTCTTTGATGAGCCTTCCTCCAATTTGGATTATCAAGGGATTGCTCAGTTTAGAGATATTGTCCGTACTTTAAAAGAAATGGGAAAGGCGATTATTATTGCGGAACATCGATTGTTTTTTTTTTTGAATGATTTATATGACCGGTTAATCTATATGAAAGACGGGACAATCGAGAGGGTGTTTTCTCAAGGAGAACTCACAGAGGATGACTGTAAAAAATATGGATTGCGAGCAATCCGTTATCAGTCTTTGAAAGCACAAAACTCGGATGAAGAGCAAGAAAAGGTTGCCGAGATCGTAGATTTAAATATTGATATACGAAAACAGGAACTCATAAAGAATCTTTCCTTTGATCTTCATTATGGAGAAATCATGGCAATCATCGGGGAAAATGGAATTGGAAAAACAACGTTAGGAAGAACTTTAGCGGGTTTAATTAAAAATAAAGGGAAAATAAGCTATGGAAAAACAACGAAAGAAAGATTGAAGCAATCATACTATATGATGCAGGATGTGGATTATCAAATTTTCTTTGATACGGTGGAAAATGAACTGATTCCTAAAAATAAAGTGAAAGACAGTGAATACTTAAAAGAAGTCACTACCTGTGTTCATGCAATTGATTTGTGGGATAAAAAAATGGATCACCCGCAAGAGCTTTCCGGCGGGCAAAAGCAAAGGCTTGCACTTGCCACTGCCTTTTTAAGTGAAAGAAAAATCATTATATTGGACGAGCCGACTTCAGGGCTTGATTATAAGAGAATGAAAGAAATAGGAGCTATGATAAGGAAATATGCCGCCAAGAGACCGGTGGTCATTATTACCCATGATTTAGAACTTCTCTTTGAAGTGTGCAATACGGTGTTGATGCTGGATGACAAATCTTATAAAAAGCTAGCTGTAAAAGGAAATGAAGGTAAAATATCGGATTTCTTATTTGCTCCCATAAGATAAAAATTTTTGGTATCAAAGGAGGATTCAGATTATGAATTTAATCAAACAGTATGTAAAAGAATATAAGAACACTTACATTCAATCCGTTCTATTGGCAGTTTTAGGAGTGGTATCCGGTCTTGCCGCATATATCGTATTAGCAAAAATGATTGTAGGACTGATTGGAAAAAACACAGAATTCGGATTTTATTTGCAATACGGTCTTATGGTATTAGCCGCAATGGTCTTGAAAGAAATCTTTGCGGCGGCTTCCACTTCCATATCGCATCAGGCAACGTTTTATTCCTTAAAAAAGATAAGGGAAGAAATTTCAACTAAACTGTTTCGGATGCCCCTTGGAAAGGTTATGAATATTTCTTCCGGTAAGCTCAAGAATATTATTGTGGATCAGGTGGATTCTATGGAAACAACCTTAGCGCATATTATTCCTGAAATGACTGCCAATATCATCGGTCCGATTCTCTTGCTGATTTATATGTTTATTTTGGATTGGCGATTGGCACTTGTTTCCTTGATTCCTCTTGTGATTGGAATGTTCTGTATGAAATCGGTGATGGCATCTTATGGGAAAAAGTATCAGCAATCGGTGGAAATCAATCAGAAAATGAATAACGCAGTGGTGGAATACATTGGTGGAATTGAGGTCATCAAGATGTTCAATCAAAGCGAAACTTCCTATCAGAAATACAGTGAAGCAGTCCATGAAAATGCGGCATTTTATTATCATTGGATGAAAGAAACGATGATTGGTGTATCTGCATACAGAAAAATTTCACCTATGTCCTTGCTTACAATCCTGCCGTTAGGAGTTTATTTCTATTTAAATGGTTCCTTAACAATAGCGACTTTTATAACTATCATAGTACTTTCTTTTGGAACGGTGGAAAATATATTGACGGCGACCAATTATATGGATGATTTGTCCAGAATAGGAACGATTACAAAGGAAATCGGATTGATTTTGGATGCCCCTGATCTTGAGCATGGTAAAGAGAATGTTTCGTTATCCGGTAGTGATATTGAACTGAAAAATGTGGATTTTTCCTATACGGAAGATAAGAAAGTATTAGAAGGGGTCAGTTTGACGATTGGGGAAAATCAGGTAACGGCATTTGTCGGTCCGTCAGGAGGCGGAAAATCAACCATTACGAAGCTGATCGCAGGTTTTTGGAATGCAGATGCCGGAGAAGTAAGTATCGGGGGAAAAAACATCAAAGAGATTCCGCTGGAACAGTTATCCGAAACCATCTCTTATGTATCACAGGACAACTATCTATTTGATATGTCTGTCAGAGAAAATATAAGAATCGGAAAACCGTCGGCAAGTGATATGGAAGTAGAGGAAATGGCAAAATTATCCGGTTGTGATGAATTTATCCGAGGGTTATCTGCCGGGTATGACACGATTGTGGGAGAAGGCGGAGGACATTTGTCCGGTGGAGAAAAGCAAAGAATTTCTATCGCAAGAGCCATGCTGAAAAATGCACCGATCGTCATTTTAGATGAAGCCACCTCTTATATGGATACCAGAAAACGAAAGCATTGTGCAGGGAAGCCATCAGTAATTTGGTGAAAGGAAAACATTGATTTTTAATTGCATATAGGCTTAGAACCATTGTCAATGCAGATAAAATATTTGTGGTCGAAAACAGGAAGATTGAAAGTTGTGAGACAGCATGAGGAACTTTTAGAAACGTCAAAAGTCTATTCCTCTTTGTGGAAAGCTGCGGGAAAGGAGGAGCGTTATGATTACAGTATTTAAGAAAATATGGAACTTTGCGGAAAAGGAACAGCCGAATATACAAAAGTCCATTATTGTCGGCTTCCTTTGTGCGGCATTTAATGCAATGCAAATGGGTGGTGTGTATTATGTTCTCGTTAAAATATTTGACGAAACTCTTTCCATGAAGGATATAGCCATTGTCTTAGGGATTCTCCTTGTCAGCTTAGTTGGAAAGATTATCACACAATATATATCTCAACTGGAGCAAACGCATGCCGGCTATTTTATGGCGGCGGATAAAAGAATTCGTATCGGAAACAAGCTGAAAAAGTACCGATGGGATTTTTCAGTGAATTCAGTTTAGGAAAGATTACAACAATGAGTACCACCACTCTCAGCCAGATTGAAATGCAGGTACCAATGTTACTTGTGCTTGTTTTAGGCGGATTACTCAATACTTTTGTTTTTGCCTTAGCCTTGTTTTATTTGCACATAATGGTAGGAATTACCGCATTTTTGGGTATCCTTGCATTTTTTATTGTCACCTATTTTATGGAAAAAAAGTCAAGAGAAAATGCAAGCGAAATCGGTATTGCTCAAACACATTTGACAAAACAGGTATTGGAAACCGTACAAGGAATGCAGGTGATTAAATCATACAATTTAGGCGGCAAGAATAATAAAGAACTGAGTAATGCGTTTGAAGAAAACTGCAATATTACAATGAAACTGGAAAAAACCATGACGCCATATATCGCTTTACAGCGAATTGTTCTTGGAATCAGTATTGCCGCTATGATTATTTTATCTGCCAAATATTACATTGAAGGAGATATGCTTTTGGCAGATGCGATTATGTCTATGATTGCCGGCTTTATTATTTTTGAAGGAATTCAAAGCGGCAGGAAGCTCTATGGCGATACTGAGAGTGCAGAGAACTCCATCGACAGCTTGAAATATATGGAAAAGGTTCCTGAAATAAAAGAAGGAGCTGAAACAAGCTCAATCCGTCACCCGGATATTGAATTTAAAGATGTTTCTTTTCGCTTATGATGAAAAAGACAATTTTAAATCATATTTCCTGTGAGATGAAGAAGAACACCATGACCGCCATTGTCGGTCCGTCCGGAAACGGAAAGACAACCTTTTGCAATCTGATTGCAAGATTTTGGGATGTAAACGCAGGAGAAATCTTAATGGGCGGCAAAAACATTAAAGAGTATACCCTGCCCAATCTGATGAGTCATATCGCTATGGTATTCCAGAATGTATATCTCTTTGAGGATACGATTGAAAATAATATCAAGTTCGGTGTGCCAAGTGCCACAAGAGAAGAGGTCATAGAAGCTGCTAAAAAGGCGATGTGTCATGATTTTATAGAAGCCTTGCCAAATGGTTACGATACGTTGATTGGAGAAGGCGGAGCCACTCTTTCCGGAGGACAAAAACAGAGAATTTCCATTGCCAGAGCTATGTTGAAAGATGCCCCGATTGTCATTTTTGACGAAGCCACAGCAAATATTGATCCGGAAAATGAAGATAAGCTAAAGGCTGCCATTGAAGAACTGACAAAAAACAAAACCATTATTATGATTGCTCACAGGCTTTCTACCATACGAAACGCCGATCAGATTTTAGTTTTAAATAACGGGAAAATAGAACAACGAGGAAATCATGAAGGACTGATGAAGCAGGGAGGTTTGTATAAAACCTTGATAAGCATGAAAAATAAAGCAACTATTTGGAAGATTGCCAATTAGTGTGAAGGAGAAGGTTAAAATGAAACAACTTAGTGTAAAAAGTTAGCTTCATGATGAAGATGAGCTTGGAAATGTTGTTTGTTCAAAGAAGTGGGATTGATTTTGTAAGAGATTGAATGAAACCGCTTACAGAATATCTATTTTTCAAATTTAAGAAGCAGTATTCTTGATGGCGGTTTTGAAATGAAACTATTTCAAGCCGCCATTTCTTTTTTTATACTGGAACTCGGAGGAAATTTACGATTACTTGCTTTGAGCACGGTGGCAAAAGGAGGATTCACCGTGTTATTATAGACTTTGAAATTGAATTTGTTCGTGAGGCCTTTTCCGTAGCAGGTGATATTGCCATAAAATCTATGATGGGCGGATATCTTGTATGGGACAGAAAGGAGTCTGTAAGTGAGATTACTCATATTTGGTCCGGGAGTGATAGGCTCGCTGTATGCCTCGCTTTTTGCCGAAGCGGGTTTTGATACTGCTGTTTATGCAAGAGGAGCCAGGCTGGAAACGCTCAAGAAGAAGGGTCTGCTTTATTTGAAAAGAGAAAAAGTTACAAAAGCAAATGTTTCTGTTTTGTCTGAACTCAAGGATAATGACGAATATGATTTTATATTCTTGACAATCAGAGAGAATCAGTTATATCAGGCACTTGAGGAATTGAAAACCAATAATAGCAAATGCATTGTAACAATGACCAATACTATTGATGACTACAATGAATGGGAGAATATTTGTGGGAAGGCAAGATTCTTCCGGCATTTCCGGGCGCAGGAGGAAGTATTAAGGATGATGTATTGGATGCCACGCTTACTCCGAAAATCATTCAACCGACTACCTTTGCAGAGATTTCCGGAATGAGAACGGATAGAGTAAGACGCCTTTCTTTGATTTTTAAGCAATCTTCTATTCCATATCAGATAGTGAAAGATATGCACATTTGGCAGCTTTGTCATCTTGCAATGGTAGTTCCTATTGCAGATGCATATTATGAAGCGGATAACCCCGCAAAGCCGGCTATGAACACAAGATTATGCATAATACAGCAAAAGCTCTAAAACGAAACCTCCAATTTGTGAGGAAAACCTATGGCAAGTTATCTCCATGGAAAATGAATATCTTTTTGTTTGTGCCACTACCGATATTGACTTTTATTATGTCGTTTGTATATAGAAGCATTTTCGGCGAAAAGTTCATGTATCAACATTCGATAAACGCACCGGATGAAATGAGAGAATTACACAAGAAATTTTATGAGTACATGGAAAATGTTATAAATATAACTGAGGCTGAATCAATGCTTCAGAAGTAAAAGTAATGGAGGAATTTCAAATGGGATTCTGGATATGCATGTTCATTATGGTTTTACTTATTCTGTTAACTATGCTTTTCTTCGGGTGGCTACTTTTCAGGAAAACACCGAAAGAAATTAATTATGTATACGGATACCGAATAAAAAGGTTAATGATGAATGAGGAAACATAGAGATTTGCGAATCAATATTTTGGGAAAGCATGGTATTTTTAGAGAAGATAAACAGAATTGACGGAGCTTTTTGAGTGAGATTCGTCAGTACAAAATAGAAAAGAGCAGAGCAAATCTCTTAGGGAGGTGAGTAGATTTGAAGGAATATATTGCCGCATTAGAACAGGAATTATCTTCGCTAGAAAATGGTTTCAAGCCGGAAGAAAGCAGAGCTTTACAGGATTTTCACTCCCATGATTTTGCTTATTGCAAGACTTTGGCATTTGCAGCTTTTCAATCTCCTGCTTATCAAGTGAGAATGTATGGGGTATTTCTTTTCGGCTACTTATCTGAAGATGAAGAAATCATCCATTTTATGAAGGAAGAAGTTACAAAGGATGAGAACTGGAGAGTGCAGGAGATTTTAGCGAAGTCCTTTGATACCTATTGTAAAAAAATCGGAATGGAAAAAGCCCTCCCCACGATTACGGAATGGCTACAAAGTCCTGAGCCGAACGCCCGAAGAGCCGTTACGGAAGGGCTAAGAATCTGGACAAGCAGAGCCTATTCTAAAGATCACCCGGAAGAAGCCATTCATCGTTTAGCCGCTTTAAAAGCGGATCCCAGTGAATATGTCAGAAAATCTGTGGGCAATGCTTTACGAGATATCAGTAAGAAATTTCGGATTTTATTCGAAAAGAAGTAGAGGCTTGGTCCTTAGATAGTAAAAGAGATCAAACAGGTTTATCACTTGGCAAAGTAAATTTATCAAAGGATTAAAGACATTGTTCTGTTACTTGCTATAATTGGAACGGAGAAGTTGAGAAGGAGGTATACTAAATTGAATTCTAAGAGACTGGCAAAATTTCTTATCATTACATTCCTTATTTCTTGGATAGCATGGTGTGGGCTTGCTGCGTTAACAAGTCTCAATATTATTCCATTTTCCCATCCTTTAGGTACTATTCTGCATATTATAGGAGGCTTCGGACCAGCGATAGCAACTTTATTTGTATTGGAAGAAAAAAATACGATTAAATCTATAGTAAAATACATTTTTGAGCACAGAAAAAAATCATTGAACTATCTGTTTCTATTTTCTGTTTTTGAAATACTGACAATAAGTTTATCTTCAAGAGAATTTAATGCTGCATTAAAGATGTATTTGATACCTTTAATTTTTCTACAAGCAACATTTATATATGGTGGTGAAGAAGAATTAGGTTGGAGAGGAGTTATGCAGCCTTTATTAGAGAAACAATTGAATTTTCCGATATCCGCCATCATTACAGGTACAGTGTGGGGGATTTGGCATATACCGCTTTGGTTTATAAATGGGTCATCTCAACAAAATATGCCGTTTACCTTGTTTTTAGTATTAGCTATTATACTCAGTTTTTGGCTAGCGACAATTTACAAAAAAACCAAATGCATATTTGCTTGTAGTGTTTTTCATGGATTGACAAACACTCTTTTGTCTATGTTTATCATTAAATTGAATATTATACTTATAATAGGTGTTATTGCTATGCTTATATATTCAATATATATATGGTATTACGGAGAAGCAAAATCATAATTCCCAGTTTGTAGGGGGGAGAGAAAACGAAATGGACTTATGGGAGCAGATCAAGAATAATACGGAACTCCATACTATGCTTATGCGAGAGTGTGACATTTACTTTTACAAGCAGCTTCAGGAAATCCAGTTTATGGAGAATAATGAGAACTATTCTATGCAAGCTAAGGCATTTGCACATGATGCGAGTGGCGGAGAATTTGCAGGATGTGGCAATGCAGTTTTATAAAGCAGCGATAAGAGAGCCTTTATTTTCCTGCAAATATATGGACGGTACGGAGGAATATACTTGTGATTCTCTGCTTTCCGATACGGTAGGGATGTGGGTGAAAGAACTTAGCGGAATGACGAAAGAGGAGATGGAAAACAATCATGAACCTATATAATTGGATACAGAAAGTGTTCTTTGAGATTTATGAAGAATGGCACATGAAAGACCCGGCTTACGATAGAAATGGATTTCATATCAGCGGAATTGATAATGCACTAAAAGCGATGCATGACGGATATTATACTTATGCAGAGATAAGCCACTCCCATGCCATAAAGGGTTGTACGTCTATGAAAGCGGTAGTCGGGAAAAGCAAAGAGCTGGTCAATTTATATTTGAAAATAGAGGATAAAAAATATCTAATTTCCGACTTAAGCTACAGCGATGCCGTAAAGATTATGAGGGCATTTGTAAAAAAGGAAGTTCTTCCCGATGAAAAGACTTATACGGAAGTGATAGGAAATGATGATGCAATCGTAAAATCCGCATTTGAAGACTTATCAAAGCTCCTGCTGGAAGACCCAAAAACGGCGCAGCGTTTCCTGAAAAAGCACAAGCATGAAAGTATGGAAGATATGGATCAAGCCTGGGAAGAGCTTTTTTTCGCGTTAGAGCGGAAAGGAAAAGTGATAGAACTGGATTGGAAAGCAAGGAAAGATAGTTTTATTCCTGCTGTGCGTAAATTAAGTGCCGGACTAAATCTCAATCCGGATGAGAAAATGCTGAATGATGAAGAGGATATCCCAAGATGGGGAAAGATTCTGAATGCCCAGTGGACAGAGTATGTTTTGTCTGCTATGGATATAGGAAGTGACAGCTATGCACTGATGGTTCTCAGCAAGGAAGACTTTGAAAAAGCAAGAGAGCTGGCGAAAGTAATCTTGCATAGAATAGCAGTGATTGAAGAGATGTGAGAAGAGAAGTGAGATGAGAAGTTCTAGAAAAAACTCGAGGTGAAAATAGATATGGAAACGCTAAACAGCATCATTCAAAAATGGAAGCGGAATGCAAGATAACGAGGATTTTGAAACCGTGATGATGGACTGCATGGAAGAAATTGAAGAAAACTATAATCAATTAGACTCTGGTACAGCCATTGCTCCGGCTGATGGAAAGGCATCCGTTGACAGATTTTGGAAGTCCCGGACCAATCGTCCATTTTGTGGAGAGATTTTATAAAAAAGGATATGAAGAAGAACTTCTTCTGTCCTTGAAAAGAATGCCTACATTGCATACAGTTTGGATGCTAAATCGTCTTATCAATGGAACAGATCAAGCGGAAGTCTATTTAGATATTCTGAAGGAATTTCTGAAAATGCATCATGCGATAAGGAAATCAGAGAAGAGGCATTGCATTTCTCGTCGATTCACTAAAA
The DNA here is from genome assembly GCA_916438775.1 of uncultured Oribacterium sp. Next base: position 130,210 of record CAKAGX010000007.1, read on the forward strand.
GCACAATAGTTCAAAGTTTACTTTTTATAATGCTTGATTTAAAATAATAAAAAGAAAACTTGAAATCTAAAAGAATCTAAAAGAATTTAAAAATTTAAGTAAGATAAAGAGCGAAAGGAAGAAAATATGAACTTGGCAAAAATTTCAGCAAACGGTCAGATTACAGTGCCTGTAGAAGTGCGCCGCCAACTTGGATTAAAATCCGGTGATAAGCTTTTATTTCTTCAAAAGCAAAATGGAGAAATTATTGTTAGTAATGCCTCCGCTACTGCCATCCGAAAGGCGCAAGCTGCATTTCAGGGAGTTGCAGAAGAAATGGGTATAAATAGTGAGGAGGATATTCAAGAACTGGTAAATGAAGTGCGTTATGGAAGGAAAGTATAATGCGGATACTGGTAGATACAAACGTTCTTTTTTCTGCACTGGTCTTTCCTGAGTCAAAGCCCGCACAGACACTACTTTATATTGCGGATAATCATGAAATTGTCTTATGTGATCGGAATATAGCAGAGTTGAAGATATTCTTCAAAGGAAAGCACCGCGTTATCTTCCGGATGCAGAAGTTCTACTTGCTGAAATGTCTTTTGAACTGGTTCCTGCAGTGGATTATGCAGAAAAACTTATAAGAGATGCAAAAGATCAGCCGATTCTAAATGCTGCCATTGTGTCAGATGTTGACATCATTCTTACAGGAGATAAAGATTTTCTTAGTCTTGATATAGATCATCCAAAGTGTATGAGTGTAGCTCAATTTTTAGAATATGAACAAATAGATTTTTAGGAAAAATATTTGTTTAGTTCATGCGACAAAGAAGGCAAAATTTGCCGAGACCTATCCTGTTCATGAATTCGTGCAACAGGTTGTTGCACAAATTTCATGGTCTCTTCCCTAAAGGACATTTCAAAGCCGATTGGTGTGAGTGAATATAAAGTCACCCGAAGCCTGCCGGATGCCTTGGAAGAGTAGTTACCGTCGGTTGAAGATATTCAAAAGAGAATCAAGTAAATAGTGCAAGTTGCGCTTGCACAATTTAGATAACGAAACCATAACAATGTAACCCATAGTAGAGTAGTATCTTATACTAGATTATTCTCATTTTTAGGGCCAACAGCAATAGCGCATTCAGCAGTAATCTTGTGGAGAAAAAATATGAAAAAGTTTATGAGAATCACCTTAGCTTTTATTTTTATTTTTGTATTAACAGCTTGCGGAGCGAAGAAGGAAATCAGCCTGCCGGAGGCAAAGGAAATAACAGAAATGGAAATTACGGAAAATCCTTCCGGAAATACTGTGAAAATCACGGATCAGGATGAAATAGCTAAAATCGTGAAGGACATCAAAGAAAATACTAAAGATACAGGAGGGGAAAGTTATCATGAATCGCCTGCAAACATTAAAAATTTTCTGGCTGTTAGCTTTTATTATAACAATACGGAAGGGAACTGGGGAGTCGTTTATCTATATGAAAATAGAAATAAGAGCTATGCTGAACAACCCTATTCAGGGATTTGGAAAATTAAAAAAGAAGTATTTAAAGAGATTAGCGGTAAATTAAAGCAATAAAGGGACAATGTAAAAGGATTTTGACACACTATAAGTGATGTAAAAGCCATTTGCTGGACGACAGGGGGCATTTTCCCTACAATAAAAATGCTAGGGAGGTACAGTGGCATGGAGCATAATATTAGAAATAAAATCATTATCATACTCTCCTATCTTCTGATTTGGGCACTTGCCATAATTGTGTTTTGGCTTTTTACAAGTGGAAGTGATGCTATGGGCTACAGTTTAATGTACCTTTGGATTATCCTACCGGTAACAACATTTGTTGAGTCCGTGCTGATTGGGAGACATGACTTTTGGGGACAAGGAAAATGGGGATGTACCCTTTTCTTTGGCCTAATGTATATGCTTGCTGAATACGGTACATTTAAAATGGCAAACAACATTGCCGTTAACAAGATAAATGCCCCGGATTTCGGAATGATTGTAGCCGGAGTGATAATCTCTGCAATCGGTATGCTGCTGGGTTCGTTGTGGAAGAAAAAATACCATCATTAAGGAGGTAGTTCCTTGCGATATATCCTTTTCCTTCGAGCTGTCAATGTGGGTGGGAAAAATAAAGTTTCTATGACGGATTTAAAAGCCTTATTGGATAATGCAGGTTTTGAAAATCTTGATTCCTATATCAACAGCGGCAATCTGTTTTTCAGTAGTGCGGAAAGTCGTGAGGCTTGTATCTTAAAGATAAGAAAAGTCTTAGATAGAAACTATGACTTTTCGATTCCCTTTGCTTTACTTACGAAAGAGGAGTATCTGGAAGAACAAGCGGCATTACCGGCTTGGTGGGAAGAGGAGTTGGCAAGAAGAGATGTTTTGTTTTATTCCTGTACTATGGATAAAGCCGGTATTCTTCACTTTATAGAGAACGCTACATTTTACAATGAGAAAGTATATGTCGGGAAACAGGCTGTATTTTGGGGGAAAATGGATGAGGCGGAATATCTAAAAACCACCTACCATAAAAAACTCATGAAGCAGAATTTCTACAAGCAAATTACGATTCGAAACGGAAATACCTTTGATAAGATTGCAGATATGTTGAGGAGCCGGGAATGAAAACAATAAAGTTAATAGGGAAAAATATAGGAGTCATAATGCTTTCCATCCTGGTATTAATAATCGGTGCTATTGCGGAAAGTGTAGTGCAAGAATGCTTTTCCGGTCAGTATTTACGCCTTGTTATACCGGCTTTTGTAAGGATTGCGATTACCATTGGACTAGCTTACTTTGTATCATCAAAGCTACTAAAAATGAGCGCAGAGAATCTGGGGCTAAAACTCAAAAAGATGGATATAAAGTTGCTCCTTATCTCTATAGCCCTACCGCTTACCGTTCTGGCTTTTTATGCCTATGTACTGCCAAGTAATGTATACATTGCAAAGCCGGGAAGCTTTTGGATATCTTTGATAAGAGGTATAATTAGTTTTGGGATTACTGCAGGAATCTGTGAGGAGCTGGTTTTCAGGGGCATGATTTTTCGGTACATGCAGAGAACTTTAGGCTTAAAAGTTGCAGTGATTCTACCTTCTCTTTTATTTGCCTGTGCTCATATTATGAATATGGAAAGCTTTAACCTTACGGATCTGGTACTTTTAATCTTAGCCGGTTCATCGGTTGCAGTCATGTTTACCCTATTTGCATTAAAATCAGATTCAATCTATCCGGGGGCATTTGCCCATGCAGTCTGGAATACCCTTATCATCGGCGGTGTTTTCGGAATAGGGGATACGGTAAATGGTATGGCTAACGATTCCTATATTATCATTCCTATACAGTCTACAAATAAGCTACTTACAGGTGGTAATTTTGGCGTGGAAGCAGCCCTTCCGGCGATTATAGGATATATTATAGTTGCTTTGATAATAGGATTTTTAGTAAAGAAGGAAGGAAAGAAATTCTAATAAATAAGACAAGACTTTATACGGCGACTAATCTAAAATGAGACTTTAGATTAGTCGCCGTTTGGTATAGTATTGAGAATAGAAGGTGTGCAGATCAAATAACTACATGACAGCATATCTATAGAATAGGCAGAAATGGATTTTGCGCATAGATTGGAAAAGATATGAAAAAAATCAGTAAAAGCATGAAAATCAGTATCATTTTGGGCGTCTTTTTTGGCCTTTTCCTACTCTTTGTTAAACTATGGTTTCAGCTTAGTAAAGAAGAAACCATGTGCATTTACATTTCTTTATCGATTGCAGTGCTACTCATCAGCGTTATCATAAACCTGTCCTATAATTTATTTTATGGAAGGAGAATAAATGCCCTTACTCCATTACTTGGCGAAGCAAAGTATGATGAATATCTGGAAAAGATAACAGCAATTCGAGATAAGGTAAAATCCAAGCATCTTAGGGCTATTGCGGAGCTGAATCGTACTGCGGCGTTAACAGGGAAAAAAGAATATGGTGCAGCGGTGGAAATTCTAAAGGAATTGGAGCCGAGGGTAAAGAAAATGCCTTCTGTAGAGATGGTGAGAAGGTTGAATCTATGCCTGAACTATTTTTACTTAAAGGACTACAAGGAGGCGGAGACTCTTTATCAAGATAGTGAAGCTCTTTTTGGAAAATACAAAGAAAATGCGTTCTATAAAAAGAACTTTACCATTCTGGATTTGTTTATGGATTTATGCTGCTATGGGAAAAAAGAGGGAGTGGCAGAACGGATTCAGGAAGCGAGAAGGATGTATCCGGAAAAGCAATTGCAAGAAGATTTTGAGTATTTGGAGGAACTTTTGGAAGAAGGAAAGGAAAATCTGCAGGAAGACACCAAAAGTGATGTATAAGAGAGAGAAAAGGAGGTGTAAAAAGCAGCATGATACAGTTTATACAAGAGGAAATTTTGAGAATGGACTGGCTAAGTCGACTGTTTCGGGAGGCTTTGGAACACTTTGGGATTGCTACGGATAGTCGCATCGGGGGAAGTCTCCATTTCTTTCTCTATGATTGTGTGAAAATCACGGTTTACCTTTGCGTCTTGATATTTGCCATTTCCTATGTGCAGAGCTTCTTTCCGCCGGAAAGGACAAAGCGGATTATGGGGCGTTTTCACGGCATCTATGCCAATGTCATAGCAGCTCTTTTGGGAACGATTACTCCTTTTTGTTCTTGCTCCTCCATTCCGATTTTTATGGGGTTTACAGCAGCCGGGATTCCTCTTGGAGTCTCCTTTTCCTTTTTGATTTCCTCTCCCATGGTGGATTTGGGAAGTCTTGTACTACTCACCGGTATTTTCGGTCTAAGGATTGCCTCTATCTATGTGATATTGGGACTCTTGCTGGCGGTTCTAGGTGGCTTAGTGATAGAGCATTTGTCCTTGGAAAATGAGATAGAACCCATTCTTTTGCAGCTGAAACCCGTGGAGCAGGCGCTCCCTACCTTATCCCGGAAAGAGCGTCTTTCTTATGCTGCCGAGCAGGTGAAAACGACCTTTCGAAAGGTTTTCCCCTATATCCTTTTAGGGGTAGGTATCGGTTCTTTGATTCACAACTGGATTCCGGAGAACCGGATTATTTCTTTACTTGGGAAAGGAAATCCTGCCGGCGTGATTCTTGCGACTCTGGTGGGAATCCCCATGTATGCGGATATTTTTGGAACGATACCGATTGCGGAATCCCTTCTTTTAAAGGGGGCGGAGCTGGGAACGGTGCTGGCCTTTATGATGGGGGTCACTACTCTTTCTCTTCCCTCTATGATTATGCTTAGGAAAGTCATTAAGCCGAAGCTTTTGGGGACTTTTATAGGAATATGCATCCTCGGCATTATTCTTATCGGATATATTTTTAATGCATTACAGGCGGTGCTTCTGTTATAATTTAAGAGAAGAATGCTTTTCTTTCGACTAAGCAGTTTCGCCGGAGTATACGTTATTTTGTGCTACCTTTTACTATCTTTTACTATCTTTTATATCTTGTACTACATTGTCCTCATTAGGAGATCATTTATGGAAAAGAAAAAATTATATGTCTTAACAGGTTTTTTGGGAGCGGGAAAAACCAGTCTTTTGCTGCATATCTTGGAAGAATTCTCCGATAAAAAGCTTGCCGTCATTCAAAACGAATTTGGGAAAACGGGAATTGACGGCAGTATTCTGGAAAAGAAGGAACTCACCATCAAGGAAATCAACAGAGGATCGATTTTCTGCTCCTGTCTGCAACTTTCCTTTGTGGAGGCTTTGGCAGAGATGAGCAAGGGCGATATGGAATACCTTTTTGTGGAAAGTTCCGGTCTTGCTGATCCTTCGAATATTCGGGACATTTTAAAGAGCGTAGAAGTTCTGGCCGGGGACGCCTATGATTTTCAGGGGGTAATCTGCTTGATTGACGGGGTACATTTTCCGAAGCAGGTAAAGGATACGGAAACGGTAGACAGGCAATTAAAGCATTGTGATGTAGCCATCGTGAACAAGATGGATTTGATTTCCGAGGAACAATATAAGAAAGTACTTTCTTTGATTCGGGAAGTGAATCCCCATTGCCTGATTTTACATTGCGAAAATGGAAGAGCAGATATTAGCTTTATTCGAGAGGGCTTTGAAAAGGGAAGCTGGGTGGATTCGGAAGAAAGCTTAAATACGGTGGACAACAAGCCGAAAACCATTTCTCTGGTCTGTACGGAAAATGTTTCCAAAGAGCGTTTTCATCAATTTTTGCAGGAAGTTCTCCCGGACTGTTACCGAATCAAGGGCTTTTTCCTTCTGGAACATTGCTGGATGCAGGTGGATGTGGTGGAAGAACTAATCGACTATAAGCCATGCCCAAAGAAGGAGATTTCCGAGTTGGTATTTTTATCCAAGGTAGGCCCAAAGGTGATTCGGAGCATTGATGAAGCTTGGAAAAACTATATGGACTCTCCTATGAAGCTAAAGAATTAAAAAGCGGAAAAACTGAAAAGAAACGTAGAACAGAAACATAGAAAAGAGGCGTAGAGAAGATACGTAGAGAAGATACCTAGAACAGAAATACTGATTAAAATTTAGGAATTGGAATGGCGAAAAAAGCGGAACAGTAATGTAGTGAGGGAGGGAAAATGGAAATTAAGGTTATCGGTGCAGGCTGTAAAGAATGCGATACGCTATATCAAAATGTAGCAGAGGCGGTAAAGGAGCTGGGGAAGGATGCTAAAATCGAAAAAGTAGAGGAGTTAATCGAGATTGTAAAGCTTGGGGTACTCAGTGCGCCATCCCTCATGATTGACGGGAAACTGATCGTAAGCGGACGGGTTCCCGGAGTCGGAGAGTTAAAAAAGCTTTTGTCTTAAAGGAAGGAGAAGCGTGATGCAAAAGGTAAAAACTGTAGCCATTGTCAGTCTCTCCAGCGGTGTTCTGGGAGAAGACTTTGTGCAGCATGAAGTAAAAATAGGCTTGGAACGCCTACGCCGTTTTGGGTTGGAAGTGAAATTCATGGAAAATGCTTTAAAAGGCTTAGACTATCTAAAAGAGCATCCGGAGAAGAGAGCAGAGGATCTCTTACAGGCTTTTTCCGATGACTCGGTAGATATGATTTTATGTGCCATAGGGGGAGTGGAAACTTACCGCCTGCTTCCCTATCTTTTTGAAGAGGGACAATTGGAAAAGGTTGTAAAGCAAAAGATTTTCCTTGGCTTTTCCGATACCACGATGAATCACTTGATGCTTCATAAATTGGGGATTAAGAGCTTTTACGGACAGGCTTTTCTACCGGATATTTGTGAGTTAGATGAGGAAATGCTGCCCTACAGCGAAAAATACTTTTCGGAATTGATTCAAAGCGGAAGCATTCGTTCTATTGAGCCGAGCCCTGTTTGGTATGAGGAGCGGACCGATTTTGGACCGAAAGCCATAGGAACAAAACGAGTTAGCCATGAGAATGAAGGCTTTTTACTCTTACAGGGAAGTCCTGTTTTTCAAGGAGAAATCTTAGAGGGCTGTATAGATACCCTCTATGATATCTTTGACACAACGAGGCACGAGGACTCTGTCGGCTTATGCAAAAAGTATACTTTATTTCCGGATTTGGAAGACTGGAAAGGGAAGATTCTTTTGCTGGAAAGTAGCGAGAATTGGCCAAATCCGGAGAAGTATAGGAAAATGCTCAAAGCCTTAAAGCAAAGCGGTATTTTCGAAGTTCTTAGCGGTGTGCTGGTGGGAAAGCCGATGGATGAGCGTTATACCAAGGAGCATCAGGAAATTCTTCCGGAGGTGATTGGTAATCCCACTCTTCCGATTGTCTTTAATCTGAATGTGGGACATGCCACTCCCAGAGCAATTATTCCCTTTGGCATTATGGCGAAGGTGGATGTTTCAGCACAAAGAATCAGTTTTACGGAAGCGTAAGGCTGATTCTTAACTAAAAAAGACACAAATTTTTCACAACTTAATTAGCACTCAACACTTGACAGTGCTAACAACTTGAGTATAATCATAATCAAGCAGAGGAACAGAGAAGACCGCAAGGACTTTAGAGGTTCTCACGATGATGAAGATTCTTCCCCTTGCTGAAAAAAACGACAAGAAATTAGAAGTCAAAAGAAGAGTATAAGGAGGAAAAAGATATGTTAGCACCTAGCATTTTTGGAGAGAATTTATTTGATGATTGGTTTGATTTTCCAAGTTTCGGAGGTCTTGGCAGAGTAGAGAATAAGCTTTACGGAGACCGCAGCGGAAGATTGATGAAGACAGATGTTCATGAGAAGGACGGACAGTACGATATGGATATCGACCTTCCGGGATTTAAGAAAGAGGATATCAAGGTAGAACTTCATGACGGCTATCTTCAGGTTAGTGCCGTGAAGGGCTTAAATGAAGAAGAGAAGGATGAGAAAGGTAAACTCATTCGTCAGGAGCGTTACTCCGGCTCTATGCAGAGAAGCTTTTATGTTGGAGACAGCATTAAGCAGGAAGATGTAAAAGCAAAGTTTGAACAGGGCGTTCTGAAGCTTTCCTTCCCGAAGGAAGGGGAGAAGAAGCTTCCGGAAAAGCAGCCGATTATGATTGAAGGTTAAGGCTGCCTTGTTGCGGAATTTAAGGCTGAGAAATGTAAAGAAAGAAGATGGAATTTAATAGATTCTATTTGGAGAAGGCTACAGGAAATAGAAAGGTATTTCTTGCAGCCTTTTTTCTTCTTAGAATTTGCTAAAAAAAAATAAGCTAAAAGAACCGGTAAATCCACTAAATCCACTTATAGCCATAAAATATACAATCCCGAAAGAACAGACACAATATCTTCACAAAAACAACATTGTTAAATTATTGACATTTTGAAAATAGAGGAGTAGCATGGGGGACGTAAAAAGTTGAAAGGTCTATTTAAGGAGGCTTAAGATGAGATTTACATTACCAAGAGACATTTATCACGGAGAGAATGCATTAGAGGCACTGAAGACTTTTAAAGGGAAGAAAGCCTTTGTCTGCGTGGGCGGCGGCTCTATGAAGCGTTTCGGCTTTTTGGACAGAGTAGTACAGTACTTACAGGAAGCCGGTATGGAAGTAAAGCTTTTTGAAGGGATTGAGTCCGATCCTTCCGTAGATACCGTAATGAAGGGCGCAAAGGAGATGCAGGACTTCGGACCGGATTGGATTGTTGCCATCGGCGGAGGTTCTCTATTGATGCGGCTAAGGCAATGTGGATTAAGTACGAGCATCCGGAGTGCACATTTGAAGATATGTGTAAGGTCTTCGGTATCCCGACACTGAGAAACAAGGCGAAGTTCTGCGCGATTTCCTCTACTTCCGGAACAGCTACCGAGGTAACTGCATTTTCCATTATTACAGATTACAAGAAGGGTATTAAGTATCCGATTGCCGATTTTGAGATTACTCCGGATGTTGCTATCGTTGATCCGGCTCTGGCACAGACCATGCCGAAGAAGCTTGTTGCCCATACCGGAATGGATGCTTTAACCCATGCGATTGAAGCCTATGTTTCTACCGCAAATTGCGACTACACGGATCCTTTGGCGCTGCACGCGATTGAGATGATTCGGGATGACCTGGTAGATTCTTATAATGAGGATAAGAAGGCCAGAAATGAGATGCACAACGCACAGTGCCTTGCCGGAATGGCATTTTCCAATGCACTTCTCGGAATCGTGCATTCCATGGCGCACAAGACCGGTGCCGTATTCGGAGATTTAGGTGCACACATTATTCACGGAGCGGCAAATGCCATGTACCTTCCGAAGGTTATCGCATTCAATGCAAAGGATGAGACGGCAAAGAAGCGTTATGCCAAGATTGCCGATGTAATCGGTCTTTCCGGACATACGGATGACGAAAAGGTAAAGGCATTAATTACTTACGTAAGAGGCTTAAACGACAAGCTGAATATTCCGCATTGCATTAAGAACTATGGTGCGGATTCCTATCCGACAGAGCAGGGCTTCGTTCCGGAGCAGGTTTTCTTAGAGAGACTGCATGACATTGCGGTAAATGCCGTTGCCGATGCCTGCACAGGCTCCAACCCCCGTCAGCCGAGCGTAGAGGAAATGGAAAAGCTCTTAAAGTGCTGCTACTATGACACGGAAGTGGATTTCTAAACAAGAAAGCGAATTCTATTTTGTATTTACGCGTTATGATTAAAAGCAAGCTCCTCGAATGTTTTTAGTGGGGAGCTTGCTTTTTTATCTTAATATTCCTATAATTTTGTAAAAATTTATATTTTAAGTATAAAGAAAAGGAGAATTTATGGGAGAATCATATTTTGATGGTGGCTTGTTTCAGTTAATCGGGTGGAAACTTTTGGGGGCTTTAATCATTTTGTGTACCTTTGGTATTTGTACTCCTTGGGCAATATGCATGATTTATAACTGGGAAATCTCTCATACTGTGATTAACGGACATCGTCTTCGTTTTACCGGTACAGCGACCGGCTTATTCCTGCAGTGGATTAAATGGTTTTTCCTCTGCATCATCACTTTCGGTATATACGGCTTTTGGGTAGGAATTGCTTTGAAAAAGTGGCAGGTTGCGCATACCGAGTTTGCTAATTAAGCTTCTATAAAAAAACATATTTAAAGAAAAGAGTAAGAGCCTTTTTCCGGAAGTTCCCGGGGCTCTTATTTTTTTGACTATGGAAATATAATAAAAAATTTTTTTTCATAGATTGTAAATGGCGCTGTATTTGATACAATAGGTCTATTGCTGCCATCGGCAGTAAAAAACAGAGAAGGGGGTTTTTATGAGTTGGAAAAAACGCTGATTGATTTAAGGGGAATTACCAAATCTTTTGATGGAGAGCTGATTTTGGATGATCTGAACCTTTCCATAAGAGAGAACAGTTTCGTAACTTTGCTCGGGCCTTCGGGTTGTGGCAAGACGACCACACTTCGTATTATCGGAGGCTTTGTGCATCCGGATAAAGGACAGGTATTTTTTGAGGGAAAAGACATCACCAATTTGCCGGCAAACAAACGGCAGTTAAATACGGTATTTCAAAAATATGCTCTATTTCCTCACATGAATATTGCGGAAAATATTGCCTTTGGACTGAGGATACGCAATAAGTCGGAGGCTTATATTCGGGATAAGATTCAATATGCTTTGAAGCTTGTGAACTTACAAGGCTATGAGAAGCGTTCCGTGACTTCGCTTTCCGGCGGGCAGCAGCAAAGAATCGCTATAGCAAGAGCGATCGTGAATGAGCCCAGAGTCTTACTTTTGGACGAACCCTTGGGGGCTTTGGACTTAAAGCTTCGGCAGGAGATGCAATACGAACTGATTCGCTTAAAAAATGAATTGGGAATTACCTTTATCTATGTTACCCATGATCAGGAAGAGGCACTGACCATGTCCGATTATGTGGTGGTAATGAATCAGGGTTATATCCAGCAGGCGGGCTCCCCCGAGCAGATTTATAATGAGCCGGAAAATGCCTTTGTGGCGGATTTTATCGGCGATTCCAATATCGTACCGGGCATTATGTTAGAAGATAGACTGGTACAAATTTTTGGTGCAAACTTCCCTTGTATTGATGAGGGCTTTGGCCGAAACAAACCTGTCGATGTGGTTATCCGACCGGAGGACGTGGAAATTTTGGAAGACGGAGATGATCGTGCAATTCTTAAAGGAACAATGACGCACATCATTTTCAAGGGAGAAATCTATGAGATGGAATGCACCACCGAGGATGGCTTCGAGTGGTTGGTGCACTCCACGGAGATGCATGAGCCGGGAAAGAAGGTGGGACTCTATGTCAGACCTTCCAATATTCAGATAATGAATAAGCCCGAGTCTGAGGACGAGGAGGCTATCGGCGTTGAAGAATAAAGAGAATACCTTACTGGCCACACCCTACTTAGTTTGGATGTGTGGCTTTATTGTCATTCCGCTGGCACTCGTGATTTACTATGCCTTTACGACGAAGGCGGGTGCCTTTACGCTGGAAAATGTAGGGCAGATTTTACTGTGGGAAAATTACAAGCCCCTGGTTTTGGCACTGCTTCTTTCTTTAGCAAGTACGGTGCTCTGTTTTGTTTTTGCCTTTCCGCTTGCTTTAATTCTTCGCAATAAGAAAATCGGAAAAGGCTCCTTTGTGGCGTTTATTTTTATTCTTCCCATGTGGATGAATTCGCTGCTTCGCATTCTTGCGTGGCAGACTTTATTGGAGCGAAAAGGGGTGCTGAATGAGATTTTGTTTTCTTTGCATTTACCAAGACAGAACCTCATCAATACTCCCTATGCGATTATTCTGGGCATGGTTTATGACTTCCTGCCCTTTATGATTTTGCCGATTTACAACACCTTAAGTAAAATCGATGACAACACCATTGATGCGGCCTATGACCTTGGGGCGAGCTTCTTCACAACGCTTTGGAAGGTGATATTACCGCTTTCCGTTCCAGGGATTGTATCGGGGGTGACCATGGTTTTTGTTCCGGCACTCACTACCTTTGCCATTTCGAATATCCTTGGAGGCGGAAAGATTTACCTAATCGGAAATGTTATCGAGCAGGAGTTTACGACAAATTCCAATTGGAATGTGGGCTCCGGCCTTTCCATGATTCTGATGCTCTTTATCATTCTTTCCATGGCGGTCCTTTCCCGCTATGACAACGGAGAGGGGGCGATGTTTTAATGGAAAAAAGAGGAAAAAAATATTTGGAAAACGGTTATTTAGGCTTGGTGGTGCTCTTTCTCTATGCACCTATATTCATGCTGACCACGCTTTCCTTTAATGCGGGACGAAGCAGAGCTCATTTTTCCGGCTTCAGCCTTCAGTGGTATGCGGAGATGTTTCAGGACGAGGCAATTTTGCAGGCCTTAAAGAATACATTGATCATTGCATTTTTGTCGGCCTTTATCGCGACTGTACTGGGTACCATGGCGGCGATTGCGATTCGGAAAATGAAGAAGCTCCCGAGAAACTTGATTATCGGGGTAAGCAATGTTCCGATGCTGAACGCGGATATTGTGACCGGTATTTCTTTGATGCTGATGTTTATTGCCTTCCGTTTTAGCTTGGGCTTTAACACCATACTCATTTCCCATATTACCTTTAATCTGCCTTATGTTCTTCTTTCTGTGCTTCCGAAGATTCGGCAGAGCTCACAGGTAAGCTATGAGGCGGCACTTGACCTTGGGGCGACTCCGCTTTACGCCTTCTTTAAGGTAGTGCTTCCGGATATCATGCCGGGGGTTTTATCAGGATTTTTACTGGCCTTTACCATGAGCCTCGATGACTTTATCATCACGCACTTTACCAGAGGCGCGGGCATCGATACCATTTCTACACTGGTCTATTCCGAGGCAAGAAAGGGAATCAAGCCGACGATGTATGCCCTGTCTACCCTCATTTTTGTGACGGTTTTTGTGGTTTTACTTTGTGCGAACTTTGCACCGGGATTTTTTGAACGGAAGAAGGAGAAGACTGCATAAAGCGAATATTTGCCGAATCACCTTCGCACATCTCTTCAAAAGGCGCTTTAAAGCACTCTTTTATCGAGCTCTTTTCGCTGTATATTTCCCTCAAGACCCACTGCGTTCCCTATTTGTTCCATGCACTTATTCACTCGTGCTCCTAGCGAACTCGCTACGCTCAAACACGCTTCGCACTCGTTAGTTAGCATGGAACAAATAACGGGAGCCTCGCGATGGTCTTTTCGTGAAATATACAGATAAAGAGCAGGTTTAAAATAGAGCAGTCCTAAAAAAGAGTGCGACTTGTAAAAAAGTTGATATATTGTTATAACGTTTGAAATTTTCAATACTAAGAGTAGGAAAAGATTATGTTAAAAAAAGGAAATAATAGTAAAAGAAATTTTCGTACCGGCGGATGCTCTCGTAAGATCGCAGTTCTTTCGGTGCTCTTCCTTTGTCTTACTTTCACCTTTTTCGTAGCTTGCGGTAAGGGTGAGACGAATACTGCGGAGCAAGGGGATCAGGCGGATGCGCAGGGGGACAATGTCGTTACGGTCTACAATGCGGGAGAGTATATAGACCCGGAAGTTCCGAAGCTCTTTGAAGAAGAGACGGGAATCAAGGTGATTTACGATACTTTTGAGACAAACGAAGAAATGTATCCGGTTATTCAGGCCGGAGGGGTTGTTTACGATGTGGTTTGCCCTTCCGACTATATGATTGAGAAAATGATGCAAAATCATCTCCTGCAGGAGGTTGATTTTAACAATGTCCCGAATATCAAAGAAATCGGAAAACAGTATATGGAAATGTGCGAGCAGTTCGACCCCGGGAATAAATATGTTGTACCGTATACCACGGGAACGGTAGGAATTCTTTATAATAAGAGAATGCTGGATGAACTCGGCGTGCCCTATCCGACCAATGGGCAGACCTATGGAATCCTAAGCTCAAGGGAGAAATTCTTATGCAGGACTCCGTGCGAGATGCCTTTATGGTGGCATTAAAGATGGAAGGGCATTCCATGAATACCGTGAGCGATGCGGAGCTGGATGAAGCTTTACAGGACCTTATCAAGCAGAAGCCTTTGGTTCAGGCCTATGTAGTGGACCAGGTTAGAGACAAAATGATTGGAGAAGAGGCTGCGGTCGGTGTCATTTACTCCGGAGAAATCCTTTATGTACAGGATGAGCTGGAAGGCACGGATGTGGAAATTGACTACGCAATCCCCGAGGAAGGCACGAATGTCTGGTTTGACGGTTGGGTGATTCCCTACAATGCAAAGCATAAGGAAAATGCCGAAAAATGGATGAACTTCCTTTGCAGACCGGATATTGCCGCGAAAAACTTTGAATATATTACCTATCCGACCCCGAATACAGGAGCGCTTGCGCTTTTGGATAAGAGTTATACGGAAAATAAGGCTGTTTTCCCGGATATGGAGAAATTGTTGGAAAAGGGAGAGGTCTACACTTACCTCGGAGAGGAAAATGAGGCCAAGTACAATAATCGCTGGAAGATTTTGAAGGCATCGTAAGGTGATTATAATTATCTTTTAGAAAAATTTTTCCGAAAAAAAATATAGAAGAGTTCTTCCACTTCAAAATAAAGCTATTCCCGGAAAGTAAATTTTGTTAGAATAAAAGAAATAAAAAACTTTTACGCAGTGTTAAAGGGGGAAAGATAATGCGCTCAAAATATGTGGCTTATATCGGTTCTTATTCCTACACCGGTTCTGCAAAAGGGATTACTATCTGTGATGTGGATATAGAAAAAGGGAAATTCACGAAGAGAACAGAAATAGAAGTGAACAATTCTTCTTATGTTGCAGTTTCGAGAGATCAGAAAACACTTTATTCCATTGCGGATGAGGGTGTAGTTGCTTTCCGGATTCTGGATAATGGAGGCTTAAGCAAGTTAAATACGAGAAATATTCGAGGCATGAGAGGCTGTCATTTGGCTGTGGATAAGAGTGGACAGTATCTTACGGTCTCCGGCTATCATGATGGAAAAGCCACATTACTGGCTTTGAATCCGGACGGTTCTGTGGGAAATATCATTGACGGTGTATATGATCAAGGTGTCGGATCCGTTGCCGAAAGAACCTTCCGTCCCCATGTTTCCTGTGCCAGAATGACGGATGACCAGAAATATATTTTAATTGCGGATTTGGGAATTGATCAGGTTAAAATCTTTCGTTTTGACAAGGCAGACGGAAAGATGCGCCAGATTGATACACTTCGCTGTGAACTGCAATCCGGTCCGAGACATTTCCGCTTCTGTCCTGATAGAAAATACTTGTATCTTCTCTATGAGTTGAAAAATGTAATCGATGTTTACGCTTTTCATGAAGAAGAGGGGGGAGACGAGGTTACTCTTGAGAAGATTCAGACTATCCCCACCTATAAGGAAAAGGATCAGGACCCTTTAATTGCGGCTTGTCAGATGCGTTTCTCTCCGGATAAGGATGCGTCTCATCTTTTTGTATCGAATGCGGGGATTAATACCATTTCCATTTATGATAGAGATATTAAGACGGGGCTTCTGACCATGAAGGGGAGCTTGCCGATTGGGGGAGAATATCCGAAGGATTTCTGCATTTTCCCGGATGAAAAGCATATCGCCGTTGCAAATAACGAAAGCGGTACGATTACGTTCTTGAATATTGACTATGAGCACGGGCTTCTGTCTATGTGTGCGAGAGAACTGGAAATTGATGAGCCGAACAGCATATGCATGGTAAAGCTCCAAGGTTAAATGGGCTTGCAAGGTGGCTCTTCAAAGATAAAGTTACTGTGTAAGAGTTTGCTTGAAGCTTAAAGTTACTATGTAAGGAGAGGTATGGGCGGAAGTATTTTTGGAAAGATTTTCCGTATTAGTAGCTTTGGAGAGTCGCATGGAAAGGCTCTGGGGGTCGTTGTGGACGGTTGCCCGGCAGGACTTTCGCTTTCTGAAGCGGATATTCAGCCTTATCTGGAGCGAAGAAGACCGGGAAAGAACTTGAAAATGACCCAAAGAAAAGAGGGGGATCAGGTAGAGATTCTCTCCGGTGTCTTTCAGGGACTGACTACGGGAACTCCGATTGCGTTAATGGTTCGAAATGAGGATCAGCGTTCGAAGGACTATGGAGATATTGCCGAATCCTTCAGGCCGGGACATGCAGACTATGGCTTTTTCAGTAAATACGGGTTTCGGGACTACCGTGGAGGCGGACGTTCTTCCGGGAGAGAAACGCTTGCGAGAGTGGCTGCCGGAGCGATTGCGAAGAAAGTATTGCAGGAGCTTCAAGTCGAAGTGGATGCCAAGGTAATGGAGCTTGCGGGAATCTCTCTCTTTCCACTTCGGAAGGCCGAGCAGAAGCGGATGCACGCATTCTTAAGCTAAGAGAAGAGGGCGATTCTGCAGGAGGTGTTGTGGAATGCAGAGTGAATGGACTGTTCCCCGGTGTCGGAGAGCCGGTTTTTGATAAGCTGGATGCCCGCATTGCAGAGGGGATAATGTCTATCGGAGCGGTAAAAGCGGTCGAAATCGGAGACGGAGTGGCTGCTTCGAAGGCATTGGGTTCCGAAAATAATGATTCGTTTTTTACGGTTGAAGCTTTTCCGGAAAGTAGAAAGGGGGATATTTCTATAGAGGAAGTGGGCGAATCAGATGAATCGGAAAGAGGGGGCACAGAAGAAGATTATTTTTTTAGAAAATAATTTAATACGGCTGAAAAAAAAATCAAATCATAGCGGAGGAATCTTAGGAGGAATGAGCGATGGATCCGAGATTCTTATCAGAGCGAGCTTTAAACCGACTCCTTCCATCAGCAAAGTGCAAGATACAGTAAAGGAAAGCGGAGAGCCGATTTCTATAAAAATAAAGGGACGACATGATCCGACCGTGGTAGAACGTGCTACGGTAGTGGTAGAGGCTATGACAGCGATTGTGGTGCTGGACTGTTTACTGGAAAATATGAGTGCAAGACTGGAGAACGTGAAAAAAATATATCAGAAGGAGTAGCGCTATGGACGTTCATGCAAGTGTTACCGTGGTTTTACTTTTTATTTTGGCAGTTTTGGGGTTCGTTTTCCTTTTCTTTTTTGTGGGTGATCTACGGAAAAACAGAGAGAATATGGAAAAAGAAACAAGTTTTTTTCTGGGCAGTCTGATTTCTTTTGTTATCAATTTTTTTGATGTCTTCGGGATTGGGAATTTTGCACCGGGAGCTTCCCTTTATAAAGGCTTAAAACAAACGGATGACCGCTTGATTCCGGGAACTTTAAATGTAGCTTGTACCATACCGGTTATTGCGGAGGCCTTTTTGTTTATTCATGGGGTCAGGGTGGAACCGCTTACCTTAGTGAGTATGATTGTGTCGGCTATGGTTGGGGCATGGGTTGGTGCAGGTTTCATTTCCAGATTGTCGAAGGAAAAAATCCAGCTGGTTATGGGCGTGGCCATGACTTTAATTGCATTTGTTATTATAGCGCAGGTGACGAATCTGGTGCCGGTGGACGGAACAGCAATCGGTCTGCATGGGATCAAGCTCGTTATTGCGGTTACAGGTAACTTTTTTCTCGGTGCAGTAATGACTGCCGGAGTCGGATTGTATGCACCTTGTCTTGCGCTTGTCTGTCTTTTGGGAATCAATGTTTCCGTTGCCTTTCCGATTATGATGGGAGCCTGTGCCTATCTTATGCCGGTGGCTTCTATTCGTTTTATCAAGCAGAACAGCTACAATCGGAAGCTGGCACTCGGAGGAAATATCTTCGGTACGATTGCAGTTATTCTGGCTTTTCGAGTTTACCTCTTAATCAGTGGGTCGTTACCTTCGCATGCTTTGAAAATCATTGTAATCTGTGTGATGTTTTATACTGCGATTTCTATGTTTTATTCTCTGTACAAGGAAGAAAAAGGGAGGAGCAAACATAGAGACATAGAATGACATAGAGGATAAGAGAATAAAAGGATAAGAGAATAAAAGGATAAGAGAATAAAAGGATAAGAGAATAAAAGAATAAAAGAACTAAACTATCAAGAGATGATAGATAATGGAATTATTAAACAAAACAGAAAAATAGATAAAAAAACAATAAGTTTTTTTAGAGAAAAGAAGAAATACCATAGCGAAATAAAAGCATTGTGCAGTAAAATAAGAGGCTGTGAGTTAATATTGTGTGAAAAAGACAGAGGGCGATATCGGCTTTGTCTTTTTACTGTGAAAGAAGAGGCTAAAAATGAAATTTATCAAGAGCATTCATGCTGTAGATTCTCATACAGCAGGTGAATCAACCAGAGTGGTAGTAGGGGGAATCCCTAAGATTCCGGGAAAGTCGATGCCGGAGAAAAAAGAGTGGTTAGAGAAGAACTTGGATTACTTGAGAACTGCAATCATGCTTGAACCAAGAGGCCATAACGATATGTTTGGTTCTATCATGACGCAACCTACTGCAGATGAGGCGGATTATGGTATCATTTTTATGGACGGTGGCGGATACCTCAATATGTGCGGGCATGGTACTATCGGTGCGATGACCGTTGCGGTAGAAACCGGAATGGTGGAGGTTACAGAGCCGGTTACGAAAATTGTTCAGGAGGCTCCTGCGGGAATCATTCTTGGTCATGTGCAGGTGAAAAATGGAAAAGCGAAGAAAGTAAGCTTCCAGAACGTTCCTGCTTTTCTTTACAAAAAGGATCAAGAGGTAGAGCTTCCCGGTCATGGAAAGATTAAGTTTGACATTTCCTTTGGCGGCTCTTTCTTTGCGATTGTTAAGGCGGATCAGGTAGGACTTGAGATTAAGCCGGAAAATGCGGCGGAGTTACAGGAACTGGGGATTCAGCTCAGAGACATTATCAATAAGGAAATTCCTGTACAGCATCCTACGCTTTCTCATATTCACAGCGTGGACTTGGTGGAGTGGTGGTCAGAGACAGAAACCAAGGATGCAACTTTAAAGAACTGCGTGGTCTTCGGACAGGGACAGGTAGACCGTTCTCCTTGCGGAACCGGAACCTGCGCAAAGATGGCAACCTTATTTGCTAAGGGAGAACTGAAGGTCGGAGAGAAGTTCTATTATGAGTCCATCCTCGGCACTATTTGAGGGAGAGATTCTTGGTACGACCAAGGTGGGAGACTATGATGCCGTGATTCCGCAGATTACAGGTTCAGCTTATATTACCGGATTTAATCACTTTGTGATTGATGAGGAAGATCCTGTAAAATACGGCTTTGTTTTGAAATAAAATGAGCTGTCTTGTGTTTTGCCGGATGGCGCTCATTAGAATAAAGACTAGCGAACTAACCTAGCGAGGAATGGCAGTATGGAAGGAAGACTTACTAGAGCTAGCGGCGAAAAGAGCGCAAGAAGAGAAAAATTTATTTTTCTCTTCTTATTTTGCTGTTCTCTTCTTTGGGCTTTTTTCTTTTTTTTCAATAGCGGAAATGCGGAAAGGCTTATGGAAAAGAAAAGTCTGCTTGCCCTAGGCGAAGTAGGAGTGCTTTCTCTCTATATTTTTGCTGTTTTGTTTTTTCGTAAGCGAATCTTTACAAGCAAAAAGAACTATCTGCTTTGCCTTTCTTTTCCCTTGCTTCTTTCTGCATACTTACATCGTTTTCTTCTTCCTTTGGGGATTTCGCTCTTATATTTTTCTTTATTGGCATCAGTTTTTGGCTTTCTTCTTTCCGGAAAGCTAAGCTATTTTCCAAAGAAAATGAAGGAACTGCTTGCTTCATTACCCTATAAGGTAGAGGCTTTTCTCATCCTTCCATTTCTTTTTATCCAGATGAATCGCAGCAATATTGCCTTGGACTATGACTCGCTTCGCTATGGTCTAAGGGGGGAATATACTCTTTTTTCTTTTCCGGATGCTGTATTTACCGGAGGGCAATCATTGAGTGAAGGAATCCATTCATTCCTGAAAGGCTTTTTCAGTTCGCACGGTTTACTCAATGCCGTATACAGCTATCCAAAGGGACTGGAGCTTCTTACCGCGCCTCTCACTGTTTTACCGGGATATGGTTTTCTTCTGGCTTTTCAGATCTGGACTTATCTGGCGATTGCTTTGGTCTTGTTTTTACTATCAAGAAGAATTCATCTCAAAAGCGGGATGCCGATACTTCTTTTGTTTTTCTTTTTTTCCTCAATCGGAAATATGTCGATTACTGCAAAAACGGATAATATTACCTTGCTTTTTGCAAGTCTTAAGTCTATATTTTTTTATGCGAAGGGAGAACGAAAAAAACAGCGTTTCCATGCTGATTCTCAGTTATAGCTTTAAGCCGACAGCAGTAGTCTTTAGTACTCTGATTTTTAGTCGGACTATTTCTAGACAGCCTTCTTAAGGGAACAATCAGGGAGTTTTTCTTTAAGGAAATAACTTCGGAAGGGAGAGAACTGAAGAAGTAAGAGTTAAAGAAGTAAGAGTTAAAGAAGTAAGAGTTAAAGAAGTAAGTGCCAAAGAAGTAAGACATCCCAAAAAAAGGGAAAAGAGAATCAGACAATTTTTGTATTTTAGGAACTCGACAGGAGGGCTCTACAGTCCTATTGTTTTTTTCGCTTCTTTTTACCTTCCTGGTTACACTTCGCACCTTTCTGATTACCGGTTTACCCTTTTCTACTACTTTTACGGGAATCTTTCAGGCAATGGGATTTTCCGTAAAGTGGCCCTTTAATCTGGATGCTCATGTGGATTATAGCGGAGAAAAACCTGCTTTTTGAGATTGTTCTTTCTGTTGTGAAGAGAGTCTTTTTTTCCTTTTTTATCCTGTGGGTGAGGATATGGAACATGTCAGCATTGCGTGGAGCGGAGTAGTATTTCCGGCAGTTCTTTTCTTGGCATTTAAGAATGCCATTTGTGTTGTCTTCCCAAAGGGGAAAAAATCTGCAATGAAAGGTATCGAGGGGTTGAAAGATGAAGGACGGAATTACTCATATTTACGGATTGTTTTTCTCTTAATCAGTTTTTTCTCTCTCTTAAGCTTTTTTATGCTTTGGCAGATTGACGGAAATTACTATATTTTGTGGGAGTGTCTTGCGCTTTTACTGGCGGCTTCTTCTCCTTTATGGAGTGAAAAGCAGAGCTCTTTAGGGACAAATAAGTGGATAAAGAGGCTTTTCCCATTAACCTATCTCGCTTCAATATTGATTACACTTGTAACCTCTTGGGCGGGAGCGGTCGGTTTTACACCGATTGATTTTGTGAATAAGGGCTATTATGACCATTTTGCTGTGGAAAAGGATAAGCAGGCAAAACGGGGAAGTCTTCCTCTTTTTCTGAAAATGGCAGAGAATCCGAACAATCATGTTCTCGCTGTTGCAGAAACACCGGAATGCTATCAGATTCCCTGCATTGTGGAAAGTATTACCGATGTGGAGGGATCCGGAGGAAGCCCGGGCCTCCATAATGATCCGCTTTACTTTGCGTGGTTTTTAAAATGGGCAAAAACGGATTACATTTACATAGAGAAACCCTTTTTAGAAGAAGAAAGAGAAAAGAGAATAAAGAAAATGCTCGGGCAGATGGCAGAGCTCGGAATCCTGATAGAGCCGGAATTTTCCACAGAGCCTTCTGCAATGATGAGCGTGGATGACTTTGACTTAGCATGGCTTTTAGGAAGACAAGAGGGAGGAGAGAAAGATTTCAAGAATTTAACAAAAACGCAAGATAGTTTTCCGAAATACCTTCTTGTGAAAGTGAATCAGTCTCGCTTAGAATATGCGTGGAGAGAAGAGCCGTATCCTATGCTTACGAAAGACGAAGAGGAGAATGCGAAGAGGGTGTGGGCTTGGATAGAACGGGAATTAGATACAAAATAATGGAAGCGCATGAGGGTGAAATGAGTAGTGTGAGAGAACAAAACAGTTTGCAAGCAGAAGACCGCTTAAAGGGTCAAGATAGCGTGAAGAAGCAAAGCTTGCAGGATGAAGATTATGTAGAGAAAAAAAATAGTTTGCAAGTGGAGGAGAAAAGAGAGAAAAGACAGAAAAGACAGGGAAAGATATTTAGATTGCTTTTCTTCCTGTGCAGCTTTTGCCTGTTAATGCTTTTTGCCTTTTATGTAAACAGGCATATCCATATTAAAGCCTTATATATGGATGACCTGTATCTCTTTTCTTTCTTTCGGGAGCAGGATTTCTTGACCTTCAGCTTTCCGATAGGAGAGGCGGTGCGATTTCGTCCGGTTTACTGGGCTCTTAGCTATATCGAAATGGTCTTTGTGGGGAACGATCCCAACCGCTACTGGTATTTCAATGTGGTATTAAATGGCCTTTTGGCTTGTTTCCTTTGCTATTTTTCCTGGGTGGTTTCAAAGGGAAAGAAAATTGTCTCTCTTTCTTTAAGCCTTATTTTTCTGTCTGCTCATTTTGCGTATTATCAGATTGCGCAGGCACTCGGGATACTGGAGACCTTGGCACTGGGATTTTCCCTGATTACGCTTTATTTCCTTTATCAAGAGCTCAATGAAGAAAAGCATTTTTTGCGAAACCTTATTTTTTCTCATATTTTTTTCTTCTTACTTGTTTTTACACATGAACGTTATATAGCTTTGCTTCCTCTTTTCTATGTTCCGCTGCTTTTTAGGGGGAGAGCAGGGGAAGCGAAGATTTTGACAGGAGGAAAAATCCTCCCTCTTGCTCAAGCTTTTCTTTTTTATGCTATTCGCAAGTTTGCCATTGGTTCTTTCATTCCAAAGGGGACGGGCGGAACGGAAGTTACGGAAAGCTTTAAACTTGAAGAAGCCCTGCAGAATGCCTTTACAGAGGTTTATTACATCTTCGGCTTTCAGAAGGGGCCGGAGCATTTAAATGGAATCCCTTGGGAGAAGGTCAGTCCGGATATACGGAAACTGGTCTATGCATCGATTGCTGTTCTGGCTTTCACAGTGCTCTTCTGCCTGATTTTTGCGTTCGTCCGCATTTTTAAGACGGATAAAAGCGCAGGAAGAAATGCAGGAAGCAGTATCGAAAGCGGCAGTGGAAGCAGCATAGAAAACAGTATAGGAAAGAAGGCTACAAAAGATTTAGTAAACAATTCGGTAAGTGACTCGGTGAATAACTTAAGAAAAGACCAAAAAGCGTGAAAAAGCTCTCCCGCCTTCAGAGCTTTATCGGAAACAATATTTTATTCTTACTGTTTATCGCGATGTGTATCGGTTCTTCTTCCGTGACGATTCGCGTGGAAATGCGCTGGGTTTATGTGAGTTTTGCAGCCTCTCTCCTCTATTTTTCGTATTTGCTGGGCGTGAGCAGGCTGCCGCTCGGTACGCTTTTCTGCCTAGCCTTTATTTGCCTGCGCCTTCCGGTGGAGCGCTACTACCGTTCCTATTTTCCACAGATTTATTTCTGGGAGGATCAGGATAGGATGAATTCCTTGGCAGAGCAGACCATAGAAAAGTACGGACGAGACTATGTTTTGGGTAAGCAGGTCTATATTCTGGAAAACAGCTATAAGATGAGTAAGTTTTACGGAGATACCTTCTTTCAGGTCTTTGATGAGGATTTCAGCGGACACGGTACGAAGATTCATTTCTTCAAGGATTTTAGGGAGCTTCCGTCGGAAGCAAATTCCTCTAACAGTATTGTTTTAAAGGAAGTGCCGGAGGAAAGAGGCTATAAGGATATTACCCAGGAGGTATTTCCAAACCTCTGATGTTAGAAGATTCTCCGGATCGGAGAAAGGATAAATCTGATTTTTGAAATGTAGAAGTGAAAAATAGATTTGCTTCTATGCTTCGAAAGCAGAAAAATGTAGAGCAGTTTTCGCTGATAGCATGACTTGGTTGGAAAACCGCATCTAAAAAATGAATTTGCTTCAAACTACTATAAAATAAAAGGACATAATTTTGCTGAGAAAGGAAGGGAGAGTATGGCAGGGCATGAGGGAAAAAACAGAAATATACCGGTGACCGGGTCAGAAGTTTCTACTGCACCGACTTCCGGCGAAGAAGCTTCCGGAGAGCGGGTTCCCTTAGGGCAAGGTTTTGGGGCATCGGCTTCGTGCAAGCATCTGCTTTCCAAGGGGAAAGAAGGGAAGCTCCCTGTTGCTTTATTGCTCCTTTCTTTCCTCATGGCGCTTGCCATTCTCTTTTATGTTCTTCTAAGTACTACGGATGTTTTGTATTCCGACTATATCCGGCTGGTAAATTCCTATTTGGGAAAGCCGTTTCAGCTTGGGGATTTACTGCAAAAGGATATTTTAACCAGAATTCCCTTGACCTATTTCTTTAGGGAAATAAACCGTCATTCTTTTGGTTATACCCTGATTTTTGACCGGGCACTTGGGGTACTGGGACTATTCTTAGCCAGTAAACCCTTACTGCTTTTTATGAGAAAAAAGCAGCTGCCCTTTTCACAGCAGCTTTTGTTTTTACTTCTTTTTTACAGCTTAAATAAGTGGGAAATGCTTTTAAACGGCTCGGGTTATATTCATTTTCTGGCCTTTTCAGTATTTTATGACTATTTCTATGCTTTGGATCAGGCCTTCAGTAAGAAAAGCTCCTTGCTTGTTCTATCGATTTATCCGCCATTTATTTTACTGGTGGCAGGGCCATATTGCTTGGCGGTATTCCTTTCCTGCTTTGCCCTGTTCTTCTTCCTGGCTTTGGGGAAGAAGCTATGGGATATGAAGGGGACGATTCTTCTCCTTATTTCCAATGGACTTTGTCTCTTTCTGTATCTTCTCAGTAATCATTATGCGGTGTATGAATATGCCGGGGCGGAAAGCATTTCCCTAAGGGAAGTACTGCAAAATCATCTGCTTTTTGTGGTGAAATTTATCTTTTACGGCTTTTTCCTCTATGCTTGTTTCCGGTGAAAATCTGGAGAAGCTTCTTAGAGATGGCGTGATACAGGGAAAAAGGGGTTGTTCTGCTTGAGGGCATTTGTGCTTTTCTTTTATGTTCTTATGATACTGTTGTATCTTTTGGAGGTTTTTGCATCTTCGAATAATTCGAGAACTAAGACATTGTACATGAAAAATAAGGAAGCCTTCTCGTCGAAGCAGGGGCAAATGGCTGAGCAAAAGCAGACAGATTCGAATGCCCTGGCAGGGGGGAATGTTGGAGAGACTTTCTACTTCGGTTTATTGCCGGGCCTACTGCTTCTTCACGGTTTAGCCAGTCATGCTCTGGTTTTCCTCACTCGCTATATGTTTTTAAAGGAAAGCTATGCCTTTCAAAGCCGCTATGCCCTGCAATACCAAAGTGCTTTGTTGGGAGCATTTTTGCTGTTGTTCTTGTGGAAAAATGAGAACCGAGCAAGTTTGGTAGAGAAAGCAAGAACAGCAAAAGGCAGACTTGTCGTTTGTCTTCTGTTTAGCGGAATCTTTCTTTTGGGAACCCTGTGGACAGACCGCAGTGAATGGGGAAAATCCATGTATAGAAGGGAACATTATGAGCGTATGTGGAGCTATTCCCATGACCTTTCCGCCTATTCCGATGAGGAACTGGAAGATGTTTGAGTATCGTCATGGCGGAGAACGAATTCGGAAGGCCTTTGCCATCTGGGAGCAGGTGAAAAAGGACTGGAGAGAAAGAAGGTAAGGAGGCTAATCTCCAAGCTCAAACGGTAGATGCAACAGCTTTCATGGGGGAGATAGAGAAGTTCAAAAAAATCTCTTTTCGGGCATGGGAAATAAGCCAAGTGAACATTGATTAGATGAATTAATTAATTTGGGTTTAAAGGTATTTCCTATCTGTTACGGTGGATGTGAATATAGGAATCAAATATCGGGATTTCATTGTGAAAAGGCTCAATTTTATGCCAATGATATTCCCCTGATCAAGGAGATGGTAAATGCTGGAAATCAAAGGCTTGAAGAAGAGCTTTAAAGCAAAAGAAGTTTTGAAAAATCTGAATTTTTCCATAAAGGAAGGAGAGATCGTCTGTTTATTGGGGAATAATGGAGCCGGAAAGACCACCTTAATTAACTGTATTCTTCGCATGATCCAGGCAGATGCAGGCTCTATACTCTTGGATGGGCGAGACATTTTTACGTATAATAACGAAGAGTATTTTTCCAAGGTAAATGCTTTGCTGGAATCCAGTGTGAATGTTTATGACTATCTTACAGGATGGCAAAATATTGAGTACTTTTCCGGACTACTGAAACTCGATTCCGAGAACGAGAAAATAAAAACGTATATTTCCTTGTTCGAATTGGAGGAGGCTATCCATGAAGCTGTAGGGACTTATTCTCGAGGAATGCGACAAAAGCTGGCTTTATTGATTGCCCTAATGTCCTCTCCGAAGCTCTTGCTCCTAGATGAGCCTACTTTGGGGCTGGATATACAGAGTAAGTTATCCGTTATCCAGATATTGAATACCATTATAAAAACAGAGAAAATTGCAGTATTACTCACGTCTCATCAAATGGATGTGGTACAAAAGCTTCAAAGTAGAATACTGATTTTAAAGGATGGAGTCGTACATGAATTCGATAAAACGGATTACGAAGACAAGGATTTATATATGGTTTCCTTTATAAAGGATAATGTGCCGGAATGTGACACGGTTCGGGGAAGCTTTCAGGATATATATCAAAGCTATTATAAAAAATATGAAATTCTGGAAATAAGAAAAAAGGAAAGAGACTTGGAAGAAATATTGCTGGAGGTTTTCCATGAAACTGATTAAGGCTGAATTCAAAAAAAGTCTGATAGAGGCGGCCAGCTATTATCCGGATTATATTGTGGGCATATTAACAGATATTTTGTTACTCGTAATAGTTATGCATACGGAGGGGGAACAAGAGGAAAAGCTCTTTGCTTATGTTTTATGGATTTTGGTAAATGGTGTTTTATCGGAAGCGTCTTTATGTATATCCACGGAAAAGCAGATGGGAACTTTGCAAAACCTGATGATTAAACCCTATTCCATTATGCAAATTATTAGCGTAAAAACCTTGGTTTGGTTTTTGCTAAATAGTGTTAAAGCTTGTATTTGCATAGGAATAGCCTCTTTATTTATAAAGCTTAGCTTTCGATTTGAATCTTTTTATATTGTTATCTTGGTGTGCTTTGGCTGTATGGGGATATCCTATATACTGTCTGCCTTAACCCTCATTTTTACGAAAATGGCCTCTTTTGTCAGCATTGTAGGCTATCTGTTTTTATTTCTTTCCGGCAGTATCCTTTCTTTACCGGGATATCTGAACTATACCAATCCGCTATCGGCAGGTTCCCATTTTTATGCTCTCTGGATTCGTAAAACAGCAGGTGTTAAAGATTTTTTCATGTTACTGATTCTATGTGCAGTATATTTCTTTGTAGGAAAAGAAATTTTTGCCTTTGTTTTTCGAAGAAGTAAACAGTTTAAATGGACCTATTAAGACTATAATGAAGTGTTGGCAAATAGATAAGTTCCTGTCCTGCATTGACAGAAAACGCCAGGATAGGTAAAATAATAGGGTTCCATTGTTCCCTTAGTTAAATGGATATAACAAGCGCCTCCTAAGCACTAGTTGTGGGTTCGATTCCCGCAGGGAACATTCGTTCTTGCAGCAATGAGTAGAATGATTCGTTGCTGCAATTTTTATTTATAACGAGTATCGTGCGTAAAGCGTGCGATATCTCGTTTTTAGAATGGATTGTGAAGGCCTGAAGACGATAGGGCAGTTATGATCTAATTTCATAGATAGATGCTCAAAACATTTGGAAAGAAGGCGTAAAGTGCAGCACAAGAATATAAAGAAAGAATGCGAAGAGCTCTGGGCTAAAAATAAATATTATGTGCTGAGCAAATCGCATAAGGTATATCTCAATATCAGAGAGTATTTGAAGGAAAAGGAAGTAGATATTGCATATCTACAGGAAAAAATACAAAGTGCAAAGGATATAGAAGAGAGTAAAAAAGATTTTCATAATGCCATTCTACATGTATGGGGATATTTCAAAAAAGAAGCAAGTGAAAGGGAAAAACAAGGATTATTCGATATTTTAGAGGAATATAGGGAAGGGAAAAAGAATCAGGAATCTGTGATTCAATATCTTAACGCTTTACTAAAGAGATACCCCAATGAATATTTACAAGAATCCACTTTCTTAACAGGAGAACAAGATGAGATTATGGCATGAACAAATGATAAGTATTTTGCCGAAAAATCAGCTGCTTGGACAACACAGAGAATGCTGTGCCCTTAGGGGAAACGGGTGGAATAAGAAGCATAAAACGGTAGATTATGTATTTTCCTATTCTCCCTATCATTTATTTATGTATCATTCCTTAGTAATGGATGAAATGGAAAAAAGAGGGTATAGGGTGTCTATAGAGTGGAGAGACAAGAATTATAGAGGAAAGACAGCGGAAAATTATGATAATCTCGAAGAAAAAAGGATAGAACGCCCAATTTACAAAGAGCATAATGCGGAATATTTGCTCGAGTGTATAGAAAACCTACGAAATAAGGGTATAAAATTAGAACTGTAAAGGAGGATTACTATGTTAGAAGTAGGAACAAAAGCACCGGATTTTACATTGCCGGATCAGAATGGAGACTTGCATTCTCTGTCTGAGTACAGAGGAAAGAAGGTCATTTTATATTTTTATCCAAAGGACAATACTCCGGGATGTACGAAGCAGGCCTGCGGCTTTGCCGAGCGATATCCTAAGTTTACGGACAAGGGGGCTGTGGTTCTCGGAATCAGTAAGGACAGCGTGGCATCGCATAAGAAGTTTGAAGAGAAATACGGACTGCCCTTTACGCTTCTTTCCGATCCGGAGCTTGTGGCAATTCAGGCCTATGATGTTTGGCAGGAGAAAAAGAACTACGGTAAGACCTATATGGGTGTGGTTCGTACCACATATTTGATTGATGAAGAGGGAAAGATTGCCAAAGCTTTTGACAAGGTAAAGGCGGCGGATAACCCGGAGCAGATGCTGGGAGAATTGGGATAGTAAGCAAAAGGGGTGTAAAAATCAAAATAATTATTTTGATTTTTGCAGCTCTTTTTTTGTTTGCCTTTCAAAGGAAATCCCTAATGTTTACCAGTTGCAAGTTTCCACATGTTTTTTGCTACGTTTTTTAACTATGATTTCTGAAATTTCCGTATTATCGGCATTTGTCTTAATAAGAATCCAATCATCAAAATACTTGTAGACATAGGGATATCTTTCAAATAGTTTGTAGCTTGAGGGCAGTCCGTCTTCGCTGATTTCCCCCAGGATTGTTTCCGCTCCATCCCATATTGCACATGTCCATTTATAAGTCTTCTGGCAATAATACTGGTGTCTCCCATTGCTTCTTCCTCCTTTCAAACTTATTAGTAAAATTACTGAATGTATCGCAAAATATTACATTACTGCACTGCTCTATAGCGAGTGGTAAGGCTACCCCCCAGCTTTATAATCTGCCCCCGATCTACCATGGTTTTTAGAATGCGGCCTGCAGTAGACTGGCTGACTTCCAATAGCTCTTGCACTTCCTTTCTGGTGATCTCTTTTTGTCTGGAAAAGACTTGCAGGATTTGCTCCTCAGCGGAGGGCAGGGTAGAAGAGGATGCGACAGAATAAGGAGCTACAGAATAGATGACACTATCCTCTTTTACGAGTTGTCCGGCATTGGTATTGGGAAGGACGATTTTAAAGGCATTATTGCTACAGATAATGGAGGGTTGTTTTCCTTTTCCAAAGTAGCTGTCCATAATTTTTTTTATGCCGGTTCCATAGGCTTCTATTAATTGCAAACGATAGAAAATATTGGCAAGATGGGGATTTCGGCAAACGGAAATCCCTAATTTGATATCCGCAAGCTCCAATCCTGTGGGTAGACCGCCAAGAGTGACAAACTCCATATGATCCGGATAAATACTGATAAGGGTAGCGGCATGGAAGGCGTAGTCTCGGTGTATCAAGGAATTGAGCAGTGCCTCCCGGACGGCCACTTCCGGATAGTCCCGATTATCAATCCGCAGTAATTTATCAAAGCTTGCATGTACTTGGTTATGAAGGTCGATATAGTCGTATACATCATGAAGCTGTTGCATAAGGGAACCGGAAAACTCTCTACGATCTTTAAAGACAGTTTCCGTACCGCTCTCAAAAACGGCAACTTTAATAGAGTAGGGACATTGATCGGAAAGTAATAGGGCAAGATTTGTATAAAGCTTGTCGGCGGACTGCATGTGGAGTGTTTGCATTTGCGCCTCTGCAAAAGAAATCTTGCGCGTTTTAAACTCCTGCTTTAGGCCATCAAAGCTTAAGGCTTGATTTAGGGAACGCATCTCTTCGAAACTGTCACCATCTGTTTCCTTAATCATTTGCCGGATGGCAGTATCGCTTGCAGGAACGGAAGAATATCCCTGCCTTACATAGACTCCTTCAGGCCGTAGTCCTTTTTTTGCTAGATAGTATGGACGGTTGGTCCCTCTTTGGACATGGACTGCGATAACGGATTTTCCCTCCAGTTCCACTGTCTCATAGTGGATGAACATGGTGACATCCGGTTTAACACTGTCTCTAACCATGTTGGAGATTTGTAACGCGGAGTCATCTGCATTTTCTACGCCAATGATTTCTCCTTGATCTGTTATACCAACATAGATAGTCCCCCCGTTATAGTTGGCAAAAGCAATAATTTCTTTTTTGATATCATCTTGTACGATTGATTTTAGTTCGACAGTTTCTGATTCTTGAAACTTCATTTCATCACCTACCGCTTTCTCTCGATACTCTAATTTATATTTCAATTCATTCTATTTAATTTACTTTGCTCTTTCTGCTCGCTCTAGTTTCTAATTTCTCTGCTATTACTAATCATTCTAATCATTCTAATCATATTTGTCAAGAAGGGTGATTAGAATATTCTATTTCGTGTCGTTCCTATCGCAACCTTGTTTCACACAAGGGAAATAACCGCAGGCTATTAGGGGGGGAGCGGGAAGCTTTTGTGTATCCGGAGAGGATAAAGGAGCTAATCCTTAGGTAATCTGTCTCAATTCATTTAAGAAAAAATCTATAGTAAAATCAGGTAAGACTGCGAAAAGTGGTGTAGAATATTTTCTAAAAGAAATTACTATTGAAATAATATCTGGCTTGCAATGGTAAGGAAGAGAAGATAGGAGGAAAATCATGTTAGAAGTAGGAACAAAGACACCGGATTTTGGAGAACGGAGCTGATATGCGAATCATTCTTTCTCCTGCAAAAAAGATGCGATATGATGAAAATGGGCCGGCTTACCGGGATTTGCCCGTTTTTCTTTCCGATGCCGAGAAAATCAAGGCGAGTCTGAAAGAAAAATCCTTTTCGGAACTAAAGGCGCTTTGGGCCTGCAATGACAAGATTGCCGAGCAAAATATAGAGCGCCTTTCGTCGATGGATTTAAGAGAAAAACTCGCACCGGCGATTCTTTCCTATGACGGAATTGCCTATCAATACATGGCTCCGACCGTCTTCGAGACGGAGATGCTCTGCTATGTGCAGGAACACCTTCGGATTCTTTCCGGCTTCTACGGGATTCTAAAGCCAATGGACGGGGTAACAGCTTACCGCCTGGAGATGCAGGCGAAGCTCGGTCTGGACGGCACGAAAAATCTCTATGACTACTGGGGAGACAGACTGTACAGGGAGCTAAGGGACAGTAGCGGAATCATTGTGAATCTCGCCTCAAAGGAATATTCGAAATGTATTGAGAAATATTTGTGTCCTGAGGACCGCTACATTACCTGCAATTTTTATGAAGAAGTGCAGGGGAAGCCGGTACAAAAGGGAGTGTACTGTAAGATGGCTCGCGGAGAAATGGTCCGTTTTATGGCGGAAAACCGGATTGAGGAGCCGGAGGGAATCAAGCAGTTCTCCGTCATGGGATACCATTTTTCCGAGGAGCTATCTTCCGAGAAGGAGTATGTTTATGTGAGGAAGCAGGAGTGAGCACAAGCTGATTTGCCTTCTGTTTAGGTATAAAAATAGATGCTGCAATAAACAGGTCCGCTTTCAAAGGGAAATCCAACGAGATACCGCACGCTTTGCGAGCGATACTCGTTATGAATTAAAGCTAAAGCTAGCTAAAAGGAGTTAAACATCATGTACGAAAAAGAGATTACCGCTTTACAGAAAATCATTGACGAAAGTGAAAAAATCGTATTTTTTGGAGGAGCGGGTGTTTCCACGGAGAGCGGGATTCCTGACTTTCGGAGTGAGGATGGCCTCTATCATGAAAAATACAGTTACCCTCCGGAGAGAATTCTCAGTCATAGCTTTTTTCTACAATATCCGGAGATTTTTTATCAGTTTTACAAAGAGAAGATGCTATATCTCGATGCACCCGCTAACCCGGCACATAAGAAGCTTGCCGAGCTGGAAGAAGCGGGAAAGCTAAAGGCGGTAGTCACGCAAAACATTGACGGTTTGCATCAAAAGGCAGGGAGTAAGGTTGTCTATGAGCTTCATGGAAGCATACATCGAAACTACTGCCTGCATTGTGGGAAGTTTTACTCTGCAGAGTTTATGCAAGAAGCGGAAGGCGTTCCAAAATGCTCCTGCGGTGGTGTAATCAAGCCGGATGTAGTCCTCTATGAAGAAAGCTTAGACGGTACGATGATTCAGGATGCCATTACGGCTATTGCGCATGCGGATACGCTGATTATCGGCGGTACCTCTCTTGTAGTTTATCCTGCAGCAGGTTTTATTGATTACTTTCGGGGAAAGCATCTAGTGCTTATTAACAAAGCGGAGACAGGTAAAACGGTAGGGGCTGATTTAATCATCCATGCCCCCATTGGAGAGATACTTGGAAAAATACAATCATAAGCACCCGTCAATCGGGTGGTTTGCTCGGGGCTGAAAGCCTCTAATACCGGGCCGGCGTCTAAAGGCGCCGGCTTTCTTATATTGAAGTGAATTATCGTCGATAAAAATATGTCAAAGTATATTCAAATCTGAAGTAAATTTTTTGAAAATGAATAAGAACGTGATTTGCATTTTGGGGAGGACGATACGAAATGAAGAAGGATAGCGGCGTCACAAGGACCTCCTTTTGGAAGAAAATGAAGCTTAGTTCCAGAATGTCCGTAGCAATAGGACTTCTCAGTGTCCTAGTATTGGTAGGCTTGAGCTTTGCTATTATTTCCATGGGAAAAGTGGCGGTTAACAGTGCACTGCAAGGAAATATGAATGATAAAATCCGTTTGGGTATCGCAGATTTAGACAATCTGGTTACACAGGCTGAAATTACGGCGAATACCATTCGGGAAGGGATAGTCTCAATTTATGACCATAAGGATATGGCGGGAGGTGTTCCGGCGAATCCTTGGACGATTCAGGATGAGAATCACAATATCATAGAACCCCAAAATATGGCGGGAACCATGTTCCGCTCCCGAGTAGTGGACGCGGTTATTCCCGCCAGCCGTTACAATGCGGAAACAACCTTACTGGATTCCATTTATTCTTCCATGACTACGAATGAATCCTATGTAGGAATTGGTGTATTTTTGGAGCCGGAAGCTTTTTATAGAGGAATAGAAAACTATGCTCCCTATATGAGTAAGACGGATGCAAAGAATAGAACCATCATGGTCTATCCCTATTCCATGTACGCCAATAAGGAGTATTATCTGAAGGCGAAAGAAACTAGAGATTTAAATCTGACCAATGCCTATGTGGATGATAGCGAAGAGGGAGGCTATGTAGTATCGGTTGTGCT
Organism: uncultured Oribacterium sp.; assembly: GCA_916438775.1. The sequence goes on from CAKAGX010000007.1 coordinate 164,232, forward strand.
TCCCATTTTTTATAAAGAAGAGTTTAAAGGGGTAGTCATTATCGACATCAGTCTTTCTGTGTTTGAAATCATTGAACAGAAGGATTCGCGTTTTTCCACTCTGTTCAGTAGTGTCATTGATTCCAATGGACGCTTTATGTACAGTATGAATAAGGACAGGCAAGGGAAGCTGTTAAGTGAAATACTTCCGGAAAAGAGTGCCTCTGCCCTGCAATCCTTCATGGACAAGAATACAGGTTTTAACACCTACATTAAAAATAACGAGGGAGATTTGGTACAGTTCCATGCGATTCCGATAGAAATGGAAGGAGTAAGCTGGTGGGTCTCGGTTGAAGTTTCACAGAAGGAATTTACTCATGCCATTACCAAAATGATTATGCTGGCTGTTCCTATTTCCCTTTTAGGAATTCTTCTCTTAGTTGGATTCAGTTTCTTCTATATTCGCAGTTCTTTAAAGCCGTTAAAGCGCATTGCAAAGGTAGGGGACTATGTTGCGGAAGGAGATTTTTCTCATGAAATACACTATTCCTATCAGGATGAAATCGGTCAGATTGCAGAAAGTATGGCAAGAGTGGTAGAGAGAACCCGGAGCATCATTAAAGATTTACTTGAAAGCTGGGAGAAATTGCAAAAAGGCAACTTCTCTTTTGAATTTTGGAATACTGATTTATATAAGGGAGAATACGCACCTCTCCTTAGTGGCTTATATGATATCTTGGATGATCTAAATGTGACTATGAGAGAAATTCATAGCAGTTCACAGCAGGTCAACGCGTCTGCGGAACAAGTTAGCGATTCCGCTCGTTCTCTATCTGACGGAGCAAACAAACAGGCTTCCTCTATTGAAAACCTGAGTACAACAATGAATGCTATCTCGGTTAAGATTGAAGAAACTGCGGAAATGGCCCAGCATGCATCAACTCTTTCAGGAGAAACCGGAAATGCGGTGGAGAACAGTAATGAAAAGATGAATGAAATGTCAAAAGCTATGCGCGACATAACCGAAAAATCACAGGAAATCAGTAACATTATTAAGACCATTGATGATATTGCTTTCCAGACCAATATTCTTTCTCTAAATGCAGCAATTGAAGCGGCAAGGGCAGGAGTAGCCGGCAAGGGCTTTGCCGTTGTTGCGGATGAGGTCGGAAATTTAGCGCAGAAATCGGCCAAGGCGGCACAAAATACAGCCGGTCTCATCGAAGAAACCATTGAAGCCGTTGATAAGGGAGCAAAGATTACTGCGGAAACGGCAGAGTCTCTTTCCGTGGTATCGCAGAAAACTGAAAAAATTAATAGAATTATTTCTTCCATTTCTTCCACCTCGGAAGAGGAGGCAGAGGGCATTAAGCAGTTAAGTAACGGGTTGGAGCAGATATCCACAGTAGTGCAGAACAATACTTCCACTGCAGAGGAATCAGCGGCTGCATCCGAAGAACTATCCGGTCAGTCGGAACTTCTGAATCGTCTTTTGGATAAATTTCAACTCAAATCGGAACCTTATGACAGAACGAAAGGAAAGTAAAACGAGATATTGAATGCTTTGCGAGCGATACGCATTAAGAATAAAAGAAGGGGCTGTAAAAAATCAAAATAATAAAGGAATTCTTTTGCAATATAGGTCTGAATGCGGGGGTAGTCTGAGCCCGTCGGTACTTGCGAAAAAAACAGGAGAAACGCAGTTTTTTTCGCTTAGTATCCGTTACGTAAGGACAAACTTTTCATCAGAAAAGTTGTCCTGTAACAGACCAACTTCCGAAGGAAGTTGCTTTGCAAAGCAAAGTGAGCAGTAGTCAACAAGACTACTGCTCAGTCAGGCGAAGCTAGCGAGAGCGTGCCCCAAGTTTAGACCTATATTGCTTAGAAAATTATTTTGATTTTTTTACAGCCCCTTTCGTCTTCGACTTCTTATGCGTGTTCCTTCAAGGCAAATATCGTATTCACATTTACTTCTCTTCCTTTAAAGTAAATCTCGTCATCAGGTTATTCAGGATTGCAGCCTGTCCGGATAGTTCTTCGGATGCTGCGGCACTTTCTTCAGCGGTAGCAGAGTTGTTCTGTACTACAGAGGAAATCTGGTTCATTCCGATGTTAATCTGGCTGATATTCTCCGCTTCGGACTCCGATGCAAAATTGATATCCTTGATAATCTGACTGATTGTCTTTGTTCTTTCGGATACATTTTTTTCAGGGAGTCAGCGGTTTCTTCGGAAATCTTTGCTCCTTTTTGCAACGGCATCGATGGTCTCTTCAATCAATACTCCCGTGTTTTGTGCTGCTTTAGCGGATTTCTGTGCAAGGTTTCCGACCTCATCGGCTACAACGGCAAAGCCTTTTCCGGCGGATCCGGCTCTTGCGGCTTCAATTGCGGCATTTAGAGAAAGAATATTGGTCTGGAAAGCAATATCATCAATGGTCTTAATGATTTTACTAATCTCGTTGGATTTCTCCGTGATATCCTGCATAGCACGAGAGAGCTCGTTCATCTTGTCATTACTTTCAGTGACCGCATCTCCGGCATCCTTACTCATAGAAGAAGCCTTCTCTGCCATAACGGCAGTCTCCTTGATGGTATTGGAGATGTCATTCATGGTGGCACTCAATTCTTCAATAGAAGAAGCCTGTTCGGAAGCACCTTGAGACAAGGTCTGAGAAGCACTGCTGACCTGCTCCGCTCCACTGTTTACTTCTTCTGCCGAAGTGGAAATTTCTGCAACGGTTTTGGATAAATCTGTTGTGATTTCCACAATAGTACTAAGGAGCGGCTTATATGCGCCCTGATAATATCCGTGCTCATCTTCCAGATTCATGGCGAAGTTTCCGTGGGACAGTTCCGTTAATTTCTCTGATAAGTCGGAGATGATGGCACGGATGCGTCCGATAACACTATTCATGGATTGCATCAAATCCCCGATTTCATCTAGATTGTGATAGTCGATATGGATGTCGAAATCTCCGTCCGCCATCTTCTTTCCGGCCTCTGCCACAACTTTTAAGGGTTTTAGGCTCTTTCTTATAATTACAACCATGACAAGTGCCATGAGGATTACAGATAAAACACCAAAGAAGGTGCCTAAAAATACCAGTCTGTCCACTTCTTTATCATAGTCGGTTTCTGTTATGGAAAGGCGAACCCACCAGAGATTTCCGTGGAGATTGATGGGGCTGAAGAACTCCCTGCGGTCGACCCCGAGTTCATTCGTAATCTTCCTGCTAAAGGCCTCCTTGCTGTCAAAGCCTTCCTGCAGTTGACTCAGCGCCTTTTCGGGTAAAATGTCCTTTAAGAGCTTTCCGTCATAGTCCGGATTTTCACTGTGAATCACACCGTGGCTATCCAGTACATTTGTAAACATACTGGGGAAGCTGTCATCTACTTTTTGAATACTGTCTATGACGGAAGCGTCCACATCTGTGATAATGGTGCCCTTAAACTCTCCGTCTAAAATAATCGGATTACTAAAGGTGATCTCACTGTGCGTTTCTCCGTCTTCTTCTTCGACATAGAGGTCAGTGATATATTTTTCCTTCGTTTCCTTAACTTTTGCATAGTAATCTTCGTCACATATATCATCGTACTGGAAATTGGAAACGGTCATGTCTTTTTTGCTGGTCTGGGAGATATACGGAGAATAGTCCTTTACACCCGGAAGAAAGGCATTCGGTTCAAAAAGAATTCCCGCACCGATAAGCTGATCATTTCCCTGTAATGTAGCGTAGAGAGAATTCAAAATATAGCTCTCTCCGATATACTGCGAATAGGTAACATCCCGATTCACAATCTGACTTTTTAAAGACAACGGGCTCCATGGATTCTGTGGACTTTGGTGTATCATAATCTCCGTTTATAATCTGCCAGAGATTTTTCCGGTCTGTCTCCGATTTTTTTCTCCTTTTGAGTGGGAATAAATGAGTTGTAAGCCCTGCGAAATATTATCGGATATCCCTTCCGCCTTTGTCATCACGGATTCGAAATCGGAACTGGCCGCAGCCGCTTTATCATTCATATTGTCATCAATTCTTTTTATCGATGGCAATCTCAAAAGAATGAATCAAAAAAATATAAAAAGTCCTGCCAAAAATACAAAAGGAAAAAGATGCCCAGAAAAAAATAGACATCCTGGTGCCTAACTTCATCCTTCTTAAAAAAAGAAATGCCTTTTCCCGTTTCTTCGTTCTTTCATTGTCCCTTATTCCTCCTTGAAAACGAACTCTCCAATCCCACTCCCCCACGAATACATGGACCCGTGAAAGCTTATCTTAATTTAATCATCGGTAAAAAAATAAAAAAAAATAAATCATATAGCGGATAGAGGAAAAGAAATTTTGTGTTTTTAGAGATATAATGCTAAAGTTGAAATATACTCATAAAGAGTAGCTTGAAGGAGGGAAAGATGAAAAAAATTCGAAGAAGCGTATTGTTGTTTGGACTTATGCTTGGTATCTTTTCTGCTTGCGGGAAGCAGGGCGAAAAGGTCGGTACGGAAGAACAAGGTACGACGAGCGCGGTAAGGGAGGGGACTACGGAAGCTTCCACGGAAAAAGGAACAGAGGAAGCGGAGAAGCCTGAAAAACAGGTGATTGAAGGCACGGTCAGCAATACGATAGATATGACGAAGTATGAAAAAGGGAAGAAGATTCGCCTCTGGGTTCCGCTTCCGCATGACAGTGAGTACCAAACGGTTGACGGTATTGAGTATGATGCAGGCAATACCTCCTCGGTAATCAGTGGAGATGATTGGGGAAATCAGATGCTCTATGTAGAGTGGGATGAGAATGCGGAGCCTGCAGACAGAGTCGTTAGCATCCATTTTGATGTAAAGAGAGAAGAGGTGCTTTGTCCGGAATTAAAGGAAGAGGATACGGAAGCTTTGCCTGAGGAGGTAAAAAAATATCTTGAACCCTCCAAAAATCTTCCTTTAAACGATCAAGTCAAGGCAAAGGCTATGGAAGTTACAGAGGGAAAAACGACGGACTTGGAGAAGGCTAGAGCAATCTATGACTGGGTCATTGCCAATATGAACCGTAACGAAGATGTGAAGGGCTGTGGAGAAGGAGATGTCTGTGCGCTTTTAGATACTACCATGTCCGGAAAGTGTACGGATATCAACTCTATGTTTGTGGCTCTTTGTCGTGCGTCCGGAATCCCTGCAAGAGAGCATTTCGGCATTCGTATCAATGCCGAGGATATCACGAAGAACCAGCATTGCTGGGCTGAGTTTTACTTAAAGGGGACGGGCTGGGTTTCTGCCGATCCTGCAGATGTATTAAAGGCTGTTCTGAAGAATAACTGGACCAAGGAACAGGAAGAAACAAAAGAAAAACAGGAATATTACTGGGGAAATCTGGATGCCGAAAGAATCATTCTTTCGGACGGAAGGGACCTGAAGTTAAATCCTGCACAAGCAGGAGAAGCTCTAAATGATTTCGGATATCCGTATGCGGAAATCGACGGGCAGAAGCTGGATAACTATACTCCGGATCAGTTTGTTTATTCTTACAGCTTCGTAAAAAAGAATGAATAGTGTATGAATTTGAAAAGGGAATACTCTCTGTATAGTCAGGAGTTTTTCCCTTCTTTCTTTTCCCTGATTCCATCCTTCATTTTTTTGCAAATAGGCAAATGTTTTTTTCCATGATATACTCTTAAAGAATTATGTAAATTTGTGGTTTCTATTTTTTTATATTGCACTGTAAGATGCCTATATGGACGTGATTTCCTGCAGTGCGATAAATGGATTTTTAGATTTCCTGAAAAACAGATTAAGGACAGTAAAATGGAAAAGAAAATAAGTTTGAGAGAAATTATCGTTGTGGCATCCATGTTCTTCGGGATGCTTTTTTTGGCGCGGGAAATCTGATATTTCCCGTATCCATGGGACAAAAAAAGCGGGTATAGAGATGGTTAGCGCCGCTTGGGGATTTTGTATCACCGGAGTAGGCCTCCCTCTTCTATCCGTTGTAGCGATGTCAGTCAGTGAAACTTCGAGTTTGACTGATATGGCAAAGTTTGTAGGTGAGGGCTTTGCCGTATTTTTTACAACAAGCTTATACCTCTGTATCGGTCCTCTTTTTGCCATTCCCAGAACGGCTACGGTTCCTTTCCAGGTGGGGATCGTTCCCTTTCTTTCGGAAGATAAGATTACGCTTGGACTATTTTGCTTTAGTCTACTCTTTTTTTCCATTGCCTTAGTTTTATCCTTAAAGCCTGGAAAACTCTTGACTTATGTGGGAAAAGTTTTGAATCCGATTTTTCTTATTTTCTTAGGCGTTTTATTGCTTACGGCACTCATCTTTCCGATAGGAAGCTTAAAAACACTTCCCGCAACCGGCGGATATGATAAGGGGAGTTTCTTAAAGGGTGTCTTTGAAGGCTATAATACGATGGACGTTCTTGGGGCGCTTGCTTTTGGAAATATTTTGATTCAGACGATTCGAAATTTAATGGAGAATCAAGGCGATAAGGAGGAAAGTACGGAGAATGGAAGCGTATCTCTTATGACCATTTTATCGGGATCCATTGCGGCATTCATGATGATCCTCATTTACTTTGCCTTGACCTATGCCGGTGCGCAGAGTCGTATTGCCTTTTCCGTTCAGAAAAATGGAGGGGATGTTCTACACTCGATTTCCACCTATTACTTTCATAGCTTTGGCGGCATTTTGATTGGAATCATCATCTTCTTTTCCTGTTTAAAAACGGCTGTGGGACTCATTACTTCCGCCTCTATGGCCTTTGTGGAAATGTTTCCGAAGAGTCTGCCGTATAAGGCTTATGTCTGTATCTTTACTTTCTGTTCCTTTGCCATTTCCAATGTGGGCTTAAGTAAAATCATTTCCTATAGTATTCCGGCTCTTTTCTTTATATACCCGATTAGTATGGTACTGATTCTCCTTTGCCTTTTTGGACGTTTTTTCGGCTATCAGAGAAAAGTATTTCAAGCTTGTATATATTTGACGATTCCTTTCGCTCTTTTGGATGCCTTGAAAATCCTTTTGGATGGAGGCGCATTGCAGGGCTTACCCTTTAGTAAGAATCTTCTTTCCGCACTAAAGCATATTCCCTTATTTTCCATAGGGCTCACCTGGATTTTTCCGTCGATTGCGGGCGTATTGCTGGGCGTGGTTTTGTGTTATACTGATAAGGTTCAAGGAAAAGAAGCAGACTAAAAACAAGAGACAAAAAAACCGAGACTGGAAACAAGAGAAGAACTAAAAGTAAAAACAAAAAAGAGAGCAAGGTAAAAGAAAAAAACGGAATTGACTGCAAGGATAGAGGAGAAAAATCATGAAAGTGTTGATTTTAGCGGGGGGACTGGGAACCAGGATTTCCGAAGAGTCGCATCTTAAGCCGAAGCCTATGATCGAAGTAGGAGAGATGCCGATTTTATGGCATATTATGAAGTACTATTCTTCGTATGGCTTTAATGAATTTATTATTTTGGCAGGGTATAAGCAGTATGTGATTAAAGAGTATTTTGCAAATTACTTCCTGCATAACGCCGATATCACCTTTGACATGAAGAAAAATACCATGGAGGTGCATAACAGTGAGGCGGAGAACTGGAAGGTTACGGTGGTGGATACGGGACTTCACACCATGACCGGAGGACGAATCAAGCGAGTGGAAAAAGTACTTGAAGGATGAGCCTTTCATGTTGACCTATGGAGACGGCGTTTCCGATGTGGATTTGAACGCTCTTCTTGATTTTCATAAGAAAAAGGAAAGCCTGCTACGATTACTATGGTCAATCTTACGCAACAAAAAGGGTGTTTTTGGATGTAGACACGGAGGGAATATCCATTCTTTCCGGGAGAAGGAAGAAAAAGACGGAGCCGTTATCAATGGCGGTTTCATGGTTTTTGAGCCGGAGATTTTTCTCCTATCTTGATGGAGATGAGACGATTTTTGGAGCAGAGTCCCTATGCAGAAGCTGGCTACGGAAGGAAGCTTTCGGGCTATTATCATGAGGGCTTTTGGCAGTGTATGGATACACAAAGAGAGAAGAAGCTTCTGGAGGAGCTTTGGGCTAGCGGAAAGGCACCATGGAAGAGGTGGTAAGGATGAATTTTCAGGACTTAAAGGAATTTTTATGCCGGAAAGAGGGTTTTTGTTACCGGACATACCGGCTTTAAAGGATCTTGGCTGTGCCTTCTTTTTAGAACTTCTGGGAGCAAAGGTTTACGGCTATGCATTGGATGCGGAGGAAGGAGAACTTTTTTCCATACTCTATCCGAACTTGACGACTTTTTCTTCTGCGGAGGAAGATTCCAAACGTAAAAAGGGAAACGACAGTAAAAAAGATAAGTCCTTGGCGGAAGAGGAAGAAAGGATTCAGTCCTTTACGGGAGATGTACGAAATTATGAGCAACTTCGTTCTATTTTACAGTGGGCCAAGCCGGAAATAGTCTTTCACCTTGCAGCGCAACCTTTGGTTCGGGAATCCTATCTTTATCCTAGAGAAACCTATGAGACCAATGTCATGGGGACGGTAAATCTTTTGGAAGCCGTGCGCTTTACGCCTTCCGTTCAATCCGTTTTAAATGTAACGACAGATAAGGTCTATGAGAACCATGATATGGAGAACCATGCTTTTACGGAGGAGGAAAAGCTGGACGGCTTTGATCCGTACTCCAATTCCAAGTCTTGCTCCGAGATTCTGACACACAGCTATAAGAAATCTTTCTTTACCGAGCCTGACGGAAAGCGGAAGAAGGGAGCAATATTGCCGCGTATTTCCACTGCGAGAGCAGGAAATGTGATTGGTGGCGGAGATTTTGCAAAGGACCGGATTATCCCGGATTGCGTAAGGGCGAGTATGGATGCAAAGCCGATTGGGATAAGAAATCCTTATTCTGTTCGCCCTTATGAGCATGTTCTGGAGCCCTTGGCAGTGTACTTGGAAATTGCGGCAAGACAGGCGGGCTTTGTGAAAGGTCTTTGTCCTGAGGATTTTTCTTTAGAGAAAGGAAAGGATTTTGCCGGCTACTACAATGTGGGACCGGATCGGGAGGATGCCATTACGACAGGGGAGCTTGCAAAGCTCTTCGTAGAATTTTGGGGCGGAAGAGCCCGTTGGAAAAACATGGCCGAGAAAGATGCTCCGCATGAAGCGGGTTATTTGCAACTCAATACCAATAAAGTAAGAAGAACCTTTCAGTGGGAGCCTCGATACACGGTGAAAGAAGCAGTGAAAGAGACGGTCTCCTGGTATAGGGCATGGGCAAATGGTGAGGATATGCGAGCTTTTTCCATTAAACAAATCGAGGCCTTCTTTAATACGATAGAAGAGTGAGTGATGCATCTTCAAGAACACAAAAGTGAGCGATGAATCCTCAAGAGTACAAAAGTGAGTGATGCGTCTTCAAGAATACAAGGGTGAGCAATGAATCTTCAAGAAAAACAGGAAAAGGGACTGCAGATTCTTTTGGCAATCGATGCAGTATGTAAAAAGCACAATATCCGTTATCGTCTGGATTCGGGAACGCTCCTCGGGGCAGTGCGCCATAAGGGATTTATTCCATGGGATGATGATGTGGATCTCTGTTTTCTTCGTGCGGAGTGGGAGAAATTTGCGAAAGTGGCGAAAGAAGAATTGCCGGAACCTTATAGACTGGTTTTACCAAACGAATATCGTAACGGAAAAGCCTTTTACGACTTTGTCCCAAGAGTAGTGGATTGCAGTACAAAACGAAGAGAGGCGGAAACGGAAGGAGATGCTTTTTACGAAGGAAAATTGAATCATCTTTGGGTGGACTGCTTTATTGCGGATACCCTGCCGAAGAGCCCTATATTTGCCCGATTTTATCGTTTTCGACAGCAGATGATCTTCGGACTTTCTATGGGGCATAGACGTGTTGTCCATTTAAAAAAATATAAGGGTGTTTCGCGACTTTTTGTTTCCATTCTGTCGAAGATTGGCTACCTTATCCCTATGCCCTTTCTTTTTTCCTTACAGGAGAAATGGGCGAAGGCGGATCATTCACCCGGAAATCCCTGTAGTTATTATTTTTCCAATTATCAGCCGGATTTTCAGTATTGCACTTCTAAAAGTGAGTGGGAAGAGCCTCTAATTGAGGCGGACTTTCAGGGATACAAGCTACCAATCCCCAAAGGCTATGATGCGATTCTCCGTATGCTTTACGGAAAGTATGAAATTCTGCCCAAAGAAGAAAAAAGAGTACCAAGTCATGAAGAAATGATTTAGTAAATATAACGGAACATGGAGAAAAAGAATTGAAAAAATGTAGTCTTATCGTTTCGGTATACAATGAGGAAGCAAGCCTGGAGAAATTTTTCGAGGCTTGCTCTTCGGTTTATGAAAGAATCGGCGGAGAATATAATTTGGAGCTTCTTTTTGTGGATGACGGTTCGGTAGATAAAAGTCCTCTTATACTGGACCAAATTGCGGCAGAGCATCCGGATTGGGTTCGTGTAATTCATTTTTCCAGAAATTTTGGACACGAAGCTGCCATGACGGCAGGTTTGGACTATGCCGGAGGAGACTTTCTGATTTTTATGGATGCGGATCTGCAACATTCTCCGGAATTGATTCCGGACATGCTGAAAAAGTACCGGGAGGGCTTTCAGGTCGTCTCCATGGTGCGGACAAAAAACAGCTCTGCGGGGCTTATCAAAAACATCAGTTCAGCGGCATTTTATTGGATTTTAAATCATTTGTCTCCCCTGCACTTTGAGGCAAATGCCTCCGATTTTTTCGGGATTTCTTCAGAAGTACAGGAGGTACTGAAGAAGTATTATCGAGAGAAGGTTCGCTACCTAAGAGGATATGTACAGTCCGTGGGCTTTCGTAAAACAACCATAGAATATGAAGCGGGAGTAAGACAGGGGGGGAAGAGTCATTATTCCATACGAAAGCTTTTGGTTTTTTCAAAGAATACTTTACTCTCCTTTTCGAATCTTCCGCTAAGACTTGGGATTTTTGCCTCCGCCTGCAGTATGTTCTTGGGGGTTCTTCTGCTTTTGTACACCCTCTTTACCAGAAAAGGCGCTCCATCCGGTTATGCGACCATCGTGGTTCTTCTTTGCTTTATGTTCGCCGTTCTCTTTTTTGTGGTGGGAATCATCGGGGAGTATATTTCCCTGCTTTTTGAGGAAATAAAGGACAGGCCGATTTATATCGTTTCAGAAACGAAGAATCTGGAGAAGAGAGACAGAAAAGGAATGGAAGAAGAAAAATTATAGCCGGGGTCAACTCTGAAGAATAGGAGGGATGAAGTTAAATTCGCAGCAGATATGTAGAGCGTATAGAGATAGGAAGAATAGCACGAATAGCACGAAAATAAGATCTCTGATATAGAAATTTTTTATCCTCCGGAAAGATTTTTTTAGAAAAGAATTTCCAAGATTTACAAAAGAAATCTCTATTTTTTTTTAAGAGACAGCAGTTTATAATCCCTTAAGAATTCTAAAAATTCGTTTTCATGAGGAGGAAAAAAATGAAAAAGATTTTAAGCATGTTAACTATTTCCGCTATGGCAGCTTCTACATTAGCAGCTTGCGGAGGTGCAGCAAAGACTGAGACAACCAAGGCAGCTGAGACAACCGCTGCAGCATCAGAGACCGAGAAGGCTATGGAAGGAACCAAGGCAGCTGTTGAAGCGATGAGCGGCGACCTTGCAGACAAGAAAGTTGGAATCTGCATT
>CAKAGX010000008.1 GCA_916438775.1 uncultured Oribacterium sp.
CAAAACATCAAAAATTCGATGCAGGACGCCCTTGGCATCGATTACAGTGCGCCCAGCGGCGTACGTTTCTAACCGGTGCAAGTCCGGAGTCCGCCCGGTAGTGGGAAGGACATAGCCGAAGGCAAGGGTGTCCATCGTAGGTGGAATCTAAAGGAAGCCGGATTCAGGGGAACCTACTAACCCGAGGGCAAACCTCTGGCCTGACGAACAGAAATCATTTACAGGCTGCAAACGAGGGTAAGGCTGCTAGACAAGACGAAGCCCGATAACTACACGGAATCGTTTGTAGTAGAAATGGCAGGTAGATGGAGGGAAAGAAACGTGGTACCTGGGGAGGTCTGCAGGAATGCTCCGAAAGGAGTAACTGTCATCGAGAGGTGGCATTGAACATGCAGAAGTCAGCAGAGGTCATGAGTACCTGAGAGGGAAAGGACCGAATCAGTAGGAGTCCATAGTACGACTGAGAAAGGAGGGTGAGCACATGGATGCAGAAAACATCGGACACGATGGCTGCTCACAAAGAGATAGTGCGGAACACAAAGGGTATGTGAGAGCGCACCGCCTCATTCAACCGGATATGGAAGGAAAGGGACAGTGCACAGCCCGATCTCTTGGGGAAGATACTGGAAAAGGACAACCTGAACAGAGCTTTTAAGAGAGTGAAGGCAAAACAAAGGAGCGCTGGAGTCGATGGAATCGAACGTTGACGAGACGCTTGTATGGCTTTAAGGAGAACAACCACGAGTTGGTAGACAGGATACGGCGAGGGAAGTATACGCCGAAGCCGGTCAGACGAGTAGAGATCCCCAAAGCCAGACGGGGAATACGAAAGCTTTGGTATTCCGACCGTCATTGACCGAACCATCCAACAGGCCATGGCCCAAACAGATGATACCAATCTATGAGCCACGGTTCGCAGACGGAAGTTACGGCTATCGTCCCGGACGGAGCGCAAAAAGATGCCATACGGAAGGTAAAGGAGTATGCGGAGCAAGGATATACCCAAGCGGTAAGTCTAGACTTGTCCAAATACTTTGACACACTGAACCATATCATTCTGGTGAACCTGCTACGCAGAGAGATCAAGGATGAGCGTGTCATCCAGATGGTAAAGCGATATCTGAAAAGCGGGGTCATGGAAAATGGAGTGGTCATCGATACAGAGGAAGGTTCGCCACAGGGAGGGAATCTGTCTCCGCTGTTGGCAAACATCTACCTCAATGAATTTGATCAGGAGTATCTGAGACGTGGAGTTCCGTGCATACGCTATGCGGACGACATTGTTCTATTGGCAAAGAGCGAACGAGCGGCAAAGAGGCTACTGGAGACGAGCACGAAGTATCTGGAAGAAACCTTGAAATTGAAGGTGAATCAGGAGAAAAGCCGTGTGGTCAGTGCATTTGCAATCCGAAATTTTAAGTATCTCGGCTTTGCACTGGGAAGGAACGGAAGCGGAATATTTATCCGAGTTCATGTAAAGTCGATGGAAAAGTTCAAAGCCCGATTGAGAGAGCTTTCTTCCCGAAAACGCTGTCAAAGCATCAGACCGGCACTTGAAAAGATAAAGGTCTATGTAAGAGGGTGGATGAACTACTACGGAACCGCAAGCATGAAGAATCAAGTCGATGCTCTGAATGGATGGCTGCGTCACCGCATTCGTATGTGCATTTGGAAACAATGGAAGAAGTTCAAGACAAAGAAGCGTAAGCTGATTGGACTGGGCGTTCCGGAATATTTTGCACATCAAGCGGCAGGATGCCGTCGCGGATACTGGTGGACGACCAACACAGGAGCGGTCAAAAGAGCTCTAACAAAAGAAAGACTGGTACGATGGGGCCTTTATGATCTCACTCTCGCGTACCAGTCAGTGCACGTAAACTATTGAAACCGCCGTGTACCGAACGGTACGCACGGTGGTAGTGAGAGGACGGGGTTAATCACCCCTCCTACTCGATCTTATAATGTGCAAACTCTCAGATTTTCCGACCGTCTCAAGCCCTCACTCTGAGGAAGCAAGCCCAAAATCCAGTGTCTCTTCTCTGATGCTACCGAAAACGATATTTACCTTTTCCGTGTCCTATCACCGGTTCAATAACCCCTTGCTCAGCCATTTCACGCAGCAAAGCAGAACTTCGTGTCGGTTTCAAACTGAGTACCCGCTCCACATCTGATCTTCCGAATGTAAATTCTATGCCAAAAGCCTCCTTTAATTTGCGAACATTCGAAGCGGTCTTGGATGTGAAGATCCCTTCAATGTTCACTTTTTCTTCCTCAATGTTCACTTTTCGAGAGTCAATGTTCGCTTTTTCCAGATCTTTGAAAGTGCCGCTTATATGCAATGCCCGATTATAAAGCGGATGATGCTCGTTCAACAGAAGATTGCGGAGAAACATCTCGAGGAACTCCATCGTTTTGTGAATGCCATTTTTCAAGTCATTGTAATTCGCCCTGACCAGTGAGTTCCGAAAATACCATGCATTTTCAGCAAAAATATCATTCGTCACATCAAAGCCCAGCGTGCGTAAATACTTGATAAAAAATACCGCCGTCGTTCTTGTGTTGCCCTCGCCAAACACATGGATCTGCCAAAGCCTAGCCACAAACACCGCAAGGTGATGGATGATCTCGTCCATCGCAAGATTTTTATAGGAAAATTTCTTCTCTTCCGAGAAATCATAGTCCAGCGTCGCCCTCAGTTCCGTGGCGCTTCCATAAAGCACAGTTGCTCCATTCAGCACCCATTCTTTCTTTGTAATGTTGTAATCCCGAATCCGTCCTGCATGGGGATAGATGCCTGTAAATAACTTTCTGTGGATAGAGAGATATTCATTCGGCGTAAAACTAAAGGCACGCTCGGAAAGCAGTGCTGCGATCCGAGCGGAAACCTTGTCGGCTTCCTCGGTGCGGTCGAATGCATCACGGTTGGGATTTTCCTCGTAGTAACTCTGCAAAAGTTCATTCGCTTCCTCAAAGGAAATCTCACCTTCAATATTCCGAACAGCAGTACGCACCAGATATTCAGAGGTTTTGAGTCCATCGACCGCCTGCAACCCAATTGCCGTATGCCACGCATAGCCCTTGTCTCGCTTTGCCGGTTCCGATTCTTTGATATACTCTTCAAATGGATCCTTGTTCACTCCATATCACCTCGTTATTCAAATTTGTACCTAATAAAAAAAACATGACAAGATTTCATCGCCATGTTTCCGAGAATGCACGTTTTAAAGTTTTTGTATGCATTGCATGACGAATGCCATTTCATCACAAAGTCTATTTAACTGTTGGAGTAGCCTATTGATCCGTTATCTGGAGATATTCTTCCCCCGTTGCGCGCAACCAAGCAAACATATCCCCACTCCTATCATCAGGATGGATATCTTTTAACACTTTTTACCGAAATCATATAGGAGAAGGCAAGGAGGATTAAATGAAAAAATATTGCTACCGCTATAAAATCCTTTGAAAAAATGGGCAAGATTTTCAAAAGAACATCTTTGAATTTTGCCATAAACATTGGCAGAACTGCAAGGAGCATCAGTACATACCGCCCTTTTTCCACCCCAAAATACAGGGAAGAAGGAATCATTATAATGCCATATATGATTGCGATATACGCACCAATCAATGGATACATAAAACTGAATTCTCTCGTATAACAGAATGTGACAAAGAAGATCATGATGCCTGCAAGCAAGGAAAGAAAGAACATGAAAATATATTTCTCTAACGCAATCACGTGATACGAGAGAGGTAAGATACGATAATAATGAGTAAACTTTACTCTTTCATCATTTGAAATTGTAAACAATATCTGCATTCCGGACATTAGCCCGATAATAACCGCAAAACATATAGAGAAACTCATCTTTCCCAAGATAAACCATGATTGGAACCAAACACATCAAGTATGCAGGTGAAATTGACTGTAAGACAAATTTGAAATCTTTTATAAAAGCAAACCTTTCATGTCTTTCCCCAAAAAGATAATCATCGCGATCCGATTATCTTTGTCCTTTCTGAATGATAATGCTTATCAACGGGAAATTTCAATTATATTGTTTTTTTAACCTCCTGCGTATTTTCTTTTTATATATTTATATATGATTTCTTCCAGAGGAAGCTGCTCTTTTTCTATGATTCGAGAAACTTCCGTATTTAATATCACCTCTCCTTTATCGATCAGAATGATTCTTGAAGCAAAATTTTGCAAATCGCTGATGATATGTGTGGAGAAGATCATTGCCGCATGCGATTTACCAATATATTCCTTTAAAAGATCCAAAACCCTTTCTCGTGCAATCAAATCAAGTCCTGTTGTTAGCTCATCACAAAACAATATTTCTGCATTCTGGGCAAGCATGACTGCCAACATCAACTTGTTTTTTGTCCCCAAAGACATTTGATGAATGCGAATCGGTTGCACCCCTAAAATCTCTAAATATTCATAATATTGCTTCGAATTCCATTTCGGATACCAATCCGATCCTATTTTGCAAATATCTTTCGGCTTAAACTTTTCGCAAAATGGACATAGTCCATCATAAAGCGCAACAACCGGGTTTTTCTTCCAGGAAATCGGATTCATTGCCTGATTTCTGTAAGACACCTCAGCGCTTGACGGACAACATCTTCCTTCCAAAATGTTCAGTAACGTGGTTTTGCCTGCACCATTCGCTCCAATTAATCCAACAACGTCTCCTTCATTCAAATTTAAATCGAACGGTTTTAGTTCAAAAGCGTTATATTGCTTTGACACCGAAGCATAAAACAATGATTCCAAAACGATTCTCCTATTTAAAGGTTACGTCCGTATCATGGTGTAATTGAAAAATGAAAGTGTGCCTCCGCCCAACCTTTCGGTATCATGTAAATCGACCAAAATCAACAGAACGCCGAAGAGGATGAATATAGGTCTCAACTCCATATTACATTGAATCAGGAAGAAATTCTACATTTTCTTTCAAAAGTATAATCATTTTGTAAAGCGCTGAAGTGAAAAGTTTAATTCCACTCTAAAGGGGACGAAGTAGACGTTAGTCTTTCACCACTTTCCACTTAACCAGTTGTGGCTTTTTGTCTTACAGTTCATGTAGCTGACAGCCGCCGGAAAGGCAGGTGCCTACATGAGTATAACAAATGCTTTTTCGCATTTAACCCTCGAAGAACGACGCATCATCTTTACCGGCATAACAAACGGTTCCACCAAAACCGCTATTGCCCAGACGATAGGAAAGGATAAATCTACCATTGGCAAGGAAATCAAGCTCCACCGTAAGCTGACACATAAGTGCAAGATGCCTCTGGAGTGTAATCATTACAAGAGATGCGTCTTTGGACGCCAGTGTACTGTCGACTGTCCGAGTATGATCCTTTTCACTGCTCAAGGCGCGACCGTTCCCCGGTGCATGCAATGGCTGCTCTAACTGGAGCCACTGTAGGTTCGATAAATATCAATACTGTCCAGAAGACGCCCAGATAGATTACCGGACGACATTGATTGATTCCAGACAAGGAGTGAATCTTACCGTGCAGGAGGCAAAGGAGATGGCCGCCATCATCAAGCCGTTGCTCGGTCATGGGCAGTCCCCTACCAGATCGTTACCAATCACCCTGAGCTTGGGATTTCTGAGAAAAACTCTTTATAACTGATATGTAATGGCCATTGTCAAGGGAAACCCTGACAAAAACCACATTTGTTTTTAACTGAGCACATCCTGAAGAAGCTCCAGACGTATCAGTCTCCGGCCTTGGCCACTCTGATATACGTGGATTCGGATCGTTCCTCACCCTACAGGTCAATGGTCTGCCGAGAGCTCTGCCGTCTACAAGCGTGGATCACGGTTTCCCCGTGCCGACATAGTTAAGTCGCAGATAGCTCAGACCCATCATGAAGCTGAAGCTTCTTCAGGGTGTGTTCAGTTGTAGTTGGCCGCATAGCGGCGTAAGACGTCCCTATGCGGGATGGTTACCAGAATGACAATGCGATGGTGAGGTCAAGGCCCCTGCCGCCGCAGGCGGGGCAGCTTTTGCTGCAGCCTTGACGGAAACGGAACAGTGTCATATGAATCATGCTGTTTCTCCCGTCATCATCCCCCACAGGAAGCAGGCAAGTTCGCGGGCAATTGATGTTTTGACGACATTGACTTTTTTCCGCATTTCAGGGTCATCCTGTAATACCTCCTGCGGAGACGTTCGTTACGCTTTTGTCGCGTAGGCAATGACTTCCGGAGAATTTCCTTCCTGGCGAGCTTTCAGAGCCTTGGATTTGAATCCGATACTCCCGCGCCCGTAGGACTGAGCTGCTTCAACAAGGAGCCTCCTCACATGCGTATTGCCTGCTTTCGTGATCGGGAGCCGGTTGATCCCGTCACCGCTGGAGTCCTCACCGGGGACCAGACCGATGTATGAGGCGAACTGCTGAGCTTTCTGAAACCGTTTGAAATCGCCGACTTCAACGATGACAGCAAGTGCCGTCTGCGTTTTGATGCCAAGGAAACAGCAGAGCTTCCGCACGCTTTTCCTCGATAAGCGTCCTGGTCAGCCAGTTTCTTCAATACGTCTGTCAAGACGTTCCAGGGTATCGGTAAGTTTATCGTAAGTCAGAAGGTACTCACCAAGGATCTCTTTATAGAGTCCTTCTGGTTCAAGGCTCCGCAGCCAGCTGAGATGAGCAGCCGTCCAATAGCTGGCACCGGCATTGTAAATAAAGCCATGGCGGAGGCAGAACGCGAGGATCTGCTGCTTGATCTTCTTGAGTGCCAGTTTATGGTCATCCCTCATGCGGATGAATTCCTTGATCTGTTCCTCTTCGGAGGTAGGGACATGTACCTTGTGATACGAATGATGGGCGAGGCAGCGAGCGATCATCTCAGAATCCCGCTTATCGGTCTTTTTCTTTTTCTGTACAGGCGACTTCGCCATAGTGGAAGGAGCGAGTATGATACATTCAACACCATGATCGTTCAGCTGATGATATAACGTATAGCCAAGACATCCGGCTTCATAACCGCATATAAACTTACTGTCATCGCCGTAGATTCCACGCATGCTTTCGATGTATTCAAGGACAAGCCGATAATCCGGATCAATCTTCACATAATGAGAGCAAGCATCATCTCTGACTGTATAGCAGCAAAGAGAAAAAGAGTTCTTGTGGACATCCATTCCGACGTAGACTGTGGTATTATTCATTTGGTGGCCTCCATTTGTATGCGGTAATCCCTGTTACCATGATTGTGACGATCACAGTTTACAGGTAAATCCGCGTTGTTACAAATGTGGGGCCATTACATATTGTCTACATAGAGGGAAATGTATTCCATGAAATTGCCGGTGTCACTGTCATGGATCTCCGCCGCAAGGTATCCCGTAAAATCCCAAAGAAAAAATCTAGGGGATATAAGAAAAGGATTGACCGGAAGTATCTTCATGGCCGCACATTTAAGGACTATGAGCAATATATTGCCGATCATCAGGATGTGTTCGTGACACAGATGGACACCGTTTACAATGACGAAACCAATGGACCGTTCATCCAGACCTTTAAATTCGTGAGTGCGGGGGTCCTTTTTGCCATCTATCAGGAACGTAAAACAGCTCTTTCCATGAAAGAAGGAATTGACTTTCTGGAGAAGATTCTTGGCCGGGATACATTCAGGAAATATGTTCACATTCTTCTGACGGATCGGGGAACTGAATTTACTGCCGCCGAATCCATGGAGACAGATGCTGATGGTGCCAGACGAACACGAGTTTTCTATTGTGACCCCATGCGTTCCGGACAGAAAGGCTCTTTGGAGAACAAACACATTGAACTGCGTTACATTCTTCCCAAAGGGACAGACCTGAACGCTCTCGGACTGACTAATCAGGATGACTTAAACCTCGTCCTGAGTCATGTGGACTCTGCCCCGTCGAAAAGCTTGGCGGAAAGAGTCCTCTGATGTTGCAGATTTTATGTACCATGATCTTTACGAAAAGCTGAATGCTTTCGGCATCCGAAAAATAGAAAAGGACAAGATTATTCTCAAGTCCTATCTTCTTAAAAAGTAAATGACAACAGGCGGCTGTCAGGGCGCTCCATACCGATCGCTTGAAGTGGAAATTAGTCCCTACTTTTTGAAAAACTGACTAAAGTCCGCTTCGTTGTCATGCCTGAAAAACATTTGGTCGCAGCTGACAGAGGCCTGTCATAGAAGTTAGTGTAATACTGATTTCCATTGTTGTCAACATCAAAATGGCATTTACCCCCTGTTCTGCAAGAGTAAACGCCACTTTCATCGACTCGGTTTTTAGAGTGGAATTAAACTTTTCACTTCAGCCATTTTGTA
>CAKAGX010000009.1 GCA_916438775.1 uncultured Oribacterium sp.
CCTGTATCATTGAATAAAAAAAGGGTGCAATTTTCACGATTCAGTTGTATAATATTGTGGAGCACTGGCATATTGCCTGCAATTTCATTGTGAAATTATTCAGGAGGGGTAGAAACAATGAATGAGAGACGCAAAAGCGCAAGACTGGATCTGAACGGAAATCATCATCAAGCCGCTTGGGTCGAATGCTTCCCCGGAATCTGCCACCATTGACATCACAGACTGCTCGCAATTCGGTCTGGGCTTCAACAGCGACAGACAGCTGACCATCGGTGATATCTACGAAGCTTTTCTGACCATCTGGACCAAAGAAGTCCTGCATGTCATTCTGCAAATCGTTCGCTATCAGAAAACAGCCACCGGCTACAATTATGGCTGTATCTTCATCGGAATGCCCGCTACCGACCGCCAAAGAATCGCTGTCTTTGAAACCTTGAAGGATTATTCCAGATAAGAGCCTTCCTTCGCGTCCGTTTTATTTTTGAAACAGACCTCCTCTGCTGTGAGTCTCCTACCCTGATGAAGTGATCCAGTCTATCCATCCGATCAGCCGCTTCCTCCACCGGGAGTCGTCTATTGACTGTCGCTCTCCCGCTACTCACAGCGTGTGAAAGTATCTTTGAATATCCTTATCTTTCCCGATGATATAAAGGCTTTCCCCTTCGCTAAAACGATAGTCCGAATCCAAGGAAACATTGACTTGATCGCTGTTCTTCACCGCGATGATATTGACCTTGAATTTCTTTCGGACATCAATTTCACCAATAGATTTTCCCGCCCAGTCCTTCGGCAGCTCAATTTCAAATACGGCAAAATCTTTACTAACCTGAATATAATCCAGCACATTCTCCGAACTCCACTGGATGGCGGTCAGATTCCCCATGGATTTTTCGGGATAAACAACGGCATCCGCACCGTTTCTAAGCAAAAAATTCTCCTCCAGATCTCTGGCCGCCCGCGCAACCACCTTTTTGGCGCCCAGTTCTTTTAAGTAAGAAGTCGTTTCCAAGGAAGCCAGAAAATCATTGCCAATCGCCACAATGCACACATCAAAATTGGCGACACCCAGGGACCCCAAAAACTTCTGATTGGTCGCATCCCCGATTTCCGCATTGGTCACATGAGGGAGCGCCACCTTGACTCTTTCTTCATTGCTGTCCACTCCCAGCACCTGAATATGCATTTCCTGTAGCTTTTTGGCAATGTGTAAACCGAAACGCCCCAAACCGATAATCAGTATCTGCTTCATCTCTGACTCCTATCCTACATTGACATTTTCTTCCACCAGTCTCCCCCTGTCCGGATTGGCATTGGGAAAAACAGCATAAATCAAACAAAGTCCTCCCACTCTCCCGATATACATCAGCGCAATTAACAGGAGATGCGAGACGGGACGAAGGGACGGGGTGATCCCCAGTGTGAGTCCTACCGTTGCAATGGCGCTGGCCGTTTCGAAACAGGCGCTTAACAGCGGAACTTTTTCATACAAACTGATAAACATGCCGGACAAAATACATAAGACCAGATACATAAAGGCAATCGTGGTCGCATTGCGAATGACGTCTCCGGGTATGGTTCTTCCAAAGGCTTCCGTCCGCAGGCTGTTCCTAAAGATGGCGATGGAAGTGAGCAACAACACGCTCATTGTGGTAATTTTCATCCCGCCGCCGGTACTGCCGGGCGCCGCTCCCACCAGCATCAACAGGATCTGCAGGAAAAGTCCGCTGTCAGAAAACTTCGTAAAATCCACCGTATTAAACCCTGCCGTTCTCGGGGTGACTGCAGTAAAGAAAGAAGCAAGGATCCGTTCCGGAAACGATCTCCCCCGAAACTCCACACAAAAATAGAAGACTGCCGGAAGCAGAACCAGGAGGAGCGTTGCAGAAAGAATCATCTTACTCTGTAGACGGTAGCGATGAAAATCCCATTTCTTTTCCGCCATATCCTTCCACGTCAGAAAGCCCAATCCTCCGAGCAGAATCAAACTCATAATACTGAGATTGACAACAGGATTTCCCACATAATCGGTGAGGGAGGAAAACGGCTCCTTTACCCCCATGAGATCAAAGCCGGCATTACAAAATGCGGATACAGAATGAAAAATCGCATACCAAATTCCCCGCCGGAAACCAAATTCAGGAACAAACTGCGTCGCCAGGAGGGCGGCAAAAAACAGTTCGATCATCCCGGTCCACTTTAAGAGAAAAATCAGCATTTTCAGAATTTCGCCCTGCGAGCTGATGGAGATAGAATTGGCCAGGGTTTTTCTTTGCGCATATCCGATTTGTTTGCCCGACAAAACAAAGAGGGAGGTCACTGTGACGACAACGCCCAGCCCGCCGATCTGTATCAGCAGAAGGATGACCACCTGTCCGAAAAAAGACCAGTGAGTAGCGGTGTCATATACAATCAACCCCGTCACACAGGAAGCGGAGGTGGAAGTAAAGAGCGCCTCCAGAAAGGGCGTATAGAGATGGGCTCTGCTGGAGACCGGCAACATAAGCAAAAAAGCGCCGATCAAAATCAAGGCCGCAAAGCCCAGAATAATCGTTTGAAAATAGTTGATTTGAAAACGTCCCATTCCTACCCTTCCCGGAGCTAATATTTACCTCCTATATTTCTTTTGCAAACAAGATACCTGCCACCAACAACTTGGTCCCCAGGCCGTTGCGCTTGCTCTTCTTTTCCAAATTCCATTACCGCTCGCAGGCGCTGCCGCAAAATCAACAAATCGGCGGTATTCAGGACATGTTTCCATTCGTGCCTATATTTGATTCCCATCCGCTGTCTCCTTTTTCATCCCGTATTTCTCCAGATTCCACCTTACCGTTTCGCACTTCTACACTTTCTTTTTCCTGTCTTCTCTCGTCCGCACTCGTCTCTCAGTCTAGCACTCGCATCCGTAGGCTTTCTTCAAATCCACTTCATTTTCTGCAATCGCACAAATGGCTGCTTCCAGCCCTCTTACCATATCTAAAAGCGGTAACGAGGGCAGGTTTTTCTGATTCTTTGTCTGCTCCGGGAGATAGGGAACATGAATGAAACCCGCTTTCACTGCCTGTCTTTTTTCTTCACCATCATTTAGCAGGCAGGAGTCTTTGTATTGTAAATGACCGTTTCCCACTTGGCAATTCTTTTTTTTCAAAAAATACAAAATACCATACATCAGGTGATTGCAAACATAGGTGCCGGCGGAGTTCGATAAGGATGAAGGCAGTCCTTCCCGTCTGATCGCTTCCACCATGGCTTTCACCGGAAGCGTGGAAAAGTAAGCGTTTGCCCCGTCAGGAAAAATAGTCTCATCGATCGGTTGGTTCCCTTCGTTATCCGGAATCCTTGCATCATCGATATTGATGGCGACTCTCTCCGGCGTGATCCCCCTCTCTTCCTCCTGCCTGTCCGATCGAAAGCACAAAGTCCGGCTCCTCCTTCTCGATCGCTTCCGTCACGACCTGAATGGACTTCCTAAAAACAGTCGGCACCTCGACCTTCACCACTTCAACGTCATCTATCCTGTCTTTCACCAGCTTCATGGCCTCCAGGGCCGGATTGATTTTCTCCCCGTCAAAAGGGGTAAATGCGGTTAAAAGTAGTTTCATTGTTTCCTTTCCGACATTCACGGTTACAATCACTACGCAACATGCCACTCTCCTTATTATGACACGTGTTCCGCAATTGAACAGGCATTTATTGCAAAAACAGCAGCACTCTATCACATACCTCCTCTAAAAATTCCATGTCATGGGAGATAATTAAAATCAGATTCTTTTCCGCTTTAAACTTGGTGATGTTCTTTGCAACGACCTTCATGCTTGCATAATCCAGTCCGCTGGTCGGCTCATCCAAAAATAAAATATTCTTCTTGGAAAGTAAGGCGGATAGAATTACGACTCTCTGCTTTTGACCACCCGATAAACATATTTGAGCGCTCTTAAGCAGTTTATGAGAGTTTAGGGCTTGTATTCGTAATTTGCCAATTCTTTACTTTCTCCTGATAGTCCCACAACTCTCTATACAATCCTCCTTGATTAAGTAATTCTTCATGCTTTCCCTGTTCTACAATCCTTCCCTCCTGAAGAACCACAATCTTGTCGGCAGCCACAACATTGTTTAGCCTGTGCGCCACTACGATAACGGTTTTATTTTGAATCAAATTGGAAATCGCCTTCTGTACCGCTTCTTCATTCTCCGGATCCAGTGATGCAGTGGCTTCATCCAGTAATATAATGGGCGCATTCTTTAATATCGCTCTTGCGATCGATATGCGTTGCCTTTGCCTTCTCCCACCATCGTTTCAAAGCCATTTTCTTTTCGCATAATAAAGTCGTACGCCCCTGCCATCTTGGACGCTTCTATGACATCCTCTCTTTTTGCCGATGGATTCCCAAACTGAATGTTGTTATAAATAGTATCTCTAAAAAGCAGGGCATCTTGAAAAACAATGGAAAACTTCCGAAGGACCTCATTAGGAGACGCTTTTGCAATATCGCTATTGCCAATCTGAATCCTTCCTTCCTGCACATCATAAAATCTTGCCAAAAGTTTAAGCAAAGTAGTTTTACCGGAACCAGAGCTTCCGACCAGCGCGAGAAATTCCTTCTCTTTAATCTGTAAAGACAGATTCTGAATTACCTTTCTTTCTTCATAAGAGAAGGAAACATCGCTAAGTTCTACCGTATTTTCCGCATTCAATACCTCTTTTCCCGTCATCGGCTTCTCTGCCAACAGCTTCCTGATTCTCTCCCCCGAAACAGAAGCGATTTGCAAAGCAGCATAATTTACGAGAGCAATATCTAAAGGGTCAAATATTCTTGTTCCGACAAACAAAAATAAAAGAAATTTTTCCGGACTAAGACTTCCTTTCAACAAGAGATTCAGCCCTACCAAGCTCATCAAGGGAAGTCCCACCCGTAATACCATGCCGGCAATAGTGATGAGAGAACCAATCCCTTTTTCGTTTTTTATATTACTCTTCTCCGCCCTTTCAATAGCTTTATGAATCTTTTCTATCGTATCCGGGGTAAAGTTATACGCCTTTACCATTTTTACCGTAGTTAAATATTCCTCCATAGCATCCTGCTCATTCCGCTTTGCCACTTCGGTTTTTAAAAGCATCTTTTTTTGAAAATATTGCATCAAGCTTAAAAACAGTATGGAAAGAGGAAAGCCGATGAATGCTGCAACTCCCATTTTGATATCTACAGTGAAAAAGAAGATTACGCATAGGAGAGCAACAAAAACGGAGCTGAAAAATTGTGGTGCCTGATGCGTTTTGGCGATTTCCACTATGCTAAAATCATGCATTAACGTATCCAAAATTTCTGTAGAACTTTTCCCGGAGATAAATCCCAGCGGCAAGCTTCTTAGATGATTTGCAAGCCTGATTCGTCCCTCTGCCGTCTTTTGATAGCCGAACTCATAAGTGTACTTTGTCGCCAGATTTTCAAAAAATAAAGTAAGAAGAAAAAATAATACCATCAAAGCGAAATATTTCCACAAAGAGGCAATGTCTGTCTTTCCGTTTTGACTCGATAGAATAAGACTCTTCACAATCCGGACTAGGCAAATAAAAGGGATCAAATTAGAAATCGAGGATAAAGTATTAAGCAAAACAGGCTTTATAAGCGTTTCCGGTTTCCCTAAAGTAATATTTTTAAGCATGATACAATCCTCCTTCCTGCTTCATCTTCCATCTTCTCACCTCATCAAAAATCGAAAACATTTTCCGATAAACTCCCTCTTTCTTCATTAAGCTTTCATGCGTGCCTCTTTCCACAATTTGCCCCTCGGAAAGAACGAGAATTTGTTGTGCATTTTTTATCGTACCAAGTCTATGGGCAATCATGATGACCGTTTTTTGTCTTTTTACCAACTCCGCTAAAGCTTCTTGGAAAAGACACTCGTTTTTAGAATCTGCATAGCTTGTCGCCTCATCCAAGATCAAAACCGGTGCATTCTTTAACATCGCTCTTGCCACAGCTATTCTTTGTTTCTCTCCGCCGGATAAAGTATTGCCCTTGCCTAATATTGTTTCATAGCCCTTCTCCAGTTTCATGATAAAGTCATGGCATCTTGCTTTTTTAGCCGCTTCTATCACCTCTTCCTTGCTGCAACCTTTTTTTGCCATTGCAATATTTTGAAAAATCGTACCGGAAAGCAAGTCATTGTCCTGAAAAACAAAGGAGATATTTTCCATCAAGGATTTCGAGGGCATCTCTTGTATGTTCACTCCTCCCAGTTTAATCACCCCGTCCGTTGGTTCATAAAATCTCGGAATCAAAGCCCCAATTGTTGATTTCCCTGCCCCGGAAGCACCAACTAAAGCGGTAAGCTCTCCTTGACAAGACTTGGCAATTGATGTGCATAATACCCTTCTATTTGATTCATATCCGAGCTTAAGACTTGTTTCAGCTTTGCTTTATGCTCTCCAGTAAAATAGCCAAGCGGTAAGGTAGCAATATGCGATACTATTTTTTTCTTTAAATTGGCAATAAACCTGTAGGAAAACGTATGGCACAAATACTTCCGATGTAGGTAAAAAGATAGGCTGCGAATACCGCTAATACGCCATAAATAGCATAGGAAATCAGATTTCCCCGCGCTTCCTTTTTCGTTATCAAGCTCACAATAATCTTATAGGTCAGTAAAACGGGTAAAATGTTAAGAATCGCTCCCATAGCAATCAGAATATTTCCGACAATCAGGCTTCCCTTCTTCGTGCCACATAAACTCGCAAGTTCTTCTATTGACTTCTTCTTATCCTTCATGAATCTACCTCCCTCTTGATCGACGCATTGCCCGTTTTTTCGACCGAACGAGTTCGTTCGTTATCCCTAAAACGAATACAAGGAAAACACGTTTCCATGTTTTCCTTGTTCTGTCTTATAAATGATGATTTAAAGTCCGCGTAAAAAAATAAATTTTATTGTCTTAGGCAAATATCCTGCCAATCACTTGAAATACACTTGCAGGACTGTGCGGCTCATCCTTCCCATTTTTTGCATCACTGTAAATTGCTCCTATTGCTCCATAAAGAATAAAAGCGGCAATCTCCCTTGCATTTTCTTTTGTAACACCGATATGATTTTCTATCTTCTTCGTTTCGATTCCTTCCAAAATGAAATCGGCATAGGCCTCAACAAAACGTCCGATGTAATGCGTTAATTCCCAAAGTCTGTAGGAATTATCCGTTATCGAATGGTCTGCTGAAAAATCAAAGCTATGGGTAAAACTACGGATATCCTTCGTAATAAGCTCTCTCAAGATCTTGATTCTCTCTTCATAGGCGATATCCTTGTTTTTCAGTAAATCTACCTTTACTTTCAGTCTCTCTGAAAAATAAGTTTCCATACAAGCTAAAAATATATCTTCCTTGGACTTGAAATAATAATAAAACATCCCGGGAGCGCCATTTACTTCCGCGAGAATATCTCTCACAGAAACTTTCTCATACCCCTTTGCCGCAAAAAGCCTTGTTGCGACTTCTATAAATTCCTGCTTTCTCTCTTCCGGGGCTTTGGAAATTCTATTTGCCAAATCATCACCACCAATCCGTCATTGACCGACACTCGTTCAATAAATATGTTAGCATAATCTAACCATATAGGCAATACATTTTTTATCTCATCTGTACGCAGCACAAAAATCCGCCCTGACTTCCTTCCTCAAATACATGGGCTATATTCTCAAGATACATCACGACAGTGCTCTGAAAACAATCTCTCTGTCCCGCTCCCAATTATAAACTTATGGCAAAACCTCCAGCCAGTAGCCATCCGGGTCTTCTATGAAATAGATGCCCATGGCTTCATTTTCAAAGCAAATGCAGCCCATCTCCTTGTGCTTTTTATGCGCTTCTTCAAAGTTATCCGCCTGAAATGCCAGATGGAATTCGCACTCTCCCAGGTCGTAAGCCTGAAGGTGATCTTTCAGCCAGGTAAGCTCCAACTCAAAATCATCGACATCACTCTTTAAATACACAATGATAAAATCCTCGCTGGTTTTTCGTCTCACCTCATGTAAGTCGAGGGCTTCCTCGTAGAATCGAAGGGAACGGTCCAAATCGGATACATTCAAATTCTCGTGAATCATCTTGAACTTCATAGTCCTTCTCCTTTCGCTGTTTCCGTGTTTTTGATCCGTGAGCGGTACATAGGGTATTCCGTTAGAAAACGCTGAATCACATCGGGTTCTCCCCAGTAATGCATCGGAAATATGGCACCGCAATCCACATTTTCAAGGAAATACAGCATCCCGTCCGCGTAGTGCGCCTCCAGTCTCGGATCAAGTGGAACGAAGGCAAGGTCAAAATGTCTGCCCTTGATTCTCCCAATCTCCCTGTGATAAATCTCACGGAGCCTCCGATTGTCTTCTTCCGGTTCTCCCTCCCAATACCAATCGTTTAAGTCCCCGGCATGATAGATAGAACCTTCCTTTGTTTTTAGCACAAAAGCGACTCCGCTGTCATTGGAGAGCAGGGTCTCAAGCTGAATCCCATGATCCAACGAATAGCTTTTATCAGGTTCAACAAAGCTGTGCTTGATCTTCGATACCCTCTTTTCATCCCGTATATCACTTGCAAGTACCGCCTGATACGTCATCCCCTGCCCGGTAAGCATAGAAAAAATCGTCGGATTATAGTGATCCCCATGGACATGACTGCAAAAAACAAGTACTTCTTTTTTCTTGTTCAGAGGTGGCAATTCTCCCCTGTAATAATCAAAAATAATATAGCAGTCTTCTAATTCCAGCAAAAAACCGCTGTGGTTCAGATACGTTACTTTCATCCTGTCACCCGTAAAATTCTACTTTCCCAGTATGGAGACTGTTGCTCTCCCTCCCTTGCTTGCTCCCTTGCTTGCTCCCTTACTTCCTTCCGTTTTCCTACGATATATTCTGCTCAGTATAAGTTGACTCTCATTTGCTGTCAATCGACCGTCCGAAACGGTTTATCCGCCGGAAAAGACAGGATCACGTGAAGCTGCTTCCCTTCTCCGCATTGTTTAATCTACCGCACCGACGATCTCCAGAATCTCTTCTTCCGTCATTGGCTTTTCCCCTGCTCTTACTGCATAACTGAAGCCGTTCTCTTCCCATAAAGCAAGCGAATAGGTTCCGGCTTCTCCCTTTAAAGTCACTTTTCTTGCTTTCAAATCTACTTCCTGCCTTTCCGCATATTTGGTATAATCTCCGCTGATATCTCCTTCTCCTCTAGCCTTCCGGATATCGTATCCCAAAGCAGAGGTCGCCTCTTGCGAATACCTTACATCTATCATGTCGTCCCCTATCACCGTGAACGTTTTTTTCGTAAAAGGCTCTTTTCCTTCCGGGATACGCAGATCGAAACCAGTAAGTTCTTTTGCCTTCTGCAAAGAATCTACTTCTTCTGCCATTGTTGCACCGTCGGAATTCTCCCCCTGTGTTCCCTCAAGTGCAAAAGAGCCGGGGCTACCTGATTTGGGAGCAATCATATGGCTTCTGATGAAAAGGACCATGCAGGCAGCTGCTATGGAAAGGGAAATTCCCAAAACCCGAGGAAGAGTAAGTATTTTTTTCTTCTTAGCGTCCTGTATTTTGCTCCTCTTTTTTTCTTTATCAATTCTTTCTTTTTCAGTGCACTCTTTTTCTTCCTTTGCCTCTTCCCTTTTTTTTACACTTTCTTTGGCTAAGCCCCGATTCTCTTTCTCTTGGTAAAAAACCTCTGCCTCCAGGATATATTGATCTCTTACCTCCGTCATTCCCCGAAGCAGTCGCTTGCTGTCTTCTTTCATAAACGATATCCCTCCTGCTCTAAGAAAAGCTTCAGGTACTCTCTTGTACGGCTTAAACTCATTTTCACCTTACTAAGCCCAGAGCCGGATTTCTCTGCAATCTCCGCTACGGAATCCATAAACCAATACCTTCTCATAAAAATATTTCTGCTCTCCGGTTTTAGAGTAGCCAAAAAAGAGTCAATGAGCTCCGACAACTCATGGCTCTCTCCAAGAATCGACCCCTGATCTGGAAGAACTTCCGATAGCTCTTCCAGAACCAGGGGAATCTCTCCTCTCCCACGCTTTTCTGCATGAAGGCTGTCATAGCGGTCTAAAGAAAGATTCCGAACGATCTTCGATAAAAAAGCTGGCAGATTTTCCGGCTGTTTCGGCGGGATCGCATTCCAGGTTTTCCAATACGTATCGTTCTCGCACTCCTCTGCATCCGCCATGATTTTGAGAATGCCATAAGAAATGGAAAGAAGCAATCGGCTGTATTTACTTTTGGTTTCCGAAATTGCAATCTCTTCCCTTTGAAAATACAAGTCGATAATCTTTTGGTCTTCCATATCCCTCAATCCTCGTCCTTCCTTTTCCTGCATTGGATCGGCAATAGGACGCATTTTTATCATCATGATAGGCCAAGTTCCACATCTTCCGTACTCCGTATTTTCGCCTTTCCTCCCAAATCCTCATAGATGGTAATCATGCTCAACTTTGTTTTCGCAGAAGCTGTTCCTGCCTTTTCAAGGCATAAGACAGCATAGGTCGGTCCCTCTCCATCCACTGTCTGCAAACCAAGATAAGCAATCGGCTCATAGCTCACATCAGCAAGATTCACTACTGCTTTTTCAAAGGCGGCAGAGACAGCCGCATTCTCTTGCAGCTCCGTCTTTCCGGTATTCAGGTTAAAGTCTCCGATCACTCCCCCTAGATCTCCTGTGAAAATAGATTGCGAGTCAAGAATCCTGGCCTTGCCAATGAGATTCTCGTAAACGTACAGGATCAGATACGTAGGCTCTGCATCCGGAACAACCACATTCCCCCCTGCAAAGGTATGCATAATTCGTCCCTGCCACCACTTGGGATCCCAAAACGGCGACCACCTCGTAGTAATAACCGGTTAAACCATTGATTGCTTTATGAAATGCCTTCATGGCGTCTTTATTTTCCTCCGGAGAAAAATGTCCTTTGTTTATACTCCAGCCTCCTACCATCGGTGTCTCTTCCCGGTCAAAAGTGGTTCCTTCCTCCTGTTTCTTTGTTTCCGAAGAACTGTTTTTTTCCGAACCCGTCTCTGTCATCTTACCCCCTACGCTCGATTCCTCTGTAGGGAAAGGCTTTCCGCCTTTACAAGCCACCAACGCCATGGACAGGCCCAATACTACCGCCACCAATTTCTGATTCATCCTATTTTTCATCATCGTCCTCTCTTTCCGTATCCGTTCTTTTGCTTTCTCCTATATAGACGGAGCGGGAAACGAAATGGTCACAAAAATGAAAATTTTTTCACACAACAAAGACAGGCTACCAATCGATTCTGCTATAATCCATTAGAAAGGAGGCGCTATGGCTTGTCAATGGAAAAACAGCAGTGCAGAAATGATATCCTACCACGATAAGGAATGGGGCGTGCCCACCCATGAGGATCAAAAGCTCTTTGAATATTTGCTTTTGGAATCCATGCAGGCCGGTCTTAGCTGGGCCTTGATTCTTCGAAAAAGAGAAACGCTTCGAAGCTGTTTTTCCGACTTCTCTCTGGAAAAAGTCGCAGCATTCACGGAAGAAGATATTGCAAGAATCATGCATACGGAAAATATGATTCGATCGGAGCGAAAAATCAGAGCCATGGTGCAAAACGCCAAGGCATTTTTAGCTCTGCAAAAAGAAGAGGGGAGCTTTGATGCATACCTTTGGAAGTTTTCCGATGGAAAAAGTCTTTGTTATCAGGGGCATGAAAAGGGGGTAATGCCGGCCAAAAACGCCCTTTCCGAGGCAATCAGTAAGGATTTAAAAAAACGGGGCTTTCAATATACCGGTCCCGTCATTGTCTATTCTTTTTTACAGGCCTGTG
Organism: uncultured Oribacterium sp.; assembly: GCA_916438775.1. The sequence goes on from CAKAGX010000009.1 coordinate 11,827, forward strand.
GGGTCATTAACGACCACGAAGAAGACTGCCCCTGCTACTGTGCACTCCGTAAGGCTTATCCCTATCAGGAGGTGGAGGAGACTTTCTTAATACGTCCACATCCAAGCCATTTTACTGAACTTTATCAAATACATTACCACTCCTCATTAGGATCGTAACTTGTACATTCCGATAAATCTTCTTCCTTTGATGCCAAAATACTTTGGCTCATACCCGGAATACTATTCAAGTACAAAGTTTCCTGAATGGCTTTCCAATCCTCCTCTCCAATCAACACCGCATTTTTCCCTCTATTGTTGGTAATCGTGATTGGCTGAGAATATTCATTTACTTCTGAAACAATCTGATTAAGCTTTGCTCTTGCCTTGGTAATACTGATTAAAGTCATTGCTTATCTCCTTGTATTCTTATCTCGTCATCCACCTCTATGAGCTCATGCGCTTTTCCTTTACCCTCTCGCAATTCCTTTATAGATTTTTTCAGCGAACGCCTATTGCTTTCTGAATAGAATGGGTCAACACTTTGTTGTCCTATCTCATAAATTTGCTCTAAAGTGATTCGCTCCAAGTTTTCTTCAGCGGAAAAGTCTTCAAATCCGGAAAGGCTTACCAGCCAATAGCTTTTATTCTTCGCAGGAAATGGCTTTGCCTTTTCCAATAATTCTTGGTAAATTGCCGCATCTATTTTTTGATTTCTCCACTTTACCTCGGCAAATAAATAGCTGTCCTTGCCATCAAAGGCAAGTAAATCAATTTCGGATTCCTTCTTTCTGATTTTGTCCGTTCCCCACCAGTTTCCATAATCTTCCGGTAGGAAGTCCAACTCTCCTTTTCGCAGTCTTTGTTCAAAATATTCTATAACAATCTGCTCAAATACAGCCCCCATATATTCATTGAGTTTAGGCTCAATCTGTTTTTCGTATACAAGTTCTCCCAAATCCATATTGAGCAAGTTCAAATTTTTCTGTACGAAACAGTACCAAAAGCGAAACATCGTATCCTTGATCCGATAAATAGGGCGCTTACTTTTACGGTCTAAAACCGGTGTTTTCTTCTCAATGATTCCAAGCTCCAATAAGGAATTCAGATAATGACTGAGTCCCCCGCTTTGTATATTTAATTTTGTTGCAATTTCATTTAGTTTGCTTGCCCCTGCCGAAATCACAAAAAGAATATCATTGTAAAGCTTGGGTTGTCTCAGTTCTTGCTTTAAGAGATTATCAGGCTCTTCGAATAATCTTCCGCCGGGTTTCAGGAAATTACGAATAATGTTGCTTTTTAAATCTACATTTTCATCAAAGAAGCTTAGATATTCCGCAATGCCCCCGGTAATGCCATAGACAATCGCCTTATCTCTATAACTATAAGAAGCGACAAATTCTGCCGCTTCCAAATAACCAAAGGGCTGAAGCTTTAACTGGCTTGTCCGTCGTCCATAAAGCGGACTTTTGTAGCCCAGTACCTGATTTTCCATGAAGCTCATGGAAGAGCCGCACAAAATCAGGAAGAGCTTGCTCCTCTCCCTATACTCATCAATCAGTTTTTGTAATAGGGAGGAAATATGCTCCGCACTTTGGGCTAAATAGGGATACTCATCGATGACAAACGATTCTATGCTCTTCTCCGTAGGCAAACAAATAGCGAAGGGCTTTCTCAAAATCTTGAAAATCGGGAAGCCCCTTTAGATTCCCGCAAGCTTCATAGATGGCTTGTGACAAAAGGCTCAGGTTGATAAGTGCATTGGATTCCAGTGCCACAAAATAATAGCCTTTTTTTCTTTTTAAAAATTCTTTAATCAGGTAGGTTTTCCCTACTCGTCTTCTCCCGTAAATAACCGATAAAGCGAAAATGCCTTTCTCGTATTCTTCTTCTAATTCCCTTAATTCGAATGCTCTTCCTATAAAGCGCATAAAATCACCTCCTGAAAACGGGATATTGCGCATACTCATGATACTCATCAGGAACATTATAAAATGCAATACTGTATTATGCAATAACATACTTTTGCATAATACAGTATTGCATTTTTACTTAACAGGATGCCTTTGCCTTGTTTTGATTTTACAAGAAATACTCTACCTCGCCGGCAATTGTTTCTACTCCAAAACCTCTATCGGATTCCCTTCATAAAGATAAATCATGCTGTCGTAGCGCTGAACGGGCGCACTCTTCACCCGATAAGAATTCGGTAAAAATCGCATAAGAAAAGAGTAGCCCTCTCCCAGTTGCAACATTTCCATCGGCGTATGAATCAGCTGATAGACTTTGCTTTTCTCGTCTGTAATGCTTGAAAAATACAAGGCATATTGCTTTCCCTTCGCAAATCTTGCCTGTGCGGCTAAGGGGTCTACCGAAACAAAGCTCTGTACCGTTCTCTTCGCTTCTCCAAGCACCTTGATATTGTCTGTTACCTTCCAGACATCCGTTCCAATGGCATAGTAAGCTTCCCCGAAGTCCTTGGTCAAAAGCACACCCATGCTGTTATAAATCGGATTTTCCTTCTGAATGTGTCCGTCATGCGCAGAAATAACGAGCTTTCCGGAACCGATTTTTTTCTCTATTTCCAGGATTTTTCTTTACATTTTTCTTCCATATCCCGGTCCCGAAGGACAGAGGAATTCTCTTTGGAAAGCCAAGTTTCCGCGGCTTGTCGGACGGTATTTAACTCCATCAGAAAGTCTTGATTCTCCTTAAAGGCTTGTTTATCTGTAGCCTCCTGCTCATTCGCTGTGTTTCTCTTCTCCTTCTCCGCTTCTTCCGGACTCTTTTCCACCTTTTCCTTTAAGCTGTCCAAAAAGGTGATGACTTCTCCGGCATTCTTTTCGTTTAAGCTGAAATTCTCATCCTTAATGCAGTCCAGATTTTTTTCAAACTCTTCTTCGCTCGTCAGCTTGTGAGACAGGCTGTATTCCTTTAAGAAAGCATAACTTCCCTCAGGATCTTGCATATCAAAGCCGTAGAAGCGAACCTTCTTCTCTTCCGGAGCACTTTCATTCCACTCCCGCATCCAGGAAATGAGCTCTGCCATTTCTTTGGTATGGTAAATGGGAAAGGCGAACTTCTGTACCATTTCCTCGGCGCTTCCTTCTCCTCCTTGAATATAGCGGTTAATTTCCGCACACTCCCCATAGTCCGCTTCCAGAGCAAATGCCGTAAAGCCCCGTTTCTCCACCATTTCCTTGAAAACAGACAGCTTCAGCTCCTGCATTTCTTTACAGCCATGGGCAGCCTCCCCGATAGAAAGAATAGAAATATTCTCCGGTATATACTCTGCGGATAATGGCTTCATTTCCACCTGTACGGCTTGATTTCTCGGTGAGCCTGCAATTCCTCGAACTTTAATTTTCCAAAATAAAGCAAAACACAGACAAACAGAAAGGCTAGCAGCGTAAGAACAATTTTTCCTGCAAGTTTCAAAAGTTTCCCTATCATTTTCATCTCTTTCTTCCTCACTTTCCCTGTTCCAAAACCAAACGCCCTCTATAAAGAGGATTTTCTCATTTCACAATCCGAACTTTCTCTCCATAAACAGTATGTTTTTTTCCACAATTCACTCTTTCCGTAACGAATATCTTTCTATTCTACAATCCGTGTGTAGGCTTTCTTGGTCAGCCGAAAGATCACGAGATAAACCAGCGCGAAGACAAGAAGTACCGCGGACAAACAGCCGGCATAAAGGGTCAGACTTCCCACTCCGAAAAGTCCCAGCAGTCTGAAAACAATCTTGGAGGCTACGAGGCAGTGCAGGGTTGCCACTGCTAAGGGGCCGAAGAACAGCCATAGAATCTGAGAGGATCCGGTCTTCTGAATCAAACGGTCGGACAGCCCCAGCTTCTTCATGATCTGCATCTTTCTCTGTCTTCATAGCCTTCGCTGATTTGCTTGTAGTAGCTGATTAATACCGTGCCTGTCAGGAAAATGATGCCAATCAGCACCCCTAAGAATAAAAAACCGCCGTTTACTTCATATTGCGATTGCAGGTACTCTTCCTTATTTTCTACCGAATACCGATAGTTTCCCTTGAAATTTTTTTCTGAAAATGCCTTTAGCTGTTTCTTTAAGGCGCTGTACTTCGGCTGATATGCCTCCCCGGAAATCCCTTTCAAATTCCAATGGGTGGTCAATTCGATGCCGGTAGATTCACTGCGATGCTCCTTAGGCTGTAAACATTTCTCTATATATTCCATGGTAGCAAGATCCCGCACCACAATACCGTAGCTTCCTAAAGCCACCATATCCACCGGCAAGATATTTTCAATAGAGCTCACCTGAAACACCCGATCTCCGATTTTCAAACTGCCCGGCTCCTTCGGTGTATTTCTATTGTTGCAAAGCAGAATTTCATTTTCCCCTAAATAAAGATGCTTCTGAAAACGGGCATTGTAGCCAGCTAAATCATAAAGGATAATCATATTGGGATCTTTGGCATTCACCATGTTCTCTTGTCCTTGCACAGGCAGGATTTGACCATCCTCTACATAACCCGCGGTAGCAAGCGTTGCCATGCTATATAAGCCCTCTACCTCGGAAGGCTCGTTCACGCTTTCCAGCACCATTTGATTTAAAGACTGTTTCAAGTCTTCCCCTTCCTTTTCCGGATAGGAAAATGGGGAAAGTTCCATACTGTATTCTCTGGAAAATAAGCTGTTTCCCTTATTCTGAATATTTGCGTACATACAAATGGTGGTGGCAAGGCTCAAGATCACCCCTGTACTCAAGATGGAAATACTTGCAAGAGAAACCGCATTTCCCCTGATACGATAGAGAAGGCCGCTAATGCTTAAGAACTTCTCCGGCTTGTAGTAAGAAGGGCGCTTTTTCTCCATTTTCAAAATCAGCACGGAAAAGGAAATATACAAAAGATAGGTCGCAAGAATTACCGCCAGTACCGCCAGGAAAAAGTAATTAAAGGAAGACAGTAAGCCTTGGATCAAAAGTGCAATCCCGTAGCCGATGCCGAGGAAAAGGAAGCCGATGAGAGAAAGAATCACTCTCGACTTCGGTTCCCCCTCCCCCTCATGTCCTTTTTGTAAAAGCGCCATCGGGGTAGAAAAGGAAATCCGAAAACTGCTGCGGAGCAAGGTGAAAAGATAGAGGCACAACAGCAAAACCGTAGTATAGAACAGGGCGGAAAAACTGAAGGGAAAGTCCATCAGCCTGCCCGACACGTCTTTCATGATGAAATTCAGCATGAGAAAGACCATTTGTCCAAAGAGATATCCCCCCACAATGCTCAGTACCAGGATAAAAGCAAAGAGGCAGAAAAATTCAATGGCAATAATCTTTCGGATATGCTTCTTCTCCAAGCCCAAAATGCTATAAAGGGCAAACTCCTTATTTCGTTTCTTCAGCATGAAATTAACTGCATACTGGATAAAAATAAAGGTAAAAATGCAAAGAAGAATCGTACCGACTTGGATAAAAAGGGCAAATCCCTATGACGGGTTTCTACGTAATGATTTTCCAGTAAAGAAGCCATGACAAAGAAAAGCATTCCCATAATCCCGGAAGAGAATACAAAGGGTATTTCTAAAAGCCGATTCGCCCGGAGATTTTTCAGAGCGAAGCGTCTTGCCATAAAAAAGCGCATGCCTATTCCTCCCTTCCTTTTCTCTCTGTGAAAGCATCCTTTTGCGCCATCTCCGTTGTCATCTCCGTTTGCCTATCGTAAGGACTATCGGGGCGAAGCGCATTCTGCTGCTTGCTCAGTACAAGCTGTGCCTCAGAGATGCGTTCCATAAAATCACGCTGTCCCTCCTCATTTCCACGATAAATCTCATGGAAAACCACGCCGTCTTTGATAAATAAGACTCTATCGGCGTAGGAGGCGGCTCGAGAGAATGGGTTACCATCAAAATAGTCTGTCCCTCGGCATGAATCTTATGGAAGAGCTGCAAAATCATCTCTGAAGACGCGGAATCCAACGCGCCTGTAGGCTCATCCGCAAGCAGGAGAGAGGGGTTTGTAATCATGGCTCTGGCAATGGCGATACGTTGCTTTTGTCCGCCGGATACCTCATAGGGATACTTCTCCAAAAGCTCCTCTATTCCCAGAATCCCCTGCATTTTTGCTAAACGCTCCTTCATCAGACTTTCTTTCTCTTCCGATAACACAAGAGGAAGGAAGACATTGTCCCTGTTATTGAACTGATCCAGGAGGTTAAAATCTTGAAAGACAAAGCCCAGCTCCTTTCTTCGAAAGGCGGAAACTTCTTCTTTCTTGAGACTCCCCATGTCCCTTCCGTTTAATAAAAGAACACCGGAGCTGGGATTGTCCAGGGTGGCAAGGATATTTAAGAGAGTGGTCTTTCCTGCACCGGACTCCCCCATAATCGAGATAAACTCCCCTTTTTCCACGGAGAAGCTCACATCCCGTAGAGCTTCCGTTGTAAGATTCTTGGTTTGATAGATTTTCTTGACGTTTTTACATTCTAAAATGGACATTCGTTTTATACTCCCTTCTACACATTGCCTTGGCTCATTTTTTTTTTTTTTTCAGGAAGGCTTGGAACAAGAAGAAGTATAAAACGAATATCCGGTTTTTGCCTTTATTTAAGATGACAAAATAAGGGATAAAGCTTACAGAATTGTAAGATTGGAGGAGTTTGGAAAACGCAAAGTAAAGCAGCTTCCCACCGCCACGGTAGATTCCACCGATACGGAAATCTGCAAAAATCCGGCAATCTTCTGCACCATATAGAGTCCCAGTCCACTGGATTTCTCCGTAGCCCTGCCATTAAAGCCGGAATAGCCCAGGTCAAATATTTTCTTTAAGTCCGAAGAGGGAATCCCGATTCCCGTATCCTGTATCCGAAGAGAGGCGCTTTCCCGGTCAAAAGAAAAGCTGATACTGCCTTCTTTCGTGTATTTTAGAGCATTGGAAAGAAGCTGCTCTAAGAGAATCGAAAGCCATTTTTCATCGCTGATTACTTCCGCCTTTTCTCCGTTGCCATCCGTACAGAGCCCCTCATAATGAAGGGAAAGTTGTTTTTCAATAAAAATGGGAGCGTACTTTTTAAATAAACGTTTTAAACAGGCTTCCAAATCCACCGGATGAATATCCATATCGGCGGAACGGTTCTGCATTTTCAAATAGTTCATCGCCATATTGCTGTACTCTTCGATATAGAACATTTGCTCCTCGAGCTTCTTTTTATACTCACTCTCCGTTTTTCGAAGAAGGAGCTTCGACACGGTAATCGGCGTTTTAATCTGATGCACCCAGAGAAGAAAATACTCGGAAAGCTCCCTTTTTTCCTCTATCCGCCTGCGTTCCTCTTCCTTTTTCTCCATTTCTATCCGCTCCAAGGCTTTTCCCAAGCTTTCCTTCCGGACAAAGGAAAAGTAGCTAAGGACAAGATAGACAAAGAGCAAAAAGCCGCTCAGCTCCGCCCCTAAAACAAAATAACTCCGGGGCAAATGCCCAAAGAAAAAAATCCCTCCGAAAAGGGACAGCAAAAGCAGGAAAAACCCTAATAAATCCGATTTTGTTTGGAGATACGCCGGTATCCGGTTTTTTATTTGCATCGTGGTTTTTCCGCCTCCTTTTAATCACTACTTTTCTAACGCTAAAAAATATCCAATTCCTTTTTTCGTTTGAATCAAATCCTCTAAACCCACGGCAGAAAGCTTTTTTCGGAGTCTCGTGATATTGACGGAAAGGGTGTTGTCATCCAGAAAATCCTCTCCCTGCCAGCAATGGTTCATGATTTCCTCTCTTTTTGAAATTCCACCCTTTGCTAAGAATAAGCACTCCAAGATGAGTAGTTCTGTCTTTGTTAAGTCAATACGAAAACCTTCACCCAGGAGAGCCGCCTTTGCTAAGTCCAGCTGCAAGCCTTGAAAGGAAAGATTGTCCTGCACCGCGGTGTATTCGTAGGTTCTCCGAAGCAATGCCTGAATCTTCGCCCTTGTCACATATAAATCAATGGGCTTCACGATATAGTCATCCGCTCCGAATTGCATGGCCTGCACCATGTCCATGGACTCGCTGTGGGACGAAAGAAAGAGGATGGGAACATGAGAAAATTTACGGATTTTTTCCGTCCAATAAAATCCGTTATAACAGGGTAAGCTGATGTCCATAAGAATCAGTTCAGGATTTCCTTCTTCCACTTCATCGCTCACTCTTTGAAAATCCTTTACGGATTCTACCGTGTAGCCCCACTGCATAAGCTCATCCTTTAAAAGCCTTACGATATTCTCTTCATCTTCTACAATAAAAATCTTCATATTTCCTGCCTCATCTATCTTTTTTTTCTCCCTTACAGCGCTCCCTTCGGGCAGACCTTTACACATTCCATGCATAGAATGCAATCTGTCCCGTTTTTTCGCTTCCTGGAATTGTCGGTCATTTCCACATCCATGGGGCAGACCTTCTTGCATTTTCCGCAGGAAATGCATTTGTTCTCATCACAACGGATGCGCACCAAAGAGAAATAACTCATAGGCTTTAGGAATACGGTAACCGGGCAGATATATTTGCAGAAAGCCCGATTGTCCTTGAAAAGAAAAGCCAGTGCTATTCCCACAAGATAATAAGCAAGATTTCCAAGGAGAAATGCCCAAAACATAATCCTTTCCAAGTTTCCTACCTTCAAAAGAAACAAGGCGGAAACAAAGAGGAAAGACAAAGCAAACGTCAGATAGCGAATCCAGCCGATATTTTTCCGGGGAAGGGCTCTCGTTTTATAGGGCAGAAAATCCAAAACCATGGCAGTCCAACAGGCATAGCCGCAGAAGCCTCTTCCAAAAATGAGAGGCCCGAAGATTTTTGCCACCGCGTAATGAATGGTAGCCGCCTCGAAAACACCGGTAAACAAATAGTACCAAAATCCCTCAATTTGCATATTTTCCCGGTTGATAAGCCCTAAATAAACGAGCATATAGAGCCCGACCAGAAGCTGTACCACACGACGGGCATGGGGATATTTTCTTCCGAGCAGAAAAATTCCTAAGGATAAAGAGATTCCGATATAACTAAAGTTGAAAAGATAAAAAAGATTATGCTTCGTAAGCCAAAGACCCACCGCCACCGCTTCGAAAACGCCGCCAATCAGAATCGCCAAAGCATATTTTTTCAAAAAATTGCGCAAATAAAAGCTCCTCTCCTGTGTAAATCCATTCTGTTTTTTTCTCGATAAATTGTAGGCTTACAGTCCCCTATTTTCAAGTTCTGCCATGTAAATACCGGATAGCATAAGTTTCCTACATTGATGTGTTGCTCCTTCTAACGAAGATGAATCCTATCCAGAGTCTGCAAAAAAACGGGATTCCGCTCTATTTTCCTTATATTTACAGATTCCAATAGATTGCACCGTGACTAAATAAAGAAATATGATCTCTAACGATCAGTATCGTTTTACCAAAAATGCGTTATGGTCGAAGAAACTTAGATGAACTGGTAAGGGATATAAATAATTTTTAGCGACCTCCATTAGTAATTCAAAGTCACTTCCTCTCCCCACTCCTTCCGGAACTCTTGTTTCATTCATAACTGGTTACTTCGTTTTATAATGATAGTGTATTGATAACAAACGAATTTTGATGTATTCTATCATAAAGTCAATGCGTTAAAATAACAATGTAGAAATATCTGATTGGAGGTACTTTGCATGGCGACAACAAATTTAAACATCAGAACCGATAAGGATATTAAAGAGCAGGCAGATCAAATTTTCTCCGAGCTGGGGCTGAATATGACTACCGCCATCAATATGTTTCTTAGAACAACTATCCGTGAAAACGGGATTCCCTTTTCTTTAAAACTGGATACTCCAAATGAAGAGACAGCTGCTGCTATCGAGGAAGGACGCCGTATTGCCTTAGATAGTGGCGTAAAATCCTATAAAACTATGGATGATCTCAAGGCGGCTTTGGAAGTATGAAATACGAAGTCAAGTTCACTAATCAGTTTAAGAAAGATATTAAACTCGCTAAAAAACAGAATAAAGATTTAAATAAACTCTTTGATGTAGTAAATATTCTAGCAGAAGGCGGCATATTAGAGGCAAAATATCGAGACCATGACCTATCCGGTAAGTATAAGGGAACAAGAGAATGTCATGTTGAACCGGATTGGTTGTTAGTATACGAAATTCAAAATGACGTTCTTGTCCTTATACTCTACCGTCTTGGAACTCACTCGGAATTATTTAAGAAATGAGCTGGTAAATTAAACTATTTTACGGTCTTAATATCTAATTCATTTCCTCTCCCCATTCCTTCAGAAAGTCCTGCATGAGCTTATCCCTTTTCTCCGCCATCTTCTTGGCTGAAGGAGTATTTAATTCCTTAGAAATCAGTAAAAGCTTGTCATAAAAATGCTCAATGGAATTCTCCAAGCTCCTTCCGTGGCTTCCGCCAAACTGAAAGCAGCGAGCAATACCGATAGCGCCAATCGCTTCCAGTCGGTCTGCATCCTGCACAATTTTTCCCTCAATAGTCTCCGGAACCCTTCCTCTATTTTTGCTAAAGGAAACGGAATTGATATTCCTGCAAATTTCCTCAATTCGCTCTTCGGAAAGTCCCTCCTGCTGCAAGAAAATTGCAAGTTGCCACCACTCCCCGCTCCGTGGGTTTCGCACCGATAATCAGGGGCTTATCTTTAAGAGTCGGATTGTCCCGCGTTTCCACGGAAGCATACAAAACGTCCATATCCACATGAAGGATGATTTGATTTTCTTGACATTCAGCATACAAAGATTCTGGCATTTTCTTATCAGGCTTTCCTATATCTTACTTTCTCTATCTCTTTAAGTCCCATTCCATACTTTTTTAAATCCACTTTTCCGTCCTTCACTTCCACCCCATCTTCTTCCAGGCGTTTTCTCTGCTCATCCTCTCCCCCAAAGGCAAAGGCGGGAGCAAGCTCCCCCTTGAAATTCACAACCCGAAAACAGGGGATATGGTCCGGATCCGGATTCTTATGCAGGGCATTACCCACGGCCCGGGACATCTTTTTATTTCCCGCCATCTCCGCAACCTGAGCATAGGTGGCTACCTTGCCCTTGGGAATCTTCTTCACCGCCTCGTAAATCCTTTTTGTGGGAGAATCGGAAATAAGAGCATAGCTTTCCGAAATCATTCTCCGAAGCTCTTCCTCGGGAATACTACCATCTAAAATTATAGTGTTCCAATGCTCTTTATTCTGATGATACGCAGGTTGCACCGCAGGGTAAACTCTCCTCCAAAAATCCCGCCATTCCGGATGTACCTTCACATTCAGGTTCACAAAACCATTTCTTTCGTAGATAAGCAAAAAGGCTTTTTTATTTTCCCGAAAACGAATCAGCTCCCAATCCGCTGTACGGAAAGGACGATCTATATAGCTATCCGGAAAGGATAGACCGAAGGCAATCGCATCTCCTTTTGTTCTCATACTTTACAATTCACTCCTATTTTCCCATCGTTCTTCCGGCTGTTAAGCACTCCCAAAAGTGTTTAAGCGTCTAAAATATTTCTTATTTAAGAAAATATCTAATCCCTTAGATAAAGCGGTTCCTCAGTCCTTGCCCCCTTTGCAAAATCTCCTCTTTGCAAGGTCACAAAATCCATATAGGGAACCCGATGCAAAAGATCCCGACAGCTTTCATAGATTTCCTTAAAGCATTCATGACAATGCTCCTCCGGCATGTCCACAATAATCAGATAAGAAGTAGTTCCGCTTTCATCCCTTTTTAAAAGCATATCCAGCATTGCAATCTCGGAATGTGTCTTTGCAAAGGATATAAGTCTCCTGTGTAAGGCTTCCACTTCTTCATTCTCCTTTGGATATCCCAGTAAAACCTCCGCATCCTTCTTCACTTCCACGGACTGTACTTTCGCTTCCCCAAACTCACTTTGGTATCCCGGCGAACTCATCAGGTTATGAATTAGCTCCGGGCTTACATAGAAGAGCTGCGGTCCATAGGGATTGATCACAAATCCTTCTCCCTTAGTAAGCATGGAAACAATTTGAGGGAAACCTGCAATCATGGTTTCTCTTTTCCTCCCTGCCTCCTTCTGTTGATTCAAAGCCTCCATCTGCTGATCCATGGCGCCTAGTGCAAACCAATCCGTAAACACCGGAAGAGCCGATTCTCCCCGATCCATCGTTACATGAGGAATGGTGAGCTTCATCCCTGCCTTTAGGGTTACAGAGCCATCCTTTTCCCCCATTGGCTGGCTTCCGTCTGTCTCTATCGCCACCAGGTAATGACTTCTCACCAGCTCTCTAAAAAAGAGATTCAGAAATTCTCCCTCTCCTTGTCTTTCAAAAAACACACGACTTAAGCCTAAAAGATAGGGATTCTCCACCGCTTGATGTACATTTGCTTCAATCTGATAGGGAATATCCGTGATTACTGCATATTGCCAGTCCGGAGAAAGGGCTTCTTTTCGAGAGAAAAAGAGCTTTACCCTTCTCGCCCCTTGTGTTTCCGGTGTTTCCTCTTGTTCCTCTTTTTTTACCTGTTCCGCAAATGTCGTACTTTCTTCTATCTTCATAATCGTTAGATGAGAAATAGTTCCATCACGATGCAGAGCATAAACCTTCTCCCCTTCTTTAGCATTTCCAAAGAGTTGGCCTTCTACAGAAAAACAATCCCCCTCTACAACTGCATAGTTTTCTACCATCAGTGTAAATCGGGGGCGCTCGGACCCATTCTCACTATTCCTTTGATTCTCAGACTTAGATTCATCTTTTCGAGTAAAGAAATTCTTTAAATTTTCTAACATTCTATCCTCCCGAAACTATATTAGCTTTATGCAAAGCATTTTATCTCAAAATCACCTCATTGCCATCTACTTATTTAACTTTGTCACCAGGACTTCAAACAAATACTATTTTTCACAAGAAAATCGATAGAGACGGCTTCTTATATATTCTTGGGAGAAAAGATAATAAAATCATACTGGACAATGGATATGTTGTGATCCCTGAAGTACTAGAGCAAATTATTCTAAATCAGTCTAATTGTATAAGTGAAATCAAAATAATTTGCGACAATATCTGTGGGGATGGCTTAACAGCTTTGGTAGTACCATCCCTAAAAAATATCGCTTATGAGCTTGTGGACAAAGAGATAAAGAGAATTAGTATTAGACATTTCAGGCATATAAGGATAAAAATAGTCGTTCTGCATGAAGGCTTTCAAATATTCCTCCTTGTAAAGTCAAGCATATAGGGTAAAATGAAAAAATGAATAATCAAATATGTATTGAAAATCTCAAGCGTAGTTACTCCAGAAAAATAGTCCTTAAGAATATCAACTTGACTTTCAAAGAAGGTACAATCAGCACAATTATTGCACCTAATGGAGAGGGAAAGACTACGCTTTTAAGTGTGATTGCTGACTTTGTTTATCCAGATCAGGGACAGGTCCGTTATGAGGGTATATGCGAGAAGCGGAATACCGTCTTGCTACTGTCAGGAGATCGAAACCTCTATGTAAAAAAATACAGTACAGGAAAACCTTAAATTTTTTGCTGTTCTTTCAGGTATGACAAAACAGCAGACATTAGAGGGGTTGGAGAGCTGCCGTAAGCTTTTCCCAATATACGACAAAATTCAGCATAAAGTAATCGAAGAACTATCTTTCGGACAGAAACGACTGGTCTCAATTATGTCTGCCGTTGTGATGGATGCAAAATGCATTATGATCGATGAGGCATCGGAGGGACTTGATATTGCGAATATAGAAGTATTAAAGAGTATCCTCCAAACCATTAAAAAAAGAAAGAATTATCATTATGGCATCGCAGGATTATTCCTTTATCACTGATCTTTCTGATCAATTGCACTTTCTCAAGGACGGGAGAATTGTAAAATCCTGTGAGAGTTTAACACCAGAGAAGTTCATAGCTCTGTATAAGAATCTATATATGGATGGTGTTGATGGATGAAAATACGAAATAACCTAAAAGCCTTTATCAATGTAATTCAACTAGAGTTATCTTGGCCAACGCTCTTTTCTCGCCGGAAACTTCGGGAATTTCCTATGCGGCTCTGCCTGATACCAGTAGGCTACAGTTGCCACATCATCCTGACGCTCAAATAATCCACCATAGTATACACCAATCTGCTGTATCGTAACTTTAAGATCTTCTTTAAAAAGAATGGGATCTGCGATATGCCATCTGTAGAAGCTTCTCTGCGGCATCTGGTCATCATTATGGTAATCATTATGTATAAATGTGTCATGGCAGGAATAAAAAGGGTACCCCAGATAAGGTGTACAGAACATCTGCTCTACTGTCTTTCCTTCTTCCTGCTTAGCAAAACTCCAGGCTCCACCAAAGTAATCTTCTGTTCCTGTCCCGCAGATTGTAGGATATTCCTTATCTCCGTCAATGTAGAATTTAACTTCACCTTCTC
>CAKAGX010000010.1 GCA_916438775.1 uncultured Oribacterium sp.
AAAATCAATTCCCCTAATATAGTAAATAAATTGAGGAAGTTATACTGTTGCCCCTTCCAAAAAATCAATTAAAACATACATATCCATCGACCTAAATAAATTGATATATAAAAAAGCTGATATAAAAACGCTACCAAGAGAGGGTCAATCTCTTGGTAGCGTTTTGAGACGAGTCAAACTTATGCCAAACAGTTTATCCTCGTACATAGATTATATTCCTCCCCTCGAGATTAAAGATCCTCTTCTTCCTCTCCCTCGGTGTCCTCTTGGTATTTCTCCAAAATAGTCTGCTGAAGTAGTTCTCTCGTGGTGGAGCGGATAGGGTGAGCTATGTCTCTATACTCCCCGTCCGTTGTCTTTCTGGAAGGCATTGCAATAAACAAACCTTTCTCACCTTCGATGACCTTGATATCATGAATCACAAATTCCTCATCAAAAGTGATGGAAACAATGGCCTTCATTTTACCTTCTTTGTCAACCTTGCGAACCCGTACATCTGTAACCTCCATGATGCTCCTTCCTTTTTACATGGTATACCTTTCATTTTTCTCGATGACGATTCTGATATTCTCCGGTGTTCCAATGTAGGTTGTATTGGCGCGAATGGTGTCCCGGCTCTCCACGATGCAATTCTCAATAACGCTGTTATCTCCGATATACACATCATTCAGGATTACCGAATTCCGAATAATGCAGTTGTTACCCACATAAACATTACGGCAAAGAACAGAATTTCCACTGTTCCATTGATAATACAGCCGCTGGCTACTATGGAGTTGTGAACACTGCAATCCGGATTGTATTTCGCAGGCGGGTTATCCGCTAATTTTGTGTATATCCTTGGTGCCTGCTGAAAGAAATAATCCCGAATATCTCTCTTTAAGAAGTCCATATTCGTCTTGTAATAGGACTCCAAAGAAGCAATATTGCTCCAATAAGTATTCAGTCTATAACCGTAGATTCGCTTTAAATTCTTATAGCGAACCAGAATATCTTTTACAAAATCATAACGATCTTCGTCGTGGGCTTTTTCCAAAAGCTCAATAAGCAGTCTTCTGCGGATAATATAAACTCCGCAAGAAATCAAATTTGCGTCCGTCGATACGGGCTTTTCTTCAAATTCCACGATTCTGCTGTCCTCATTCATTTTCAGACAGCCAAAGCGAGATACATCGTCTTCCGCATCAATAGACTTGCATACGACGGTAATGTCCGCTCTCTTCTCGATATGATATTCTAGTACCTTGTTATAGTCAAGTTTATATACCCCATCTCCTGCTGCAACAATCACATAAGGCTCATGAGAAGACTGTAAAAAAACAAGGTTCTGGTAGAGTGCATCTGCCGTCCCACGGAACCAGTCCCCGTGTTCAGCGGTTATGGTCGGTGTGAAGACATAAAGCCCTCCCTGTTTTCTTCCGAAGTCCCACCACTTGGAAGATGATAGATGTTGGTTTAACGAGCGGGAATTGTACTGTGTCAGTACCGCCACCTTCTGAATATGCGAATTGGACATATTCGAAAGAGAGAAATCAATCGCTCGGAATGTTCCTGCTACAGGCATAGCAGAGATAGCTCTCTTGTTGGAAAGCTCATGCATTCTTTTATTGTTTCCACCTGCTAAAATTATACCAATCGCTCTCATGCTCTTTCCTCCTCCCTGATAATCGCTCCTCCGCTAGAAAGAAGCCCATCCGGATAGTCGGATAGCACTGTTGTTCCAAAGATAGCTGTATTTCTCCCCACTCTGACCCCATCCGGTATCCGGGAGTTTTCCCCGATGGTCACAAGGTTCGAGCAATAAACCCTGCTGTCATAACCTGACTCTTGGTACTCTCCAGTACCGATAGTGCAGGCGTTTCCGATTGTCACATTTTCTGCCACCACAGCTTGGTCAATGTGGGTATTTTCACCAATAACCGTGTTTTCCATGATAATACTGTTTACTATGACTGCCCCGTGTTCCACTGTAACACCCGGTCCTATCACAGAGTTGTAGATTTCTCCGTGAATTTCACAGCCCTCCGCAATAATGGAACGTTCCACATGAGAATTCGTGGAAACATACTGCGGTGCGGCATTGTCGGTCTGGGTGTAAATCTTCCAGTATTCTTCGTACAAATTAAACTCGGGAATTAACGCAATAAGTTCCATATTGGATTCCCAGTAGGATAAAAGGGTTCCGACATCCTTCCAGTAACCATTGAACTCATAGGCGTAAATCTTCCCTTGATTTTGGAAAAGGTAGGGAATGACATGTTTTCCAAAATCACAGTCAGGAACGTCCTTATTCCTGATCAAAGCCTCCTTTAATACTTTCCAATTGAATATGTAGATTCCCATGGACGCCAAATTGCTCTTCGGATTTTTTGGTTTTTCTTGGAAATCTATAATCCTTCCCTGCTCATCCGTCACTGTAATACCGAAACGACTGGCTTCTTCCATGGGTACCGGCATGGATGCAATTGTCAAATCCGCCTTCATCGCTTTATGGTATTCCAGCATCACCTCATAATCCATCTTATACACATGGTCTCCGGATAGTATTAAAACATATTCCGGATCATAGTTTTCGATGTAGGCGATGTTTTGATAGATGGCATTTGCCGTGCCAGAGTAAAAGCCTGTATCTTTTTGAGACTCATAGGGTTGCAGTACCGTCACGCCACCTCTGTTTCTGTCCAAATCCCATGGTATGCCGATTCCTATGTGTGCATTCAAACGTAGAGGTTGATACTGAGTCAAGACGCCAACCGTGTCTATACCGGAATTAATACAATTACTCAGAGGAAAGTCAATAATCGAGTACTTTCCACCAAAAGCCACTGCCGGTTTCGCCACATTCTTTGTTAGAACACCAAGTCTAGAGCCTTGGCCTCCAGCTAAAAGCATGGCGATCATTTCCTTCTTGATCATAATTAGCACCTCACCGTGTCTAGGATTCTGTCGCTCTGGCTAGTCCAGATTATAGAAAATTGTAATGAATTTAAAAAATCTCCTAAGTCTGGTAATTGAATTATAGCACGATTGGAATATGTTGAAAACAGGTAAATCAAAATATTCACTATAAAACGAATGAAATTCCTAGTAATTTTTGTATAAATGTTTGTGTGTGTCATGTATAAAATCTTTTTTTCTTTTCCTGTTTTTTTCGTTTTTTTCTCTAAGAATCAAAAAGAAATACCCAAACGATAGCTCTTTTTTTCTATTTCTTAATATTTTACAATAATTTTTCTCCTTTTTAACAGTATTTTTTTATATGGTAATTATAAATAATTTTATACAAATAATAAAACAAATTTTTTTAATTTTTTTCCACACTTCAAGCAACTTCACACTAGCGGAATTAGCCTTGAAAAAAAGCAGTTCCTTAAGTATACTACATGGATGTTAAGGTACTCTTATAAAGAGAATCTTTACAATATTTATTCAAGAAAATGATTCGGTTATTATGTTGCATAATCATCCGGCGGATGGACGTATCCATTCACGGAATAAGCACTATTAAAGGGGGATTTATGGAAATCACTGGTCTTCGAGACATTTTCCTTTCAAAGGAAGAATTTTTTGACACGGAAGTAACCGTCAGCGGTTGGGTAAGGAGTAATAGAGATTCCAAGAATTTCGGTTTCCTTACCATTTCTGACGGAACCTTTTTCACACCGCTTCAGGTCGTTTACCATGACAATATGGAAAACTTTAACGAAATTGCAAAACTGGGAGTCGGAGCTGCCGTTATCGTAACCGGACGCCTGCTTGCCACTCCCGATGCAAAGCAGGACTTTGAACTGCAGGCGACTGTGGTTTCAGTTGAAGGAGACACTCTTCCGGACTACCCTCTTCAGAAAAAACGGCACAGCTTAGAGTATCTTCGTACCATTCCGCATCTTCGCCCGAGAACCAATACCTTTCAGGCAGTTTTCCGAATTCGTTCACAGATTGCCTTTGCCATCCATTCTTTCTTTCAGGAAAGAGGATTTGTCTATGTTCATACCCCGATTATTACCGCATCCGATGCAGAAGGTGCAGGAGAAATGTTCCAGGTAACCACTCTTCCCTTAGATAATGTTCCTATGATTGAAGGTAGTCCTGATTATAAAGAAGATTTCTTCGGAAAGAAAACCAGTCTGACTGTTTCCGGACAGTTAAACGGAGAGACTTTTGCTCAAGCCTTTAGAGATATCTACACCTTCGGCCCCACCTTTCGTGCAGAGAACTCCAATACGCAAAGACACGCTGCAGAGTTTTGGATGATTGAGCCGGAAATGGCATTTGCCGATTTGGAAGATGTTATGTTCATCGCGGAAGATATGTTGAAATATATCATTCAGTATGTTCTTATTAATGCACCGGAAGAGCTGGAATTTTTAAATCAGTTTGTAGATAAGGAACTTCTTGCCCGTCTTCAAAATATTGTAAAGTCCGATTTCGCCAGAGTAAGTTATACAGAGGCTGTAGAACTTTTATCTAAGGAAAACGATCGCTTTGACTATAAGGTGGAGTGGGGATGCGACCTGCAGACCGAACATGAACGTTATTTAACCGAAGAAGTTTTTAAACGTCCCGTTTTTGTAACGGACTATCCGAAGGACATCAAGGCCTTCTATATGAAGTTGAACGAGGATGGAAAGACCGTTGCCGCAGTCGATTGTCTGGTTCCCGGAATCGGTGAAATCATCGGCGGCTCCCAAAGAGAGGATGACCTCGAGAAGCTCACCAAGCGTATGGAAGAAATGAAGATGAATCTTGAGGAGTATCAATTCTATTTGGATCTTCGTAAGTACGGAAGCACAAGGCACGGCGGATTCGGCTTAGGCTTTGAAAGAGCCGTAATGTACATTACCGGTATGAGCAATATCCGAGATGTACTTCCGTTCCCAAGAACCGTAGGGAATTGCGAACTGTAAAGGAAGGGAATCCTATGCGTTTTATTCACGCCTCCGATTTAAATCTGGGAATGATTCCGGACGGACAAAAATCATGGGGAAGAGAACGCGGAAATGCGCTCTTCTCCGCATTGGATAAAATTGTAGATTTGGTTATACAGGAAAATGCGGATGCTTTGTTTCTGACCGGACAAAGCTTCCATTTTTCTCCTTTAAAGGAAGACGTAGAAAGAATCCGGCAAGTCTTTGCCCGGATTCCTTTTTGTCATATCCTTCTTTTTTCTAAAAATTCTCCCGATTATCATTTCCTGAATAATGCAGCTTTTCCGAGAAACATTCATCTAATTCGGGAAGAAAAGGAACATCTCTATATTGAAGATTTAAATATGGAAATACTGGCCATACAAAAATATACCGGACAGGAAGCAGAGACCAAAGAGTTTTCCTTACAGCATTCCGATGCCATTCCTCTTCTACTCTGTAATACCGGTAAGGACTGCAGCTTCCCTAGCAATAGAGAAGAGCTGGAAAAGCTCCCATTTTCCTTTGTTGCTTTGGGAGGAGAATATAATAAGAGGGTTCTTTTAGAGAATAGAATTCTCTATGCCGGTTCTCCGGAACCTTTAGGAAAAGAACAGTTAGGGGAACACGGTATTTATCTCGGAAATATCCATCCCTTGCAAAAAAAGGTAGATGCATTGGATTTTATTCCAATCGCTACCGTGCAATATATTTTCCTCCATTTTCATCTGGATAAAGAGACTGGAACGGAAGCGCTTCGTTCCCGCCTTCACATAGAAATACAAAAAAGAGGCTTGGAGCATATTTATCGCATCAAATTCAGCGGAGACCGAGATCCGGAAACAAAAATCACGGAAGAACTCCTTCCTAAAGGAGCAAGAGTGATTGAATGGATAGACAAAACCTATCCGCTCTATGACTTCTATTCTCTTTATAAGGAACATAGTAACGACCTCATCGGACTCTATATTCGCTCCTACCTGAAAAAAGGCTTAAATGAGCTTTCCCAAAAAGAACAAGATGCCCTTTTTTATGGAGTTTCAGCACTTCTTCAAGGGGGAAAATAATGCAGATTACTAAACTGGAAATTTTAGGTTTTGGAAAATTCCGTAATTTTTCCTTGGATTTTTCTTCTAAATGCAATGTGATTTATGGCGAGAACGAAGCAGGGAAATCCACACTCCACAGTTTTATTCAAGCCATGCTCTATGGTATCCCAAGTGCACCAAGTAAAAAAGAAGAATTCTTTCGATATCTCCCCTTTTCAAAAAACGAGATGTCCCATGCCTCTCCGACTGTTCCAATGGAAAATGCTCAGTTCGGAGGAAGTCTGTATTTCCATTATCAAAATGAGGATTACCGTATAAGCCGTGATTTTTCTAATGGGGGAGAAGCAAAAGATTTGTCGTATGAGCTGTCAAAAAACCATTGCTAATCCGGACTTGTTTTTAGAGGAAGTGCTTTCTTCCTTTTCTTTGGAAAGCTTCAAAAATACTGTCTCCATCCGTCAGTTAAAGTCTACAACGGAACGAGAAATGGTAAAAGAACTGCAAAGTATTTTTTCCAATACGGAGCACAGCGGAAATATAAACATCAATCCGAGTAATGCAATTTCCCTTTTGGAGGAAGAAGAGAGGCGCTTGAAAGAACAGATTTATTTTCAAGCAGAAAAAGAATATAACTCTCTCCTCGGAGAAGCAAAAAACGCGCAAAAAAATCTTGTTGAAGACAGCAGTAATACATTCCCTAACAATGAAGACTTGCTTTCTTCTAATGAAAGTTCATTGAACGAAGCAAAACAACGCAGCAATAGCCTTGCACTGGAGCTGGATGAAAAAGATTTCCGAAATTGCACGTCTTCAAAATGAATTAAACACTCTAGAGGGAAGCCTCAACAGAGAATCTTTCAAATCTATTGAAGAAGCCGTTTTTGAAGAAAAAAAGTTGGAAAAACTTTTGATCGATCTACAGGATGATGAGGGAAAGAAAAAGCACAGTAGATTATTCCCCCTCCTTCTTTTATTCATTTCCTTTGTATTCCTGTTTTATGCAATATTCAGTGGATTGTATTTTTACAGTGACCTATCCGTTTCCGAGATTTTTTCCTTAAGAATAAACGGAATTCCTTTGCTCTATCCCTGCCTTTTGCTTCTTTTGTATTTTTTTCTTTATTTTTTTGCTTGCACCATCTATTGCGAGGGAAAGAAAAAAAGCAGAATTGGAAAAAAACAAAAAAAGAACAATTCTATAATGAAGTTCTACAAAAAGAAGAATTGCCGACTATGCTTCCCATATGAACAGCAGCAAAGAAGAAGTTGAAGAGACTTCCTCAGTCGAATTTTTTTCAGCCCCTATATTATTAAAAGCTTATTACAGTGAAATCAAAAAAAGAACTTTTGAAGAAATTGTCGAAAAGAAAAAAAGAACTGGAAGCAATTAACTCGGAAATTTCTATTCTGAAGGAAGAGGAAAAAGAAAGAACGGGAAGAAGAACGCAGACTACAAGAAAAAAAGAAGATGCATTGGAAAGCAACTTACGACAAGTTTCCACCCTTCAAAAAAAAGAGCGGAACAGATTCGCCCCAGTATTTACGAAAACGCAAAGATTTAAGGAAAAAGCTTGAAGCTATAGAAGAAGCGAAAAGAGCGAATTGAGCTCTTATCCAAAGAAATCTACCAAAGCTTTTGCTTTTTTTACTTGAATAAAGGAAAGCGGAAAAAAATACTTTCTCATATTACAAAAGAGCGTTATGACTCTCTTTTTATTGACCAGAATCTGCGCATCTTTGTAAATACGGAAAAGAAATTGCTCCCCTTGGAGCAGGCCTCTACCGGAACGATAGACCAGCTCTATCTCTCTCTTCGACTGGCTACTGCTAAGCTTTTTACAAAAAGAAAAAGAATTCCTTCCTCTTCTCTTTGATGACAGCTTTGCTATGTATGACGAAAAGCCGTTTGAGTCAGGCTCTTTCTTTTATAAGTAAGGAGTATCCCTCTCAGATTCTTCTCTTTACCTGTCATAAACGGGAGTCTGAAATTCTACGTAGCCTAAATATTCCATACAAGTTGCTTACTATTTAAAATAAAGATATTGACTGCTCTACAAAGATTTCAATATGAAAGAAAATACAGAGCTGAGTTTATTGCCTTAAACTTATTCAAAATAAACCACCACAAAGGACTGTTTACAGTCCTTTTTCTTTTCCTTTATTTTTTTATAATGCTTTTTCTCCTCCGTCCATTCTTTGCAAGGTAATCGACTCACGAAACTCTGTCGGAGTCATCCCCTTAAACTTATAAAAAAATTCAAATTAAAAGTTTTGATATTGCTATATCCGACAGAAACGGATATATCCAAGATGGAATAGGATGAGGAAACCAGCATTTCACTTGCCTTATTAATCCGTATAAAATTCAATAAAGTAGAAAAAAATTCATCCCTGTATAGTAAAGCAAAGAACGATTTAATTCAGAAAGCGTTATATCGTATTTTTTTCCGCAACATTTCCTGCATGCAACTTTTTCTATCTCAAAAATTCCGATAAAGATAATCTGTCACTTCCAGTGCGACATTTTTTTCTGAAGAGCTATAGGAAACACCCTTCTTTCCCGTAAGTTTTACGATATTTATGTGGTGTCAAACCAATCTTATCAACGAAATGCCTTGAAAGATGCGAAGCATCTGTAAATCCTAAAATTTCTGCTATTTCTTCCAACGTCAAGCCTGTATAGATTAAATAATCGGAAGCCTTTTCAATGCGAATATCATTCAATAATTTCGTAAAGCTTGTACCCGTCAAATCATTTAGCTTCTTCGACAGAGAAGACTCAGAAATATAAAAAACATCTGCCACCTTTTCCAAAGTCAAATGCTCGGCAGAATGGAAATATATATAACTCAAAAATCGAATTCTGTAAGCCGTTGCTTGATTTTTGCCCATTTCTTCTCTGGCCTGAAAACATCGTCGGTACTCCACCATGAGTTCTATAATTTTAACCAGAGTATACAAAAAAGTAATCGGCTTATTCCTTTGACTCAAAACCGCAGAATCTACTCCGAGCTCTCCTTGCAAAGACGACATAATATGGTCAATGCGGGATGACTGCTCCTTATCCAGATAAATTACCGGATGCGACAGTAGAAAATTCAAAAGACTCACACTCTCCTCTTCCAAACCCGGTGTGAATTTCAAAACTGTATTTAAAAATTGATAATCATAAACAATAAGACTTAAATGCAAAGTATCTCTGACATCAATAATGTCCGTAACCCTCCATGGTGTAATGGCACAAAGAGTATGCGGACGGATATCAAACTCCACACCGTCAATTTTAATCTTTCCTATTCCCTTGTTAAAATACATAAATCGCGCTGCTTGATGCATCAATGCTTTTTGTCGGCTTCTCAATCGCCTCATAGTCAAAAAGCACACAAAGAAATAGGATTAATTCCGGACGTCCAGCTCTCTTGTATAATGGCTTTTTTACTCATAAATCCTTATTCCCCAAAATTATATAATTTCTTATTTCCATAAATAGGAATGGAATAGCAAATAAAGAAAAAAATCCTCTCTTTTATAACATTGAACTCTATCTCCAACTATGTATTTTTTTATTATAGCATGATTTTCAAAATTATGCTCACAAAAAAGGACTTTCGGGTTCAAGTCCCAAAAGTCCTTCCTTTTTAAATAAGTACCACGCTCCTTGCGCGCGAAATCCTGTTCAGAGTCGTTTCAGCACCTATTAAAAATACTTACATATACAATTACTTCATCATCATCATTGCCAAAGACAATACGACGATATTCGCAATACCAATAGCAATAAAGAGCTTTAATCCCCACTTCATATAGGTCTTTAACTCTACCTTAGCTGCACCAAGTCCTCCCATAACAACACCGGAGGTCGGAGTGAAAAGGTTAATCAAACCGCAACCTGCAGAGAATACGGCAACCATAACGGATGCATTAAATCCAAGAGCATTTGCAAGACCTCCCATTACCGGGATGGAGAAACCTGCCAAACCGGAAGTAGAGGGAACCAGGAAGCTGAGCACTAAGTAAATGATGTAGGAAAGCGGAGCAAATATGAAGCCCGGAACTCCTCTAAGCATACTTGCAGACTTATCCAAAATCCAGAAATCCATATGCGTTGCTTTCATCACTACCGTAATACCACGTGCTACCGCAATAACTATTGCTACGGAAAGAAGATCTTTCGCCCCATCAAGATAAGTATTGATGAATTCGTTTTCCGACATTCTTGCCATAACAGCAATAATAACGCTGGCAAATGTAAACCAAGCAGCCAATTCCGCGAAGTACCACTGTCCAAGAGGAACCCCGGTCAAGAAATCTGACCACCCCAGTGCCGCAAGATAAGATTCTTCATTTCCTCCAAAGGTAATATCCTGATAAGAAATCAGGGATGCTATCATAACCGCAAAGGAAATTGCAAATACAATCAGCACCGCCTTATGCTTTCCGGTAAACTCTAAAACCTGTCCGTCATCCTTGGTGAAATAATCCTTCATGTCCTGCTGTTCCTGTAAGGAAAGAATGGTGGAGCCCTTATCAGCCTTTACTTTTCTTGCATAGCTCAGCACGAAGAAAATAGCGATAAGGAGTGAGGTTATCCAAAGAGCAAAACCGAGAACCATAATGGTTGTACTACTATACGGAACATTTACGCTCTGTAATGCAGACGTTGCTGCCCCTGTAGCGAAGGGGTTAATTGTGGATCCTAAAACACCACAGCCCGCGCCGAGCAGAACAGTTGCTACAGCAACGATGGTATCAAAGCCGGCCGCTACAAGAGCGGTAGTAATCAGAGCATAGAAACCGATGGTCTCTTCTGCCATTCCATAGGTAGAACCGCCGATGGAGAAAAGAATCATCAAAATAACAATTAAAACTTCTTCCCTACCGTGCATCTTTTTAACCAGATGATATACACCGGCTTCAAGAGCACCGGTCTTCATCACAACGCCGATAAAACCGCCGATAGATACGATAAACACAATTAAGTCAGCCGCATCCACAAATCCATTAGGATATGCCATGAAGAAGTTGCTTAATTTTGCTCCTACCACGGTTACGGTACCACCGTCAGCAACAGTCTGAACCAAGTCCCCATACTTATCGGGATTCAAACCTGCAATAAGATCATTGCTGATTGGTTGTCCGTTCAAAAGAACGGAAATAATACATAAAACTGCTAAAATAATAAATAAAATACTAAATGCTGTTAGAGATTGTTTTTCGCTTTCACAGAAACACTATCCCCCCTTCTGCTTTTTTTATTTAGTAATAATGGTGCCTGTTTCACCCTTTAAAGCAAGAGCAGCCTTCTGTAAGGAAGTAATAAGAGCGGTTCCTCCGTTTGTATTATTCTTGACAAATTCCATGCAGGACTGAACCTTAGGCAGCATACTGCCCGGCGCAAACTGCTTTTCAGCAATATACTGTTCAGCCTCGGAAAGACTCATTGTGGGAAGTTCCTTCTGATCCGGTTTATTGTAATTGATGCATACGCGATCAACTGCAGTCAGGATAATCAACATATCCGCTCCAATTGACTCAGCCAGTAATGCACTGGATCTATCCTTATCAATAACCGCTGCAACTCCCTTTAAGCCTTCCGCTGTTTCTACAACCGGAATTCCGCCACCACCGACAGTAATGACAATATCACCTGCCTTTACAAGCTGCTCAACAACCTTGAGCTCAACGATGCGCTGCGGGATTGGAGAAGGAACAACACGACGATATCCGCGTCCTGCATCCTCCACAAAGGTAAATCCCTTCTCTGCCGCAATTTTGTCGGCTTCTTCTTTAGTATAGAAGCTGCCTACAGGCTTTGTCGGCTTTGCAAATCCGGGATCTTTCTCATCTACAACAACCTGTGTGATAATGGAAGCACATTCCTTATCCATATGACGAGCCTTCAATTCCTTCTGAATAGCCTGCTGTAAATGGTATCCGATATATCCCTGAGACATTGCTCCACATTCCGGGAACGGCATGAACGGAGTATTTCCTCCCTTGGTACTGGAAAATTCCATTGCAAGGTTAATCATGCCGACCTGTGGTCCATTACCATGTCCTACAATCACTTCGTATCCTGCTTCAGACAAGTCTACAATTGTCTTTGCGGTGTGACGAACTAAGTCAAGTTGCTCTTCGGGGGTATTGCCTAAGGCATTTCCCCCGAGAGCTACAACAATACGTTTTGCCATGCTCTACTCTCCTACTTTAAGGTTGCATACATCACTGCTTTAATGGTATGCATACGATTCTCCGCTTCATCAAACTGTCTTGCCTGCTTTCCAAGGAAGACATCATCCGTTACTTCCATAGCCTCTAAGCCATACTTCTGGTAAATATTTTCACCAATGGTGGTATTGCGATCATGGAAGGAAGGTAAGCAATGCAGGAAATAGCATGCTGATTAGCCATAGCCATAACTTCTTTATTTACCTGATACGGACGAAGAAGCTTGATTCTGCTCTCCCACAGTTCTTCCGGTTCACCCATAGAAAGCCAGATATCGGTATAAAGTACATCAGCGCCCTTTGCACCAATCTTCACATCATCCGTTAATTCAATCTCTGCGCCTGTGTCTTTCGCTACTTCTCTGCATTTTGCAACAAGGTCGTCGGAAGGCATCAAATCCTTCGGTCCGCATGCACAGAAGTGCATTCCGAGCTTAGCACAAACAATCATTAAAGAGTTAGCTACGTTATTTCTTGCGTCTCCAAAGAATGTTAACTTACGGCCTCTTACATCGCCAAACTCTTCCTTTACAGTAAGAATATCCGCAAGCATCTGTGTCGGATGATACAAATCGGTTAATCCGTTCCATACAGGAACACCGGAATACTTTGCAAGTTCCTCTACTACCTTCTGCTCATATCCGCGGTACTCGATACCGTCATACATACGACCCAATACCTTAGCGGTATCTTCCAGAGACTCCTTCTTGCCCATCTGGGATGATCCCGAATCAAGGAAGGTAACACCCATTCCCAAATCACGAGCTCCCACTTCAAATGCACAACGTGTTCTGGTAGAAGTCTTCTCAAAAAGCAATACAACCTGCTTGCCCTTCAGATAACTGTGGTCTACACCGTTTGCTTTTAATCTCTTGAACTCGGCAGAGAGCTCTAAGAAATATCTAATCTCATCCGGTGTATAATCCAGCAAAGTCAAGAAGCTTCTTCCTCTTACATTAACGCCCATAGTTAATTCCCTTTCTCTTCTACATTATCGCACTACTTAGTCTTCACGAATAAGTGGCATGGACATACATCTGGGGCCGCCACGTCCTACACATAAGTTCGATGCTTCGAGCTCCAATACGGTAAATCCATTCTCTTTCAAGTACTTGTTCGTAACGTAGTTTCGCTTGTAAACAATAATCTTTCCGGGAGCAATAGTCAAGGTATTTGAACCATCATTCCACTGCTCTCTCTCTGCTGCAAGTGCATCTCCTGCACCGCAGGGGAACAAGCGAACCTTCGGCAGACCCATAAACTTAGCCAGAATTTCTTCCAACTTTCCGGTATGCTCTTCAATCTTCACATCATGCTTTGCTGCATCCTTTGTGATTGCGAAAACCTGTAAGGTTCCCATAATTCCCGGGTGAATAGTAAATGCATCGGTATCAATCTGTGTAAATACGGTATCCAGGTGCATGAAAGCACGAGAATTCGGAATATTGAAAGCGAGGATAGTCTCGATCTTGTTTCCTTCATTCTCGTAGAACATCTTCATAGCCAAATCCTGAATGGCTTCTGCCTGTGTTCTCTGAGAGATACCGATAAAGAGTAATTTTTCATTTACGTTCAATACATCGCCACCCTCAATATGGAAATGATTGTTACGACCATAAAGATCGGGAACATTTCCTGCATACTCAGGATGATATTTAAAAATATAATCCGCATATATGGTCTCGCGATTTCTTGTTACAGAATACATTCTGTTGATAACGGCACCATTTCCTACTGATGCAAACGGATCACGAGTAAAATAAAGGTTCGGCATCGGATTTACAAGAAGATGAGATGCAGTCTCGATTCTGTCTACCAAGAAATTCGTATGAATCTCACCAAGCTCGGAGAAGGTAATTCCGGCCATCGTCTTCAGAACGAGTTCCTTGTTGTTCTTGAATTTTGCTAAAAAATCTTTGATGATTTTGTGGTACACCGCTGTATGAACTCCGGACTCTTCCAGCCACTGATCCAAGAACTTCTCCTTGATTTCCGGATGGGCATCCAGTGTTTCAGCCATCAAATCTTCAAGGTAAACAACCTCAACACCATTATCTCGTAAAATCTGCGCAAAACGATCATGCTCAAGCTGTGCCTCGGCAAGATCAGGGATATCATCAAACAGTAACTCTCCTAAGGTATCCGGAGTTAAGTTCAATAATTCGTCACCCGGCCTGTGAAGCAATACTTTTTTGAGTGTCTTAATCTCACTCGTTACATGAATATTGGACATGCTTTTTCCTCCTTAAATAAAAATTGATTTCCATAAGCCCATACCGCGCGCCAGAAATGGATTTACTTTTAATCAATAATTAACCTTTTGTAAGGTTTTTTCGGTAACATGCTAAAGTTGTACATAAAAAAGTGCATCAACTCTTCCCTAATTGTAAACTTATTATTTAATGAGCATGGTAAATATGCGGCAAAAATTTTTTTGTATTTTTTTGCATAGTTTTATAATAATGCGAAATATTTTACCGTTATATAACTGAATTTTTGTTCATAAAGCATATAATAAAGCTTCCCACTCCTTTGACATCTCAGCAATTATTATAAATAAAAATATTTGAATTATATAATAGAAATATTCGATAAGATTTTTATCTGTATTCCGTTTCGGAAAAAAATCCATCCTACAGAAAAATCTTCCGTAGCTAAAAATTTTTCGTACCTAGAATTCTTCCATGCCCAAAAATTATTTCTACATAAAAAAACCATTCCATACAGGATAACAGAACTGCTTCCTATTATGAAATGGTTCCCTACTACTTTTAATGGTTAAACATAGGATTGAAAGGATTGGATTATACGTCCGAATGATTTCGCTATAGATTTCAATACTTAAGCCAATTTTTAAATGCTCGCTTTTTCTTCTTCCAATTTCAAAATGGTCTCTGTCAAACTCTTTGCTTCTCCCTTCTGCAGAATAAGAATCATGGCTTCTATATCATCGAGATTCATATGCTTCTTTCCGATATATTGTTCAACCTCCTTGGATAATCCAAGAGCCTTCTCCCGCTCTAACGTTTCAAGTTCAACACGTTCCTTCGTACTTTCCTGCCATTCTGCCTTGAGAGCCTCTAAATGCTCCTTCTCGGCATTTTCAATCTCATCCTTAATGATTTCCTTGCTAACCGTTTCAAAGTTATGAAGTGCATTTTGCTTTTGGGCAATGAAATCGTTTCTTTCCTGTGTCAATCTGGCAATCTCATCATCGTACTCGGTAAGATTATAATGACCATCATCCGAGTCTTTCCGAATCTCTTTTGCCAAAGCCAAAATCGATTTTTTATTTTTCAGGATTCGTTTCCGGATAGAAACGCTTTGTTTTACTACTTCCCTGAATTTTCCGACTGTACGATTTCCCACAAGGACATAGAGACCTCCGAAAATCAAAATATCCACTAAATAAATCCCCACCAAAAAGAGGATTCCTCTTTCCCTCAATAAGAAGAAATACAATCCGAGAGGAATTGCGGCAAAGAAGAAAAGGAATAGAAAAATCAAGCATAAAAACTCAGCAAATCCAACAGGCTTATACAAAACGGCAAAGAGTTTTCGGGAAATAAACATAGGAGCACCTTCCCTCTTACAAATCCCTTGCATCTGTCGCTTTAATTCTTTGTTTTCCTGCTTAAGCGGTGCCGTTTCCTCTGCAATGCGCTCTTTTATTCCCTTATTCTTTGCACTTTCTCTTTC
This sequence comes from uncultured Oribacterium sp., assembly GCA_916438775.1. The sequence goes on from CAKAGX010000010.1 coordinate 15,883, forward strand.
ACTCTGTGCTTTCTTTACTTTACCGCTACTCTGTTCAATCTTCTCATCGTAGGACTGCTCCAGTTCCTTCTGTCTTTCTTTAATTGTTTTTTCAATTTTTTCCGTTACTGCAGCTCTGTCTCTTTCATATACCTGCTTTGTCTCTTTCTCTTTCTCCAATGACACTTGCAAGTTCTCTTGAATTCTTTTGAAAATTGATTAATAATTCCTTTGACTGTTCTAAAAAGTTTGAGGATTCTCTGTTTCCAGTCCCATTTTTCCCCTCCGATTTCTGATCTTCTATTCTTAATTCCATCTTTTTATTACTGTCTTTATAACGTTTTTATTTATAGCATAGACCTGTATTTCTTACAACGAAATATAATAGACTTTTTTTAACTATTCCGGATAGGAATCAAAAAAATTATACTGCTTTTATTCCTTTTCTTTACCGAAGAAAAAGCTGGAAACCGTTCCCGGACCGGTATGACAGGCAATCGTTCCGCCTATGTCAAAGATTTCAATACCTCCCTCCGGATGAAAGCGCTCTTCAATCCTTTCCAAAAGCTTCTTTGCATCCTCAAGGCACGCAGAGTGACTGATAAAACATTTTTCCGAAGGAGTATATCCTTCCTTTTCCATCTTGGAAAGAATATTTTCTATAGCCTGTTTTTTTCCGCGTGCCTTTTCGATAGGCTTTAGTGTTCCTTCCTCCGTAATCTTTAGGACCGGACATATTTTTAAAAGCCCCCCGATAAAGCCTGCCGCCTTACTGACTCTTCCTCCCTGAATAAAAAAGCGAAGATCAGAGGTAAAGAAATAGCCATGCAGACGATTTCTCCATTTTTCCACTTCAGTACGAAGGCTCATCATATCGAGGCCTTTCTCTTTCAATTCATAAGCCTTATCTACCAAGAGACCATAGCCGCTGGAGGCCATGAGAGAATCCACTATTTCGATTTTTCTCTCCGGAAATTCTTCCAATAAAATGTCTTTTGCAATATGGCAAGAGTTATAGGTACCGGACACTCCGCTGGAGAGGCAGATATGGAAGATATCCTGCCCTTTTTCTAGATATTTTCGAAAGCTGTCGATATATTCTTCCGTATTAACTTGCGTAGTCTGGCTTTTCTCTCCGGAAAGCATACGTTCAAAGAGTATTGCTTGAGAAATAGACGCATAGAAATCATCCTGATACGCCTCTCCCTCCAAGAAAAATTTTGCATAAACCAGATTAACGCCGTGTTCTTCCGCCCATCCCTTTCTTAAGTCCATGGTGGAGCAACAAGATAGTACATAATGATCCATTTATCCCTTCTATTCTTTCCACTCTTTCCATTAAATCGAGTTAGGGTTCTTACTCCCCCAGTACGTTACGGATTGCTACCGGCGTTCTGTAATTCCAACGATAAATGCGAATACCGGAACGACGAGATGCCGCGTTTACTACCTGTCCGTTTCCAATGTAGATTCCTACATGATTTACCACTCCTCTTCGGTTAGCATAGAAAATCAAATCTCCCGGCTTAATATTTTCACTGCTTACCTTCACACCGGTTTTAGCCTGCTCCCTAGATACTCTGGGTAAAGATACTCCATATTTTCCCATAATCGTCTGTGTAAAGCCGGAACAGTCACAACCGTGCGTAAGCGAAGTTCCTCCCCATACATAGGGATTACCCACAAACTGACAAGCAAAGTTTACAAGATCACTTCTTCTCTTTGCAGCCTGATTAGCTCTGTCTTGTGCCGGACGGTAGCTGAGCGCTTCATAAAGAGCATAGCTCACGGATACATTATTGTCTCTGGTAGAGACGAAGGCACCCTGTTCTCCTTCGTCATCATCCCCGGAGTCCAGTTCCAGCTGTACCCACCCATCCAACTGATTAATAACCGAATACCTCTGGTCCTTGGTTATCTTCGTCCATGCCGAGGAATTTAAGTCAGCACTGGAACGCACATTTAAAGCATCGGTATTTACAATTGCCATTACTGTAGCATGCTCTACCGCAAGACTTTCCGCTTCTTTTCCTCTTGCCACAAGCTCAGCCTTTACATACCCCGTGATTCCACCGGATTCAATCTTTAGCCATCCGTTTTCCTCACCAAGTATATTTCCGCCGGCAAAGCTTGGAAACTTTCCTATAATATTTTCAATTCCTTTATCCTCGGGGCTTGAGCGGATATTGATATAGTCCTGTGCCTTGGAAACCCCTAAATTGTCATACATATTTAGAACCTTTTGGCGAAGATTTAAGCTTCTTGCTTCATCTAAGCCATACTCCAAACGCACATTTTCCGATTTGGAAGAAATATAAGCTTCTTCCACCCCTTCCAAGGTATCTGCGGAAATTTTCAAAAAGTCCTTTCCGCTTCTGCTTAATACTATATAGCGCTCTCCCTTGGCGCAGGAAGAAAGCGTATTTCCATCCACAATTTCCGGAGTAGAACGAATACGAAGCTTATCGGCAAGAATGGTTACTCTGGGCGCCATATACTCACGGGCCTTTTCCTTTGCTTCCTCCCCTTCCAGAAGATAGTTTTTTACAATATAACCCTCTAAACCGCCGGAACGAACCTTCGCCCAGCCTGCCTTTCCTTCCACGTCGGATTCCAGCACTTCTACTCCCGCACCGTTTCGTAAAAGCCCTATGATATTGCGGATATCATTTTCATTGGTATCCGAACGGAAATTAATATAAGAATCACATTGAATCAAACCCAAATTCTGATATTGTTCAAGCGCTTCCTCCTGTTCCGTCTTAATCTTATCCTCTAACTTCAGCTTTAATGTTGACTCTGATGCTTTTTCTGTCTCTCCCCCGGCAATTTCACCTGCGGAAAGAACCGAAGCCTTGTCCTCTTCTTTTTCAGACGGGTTTCCGGCTTTTTTGCAAGAATACAAAGAAAAAGACAGAGCTAAGAGCAAGATCAGCATAGATAAACGTCGAATTATATTTTTTTTCTTCATCTTCATCATTTTTACCCGATTTTGTGATTTATATTGCATGGCTTTTATTCATCTCTTGTTTATTCATTATTTTTGACTCTTTAAACAGATAAAGCTTCCCTGCACTCCTCTTTTCCCTTGACTAAAACGATGAGAAAAGAATAAATCCGGATTTTCCATTGTACAGTAGCCGCTTATGGAGATATTTTCCGGAGGAATAAAGCATTCCAGGGCAATGATACGATTAAGCTCCCATAAATCAATGTGGAACTTTTCTTCGGAAACCCGTTCAATGGGACAAGCATTTTTTTTCACTTCCTTAAGTGCAGGAAAAGCGTCCAAAAATACTTCTCCCACATCCTCTGACACCTCATAACAATTCTTACAGATACTCGGTCCAATAGCAATATAGATTTCTTCAGGCTTGGAGGAAAATTCTTCTTCCATCGCCTTAATCACTTGTGCAAGGATTCTTCCGTGTGTTCCTCTCCAGCCGCTATGACAGGAAGCGATGGCTCTATGCCCCTTATCGTAGAAAAGAATCGGCACACAGTCCGCAGAGAAAGCAGTGAGTATCACATCCTCCTCATTTGTTATAAGGGCATCCACATCCGTATACTCTCTTTCCCGGAAAATACCTCTTCCTCGGTCTTCTTTTCCCACGCGGCGGACATTTATACTGTGCGTTTGCTGCGTTAGCACAAAATCTCCTGCCTGTCCTCCGAGAGCTTGCCCTATAATACGGAAGTTTTCTATAACATTTTCTCTATCGTCCCCTAAGGAAAAACCTAAATTAAGAGAGGAAAGATAATCCTTGGACACCCCACCCTTCCTCGTGGAAAAGCCGTGCCGAAGTCCCGAAAAACCTTCTAAAAGGGGAGATTCTATGAAGGGAAGACTATGCTCCCCAACTTTATAGTTCTTTATCGGAAAAACTGTCTTCAATCTAAACTCCTGTATTCATTTCTAAAATTTCAGCCATTTCCTTCGCTGTTTTTGTACTCATAATTGCCCCGTTTATACCGGCTTCCTTTGCCGCAATGATATTGTCCCCCAAATCATCAATAAAGAAGCAATCCGAAGGATTTAAGCTGTATTCCTTTAAAAAGCGCTTATAGATAATATCCTGCGGCTTTACACACTTATGTGCTGCAGAATAAAAGATTCCTGAAAAACATTCTACTGCGGGAATCACTTCCTTATAGATAGAAAGGAGGCGCAGAGAAGCATTGGAAAGCAAATAGATTTCTTTTCCATTTTCCTTTAAAGCACGAATGATTTCCGCTGTTCCCGGAATGACCTTCATATTATATAGGTGCCAATTCTGAAAAAGAAAGATGGGCGAGTTCTCTTGCCTTATCGGAACTGAGCCTTTCCATCCAGTTTCTCTCAGCCTTTTCTTCTTCTATCAGTCCGGCATCCAGTAAAAACCACTCCTGTGAGTTAAAGACAATGTTCTTTACTTCTCGAATCAATTCCTCATCTTCCGTATAGTGCCGGATAACCCATTCCGGATTATAGCTTATCAGGACATTTCCCATATCAAACAGAATATTCTTATAAGAAATCATTACAATCCTCCGATTTTTTTATAAAAATCCCGAGCACCGCTCGGGATATGACGAATCCGGGAATCGAACCCGGGATTCAGCCGTGAGAGGGCTGCGTCTTAACCTCTTGACCAATTCGCCTTAGTCGATTTGAAACCGACTAGCGAATTCTAGCATACCACAGGATTTCCGTCAAGCAATTTTTCTAAATCTTTAAAAAATCCGGGATAGGAAATGGAAATGCACCCCGCATCTTCAATCTCCATAGGACTTTCCTTTGGACAAAGAAGTCCGAGCACGGCAAAGCTCATGGCAATGCGATGGTCTTTAAAGCTTGGAATTCGCTTTCCCTTTAAAGGAAAAATACCGCCCTGTCCGGAAATCCGCATGCCGTCTTCCGTTTCCACGCAAGGGATGCCGAGACTTGTAAGATTCTCTACCACCGCTCGTATGCGGTTTGTTTCCTTCACCTTCAGTTCCTCCGCATTCTTGATTACGGTTTCTCCTTCGGCAATCGTAGCCAGTACGGCAAGAACTGGCAGCTCATCTATGAGTCTTGGGATAAGAGCACCTGCAATTTCCGTACCGCGAAGTTTTCCGTAAGTAAAGAGAATATCTCCTCTCTCTTCTCCCCCTATCGTCTTTTTATTTAGAATTTGAAACTTTGCCCCCATATTGGAAAGAACGTCCAAGATTCCACTCCGGCTTTCATTTAGGCCGACACTTTCCAATAAAACTTCGGAGCCGGGAAGGAAGAAGCAGGCTGCCATAAAGTAAGCTGCGGAGGAAATGTCTCCCGGAATGGAAAAACCCCGGAATGGGATGCAAGACCTTTCCCGGTCTTAAGTGAATCTCGGCTTTTCCATCTTTCAGGATTCTTGTTTCAATATCCGCCCCCATTGCAGAAAGTAGCCTCTCCGTATGATCCCGTGAAAGAGAAGGCTCCGTATAGACCGTCTCTCCTTTTGCATAGAGCGACGCCAAAAGTACGGCAGACTTTACCTGTGCGGAAGCGATGGGACTTTCATAGCAAATTCCCTCCAGTGCACTGCCTTCTATCTTTAAGGGCGCGGTGCATTTTTCTCCTTCCGCGGAAATCTTGGCTCCCATCTTCGATAAAGGACTTAGTACTCTCCCCATAGGACGCTTTTCCAGACTTTCATCTCCGAAAAGTACGGAAGAAAAGGTCTGTCCGGAAAGGATTCCCGCCATAAGGCGCATCGTTGTTCCGGAATTTCCGCAATAAAGAGAGTCTGCAGGCGCCTCTAAAGCCTCCATACCCTTCCCCTCTATGGTGAGTTTTGTACCTTCTCTTTCTATGGAAACACCGAGTTTCTGAAAGATATCCATAGTAGAGAGACAGTCTTCGGAAGGAAGAAAACCCTCTACCACCGTTTTTCCCTTCACAAGTGAAGAAAACATAATCGCTCTATGAGAAATACTCTTATCCCCCGGAACACAAAGTTTCCCCTTTAATACTCTTCCTACTCCATAGAGCTTCGCAATCACTTAAGATACCCCTTCATTTCCAAATAATTCCGCATGAGTACTTCCATTTCATGATAATCAATTCGGGAAGCATTAATCATCAAGTCATAATTATCCACCTTCATCCAGTCCTCTCCGGTGTAATACTTATGATACTCTCTTCTTTCCCGGTCAATCTTCTTGATACGCTTCTTTGCCTCTTCCTCATCCACCTTACAGTAGTCCATGGTTCTTTCGATACGCTTCTCCATATCCGCATAAACAAAGAAATCCACATGTTCTTTCTTGCTTCCCGTAAGATTACGTTGGCACAGCGTCCTGCAATAATACAGCTCTCCTGCTCCGCAAGTTCTACCACAACCTGACTTTGGAAACGAAAGAGGTTCTCGGGACTCACGATGTCCTCTTCAAGACTCGGCTTTCCAAGTCTCGGTTTTAAAGAATCCACAATCTTGTATAAGAGATTACTTCCCGCCTTCTCGTCCGCCAAACGGAAGTACTGCTCTCCGATTGCCGTCTTTTCGGAAGTAATGCGCAAAATTTCCTCATCATAAAAGGGAATCCCCAAAGATTCTGCCAAGTTTTTTCCTACAGTGCGTCCTCCGGAACCATATTGTCTTCCAATAGTAATGACCAGTTTTTTTGTAAGCATATTCGCCTCCTACATCGCTAGCGGTATTGTTTTTCTCATTATAATACAGAAAAGGCAGTAGCACAGCTAAAAAATTGTCTCTACGTGCTGAACTGCCTCCTTAACTTTTAAACCTGATATTCCTGTACTTACTTTGCCTGATTTTTCTCTCGCCGAGTTCTTCTCCCGCCAAGTTCTTTTCTCTTAGAGTTTAAAGAATTCTTTTTACTATTTCTATCTCGGATCAGATTTCTATTTCATATAACTATGATAATGTTTTTTCTCCATTGTTTTTTTAAGACAGTAAAATGCGGTCATTGTCCAAGGCCTTCCCCGCCTTCTCGGAAAACTTCTTAAGAAGCATATCCACCGTGAGATTCTCTCTCTCTACTCCCGAAAGATTCAAAACTATTTTTCCGCTGTCCATCATTAAGGTTCTATTTCCAAGCTCTAAAGCCTGATGCATATTGTGGGTAATCATAAGACAGGTGATTTCCCGCTCCGCTACAATACTCTTTGTGAGAGATAACACCTTTTCCGCAGTTCCCGGATCCAGCGCCGCCGTATGCTCATCAAGCAGCAAAATCTTCGGCGTAACCATGGTCGCCATTAAAAGCGTGAGTGCCTGTCTCTGTCCTCCGGAAAGAAGACCTACAGGATGATTCATTCGGTCTTCCAAACCCATATCAAGAAGACTTAGTTGCTCTCTAAAGTAGGCCTTCTCCTTCTTTCCCGCACGGGAAATAAGGACAGGCCACTCGCCCGAATGTAAGAGACGGAAAGATTTTCCTCAATACTCATATGAGGAGCCGTACCCATCAAGGGATCCTGAAAAAGCCTTCCGATAAAGGCACTTCTCTTATGCTCCTGTAAGAAAGTGATATCCCTTCCTTCCAAAATAACACTGCCCTTGTTTAAAAGGAAAGAGCCCGAAATGGCATTAAAAAGGGTGGACTTTCCCGCTCCGTTACTCCCGACAATGGTTGCAAAATCTCCCTTATCAAGGTGCAGGGAAAGGTTTTCCAGTGCCTTTTTCTCGTGAATGGTATTCGGGTTGAAGGTTTTGGAAATATTCTTTAAATCAAGCATTTTCTCCCCTTTCCCGCATCGCGTTTCTTCTGAGCTTTGCGTAATGGAAAAGCTCTTTGATTCTTGTGGAAGAAATCGCAAGAGCAACAATCAAAGCACTGACGAGCTTAAAAGCTTCTGTCGGCACACGCAGGCGAAGCGCAAGGGCAATCACCAAGCGATAAAGAATCGCTCCGCCGATAACCCCGAGGATTCTTCCGAGAAGCTTTCTCTTTCCGAAAAGCGTCTCTCCGATCACAAGGGAGGCAAGCGCTACCGTAACCATTCCATTCCCCAAGTTGATATCCGAGGCTTTATTGTACTGGGCAATCAGAGCACCGGAAAGGCCGGTTAAGGCATTGGAAAGGCAGAGCCCGACAGTGATGGTAAAGGCAGGATTAATGGAAGATGCCCGTACCATGGCCGGACTGTCTCCGGTTGCACGAATGGAAAGCCCGAGCCCTGTTCCGAAGAACCAGCGTAAAATAAAAGCCACAAGCAGTAAAATAAGAAGAAGGAGAATCAGCGTTCCCCACTCGGAAAGGAAGGGATTTTCTCCTGCAAACAGGGTAAATACTGTATTCGTCCCAAATATGGAAAGATTTGAGGAAAAGCCCATTACCGCAAGGTTAATGGTGTAAAGTCCGGTATTCACAATAATTCCGGCAAGGATACTTTCAATTCCCATGGTCGTTTGCAAAAAAGCGGTGCAAAAGCCCGAAAGAGAGCCGGAAAGCATTGCCATAAAAATCCCCAGTATGGGATGCCCGGAAATCGTAAAAACAGCTGAAACCGCAGTCCCGAGCGTAAAGGATCCGTCTGTGGAAAGATCCGCAATATTTAAGATGCTATAGGAAATAAAAAGGGCCATAGCAACCAGCGCATAAATAAGCCCGATTTCCAAAGCAGTCTTCATGATTCCTATCGTAAAAAATTCAGCCATACTCATCCTACTTATTCTACTTGATTTTACTTGAATGTACTTGATGTTACTCGAATTTGTTTTATGTTACTCGAATGCCGAAGCGTCTTTCCACTCCGCTTCGGCATAAAAATTGTTCTCAGATTTATCCTGTACTACTTATCCATATAGCAGTTCTATCTTCTTAGCACAGAATTTCGTGTAAAAATTTATTTTGCAAATTCCTGATTGGTCTTGATTTCTTCTACCTTTGTGCAGTAGGGCTTAAAGACTTCCTTTAACTCATCCATGGAAAATCCGAGCTTTTCCGCTGTATCGGTATTCACAGTCGCAATACCGTTGTCAAAGGTCTGTACAGGGAGCGTTGCCGTTTCTTTTCCGCCGTGTAAAACCTCATCCACCATATCCGCTGTTGCCTTTCCTAGCTGTACATAGTCTACTCCGTAGCCGGCAAAAGCACCGTTTAAAGCAAAGGAATCCGCTCCGCCGTAGTGGGGAATCTTCGCCTTCTGCAGTTTCTCATAGAAACTGAGCTCCGCTTTCTGGATGGTATTATCCGTCGGAGTGAAAATCGCATCCACCTTTTCTGCAATGAGAGCATCCACTGCCTGATTTACTTCATCGGTAGTCGTTCCGGTCTTTTCTACCACTTCCACACCCTTATCCGCTAAGAACTTCTTTGCGTCTTCAATAGGAGCCTTGGAAGAGTCCTCACTCTTAGAATAGAGCAGTCCGATTTTCTTTGCGTCCTTATTTGCCGCAAAAATAAGATTCATAATAGCATCCGTATTCAAATAGTCGGAAGTTCCGGTAATCATACCGCCCGGCTCTTCCATGGACTTTACAAGCTTTGCGGAAACCGGATCCGATACTGCGGAGAAAACGATGGGAACGTTCTTTCCTTCTGTACCTGACTGCACTACCTGTACTGCAGGTGTGGCAATCGGAACAATAACATCCACCTTATCCGCAAGAAGCTGTGCGGTCATCTGGTTTAATACGGAGGCATCGCCCTGCCCGTTTAATTTGTACTCCTTATACTCGTACTTTACACCGTCCTTGGAAAGACTGTCCAGCTCTGTGCAGAGGCTGTCTTCAATTTGATTGAGTGAAGGATGGTCCATAAACTTTAAAATTCCTACTTTATAGGTTTTTTCCTCCCCGGTTTCTCCCTTTTCCTCCGCCTTTTCTTCTGCCTTGGCTTCCGTTCCTTTTTCTTCTGCGGAAATACTTTCATCTCCCTTACTTTCCACCTTCTCTGCAGGCTTGGAACAAGCCGCTAAAGCAAGCACGGATGCCAAACAAAGACTTGCCAGTAATTTTTTCTTCATAAATACCCTCCTTTTCCTCTTGCAAGGCTTTACTCTAACACAGATGAGGAGATGTGTAAACGAAGACAGAGGGAGTTTCCCTCCCTCTGCCATAGATTGTCGGTATAGCTTGTATAACTGTATGTTAAAAATAAGCATACTTAGAAAATATAAAGAAATAAAAATGAATAATTATTTCCTATATCTCTTTAAGTTTTTCATAAAAATTCTCACGTGTTCCCGCCATAATAACAACAATAATCTGGTATTCTTCTTGATAAACCGCATAAGCTATCTCATAATTTGTCTTATTATAAAATATATCCAGACAGAATATTCCCTCCAGGTCCCCTTTCTTTGCTTCTCCTACGAAGGGGTTCTCTAAAATTGTTTGGATAGCCTCGTGAAACTTTTCTTTTAAGCCTTTATCTTTTAACTTTTTAAGATATTTACCCGCTGCGGGAAGAAATCGAAGCTCCGACATTCCTATTTTTCTCCCCTCTCTCCAAACACCTCTTGCATGGTATAGTAAGGTACTTTATCTTCAGCAACTCTCTTCGCATCCTTCAGCATTGCTTCCACCGCCGGACGAATTTGCTTCTGCCTACTTCGAAAAGCTCGCAAGAGTTCCTCCCCGGAAAATCCCTCTTTAATCAAATCCGAAAGGATTTCTTCAGCAAATTCCCCTACCCCCTCTCGAATCGGACGAATAATCAGCTCTTCCCCTCGTATCTCACACTCTGCATCATGAGTAAAACCCAATTTCGAATAAAACTTCTGTGGAATAGTAATCTGCCTTTTCGCAGAAATACGCAATTTTTTAACCTCAAATGCTTTTTCTCTTTCTAACACATTCCCCATCTTTTGCCCTCTTATTCCTATCTTCTTTGCTTTTTATTACATCCATTTCTTTGTTTCTTTGTTTCTTTGTTTCTTTGTTTCTTTGTTTCTTTGTTTCTTTGTTTCTTTGTTTCTACTTTAATTTGTATTCAATACAATGTCAAGCCGACGAAATGATACTCTGATGATTGGAAATGCTTTATTTTTATGAAAATGCGTTATACTCTATCTTGTATTAGTTCAACCCTTCCATAGAAAAACGGAGACAATCATGCACGACAATTCAAATAAAACAAAGTCTATCCTACTCTTAAGCGACTTTCCCTCTTACGGTACGGTAGCACTACGAATGGCCTCTGCCGTACTGGAAAAGCTCCATTATGACGTCTTTTCCCTTCCGACCGCTCTGGTATCGAATACCTTAAATTACGGAAAGGCGGAAATACTGGACACGACAGATTACCTCTTTCATAGCCTCGCGGTTTGGAAGGAGCTAGGCTTTTCTTTTCCTTCTCTTTTTATCGGCTTTGTCCTTGGAGAAAGGCAAGCAGAGCGTATTTATCAATTTGCAAAAGAGGAAAAAGAAAAAGGAAGCTATATCTTTTTTGATCCCATTATGGCAGATCACGGAAAACTTTATAACGGCATTCAAAAAAAGGACGTTGAAAGTAGAAAGAAGCTCATGCAGATCGCCGATTGTATTTTTCCAAATAAAACAGAGGCCTGCATTTTAGCAGACCTCAAAACCGTTCCGGATAATTTCAACTTGGATGAAGCAAAAGAACTGATTTGTTCTTTAACCCAAAAAGGGGCAAAAAGTATCTGTATCACCAGTATGAGGATTGAGGAAAAGCCCTGCATTTTTCTTTATGAAGAAAACACAAAGGAATTTCACATCCTCCCCTATACGGAAAGAAACTTAACTCTCGGAGGGACCGGAGACCTTTTTTCTTCTCTTTTTATCGGAAAATATCTAGAGGAGAAAAATTTTCTTTCCACAGGAAACTGGGCTCTTCAAAAAATGAACTGCATTTTGGATGCCTTTCAGGAAAGAAATCATGCCGAGAAAACCATCCCCATTGAAGAATATCTTCCTCTCCTGGATTAGTTTCCTCTCTAGGACTAATTTCCTCTCTAGGACTAATTTCGTCCCTCAAGATCTCTCCGGGCTTTTCAATTCGAATAAACTTCGGAAGCAGTTCTCCTCAAGTTTAGTCCGCCACAGTATCTACCCCTACCTCCGGAAGCTCTTCCACTTCCAAGGCTTCAATATAGTAGATAAGCTGCGACACATCCTTCGAAATGGAATATTTTCCCTTTCGGAGGATTCCTTTTACCCTTATCCAAGATTCTTCCGACTTTAACTTGGATAAGTCGAGGTCCGTTTTAAACTCAAAATTTACATAACCTCCGGTGCAATACGGACAGGAAGGCCCCATTCTTCCAACTAGGGTATAGCCTCCGAAGTTCATATAATAGCCGTCAATACTGACGGTTTTTCCTTCATAGTCCTGGAAGTTCATATACCAGTCGTTTATCTGCGTGGCATAGTGCTTGTCTCCCACTACAATATCCGGCTTATCCAAGTTTACCTTTCCTCTATCCTCTTTCGGATCATAGGGGTAGTCGTCATAGGGATAGGCGCCTTCCCCCTTTTCGCTCTCTTTTACATCTGCTTCTACACTCTTCTTATCGGAAGCTTCTTCACTTTCCTTTCCCCCCGCTTTAGAAGAAGCTTCGGTTCCATATTCCTTATCGAGGGATTCCTGCTCTTTTTGCTCCAGACTCTCCAATTCCTTAGCCTGCTTAAGGGCCTCCTCTTCCGAAATAGAGGAAGCCACCGTCTCCGTGCCTTCAGCACCTTCCGTATTACTCACTTTTCTGATATTGTTCGCTTTTTTACAGGAAGTAAGTGCTAAGCAAAGTACAAAAAGTGGTAGCAATAGGAAGATTTTTTTATAAACGGCTCTGCTGCCTATAGCGGACTTCATGAAACGCTTGTCCGGTCTGCTATCCATACTACTATTCATACCGATATTTCTGCTATCTCTACTGTTTTTTTTAGATATCTCTTCCATTTCCAACCTCCTAGCTCTTCCGATTTCGTACCGCTTCCACACCCAGAAAAACAAAGAACAAAATCATATCTACAATAACAATGGACGCTCCTGTAGGAATACTGTGCAAAAAGGACAGGCTGATTCCTACAATAAAACCGAAGAGCGAAAGAAGTGCCGCTAAAAAGAATTGTCGAAAGGAAGTTCTTGCAAACCCGCATCGCGGTAATGGAGGGGAATACAATCAAGCTGGAAATCAGCAAGGTTCCCATCATGCGCATACCGAGCACAATGGTAATGGAGGTAAGAGCGCCAGAACCATATTGTAAAAGCGTGTATTGGTGCCGCTGGCTTTCGCAAAACTCTCATCAAAGGTTACCGCAAAAATACGCGGATAAAATACAATGTATAAGAACAAAACCACCACGGAAAGAACGACGGAAAGCCGAAGATCCGAAGGGCTGATAGCAGGATGGAGCCGAACATATAGTTGCATACATCCGTATTCATTCCGGAGGTTAAGGATATCGTCATAACGCCGACCGCCAAAGCCCCGCTACAAAGCAGTGCCGTAGCCGCGTCCCCCTTTATTTTGGCGCTTTCTTCCAATTGTAGAAGGAAAAATGCCGCTACCACACAGACCGGAATGGATACCGACATCGGTGCGAAATTAAGGGCATAAGCTATGGCCAATGCCGCAAAGCCCACATGGGAAAGACCGTCTCCAATCATGGAATAGCGCTTTAAGACAAGGCTTGTCCCGAGAAGAGCGGAGCACAAAGATACGAGACCTCCAACCACAAGAGCACGAATCATAAAGTCGTACTGGAACATTTTCAGTAAAGAATTAAGCATTTTCTTCCTCCTTTACCAAAAGTTTCCCCCACTTCGAGGAAAGATAGTCCTCTGCACTTCCGAAAAAGCGCTGTGTACGGTCAAGGTGCAGAATGGTTTTTGCACGCTGCACCACTTCCTTCACATCATGAGAAACCATGATAATGGTCATCCCCTTTTCTTTATTTAACTTATCGAGCATTTCATAGAGCTCTTTCTGTGCGAGAGGATCCAGTCCTGCAACCGGCTCATCCACCACGAGGAGCTTTTCGCTGGCGCAGAGGGCTCTTGCCAAAAGAACCCTCTGCCGTTGTCCGCCGGACAAGTCTCTGAAGCAAGACTTCTTAAGACCTGTCACCTTTAAGTACTCCATAGCGTCTTCCACGCTCTTCTTATCTTCCTTTCGATAAAAAGGAAAAAACGAAAGTTTATTTAATCTACCCGACTCTACTACCTCATAACAGCTGGCGGGAAAATCCTTTTGGCTTTCGGTTTGCTGGGGAAGGTAGCCGATTTCATTTGCCTTCAAACCGTCTCCGAAGACAATGCTCCCTTCACTCGCTTTCTTTAAGCCCAAAAGTCCCTTCAAAAGGGTACTTTTTCCTGCGCCGTTTTCCCCAACAATACAAAGGTAGTCGCCTTTTTCTACGGAGAAATGAATATCGGACAATACCGTCTTTCCCTCGTAGGAAAATCCAACATTGTTAAGGGATATATAGGACATCTAGTTTAACGCCTCCTTTAAAGCTTCCACATTCGGCTTCATCAGATCCACATAGGTCTTTCCCGCCTTAAAATCGCTGTCTGTCACATTGTGCACGGAATTAAGCAGCAGCTTCTTTGCCCCGGTATCCTTGCTGATGGCATTGACCATATCCTCATTTCCCATTTCGATATGGAAAACAACCGGAATCTTGTCTTCCTTAACTTTATCCGTTAAGAAAGCAATGGTTGCTGCAGACGGCTGGGTATCGGTTGAGCATCCCGGAAAAGCGGCAAAGTAGCTTAAGCCGTATTCCTTACAAAAATAAGCAAAGGGAAAACGATCCGCCACAATGATTTCTTTTCTCTTTCCGCTATCCACTACCTCTTTGAAACTCTTGTCCAACTCCTCAAGTTCCTTAACATAAGACTCACTGTTTGCCTTGAAGCTGTCTTTATGGCTCTCATCAAGTCCGGAAAGAGTCTCTTCCAGCTTTTCTACAATGGTAATGGCATTTTTCGGGGAAGTCCAAACATGCTCATCCATTTCCGGACCTTCCTCTTCATGCTCTTCTTTCTGATCCGCTTTTTCATGGTCATGGTCTGCTTCCTCATTCGCATGGTCTGCATCCGCATGATCATGCTCATGCTCTTCTTCCTGCATGCCTTCTACCGTCTCTTCTTCAATGAGATTTACGGCATCCATCATCTTAAACACATGGAAATTTTTATTCTGTACGGATTCCAGAATTCCGTCTACCCATTCATCGCTGTCTCCTCCGGTATAGATAAAAAGGTCCGCATTCTGAATGGTGATAATGTCCTGCGGGCTTGGTTCAAAGCTGTGCGTTTCCGCACCCGGCTTAACCAGCATGGTGACCTCCGCATCTTCCTTTGTGATTGCGCGCGCAAAATCATACGATGGAAAGTTCGTCGTTACAATTTTAAGCTTATTTCCCTCACTTGGTGCATCCGTATTCTTCTCCGTCTCTGCAGTCTTTTCCGCATCCGTTGACACGGCAGCGGTCGTCTCCGCTTCTTTACCGGCCTTGTTTCCACAGGCAAACAGTACGGCAGTGGAAAGCAAGATTCCTCCCGCCAAAATACATTTTTTCAGTCTCATCTTGAGGCTCCTTTCTTGAAAATACTATAGTTTGTTCTGCTCCTTTTTTTTGGCACAGTCTGCACATAATCCGTAGAAGACCGTTTTCTTGGAATCCCAGTGAAAACCGTGGTGCGTAAGAAGGTGTTGCATCATCCCTTCAAGGTCATGGCAGTGCAAGTGAATAAGTTTCCCGCAGACATTGCACTTGCAATGAAAACAGGAATGGACTTCCTCCGCCTTTTCCCCTTCCCCGACATACTCAAAGCAAGCCGGACTGTTCTGGTCGATGATGTATTTGTTTACCACTCCTTTTTCACACAGTCGCTCCAACTGGCGATAAACCGTGGTTGTGCCGATTGGTTTTCTCTCCTCCCGAAAATGAGAAACCAGATCCGATACGGTAAAATGCATACCGGGACAAGTGGAAAGGTAGGATAAAAGCTCCTCTTTATGTTGGGTCTTATAAATGGTTTTTTCAGCCATAGTTCCTCCGTCTCCGTCCTTCCTTTTCTAATCCTGTACTATAGTAAATATAGGAATATCTTCTCGTTTTCTTATTTATAAAACGAAAACCGTTTTCATATTTTAACACTCTGCGTCCCTTTGTCAATAAGTACAGTTCTTAAAAAATATAAGAAATTCATAAAATGGATTTGTAAAAAAAGCTGTAAAAATCAAAATATTTTTCTACGCAATATAGGTCTGAACTTGGGGCACGCTCTCGCTAGCTTCGCCTCATTCAGACCTATATTGCAAAGAATCCCTTTATTATTTTGATTTTTTACAGCCCCTTTTGCTATGCCGGGCGTTCTCTGACAGGAAAAATCAAGCTAGAACGAAAATCCGCCTTTTCCGCTATTTTTATTCATTCTGGCAAGAGGCAAAGCGGAAGCCAGACTGCTTAAGTTTCTAGTCTGAATATAGACCTTTCCTTCTCCTACAAAACGGTTTACGAGACCCTCTCCGGTGGTAAAGCCAAAGGTTCCGGAAGCCACGGAAATATGATAGTCCAGATTTCTATCCCACGCTACCACATGGTCATTGTCAATGGTCATCGGACAATCCGGATGCACTTCCAGCTCTAAAAGGTCTCCGAAAGCATTGACAAAAACATCGCCCTGCCCTTCCGTTTCCATCACGAAAAGTCCTCCTGTACCGCCAAAAAAGGCTTTCCCGATATCCTGCATCTTCATGGCATATCCTACAGAATAATCTCCTGCCAAAAAGGCACCTGTATTTAAGCGATACTGCCTATCTCCAATCGGTAAGCAAACAATTTTCCCGGGAATGGCGGGAGCCACACCGATTCTTCCGCCGTTCATCACGCCTCTTGCTTCGGTAATAAACATACTTTCCCCGCTGGCAATACTTCTTCCCACGGCACTAAGTAGACCTCCTAGACCGCCTCCGTTTGAGCCGGAATTCATTTTCCCTTGTAATTCCACACCGCACATATAGGCCATGGAACCGCGTTCGATTTTCACCGCTTCCCCTGCATTTAAGTAGATTTCCAAGATTGGACAATCGTTATCTCCTATAATTTGATGCTGCATAGTACCTCCTATCTTTAAATAAAAAATTGACGCTTTCTACATGATTATCTTTATGAATCAATCTATCATTCAATACTTACTTTATTTCCTTATTCATTTTTGTCAATCACCTTCAAAATTCTCTTTTCCTTCCAAACCCCCAATCGCTCACAGGGCTTTTGTGCATCCGAAGGCTCCGAAGAAAAAAACAAAAAGGCATAGCCCTGTTTCTTCCATTTTTCTATATAGGCATAAAGCTCTTTCTCATCTTCTTTCATAAGATGTACTTCCCATAATGCAAATACTCTGGCTCCGGCAATTATTCCTTTCATGATTTCCACTAAGATTCTCTGTTTTTCTCCAAAGCTTCCACCGATTTTTGATAGGGAATTTCTCTGAAAAGTTCCGGAAATAACTCTTTATACCTAACAATCAATTCTTTGTTTCGAAGGAGAAAATGAGGATATTCCGGCTGATATACAAAAAGGTTGGAAAGTACAGTCTGCCCCTCTATTAAGGAACTGCCATCTCCTACCATCCAGACCTTCGGAACAGTTTTCATCATGCTCTCATAGGACTTTACACAGCCGTAATACAGCTCTTTTTCGTCATTAAAAGCGGAGACCAAGTCTTTGGGAATAGGCTTATCTAAAGCCAAAAATAGTAGGCTTTCTCCGGAAAAAAGCTGAAAGGATAGATTTTCTACAGTAAAGTGATTTCCCTCAGACAGATACAGTTCTAAAGCAAAGAGAAGTTCTTCTTTTTCCGGCTCTTTAGTACTGATTGTGTTAATAATCAAAGCATTTTCTTCCTCGGACAAAAGATCCAGACTTTCACTGATAAAACTTTCCTCTTCTTGCTTTACGGAAAGCTCCCGGGGAAGTACCACACAAACATCCGTTCCGGCATTTTCTAAGGACTGCAAATATAAACCGTATTCCCGTCCGTAGAGCAAATGGATTCTTTCCTGAATATTCAGGAGAGAAACTCCCATTCCGGCCTTACCCATATCCCTTTTTCCCACTACACCTCCTTGAAATCCTCTACGGATATTCCGAAGATCTTCATTTATCTGTCTTAGCTTCTCCTCCTCTATGCCGATGCCATCATCAGAGACTTGAATATAAACATGCTGATTACTACGGCTAATGGAAATCCCTACCTTACCTCCGGTTTCTCTTCCCTCTAAACCATGCACAATACTGTTTTCCACGATAGGTTGCAATAAGATTCTTGGTACTTTTAGCGATAACAAATCCTCTTGCACCTTCACTTCCAGTTCCAATTTTTTAGAAAAACGAAATCTTTGAATTTGAAAATATACTTCCGTATTGTCCAGTTCTTCTTTTAAAGAAACAAAGTTCTCCTCCTGGGAAATGGTATAGCGATAGAAATCGCCCAAAAGCTCTGCCATGTTTGCTACTGACTCCAAACCGTTTAAAAGACTTTCCGAGCGAATATTTTCCAGAATATTATAGAGAAAATGAGGATTCATCTGGTTTTGCAAGTTTTGTATATAGGCCAGTTTCTCCCCTTCTTCTATAATTTTATTGGCACTGAGGATCTCCGAAATATAATGGTATTCTTCATGACTTTCCTCTGTCAGATAAACCGGAAGCTCCTGCAATTCCAGCACTTCGCTATAACCCTCCAGGACTCTTCGCAGTGTGGACTGATAAGTTTTATAAGGTCTGAGAACGTCATAATAAAAATAAGCAAGTGTCAATATACAAAGACATAGAAGCCCCAGAAGAAGCAGTTTCATTCCCGTCTGAAAGAAGCTGCCTCCGGTTGCAAGCAGTAGATAAATAATAAAAATAGATAACAAAAATAAAGCCAGTGTTAAGGCATACAAGCGAAGAAGGCGAGAGGATAAGGAACTCCTGCTGTTCTTTTCCGCTTCCCCTAGCCTTTTCCCTGTTCCTTTTTATATTCTTGCTTTTTCACTTCCATTTTCATGTAATGAATTCCTATAGTCCTTGGGATTCATCCCCATTTTCTCAAAAAAACATTTGGAAAAATATTTTGCATCATAATAAAACAGTTGGGAGGCAATTTCCGTAATACTCAAATTGGTCTCTGCCAAAAGCAGCTTGGCTCTTTCCATCCTAAGTCCGGAAATATACTTATTGACGCCAAGCGACAGTTCCTTCTTAAACTGCGTACTTAAGTAAGAGGCGCTGACCTTACAATGCTCTGCCACTTCCTCCAAACCGATATTCTCCTCAAAGTGCCGGTCAATAAATTTTTTCGATAAAGAAACCAAATGAGAGCAAGGCATATCTTTCATCATGGTTTCCGGACTTGGCCCGGTCAATTCTTCCTTAATCTTCCGAACACTTTCCTGCAGTTCTTTTTTCTTAATCGGTTTTAAAAGATAGTCTGACACCCCTGCCTGTATTCCCTCCTTGGCATAGGAAAAGTCTGAATAAGCGGAAACAATAATAACCTTGGTGGGAAGTTTCTTTCTGGCAATTTCTTTGGCTATGTCCAGTCCTGAAAAAACGGGCATCTTAATATCCGTAATCAAAAGCTCCGGCAGTTCTTTCTCCACCCTTTCCAAAGCCTCTTTTCCCGTCTTCGCAAAAGGAAGACATTCCATGCCTTCCTCCTGAAAATTCCCCAAAAACTGAATCAACTCGCAAATCCGTTCTTCATCATCCGCTATCAAGACTCTCATTCCTGTTTCCTTAGCCTTCATCTTCTACGTCAAGCCTTTTCATACTATAAGTTTGCTCTTCTATATTACATTTATAGCCTTTTAATGCCTTATTGATGGTTTCTTGAATAAAAGGACTACAGCATTTTCCCAAAGGATTGTTAATTTCGCACTTTCCATTTTTCATTGCCCCTGTAAGTCTAATAATATCTTTAATATTCTTTGCACCATCATCTAAAAACAGCGTTTATAATTTGTTGCTCTGTAACTTGGTTGCAATAGCATATATATTTGGGATTTGCATCCTTTTTTTAAACCATATAGGAACTTTTTACATCTTCCTTATAAAAAAACTCTTTCATTGTTTTAAGTTATAATACACGACATCACAATCTTCATTCATACATAAATAGTAAGTTTCTTTATCTACAACCTTTCCCATAAGGTTTTCTGATACCATATGCTTTACAGTTATATTCTTAACCTTTTCTCCTATTTTGTGACATTTGGGGCAATTTGCTTTTTCTTCCACTGTACCAGTGGTTTTTTGTATTGAACCTCAGCAAGATTGATTTATCTTATTTTCTTGACTCACTTTATTTCCTCCTTTCTAAAAAAATATTTTTCTTCATTTTATTCCACCTCATTTCTATGAATTTCTATAACATCTTCAATTCTGCAATCCAATGCCAGGCAAATCTTTTCTAATGATTCTAAGTTCACATAAGAGGTTTTGCTCATTCTAGAAACTATGTTACTTGTTATGTTTGCAGCTCTTTTTAAGTCTTCTTTGTTCATTTCTCTTTCTACCAATAAGTGCCATAATGGTTTATAAGAAATTGCCATATTATTACCCCTTATCCGTTTTATTGTTAAGATATATTATATCATAAATAGGCTGATAAGTCACTTTAGCCTATTTTATACTTGTGCTTGCGTTAGTATTTATTGAGATAGTCCTTGTTTTTTTTCCTTGTCCCACTTGGAACTGCTCCAAATCTTTGGACTTCCATAGCAACAGAAAGAGCCGAATAATCTCCGATATTATCACTCAGTTTTGATTTTTCTATTCTACACAAGTTTACACTCTCTGTAAAACATTCTTCCCGAATCACCGCTTCTACTTTTTCTTTAAATAAAGCTTCGCATCGCTCATAAATACTACCGATTACAATACATTCCGGATTTAGGATGTCGATTAACAGGGCAAGGCCTCTTCCCAAATAATAGGCAGAACGATCAAAGACCGACTTGGCAAAAGGAGAACCGTCTTTTACTAAAGAAGCCAAATTTTTCACAGTGAAATCTATAATCCCTTCGTCCTGCTCTTCCAAGCTCCCCCCTTCTTCTCTTTCCTTATACATTCTCCTTGCCATTTCTTTAATGCCATTTCCGGAGCAAAATCCTTCAAAAGAGCCTTCTTTCCCGTAACCGAAGGAACCACCCTTGGAAAGACGGATATGCCCTACTTCTCCTGCCATTCCGGAACTTCCCCGATATAAACTTCCATTCAAAATCAGTCCAGCTCCCATCCCTGTTCCAAAGGTCAAAAAAATCATGTTTTTTGTCCCCTGACCTGCTCCAAATCTCCACTCACAAAGGGCGCAGGCATTGGCATCATTTTCCAAAAAAGAAGGAACTTGAAATCTATCCTCTAAAATACGCTTTATAGGAATCTCATCATAGCCGGGAAGGTTTGGCGGCGATAGAATCAGTCCTTTCTCTTCATCTAATGGCCCACCGCAACTGACTCCGGTGGATGCAGCCTAATATTTTTTTCTAAAAGAAAGGTTTCTCCTATTTTGCAAAGGCAGTCTATCGTTTCTAAAGGACTTCTGTTTCCCTGAAAAGTAGGGATTGCCTCTCTTTTCAAAATATCGATGGAATCTCCCGCATCTCTGCCCAAAATTACAGCAGATTTTGTTCCCCCTAAATCAAAGCCTAAATAATATCTCTCCATGCATCCCTCTTTTTTTCTTCAATTCATGCAAGAAAAGCGGCTTCAGATTATTCTAAAAGCCGCCTTCCTGTTTCTTTTGTTAAAGCTTACTTAAGGTTATCCTTATTTAAAACAGATACTCCGGTATCTACGGTCTCACCCTTTAAATCTTTTCCATTCAGAGATTCTACTAATGCATCCACACCCATCTTACCCATGACATCCGGGTTCTGTGCCATGGTGCAAAGAAGATATCCATCCTGAATTAAGCTCTTAATATTATCGGACTTATCAAAACCTACACCGATAATCTTTCTATCGCCGGAAGCCTTAATAGCATTTCCGATTCCTACAGTTGAACCTTCATTTCCTCCAAAAATCCCCACAACGCCTTTGGTAATATAGTTTTCCGCAATAGTCTGTGCCTTCGCAGCATCTCCGTCACAATACTGCGTTTCTTCAATGGTAAAATCCGATCCTTCAAATGCCTCACGGAATCCGTTATCACGGTCTACTGTAGACTGCGTAGAAGCATTGGTACTGATTACACCGATATTTCCCTTGGTAATCCCCTGTGCTTCCAAAGCTTTTTTCATCTCTTCTCCGGCAGTCTTTCCACCCTGTTTGTTGTTGGTTGCAAAACTTGCTTCGGCATCTACATTGGCAGGAGAATCCACATAAACAATTTTGATTCCCTGTGCTTGTGCTTCCTTTAAAGAAGCGGAAATAGCATCCGGCCCGTTTGCTGCAATCATAATTCCATCTACGCCGCCTGCAACGGCATTGTTTACACACTCAATCTGCTTGGAGTCATCCTTGGTATCCGGAGACATAAACTTTACTTCCACGCCAACGAGCTTTGCTTCCGCCTGAGCGCCTTCATTTAAGGTAACCCAGTGCTGATCAAGGGAATCCATAGTAATAAGAGCCAGTTTATAAGGCTTATCAGCCTTTATCGTAGTCTCTCCGCTGTTCTCTGCCTTCTCCTCCGTAGCCTTTTCCTCTCCTGCTGCGGTAGTCCCCTCTGTCATTGCAGCAGTAGTTTCTGTAGCCTCCTGCTTATCCGAACTGCAGCCAAAGAGCATTGCAGCGGATAAAAGAGTTGCAAGCAAGATAAGTTTCTTTTTCATAATATTTTCCTCTCTTTCTATAACAGGGCAATCCTCATTTACTTCTTGTTCTTCTTGGAAAATACATTTCCACTTCGAACCAAGACATCCATAAGTACTGCCAGAACCACGATAACACCAATGACAATTCGCTGAATACCAACCTGCGCTCCAACCATGTTCAAACCATTTTCCAAAGTCTGCCAAAGCAGTGCTCCCTGGAAGGTCCCCAGTAAGAGACCGGAGCCTCCTAAGGGAGATACTCCTCCTATTACTCCTGCTGCAACACCGTACATTTCGTACATATTTCCGGCTTCCATATTTCCCATTCCGGCCTGTGCGCAGAGGATAAATCCAACAATCACCGAGCAAAATGCTGAAATCAGGTAGGTTTTCTTGATTACGGAAACAATATCCACACCAGATAATCTGGAAGCTTCTTTATTGGAGCCAACAGCATAGATATGCCTTCCCAGTTTGGTTTTCCCTAAGATAAAACTGAAAATCAGGAAAATCAAAAAGGCAATCCAGAAGGTCGTATAAATTCCCAGAATCTTTCCATAGTAAAAAGCATCCTGAAATAACTTTCCCTGAGACTTTCCTAAAGCACTGGCAATGTTATCCGTGTTTCGGTTTCCGTTGACCAGATAAGCAATTCCTCTTGCCACAAACATGGTTCCCAAAGTGGCAATAAAAGGAGGCATCTGGAACTTTCCTACCAGTTCTCCGTTAATGTAGCCAATGACCAGCCCAATAATAAGACTAACCAATAATGCCACTACTATGGGAACACCTCTGGTCATCAAGCTTGCGGTTACCATGGCACTCATTCCCACCACCGAACCGATGGATAAGTCAATGTTCCCAGTAATCATGACAAAGCTTTGCCCGATTCCTATGAGCAAATACTTCGCCATGGAACGAAGAAGATTTAAGTTGTTTTGTAAAGAAAAGACTTTGTCATTAATACATCCGAAAACAACGTAAATGATTACTAGCCCTACAAAGGCAGTAATTGCTCCTCTCATTCCTCTGATTCTCAGTATTTCTTTTACTTTGTTTTTCATTTTCACTCCCCGCAAAGCAGCTATTTTTCAACTTGATATTCCGGCTTTTCTTTGCATAAGCCCTTTTCTTCATCGCCTATTTCTTTGCATAAGCCCTTTTCTTTATCGCCTATTTCTTTGCATAAGCCCTTTTCTTTATCGCCTATTTCTTTGCTTAAACTTTTTCTTCATACCGTGTTGCCAACTTCAAAATATTTTCCTGATTTGCCTCTTCCCGACTTAATTCCCCTGTGATTCTCCCATCACAGAATATCAAGATTCGATCGGACATTCCCAGCACTTCTTCCATTTCCGAAGAGATAAAGAGAACTCCTACCCCTTTCTTTTTCAGTTCATTCATAATTTGATAGATTTCCACCTTAGCTCCGATATCGATTCCTCTGGTCGGTTCATCGAAGAGAATCACTTTCGGATTTCGAACAAGCCATTTTCCGAGAACCACTTTCTGCTGATTCCCTCCTGAAAGATTCTTGGAAATCATTTCCCGATCCTTGGCTTTGACATTCAAGCTTTTTATGGTATCTTCACTGATTTTTAATTCTAAATCTTTGGAAAGAACCCCAAAAGAATTTTTCATACTGTCCAAGTTGGGAAGAGAAATATTCTCCCGTATGCTTAAATCCGTACAAAGTCCGTCTTTTCTTCTATCTTCCGGAATCAAAGCCATACCGAGCTCTATGCTATCCTTAGGTGTATTTGTCTTGACTTCCTCTCCAAAAAGGTAGATTTTTCCGGAAGTCTTTTCGTCTACTCCGAATAAAGCTCTGGTCATCTCTGTTCTTCCGGCTCCCATCAGCCCTGCAATTCCAAGGATTTCTCCTTCATAAAGGCTAAAAGAAATATCTCTTACCTTGGGGCCCGCATTTAAACGCTCTACCCTAAGGATTTCTTTTCCCTTTTCGCAATGAATTCGAGGGAATTTATCCTGAATTTCTCTTCCCACCATGTGGCGGATAATGTCATCAATGGAAAAATCCTTTAAGTCGCCGGAGATAACATTTTCCCCGTCTCGTAAAATACTGACCTTGTCCGCAATCGCCCGAAGCTCATCCAGTCTATGGGAAATGTAGATAATTCCCCTTCCTTCATCCCTTAGCTTTCGAATTACCCGGAAGAGATCCTCAATTTCCTTTCTGCTTAAGGCGGATGTGGGCTCATCCATGATGAGAACCTTTGCATCTTGAGAAAGCGCTTTGGCTATCTCCACCATCTGTTGTTCCGATACTTTTAAGTCCCCTGCCAGCTCTGTAGACTTCATGCTGATGCCCAAATCATCCAATATCTTCTGGGCTTCCTCATCCATCTTTTTATGATTCAGACTTAACCCTTCCATCACTTCTCTACCTAAGAAGATATTTTCCTCACGCTTAAATCATTACACAGGTTCATTTCCGGTGGATGATGGCAACGCCCTTATTCTGTGCTTCTTTCGGATTTTTGAAAATGGCAAAGCTCTCCGTCTAAATAGATTTCTCCCTCATCTTTACTGTAGATTCCGCTTAGAATCTTCATTAAAAGTGGATTTTTCCTGCACCGTTCTCTCCTAAAAGTGCCAAAAATCTCTCCATGGCCTAATTCCAGATTTACACCTTTCAAAACCTTGGTACCGGAAAAAGACTTGGAAATATTTTTTTCATTTTGAACCAAAACGTTCCCCATATTCGCCTCTTTTTGCACAATCTAAATTATCCCGTTTCTTTCATTCTAAAAGATTTAAAAAGAAAGAAAAGGGAGAATATTTTTAGATTCCGGGGGACATTTTTTTATGCTTTATCCATCCTCTCATACACCTCTGCCACGGAATGCTCTTTTCAGTTCTTCTTCAAACTTTTTTTCTGCACTGCAAGAAGGCTCTCATCTAAGATCCTATGAATATTTTTTTCCCCACGGGGCAGTTTGGGTTTGGCTTCTCATGAAAGTTGAAAAAGCTCTCCCTGATCGCTGGTTTCCACAGCCTGATAAATGTCTAAAGAAGATTCGCAGCACTCGGCAAGATACGCATATACGCATCCTTCTCCTTTAGGCTCTCTATGTCCGGATATACCTTTAACACTCTGTCCTCCAGATTCCAAAAATCATGTGAGAGAGATAGTTATCCCTCTTCAACAGGGTCATCCATATCCAAATCCTCAAAATTCTCACAAACATACTCTACTATCTGCTTTAGGTTATCGACCATCTGCATACACTTCACCCCTTGTTGTATTATTCGTACTCACCTTCAATTATTTTTTGCATATATAATGGCATATCATTTATAATTTCAGAGAAATCGCACATATCCTTCATTTCCTCATGTTCCATGTCATAAAAGGCCACCTTCTTGGTTTTAGGATTCCACACAATGCAGATATGGTCATAATCTCCTGTAGCCTTTGACAGACGAAGAAACTTGGCTCTGCCTTTCTTCAAAGGTATCGTATCCGTCAGAGAGAAAAACTCAATCCACTTAAAGTCACAGTCATTAAGTTCAACATGTAATTCATCACCTTGAAGAAAATCCATTACTGTCTTAGGAAGCTTAAATGGCTTAAGCTCATCTAATTTATTATGTAGGCTATGAAACTCTTCAGGCTCTAACTGCTTAAAATACTCTGCCATTTCCTCATCGCCTTTTTCGACTGCTATGCTGTAAGGACGCATTCCGTCTTTTTCAGTAATTGTCACATCTGCACCATTTTCCACAAGATATTTGCACATTTTAAGATCCACGTATCTGGCTGCTACACAAAGCGGGGTAGGCTTAAAAGGATAGACTGAGTCAGGTGCATTGTAGTTAATATCAACTCCATTTTTAATAAAAAAATCAAGCACCTTATAATTGCTGTCTGAAACTGCACTACGAAATGCCTGTCCGCCGTATTTTTCTACTCTATGGCCTAATTCGTGGATTAGAGCAAGATTATCGTATTTTCCACCATATAATGCCTGACTAAAGGCCTCTGACTTTACATTATTGACCCCGTCTACCTTTGCTCCAAAATCCACAAAATACCTGATAACCTCTTCATCGCAGTACCTTACTGCAAGTAAGAATGAAGGATTACCTTTTACATTCAGATTTGCTCCCTTTTCCACCAGCCACTTTACAGAATCAAAGTTTTCCATAATAAGGGCAAGGTCTAAGGGGGAGAGTCTTGTATATTTACCGAGTTTTATATCCTCTTCTATATCGAAGCCCTCAGATAAATGCTTATCTAAAGCCAATGTATCTCCGTTTATAATATCACTTACAATCCCGGGAACAGATTCAAAATCTCCTATGTCTTTTATTGTAATCATCTGCAATCTCCTGTGATTATTATCTGTTATAATTTATTTCGCCTAGCGGAATTGGGTTAGGGTTTAAGATTACCCAACTAACTGCAAGCTCGCATAATCTTGTAATTACACCATCCTCAGCCAAACCTTTTCCATCTATCTTTGAAATAAGCACCTTACTCTCTTCTATCTCCTTCTCTGACAGCGCATTTCCTTCTGCAAAATGAACCGGCAGCGAATTTAGCATATTTCTATAACTCCTATCCCAGTTTATTCCACCGTTTCTGTTAATTTCATCGTCCACCCTGCCTGTTATGCGGATAACCTCTCCCTGCACCGTTCTTGCTGCTCCTGTCGATGGAATTAGTAAATCCCAAAGCTCATTATACTGCTCCTTCCAAGTGCTCCCCTTTACAAGAATTGGAGAAACGCCGTCATGTATTATTCTTTTTGCCACAGGCTTTGCACCAAAGATATTGTAGAGCTTTGACAGGGCTGTATCTACATCTTCACAGGAAGCTTCACTAAAGTTATCCCTGTGGAATTCAAAATCCTTACCGATTATTTCTACTTTTTCTGCCATCTCAGGCGTAATTTCTACACCTGCCTTTATTAACATTTCTGCTATTTGGGCCATAGGCACTGCCCTGAGTCCTCCGCACACTGTAAGAGCGGCTAGTAGAGGAGTTTCGCCTCTTTCATTTTTAGCATTGACATCTGCACCCTTTTCAATCAAAAAGCGTACTGTATTAGGGCGGAAATACTCTGCTGCCATATGAAGCGGCGTATTTCCATATCTATTTGGCTTTTGTATATCTCCTCCCAGCTCATAAAGCAATTTTACTGTATCCATGCCAAAGGTTGCCTGACTGTACAAAGGTGTGCAGCCATAATAGTCAGGTATATTTACATCAAGGCCCTGCTTAACGAGCCAGATAACTAGCTCGTCAGGTACACCCTTGTAATGAAGTGCAGTGTGCAGACCGAATTTTCCATCATAGGCAGTAAGCTCACATTTATCATAGACAGCTTTAAGTGCTTCAATATCTCCGGACTTAATAAGCTCATCAAAGTCTTTTGGCAGGGTAACTCTTTTCTTAGCCATTATTCTTCTCCTTAGTTTTATTTAAATCATTTGTAATACATCCTTTATATCCTTTATCAGTTATAAGTTATAATATACATTTCATTAGCATAAAACATCGATTTCTACTTACAAAATTATTCCTGCTCGTTATAGGATCCCAAGTACCCTTCTCTACAGTTTCTGCGAGCATATAATATGCGTCTAAAAAAATATAAGATTTCTCCCATACTCCCAAAATGGAAGATTAACATTAAGCAGTGGCAATTTTGCAGAGAAAATTTCATCTATAATTCCCTCTCCAACTTTATTTTGGCCTTCCATTATATAAAACTCAGTTCCGCAGACTAATCCGGAATAATCAACCTCTTCATAAATTTATTATTTCTTTTTTTAGCCACAAAAATAATATCTATGAATTTTTCCCCTTAATTACACCTTCTTTATCAAGAATTTCCTGTGCTTTTAAAAAGGTTATCCTGATATTTCTCCACTTCAAAACCCGGAAATTCCCAATCAATAATTCTGGCAAACCAAACCAATGCACCTACATCATAAAAACTCTATCGGTCTGTAGACTTCATCTTCTTCCACAATGTCAAATCCGTTATCAGTAAATTTCTGTCTTGCAATACTTAAATATGCTTCCGGAAAAGGAATTTCAACATCACCTATCAAAAGTTCTACAAGTTCTCTGTCATTTTCTGCACCGACTTGTTGCGTAAGAAATACTCCTCCGCTTTTTAAGAGTTCTTTTTAATTTCGTTTATGTTATATTGACCATGCCTGTTAGTAATAATGTCAAAGTAGTTATCTTCAAAAGGAAGAATATCTCCTCCGTCACATGCTTTTAAAAATCTATTCCTAAAGGAAGAAGTCTGTCCTCACATATTTTTGATGTTTGGTTCATACCCTTCAATCGCAGCAGTATATTTAGCGTTTGCCATAAAAAGACAAAAGAAATTCGCCACCTCCTGTTTCCATATCCAATAAATAATCTGTATCATTCAAATAGGATTTTATAATGTTTTTCAAAAATCCCAAGGGAGATCATCCTCTTCTTTATATCTTCCTCTAATATGTGAGAAATCCCAACCTTTAATATGCGCTATTTCCTGCTCAAGTAACCATTGATTTATAAGTGCTTGTTTCCATTTTTCTTCTTTCACTACCAAAAATATCAGTATATGTTTTATCCCTCAATATCAGCCGACAATAGCCCCTTCTTAGGGCTTCCATTAACTGCTATGCTGTGTCCAAAGAAAAGGTCATCATCATCAAGATAAGCTGTAAATGAACCTCCCGATGTCACCCATATTAAGCTTAAGCTAATTCTCTTTGCAAAGCTTTCTTCTGTAATTAAAGCAGCTTCTTTATCAGATTCTGCCCATTCACAAAAACCGTTTCTAAGGCTTCCACCACCACCTTCATGTCTTAGAATAATAATCTCTCTTTCTTCTTTCTCAAAAGAGTTTTCCCATTACTCTGTGTCATTTTATTTCTTAGTCTTTCTTTTGTCATTGCCATATTTATGGCAACTGTGTGTGTTGTAAACCAATAGCCTCGTCTGCTGTTTGCCGCTTTCCATGCTAGGTCTCTAGGAACGCCCATACCCCTCAGGTTTCGGTATCTGGTTCGCACACATTTCTTCCTCTCCATATATCTGCCTCATTTATCATGCATGATTCCGTGTAGTTATTGGACTTTGGCTTGTTATGCAGTCTTATCCTCATGCATAACCTCTTATGAGATTTCTGTTCGTCAGACCGCAGATTTGCCCATGAGTTAGTATCTTCCTCATATCCAGCTTCCTTCAGATGCGAGGTCACCCTCGACACCCTTGCTTTCGGCTATATCCTTCCCACTACCAGGCGGATTCGGGACTTTAACCCGTTAGAAACGTGCGCCGCTAGGCGCACTATAAGAAAAACCTGCCAGCCTGATGATGTGACCCCAAAAAGTTAGACTTTTTAAGCGTAGCAGTTTTATGGCTGCTACGCTATTTTTATGCAGCCAAGAGGCGAAGCCTGTATTGAACAGGACTTAGCCATCCTAGTTTCTCCTTGATTCTATGTTCGTTATAGTACCTTATATATCGTTCTATTTCTGACTTTAATTCTTCATAACTATAATAGACAATGCCATAATAGATTTCTTGTTTAAGCAAAACCGAAAAAGTTCTCCATAACTGAATTATCATGACAGTTCCCTTTTCTGGACATACTTTGAAAGATTCTTTCTTCCCTAAGTCGATGAGAATAAGCTTTCATCTGATATGCCCATCCTTGATCCGAATGGAATGTTCTGCGATATGGGCAATCAGATGTTACCTTTACCGCTTGTTCCAATGCATTCATTATATTTTGGGCAGATGGTTGTTTTGCTATCCCGTAACTGATAATCTCACCATTACACATATCCATAAATGGATCCAAGTATAGTTTGCGCATTGTCATATGGCCTTTAGCATCGATTTCATAATACTTAAACTCTGTAGTATCTGTGGTAATCTTCTGATGAGGAATATGAGTTTTAAAACGTCTTCTTATGCGATTAGGAGCTACTGTGCCTACTTGGCCCTTGTATGAACTGTATTTGCGGCTCTTACGTGTGAAAGAAGTAACTTGCAGCCCAAGCTTCTGCATTATACGCTGCACTTTTTTCTTGTTTACAACATATCCCTGATTTCTTAGTTCGGCTAATACACGACGATAACCATAATCCTTATTAGTCACTCGTATGAAAAGAATCTTTTCTTCGATTTCTTTGTCAGGGTCTTCTCTATCAAGACGTTTTTGCCAATACATGTATGTGGCTTTAGGTATGCCTGTATAAGAGAGAAGGTCTTTTAGCTTAAACTCTCCTCGGAGGCTGTTGATGACGAGCGCCGTTCTCTCATTTTTACCTCGTCTTCTAAACGCAACCTCCTCAGTTCTTTTAAAAATGCATTCTCAATTCTTAGTTTAAGGAGTTCCTCTTCTAATTCTTTGACATGTTCAGCACTGGTATCAACAACTTTTTTTCTTTAATTTCTTGTTTCTGATTTTTTTGTTTTATTTTTTTGTCCAAAGTTTTCTTCCGACCTTTCTTGTGAGGTCTCAAAGCTTCAGGACCGGCAGAACGAAAAACGGCTAACCCATGCAACAATCATACTAGAATTCGTTATGCCTTCTTGAATTGCCAGCTCCCGATATGAAATCTCACTTGATAGATAAAACTCTACTACAGAAAGTTTCTTTTCGAAAGAATATTTTTCATGCTGTCTAGAACGAAATAATCCTTTATCTCCCAAGGCTTGGTAATTAGCAACCCATTTTTGTATGTCGCTTCTATTGGGACCATAGATAGACGAAAGATATCTATAGCCGCCTTTACCATTTAGATAAGCATCAACAATCTTTTTCTTAAGCTCATAGCTGTATTTAGCCATAAAAATACCGACCTCCAATTGTTAGAATTTTAGGTCTAACTTTTGGGGGTCGGTACATTCAGGCTGGCGGATTTTCTTTACCTTATTTTTTTCATACTCTCGCAGGTGTACGGTAAAACCTCTTGCTTCGCAGTAACCTCCTCCAAATACATTTCCGCTAAATAGGAGGGACCTGTCCACCAAAGTTTTGTTGTATCATCATACAAGGCTTTTCCCGTCTTGGAAGCAAGGAAGTCTGCCAAGACTTCTTTACTATCTTTACCGGTGAATGCCGATATTTCTTCCACTGCCATAGTGACAAGGAGATCAATTGTATAATTCAGTCTTTCTTTTGATATACTCAACTCAGCCATATCTTCTCACTTTCTATAAATTTTAGGCAAGATAGTGCATCTTCTAAACCCTTGTCCAAAATCCTTACGTTTGGCGCATTTCCTTAAGTCCGGTCTCACTACCTCACAATAACTTCCATGATAAAGAATTAAGCTTTCTTTTAACTCAAGCATGTATCTTTAATCCTTTCTCATCAAGGTATTCTTCAATATCCTGCAACACTGCCTCGTCTCCCTCGCAATGGAAGATTCCATAAGCCTTTTCTATATAGTCTAAAACATTCGCCTGTTTAAATAAAGTGAGCACTTTATCCATGGAAAGCTTCCATTCTTCTGCCGCCAATCTGATAAGTCTGGTTTGCATAAATAGTATTTCTTCTTTTTCACTCATCTGAAATCCTCCTTTCCCATATTGTAGATTATATCATAAATCCTCTACACCTGCTC
>CAKAGX010000011.1 GCA_916438775.1 uncultured Oribacterium sp.
GAAATACCATCTTTCTCCCTTATGATTTGCAAGCTCCCTTACGTCGATCAGAAGGCAAAACCGTAATCATCCGCAAATGCCAAATCCATAATCACAGGATGACGGAAACTTTCCGTTCCAGTCGTCTCATCGTAAACGACCAGGTAATACTGTTGATTCTTATCATACTGCTTGTTCTTAAACGTAAAGCGCATTCGGAAGATTCTCTTCTACGCGTCCGTATCACGGCTGTCCGCGATGTACGTGTTCTCATTGGAGATCTTTTCGTTATCCTCGGAGATGAAGTACATCTTATATACGGTCTTCTTAACGGTATCACTGACCGCATCGGACTGGATGAAATCCAGAGTTGTAATCAAGTTTGTAATCTTTTGGACGATGCTGACCAAAGAAATTTGAGCGGGCCGCGTCTCCATATGACCACGTTCCATCTTGATATCCACTATCGGAACCAACATTTCCTGCGGAGATGATCCGCCATGGACAAAGTTTTGTCCGCCGCCGGCAACCTTGAACACATTGTCGCTGACCGGAAAGGAAACGACCTTTGCATCGTCATTATCCAAGATCTTCCCCATAGAAAGACTCTTGACGCCATCTTCTGCCACCGCCTCACGGGCTACAACAAACCTACGATTGATAAAGGCCTTTTTATCACTGATTGCGCCAATCTTCTCGCTCTCGGAAAGCTTGTCCCGCTTGTAAATGAAACCGTGATCCGATGTCACCAAGAAGCGATAGGTATTCGCATTGGCCGAAATTTTGCGGATCAGTTCTATGATTTCACAGATCGCTTCCTTACAGGCAACGAACACCTCGTCTTCCGTGGTTGCCTTGTCACCGCGCGCATCAATCTGGTTGTGATAGACATAGACCAACTGCTTGCCGGTGAAAATGTCGCGCAGCTCATTTTTCTTTAGGCCCTTGATTTCATCAAAGCGGACGCAGATACCGTTTTCCTGATGCTGTTGCAGCACCTTCTCTCTGCCGACAAGATCA
Organism: uncultured Oribacterium sp.; assembly: GCA_916438775.1. The sequence continues at coordinate 1,000 of CAKAGX010000011.1, forward strand.
TTGCAGAGCACATCATCCGCCAGTACACGGTAATCATCCGTCATCGTGAGGGTTTGATGCGGCAACAAGGCCGCCCATACCAAGCCGCATATAAGAGGGCAATACGGAGAGCTGATGGGATAATTCGTCAAAACGCTCGCTGTACAACACACTGTTCATCAAGCTGTCCAGAAAGGCTATGATATTGCCGGACTTATAGGAGACGTAGTGCTTCCAATCCTGCGGCACAGCGCTTCCCAGCTGTCTTGCCGTTGCCGTCACAAACATCGTAACAACCAGCTTCTCCAAGGTCGGTTTTGCATCGGTATAGCCAAACTGTTGCTCGCAGAGCTTCCAGAAAGGGCTTTGAAGATCGTATTTCTCCATTTCCGAGAGAAATTTATTAACAGCGTATCTTCCAAGTGGTTGTCTTTTACATCCGGCTTCGGAAACGGCGCATAGATTAAGTAGTTCGTGCTCGTATCCTCGCGCTCCAGAAAGCGCTTTATCATAAACTGATTGTCAGGCTCCAGCCAGTAGACTTTGGCATTCTCCAGTTCGACAGAATCTATATCCTCCGCGAACTCTGCCTTATCATCATACCAACACATGAGTTTCCGGGTATCTCCCGTAAACTCGTCATTCAGCCGGTCAATGATTTGTTTAGGTTAAGCTCTGCCATATCCGTGTTTCTCCTGTATGATCCATAATCCCCGTGTTCCGCCGCTTCTCCGAACCAGTCCGCCCTCCATCAGCTTGGTAAAGGCTCTTTGAATCGTAGAGCGGGAAACGCCGATCTCTTCCGCAATCCGTGTCTGCGAGATTTTAGGATTTGCCCGAATGAGCCGCAGGATTTGATCCTCGATTGTTCCACCTTTAGCTTCATTGGCTTCACGATTGGCTTCATTCGCTTCAGCATTGGCTTCATTGGTACCATGATTCTGATTGTCGCGCAGTTCCTTTAGTGCATTCCGAATCATGCCCAGCATGAACTCCACAAACTCTGTGGAATCTCCCGCCTTGTCTGCCTTCTGCAGTACGCGGTAGTACTCTTCCTGATTCTCATGCACCAGAGTTTCCACCGGCAGCCACGCAAAGAGATCATTCCATTTCTGAAGAATCAGCGACTGCCAAAGCCGTCCGGCTCGTCCGTTCCCATCCGCAAAGGGATGAATGAATTCAAACTCATAGTGGAAGATACAGCTTTTACCAGCGGATGGTATTTGGATTCCTTTAGCCATGTCATTAACTGCGAAATTAGGTCCGGGACATACCTTGCCGATGTACCGGCATGAATCAAGCGATCCCCGGCATATACGCCGACATTGCCGCTGCGGAATCTCCCGGCCTCTTTTACCAGACCTTCCGTCATCATCTTATGGGCATATCAGGATGCTGTCGTCTTCGTTCATCTTCAAAGATGTAGAGACTGCGCGAATGATGTAGTCAAAACCGCGTCTCTTTCCGTAACGACCGTAGGCAGTCACAAAATCCCGCTCTTCCAGATACTCCATAATCATGTCATAGAGATCGAAGACAAGGAGTTTAAATCCGTCCGTGCCCTTGGCGTTTTTCTTTTTCATAGAATCGACACGTTTGCGCACTTCCAATTCTCTGGCTGGATCGTAATCGAACACCCAGAAGTTGACCTCGTTCGCCCTTCCGCTGTTTTCCCGAAATGTAGGCTTATGGATGGCAGCCTCCATCTTGTCAAGCCTTTCCTCCAGTCCTGCCATCATCTCACCCCCATAATCGCTTTCAGTTGATAATTCATACCCTGCTCCTTCAGCCATCGTTCCATCGCTGGATCGGGTAATGGCTTATAAATTTCGCGGACTTTCTTCGCTTTGTTGGTCACTCCAGCTTCATAAAGCATGGATTTATAAGAAACCATCAGCTTCTTGATCGTCGCCTCTGTCCATTTGGCTACTTTCTCACTCTGCTGCTGTTTGCCCTTAAAGAAAATCCGAAGATCGCTGTCCGCCAGTTCATTACTGCCAATGATCATTTTTTCCCGGACCAGCTCATAAACCAGCTCACCAAACAGCACATCGTAGGTCATTGCTGCGAGCAAAGCAAATAGCTTCTGAGACGCCAGGTCACATGCCTCAAAGATGGGATAGAAACTGTCATCCAGACTTTTCACCCTCGCGGATACGGTATTGAAAATCTGTATCGCACGCGTCCTTGTCGGCGCTCCGAAGATGTTTTCATTTTCACTTAACTGCTTTATTTCTTCCCAGCTATTCCCCGCCAGACGAAGAGCAACCACCTTGCGGAATTCCATAAACCAGAAAGCATGCTTTACAGCACCGGCACTGTACTCTTTTCTGTTCATTCCCCATGACTCCATTCTTATTGTACGGCATTGCCTGTCCCATTTTCGGTACTCGATTCGAGGTCTGGCATTATTTCCACAATATCATCCAGACCACAGTCTAAGGCTTTACAAATTTTCCGGAGAACTTCCGTGGAAACATCTCCATTTTTTCCCATTTTGGCAATCACATTAGTCGAAAGGTCGGCCATTTCACGCAGATCTTTCTTCATCAAATTTCTATCAATTAACAGCTTCCAGAGTTTGTTATAATTCATTGCCATGTCGTTCACCTTTATCTTTTCTATGAGCTTATAGTGGCTAAAACACTGTGAATCAGTATAACACATTGTATTTACTATTTCAATTTCAATTTGAGATATGCAAGATTTGATTTTTCAAATTCTTTGCTGGTATACTTTGCAATGGGTCAATTTTCAAAGTCGGAATATGCGCTCTCAATGAAAGTTTTGACAGATGATGGTGGCAATCTGTCAACATCTTTTGAAAACTCAATAGCTGGTATTTCTGAGGAGATAGAGAAAGCATTTCATTGATCAGGATTAACACAAATTATTTCAGCATGCGGCTTGAAGATAATCCCGATAAGATCATTGGTCTTATTGCCCTGTTCTTTGTTGCAGTCGTTTCTCTCTTTATGCTGATGCTCCCTTTTTTCGCAATGAGCAGATTAAAACGGTGCCTGCCAGCAAAGACAGGGATTCATGATTGATTCGTAGAGATAATACTGCATCTATTATAATTAAGATAGAATTATAAATAGTTTTGTAAAATATCATCTGATCGGAGATTCGCCATGTTGAAAATAAGAGAGTATAGGGAAAAACAGAAGATGACGATCAAAGAACTGGCAGAATTGTCCGGTATGTCGATCAGCTATATTTCTCAGGTTGAGAGAAAAGAGATCGATCCGTCATTTTCCGCTTTGCGAAAAATTGCCCAAGCCGTTCAAGTGCCGCTGTACATGCTGCTGGATGATCTGGAGATTATGGGCAATCTGACGATCCGAAAGGATCAACAGATCATCACCTACTCCGAAGATCATAATGTGTCTTACCGGTTTCTGACTCCGCTTCCGTCACCGGCGTATTCACCGGAAGCGATGCTCATTTCTTTTGAGATCGCTGCCCGCTCCCAAGATTCCGATCAGCCGATCCACCATCATTCTGAGGAGATGATCTATGTGTTGGAGGGGCGGCTTACAGTTCCGATTGGAGAGACGGATATTGTCCTTGAGGCGGGCGATTCCACCGTCATTCAAAAAAATATGCCTCATATCTATAAAAATTACGAAGCCGTTCCTGTAAAGGGTATTTCTTCTATTTCCCCTCCCATATGGGGACGAATGGATCTTATGAACAATTAGCCTTGGCCGTTTATCGCAAAATGCAACGGCAAATGAGTAGGGCTTTCCGTCTGCCCCCCCTTTGTTTGCGTTGCCTTCGACACTGTCGTCACCGTTATATTTAGAAAATCCAAGCCTTCCCCGGCTGATCATTCAAAATAAATGTCACAGCCATCATTTACCGTACTGTCTGTCCCCACAAGGAGCTGAAACAAAATACCATCTACTATTTTATTCATATGCCTGTCGTAAAAGGAAAATTCCTCCTTCGGAATCGTAAACTGTATGTTCTGTTCCTCTCCCGGGTTCAAGGTCACTCGACGGAAACGGATCAACTCTTTTTCCGGTCGGACAACATCGGCAAGCTTTGTGCGTACATAGCACTGCACGACTTCCGTCCCTTTTATCTGTCCCGTATTTTTGACTATACACGTTACCGAGGCATACTTACCTTCCGTAACCGTCCCTCGAATATCTTTGACGGTAAAGCTCGTGTAAGTCAGTCCGAATCCGAATGGAAACAACGGTGTGTTCGGAATATCCATATACCTGCTGCTGAAACGGTCTTTTTCATGCTTCATCGGGTGTCCTGTCGTCATATCCCAATAAGTGACCGGACATTGCCCGACACTGTACGGAAAGCTTACGGCAAGCTTTCCCGAAGGTTGTCCGTCTCCGTATACGAGATCGACGATTGCCTCAGCGCCCATCGTTCCAGGACGCCACACCACAAGAAACGCTTTTGATTTCTCGCTCAGCTTTCTCACATCCAGCGGACGACCGGTCACAAGTACAGTGATGATATTTTTTGTCCTTGCCCACACCTTATCGAACAGATCCTTTTGAGGCTTCGGTAATTCCAAAAAAGCTCTGCTGGCAGCTTCCCCGGACTGGATCTCGTGTTCCCCGACAACTAAGACGACTGTGTCCTCCGGTGAGATTGATGCAAGCTTCTTCTCTTCATCAGCAAGCTGCTTTTCGATCGTCTCCTCCTCCGGTCCCCATACGTCCCACTGCATCGCCTCCTTCTTCGTCAAAATCGTGCTCCCCGTTATGCAGTCGACTTGCTTTCCCTTTTTCTTCAAAACGCTCTCGATCGTCTCCACATGCGCACGCTTACCGAATATGGACCATCTGCTCAAAAATTGGCGGGAGCTTGTATACGGTCCGACCCAATATACTTTTTTTCCATCATCCTTTAAGGGGAGCATTTCTTCATTTTTCAGAAGGACGCACCCCTCCATGACACACTCCTTGGCAAGCTGTTTTGTCTCCTCGGACAGTATTTCTACGTCTCCCATTCCAGAGAACGGATCTTCAAACAAGCCGAGGTCATTTTTCATGCACAGAATCTTCCAGACACTTTCATCGATTTCCTCCATCGGGATACTGCCATCCAGAACAAGCTCTTCCAAATGCTCCATATACGCCCGACTCATCATATCAATGTCGATACCTGCATTTTGCCCGAAAACCGCACATTCTCTCTGATCGGCAGCCACATGCTGCTCCTCTAGCTGACCGATTGATCCCCAGTCGGAAATAAGGACTCCGTCAAAGCCCATATCATCCCGCAGCGTCTTTTTCAGTAGGTCTTCGTTTTTGCTGATCGGAACGCGGTCGATCGCATGAAAGGCTGTCATGACCATGGAAGGATTGGCCTTTATCGCCTCTCGAAACGGCTTTAAATATTGCTCAAAGAATGTTCTTTGAGACATTTCCACATCGTTGTACTCCCTTCCTGCACTGACCGCCCCGTAGCCTGCAAAATGCTTCAAGCATCCTGCCAGCTCATGGTGATCTCCTTTCGGCTCTTCCTGGTAGCCCTCAACCATCGCCTTGCCGAGCGTACCGTTCAAATACGGATCCTCCCCGAAGGATTCCATGATCCTTCCCCACCTCGGATCGGCGGACACGTCGATCATAGGGGAAAGGTCGCACGAAGCCCTTGGGCCGCCGCCTCTCTCGCAGAAGCGGCGGCACATTTTTTTACAAGCTCCGGGTGAAAACTGCACGCCTGCCCAAGGGGGATCGGAAAGATTGTCGAACAGCCGTGAATAACATCCGCCATAAACAAGAGCGGAATACCGTGGGGGTGTGCTTTTTGATAAGCCTTCTGTATATTTTTTATTTTTTCTTCTCCGATCGTACCAAGTACGGAACCGGCCGTCTGAAACACCCATGAAGGGATCTGCCCTTCCACTTCATTTCCCGTCATCACCGTATCGGCATCTCCCTCAGCATCGAGCGCTTTTTCATAATAGCTCCCCGTAAGCTGTATCATCTGCCCGATCTTTTCCCGAAGGGACATCGATCCAAGCAGTTGCCTCAATTTTATTTCATCCATCTGTCGCTCCTCTTTTGACACATTTTCGTTAGGAAAAGTAAACTGTTTTTCCTGATTTTGCCGACTCGTAAATCGCCTCCAGCACTCTTGTAACAACAAGCGCCTGTTCGGGCTTGACGATCTGTTCTCTTCCGTTTACGACAACATCGTAGAAATGCTCCTGCTCAATATCCCCTGCTGATTTAGAGCCGCCGCTGAAGAAATCAACTCCGCCTCCCGAAAGATCCGGGATCTCAACGACCGGCATATTTTCGTGGATACAATTGATACGAAGCCCTCCCTTCATATCTGCCCCGCCTTTCGTTCCGCACAAGGTTGTTTTCGCTTCTTCTCCGTCCAAAATATTCAACGCCCAAGAAGATTCCAGCTCGATCACCGCTCCGTTTTTCATTTTGATGAAGCCAAATGCGGAATCCTCCACTGTAAATTGCTCCGGTTCCCAGTTTCCGAAAGCGTTTCCTTGGTTGTCCGAGTCGGAAAGCTTGTGGAAGACCGAACCGGTCACGGACTCCACCTCATAATTGTTCATCATCCAAAGCGTCAGATCCAAAGCGTGCGTCCCGATATCGATCAGCGGACCTCCGCCTTGCTCTTCCTCATTTAGGAATACGCCCCACGTAGGCACCGCTCTTCTGCGCAGCGCATGAGCCTTCGCAAAATATATGTCTCCAAGTTCTTCCTTTTCACAAAGCTTATGCAGATAGGACGAATCCGCCCGGTATCTGTTCTGGTATCCGATCTGGAGAATACGCCCGGTACGTTTGGATGTCTCCAGCATTTCCAAGGCCTGCGCATATGTTTTCGCCATCGGCTTTTCACACATAACGTCCTTCCCGCTCTCCATCGCCGCAATCGATATTTTCGCATGAGAGCGGTTCGGTGTCGTCACATAAACGACGTCCAGATCAAGCTTTAACAGCTCCTTGTAATCTTCAAATACTGCAGCGTCCTTTTCTCCGAATTTTTCTTTAGCATCCTCCGCCTTTTCAATGACGATGTCACAAAAGGCAACGAGCTCATAAAGTCCGCTTTTTTTCATAGCCGGCATATGCTTTCCGTTGGCGATCCCGCCACAGCCGACAATTCCTGCTTTTAATTTTTTCATCCCGGTTTCCTTTCCTACAGGTTACCCTGTAAATCAATCTTGATTTTCTTTCTCCGATAAGGCAGCCTTGATCTCTCCCACGGATTTGCCGCGAATTCTCCGCCTCTGCACCATTTCAAATATTGCAGGGAATGAAGCTGTCCTGTCATTTCCCACTCTCCGCTGTAAACCGGATCATGGTATCCTTCGATGCAAATGTCGTCCTCATATCCGTTCTGACGAAGAATGGAGATCACATCCGTCCAGTTTGTATCTCCGAAGCCGGGAAGTCGATGCCATACAAAGGGCGACTTTCCGAATATTCCGTTTGTCTTTATCCCGCTCCGGTCGATCGTCGCGTCCTTTCCGTGGATGTGAACAATTTTTTTACACCATTTTCTCAACTGTGCAACCGGATCGATCAGTTGCACCATCTGATGCGTCGGCTCCCATTCCAACCCGAAATTTTCATTTGGAACTTCCCGGAACATCACCTCCCACGCATCCGGATGAAATCCGATATTGCATGTGGCACTCTGCCATGATCCGTCCATGAGGCAATTTTCAATTCCAAGCTTTACTCCCTTTTCCTCCGCCATATCCGCCAGTTCCCGAAAAACCTTTCCAAACTCGTCAAATGACGCATCCACCGGCTTGCCCTCGTAAGCTCCTGCAAACGTGCTTACACAAGTTGCTCCGAATTTGGGCGCATTTGCGATTACATATTCCAAGTTTTTCCTGTGCTCCGGATACTGGATCGGATTGCAATAATAGCCGATCGTTGACACCTTCGCATCGCTGTTTTCCAGTATCCTGTTTGCTTTCTCTGCGAGCTTCTCAAGATCCGTTCCTTCCAGCTCCATGTGAAAGTTAATAGAAAACGTCTCGAATCCTTTATCCTTCATATTTCCAAAAATATCTCAGCTTTATTTCCCGGTATACATGTGCCGATTTTTATTTGCTTCATGAAAGCCTCCTCCTTTGTTTACAGCACGCTTGTACTCCTTACACATTCTTTGCCGTGATGACATTTTACTATCGCCCCGATGTGTCGTTGCTCTTCCGATATGCCCCCCATGCTGTCTCTACCCCGTTTGTCAAGAAAAGAAAACAACTTGATTTTTCTCTGCTGATTGGAAGATCGCCTCCATTACGCGGATGACTTTGCCCACTTGATCCAGTGTAACGATCGGTTCTTCCTGTCCAAGCACGGATCGGGCGACGTTTTTGTGAAACTCGATCACTTCTCCTCGTTCCATCGGAAGTGAGACAGTATGGATCGTATCCTCCCGTCTCGGAGCCATCGTTTTTGTCAGACCTGCCGCTGTTCTCACCGGCACAACATCTTTTTCATTCACTCCCGTTGCAAGCACCATTCTTCCGCTCAGATCCCAGTCTTCCACAATTGCCGTCCCGTTTTCGCCAAGTACATACCATCTGGGAAGAGAGACAAAATTACTGGTGCCGACTTCCACTACAGCCTGCAGCCCGTTTTCAAACAAAAGAGTCGCGCAAAAGCCGTCGTCCACGATTTTGTTTGTCACATTTGTCAACGTGGCGTACACGGATCTCAAAGCGTTTCCTTCTGTCAGAAGAAGGATTTGATCGAGAAGGTGAACGCCCCAGTCCAGCACCATGCCTCCTCCGTGCTCCTTCATCCGCCTCCAATCTCCCGGAATTCCTCTGGAACCGTGTACTCTGCTTTCGATCCGATAAATTTCTCCGAGCTTTTTTTCTTTGCATATCCTTTTTACAGTCAGATAGTCGTCATCCCATCTTCGGTTTTGATGAACGGTAATGATTTTCCCGTATATCCTCCGCAGCATTACTAACTCCTGCAGCTCCTCCGAAGACAGTACGGCAGGCTTTTCCAAAACGACATGTTTGCCCGCCATGACTCCACGCCTTGCGATTGGAAGATGCTGATCGTTCGGCGTTGCCACAAGGATCACATCAATTTTCTTATCTGAGAGCAACGCTTCCTCACTCTCATACACGTGAAAACGATGATTGAGCCCCCTCTCTCTTGCTTCCTCCTTAATATCCCATATTCCGGCGAAAACGATCTCTTCAATTTTTGAGAGCAGCTCGGCATGCCACCCTCCCATTCCGCCGTATCCGATGAGTCCGTATACTACTTTTTCTCCTTCCATCTGTCTATCCTTATCCCTTCCTGTTTCAGCTACGCCCAGAACATTTCGCCTCGTTTTTCACGGATCAGTATACGATTTAAGAACCGGATCGCCTTGTCAAGCCCTTCCTCTCCGGACATCAGGCTATCCTCATGCTCAATGCTGACCGCATGATCGTATCCGGCAAGGCGCAGCTCCGACAAAATATTTCTCCAGTACTCCTCTCCGTTCCCGTAACCAACTGTACGGAAGATCCATGAGCGTTCAAGCTCCTTTTGATAATGCTCCGTATCGAGTACGCCGTTTTTCGCCGTCTCATATGGATTGACCCTCGTATCCTTTGCATGAAAGTGAAAAATCGCATTCTCCTTTCCAAGCTCACGAATACATTGAGCCGGATCCATCCCCTGCCATATCAAATGGCTCGGATCAAAATTGGCTCCAATGGCGGATCCTACCTCCTTGCGAAGTCTTAACAAGGTTTTTGTATTGTAAACACAAAATCCCGGGTGCATTTCAAGAGCAATTTTGTCAACTCCGAACTGCTCCGCAAGCTTCGTATACTCCGCCCAAAACGGGATCAGCACATCCTCCCACTGGTAGCGGAGGATGTCTGAAAAATCGTCCGGCCACGGGCACGTCACCCAGTTTGGCGTCGCATCCTTCTCCGATCCTCCCGGGCAGCCCGAAAATGTATTGATGATATGAACTCCCATTTTCTCCGCTAGCTGCAAAGTTGCAATAAAATCGTTTCTGAACCTTTTTGCCGTCTCCTCGTCCGGATGGACCATGTTTCCGTGGCAGCTTAATGCACTGACCTGAAGGTCATATTCCTTCAAGGTATCCACAAATATCCGGAACTGCTCTTCATCCTCCAGTAAGATCTTCGGATCACAATGGCTCTTCCCCGGGTATCCGCCTGTTCCAATCTCGATCATATCCACATCTCTTGCCTTCAACCACCGGCAGGCTTCCTCCAATGTCTTTTCACCTAAAGCTACTGATAATACGCCTAGCTTCATAGTTGTCCTCCTTGTCCTTTGAATAAAACAGGCAGGAGCTGTGCAGTACCCACCTTTTGCAAAGGTATCGGGTCTCCGTTTTTTGCTCCCGCCCGTTTTGATACGTCCGCTTCCTGCTATTTCTTTAACTCTGCGTTGATCTCCTTAAGTATTTGATCTCCGCCCTGACTCTTCCAGTTCGCTACAAATTTATCGAATTCGCTGATGTCCGCCTTCCCCATAATGATTTTTGCAAAGGTCTCTTCTTCCATCTTCTTCAAGTTAGACCATTTCGCAGACATTGTCTCCGTCTGTCCGTTGTAAGCATTGTAAACCGGCTCATACTTGTCTTTTACAAGAGGTGCGGCGCCTACCATGATCGCAACAAGTCTCGGAAGATTTCCTTTTGCCAAATCACTGTCCAAATTCCAATTTTTGAGGCTGAAATCATCATAAGGCTCTTTCTTTAACTGTGTGATCGCCTCCATATCATTTTTCAGAAGCTTATGTGTGGAGAAGTCCACGTCCTCAATTTTTGTCTTTCCTTCCAGATACTTAGTCAAAATATCATAGGAAGTTTCAATCTCGTTTGCATTGTCATATGTATTATACAGAGGATAGAAGTCTGCCGTTCCCATCTCTGTGGATGTGACTCCATCCACTACCCACTGCTGCTCGTTCTTAATGATATAGTTGATGATCTTAAATGCAGCCTCCGGATTTTTGCAGTCCTTGCTTGCCACGACAAACTGGCTTGTCGGTTCTGCCATGTGCGTATAAAATTTATTATCCGTGGACAGCGGTGCAAAATATGCTCTCCAGTCAGCCGATCCTGATAAGGTCGTATCGGCAAAGGTGTATGCACACCACCACGGTCCGAAGAAAATGCCGACCTTTCCTGCAAGAAGAGGCTCCTTGCTGTCATTTCTTACAAGCATTTCCGGATCGATCAACCCTTGCGCGTACAACTTGGAAATACTCTCCAGTGCCTTCTTTGTCTCCGGAAGGATAGAACCGTACTGTACCTTCCCATCCTTTCCTTTCAGCCAATATTGCGGGTACGACTGGAAGCTGCTGAATAAAGGATCAAGACCGAACTGATTTCCTCCGATCCCGTTTAAGTGATCTGAATTTCCGGGTCCTAAAATACCGATCGTATCATTTTGTCCGTTCCCGTCCGGATCTTGCGTGACAAACGCCTGCGCAACCTTGATCATATCATCCCATGTTTTCGGCGCCTGAAGTCCGAGAGCATCCAGCCAATCCTGCCGAATCCACATTTCATTGATGCCGCCTGAGATAAGATTGGGGGCAGGAATTGCCATCATCTCACCCTTATCGTTGGTGATCACCTTCTGCAGCTCCTCACCGCCCGACTTCACATAGCTTTTCAAGGCATCCGAAGCATAGTCGTCATAATATTTATCAAGCGGCTGGATCAAATCGTATTTCAACATAGAACGATATTGTGTCGCGTTCACACTCATCAGCTCCGGTATCGTATTGCTTCCGATGCAAAGACTCATCTTTTCATCCCAGTCGGACAGAGAAACTACCCAGTCGTAAACAACGTTGATATTCAGATCCTTTTGGAGCATATCGATGTACGGATTTTTTTCATAGGACATCCCTGCCGGGAGCTTGGCGTTCGGGTTCATCTTTCCTCCCAAGTGCACTGTCACCGGCTTTCATATTTTGCCAAGGGCAAATCTTCCTTCGCCGTCCCTGCCGCTTCCCTCACGGCACTTTGCTCCTCCTTCTCCTTCTTTGCGCCGCAGCCGCCGAGCAATGTTACAGCCATTGCTACCGCTCCGGTTACGGCGATCAATTTTTTCATTGTCTTCTTACCTTTCATATACATCCTCCTTATTTTGTAATATGATATGGCTTAACCCTTCACGGATCCAAGAGTAATTCCTGAAACAAAATACTTTTGTAAAAACGGATAAACGATCAGTACCGGGATCATCGCCACAAATATTTTCGCCGCATCCAGTGAAAGATTGTTCAGCTTCATCGCCTGCGCGATCTGATCCGCGTTCATCGAGGAAAAATCCAATGTTACAACCATCTGCTGGATATATGTCTGAAGCGGATAGCTGGACTGCTTTGTGCTCAGCACCATTCCTTGGAAAAACTCATTCCAGTAGGTAACGATCGTAAAAAGAGAGATCGTTGCGATCATCGGCTTTGCCAACGGCAGAAAAATGAAAAACATACATTTCCATGGTCCTCCTCCATCCACAAAGCACGCTTCCTCAAGCTCCGCAGGCAGGTTTTTGAAGAAGTTCACCGCAAGAATTACATTGAACACCTGAAGCCCCATTCCGAGGACGAGGCCCCATATACTGTCCATCAAGTGATAGCTTTTCATCGTGATGTACCATGGTACTGTACCTCCGTTAAAAAGCATGCAGAAAATAAAGATCCACATGACCTTGTCTCTTCCCGGAAACTGCTTCTTCGTCCTTGACAACGGATATGCCGCAAGCAGGATGCAGATCACACTTACCGCCGTTCCAAGCACGACTCGCTTGATCGAAACAAGAAAAGAAGTCAAAAAGCCTTGCTCTGACAATATCTTTTTATAGGACAATATATTGAAGCCTACCGGCCAAAAGGCGACCTGTCCGGCGCTGACCGCCTCCTTGCTGCTCAACGAGACACAAAGCACATACCAGACCGGAAGTATGCAAAGCAGCGTAATGACAACGAGAACGACAACGTTCACTACATCAAATATTTTTGATCCGATTCCTCTGTTCTCTACCATAACGCTCCTCCTAAAAAATTTTATACCCCGTAAACCGATCTGCCAGCTTATATCCGATAACGATCAGAAAGACACTGACTACCGATTTCAGCAATCCCACTGCCGTAGCAAGAGAAAACTGTAAATTCTGTAAGCCTGCCCTGTATACCCAAGTGTCTATAATATCTCCTGTAGAATATACGAGCGGATTATACAGATTGTAAATTTGATCAAAACCGGCATTTAAGATATTCCCAAGGGAAAGGATCGCCAGCAGAGCGACCGTTGTCCGAATGCCCGGCAGTGTTACGTGCCATATTCTCTTCCATCTCCCCGCTCCGTCTGCCGCCGCAGCCTCATATAAATTTTGATCTACTCCGAGGATCGCCGCCAAGTAAACGACCGCATTATACCCAAATCCCTTCCAAATATCCGTGCCGATGATCATCGGCTGAAAGAGCTTCGGCTCTCCGAAGAAATTGATTGCTTTTCCGTGGAACAGCCCAATGAGCTGATTGATCGGTCCGGTATAACCGAAAATGTTCAGCACGATCTTTGCCAGTATGACCCATGACAAGAAATACGGAAGATAGACGATCGTTTGGATCGGTCTTTTCAGCCTCTTCAGACAGAGCTCATTGAACAAGATCGCAAATACAAGAGGAACGATGATATTTCCTATGATCTTTCCCACTGCTATAACCACCGTATTTGCCAGCACCTGCTTGACGTCGTTCATTTGGAACATGTAGGTGAAGTTGCCGAACCCTATAAATTTAGAATGGAGAATTCCCTTCCCCGGGTTGTAGTCCTGAAATGCCATAACGATGCCGAACATCGGAACAATGCTGAAAAAAAAAAAGAGCCATAACAGAGCCGGTATCAGCATAATATAATAGTGTTTGACAAATCTTTTAATGTACATTCATTTCTCCTCCTTTCCCTTTGATAGAACAAGTATGTGTTGTTTCCGGAAATGTCAAAAGACCGATCTGTTTTTTGTTTATCGCATCTTTTTTCCCGCAAAAAAAATGTCCGAATTATTTCGAACATTTTTTTGACTCTCTGTATTCACTTGGCGTACATCCATACTGCTTCAAAAACATCTTCGTAAAATAGTGAAAATGATCGTAGCCAAGGTCGGATGCGATCATTGTGATACTGTCCGTTCCTTCTTCAATACGTCTTTTTGCCTCCCTTAACTTCTGTCCGATCAGGAAGCTGTGAAAGGTTTCCCCCGTCATTTCCCGAAAACGGGTACTAAAGTAACTTCTGCTCATTCCGATTCGATCCGCTACATCCTCAGACTTGATATTTTCACTTACGTTCGCTTTCACATACTTGATCACGTAAGCAAACGTGTGGATGTCATCTTTATTTTTCATGTCCTCGCATTCTTCGTAGAGTTGCTGTCTCCATTGGTCTATCCACCGAAGCATCTCATCCACATCATTCAATACCGGGAACTGTTCTCTTTGTCTTCCAAGCATCTGATGAAAACGGTAAAGGCTTTGATAAATATCCGCTCCGCGCTCCGCAAGCTTAGCTGTCTTGTTTTTTCCGAAAGTTCGGCAAGTCTGTCGTCATCGAACAGCCACACGGAGGACATCCATTCGTTTTCAAGATCATGGAAAATTTTTCCATCCCCCTCCGACAAGCTGTCATTCTTCTGTGAGACCGCGCCAGCCTTTCTTTCCGTCTCCAAATATTTTTTTTGAACTCCTTGAAGGATCTGCCCGCACTCCTCTACATCAAAGCTGATCTTCGATATGTAATCCAACGCTCCCATTCTGATCGCGGTCTGTGCGTACCGGAAATCTTCATACATGGAAAAGATAACGAATTGCACGTTGGGATAGCGCTTTTTGCATTCCTGCATCAAGGTCAATCCGTCCATCTCGGGCATATCAATGTCTGTGAAAACAATGTCCACATCGTGGGAATCTAAAAATTCCAGCGCCTTTCTGCCGTTTTGTACGTCTCCCTCTACCCGGAAACCGTACTTTTCCCATTCCATTACGGCGATCAGCCCCTTCCTTGCAAGCTTATCATCATCTACAACTAAAACCTTCACTTCTGTTCTCCCCTTTCCCTCCCTTCGTCAGTCGAAAATGGCAGGAGTATCGTTATCTTTGTTCCTTCGCCTTTCTTGCTGTTCACAAACAGGCTCGTTTCTCCCTCGTAGAATGAGCTAAGGACCGCTTTCACATAACGCAGTCCGATCCCCCGATTCTCTGTCTCCCTGCTTTCCACATCATAGTCAAATGGTTCGTTGATCTCCCGGATCTCCCTTTCGGAAAGCCCCTGACCGCTGTCCTGTATCGTAATGACCGTATAGGAACGCTTCTTATCCCGGAACACTTGCATCCGGATCCGCTCTTCATCTCCCAGGCCGTAACGGATCGCATTCTCTACCAGCGGCTGGAGGAGCATCCGTACCGTCGGCTGATCCAAATACTTTCCTTCCTCCACATTTATTTCAAAGATAAAATCATATCTCACCTGCTGCAGTGCCACATATTTCTCCAATATGCGGATTTCTTCGCGCAAGGTTGTCGCCGCCCCTTCCTTCCCGAGATTATATGCAAGCAATACTTTGAGTTTCTGTACAAAGTCTCCGATTTCCTTTTGTTTTTTCATCTGCGCCATCCATTGAACGGAATTGAGTGTGTTAAGCAAAAAATGCGGATTGATCTGATACAATAATTTCTCATACGATGTTCTTTGGATATTCTTCTCCTTCTCTACAATACCATGGATCAGATTTTCGATCTGATTTCTCATCTGATCGATCTCCTGCATCAAAGAGTCGAATTCCTCAATCTCAAAAGCTTTCCTTCCCTCATCAAACTGTCCGGTTCCGATGCGTATCATCTGCTTTCGAAAGCTGTTCAGAGGGATACATACGAGACGATATAGGTAGACGACCGAAATCAAAAAAATACAAAAGGTTCCTATAATGACGAAAAAAATTTTGCCCCACCAACGGTTAACGTCTTTCTTGTACAGGTTATCCGGAACTGCCACCCCGTTTACATATCCGATCTTGCTGCGATACAGGAGTATTTTAAATCCCTCTCTCTCGATCACCTTGTAGGAGGATCTGTCCATTCCGCCCACAGACAATCTTTGCCCCTGCACGATCACAGGATTGTTGCTGAATTTAACAAAGCCCTTCTCATCCATCTGCAAAATGGTATACGGTCCCTTCTTCTCGGAGTAACCCGTCAGATCGGTAGGGACTTCAATCTCCACATATGTATCCACAAGATTTCCCGTTCCAAAAGAGTCCCTCCGCTCCGCAGAACATACGAACGTTTGCGGATTGGATAACTTGGACGGATGAATGGAATGGATACGGTTACCGGCACTTTGCAGGATTTCCGGATTGCCGATATATGACTTCCCCACATCCCTAAAAGTCAGATGCCTGACGATCGGCGTTCCCTTTGCCGAGTCAAAATAATTTGCTCCTACCAACTTAAGGTTGATATATCCAAGCCGGATCAATTCAGTACGCAAAGACTTCTGTCCCATATATTTCTCATACTTGTCGTTTGCATCCAAATATGTTTCCAGCACTGTGCCGATCAAACCGTTTGGTCCCATCTGACTGGCAATGTTGAGAATATCGAAATACGCATTATCCGTATTCTGCGTCATTTGATCCACATAGATCCTCATGCTGTCCAACAGTCTGTTATTCTGTATCATCCGTATCGTCATATAAGATACGATCCCTACTGCCAATAGACTCATTCCTCCACACAGCATCAGTACTTGGATGAGCCGCATTCTGAGCGTTGATTTTCTTTTTTCCCAAACAATCGTTTTGCCTAGCATCCACAACACCTATTCTCTATAAAGCCCGTCCTTATCAGTTATGTTCCTAATTTCTCCCGCTGTCACGGGTCTAACATCACTTGCTGTCACAAACCTTCTCATTTGTCTGTCTGCAGATTCTAACGGACTGTGCGGCGTTAGCCGCACACATCCGTATGATACTTTTCAATCCATCTGGCTGCTTCTGCAATACCACTGACTACCGCCTTTACATTATCAGGATGGAGTATTGTGGTCTGCAGCAATCTCTCTTCGTTCCAGTGAACATCACCAGGTCCAGCCAACTCACCACCTATGTTCCAGTTAGGTATGCATATGAAATGCCCCTGATCCAACCTTCCAACTACTACGTGGAATGTCCAGCCGTTTGCCTCTATCTCCATTTCCATTGGATCATAATTCGAGAGAATAAAAATCTCACCTATACATCTCTTATTATTACTGTCTCTATAGCAGAAGGTTATCATGCAATACCACCTCCCACCATTTCATGCTCCGCCACATAGCGGATCACATGCTCATCTATCAGCTTTTTCTTATTCTGTGTCGAGTACATCAGGCTTTTCTCGCATATCCGATTTATCATTCTCGGAATGCCTGCAGATACTTTGTAGATGCTTTCTTCAGCACCCGGAGTGAAGATTTCTCCGTTCGCTTCTGCATAGGCAAGATGTGCTCTTATATATAGGCCTGTTTCACTAAGGTCCATTGGTTTAGGTACTATGTTCATGTCTATACGCTGGGTTATAGCTGTGCATCTCTGCAGCCTGAGCTTATCCCAAAGTTCTGTCTGCCCCACAAGAACCAGCGAAAGGTAAAGTGAACCCCTATGTCAAGACAAATTTTTTTGATTTTTAAGTTGGATTCCGGAGGGGATAAACTCCTCCATTCTCCCTTGGTTACCCACTAAGTGTGGATATATGAGTTGTAAAGGGTCTGCTGCTTGCAGCTTCTGTAAGAACCCTTGACCGCTCATATATTCACGCTTACTCTCCGGAAAGGGGAGAGACAGGAGAATCATTTCCTGTCCCAGTATACCTCTTCCGGGGTTTTGTACTCTAGGCTTGAGTGTGGCCGTTCGTGGTTGTAATAGGCCATGAATCTGCTAATTCCAATCCTGGCTTCCCGTGGCGTTTCGTAGCCATGTGGATAAACGTCCTCATATTTTACTGTTCTCCATAGCCGCTCCACGAAGATATTATCATAAGCCCTGCCACGATGATCCATGCTGATTTTCGAACCAGCATCAAGAAAAATCTTTGTGAATTGTGGACTGGTAAAACGGCTCCCCTGATCACTGTTCATGATCTCTGGTGTGGATACTTTTAGTGCCTTTTTGCTGGTATCCATAACGAAGTCGATTTCCATGCTATCGCTGAGTTCCCATTGAAGCACATATCTGGAGAACCAGTCTATGATTGCCGTCAGATAGAGCCAGTCAGTTTTAACCGGAATATACGTTATGTCAATAGACCATACATCCTGCATTCTCAGATTAACATGACGAGGTTAGCAGCGCTACTCCGAGTGCTTCATATATATCAGCCTGCTTGGTCGTAAACTCGCCAATCCTGAGCCTGTGACCCTCATCCTCAAAGCACTCGAGTACATCGAGCCTGTCAAGCAGTTGCTGCATGCTGTAAGTTCTATACAGCTTTGCTTCCCTCATCTTGTGATCAAGATGAGAAATAAGAATAAGAGCGACAAACTCTGTAAATATCTTACCATCGAGATTCTTCTCGGTTTTTACCAGGAGCCGTCTTAGGTTAAGGCGTTCCTTGATATTGCCGAAGGCCTTCTCAACGATGTCCTTCATCCGATACAGATGTAGGGCCATAAAGGCATCCATCTTCTCGTTGGTGATAAGAGCAAAGTATCCGAAATAGCGACGAGCTGCTTTGATGGCCTCTTCTTTGTGGTAGACTCGCCTGCCTCGTACCGCTGTGTCCTTTACTTCAAAGAACTGCGCATAAGCTTTCTTATGCTCCTCGACAAATTTGCCTTCCTGCAGCTCTGAGCAAAGCTCAGTAATCCGCTTGTCGAAAGCCTGCTCGTCATCAGCACCTTTTTCGATGCTGTAGTAGTAATGGATGTAGATACTGCGTTTATCCTTGATGATATCACTCGGTAAAGACCGTTGATGTTATTCTCCGAGTAGAATCCTCTATCCATCACAAACTTGGTCTTGCCAAAACCCAAGATATCCAGATCCTCAAGCAAGTGCTTTACCGTCTTGGAATCCGGTATGTTCCCGGCGAGCTTACCATAATAAAAGGGCAGTCCCGACTTCTCTCCAAAAACCAAGAGGAGGTTGATCTGGGGGAGTTTATCGTCCTCTTTATTCTTGCCCCACTGCACCTGCTTTAAGGTCTCAGAGTAGAGAGGAGCTTTTGATACGTATCCGGAAAGCACTGTTTCAAGTCATGAGTCAGACCCATCTTGTCAGCAACTGATTCTAGAAGATATGTGGCTCCATAAAATAGATGCCTCGATTCCACGAATGGCTTTGGACCGGTCTTATTTCCTTCCATACATTCGCAGAGGATAACTGCATACCAGCTCAACAGACTACCCTTGCCAAGTGTGTTTGATTCATATATTTTCCACCGGAAAACATTGCTCGGCTTCCTCAAAAACTCCGAAACTATGTCGTATCTGAAATATCCATCCTTCACTTCCGGATAATGCAGATCTTTATTTTATAGCCATAATAAGACGTTTTGTCTGGTCAACAGATGTGTTTATATCGTCGTCCGGAATTGTCTCTGTATTCTTGAATCTATCACGAATATTCTTTTCATCCACATCTGTCAGGAATGGCATAAACTCACAACGCACGAGCGTATCCTTATCTTCAACAATATCCCTGAGCAGAATAAGGCCGAACTTACGCATCATGATGTATGATTTTTCCAACCGAAGAGGATCTCCATTCTCATTAACACGCTGTGGAATTACGAAGCTACCACTTTTAATAGTTCGCCTTTTTACAAATATCTTCTTTAAAGAATTTATCTTGAGTAATTAAATTTATAACATCAATTGTATTATCTTCTGCAGTTCGTTTTCTTGTTAATATTAGTGAGGTATCTGCGTGCAGATGCTAATATGATTGGTGCATCAATTCATAAGGGTCCTCTGAACGACGTTTGTTTACAGATGCTTTCGTCATACGTCTCTTTTTTTCAAGCATAGAGAGACTATAAATTCTTGATTTTCATAACAATTGACATTTTTCTACTATATGACATCGCTTTCGTATAATTCTATAATTCTCCGCCTCCATGTAAAACCCAGAACTTTTTTATCAGAAATTCTCATTAGGGATCAATAATGAGTCCAGCCCAATTCAG
Organism: uncultured Oribacterium sp.; assembly: GCA_916438775.1. The sequence continues at coordinate 21,174 of CAKAGX010000011.1, forward strand.
GACGCAGTGCGTCCTGAATTGGGAACGTAACATCTAACCTTCAATATTTCTTATCCAAAGCTTATTTCCAATAACTCCTGTGCTACATCTTTACTTTTTACACGCATTAAATTGTCATCCGCTTTCGCTCGTGATAGAAAATTCATACTTCCATACCATACTATCTCTTCATCTATGATCGCAAAATGTTCATGCATATGCTCCTGAAGCTTAATTCTGACACCACAATTTTTAAGTATCTCTACAAGTCTCTTTGTATCTTCAATCTTTTCTTCAGGATATCCTTCCGGGTTAAGGGTTATTACCGTAAGCTTAACTCCATCTTCCTGTCTCTGTTTTATAAGCTTTACGAAAGCCTCAACCTTGGCGTGATTTAATCCGGGACTGGAAATAATAATTTCCTTATTTGCCTCCAGCAAATCTTTTTTTCATATACTTTTTCATAGGTATCTATATCAAAAATAGTATTGGCATTCTGTTTTTCGACAATAATATTATTGCAAATTTCATATCCAATTTTCTTGTAAGTCCTTAGGCGCTTATGATACATCTTCTCCAGCACACGTATATGAGAATCCACATAATCGTATATGATTACTTCTGTCTTTGTTTCGTAGTCTCGATGTAAACGCCCGGCAAACTGCTCAATATTTCCTTCTGCGGCTGCAGGCATGGTAAGCATCATTGTGTCAAGACGAGGAAAATTAAAGCCTTCGCCAATATATTTATCGATAGCAACAAGGACAATAGACTCCGCATCCGAAACCGCTCTCATTTGAATTCTCATCTTGTCCTTAGCTTTTCCACTGCCCCCTCCTTGCAAAAGATAAACATGATCTGCCTTCCCCTGCAATCGTTGATATAAAAGCTCAGCGTGTTCCTTATATTTGGTTAGGACGAGAGGCGTTCTACCATTTTGAATGCAATTTACAATATCCAAAATAATCTGTTCATTTCTGGATTCACATTCAATAACTGCCCTGTTTGCCTCCGCAACTTTTATATTCGATGCACTGACCAACCTTGTAAATCTTGGATAAACAAAGTGGTCAATCCCTTGTTTTTCCGCTCTTTCCTTTGCCGTATAGCGAAATCTTATGGGACCGAACTGCATAAAAACTTTCTTTTCCAGTCCGTCTTCCCATTTCGGAGTTGCCGTTAAGCCATAAACATATTTCGCTTTTGCTGAACCGACAATATCTTCAACCGTCTGAGCCGCTCCATGATGACATTCATCCATGATCACCATTCCGTACTGCGCAAGCATGGGATTAATTTCTTCCCCTTTTCCCAAGGAGGAAAATATTGCAACGTCGATAATACCAGTCATCGAATTATGACCGGCATGTAGCTTTCCAATGATGTTCTTTCTCTTTTTCACTCTTCCTGTTTTTGTCTTATATTCCGGTAACTCAGCGTTTATATCCAGAAACTTATTTAAATCCTCAATCCAATTTTTCTGGATTTCCGTATTATGAACAAGTATCAGAGTATTGGTTTTCCTTTCTGCAATCATATACGCGCCAACAACGGTTTTACCAAAAGAAGTGGTTGCTGCAAGAACACCATTATCATGTTCTAAAATAGCCTTGGCCGCTCTCATCTGTTCATCGTACAAAGCTCCGTTAAAAGTAACATCCAATACATTTCCGACAGTCCTATGATCAGTCAGTGTAATGGGGATATCTGCTTCTTGGAATCTATCCACTATCGATTCCAGTAAAGCTCGCGGAATACAGATATAGCCAGCCTCATCATAACCACAGAAAATGATTCTCGGAATTCCTTTTGTTGAAAATCCCATAGCAGATTTCTTATAAAAATCAGGATTACTGAATGCCGCCATACGTCGTAAAGCATTTTGCATTCTCGGTTTCATGCTTTTTGTGCTAATGTATACTTTATCAGCAATAACGATTTCCACAGTAGCGGAAACATCTTCTTTACGAAAAGCTATTTTTCCTTTTTTCCAAGGCTTAGTCTCCTTTTCATCCGCTATACTATCAGTGTCTACTGTATACATATTGAAATCATTATTGAGTACACCCAGGATTCCGGACAAAGACCATTCTTGTATCTTTTTTTCGACTGTTTCAGTAGAAATTTTCTTGATTTTCCTTAAGCAATCCCATTGATTGGGATAAGCATTCCAATTCTCATCCACAAAGGCACTATTTCCGTGCTTAAGAGCCTGTCCCTGCAACGGTAAGGCAACCAGATTTCCAAGCCCCGGCTTTCCTGTTTTTGTGTTAATAGGCAAATGGTCCTGAGCTGGAAGCATTCTATCATAGTACTTAAAACTGCGCATATTTACAGATTCAGCACCCTGGGTTAAAAGTGCTGTTCCAAATCGACGTGCAGTACTTGCAAGAATAGGCTTTTCAAAAAATATCCAGATATGAGCGCCTTTTCCTGAACGGGAGCGTTCAACCAGAATAGGAACTTCATTATTTTCACAAATCTTTCTAAAAGCATTAACTTCCGCTACCCATTCCGAATCAATATTCGCACCATCATCCCCACTGTTTAACTCATCATGGCAATCAAAGTCGAATACCAAAAAATTAATCATTTCATCCGGAAACATCGGGTATAGTCCTATAACATCCGAAGCATCTTCTTTTACTCCAAGTAAGTGCTCATATAATACTTGTCCTGTCAGATCCTTATATCTTTGATTCCGACATTCTCCACATTGGAACTGTGGAGAATCCTTCTTGGGGCAAATTCCATCCTTCCAGAAGTTCCAGCATTGCGTATAATAGCCATGTTTTCCGGTCTTCTTATTCGCTTTTCCGGATCTCTTACTATACACATCATTTCTGCCCTTAAACAAATGATAGAAATATTGAACATGCTGCTTCGTAAGCTTAACAGGAAGAATGCGTGCTCCTTGATCCTCCTCAAAAGCTGGATTCCTATTCGGAGAGAAATCTTCTGACTTTTTGACTTCTAATTCATAAGAAACCCCGGCATCATTAAGAAGCTTGTGCAGATATACGATTTCTTCTTCCAGTTGTCTGATTCTCGATAAATACTGTTCCTCATTCATAAAATCTGCCTTTGTTTAAATTTTTATTGGCTCAATCACAAATTTTATATGATGGCTGATTCCTGACGTACGCCTTCCGGCTCATATCCATGATCTTCATAAAGAAGTATTCATCATCAGGATAGCCGTATCCGTGCCGACGGAGAGTCTTGATCTTTTGATTGATACCCTCAATCTTACCGGACGATAGTTTATAAGTTGCATGAGCGATGATTCCTTCAAAATGGAAATCCAATAGCTTGACCTGAATATCATATGCGATCAAGACTCTTGCCGAGAACACCATGGAATAAATGCGACCGGAGTTCTTAATAGTCATTGGCCAGCTATAGCACTGATCAGGAAAACGATTTACACAAAATACTGGCACAATCACTACTCATCTTATCATTTTTACCTCGAGTGGGCTATTTTATGATAATAGCCAGTCTGCCACATCTACAATCTGTATTCCTTCATGATCTGTTATTCCATGACGGGTTCTGGCAAGAAGCAATTTTGGATAGGCATCCTTTATCTGCAGCAGTGGATTCACTTCTCTTTCAAAGGTCTTTTCATCCGTTATATTTTCTGAAACCTGGATGTAAATTTTTTCACTGCGTCTGATTGCAACAAAATCAATCTCCTTCTGATAAAGCATGCCGGCATAAACTTCATATCCTCGGTGCATGAGTTCGATTGCCACAATATTCTCTATCACCCTGCCATAATCCATATTCCTTGTTCCAAGCTTGGCGTAGCGGAACGTATGATCGCTGAGATAGTATTTATCATTGGATGCAAGATATTTCTTTCCGCGGATATCGTATCGGCGTACTTTATAGAAGGCAAACGCATTGCAGAGATATTGCATATAAGCGCTAACGGTCTTATGATTGATTTTTATCCTTATTTCCGGACAACGTATCCGCAATACTTCTTGCCGATGAGAGATTTGAAATGTTATCCATCATATATTCTGATATCCGATCCATGAGGGAAACATTCCGGATTTTATATTTTTGTCTGATATCCCTGACGATCAGCGTATTGTAGATATCTGCTATATAATCATACTTCGCTTCCTGCTTGCGATAGAGATAGGAACCTGACATTCCGCCTTCAATTATGTATCTGTCAAATGCGTCGTAAGCATTATCAATCTCATAGTATTTTACAAATTCAGCGAACGAAAACGGAAAGAGTTTTACCTCAAAGGTACGCCCGGTGAATAAAGTGGCAAGATCCGAACTCAGCAGAAACGCGTTCGACCCAGTAATATAAATATCGTAGCGTTCCGATGAATGCATCCCATTAACCGCTTTTTCAAAATCCTTGCACATTTGCACTTCATCAATCATCACATAGTTCGACGTGCCCTCTTGATACTTGCTTGAAACGTAATCATAAAGATTGCGATAAGTGAGCAAATAATCATACTCCGGGAGATTGAAGTTCACATAGATGATGTTCGCTTCCGGTTCGTTCTTCTGCACATATGAAATAAAGGCTTCAAGCAGCTTGGATTTTCCGCATCGCCTTACGCCCGTTATGACCTTTATATCCGGTGTGCCTTTTATACTGACGAGTTTTTCAAGATATTCATTCCGTTCTATAAGCTTCATTTTTCTTCACCCCGCCATTATTATAGCATTTCTATTTCCCGGTTTTAATTAAATTTTGTTTTTGGGAAGTAGAATTTCTTTCTGTTTCTTGACAGAAGACTGTGAACTTCCTGAAAAAATCCCCTAAAGTATATCCAGAGAGTGAGGCCCCCCCTCAGACCTCACACCCTTTGGCATCTTCAATCGTCGTATTGATGAAGGATTAAATTTCATCCAGCGAATGCGAACTCGTCTCCAGCGCCTTCATGATCAGATCCTTCTGATAGCCTTTTCTGACATCATATAGCTTTTTGAGATCATCAATTGCCTTCTTATGAGCAGCCCTTGTTTTTGAGGCCCTTTCTTCCGCTTTTTCAATCTTAAACTCCAGCGTCTGCACTGCTGTTCTGCGAATCCTTGCCATGTCACTGCTCCTTCCATTTTACCTTGCTTCTTCTGTTTCCTGCAGGATTTTCCCTATTTCCTGTGCCTGATAGCGGACATTTGCTTCAGTCAACCTGAAAGAATCCAGAATTGTTTTTTGCGGCTTTGTGATTGCATGGTCCAGTCGATATATTCCATCCAGATGGCGGATCATCACGATTTTTTCCAGCTCTTTCAAAGCTGCAGGGGGTCATATCATTCGGCCTCTTGCCCACTGCCTCGCACTTGTCCTTCAGATCTGTGTAAATCCTGCAGCGCAGGATCAGTGCCAGGAACTGAATGAAAATCTTGGTGGAAAGTGCTGCATCGGATCCGACTCGCATGCTCCTGTTGCCAAGATAGGATTGATCTGCCCGGAACAGCTTCTCTGACGCATCGCGGCTCTTATAGCGCTCTATCGCTTCCTTTGCTGTCATCCTGTCCGATGATACGATGGCAAAGTACCCCTGCCAGAGAGCTCCTCTTCAATGGCTTTCGTGTTCTCTTCTGCCAGTTTGGGCGTCCGCCCATCATTCTCGTAATGAAGGTAGAAGTACTTCTGAATTTCAGGTCCAAACGACTCA
>CAKAGX010000012.1 GCA_916438775.1 uncultured Oribacterium sp.
TTTTTTTCATGTCTTTTTTTGCGCAGACTCATTTCCGTGAAGCAGGTGTTATATGCTCTAAAAGACTTCTTAATCAAGCGGTTGGGAAGTCTCTTAGAACACACAACCTAAAACCGAAGAAAGGAGCGCAAGTTATGAGAAAAAATGAGAAAATCACAGCTCTGTACGAACGACTGAGCCGTGATGACTTTGGCAAAGATGATGACCAACAGCGTGAGAGCAATTCCATATCCAATCAAAAGGCAATGTTGGAGGAGTTCGCCGCACGGCAGAGGTTTACGAACATTGTCCATTTCACGGACGATGGCATTAGCGGCACCTGCTTTGACCGTCCCGGATTTTTGGCAATGATGAAAGAAGTGGAATCCGGTTTTCCTTTATTCAGACATACAAACTGTTGACTATAAAGCCCCTATATAGTATGTTTTTATAAACTACTATATAGGGGCTTTTGCATGAAAACAAATGGAGGATTTCTTGTCACCAAAATAAAACAGCTTGGTGACCGGATTTTTGAGAAGATTCTCAGCGAAAAGAATATTGATGCGTTCAATGGAGCCCAGGGGCGCATTCTTTATGTGCTGTGGCAGGAGGATGGAATCTCGATCAGGTCACTCTCGGTCAAATGCGGATTAGCGATAACATCTCTTACGACGATGCTGGAAAGAATGGAACATCAAGGGCTGATAAGCCGTGTTCAGTCTGAAACGGACAAAAGGAAAACACTCCTGTTTCTGACTGAGAAAGCACAGGCCTTAAAGGGCGAGTACGATTCTGTATCTGATGAGATGGGCAGCATTTACTACAAGGGTTTTTCAGAGGAAGAAATCACCCGGTTTGAGGAATGCCTCGACCGCATCAGAAAGAATCTTGAGGAGTGGCAGAAGTCATGAGTATTTGTATCAAAGATCAGATTCAGAACATGAATCTCGTCATCGGCTGCACAGTGGGGTGTGCATATTGCTATGCCCGCAACAATGTAAAGCGCTGGCATATGATCGATGACTTTGCTGATCCTGAGTTCTTTCTGGGCAAGCTCAAGATGATGGAAAAGAAACGTCCGCAGAACTTTCTTCTTACCGGCATGAGCGATCTCTCCGGATGGAAGCCGGAATGGAGAGACGAAGTATTTGCAAAGATCCGTGAAAATCCACAGCATCAGTTCCTGTTCCTGACCAAGTGCCCCGATCTGCTGGATTTTGATACCGATCTGGAAAACGCATGGTTTGGCGTTACGGTGACGAGGAAAACAGAACTGTGGCGTATTGATGCCCTTCGGAAAAACGTCAGAGCAAAACATTACCATGTTACCTTTGAGCCGTTATTCGACGATCCCGACACAGTTGACCTTTCCGGAATCAACTGGATTGTTGTCGGCACTATGACCGGGGTTCAGAGCAGGAAGGTTCATACGGAGCCGGAGTGGGCATGGTCTCTGACGGACCAGGCACATGCGCTCGGCATTCCGGTGTTTATGAAGGAAGACCTTGTCCCTATCATAGGGGATGAAAATATGATTCAGGAAATGCCGGAGGAATTCAATAAAGTGTTAGAGGTACAGAGATCATGGCAGAAGTAATCGATGGAATCCTCATTTGTGAGGTGGAAACAAAGAACATCATGACCAAGTCCAGTCTGCCGGTAGGCGGTTACTCGGTCAATCCCTATGTGGGCTGTACACATGCCTGCAAGTATTGCTATGCTTCTTTTATGAAGCGCTTTACCGGACACACGGAGGAATGGGGCACTTTCCTTGATGTGAAGCATTGGCCGGAAATTAAAAATCCGAAGAAATATGCCGGACAGCGGGTGGTCATCGGTTCTGTGACGGATGGCTACAATCCACAGGAGGAGCAATTCGGGAATACCAGAAAACTTCTGGAGCAGTTGATTGGCAGTGACGCAGAGATTCTGATCTGCACAAAGTCTGATCTTGTGGTAAGGGATATTGATCTGCTGAAGAAGCTTGGACGAGTGACCGTTTCATGGTCGATCAACACACTGGATGAAAATTTCAAGAACGATATGGACTCTGCTTCGAGCATTGAACGGCGTATCGCTGCTATGAAGCAGGTATATGACGCAGGAATCCGTACAGTCTGTTTCGTATCCCCGGTATTCCCCGGGATCACGGACTTTGAAGCCATCTTTGAGCGGGTAAAGAATCAGTGCGATCTGTTCTGGCTCGAAAACCTCAATCTTCGGGGCGGCTTCAAAAAGACGATCATGGATTATATCGCCGGAAAATATCCTGATCTTGTACCGCTTTACGATGAGATCTATAACAAGCATAACCGCAGCTACTTTGAAGCGCTTGAAGTAAAAGCTGCGGAAATGGCTAAGAAGTATGATTGTCCCTTTGTGGATAATGAAATGCCTTATGGCAGGGTCACGCAGGGACATCCGGTGATTGTGGATTATTTCTATCATGAGGAAATCCGAGGGACAGAAAATACCGGAAAAAGAAATCGTTAAATTAGAATTTGTTTAGTTCCTTAGAGTGATGTATGAGCATTGTGTATTGTCTGATGCTCTAAAATTGTTCTAAGGCCTTATATAGAAAGTAAGAGAATATGGGTAAAAAAGTAGTAATTATTGGAGCAGGTGTTTCCGGCTTGAGTGCTGGAATATATGCATTGCAGGCTGGATATTCAGTAGAAATATACGAAAAAAACAAAATGCCCGGTGGTGAGTGTGCAGGGTGGAACAGGCAAGGATATCATATAGATAATTGCATTCATTTTCTCGTTGGATGCAATAAGGATGAACAATTATATAAAATGTGGGAAAATCTAGGAGTTCTTTCTGATAGTTTGGAGATTTATCGTGAGCCATATTTTTATTGTATGGAAATGGACGGGGTAACACTACATTTGTGGAGAAATTTAGAGAAAGCAAGAAAAGAGTTTTTAGAACTTGCTCCAGAAGATACCAAAGAATTAAATTTGTTTTTTGACTGTGCCAAAAGCTTAGAGTGTATAAAGCCGCCATGTGATATTTCAATTGCTCATATGAACATAATACAATTTATTAAACTAGGAATGAGCATGAAAGATGCTAATAAGGCTATAAAGGAATATGGAAAACAGTCTATGGAAGACTTTACAAATCGTTTTACAAATCATTACATTAGAGCGATTTTTAAAAATTACTTTAATAGCAACTTCATTGCCCTCTCCTTTGTTGCATCATATGCTTTTTTTATACAAGTAATACAGCAGCTATTCCACAGGGAGGTTCTGTTGGCTTGGTTAGTAGAATGCTTGCAAAAATTTGAATCCTTGGGTGGCAAACTACATTTAGGCGTTAAGATTGAAAAAAATAAATATTGCAGATAAGCAGGTTGTTAGTATTATTGGTAATAATGGAAAGGTTATCAACTCAGATAACTATATTTGGTGTGCAGACCCACATTCTCTTTTCTATGACTTAATTGATGAAGGATATTTGGATAAAAATCTTAGGTACATGTATGAGAATCCGGAGGGTTATGTTTCTAATACAGGTTATCAGGTTGCATTTGGAATAGTTACTGAAGCGGATTTGAAATTACCTGAAGGAAGCATTATTTTTCCTTGTGACGAATATGATGTTGCAGGAGAAACACACAATTTTTGTGGAATGCGTGTTTATGATTATGATGAAACACTATTTCCTATGGGAAAGAGAGTTATTCAGTGTGATGTTTTACAAAATGCTGAAAATTATGCTTACTGGTTTGGGCTAAAAGATAATAAAGAGAAATATAATCAAGAAAAACAGCGAATTGCAGAAGAATTGAGATTAAGGGTTGAAAAAAAGTTCCCTCAGCTTGAGGGTAAACTCATCGTGCTTGGAACATATTCTCCAGTTACATTCACAACTTGGTGTAATGCCCACAAAGGAGGATATATGAGCTTTAATCCACAGAAAGGTTATAAAAGTAAGTATGTTAAGAGCATTATCAAAGGTATAAACAATTTATACCTTGCAAGTCAATGGATTCAAACTGGTGGAGGGCTTCCTATAGCTGCAGCAAGTGGAAAGTTTGCCATATATAACATGAAATCTCATAGATAAATTCCAGTTTTTCGAACTGATAAAATCCATTTAGGAACTAAAGGGCGCACTTCTGTACTCTTCTGTCGGGAGTATCGTGCGTCCTGCGGAGCTTCATTCTCTGTCAGCATAAAAAGCTGCATGACCGAGAATGTTTCGTCACTTCGTTCCGTCAAAGTGGCTACACCTCCTTGCACCGCTTATGCGGTTATTCCCTGTGTACTTGCCGTCCGCAAACAGCACGAAATGCTGTTCGCCGCCAGCAAGTTTGAAGTCGAATAATGATGTTCGTCAGTTTGCGGTTAGTAAGAATCTAAGTCAAATCATTGTGCCGAGAAATGGTGAATATATAGAACGATAACTTCAAGTTCGAAAAATTGAGAAATCGTAAAATTGAAGAAAAAAGAAATGCACAGTTCTTAGCATATCGGGAACTGTGCATTTCTGTAAATAAATACCTTTTATTAGCCGATTACGGCATCCTCTGCTGTAAAATGTTCCAGAGAATTTTCTTTTACCTGAATGCAGATATAAGTAATTCCGGAAATATCGGATGCAAAAAACTGACGCTTTGCAGCAGGTGCGATTTTTAGCCAGTCTCCAGCCGAAAGACTGATTTCTTCTCCATCAATTATGGCTTTGCCGTTACCTGAAAGAATTCCATAGATTTCTTCATTTTCTTTATGAGAATGAACAAATGGGACACTTGCTCCTGCAGGTAGTTCGCTCAAACTGATTTCTGCACCAGTTAAAGACAACTTTTCATGCAACTCAATTCGGTTTTCCTTTCCAACAGTTGTTTTTGTGTAATTTGCCATAATAATACCTCCATGGTTAATTTGTAGTTTCTGCTTGCTTGGTATTAGTATAGTGTGAGACACACACAAAAACAAGTACGCACCTTTTTGTAACTGTACACTCAAAATTGAATGCGTTACAATAGACTCGGAGGTAAGAATTATGCGAGCAAAAGAAGAATTACCGGAATGCCCGGTTGCAACAGCAGTATCTCTCATCGGAGGAAAATGGAAATTGCTGATTTTGCGTAATTTGAAAGAGCGTTCATGGAGATTCAATGAGCTACAACGAAGTATAGACGGTATTTCACAAAAGGTTTTGACAGATAGTTTAAGACAAATGATGAGTGATGGACTGGCATATCGCCACGATTACCATGAGCAGCCACCGAGAGTTGAATACGGCTTAACGGAGCTCGGAACAAAAATGCTTCCAATTGTTAATTCACTTGCTGATTTTGGTAACTACTATAAATCAATTATTGAACAGAGCCAAGTGCGTTAGTATTTGAAAAGCTCGAACAATTCCGGTTTGTTGAACTGAACACAAAAACCGAATACTGAAAATCAGACCGTTGACTGGTCGCACTATGCGAAAAGTTGACGGTCTTTTTTTATCCCCAAAATCAAAAAAGGAGGTCAATCACAATGACAAAACCGAAAACCCTTGAACAGCTCCGAGCCGAAAAGGAACGAGCTGAGACGCAGCTTGCACAGGAACAGCACAAGCTGGAGCGTCTGGAGAACCGAAAGAGGTATCCGGAGAAAGGCGAACGCACCAAGCGCACCCACCGCCTTTGCTATCTGGGCGGTACGGTTGAGAGCCTTGCCCCAGAGGTCAAAGATCTCACACGCACCGAAATGACAGAGCTGATGGAACACATCTTTTCTCTGTCCGAAGTCCAGCGAGCCGTCCGTCACATGGCGATTACTCACATCAACCAAGCGAACAAAGAAAAGGAGCTGAAAGCCGATGGCACTATTTCACCTGAGCGTCACGCAGACTAAGCGAAGCGCAGGACAGTCCGCTATTGCTTCTGCCGCCTACCGAGCCGGGAAGCGATTCGTCCCATACACCGCCAGAATACGCAGATCGTCAAACCCTATGGAACGCCGTGGAAAAAGCCGAGCGTGGAAAGAACGCTCAGCTTGCATACAGCTTTGACATTGCCTTGCAGAATGAATTTTCCCTTGAGGAAAACATCGCTCTTGCAAGGCAATTTTTATTGGAGAACATTGTGAGCCGGGGCATGGTGGTTGACATCGCCATACATCAGCCAGACCGGGAGGACGGCGGCATACCAAACCCACACTTCCATGTGCTTTGTCCCATCCGTCCCATTGAGCAGGACGGCAAATGGGGGCTAAAGCAACGCCGGGTGTACGAACCGGACGAGGACGGCAACCGTATCCGGGACGCAGACGGAAACTATATTTTCAACGCTGTTCCCAGTACCGATTGAGGCAGTCCCGAAACGCCGGAATGCTGGCGGCAGACATTACAGCGCATCGCCGGAACACGGACTTACCCTTCCGTAAAACCCGCCGCAAGAAGTAAAGATTGCCCGTTTCTGCCCTGCAACGCTTGATTTTTCCGACGTTTCGGGGAATTATACCGACCTTTTCCATGTTTTCCGAAAGAAGCCCCTGCCCATCTG
>CAKAGX010000013.1 GCA_916438775.1 uncultured Oribacterium sp.
GAAGTTGCTGCATATTAACGGAATTAGCAGGTTCGTTTTTATGATACCACAGTTTGGTCAAAATAGATTTTGCATCAAACCAACAACACCGTTTGTTCTCAGAGGAAAACGTTTTATTTCATCTCCTCTTTGTCCTCATCAGCCTCATCAGCCCTCTGACTCGGCTCAGGTCATTCGCAAAGAAAGAGCCTCCGCCATCCTCCCGCTTCCAGCAAAATTGGCCTCCTGTCAGCCACATATCAACATCACCCCTTAACCTGGTATTGCTATCATCGAAGAAGCACCATCCATGACGCACTGTAGCCATTACAGAGTCACCCTGCTCCTTCTTCGAACAGTGGTCCAAAGCTTCCCGACAACACTTTCCTCAAAGAAAACATTGTCCATGACAGCAAGCAGTGCCTGGCTCTCTCCGCCGGATGTCCTCATCGCAACCATCTCTGTCGCCAGGCCTCCTGTAATATACTAACTCACATTCGTCGAGTCGACAGGTTATCTCAACCGCAAGCAGAGATCGATCTTCCTCTTCGACGCAGGTCCGTTCCCCACTATCTCGTCGTTTCCCGAAGAACCCTGTTCGTCCATTCTACTCATCTCTCCCGGCACGACAATTCCCCTGTTTCGACAGTTACGGCACGAGTAGCTCCAGCCACGTTGTCGCGAACGAGTACGGTGATCGGAGCGTTCGCACCGTCCGCTAACAGCATATTACCAAGCCCGGCTATTTCTCGACAGCCGCCGCAACAGCCGGCGACAGCGATATCTCCCCGCCTCCACCGTCTCGCCATTGCCCATCTCAGAGACACATTTCGTCGTGAATGCCAGACCACTCCGGTCAACACAGCCAGGGTTCACGAAATGTCAATCTTGATTTTGCATAAAAGATCCGGGTAAAACGCCCTTGTTCCCATATCGTCTTCATCAATTCAGCGTTTCCGGACCAGATCATTTTTTCCGCACTGTCGTCACGGATGGAATATCATTTTCTTTTCTGTAACATCACGATTACTGTAATACCCATGCTGGTCAGCATATTGAATTTATGAACACTTCCGCCCGCATCATTACAGGTCAATAGTAAACATTTCACCCCCGGTGATAGCTCAGAGTACATTTGTACCTTTCCCATGTTGTTCCGTGAGCCCACCGATTCTCGCGGAAAATCATCTCGACGGATACCAGACCACGTTCGTTCCCGCCCGGTCAGGCCCCTGTTCAGATCAATACCTCCGGCATTGCTCTTTCCGCATATTCCAGCATCCTGCAAGACCGAACATCTTCTTCACCGGTCATCTCCGGACCCCGCACCCCATTCAACAGTCGGCTCATGCCACATTGCACCGCGAGATACCATCGACGTCATAGAACGCTGGCTAGTACCGATGATTTCGTATTTCAACAGATCGGCACATAAATAATTTACAACGATAAGAGTTTTTCCGTAGAATCTCAGCATGAATCAGGCCCGAGAAGTTACTCGATCTCGACAACGACTCGATAAAAGCCCTTCCATCCACACAGCCCAAGGGTCCATATGGGCAGATGTTTTCCCGTAACTTTGATGGTCGGAGTTGTATCCGCAAACTACAAGCGAACATAGTCCGGAACGCGAAATATCCCGGAGCACCCGAACCAGAACGGACCGCCAGGCTCACGGAAGACTGCTCCAAGATACCCGTAATCCGGAGTACCGCCATCATCCGTGATCCGGGATCGTCACAAAGCCTTTAAAACAAACATACAGAAAACAAGAGTAAGGTGCCGATCTCACCATTTCTTCATTCTTCCCCCACCCATCCCTTATAAATCATTCATTCATCAGGCAAAGAAAAGACCTTTCTCACACCTGCATATCTCATTTCAATGGTAAGACCATGTTTAGGTGGGTCGTTCTGAATGCAATAAATAACAGTGAAAATACCGACAAACACAAGGGATATACCTTCTACTTCTCCAATCATTTCGCCGTGCCGACAGCATGGGCCCCTCAAACAGCAGTTCCCGTACGGACGATAATCGGAAGAATTTAAAATAAGTCCGAAGATATTCGCTGTTATGAGAGCCAGGCGTCATAACCGGTAAGATTAATGCCATTTTCTGACTGCCCTTCGAAACTCCGGATTTTACGTAGCACCGACGGGAGGCAACGCGTTCCGGATCAAGATGAAACCGTGACGTTCAAAGCCAAAATACCTCAACGAAACAATGTTCCCAAAGAAATCGCCGACAAAAATATTTTCAGGTATCCAGCTCATGCGGAACAGCAGAATTGCGGCGCGAAGTCAGGAAGCACCGTCGTCCGTTTCTCCCCGATACCTGACATGCAGTATTTGAAATAACAGCACATCGATAAAATCGTAGAGGAGCAGCGATTGAGAATCTCCGATTTAACTCACTTGATCTGTATAGAGAGCAAAATAAAGACATTGAGCACAAAACGAGTTGGTCTCCGAAACAATTTCACGCTATCCTCCAGTCTCTGTAGTTCGCCTTCCTATCTTCGCGCAGCAGTGATTCCGCCTTCCAGTTTTCTTCCCTTTTCGATACGCCCACGGAAACTTTTCATCTCATCTTCCTCGTCTCGTTTTTCGAAGAATCACCCTGGCAGAAAGACAAGGGCCCGGAGTCCGTCAGAAAGCCGATGAAAATAACGCAGGTTGTGGTAAGATACCGGAAATGCTTAGTCACCTTCACTGCAGCAGAACGTCATCGCCTCCAAAGCAATTATCGCGGTGCCCACCATCGTCGAACACCTCACTGCCCAGTGTCAATATCAACACACCTCCCGGGACCGGAGAAGAGTTTGAATCTCCCACAAAAGGCAACAGCAATCCATATGTTTGTCGAACTTCATCATTTCCTCCTCGACAGTCTCGATTAAAGTTTATTCTCGAAACTCAGATTGTTAGAGGAGGAGAAAGCAGCTTTTAGGCGGGGTCGGTTTCCCCATCCGTAAGTGATTTCAGACCAGCCGGTAGTTCATGCAGTCGTATCTTCAATTTCTTGTGCTGGCGACGGTATTATGACTTAAAACCGTTAACAAAAAATGACACATTACGCCGATTGCTTGCAGGTAGCCATTGCATTCTTTCATCAATGCCTGAACAGATTGCCTCGGCCTTTATCTCACGCCTGTCGCACCGTATTTTGACCAGTCAACAGCAGCAGGCGCCCGCCAGGTCGGCAGCCCACCATCCAGCTGGTCCCCGGCCATACCTCCATCGCTCAACCGCTTTATTTGCCACGATCTTTGGGCGAGGTCAGCAGCCTTCCATTCTCCGGTTGTCATTGTCACCAGCCGTTTCAACAGCCTCGATTTCCATCACCCGGTTCCGCACTATTGCGGCACAATTAGACATCTGGCAGATCACGAGCTATGCAGTTTCACTATTCATTGGTTTTGCATTGGAAAGATTGCCACAGAGCCGAACTACGATTTCGGGGCGGATTCTCTTCCGAACATCCGGACACAGAGAGCACGGTGCTGGATAAAATCCCACCTCCATCTGTTTAGCGATTTTCCCTGAGACGGCTTGAAACCCGGAAAATCCCCTGCTCAGGCTCACAGCCGTGGGAGCAACGAGATTTGCGCCAGCCCGCAAACATACCAAAAGCCTCGGCGTTCAGCACACGGTGACTGTTTATTCCCCATTCGAAAGAGTTAACGAACGTTCATCGACGGCAAAGTTAGCGTCAGAGGACGAGTACTATTTATTGCCAGAAGCGGTCCACACCGCTCACGGATAATAAACCCAACGATTTTGACTATCGATCGTTCTCGCATCTCTTTCATCAAAGAAGAAAACGTCGATTCACCTGAAGTGAACTTGAGATGCCTGATCTTCACGAATGGTTATTCGCGCTGCCGGCCGACACATCGGGATCGAGCATACAGTCTTCTCTGAACAGCTTCAAAGATCGTCAGCGAAAAGCCGGCTGGTTGTTCGCGACCGGCCGCCCAGCCGCCCACCATCGAGAAAGTCGCCCAGCATCATTCAAAATACCAGATGCAAAGCCGAACGACCGCTGTCACCACCTTCCCTTGCCCGGAGAACGGATACCGCAGTCAGCCGTCGCGACCGCAGCGATCATGCCCCTCCCGCCAGAGACTTCAATCTGACACGCCACGGTCACCCGCATTACCACCGTCGCCTGAAACGCCGCCTTAAACGTTCCGAATAGCCGTAAAAACGGAATCATACACATCGCAGAACGCGACGCCTGCCTTGGCTGCATCCACACCGTTACCGAGCCTGCCACCGCAGCGGTAATCGTCCGTCCTCGTCCCCATCGAAACGCTTTTCCTCGAACATAAGAAGAGTTTTTCGTCATGGTCGATAAGAACTATATGGAATGCTTGAATTCCGTATCAACAGCCTAAGTTTACCTTCAGGTGACGAGCGCAGTTAAATGCAAACAGCCCTTAAAAATCCCAATGGCAAAAGAGATGAAGCGTAGTTCAGTATCCGACTGGCTGAATTTAGAAAACTGTAACGATAGCAAAACCTTTCTCCTTCGTCTCGATCCTTCCGTCAGTTTCCGAACTGAAATTGTTTAAAATAGGCCCTTTCACAAAGTGAGGAGGAAACTGATCCTCCCATCCTCTTCTTCCTCCGTTAACGACCAGTCATTCGCCTTTACTTCTTCCTCTTCCGAAGATCTTCGATATAGAAATGCTCCGGATTCGCATCCCGAATATTATGAACACAGAAAGATAGTTCCATCCGTTTTCCATCGACGGGATTCTCCGAACATGCCGAGAATCTTCAGCAGCTTGTGCGACCGTCATATTCATTTCCAGGCCAAGAACGTTATCCCGTTTGATACCATCAAGACCGCCCTCAACCGTATTTTTCTCCGCAGCTTCACATAAGCTACTGACATTGCTTCCCTCGAGCCTCCTCCAGATGAGTCCGGGGATTCATTGTCCGTAGTGCGAGCAATTCAATTGAACCATCAAATATAGTGAAACCGGCACACATTGCCTTTCAAAATCCTTCAAAACCGCATCAGATCTCGCAGGGCAATGATCTCTTCCAACATACTCAATATCATTTTTTATTATTCAATACAGAAAATAAAGAATGTCCCTCTTTTATAATTTTTACAATAGATTTTCATTTCTTTCCTTGTTTCGTTTTAGATATAAGGTGGGCCACATATTTCAATCACGTTGCTTGAGTTGACGGAGAGGTCAATGACAGCTGAAGCAACGACCAAGAAGACGGATGGCAGCACCGGAACATTTCAGCAGTAGACAGCCGAATCATCACTGACGCAGCTCACTCGAAATCATCTTCACATTGGCGACAGCAGCACACTGAGACCCCCGGACCACTGAGTTTCCGCATGCATTGTTCGCCGCACAGAAACCGGTATTTGCCGTGCAAAAGTTAAAATCGCCGTAGCCACATTCCTCACAGTTCATCTTCACCACGGAAAGATCACCGTAATCCTCCGCTGAAATTCCCTGACGACAGCCCTTACCGACGATTCTTCAGCCGGTGAAAGCAACGCGGTCTGTCGACATCCGCGACGTCGAGGCATCGTCGGCATCGGCATTGCAATCCCAGTACCGAACTTGCGACGAGCCTTCGCGAACGGGTTACGACGTTCATAGCCTGCTCATCAACGAAAATCGACGACGAATATTCTCAAAGCCACCATGCCTGATTCAACGCAGCTCCATCAAACTCGCTTGTCACTTCGTCCAAAGCAAGACAGAGATCAATCGAGGATACGGCGATTAACCGTCGTCTTCATTACGCGACTGCACGGTCTGCCAGCCGCCTTCATCGTCGACGCGCAATGAACGAGGTCGAGGTACAATCAGCCACCGCTCATCGTCTCTTTACCGCTGCCATACCGCGATTGTTCGTGGCGTGTTAAATCAATAGCTCGTTCGTTGCCCAGCTCAATTCCAACTTGAGGAACTCCCATGACCCCGGCCTCGGCAGCTTCCGGTCCGCACACGCCTCCACTGCTCCACACGATACGTGCCTCATCTCATCTCATACTGCTATCCACAGCAGTCGTCATTCCCTCCGCGCATGGCCCTTGATTTCCAGGTTCACCATCGATCGATCAGCGCCACGGAACAGCCTCAGCCCGGCCCAGCCCCGGACGGCGAACTGGCTCAAACCCTCCCAGCAGCCGGGCACCCCGGACTGCACAGCAGCCGCAGCCCTCCGCCCGCACGCCTGCCACCGACGCGCCCGCCGCGCCAGTTAATCATCTGCACATTCATGGATGGGGATTACCTCCCTCTGGGGTCCCGATAGACACTGCAGTGATATTTCGTGGCGACCTTCCTTCAGCCATCAATTATTGCCATTTTGAGTTGCACCACACGTTCAGTCTCATATTTTCCTCGAGCAGCCGATAACCGTGGTCGATTGCGTCGAACAGCTCGACAAGTCTGATCCGTCGCACAGCAGCCCAGTTCAGCTGCCTCAACCTGCGGTCTTTGCGTCTTCGTTTGATGGTAATACCGCAACCGCCGTCTGTGCGGCTCACAGATTGAACTAACCGTTGTGTTATCGCCCGCTGCGGTCCACGCCGAAACAGCCGCATCATCCGGTTTGGGGAATTGCCCAGCCGGAGACGGAGCCCACGGATACGGTTAACTCGCCGACGTCTCGCTGGGCGAGGCACCCTTCGATTGTCGTTCCATCGGGTCCAGGTGCCCTCAGCACCTTGAGCACGCCTGCCGTTGTCTTACGCAGTATCGCGCTTTCCAGCAGTCACTGCACGCCCTCTCCACCCACGCGTCATTATGTTCCCTCACAACGGCATCACTTTGAACAATACCATCCAGCCCGTTACAATTGAATATTCTCGTCATACTTATTCTGATGATTCGGTCCTTGTCTCCCGATCACATGAGCCCGCGATTTCGTGTGTTCAGCATTGCTGACGGTCGGTCGTCTCTCGAGTGCTGGGCTCACCCCCACCACACGCCTCCATAGCCCGCTCATTCATCGCGGATGATCTCGCGTAGCTATTGACCTTTTGCTGTGCCCGCAGCCTGTCCGATGCACACCTCACATGAGACTTTCGTTCACCAGACCAGACCTGGTTCACGAGCTGCATCTTCCCTCACAGTCCAGCCTCAGACTCGAGGTCACCCCATCATTCCCTGCTCGGCCAACCTCTCACTGCCGGGCGGACCGACTTCAACCCGTTAGAACGCGCCAGGCACGACCAGGGTCCCTCCGGCGCAAGTCCGGATCTTTGATTCATAACGAGTATCTGCGCGTGATACCGTCTGGTCGTAGTGAAGCTATTTCTTCTTCTTTATTTCATCTTCTTTTCTTTCATTTCCGCTTTCTCTTAATCCTCTTTTTTCCTCAAGCCTTCTTCTTCCCTGCTCGACACGCTTCCAAGCGTATTCAGCAGCATATACAGAATCGGTCAGAATGACACGAAGAGAAAAAGATAAGAAATAGCGATATCCACATCAGCCGCCTTCCGCGAACGAACTATCCCAGATGACCATCCCAGGCATCTTCAGTAGCGTTAACGATACTCATCCCCGCGGTCGCCTCCAAATTCATCGCATCGCATTTCCGCCATTAACCAGTTCAGCAGATCTCGACCGATCGTCCATCTTTGATACCAGATCGTTGCCCAGCGATACATTTGTCGTCCCTCCCACACTGGTCACACACTCCCCGGATGCCTCACAGGCCCCTGGCATCAGCACGACCGTCACCTGGTCAACAGACACCATCGCTGGTCTGAGCCCCGAGTTATTCTCCGTTTCATTCAGCAGTCGATTGCTCAACCACGCAGAATCATGTGTCCTCGTTCATCAAATATTGTTTCGTTCAGCACTTGCCGCATTTACCGTCATCCAACACATGTTTCATCTGTCCAGTCCCGGTTCGCATATCCATACCATCAGCACACACGCGTCTCGGTCAAGAACGTTTTGATCGTTCGATCGCCATTCTTCAACAGCATCCTCGTCATCGTCCAAACCACAGCGAAGACAAACGATACCTTTCCCGTCCAACCACCACAAAACCTGAATACACCACCTTTCGTTCGTCAGAACAGCACACCATCGCTGTAAGCCCATCTCCTGGCCTGCTCGAAACTTTCCTTCCCACCGGAAAGGTTATGTCTTTTCCTGCCGGAGCTGCTCCAGTTTCAACACGTTGATCGTGACATTCTCACTGGTCACTGGTTGCTCAGGGTCACACATTCAGCGTTTCAGCCCCCATCTCGCAAACAGTTTCAACCTCCAAGCACTTCGCCATGGCATCATGACTCGGCATTTTTCCGTGCTCGATAGAGAATATATCTGCATCGAGCGTAACCAGTCTCGTCTTTTCACATTTCACAGTCATCAGGCTGGCACACACCGCTCCTCAGAAACGGTCATAACGCACCGCAGTGACGGCGAAAGATCCCGAAAGAAACCGAGAATTGCACGAGCAGCCGTAAAGCAATGATCTTTCTGTTACAATCCGACTTAAGTCTTCATGAGTAGAATGATGATTCTCTGTGCCCGTCCGATCCGGAGCAGTTAATCTTCCCTCATCCCTGCCTCTCCTGACAGAAACTATATCCGGAGAAAACCTTCTTTGTCATCAAGAACCTCCCAATGAGCCCTCACGAGAACATCATCTCGTCCTCACGAGCCTCGTCGAGAACACGTCCGTCCTCAGACGCCTCTCGTCTCCTTTCGTGAGTCTCACTTTCTTCACATTTCTCCAATCAGTTCACATCGTGCCCTCATTGAATTGGTATCATATCCCCTTCAACCCTTTGCATTGCAGAAAGACTTTACAAAATCTCGAGTCTTCTTCGAACTCCTCTTCAAACACAGTATCGCAGTCTCGTGCCATTCATCTGAACCAACCGTAGGGTCTGACCATCCCTTCAACCAGCCGATAAAGCAGCCAGATCAACAGACTGTTCAGATCAGTTCAGATCACCAGACGTTCAGATCCGCACACGGATTCTGCTCTTCCCGATTTCAGTTCTCCATCACCAAAGCTTCTCCGGCATCCTCCGCCATCCGGCAGCCTCGGTACGTCAGATACCCCCTGTTCTCCGTTTCCGTTTTCCGCGAATCTCGACCTTCAGTTATCCACCGACGCTGGCCGGATGCCTCCCCTCGAGTTCTCAGCACCTGCCTCGACACAGTCACCCGCCTCGAGTCTCATATCTCCATTCTCCGATTCACCCACCTCACGGTTCTTCTGCCCTCCTCATCCACCGTGTTCGGCACGTCGAGCCCTGTCTCCTCTGATCCGGGGTTTCTCCCGATATTCTTCCGACCCAGCTGAACCCTGTGCCCTTCTCATGAATGCCTCAGAGTTTTTCCAGTTCTCAATAAAAATGGTGGTCTTGTCTAGAAGCAAACAGCTATTAAAATTCATCGTTTGTCTCAGAAACCATTCTGCTACCAGTCAGGAGGACAGCAGGAAATGTAGTTGCGGGACAGAACTTGATGAGATTTTGTCCTAATTGCGGTTTGCTTCTGGACCTAAGTTTTACACCATTTTCTGTTAAGGATTTGGAAAAACGCAGAGAAGACAGAAGAACCGGAGTTTCTTCGTCAGAAGAGAGAATATCAGGAAAGCCCTGGATCAAGAGGAAACGGGAGAATCTGACGTACCCGAACTTGCAGTAGATAAGGAAGAAACAGAAGAAACCGTAGAATTCGATGAATCGGAAGAAATAGAAGATACTGAAGAACTCGAAGCATTCGGTATGTCCGAAGAAATAGAAGATACTGAAGAACTCGAAGCATCCGGTATGTCCGAAGAAATAGATAACACTGAAGAATCCGAATTCGCAGAAGAAGCAGAAGAAGCAGAGGAAACAGAAGTATCTAACGTACCGAAACTTGCGGATGAAACTGAAGTTCCGGAAGTTGCAGAGGAAACTGAAGTAATAGAGGAAACTGAAGCTCAGGAAGAAACCTTAGAATCCTACGTATACGTAGAATCTGAACAATCTGAACAATCTGAACAATCTGAACAATCTGAACAATCTGAAGAAGCTGCTTTATCGGCAATTTTTGGAAGATGAATCGGATTATACGGACGAGGATTTCGATGAAATCTTTGAAGATGGTTCTGATGCAATATTTGAAGAGGAGTTTGAAGAAGACTCTGAAAAAGATTTTGTAAAAGTCTTTTCTGTATTACCCAAAGAAGGATTTGAAGGGGATACAGAGTACAATTCCAATGAGGCTTTTGATGCTGAGGACTTTGCAGTTGGAGAAAGTGCAGAAGAAGTTGAGAGGGCTCACGAGGAGGATATTTCCGACGAGGAGCATCTAAAGGACGAAGATGATGTTCTCGACGAGGAGCTCCATCCAAAGGACGAAGATGATGTTCTCGATGAGGGAGGCTCATTTAAAGGAAGAGAATGAAGTTCTTGATGATAAAGAAGAGTTTTCTCCGGATGCCAAGATTTTCTCTATCCAGGAAAGGCAGGATGAGGAAGAATTCTTTGGAGAAATCCCGGATGATCCGGATGATTTTAGAAAGAAATCATCCATTCCTCCTACCTCTATGAAGGAACTTAAGTCCGGATTGCCCAGCAAAAAAATCATTGCTTTTACAGCTGCTGTTGCAATTCTCGGTTTTGCCGGGATTAACTACTTAAATTCACCCACGGTGCGTTATGATGCATTTCTGAAAAAAGGGGAGCAGTTTATGACATGCCGAAAAGTGCAGTGAAGCTGTAGAAAGTCTTGAAAAAGACAAAGACAGTTTTCAACTCGATGCAAGATATTATATTCTCCTATCGGAAGCACAGAAAAATGCCGGAAATCATGAGGATGCCATAGCGAGTCTCTTAGAGGGACAAAAATATTTTGCGGATAATCA
Organism: uncultured Oribacterium sp.; assembly: GCA_916438775.1. Next base: position 10,854 of record CAKAGX010000013.1, read on the forward strand.
GGAGCTGAAAGAAGCACTGAATCTTCTTGACCCTAAGCTTAGTAGTAGACATCAGTGAAGAACTGCATCACGATCACTTTGATATTAAACTGGAGAGCAGTGCCCGGCGGGAAAATAACTTATAGCCTTCCGGTGGGAAGGAAGAGATCGTCAGAGTATACAGGCCCCAGCTCCACTAAGAGTGAAATGGAAACTACACTCTGATGCAGGCGTATGCTTTGGTTTTCTGACGGAGCAGAAAGCGTCTCATTCCAAAGAGTTTTATGTGATTTGGAGCAGAAAAATACTATTTGTCTTCTTTGTGGATTTGGACGGTGGCAAGGGACATATTGATGAAAATGGCGATCAGGGCAATCGGCTGGATTCTTATTGAGGGTTCTTATCATCACTTTAATGAGAATGTAAATCATGCAGACCGGGTTTTCTGGACTTGATGAACGCTATTAGTTTTGGATGGATGACGTGCAAATGCAGCTACCGGTCAGCCCGGATTTAGCTGGAAAGAGCTATTATTTTGATGAACAGGGACACATGACTGCATGATGCATGGATTGTACAATCGATACTATGTAGATGAAAACTGGTGAAATAGCTTCAAGTACCAGGGACCATGTAGCGCATGGTGTCTATTGGACCAAAACGGTAATGTTCGTTCTTGATGCCAAGGCTTTTATATGAAGTAGCATCCGAGGAGAGTATTCTCCAGCTATTGTCAGTAAGGATAGAAAGAAAGAGGACAATATATATGTCTAAGGCAAATCGATCTATTATCAAAAAGAAGAAATGGACGTCCCAGTGGAGATCCTGCCGCAGAGACTTGAGATTGCGGCAGACGGATGCGATACGCATTATCTCTAGCTGAAAATTTGGAGAGCATTACAGCAAAAGGATGCGTGTATCGTTCCTCCTCAACCTTTGCACTTTGCAAGAGATTGTGCAGGATAGAGGGACGGAGTCATCAATAAAGTTTGGATTCTGTTCTCTGGAGAGAGAGGCGAAGCTGATGGATCTTTAAAGTCAGCTGGATTATCCCCTGCTCTGCTATTCTTCTTTTATTGTCAGATCTTGACGCGATCTGTATCGCATCATGTGGATACGCTTGTAGCTGAGCTTATCAGGAAGAAGAAGGAGAGCAGCAAGAGCAGGAAGAAAAGAAAGTTACAGCAGTTGCGGGAAGTAAAGAAAGACAAAGGAAGATATGAAGAAGATAAAGAAGAAAAGTACTCTTTACGATGAACGAGATATCACACGCTTTATGCGAGCGATATCTGTCAGGACAGATCCCGGACTTACGCCCGGATTTTGTCTAGCTTGAGGCCTGGGCGGCGCGTTTCTCACGCGGTTAAAGTCCCGAATCCGCCGCAGTGGGAAGGGATATAGCTGATAGGGCAAGGGGCGATCGAGGGTGACCTCGAATCTCGAAGGAAGCTGGATTATGAGGGAAAGAGGTACCAACTCATGGGCAAATTCTTGGTCTGACGAACAGAAATCTCTTTACAAGGAGGTTGATGGCATGAGGACAAACTGCGACACAAGCACAAAGTCCAATAACTACACGGGAATCAGTGCATAGATAGATGAGGCAGATATAAGGAGAGGAAGAAACGGGTGGTACTTGTAGGGAGGTCTGTGTGATATGCCCTCGAAAGAGGCACCATTGGTCCGTGTGCTACTGCTGAACATACACAGAAGCCGGAAAGCAGGAGGTCATAGAATGAGAGACAAAGGACCGACCAGTAGGTTCCATAAGGGACTGAGAAAGGAGGAATGATCTGCGATGGCAGAAAACATTGAAAACAATGGCTGTTCGCAAAGAGATAAAAGGTGGAAACTATGAAGGGCGTGTGGAAAGCGCGTGTAGGTCATTTCAATCTGATATGGAAAGAAAGAGACAGTGCACAGCTCGAAGCTCTTAGAAGCGATACTGCATAAAGATAACTTTAACAGAGCGTATAAAGAGAGTGAAGGCAAATGGAGCACCGGAATTGATGAATGACCATCGAAGAGGCACTTCCTTGTCTTTAAGGAACATCAACAGGGAGTTAACTAACCGTATCCATCGTGGAAAGCAGTACTCGTCCAGTAAGACGAGTAGATTCCTAAACCGGATGGTGGCGTGCAGCTTGGATACCAACAGTGATAGACCGTACACTTCAACAGGCGATAAACACAACAGTTTAGTTCTAACTCATGAGCCCACTCTTTTTACAGATGACGGTTGTGGTTACCGTCCAAACAGAGACGCAAAAGGAGCACACTACTATTAAGGGAGTACGCTGAACTGGGCTACACATATGGTAGTTCTAGACTTATCGAAATATTTCGATACAATCAACCACGAGATTCTTATCAACCTTCTGAGGAAAAATGTAAAAGATGAACGTGGTGCAAACTTATCAAGAGGTATCTGAAAAGTGGCGTAATGGAAAAGTGGAGTGAAGCTATTGGAACAGAGAAGGGTCACAAGGAGGGAATCTATCCCCTTTGGTTTATGAATATCTACCCCAATGAGTTCGACTGGGAGTTTTTGAAAAGAGGTGTCCCATGCATAAGGTATGCAGATGACATAGTGCTTCTTGCGAAAAGCAGGAAGGCATCAGAGACTCTTAGAGAGCAGTACGAGGTATCTTGAGAGAAACTGAAACTCACAGTGAATCGAGAAAAGCCGGGACTGTCAGTGTATTTGCAATCCGAAATTTTGGGAAATTCCTTGGCTTTTGCACTGGAAGGAACAGAAGTGGCATATATATGTCCGAGTTCATGCAAAGTCTTGGGAGAAGTTCTAGTCGAAACTGAAAGAGCTTTCTTCCCGTAAGCGCTGTCAGTCAATCAATGCCGAGCCTAGAAAGAATCAAGGTATACGCAAGAGGGTGGCTTAACTACTATGGAATAGCAAGTATGAAGAGAAACATGAATGAGGTCAACGGATGGCTCTATCACAGAATACGTATGTGTATATGGAAACAATGGAAATGTGTGCGAACCAGGTACCGAAACCTGAGGGTCATGGGAGTTCCTCAAGACCTAGGGTGGAAAACGGCAAACAGCAGACGAGGCTATTGGTTTACAACACATACAGTTGTCATGAACATGGCAATGACGAAAAAGAAAGACTGATAAACAGTGGCTTTTACGATTTAGCCTCAGCCTATCAGTCTGTGCACGTCAACTATTGAAAGCGCTGTATACGAGAACCGTACGTACAGTGCTGTGAGAGGACGGCGGTTAGTCACCGCCTCCTACTCGATTATTCTCTATCTTACTTTATTCTTTAGACAAAGTAATAAGCCAAGTTTGATAAAACTACATTAGGCTTCAAGCCTTATAAGTAGCTTTATTGCTTTTTGAAAGAAATATGTCCTTCATCATCCATTTCATTGATAATGGCTAAGCTATAGACATCATAACCCATTTCACGAAGCTCTCGTCCGCCGGACTGGAAGCCCTTCTCGATTGCAATACCGATACCGGCAATATTTGCCTCAGCTTGTCCGCAGATATCGATAAGGCCACGCATTGCTTTTCCTACAGCTAAGAAATCATCAATGAGAAGAACGGTATCGTCTTTAGTCAAAAATTTCTTGGAAAGAGTTACGGTGAAATCTTTTCCGTAAGTGAAAGAATGAACTGTGGAGGTGTAAAGCTCGCCATCCAGATTTTTGCTTTTTGCCTTTTTGGCAAATACCACCGGGACTTTGAAATACTGTGCAGCGAGGCAAGCAAGTGCAAACCGAAGCTTCAATGGTCAGAATTCTGGTAATACCCTTATCCTTAAATCTTTCGAAAAATTCTTTACCCAATTGTTCAAGTAAGGCTACATCCAATTGATGATTCAGAAAACTGTCTACCTTTAAAATATTTCCCGGTCTTACTTGTCCATCTTCTTTAATTCGTTCTTCCAACAACTTCATTTGACCTCTCCATCCTTTCAAAAAAGCACTTGTGTACGAATTGCAAGTATAGTACAACTTAAGCAAGTTTGCCTATATCCTAAAAGCAAAACAAGGAAAAAGAAAGAGGTAGAGATCTATTGTAAAAATTATAAAAAGAGGATATTCTTTGTTTTCTGATTGTAAAGATAATAAGAAAATGAATATTGGAGGTGTATTTTATGGAAAAAGTTCATTTGCCTGCAGGATATGATGCGGTTTTAGAAGAGTTTGCAAAGAAAAATAATGTAGTACCCGAGACCGCCTTTTATAATTTGATGGATTTTATTCAATTAAAAGATTACTCCTTTACTACTGTGAGACTCTTTATTGAATCCCCGGACTCGTATCTGGAGGGAGGGGAAAATCTTGAGGAAGCGGATATCCTATTGGCTTATATGGAAAGCTACGGAGAAAATACGGTTGGGGCGAAAGTGCGTGGGTATTATAAACGGGATAACGCATTTCTTAGCCTGGAAATAGATTATGACAGTCCTTTAAGCTGCTGGGAGATTCTCAGTATGTTTCAGAGAAAAATTCCATCGATGGAAGTAAAGGATGGGGAACTATATCTTTTCTATGTTCATAATATTCAGGATGCAGATATTAATCCGGAAACATTTCCCTATATCGAAGATCTTTCGGAAGAGGAAGAGAAGTATACCAAAGGCGGATATTTTGAGTCGATTTATGTAGAGGAAGAAGAGGATTGGGAGGATTAGTTTTCTAATCCTCCCACTTTTATGAAAAAATTTCTTTAAAATAATTTCGGATTCCGGAAACCTGGTAGAGAGATCCGAGACAGAGGAGAAGAGTTTTACTTTCTCCATTTTTTAGTTTTTCTAAATTCCAGCTTAGTCCGGATTCTATATTTTCCGGAATGAAAATTTCCCCTTCATACTCTTTTTTGCCATTGGGATTTTAGGGTATTTGCATTTAAAGCACGCTCGTCATCCACCTGAAAGAAGGTAAAGCTTAGGCTGTTATTCTTTAAAATTCTAAGCATTTCCATATAGTTCTTATCGGCCATGACGGAAAAAAATACTCTTTTCTTATATTCGGGGAAAAGCATTTCGATGGAACGGACGAGGGCGGTTACCGCTTGCGGATTGTGTGCGCCGTCGAGTATGATTAATGGATTTTTCTTCAAAACCTCAAAGCGTCCCTTCCATTCTACGGTGTATAATCCCATTTTTACAGCTTCTTCGGGTATTTTAAAGCCTTGTGACTTTAAACAATCAATGGTATCGCAAATGACCATGGCATTGTCCAATTGAAAGTCTCCTAATAGGGAAAGGGCATAGTCCTTGCGATCACGGTAGCTGAAATACTGGTATCCATTCTCCAGATAAAAGGGGGAAGAGTGAAGGTAACGGCTGTCCGTAAGAATCAGCTTTGCATCTTTTTCCTTTGCAATATTTTGAATAATCTCTAAAACGGCTTTTTCCTGTCGTAAAACAACAAGCGGCCGGTCATGAACAATAATACCGGCTTTTTCCTTGGCAATCTTTTCTAAGCTGTTCCCAAGAAGGGCTGTATGCTCCAGTCCGATGTGAGCAATCACAGCCACCAGCTTATCTTGAATAACATTCGTAGAATCCAAACGTCCGCCAAGACCCACTTCCAAAATTAAAAAATCAACATTTTCTTCTTTGAAATATAAAAATGCAAGGGCAGTCAGTAGGTCAAAATCATTGGGTTTATTATCCATGAAGCGAATTTCGTCATGGATACGCTTTGTATAAGTAAGAAGTACCTCGTCCTCTATTTCTTTGCCGTCAATGGTAAAACGTTCGTTAACTCTTTCCAGATGAGGAGAAATAAATAATCCTGTCTTATACGACGCGAAGCTTAGTATATTTTGCAGACTGGCACAAATGGAACCCTTCCCGTTGCTCCCCGCAACATGAATACAACGAAGGGATTTTTCCGGGTTTCCAAGCCGTTTTAACAGTTCTCTCAAAGAGGAAAAATCCCGCTCTAAATAAGATGGAGAGTTCGGTTTATGCTTTGTGCTTTCCTCTATGTCGGATGTTCCGAGAGAATCCATGCACTCTTCCCAAGTCATGGATTCAGCTCCTGTAGGCGAAATCTTTTTTCCAATACAAAAACCATAAACTGAATGGTAAAGAATTGCATAGCTCCGTTGATTCCTACTTGAATTAATCTGGTTAGCATAATAGGAAGAAGTGCGGAACCGGAATTGATGGAAATCCAAAGGCTGTTTAAGAGCAAGCTGCAAATGAGCTGTGTTACTGCAACAGCGAGGAGAATGGAAAGGCTGCTTTTATTTTTCCTTAAAATCGTAGCAAAAATAAAAGCGGACAGAGCGATAGAGAAGGTATAGCCCGGGAAATAAGGATAGCTGGATAGTGCAAGGCTACCGATAATATCGGCAAGGCTTGCTACTGTTACAGCCTCCCAAGTGCCAAAATACAGTGCGGCAAAGAGCATGGGAATAAAACCGAAACCGATTCTGATATTCCAGGCATTGATAGAAAAAATTCTGGTAAGAACTACCTGCAAAGCAATCAGCATAGATAGTGTAATCATTTTTTTTGTGCTTGAGTTTTGTAAATCCATAATACGTCTCCTTTTTATAAAAGTGGAAGATACGACTGCATAGTATCTTAGACTACTGTGTTTGTAAAGGTCTAATCCTTACAGATTATAAGGAAGCCGATTTTTTGCACCCTAAAAAATACCTTTCTCCTCCCTCTAAAGCTTGTAAATCCTGAGTTTCAGGAATAAACTAATCAGGTTTTAATGAGGAGGAAATGAGTATGAAGTTCATTCGACAAACTTTATGGATTATATTCTTTACCTTTGTGGGGGAAGTTTTAAATAAAGCTCTTCCTCTCCCGGTTCCTGCAGGAGTGTATGGTTTGATATTGATGCTGATTTTTTTGATGAGAGGAATTGTTCGACTTGATGAAGTGGAAGCTGCCGGTAATTTTCTTTTGGAAACGATGAGCATTATGTTTCTGCCTGCCGCAGTGGGAATTATGACAGTGACTAAGCTTTTATTTCCGGTACTCTTACCCTATACCGCGATTATTTTCATCTCGAGCTTTCTGGTGATTTCCGTTACCGGTCTTTCTGCAGAATTGATTCTTCGAAAAACAGAGACAAAGGAAGATAAGTTAAAAGAGATTTCCGTGGAAGAAGCTATGAGAAAAAAGGAAAGAAAGCTGGAAGAACTGGAATCCTTACTACTTGAAGATAGGAAGAGCGGACTACAGGATTTGGAGGATTAAGACATGAAAGAATTGTTTTTCGGGTCGGAACATTTCGGTTTTGTACTCAGTATCTTTATTTTTTTGCTCTCTATACAGATCAAAGTGAAGTTTAAATCGGAGATTCTCAATCCTTTGCTCCTCTCTACAATTTTTATAGTCGGTATATTGCTGTTATTTCAAATACCATATCAAGATTATCGGGAGGGAGCGGATTTATTGAATTACTTCCTGACTCCGGCCACGGTTTGTCTTGCTATTCCGCTTTATAAACAGATTTCCCTATTGAAAAATAATTTTGTGGCGGTTTTTTTTAGCATTCTTTTGGGAACATTGACTTCATTGGGAAGTATTTTGCTTTTGGGCATCCTGTTTCATCTTAGTCCGGAACACATTTCCACCTTGCTTCCCAAATCAATTACTACAGCAATAGGAATCGGAGTTTCAGAGGCGAGTGGAGGATATGTTAATCTTACGGTTGCGGCTATTGTCATAACGGGAATTTTAGGGAGTATTCTTTCGGACTTGATTTTTAAAATTCTTCCGATTCGTCATCCCATTGCAAAAGGACTTGCTTTAGGAACAGGGGCCCATGCTATCGGTACGGCCAAGGCTCTTGAGTTTGGAGAAGTAGAAGGAGCTATGTCATCCCTTGCTATTGTTTTAGCCGGTATTTTCACTGTTATTTTTGTGCCGATTTTAAGGGCGATTTTTTTCTAACAAAATAGTCTTACCATTAAGTGAAGATATGCAGAATTGTAAGAAAAAAGTTGAGGTTCTTTTTTCTCTCTTTGCTACAATGAATAAGGTGAATTTATAAAAGTTAAATTGGGGGAAGAAGAATGAAAAAAAATAGTAGAATCGCTTTTGTCTTACTCTTGTTTTCTGTATGTTTTGTTTTTAAAGGCTTTGCTGACGGTCCGGATCTGGATGATAAGCAGGCGAGTACTTTCCGGACCGGGTATGAATCTTGGAAAGGGAGAACAGTCTTCCGTAAATGTAGCGGATTCCGTTCTCCAAGTTTATTCCGGAGTGCTTTCCGGGGAAGATGTTCCCTTGATTTCGGACTATAATTTTTCCGCTTATGGATTTTACGGATACAATGAGATGGCTTCCGACCTCGTAAAGTTACAGGAAGCTTATCCTGCTATGCGTATGGATTCCCTTGGAAAAACTGTGGATGGAAGAGAGCTTTATCGAGTCATTGTCGGGAATCCGAATGCTTCTCGGAAGATTTTGGTTCATGCCGGGATTCACGCAAGAGAATATATCGTTTGTAAATTGGCTATGAGACAAGTTGCCAGTCTATTGGAAATGCAAAAAACAGGAAAAGTATATGGCGGTAAGTCTGTAAGTAATATGCTTGAGAACACTTGTATTCACTTTGTTCCCATGGCTAATCCCGATGGTATCTCCTTAGTACAATATGGCATAGGCGGTATTGGGTCGGAAGAATTGCGGAATTCCATATTGGAGATGGCCGGTAGAGAAAATGTTTCAGATCTTGCGAGTTATTTTCGTCTCTGGAAAAACAATGCCAGAGGTGTGAATCTGAACAAGAATTTTGATGCGAATTGGGAACAGACTGTGGATCGCAAAGGATATCCGTCTAAGGATGAGTACAAGGGGAGCTCCGCAGAATCTGAAATTGAATCCAAGGCTCTTGCGGACTTGCAACGTAAGGAGAATTTTAAATGTACTCTGAGCTATCACACCCAGGGTGAAGTGATTTACTGGTATTTTGGTGAAGGCTCTTATGTAAATGATGCGAGAAGATTGGCGGAAATTGTTCATAAGAATTCCAATTATGCGGTAATAGATTATTATAATGAAAATCATGCCGGAGGCTTCAAGGATTTTACAGAAAGAAAATTAAATGTTCCATCCGTGACGATTGAGTGCGGAAAAGGTGTGAGTCCTGTTCCGGAGCAACAGATTGATAAGATATGGCAGGAACAAAAAGGCGTTTTTACGGATCTTTTATATGATTATACAAAATAAAATTGACGATACGGTAGCAAGATTTCTGTATAAATACCTTTGTATTTAACCAGGTATTCTAGATGTATAGCGTGGATTCACGACGAAATAACTATCTCTTCCCCAAGAAAAGGATGGAAAATATAATGGCAAAGGCAATTTGGAGAGCGGGGAATATGCTCTATCCTGTACCGGCTGTTTTGGTAAGCTGTCAAAATAAAGCCGGGCAGAGCAATATGATTACTATTGCTTGGACGGGTACGGTTTGCTCCGATCCGCCCATGCTTTCCATTTCTGTGCGTAAAAATAGGGCTTCTCATGCCATGCTTGTGGAAACAGGAGAATTTGTTGTCAATCTTCCTACAGAGAAGATGGTAAAAGAATTGGACAAGGCCGGGGTTCTTTCCGGGAAAAACGTGAATAAGTGGGAACTCTTGAACCTGCATCCGGAAGAGGGAAAGTCGGTCTCTGCCCCCTTGGTTAAGGAATGCCTGTCAACATTGAATGTAAGGTCGAGCAGGTCTTGGAGTTGGGGAGTCATGACTTATTTTTAGGAAAAGTTTTGGCGGTGTATGTAGAAGATAGTTTACTTGATGCAAAGGGACGCCTTCAGCTGGAGAAAGCCAAGCTACTTACTTACTCTCATGGACAATATTTTTCTTTGGGAAAGTGTATCGGAAGCTTTGGATTTTCTGTTCGAAAAAAGAAATAAAAAAAACAGGGTAAACTCTCTATAATAGCTACAATAAATACATAGATAAATTACTTCTCTTTGTGGTATAATACCTTGATTAAAAGTGATATTAGGTATATAAGTGCTTTGACAAGAAATACTCGAAGCCAGTTTTATACTAGAAAGCAGGAGGAGAAGATGGCAGAGGAAAATCTTTCTTTTACGAATGATAGTACGAATTTAGAGCCGGAGTCCAAGAATTTTATTGAGAATTTTATTGATGAGGACTTAAAAGAGGGAAAGGTTAAGGAAATAAAAACGCGTTTTCCTCCTGAGCCAAACGGTTATTTACATATTGGACATGCAAAGTCTATTTTGTTAAACTATGGTATCGCACAAGAATACAACGGTACCTTTAATTTGCGTTTTGATGATACGAATCCGGTTAAAGAAAAGACAGAGTTCGTCGAAAGTATTCGTAAGGATGTGGAGTGGCTTGGGGCTGATTTTGAAAACAGAATGTTTTTTGCATCCGACTATTTTCCTATCATGTACGAAAAGGCGGTTTTCCTGATACAAAAAGGAAAGGCCTTTGTAGATGATTTAACTGCGGAGGAGATAAGGGAATACCGTGGAGACTACAATACCCCCGGTAAAGAGAGTCCTTATCGTAACCGTTCCATTGAAGAGAATCTTCGACTCTTTACGGAGATGAAAGAAGGAAAGTATGAGGACGGGGAGAAGACACTTCGTGCAAAAATTGATATGGCAAGTCCCAATATCAATATGCGTGATCCTATCCTATATCGTGTTTCCCATATGAGCCATCACAATACAGGGGATGAGTGGTGCATTTATCCCATGTATGATTTTGCACACCCCATTGAAGATGCGGTAGAAGGAATCAGCCATTCTCTATGTACCTTGGAGTTTGAAGACCACAGACCCCTATATGACTGGGTGGTAACGGAGTGTGAATTCCCCTTTCCACCGAGACAGATTGAGTTTGCAAAGCTTTACCTTACCAATGTGGTAACCGGAAAGCGTTATATTAAGAAGCTGGTTGAGGATAATGTGGTAGACGGTTGGGATGATCCCCGTCTTGTGACAATCGCGGCTTTAAGAAGAAGAGGGTATACCAAAGAAAGTCTTGCACAGTTTGTGAAGCTTTCCGGGATTTCCAAGGCGCAGTCCTCCAGTGATTATTCTCTCTTAGAGTACTGCATTCGTGAGGATTTAAAATTAAAGAAGCCACGCTATATGGCGGTTCTTGATCCCATTAAGCTGGTGATTGACAACTATGAGGGAGAAGGAGAAGTCCTAAGTATTCCGAACAATCTGGAGAATGAAGCACTTGGGGAGAGAGAAGTTCATTTCTCCAAAGAGCTTTATATAGAACGAGACGATTTTATGGTGGATCCTCCGAAGAAATATAAGAGGCTGACCATGGAGAATGAAATTCGTCTTATGGGAGCCTACTTTGTGAAAGCGGTCTCCTATGAATGTGATGAAGAGGGAAATGTTGCTGTCGTGCACTGCACTTATGATCCTGCGACAAAATCCGGATCCGGCTTTACGGAGAGAAAAGCGAAGGGGACCATTCACTGGGTAGATGCAAAGTCAGCCTTTACAGCAGAGGTTCGACTCTATGAGCAACTGATTGATGAGGAAAAGGGAAAGCTGAATGCCGATGGAACTTTGAACTTTAACCCCAATTCCCTTACCGTGAAAGATTGCTATCTGGAGAAGATTTTGGAAACTGCTGAGCCCCTTGAAAGCTTCCAGTTTGTGCGAAATGGCTATTTCTGTGTGGATTGTAAAGATTCTACGGAAGGGCATCCTATTTTTAATAGAATTGTTTCTTTGAAATCCAGTTTCAAGGTAAATTAGATTATCCTTTACAAAGGATTTAAGGAGGAAGAAAATGGCGAAAAAATTTGGTTCTCTTGTGTTTTTAGCTGCAGTGGCAGGTGCCGCGGCTGGCGTGTTTTCCTATCTTTATAAGTATCAGAAGTTTTCCGAGGAAGTAGATCGAGATTTTACGGATGTAGTGGATTCTGCTATGGAGGTGAAAGATTCTGCAAAACGTTCTTATACGATTTTAAAGGATTCCAGAACAAAGGATGATTTTAAAGCAGTAGCGAAGGACCTCGGTTTTGCGGCAAAGAATCTGGCTATTGATACGAAGAATCTTGCCGTAGATGCCGGAAAGGATGCTTATAAGGCTGTACGTGAAGCTTTGGACAAGAAGAAAACAGAGTTTTTGGATGATGAAGACGCTGTAGACAATGAAGATGTGGATGTGGAGTTTTACTACGATGATGATGTAGTGGATAATTATGAACATCAGGATGCGGACAGCCGGATATCGAAAAAAGAAGATATGAAAGAGACGAAAGCAGCTGAGAAAGAAGAGGGATCCGGATTGGTGGTTACGGAGGAAGTGTAGATGGAAAAGATAACAAGTTTTACCATTGATCATATTCGTCTTTATCCCGGTGTTTATGTATCCAGAAAAGATAAGGTGGGAGCAGAAACTGTGACAACCTTTGATTTGCGTTTTACAAAACCGAATACCGAACCGGCAATGGAGAATGCAGCTATGCATGCTATTGAGCACCTTGCCGCGACATACCTTAAGAACAATGAGGAATGGAAGGAAAGAGTCCTTTATTTTGGCCCTATGGGTTGCCGAACCGGTTTTTATCTTCTTCTGAAAGGCGATTTGGAAAGCAAGGATATTCAAAAATTGTTGATTTCCTGTTTTTCCTTTGTTGGAGGATTTGAGGGAGAGATTCCCGGTGCTACAGAACATGATTGTGGAAACTTCCGTGATATGAATCTTCCGGTTGCCAAGTGGTGGAGCATTAAATATCTGGAGGAAGTATTGGAGAAATTAAGCTTTGAGAATACGCATTATCCGGCATAAATCAAGGTTAGTATAAGGAGTATAAGGGAAGATGGGGATTAAGGTAAATAAGCATTATCAGGAAGTAAAAGAGAATTATCTCTTTGCGGAAATCGCGAAGCGTATTCGTTTATGGCAGGAGAGCAATCCGGACAGAGCCGAAAAGCTGATTCGTATGGGAATCGGTGATGTTACTCGACCTTTGCCGAAAGAAGTGGTAAAAGCTTTGAAAGAGGCTTCTGATGAAATGGGAGTTGCAGAAACTTTTCATGGCTACGGCCCCGAGCAGGGATATGAGTTTTTAAGAGCGGAAATTCAGAGTTATTACAAGAACTTTAAGGTAGATCTGGAAAAAGAGGAGATTTTTATCTCAGACGGAGCAAAGTCCGACTTGGGTAATATTCTGGATCTTTTTGACCGAGGCATTACTGCATTGGTTACCGATCCGGTTTATCCTGTATATGTGGATACCAATATCATGCAAGGGAATCGGCTTCTTTATGCACGTGCAGGAGAAGAAAATGGATTTTTACCCATGCCGGATTCTTCTGTTAAAGCGGATTTGATTTATCTTTGCTCTCCTAACAACCCGACCGGTGCCGTTTATGATCATGCAGGATTGAAGGCCTGGGTGGATTATGCCAAGGCACAAAATGCAGTCATACTATTTGATGCGGCGTATGAATGCTTTGTTGAAGGAGATTTACCCCGCTCGATTTATGAGGTTCCGGGAGCTAAGGAATGTGCCATCGAATTTTGTTCTTTCTCAAAAAAAGCCGGATTTACAGGAACAAGATGTGGCTATACCGTTGTGCCGGACAGCCTTATTTTTGAGGGACAATCTCTTAGGAAGATGTGGTTAAGAAGACAGACCACAAAGTTCAATGGTGTCTCGTATGTTGTGCAGAAGGGTGCTGCTGCAGTTTTTACGGAGCATGGTGCAAAGGAAATAGAAGAAAATATCAACTACTATAAAGAAAATGCCAAGATGATTATGAAAACCCTTGATGAATTGGGAATCTATTATACGGGAGGTAAAAACTCTCCTTATATATGGCTAAAGTGCCCCAATGGCATGGACTCCTGGAGTTTTTTCGATAAGCTTCTGGAAGAAATTTATGTAGTGGGAACTCCCGGAGCAGGATTTGGTGAGGCAGGAGAGGGATATTTTCGTTTGACCGCCTTCTCTACACAGGAAAAGACCAAAGAAGCTATGGAAAGATTAAAGAAATTACTTGCGAAGTAAAGAAAAAAACCGAGCTGTTAAACAGCTCGGTTTTTAGTATCTTCATTATGGACTAATTAGTTAACCCAAATTCCGTTGGAGTCAACACGATATCCGTCCGGGGTCATCTTATTCATATAAAGAGATCCAAGAGGCTGATTCTCCATCTTCTGTGGAGCGAAGTAATACCAACACTTATTGATGAACTGCCAACCGGTAGCCATACGTCCGTTGTCATGGATATAATACCACTGGTGCTGGGTAACAATCCATCCTTTGACGGGAGCACCATTTTCATGCTTACAGAAAAGACCAGGAACTGTTTCTGTTTGCATCAATGTCCATTGGTTTCAGCTGCGTTTGTACTGGAACCGCCATAGACTACAGCGCCTCTCTAGCAAAAACTGGCATTACGGATGCTGCGGAAAGCATAGCGATTAATCCGGCTACAAGAATTTTCTTCTTCATAAAACTAACCTCCAAAATGATTTTTGCGACTTTCTTCTACATGTAACGAGGAAATTTGATGGTTACAGTATGATTATACAAAAACAATCAATTTACAAGAGTAATTTTGCTTTTAACAAAAATTTTATTATTTTTAATAAAACAAGAGCCTTTCTAGTGTTTGTTCACGGAAACTTCACAGGATTATTTAGCACTCGATACTTGACACTGCTAATAACTCACATTATAATTTCATATGTTGTTGAAATTCATTCGTGAAAGCAAAGGATGCAAATTTGCAAGGAGGTAAGAAATGAAATTAGTTCCCTTATTCGATAAAGTTGTTTTGGAAAAGGAAAAGATGGAAGAAACCACGAAGAGCGGCATCGTGCTTCCCGGTCAGGATGACAAAGAAAAGCCGGGACAGGCTGTGGTGGTTGCTGTAGGACCGGGCGGAGTGGTAGACGGAAAGGATATTACGATGCAGGTAAAGAAAGGACAGCATGTTCTTTTCTCTCGCTACGCAGGTACTGAGGTAGAGCTGGACGGGAAGAAGTATACTGTAGTGAAGCAGAGCGATATTTTAGCGATTGTAGAGTAATGAATATAGGAGGTTAAGCTATGGCTAAGGAAATTAAATATGGAGTAGAGGCAAGAAAGGCATTGGCTGCCGGTGTAGACGCCGTTGCGAATACAGTAAAGGTAACTTTAGGACCTAAGGGAAGAAACGTGGTTCTGGATAAGTCCTTCGGTTCACCGCTTATTACAAATGACGGCGTTTCCAGTGCGAAAGAAATTGAATTAAAAGATCCGTATGAGAATATGGGTGCGCAGCTGGTTCGTGAGGTGGCATCCAAGACGAATGATGTAGCAGGAGATGGTACCACAACCGCAACAGTTTTGGCTCAGGCTATTGTTAGCGAGGGCTTGAAGAACTTGGAAGCGGGAGCTAATCCTATTGTCTTAAGAAAGGGTATTAAGAAGGCGGTTCTTGCTGCTGTGGAAAGCATCCAGAAGCAGAGTTCCAAGGTAAAGGGTAAGGACCAGATTGCAAAGGTTGCCGGCATTTCCGCCGGAGACAGTGCGGTTGGAGAGATGGTTGCCGATGCGATGGAAAAGGTATCGAAGGACGGCGTAATTACCATTGAAGAGTCCAAGACCATGCAGACAGAGCTGGATCTTGTAGAAGGTATGGAATTTGATCGCGGATATATCAGTGCATACATGAGTACCGATATGGAGAAAATGGAAGCCAATCTGGACGATCCGTACATCCTGATTACCGATAAGAAGATTTCCAATATTCAAGATATTCTTCCTCTTCTTGAGCAGATTGTAAAGACCGGTGCCATGTTACTGATTATTGCTGAAGATATCGAGGGAGAGGCTTTAACCACCTTGATTGTCAATAAGTTAAGAGGTACCTTCAATGTAGTTGCCGTAAAGGCTCCGGGATATGGCGACAGAAGAAAGGAAATGCTGAAGGATATCGCTATTTTAACCGGTGGAGAAGTGATTTCCGAGGAAGTCGGCTTAGAGTTAAAGGATGCAACGATTGAGCAGTGCGGTAGAGCAAAGTCTGTTAAGGTAAGTAAGGAGAAGACTACTCTTGTAGAGGGCTTAGGTAAGAAGAAAGAAATCAACGATCGCATTGCCCAGATTAGAGGACAGATTGAAACAACCACTTCTGATTTTGATAAGGAAAAATTACAGGAAAGACTGGCTAAGCTCTCCGGCGGAGTTGCCGTTATTCGTGTAGGTGCTGCGACGGAAACCGAGATGAAGGAAGCAAAACTTCGTATGGAAGATGCTCTAAATGCTACAAGAGCAGCTGTGGAAGAGGGTGTAATCGCAGGTGGCGGATCTGCTTATATTCATGCGCAGGCAGCCGTAGAAAAGGTAGTGGAAAAGCTTGAGGGTGATGAGAAGACCGGTGCAAGAATTGTTTTAAAGGCTCTGGAAGCGCCGATGTATACCATTGCTTACAATGCAGGCTTAGAAGGTGCAGTGATTGTAAATAAAGTAAAGGAAAGCATGTTGAACTTCGGTTTCGATGCTTATAAAGAAGAGTATGTCAATATGATGGATGCAGGTATTATTGATCCGGCTAAGGTTGCCAGAACTGCATTACAGAATGCTGCTTCGGTAGCTGCATCACTTCTTACTACAGAGTCCGTAGTGGCTGATATTAAGGAGCCACTGCCCTCTATGCCTCAGGTTCCCGGCGGAATGGGCGGAATGATGTAAGTTCCCTTTGACTTTTGCAGACGTAGAAGGAGATTTTCCCATGGAGAACTATATTGAGCATCTTGTAAAAGGGAAAAAAGGAACGAAAGAATATATGGAAAGGGGAGTGGCTATAGCTCTCCCCTTTCTTTTCATTTTTATTCTTTCTTTATTTTCTCTTCCCCTTTTATTCTTTGTTTTGTCACTTCCTATATCGTATTATATATGGGTAAGAAGCGATAAAGAATATGAGTACCTTTATATGGCGGGAGACTTGAGTATTGATGTCGTCTACCACAAGACGAGCAGAAAAAACTTGATTCAATGCAGTAAAGAAGAAGTTTTGGAGATTCGCCCCTTTAGGGAAGACTTGAAAGAGCAGTACCAAAGAAGCGGTTCACTTGTTTCTGATTTTGCAGGTTTTGGAGAGAATCCGCATTACTTTTTACCTGATACAAAAGAAGGGAAGAAGTACGTATATATTTTAGATTGCCCGGAGAAACTTGTAAAAGAAATGCGCCTTTATTCTCGTGACAAGTGGATTTCGTAATTGAAATACAAATAAAAAAACAGAGACAAAGTATAAGAAGAGTAGGAGCAGAGGATGAGGGATTTTGTAAGAGTAGCGGCAGTGAGCCCGAATGTTAGAGTGGCAGATCCGTTTTATAATGTAGAGGAAATGCTGAAATGGGCTAAGGAGGCGGAAAAAGAAGCTGTCTCCCTTTTGGTGTATCCGGAACTGTCTGTTTCCAGTTATACCGCAAATGACTTACTTTTGCAGGAAAGTCTGCAAGAAGGCTGTAAAAAGGCTGTAAAGTTATTTTCCGAGAAAACAAAAAAGAGTCCGGTCCTCTTTGTTCTGGGCTATCCTTTAGTGCATCGCGGAAAACTGTTTAATACCGCAATTGTGATGCAGGAAGGGAGAATTCTTGGAATTGTACCCAAAAGACATCTTCCAAATCATAGTGAGTTTTACGAGGAACGCTATTTTCAGGAGGGAAGAGAGGAAGTCGAGTGGATTCCGGACTTTTGGAAAAGGATGGAGATATCCCCTTTGGAATGCATCTGCATTTTACAGCAGAAAATGATGAGCGTTTTCGTCTTGCAGTAGAAATTTGCGAGGATTTGTGGGTTCCCAATCCTCCTTCCGTTACACATTCTCTGATGGGTGCGACAGTTATCGCCAATACCACAGCTTCCGATGCATTGATTAAGAAAAATGACAGCAGAAGAGCTCTTGTACAGCATTACAGTGGCTGCTTACACAATGCTTACGTCTATACCAGTGCAGGTCCTTCCGAATCCACGCAGGATATGGTTTTTTCCGCACACAGCATGGTTGCCGAAAATGGAAAAATTCTTGCGGAGTCCCCTCGATTTTACGAAGGAATGACTTTTGCGGAGATAGATTTATCCCTATTGTTGCGGGAGAGAATTAAGCAGAATACTTTTGAGACTGTGGAAGAAAATGCGGTGCAGATTCCCTTTACACTTTACAAGGCAAATTATATTGCGCAGGGTATTTCCACTAGTCAGCTTGATGAAGCTCATGCTTTATCCAAAGAAAAGGGACTTATTTTAAATCGCTTCATTAATCCTATGCCGTTCCTTCCTGTAGACAGTTCCAAGGACTTTGAAAGAGGAGAGGAAATCCTCAGCATTCAGGCGCATGGCTTAATGAAAAGAATGCAACACATCGGTACAAAGAAGGTGATTATGGGGCTTAGCGGAGGCTTAGACTCCACTCTGGCACTTTTTGTCGCGGTAAAGGCGTTTCAACTCCTGAACTATGATTTAAAGAATATTATTGCTGTAACCATGCCCTCTTTCGGAACCAGCGAAATTACGCATAACAATGCTTTGGAATCGGCAAGAATTCTTGGTACGGAAATGCGGGAGATTTCTATTCGAGATGCGGTTTTACAGCATTTTAAAGATATTTCCTATGATGCAAATAAAAGGGATGTAGTCTATGAGAATGCACAGGCCAGGGAGCGCACGCAGATTTTAATGGACTTGGCAAATAAGGAAGGGGCTCTTCTACTCGGGACGGGCGATTTATCAGAGTCTGCCTTGGGCTTCTCCACTTACAATGGAGACCATATGTCCATGTATAGTGTAAACTGTGATGTAGCAAAAACAGCTATTCCGCTTATTCTGCATAGCTTTGCGGAGGAGCTGGAAGCTCTTGCAACAGATAAAAAGGCTAAAAAGCAGGCAGAGGAACTGAAGAAAACAGTAGAGAAGATTATTCAAGTTCCGGTCAGTCCTGAACTCCTGCCACCAAACGAAAAGGGAGAAATACAACAAAAGACGGAAGAACTTCTGGGACCGTATGCTTTACATGATTTTTTCCTTTATATGCATCTTCGCTATGCATTTTCGGCTAAAAAAGTCTTTTTTCTTGCCTGCCACGCATTTTCAAAGGAAAATTTGAAATTCTATAAGAGAAAAGATCGGGAGCTCGGATATACAGCTAGAGAAATTTTAAGCTGTTTGAAAGTTTTCTATAAGAGATTTTTTGCGCAACAATTTAAGCGCTCCTGCACACCGGATGGTCCAAAGATTGGTAGGATAGGTCTTTCTCCGAGAGGAGATCTGCGTCAAGCCAGTGATGCAAGCTCGGCTGTATGGCTGAAAGAGCTGGAAGAAATTGAAGGCAGCTTATAGACGAAGAAAAGAAATTTTGCTATACTTCTATTTCATAGTAGTATTGTGGGTAGGGTCTGCGATACTCCTATTGGCTTATCAGAAAGACAGGTAGGGGATGCGAAGAATTGATTCACCTGCAAATGCATTACTTAAAGAGATTCGAGAGCTTGGTAAGAAGGCAAAAAAAAGGAGAGAGGAAGGATTTTTGTTGGAGAGGGAGAACGCTTATTAAAGGTTTGCCTCTTTCTTCTCTTGTGCCAGATATTTTTAGCGGAAGACTATCGGGGAACTTCCACACACGGACTTTCCGAGGAAGACGATCGAATTATTTTCTTAAGCAAGCGTGCAATGGAAAGCATTTCCAACACGGAAAGCCAGCAGGGGATAGTGGCGAAGCTTAAGATTCCGGCAGAAAAAAAGCCGGAAGGGGAATTTTTCCTTTTATTGGAGGATATACAGGATCCCGGGAATTTGGGAACCATATTTCGGACAGCGGAAGCAGCCGGTGTTTCTCATATTTTCCTAAGCAGGAATTGTGCGGATCTGTTTAGTCCGAAGCTTTTACGTTCTACCATGGGTTCTCTTTTTCGGGTACCTTTTTAGTATTGTGAGTCTCCCGGATGTGATAGGAGAGCTAAAGAACAGAGGAGTAAGCTTTTTATGCTATGCATCTTGCGGGAAGGATTATTTTTACGAAAATGATTTTTCCTCTCCCTCCGCTTTTATGCTGGGAAACGAGGCCAACGGTTTGAGTGAGGACTTGAGTCGTTTAGCGGATGAAAAGATTCGGATTCCCATGGAGGGAAATATTGAGTCTTTGAACGTTGCTACGGCAGGGAGTATTGTCATGTATGAAACCTATAGACAAAGAGTAAAGAGTAGAGAAAGGGTAGCGAATGGGAGGAGCATTTTATGATTGGAAGATCTCGCGGAAAAATCCCCAGTCATAATTTGGATATTTTGTACGGTGTTATTGCGCTGGTGATTTTTATCATGGCTGTCATGGCACTTAGTAATCCGGATGAAAACAAGGTACTTTTTCCTTTTATTTTTTTCTTTGCCTTTATTCTGAGAAGCGTTAATTTCATGCAAAGAAGATTGGAAGAAGGGAAAGAAAAGTACTTTCAACTGGCATTGTGTTTTGTTTTATTGGTACTCAGCGTTGTTTCCGGCATCAGCCTTTGGACTTAGTCCTGAAGAAAGGAAGTAAACTTGGATAGAGAAGAATTAGAGAAAATCATTGAAACTTTAATGAGTAAAGCAAAGGGAAATAAGAACTCCATTGATATGGGAGAAGTTCAGGATATGGTAAAGGACCTGTCTCTCACGGACGAACAGATGGAGAGTTTTTTACTTCTTTTGGAAAATAAGGGTTTGGAAGTGATTCCCACTGTGGACGAGGATGCTTTAAAGAAGCTGGAAATCGGTGTGGAGAAAGAAGACGGAGAGGATGAGCTTCTTCTTGAAGATGAAGATTTTTTGAAGGAAGAAGAAGGCGAAGATATAGACTTAGATGCGGTAGATCTTTTAGAGGGTATCGGAACGGAAGACCCGGTTCGTATGTACCTGAAAGAAATCGGTACAGTTCCTCTTCTTACTGCAGAAGAGGAGTACTCTCTTGCCATGAAGAAGCAAGAGGGAGATGAGTACGCAAAGCAAAGACTAATCGAAGCAAATCTTCGTCTGGTTGTTTCTATTGCAAAGCGTTATACAGGACGAGGCATGAGTTTCCTGGATTTAGTACAGGAAGGAAACTTGGGTCTCATTAAAGGTGTTGAGAAGTTTGATCCGGAAAAAGGATTTAAATTATCTACTTATGCAACCTGGTGGATTCGTCAGTCTGTAACTCGCGCTTTAGCAGATCAGGCAAGAACAATTCGAGTGCCGGTACATATGGTAGAGACCATTAACAAGATGTCCAAGATGCAAAAGAAAAATTGACTTTGGAGCTTGGATATGAGCCTTCTGTAAAGGAACTTGCGGAACATCTTGATATGACGGAAGAAAAGGTGCAGGAAATCATGCAGATTGCAAGAGAACCGGCTTCTTTGGAAACGCCAATCGGAGAAGAGGATGATTCCAACTTGGGAGATTTCGTGGCTGATGCCAACGTTCTTTCCCCGGAGGGAAATGTAGAATCTGTAATGCTTCGCGAACATATTGATAGCCTTTTGGATGACCTAAAGGAAAGAGAAAGACAGGTTATTGTGCTTCGCTTCGGTTTAGAGGATGGACATCCGAGAACCTTGGAAGAGGTGGGAAGAGAGTTTAATGTAACGCGTGAGCGTATTCGTCAGATTGAGGCGAAAGCTCTTCGAAACTTAGAAATCCGGTTCGTTCCAAGCGAATACGCGACTTCTTGCAGTAAGACATTTATGAGTACGAAGAAGAAATATGAGCTGTTGATGGAAGCGGCCATACGAAAAAAAAGCGAAAGTTCAAGACCAAAACTATTGCTTCACGCCTGTTGCGCTCCCTGCTCTACCGCGGTGCTGGAATCTCTTGTGGAATTTTTTGAGATTACTTTGTTCTTTTACAATCCCAATATTGAAAATGAGACAGAATTTCAGCGACGTGCCGAAGAGTGCCAAAGACTCGTAAAGGAAATGGAACTTCCCATCCACTGCATTATAACAAACTATTTACATAGGGAATTTTTAGATATTGCAAAGGGTTTGGAAAAGGAACCGGAGCGAGGAGAGAGATGTACAGCCTGCTTCAGGCTTCGTCTGGAAGAAACGGCGGCATTTGGAAGGAGATGGAATCAAGAACATCCGGAGGAAAATTTCGATTATTATTGTACCAGCTTAAGCATTTCTCCTTTAAAGGATGCGGAGCGTCTCAATCGCTTGGGAGAGGAAATAGGAGAAAAATACGACATTCCGTTCCTTCCCTCCGACTTTAAGAAAAAGGGACGCTACTTACGCTCCGTTGAGCTATCGAAAAAGTATGGTCTTTACAGGCAGGATTATTGTGGTTGTGAGTTTTCCAAAGCGGAAAGTTTGCGTAGAATGCAGGAAAAAAGTGACGATTAGCTAATCATGTAAAATAAAGATTTTCATAATAGAGTAAGAAGAATTGTTGTAAACGATTAAGAGCCGTATTTATTTGTTTGCTTTAGAGGAAAGAAGAGGGGGAAAATGGTAAGCGCAGAAGTGAAAATTATCAATGAGTCCGGTCTGCACCTTCGTCCTGCAGGTGTTTTGACGCAGACCTGTATTCGCTTTAAGAGTGAAATCATCCTCTATTACAGGGGAAAGACAGATTATCGGAAAGTCTGTTTTAAACGTTATGGCTGCCGGCGTAAAGAAAGGCAGTATTGTTCGAGTAGAGTGTAAAGGTGTAGATGAAAAAGAAGCGTTACAGGCTGTGGTGGAAGCTATATCTACAGGCCTTGGAGAGGAAGTGCTACCCCGGAAGCTTTATTTTAGCTAATGCTATAGGGCTGTAAAAATCACTTTATTGTTTTGATTTTTTACAGCGCCTCAATTATAACGCGTATCGTATCGCCTACAAAGTTTGCAATGTTTCTTTATATATTGGGTTTTAGTTTATTTTATTTCTATAATGTCATTATTTTTCTTTAAGCAAGTTACCGCGTCCTTCAGACTTTCCTTTGTGTCAATAGCTTCTACGGCACCGGCATCCATAAAGGAGGCATTTTGCGGATCAATGGGGAGCTTTGCCAGAAGTTCCAAGCCCTCTTTTTGACAAAGTTCTTCAATATGGCTTTCTCCGAAAACATTGATTTTCTCGTCGCAGTGCGGACAGAGGAGATAAGACATATTTTTCGACAATACCGAGAATGGGGACATGCATCTTTTTCCGCCATGCGAACGGCTTTTCTCCACAATCATGGATACCAAATCACTGGGGAGATGTCACGATGATTACCCCGTCAATAGGAAGAGACTGGAAGACGGTGAGAGGTACATCACCTGTTCCGGGAGGCATATCTACAAAGAGATAGTCAATTTCTTTCCATTCCACTTCCCGCCAGAACTGCTTTACGGCATTGGCAATCATAGAGCCTCTCCAAATTACAGGATCAGTCTCATTTTTCCAAAAAGAAGATTCGTGGAAATGATTTCTACACCATCGTTACTGGTTTCAGGTACCATGGACTTTCCGTCCTCACTTAAGGCTACGCCGTCATGCAGTAGACCAAATGCTTTGGGAATAGAGGGACCTGTGATATCTGCATCCAAAATGCCGACATGAAAGCCTTCTTTATTCATTGCGGAAGCAAGGAGAGAGCAAACGGTTGACTTTCCTACGCCTCCTTTACCGGAGACAATGCCAATCACCTTTTTTACGGAGGAGCCTTCCCCTAGGGGGACCTTTTCAATTCCGGAACTTCTGCTGGAGCAGTTCGCGGAGCAAGATCCGCAGTGAGAGGAGCAAGCGCTGTTATTTTGTTCTGACATAAATTTATCCTTTCTTTTCTATACAGTATTTTTTTCTATAGAGTATTCTTTTCCATATTTCCATTCTTTTCCAAAAAGGAAATAAAGCTTTCCAAAGACTTAGAGCAGTTATTTGCGTGGTACATGAAGCCTATTTTTCGTTTAGGAATAGGCGGCGTAATATCGATCTGCTTCAGACTTCCATTTTCCAGATCTTTTTCCACAAAGGAGCGAATGACACAGGAAATACCCATATCAATCTTCGCAAAATCAATAAGTAAATCCATGGTATTTAAAGCGATGATTTGCTTAAAATCCAATTGATTTTCCCGAATATACATATCGATGTAGTGACGGGAGACATTCTTATCATCCATCAGCATGACGGTAGCATCTCGAAAAAGAGAAAATTCATTCCCGCGCAGTGCTTTCAGGTTTTTAAGATACTTGGGAGAAGCCACAAAAATATCTTCCACATCCTGCTCTAAAATAACCTTTTGGTTAGGACTTAAGTGTTTTGGAATGGCCACCAGTGCAAGGTCAATATCTTGCGATTCTAAAACCTGCAGATTTTTCGCACTATCCTGATTTTTCAAATTAATCTGGATATTGGGAAATTCTTCCATGAACTTCTTAAGGTAAGGCAGCAAGATGTAGCGGCATAGAGTTGTGCTTGCCCCGATATCGAGATGCCCGATATGGTAGTCCTTCATTTTTCTGCAAAGCACTTTCTGCCTCTTCAATATGATGAATGGCTTCCTGCACATGGCGAAATAAAACTTCGCCTTCTTCTGTGAGACTTACACCTCTGGAATTTCTTTTAAAGAGTTTTACATTTAAATTATCTTCCAGACGCACAATGGTTTTCGATATAGCAGGCTGAGAAATATGAGAGATTCGGCAGCCTTTGAGATATTTCCCTGTTTTTGCTACTTCAAAAATATACGATAGGTGGATAAGTTTTGTTCCATAAATCTCCTTCTTTTGAAACAATCTCGTGTGAAAAACATTTTTAGCTTATTCTTCCGATTATTCTTATACAAAGTTTTGAAAATTATTTTAAAACTTATCTTGCGAGGCTTCAGACCGGAAGCAATAAGTTCTGTTTAAAAGAAATAACTTCAAGGAATAATAAGTATCTAAAAATGTATTTTTGATTATAGCAAGAGATTTGTTAGTATGTAAAGAAAGCAATCTAAATGCTTTCTAAAATTTTTAGAGAGAGCGAGGAGACTACGATGGGAATGACGATGAGCCAAAAAATTTTGGCAAAGCACGCGGGATTGGACACGGTAGAGAGCGGGCAGCTGATTCTTGCCAAGGTGGATCTCGTGCATGGAAATGACATCACAACTCCCGTTGCCATTCGTGAGCGAGAGAAAATCCAGGGTAAGGGTGTTTTTGATAAGAATAAGGTAGTCTTTGTGATGGACCATTTTGTACCGAATAAGGACATCACTTCTGCAAAGTGCACCCAAATCTGTCGGAATTATGCAAAAGAACATGGGCTTAAACATTATTATGATGTGGGGAATATGGGGATTGAACATGCTCTCATTCCGGAGCAGGGTCTTATTACCGCAGGAGAGCTTTCTGTCGGGGCAGACTCTCATACCTGTACCTATGGGGCACTCGGTGCCTTTTCCACCGGTGTGGGCTCTACGGATATGGCGGCTGCCATGGCAACCGGAGAGCTCTGGTTTAAGGTGCCGAATGCCATTCAGGTCGTTTTAAAAGGAAAATTACAGAACTATGTTAGCGGAAAAGACCTTATCTTAGATCTTATTGGAATAATCGGGGTGGACGGAGCATTGTACGAGTCTATTGAATTTAGCGGAGATGGCGTAGCCTCCCTTTCCATGGATGACCGCTTTGCTAGTTGCAATATGGCTATTGAGGCAGGCGGTAAGAACGGTATTTTCCCGGTGGATGAGAAAACTGTTGAATATATTCATGCACATGGGAATAAGCCCTACATAGTGTACGAAGCAGATCCGGATGCAAAGTATGAAAGAGTAATCGAAATTGATTTATCAAGTCTGAAATCCACGGTAGCTTTTCCGCATTTACCGGAAAATACACATAAGATAGGGACTTTTGAGAAAATTGCAATAGACCAGGTTGTTATCGGATCCTGTACAAACGGAAGATTATCAGATATTGCCGTATCGGCTTCTATATTAAAAGGACGCCATGTTGCGGAAAATCTCCGTTGCATTGTGATTCCTGCGACGCAGAAGATTTATCTGGAAGCGATGGAAAAGGGCTATATTAAAGATTTAATTGAAGCAGGGGCGGTCGTAAGTACTCCAACTTGTGGGCCTTGTCTTGGGGGATATGTAGATTTTAGCTCCCAATGAGAAATGTATCCACTACCAATCGAAACTTTGTGCGGAAGAATGGGAGACGCCAGTTCCGAAATATATCTTTCATCTCCGGAAGTGGCTGCAGCATCGGCTGTTCTGGGATATATTGGAGGGCCGGCTGACTTGGGTTTATAAGAAAGTCATTTTTCTGCGGGTAGAAGAAAAAAATAGGATTATAAGAAATATAGGATTTATCAAAAATTCAAGTCCAATATCCAGTATAAGATGGATTAAAAATAAGGGAAAAAATAGGAGAGTTATGGCATGGAAAAAGCAAGAGGAAATTGCATAAAGTATGGGGATAATGTCGATACGGATGTCATTATTCCGGCGCGTTACTTGGCTATTCAAGACCGAAATCTTCTGGCTACTCATGCCATGGAAGATATTGATCATGACTTTCATAAGAAGCTGAAAAAAGGGGATTTGGTGATTGCCGGGAAAAACTTCGGCTGCGGATCTTCCAGAGAACACGCACCACAGGTTTTAAAGGACTCCGGGGTTTCTTGCATCATTGCGGAGAGCTTTGCGAGAATCTTTTTCCGTAATGCCATAAACATCGGTCTTGCCATAGTGGAATCTCCCGAGGCTGCAAAGGAAATCCAAGAAGGAGATGAGGTGGAGGTGGATTTTAGCGCAGGGAAAATCCAAGATATCAGCAGCGGTAAAAACTACGATATGGCGGTATTCCCTCCTTTTTTACAGGATATGATCGATAAGGGAGGTCTCATTGCTTTTGTAAATGAACGCTTGAAGAAAAGTAAATAAGCAGTTGGAGAAAAAGGCATAAAAAAAGTGACTAGAAGTAGCTTTCCAAAAATTGCAACAAATATTCTTTTGCTTTTATGGCATCAAAGTTTATTTTCCTTATAGGGAATAAAGCATTGCTTATCTTGATAATTCTTTTTGAAGACTTTCTCTTCTTCGTGAAAAACAGGGAGGAAGGAAGTATTCATTTTTTGATAGGCGGTTTTTGCCTTTGCTTTTTCCCGCATTTCTTTTGGGTACATGGAGGCAAGTGACTTATGTACAGCCCGGTCCTCCGAGGGAATGAACTCATAGTCCTTATAGTCTTTGAAGAAATAGCAGAGTTCACCCTGATACAAAGGGACAGTGAGCCTAAGTGTATTCTCCCTTAGTTCCAAAAGGAAGTTTTTAGGACGCTGATTTAATGCAATAGGGACGGAAAAGGGAAGAGAAAATTGCAGGATTTCGTTTCCTGCTACATATTCAACCCTCTGAAACCGGATATTCCCTTGAAAGATATTCTCATAGGCAAGGAAAGAAAAGAGCGCCGGAAGATTTTGAATGTCCTCAGATTATGCAGAAGAAGTAATTGCTTTTTTTCACAGTCCCTATCCTGCAAGTATTCCAGATAAATCGAAATCAGCTCCCCTCCGCTGTAACGATCTTCACGATCTATTCCCAAGAAGCGCTCACAGGATTTAAGAGAACAGCTTTCCAGTCCATAAAATTTCTTTCGTTTACGGATGAGCTTAAATAAATCAATTTGATGAAGCTTTAGATGCAGGGGAAGCTTTCCATAGGTTTTCGCCATGGACTCGATAAAACGGTTATCAAAACCCTCCCCGTTAAAAGCTGATGAGTCTTCTTTTTCTTTACAAAGAGAAAAACTCTTCAAGCATTTCTGCTTCATCACAGACATTTTCGGAAAAGTACTGGATGAGTTCCATATTTTCTTCATGAAAAAGAAGAACTCCAATCAGGTAAAGCCGGGCATTCTTCGGATTTAAACCTGTGGTTTCGATATCGTAGAGAAGACAGTCTTTGAGTTTGAAGCAGCTTTCCCAAGTGGCTTTTTCCTTAGGATAGGCTAGTGATTTTTCGAATAATTTCCATTATTCCTCCGGGAAAGAAAAGTAAGTAGATATTTCATATTACAAATTCACAATTATTTCATATTTTTGTTCTATAATAGGCAAGCATAGTGTAACACAGGTAAATGGGGAATTATATCTATTTTATTTTAGTTAGGAGAAGAAAAATGAAGGAAGAGGAAAAGCAAGGGGGAGAAGTTTCTAAGGAAGTGGAGAAGCTTCTGAATGAAAAACCGAAGAAGAAAAAAGGAAAGAAGAAGTGGATCTTTCTCGAATTCTTCTTCTTTTGTGCTTTTATTTTTGAAAAATATTCTCTTTCCGGGAAAGGCCATGGGATGCTCGTGAATACGGAAAGCCTTTCCAAGGCTGACATTCAGGAGAAACTCAGCGTTTCCGGTCCGGTTTCCGGTACCCAGTCCCAGCATGTTACTTCGGCACTTCATGCCAAGGTGAAGGAAATCCTCGTAAAGGAAGGCGACAAGGTTACGGAAGGGCAGCTCATTGCAAAGCTTGACACCAAGGATGTAGAGGAAGCTTTAGAGGGAGCAAAAACGCAGGTGGAGCTGGCTAAAGCAAACAAAGAAGATGCACAAAAAAATGCGAAAGTAGAGTATAGCAAGGTGCAGACCGCGTATAATACAGCTCTTTTGGATTTTCAAAGAAAGGCCAGTCTATATGAGAGCGGAGATATATCCCAAAGCGAGTACGAGTTGGCAGAGAGTACTTTAAAGGATGCTAAGGCAAGCCTTTCGAGCTTTAAGGTAAATGGAGGCAGTGTGCAGGTCTCCGAAAGCTACGACTTGCAGATTAAGTCAGCGGAAGAGTCTCTGAAAAAGGCACAGAGTGCTGTGGATTCCGCGGAAGTTTTAGCGCCTATTTCCGGAACAATTACCAGAGTAAATGTGCAGGTAGGACAGTTTGCGGATAACTTACTGGACGGAAAGCCGATGTTTACGGTGGAAAATCTGGACCAGCTGGAGCTTTCCATCAGCGTTTCCGAGTATTCTATCGGGAAATTAAGTCTTGGACAGAAGGCAATTATCAGTGCGGATATCTTAGGAGACGAAAAACTGGAAGGAGAGCTTTCTTCCATTTCTCCGACAGGAGAAGCGAAAGGCGGAAATACCGCTGAAAGAGTTATTCCGATTAAGATTAAAATAGACGGTGATAAAAAGGGACTCCTGTCCGGTATCACCGCAAAGGCTGATATTGTGCTTTCCGAGGCTAAGAATGTCTTTGTGGTTCCGCTTTCCGCAGTGATTACGGGTGAAGATGGAAGCAGTCAGATGGCTTTTGTGGAAGACGGAAAAATTCATATTGTGCCGGTAAAAACCGGAGTGGAAAGCGATGTTTCCGTAGAAGTCAGTCCTTTAAAAGAGGATGCTGTCTTTAAAGAGGGTGCCCATTTCGTAAGTGCTCCGGATGCGAGTCTTACTGAAGGCTTAGAGGTTAGTGAGATGCCGAAGAACATTGCGGGAGAAAGTATCAGTGCAAGTGAGAGCGGTGTTGTAGTAAAAACAAACTAGGATAAAAAAATGAATGATGTACTCATTGAACTAAAAGATTTAGTGAAAATATATGATACCGGAGCAGTAAAGGTCTTGGGACTGGATCGAATAAACCTTAAGATAAAAAGGGGGGAGTTCGTAGCAATAATGGGACAGTCCGGCTCCGGGAAATCGACGCTTATGAATATACTGGGCTGTCTCGACAAGCCGACTCTAGGAAACTATTTTCTGGACGGAGAAGATGTTGCCGCGATGGATCAGAACACTTTAAACAAGGTTAGAAATGAGAAAATCGGATTTGTATTTCAAAGCTTTAACCTGATCAGTCGTATGAGCGCTCTTCGAAATGTGGAAATTCCTATGATTTATGCGCATAAGAAATCTCCTTCCGCGCGAAAAGAAAGGGCGGCAATGCTTCTTGAGAAGGTAGGACTGGGGGGGAGAATCCATCATCAGCCGAATGAAATGTCCGGGGGGCAGAGACAGCGTGTAGCCATTGCGAGGGCTCTTACGAATGAGCCGCCCCTGATTCTTGCCGACGAGCCCACCGGAAATCTGGATACGGCAAGTTCCGTGGAAATCATGGAAATGTTCTCCGCACTCCATAAGGCCGGAGCAACTGTGGTAGTCGTTACGCATGAGGAAAATATTGCGGCCTATACGGACAGAATGCTGCGCTTTTCGGACGGAAAGCTGATTTCCGATAAGAAAAATGAGAATCCTACAGCGGTTCGAGACTTGAGTATTTTCGAGGGTATGTATAAAGGAGAAAGTCATGTTTCTTGAGAATGTTAAAATGGCACTGGGCTCTCTTCGTGCCAATAAACTGCGATCCCTGCTTACCATGCTCGGAATCATCATCGGTATCGGATCCGTGATATCCATTGTGTCTATCGGGGACAGTATTCGAAAGATGTTCTCCGACTTGTATAAAAATTACGGTGTGACACAGGCTTCTATCATGATTAGTCCTTATATGGATTGGAATGAACTGCGAGAGAGTGATGACTTCACTTTGGATGATTTTAATAATTTTAAAAGGATTTTCGGCAGCCGCCTTGACTATGCGGACAACACCCCCTATGAAAGTATTGATGTCAAGGTGGGAAGAAATCGATTGAAGGTGGGACTTTCCGGTGTGGAGTACAGTTTTACCGATTTTCAGCCTTTGAAAATATTAAATGGAAGGACATTTTCCGAGAAGGATGTGAGTGAGAGGAAGCCTGTCGCCATGATTTCCGAGAACACGGCACTAAAGCTTTTCGGTACCGAAAATGCCACAGGAAAACATTTTCGAGCGGACTTTCGTGGAGAGGTACAGGATTTTTCCGTTATCGCGGTCTATCGAAAGGATATGAGCCCTATCGAAAAACTGCTTATGGGCTCGCAGGACAAAAACGGAGAGGCCTTTGTGCCATGGACGATTCTTACGGGACCCGCAGATACTTTCTCTACGATTCGCTATTATGGGAAAAAGAATTTTACAGTAGAAGAAATGAATAGTTTGAATACAGATATCAAGAATTATTTTTCCCGTGTGAAAAATCGTAAACCTGAGGACTGGTATATTTCTTCCGTTCAGGATGAAATGAAGCAGGTGGACGGTTTTATGGGCGGTCTCTCCGCGGCAATCGGAGGTATTGCTGCGATTTCTCTTTTGGTAGGCGGTATCGGCATTATGAATATTATGCTGGTTACGGTTACGGAAAGGACAAGAGAAATCGGTATTCGAAAGGCGCTCGGTGCAAGCCGGGAGGATATTCTCGTGCAGTTCCTTACGGAATCGGCACTGCTTTCCGCACTGGGAGGGCTTATCGGCGTGATTCTTGCCAGTACGCTTGTTCATCTTGGGGCTATGGCATTTAACATGACTGTGGTGGTAAAGCCGGGCATTGTCATTATAGCCGTAGTTTTTTCCGCTATTGTCGGTGTTTTCTTCGGGATTTATCCTGCCAATAAGGCGGCGAAGGAAGATCCGATTGTGGCGCTTCGATATGAATAAGCAGAAGAGGGTGGGGCTAAAGCCTCGCCTTCTTCTTTTTTATATTCTTTTTTGGAAAAGGGGATAGGAAAGAAGAAGGAAAAAAGCTATACTATTAGAGTTCATGCATTTATGGATAGCAAAAAAAGCTATGTGAAAATATTCAAGTATTTTAAGGAGGAGAGCAATGACAATCAGAGAGGCTATGGAGAAAAGACACATGGTAAGAAAGTATAAGGATACTGTTTTACCGGAAGAAATTGTAAAAAAGCTGAATGAAAGAATCGAGGCTTTAAATAAAGAGCATCATTTAAATCTGGTACTTCGCACGGAAGACGGTACCGCTTTTGCGGAGTTAATCGATAAGCTGATTACGAAGAATGCCAAGAATTTCATCATCCTTGCCGCGGATCCCGCTGAAGGCGTAGAAGAAAAAATCGGTTACTGCAGTGCAGACATTATGCTTTATGCGCAGGAGCTCGGTTTAAACACTTGGTGGGTTGGCGCAAGCTTTAATAAAGATGCCGTAAAGAAGGAGTGCCCGAATCATACGGTTTACGGTGTGATTTCTATCGGCTACGGGGAAGAGCAGGGTAGTGTGCACCACAGTAAGGATGATTTTGAGGTTTGCTCCTATGAGGGAGAGGCTCCGCAGTGGTTTAAAGACGGTGTAGAGTATGCTCTTATGGCACCGACTGCTTTCAACCGCCAGTCTTTCTATATTAAGGGAAAGGGAAATACCGTACACTTGGAGTATAAGGCAGGAGATTTCCAGGGCATTGACACCGGTCTTGTAAAGTATCACTTTGAAGCTGCTGCCGGAAAAGAAAACTTCGAGTGGGCATAAGAGAATAGATGATTCGTTTTGTACATGGGATTTTAAGAGAGAAAAAAGAGGATTGCCTGATTATCGAGGCAGGAGGCTTGGGGTACGGCGTAAGAGTACCGATTTCCGTGCTTTCCGAGGTACCTCCTATTGGAGAAGAACTTCTTCTTCATACCTATTTTTCAGTACGGGAAGATGGACAGGATTTGTTCGGTTTTTTCACGGAGAAGGATAGGGAGTTTTTCATGCAACTCATTTCCGTTTCGGGAATCGGAGCAAAGACTGCATTGGGAATTCTTTCTACTTTTAGACGTGAGGAACTGATTTCTCTGATTCTTACTGGAGATGCTAAGCGCATTCAAAAGGCACCGGGGCTCGGAAAGAAGTCTGCAGAACGCCTGATTTTAGAATTGAAGGATAAATTAAAGATAGAAGATGCCTTGCCGGGAGCGGTAGATACGGAAGAACCTATCCTTCGCGGAGGCTTAAGTGAGGCCATGCAGGAAGCAATGGAAGCTCTGGTTTCTCTTGGATATAAGCAGGCAGAAGCCAGAGGCGTCATTGCAAAACTCCCGAATGTAGATGAGATGGATGCGGAAGAAATATTACGCTCCGCTTTACGGAAACTCGCTTTTTAAGGAATGGGCATGGAAAGAAGACTAATTCAGACGGAGGAAAGCAGGGAAGACTTGGTTTATGAGCCGAAGATTCGTCCCAAAATGCTTTCCACTATATAGGGCAAGAAAAAGCTGAAAGAAATGCTTTCAATTTATATTGAAGCGGCAAAAAGAGAAAATAAAAGCTTGGATCATTGCCTTTTTACGGTCCTCCCGGACTTGGTAAGACAACGATTTCCAATATTATTGCGAATGAGCTCGGCGTAAATTGTAAGATTACTTCAGGACCGGCGATTGAAAAACCGGGAGAAATGGCGGCTATTTTAAACAGTCTTTCCGAAGGGGATGTCCTCTTTGTGGATGAGATTCATGGATTAAATCGTCAGGTGGAAGAAGTTCTCTATCCTGCCATGGAGGATTTTGCAATAGATGTACTTCTTGGAAAGGAAAGCAGTACCCGCTCGCTTCGCTTGGAGCTTCCTCATTTTACTTTAATCGGTGCAACGACAAGAGCAGGCCTTTTATCGGCCCCCTTAAGAGATCGTTTCGGAATCATCAGTAAGCTCGAGTTCTACAAGAAGGAAGAGCTTACGAAAATTGTACTTTCGCAGTGCCAAGGTGCTTTCCGTTCCGATCGAAGAGGACGGGGCAAAGAGCATTGCGATGCGTTCCAGAGGAACACCGCGACTGGCGAATCGTTTGCTTCGCAGAATCCGGGATTTTGCGGATGTAAAGTACGAGGGCGTGATTACCAAGGAGGTAGCGGAGGAAAGCCTGGATTTACTGAACGTCGATAAGCTGGGACTGGATCAAAATGACAGGGCGTATCTAAGCGCCATAGTGGATAAGTATTCCGGAGGTCCTGTGGGACTGGAAACTTTGGCAGTCAGTCTTGGCGAGGACAGCGGAACAGTAGAAGATATGATTGAACCCTATCTTTTACTGCAAGGCCTCATTGATCGAACGAAAAGAGGCAGAGTCGCAACAGAAAGTGCATACAGACACTTAGGTCTGATCCAATAATCGGGAAAAGGTGAGAAGCAATGGGAGATAAAAATACGGTAGATGTAATCATTGACGGAAAGATAGTCAGGGTAAGCGGGACGGAGTCGGAGGCTTATCTTGTTAGTGTTTCCAATTACTTAAACGCAAAGATTACTTCTTTCAAAAAGGAATTTAAGAACTACAGATTATTGGACGAGGATCTTCGTTCCATTCTTTTGCAAATCAATATCTGTGATGACCTTTTTCAAGAACAGGCTAAGACGGAGAAGGCGGAACAGGAAAAGGAAGAACTGGAAAAGGAGATTTATTCCTTAAAGCATGATTTGGTTAAATCGCAGATGAAGCTGGATGGAGCCTTACAGGAGCTCGAAAAGGCGCAGAAGAGACTTTTTGAGACAGAAGGAAATAAAGGAGAAAAATAATGGGGGAGATGTACAGGGCGGAGCTTTTGGCGCCCGCCGGTTCCCTTTTAGTATGTAAGGCTGCGGTTTTTGCCGGAGCCGATGCTGTTTATATGGGAGGACAGAAATTTTCGGCTAGAGCCTTTGCCAAGTCTTCCGTCTCGGAAGAGGATGAACTCCTTTCTGCAATTGAGTTTTGTCATTTATATGGTGTGAAGCTCTTTATGACGGTGAATACGCTCTTTAAAGAAAAAGAACTGCAAAATCTTACGGAATATCTCGATCCCTATGTGGAAGCGGGAGTGGACGCCGTAATCGTGCAGGATCTTGGCGTAGCAAAAGTTTTGAAGGAAGCTTACCCCGATTTACCCCTACATGCCAGTACCCAGATGACAGCCAATACGAGAGAGGCGGTTTTACTCCTCTCTTCTTTTGGTATGGAGAGAATTGTGCTTTCAAGAGAACTATCTCTTGAGGATATTTCTGATATTTATGAGTCTACCGGAGCGGAGCTCGAAGGTTTTGTGCATGGAGCGATGTGCTATAGCTATTCCGGTGCCTGCTTTATGTCCTCACTTCTTGGGGGGCGCTCCGGGAACAGAGGAAGATGCGCCGGAACCTGTCGTCTTCCCTATTCTACAGGCGGGAAAAAAGGAAATTTCCTCAGTATGAAGGATATGAATACGCTGGATTCTTTAGAGGATATTTTAAAAGCCGGTGCCTATTCTTTGAAAATTGAGGGAAGAATGAAGTCGGAACTGTATACGGCGACCGTGGTTTCCATTTACAGAAAATACTTGGATATGGCATTAAGAGGAGAGCGTTATACTGTTTCAGATGAGGACAGGAAGCTTTTAAAGGCGGTATATGATAGAGGAGGCGAAACTTCCTATTTGCATCAGCATAATGCTAAGGAAATGATTGCACTTTTAGATCGTCCGTTTCGAAAGGAAGAGGAAGAACTTACTGCTTTTATAAGAAAATCCATGGAAGAGCGGGAAAGAAAGCTCTCCCTTTCGATGGAGCTTAAGGTGAAAACAGGGGAAGTTTTAGCACTTTCCTTACAGCATGAGGATATTTGTAGTACCGTTTGTGGTGAACAGCCGATAGAAAAGGCGAAGCAGAGAGCCACTGCGAAAGAAGAAATGGAAAAACAGCTCTTAAAGCTCGGAAACAGTTGCTTTTATGCGAAAGCCCTGCGAATTATAGGAGAAGAAGAGGTATTTATTCCCCTTTCCGCCTTAAATGCCTTAAGGAGAGAGGGATGCGAAAGAGTAAGGGAGGCTATTCTTGCCAAATCTAGAAGAAATCCGAGAAATCGGGAATATATCGGTATCCGTTGAAAGAGAAGAACAGCTGGAGGCTTGTCTGAAAGCGGAGAATATTCAGCGTATTTATTTAGATGAAGCTTCTTTTTCGGAGGAGGAAATCCGGTGTTTTGCCAAGAAAATAAAAAGAAAGAGGGATAGAGCCTGCACTTCGATTTCGGAGAATTGAAAGACGGGAGGATTCGGGAAAGACTTGTCTTTCGTGGCTTACAGAAAATGAAGAAACTTCCCTTTTTTCCGCTTTTTTATTCCGAAGCTTAGATCAGGTTTCTGTTTTTACAGCGAGTAGAAAAGAGAAATTTTCTCTCCGTTTTTTTGATTATACGCTTTACAGTTATAATGCCTCCGCTTTGGAAGTTTGGAAGGATTTTCGTGCCGACTGTCTTACTTTTCCGATAGAGCTTAATTTTCGAGAAGATAAAGAATTTTCTTCTGGGGCTAAAAATGCGAAACTTCCTACGGAACTTTTGATTTATGCTCATCTTCCGATGATGGTGAGTGCCAACTGCGTCGAAAAAACAAGAAACAGATGCACGAAAAATAACCATATTTTAGGATTAATTGACAGACAAAATAAAGAATTGTCTGTTCGTTTGTATTGTAAATTCTGCTATAATCAAATCTTCAACGCCGATGTTTTTTCTTTGTTCGGTTTGGAAAAAGAAGTGGCAGCTCTTAAGCCTGAAAGCCTTCGCCTGGAGTTTACGGTGGAGAGTAAAAAAGAAGTGGAAGAGATCCTTAGGGGAAAGATAGGAAAGAGTTTTACCAGAGGGCATTTTCATAAGGGAATAGAGTGAAGAAAATCATTTCACGAATTTAAAGTCGCAAAAAGTCGTAATACATAGTCGTAATACATAGTCGTAATAAAAAGTCGTAATAAAAAGTCGTAATAAAATGTCGAAAAGAATAGTCAAGTATAGATGTGTAATCTAAGGGGTATTGAGTATGGGAAGTCTTTTCAGTAGTTTTGCAAAGATAGTAAGCATTCTTTTAATGCTTTTATACAGCTACGGGCTGTTTCGCAATTTATCCATAGATTATAGAGAGGGGAAGAAGAAGCTTTCCGGGCTTTTATATAAAATCCTGCTTCTTCTTCACTTTATTTCGTACGCGGTACTCTACTTCCAGACAGGAAATCTCTTTTATATTTATTTTTATCTACCGCAGCTTCTTTACTTTTTATTATATCCGCTTGTATGGAAAAAGCTTTATCCTTACTACAATGAAGTACTGCTGAACAATCAATGCCTGTTTCTTGCCCTTGGCTGGATTCTTCTGGCAAGACTCCAGGAAGCCAAGGCAATCAAACAATTTGCGGTTGCCATGGCGGCAAGTCTTCTTGTTTTAGTGATTCCCTATATTGTGGATAAGATCTGGGACTTTCAGAAGTTTCGCTATGTCTTTGCAGGAATCGGCATTGTATCCCTTCTTCTTGTACTCGTGATGGGCTCGGTAAGCTTCGGCGCGAAAATGAGCGTAAGTCTTTTCGGCTTTCGTTTTCAGGCATCGGAGTTTGTGAAGCTCTCCTTTGTTTTTTCCATAGCGGGGATTCTCTCGGAAGAACATGGTCGGGATGGTGTAATTCATTCTGCCATAGTTGCTGCCTTGCACGGAATTATTTTGGTTTTATGTAAGGACTTGGGATCCGCCTTACTCCTTTTTATTTCCTATGTTTTTATGCTTTATGTTGCAAGAAATCAGATCCTTTATCTGTTGGGAGGCGGATTGGTATCCGCACTGGCCGGAATTGTCTCGTACGGCCTGTTTTCTCATGTAAGAACAAGGGTTTATGCCTTTATAGACCCTTGGAGAGATATGGCGGGAAAGGGGTATCAGATTACTCAATCTCTTTTTGCAATAGGTACGGGAGGCTTCTTCGGTCTCGGGCTTTTTCAGGGACTTCCGAACAAGATTCCCATTGTGGAAAATGACTTTATCTTCTCCGCCCTTTCTGAAGAAATGGGGGGGATTGTTGCCATTTGCCTGATTCTCATCTGTCTTTCCTGTTTCATGCAAATGATGATGATGGGAAGGGATATGGAAAGCTCCTTCTATAAGCTTGTGGCTCTCGGCTTAAGTGTAATCTATGTCATTCAGGTGCTTCTTACGATAGGAGGGGCAATTAAGTTTGTGCCTTCAACCGGCGTGACCTTACCGTTTATGAGCTACGGTGGATCCAGTTTGATTTCCAGTTTTATCGTATTTGCTCTTTTTCAGTCTCTCTTTATTATCCAGGGACAGGAGGATGAAGTGGAAATGGAGGAAGATTTGGAGATAGAGTCGGAGGAAGAAGATGAGTAGAGTAGATTCGGAAGAGAAAAAGAAAAGCAGAAAAGGGAAAGAGAAGATTATAGAAATTGGGATAAACGAGATATCGCACGCTTCGCGTACGATACTCGTTAAGAATAAAATACAGAGACAGGCGAAGAAAAGACAGGAGGAGCCACTTTCCGAGACGAAACTTGCCATGATAAAAAGAAAGCAAAACAGAGAAATGCTGGGAATCGTCTATCTTTTTGCCCTTATTTTCTTTGCAATGATTGTTTATTTTTGTCATTTCATCCTTTTTCAGGCGGAAGATAAGATGGGAAGCCCTTACAATGCAAGAATTGACTATCTCTCTTCAAAGACTATAAGAGGAGAGATTCAAACCGCAGACGGTATGGTGCTTGCAAAGACCGTAAATAAAGAAGACGGAACAGAAAGTAGAGAATACCCGGGAGGCGCTGCCTTTGCCCATCCGATAGGCTACAGTGTAAAGGGAAAGACAGGTATCGAGGCGCTCGGCAACTATTACCTTACGAATTCCGGCATCAATCCTTTGCAGAAATTTATGAATGAGATTGAAAATAGAAAAAATCCGGGAGATACACTGGTTACTACCCTACATTCGGATTTACAAAAGCTCGCCTATTCTTTGTTGGACGGAAGAAAGGGAAGCATCATCTGTATGGAGCCTTCTACAGGGAGAATCCTCGCTATGGCTTCTGCGCCTTCCTTTGATCCGAACGCCTTGGAAAGCAATTGGGAGAGTCTGATTGCAGATGAGAATACGGACGGAAATCTTGTAAATCGTGCGACCCAAGGGCTCTATCCTCCGGGATCGACCTTTAAGCTCCTGATGGCGCTCGAATATATCCGGGAGCATCCCGCTGACTGGCAGGATTTCAACTTTAAGTGTAGAGGAGAATACACAGATCCTTCCAATCCTGCGAATGTTGTGCACTGCTATAATGGAGAGGTACATGGAACGGTAAATCTTGAATCCGCTCTTGCGGATTCTTGTAATTCCGCCTTTGCCTTTATTGGTTCGGAAATCGATGTAAACCGTCTTCGGAACTTAACAGAGGACTTTTTTTACAATAAGGATTTGTCTATAGGACTCCCCTCCAAGGCAGGGCAGTTTACTTTAACGGCGGATTCTCCGACCTGGCTTAAGATGCAAAGCGGAATCGGACAGGGGGAAACCTTATGCAGTCCTATGCAGAATCTTTGCATGGTGTCTGCGATTGCCAATCACGGCACACTTGTTTATCCGAGCATTCTTTCGGAGGTTAAATCAAAGGAAGGAACGATAGTGCATGAATTTCCAAAGGGAGAAGAACTGACACTCTTGTCTTCTTCCGAAAGCGACGCACTGAAACAGTTTATGCGTTCGGTGGTGACTGAGGGGACAGCTTCCGCCTTAAAAACCAAGGCGTATCAGGCTTGCGGAAAAACAGGTTCCGCACAGGTAAAGGAAGCCGGGAAAATGCGGACCAATGCTTGGTTTGTCGGCTTTGCCCCTATGGATGATCCGAAGCTTGCCGTCTGCGTTCTGATAGAAGATGGAGACAGGCGGAAGGACAGCGGCTCCTCTTGCCAGAGAACTTTTTGATTTCTATTTAAACTAAGAATGAAGGAAGATTTATGAAAAGGCTATTATCGTATATTGCAGAGTTAAAAGGGAAGAGTATCATTGCACCGCTTTTCAAGTGTCTGGAAAGCCTCTTTGAGCTCTTTGTCCCTATGGTGATTGCGTATATGATTGACGCCGGGATTCAGAAGGAAAATACGGCAATCATCTGGAAGAGCCTCTTTCTCTTACTTCTTCTTTCCATAATTGGTCTAAGCTGTGCTGTTGTCGCCCAGTACTTTGCGGCAGAGGTAGCCATGCATGTCGGACAATCCTATCGGAATGCTTTATTTCATAAGACCTTGGAACTTTCCTATAGCAATCTTGATCAGGTCGGAAGTGCATCTTTACTGACAAGGCTCGGGCCGGATATTTTCCAGCTTGAATCTACCGTGAATATGGTTCTGCGTCTATTCCTTAGGTCCCCCTTCATCGTTTTCGGTGCAGTGATTATGGCCTTTCGGATTTCTCCCTCCATATCCGCACTTTTCTTTTTAGTGCTGACTCTTCTTTCTGTGCCTATTTTTGGAATCATGCTGATTACGATGCCTCTTTACAAGAAGATACAGATTGCGATGGAGAAAATCACAAAGCAGCTTCGGGAAAATATTCTCGGCGTCCGTGTCATTCGGGCATTTTATAGAGAAGAAAAGGAAGAGAAAGGATTTAAAGAAAGTAATGAAGCCTATACTGCCATGCAGGTAAAGGTCGGAAAGATTTCTTCCTTACTTAATCCTTTAAGTATGCTGATTATCCAGCTCGGTCTTATGGGGATATTGTATTTTAGTTCTAAATTGGTAAACGACGGCAGACTCTTTCAGGGCAATGTAGTTGCGCTTACGAACTATATGAGCCAGATTCTAGGAGAGCTCGTTAAGCTTGCGAATCTGATTATTCTGATTTTAAAGGGACTGGCGAGCCTGGACAGAGTAGAAGAGGTGTTTAAGATTGAAAAATGAAAAACCGGAGGAAAAATGTAAAGAATCATCAAAAGAATCCGGATTCACAGAAAAGCCGGAAATAGTGAATGATTCTAAAAAGATGACAAAAGAAAATCTCTGCATTGGTGAGGGAGAAGCTATTGTTTTCCGAAGTGTCTCTTTTTCCTATGGAAATAACGGCGAATATGCCGTATCGGATTTAAATTTTTCCGTAAAAAAAGGAGAGAGCCTTGGACTAATTGGCGGTACAGGTTCAGGAAAGACGACTTTAATCTCGCTTCTTTCCGGCTTTTACGCCTGTTATAGCGGTGAAATTCGGTTATTCGGGAAAAATCAGAGGGACTACGCAAAGGAAGAGCTTTATCGTTCTATTGCGCTTGTTCCGCAAAAGGCGGTACTTTTTTCCGGAACTGTTCGGGACAATCTCCTTTGGAGAAAGAAGAATGCGAGGGATGAAGAACTTTGGGAAGCCCTCGATATGGCCTGTGCAAAGGAATTTATAGAAGAGAAGGGGGAGGGACTTGCGCTTCCGGTTTCGCAGGAGGGAAAGAACTTCTCCGGTGGGCAGAGACAAAGGATTTGTATTGCAAGAGCCCTCGTGGGGGAGGCTCAGTTTCTTATCCTGGATGATTCCTCCTCCGCACTGGATTTCGTAACGGAAAAAAAATTACGACAGGCGCTTTCCACTTTAAAAAGAATAGAGAATAAGATTGTTATTTCGCAAAGAGTGGCAAGTATCCGAGACCTGGATAAAATTATCGTTTTGGATCAGGGAAAAATTGTCGGTATGGGTAAGCATAAGGAACTTCTTGAAAGTTCTCCGGTGTATAGGGAAATCTGTCTTTCCCAGCTTAAGAAAGAGGAGTTGTAAATGGAGGAGAAAAAATATACACAAGGCAGAGTATTTCGAAGAATATTGCAATATGCCAAGGCCTATAAGCGTTGGATATTTCTATCTTTCTTTCTTTCATTTTTGACCGTGGTTTTATCCCTGACACTTCCTATTCTGATGGGAAAAGGAATTGATCACTTACTTGGAAAAGACAGGGTGAATTTTTCGGGCTTATTTCGAATCTTACTTTTTATGCTTGTGATTTTACTTTTCACGGTTTTCTTTCAATGGTGTATGAATCAGGTGAATACCTATTTAAGTTATAAACTTGTGGAAGACCTGCGAAGAGACTGCATGCATCACATGCAAAAGCTCTCGATTGCCTACTATGACAGGGAAAAGCCCGGAGATTTACTGAGTAGACTTACCACAGATATAGAACAGTTTTCTCAAGGAATCCTTATGGGACTGAATCAATTTTTGCAGGCAGTTTTAACGATAATTGAAACGGCGGTATTCCTCTTTATTTTGGAGTGGAGAATTGCGATTATTTTAATGCTGATTACCCCGCTTTCCTATTTGATTGCAAAATTTATCTCGAAGCGTTCCTATATCTATTTTCAGAGACAGTCAAAGGAAAGGGGAGAAACTTCCGTATTTGCAACGGAGGCTATCGGAAATATTAAGTTGATTCAAGCCTTCCAAAAGGAAGAGGACATGGAGAAGC
Source organism: uncultured Oribacterium sp. (assembly GCA_916438775.1). The sequence continues at coordinate 52,801 of CAKAGX010000013.1, forward strand.
TATACCGGGAGAAGAATGAGAAGATGTCCAAGTCCAGTATGCAGGCAAACTTTTACAGCTCACTTGTGAATCCTTTAACCCGGTTTTTGAATGCTTTGGGCTATGCTCTTGTTGCCGGGATTGGCGGCTATTTTGCGATACTCGGAATGCTTACTGTAGGAAGCTTAAGTTCTCTTTTGGCCTATGCCACCCAGTATGCCAAGCCTTTTAATGACATTACTTCCGTGATTACGGAACTGCAAAATTCCTTTGCCTCTGCTTCCCGCGTATTTTCTTTTCTGGATGAAAAGCCTATGGACAGGTCGAAAGAAACGGAATCTTTAGGAGAAGCAATCAAGGAAACGTGTCTATTTCCCATGTCGACTTTTCCTATAAAAAGGGGCAAAAGCTTATTACGGATTTTAATTTGGAAGTGGAGCCCGGGCAGACCATTGCGATTGTCGGTCCCACGGGTTGCGGAAAAACAACCCTGATTAACCTCCTCATGCGCTTTTATCCACCAAATCGAGGAGATATTTATCTGGACGGCGTTTCCTATGAGAAAATTCAGGAACCCTCTCTTCGTAGAGCCTACGGTATGGTTTTGCAGGAGACCTGGTTGAAATCGGATACCGTTTTGGAAAACATTCGTTACGGTAAAGAGGATGCTTCCTTGGAGGAAGTTATGGAAGCCTGTAAAAAGGCACATTGTCATCGTTTTATTATGCAGCTTCCCAAAGGATATGATACTGTTCTTTCCGAGGACGGCGGAAATCTTTCCCAAGGACAAAAGCAGCTCCTTTGCATTGCAAGAGTGATGTTGATGGATCCCGCAATTTTAATCTTGGATGAAGCTACAAGTTCTATCGATACCCGAACGGAACAGAAGGTGCAAAGTGCTTTTCAGGAAATGCTGAAAGGGAGAACCGCTTTTATCGTGGCGCATAGACTTTCCACCATCCAAAATGCGGACTGTATTCTTGTCATGAAAGATGGAAATATCATAGAGAAGGGAAGCCATGAAGTGCTTCTTCAGGAAAAAGGATTCTATAGAGACTTGTATGAGAGCCAGTTTCAGGCAAGCTGAATGCGGAAATTAGGGAGGAATTATGAAAATGAACATGGGGAAAATAATCTTATGTATAGTAATAGTATGTTTGTTCATTTTTATCGTAGCAGTTTTGTTTTTTACGCATCATGCGGCAAGGTCCATGGCTTATCCTCAAGGAAATAGTTTGGCGGAGGAAGAAGCCTGGGAAAAAGAACATGGACTATGGGGAGATTATGACAACTATGAGAAGGTAGAATATATAGTAAAAGGATATCAGGGCTATGGCCTTCACATTGAATTGGTTAAAAACCCTATTGAGAGTACAAAATATGTGATTATCAGCCATGGCTTTCGTTCCAATCGCTATGGTGCTGTAAAGTATCTGGATGCTTATATTCATTTGGGTTACAACTGTATCATATATGATATGAGAGGTCACGGAGAAAATGAGAAAACCGTGGTAAGCCTCGGCCAGTTCGAATCTGAGGATTTGGAAAAGCTTGTAAAAGACAGTTATTCCCGCTATGGTGACGATATTGAATTAGGCTTACATGGAGAGTCCATGGGGGCAGCAACATCCCTTTCCTTACTTGCCAAAAATCCCGATGTGGATTTTGTGGTTGCCGACTGTGGTTTTTCTAATCTATATGATTTAATCTATACAGGATACCGTAAAGAACACCTCGGCATTCTCGTCCCCTTTATAAATTGGAATACAAAGGTTTTTTTTGGCTATGACATGAAAAAAAGCTCTCCTAAGGATGCTGTGAAAGAGAATCAAATTCCTATCTGCTTTATTCATGGGTCTGAAGATTTGTTTATATTACCGGAGAATTCGCTGATTAATCAAAAAAGTGATAAGGGAAGTTCTGAACTACATTTTGTGCCGGGTGCGGGACATGCTGAATCCAGAGAAGTTCTCGGCGAAGAAGGATATCGGAAAATCATTGAAGAATTCTTGAAAAATCTGGTACTTTGAGATAGGTAATGAAAGAATACTTGGAACGTATGTGTGAGAGTTTGTATAATGATTTAAAAAAAGAGTTAAGTTAACAAAAAGTTAAGTTAACAAATTTCGTCAGTTTTAGGAGGAGAAAATGACAATCATAAAAACCTTGTCTAAATCCGTAAGGGAATTTAAGAAAGATTCCATGCTTTCTCCCGCCTTTGTCAGTGCGGAAGTGGTTTTAGAGTGCATGATTCCGTTCTTTACGGCAAGACTGATTAATCAGATGAAGGTGGATGCTTCCCTTCCTATGATTTGCGTTATGGCATAGTCCTTGTGATTATGGCTATGCTTTCTTTAGTTTGCGGAATCAAGGCCGGAAATTATGCGTCTTCCGCATCAACCGGTTTTGCCAGAAATTTAAGAAGAGATATGTTTCAAAAGATTCAGGGCTTTTCCTTCAGTAATATTGACCGATTTGAAACCTCTTCTTTGGTTACCAGACTGACTACGGATGTCAGTAACGTCCAGATGGCCTATATGATGCTTGTGCGTCTGGCCTTTCGTGCGCCTTTAATGATGATTTTCGCCTTTACGGCCGCCTTTCTTCTTGGCGGAAGAATGGCTATCATTTTCTGCCTCATGATTCCGTTTTTGGGAGCCTCTCTTGCGATTCTGATTGCGAAGGCGATGCCGATGTTCGATAAGGTCTTTAAAAACTATGACGCCTTAAACGATTCCATCGAGGAAAATGTGCAGGGGATGCGAGTGGTAAAGGCCTTTGTAAGAGAAGAGTACGAGAAAAAGAAGTTTAACGATAGGGCGGAAAAGCTTGCGAATGAGTTCATTCAGGCAGAGAAGCTTGTTTCGATTACGAATCCTTTAATGCAGTTCTGCCTTTATATTGGGGTTGTTTTTATCTTAAGCTTCGGTTCTTACCTCGTTGTAATTACACAGGGCTTAAGTCTCGATGTCGGACAGCTCTCCGCCTTACTGACCTATAGCTTCTTAATTTTGTCGAGTCTTATGCTGGTTGCCATGGTTTTTGTTATGGTTTCCATTTCCATCGAGAGCTCCCGAAGAATAGTGGAGGTTTTATCCGAGGAAAGTGACTTACAAAATCCGGAAAACCCGGTCATGGAAGTCCTAAGCGGCTCCATTGATTTTCATCATGTCTCTTTTAAATATTCGAAAGATGCCAAGAAAAATGTACTTTCCGATGTGGAGGTCCATATTCCTTCCGGTGCGACGGTGGGAATCATTGGCGGAACCGGTTCTGCGAAGTCTTCTCTAACCCAGCTTATTTCCCGTCTTTATGATGTAACGGAAGGAGAGGTTCTTGTTGGAGGAGTGGATGTACGGAACTATGATTTGACCGTACTTCGTGATCAGGTAGCCGTGGTTTTACAGAAGAACATCCTCTTTTCCGGAACGATAGCGGAGAATCTGCGCTGGGGAAATAAAAATGCCACGCAGGAGGAAATAGAGCACGCCTGCAGACTTTCTCAGGCTGCCGAGTTTATTGAGAATATGAAGGACCGCTATGAAAGTCATGTGGAGCAGGGAGGAAGCAATTTTTCCGGCGGACAGAAGCAGAGACTTTGTATTGCAAGAGCACTCTTGAAAAAACCGAAGGTCCTGATTTTAGACGATTCGACTTCGCGGTGGACACAAAGACCGATGCTTTGATTCGAAAGGGCTTTAAGGAATTCATTCCCGATACCACGAAAATTATTATTGCACAGCGAATTGCTTCCGTGCAGGATTCCGACCTCATTTTGGTAATGGACAAGGGGCGCGTTATTGCGCAGGGAAATCACGAGAAGCTAATGGAAAGCTCGAAAGAGTATAGGGAAACCTATGAGTCACAGAACAGAAAGGAGGAAAAAGATGGAGAATAAAAAGAAAGGAATCGATAAAGACTTTTTCCGACTTTGAAACGAATTCTAAAAACACTTTTTAGCTTTTATCCGGTCTTTTTGCCTCTTACACTAGTTTTGATTGTAGTCAATGCCGTAGTTTCGGCGATTCCCTCCCTGTTTCAGCAGAAAATCATCAGCCTCGTAGAAAGGGCTTATAAAAGCGGGGAATGGAAGTCCGTTTCCGAGCCGATTTTTAATCAAATTACCATTCTCGCAATTTTATACGGTATATCTTTACTGGCTGCTTTTATCTATAACTGGAATCTGGCAACAATCACACAAGGCTCCTTAAAAAAATACAGACAAAAGATGTTTGACGGCATGCAGGATCTTCCGATTTCGTTTTTTGACAGAAATAAGACCGGAGATATCATGAGTCATTACACAAACGATATTGACTCCATGCGGCAGTTTATTTCGATTTGTATTCCGCAAGCACTGTCTTCCTTTATTACTATGGTGACGGTTGTTTTTCTGATGTTATATTACTCTCTTTGGCTAAGCCTCCTCGTTATTTTGGGCTCTATCCTGATGATTCGAGTTGTAAAGGATATCGGCGGAAAGTCAGGACATTTCTTTGTGCGTCAGCAGGAAGAACTTGCGAAGTCCGAGGGCTTCATCCAGGAAATGATGAACGGGCAAAAGGTAGTGAAGGTTTTTAATCACGAATCGGAAGCCATAGCCGATTTTGACCGCTATAACGACGAGCTTTTCTCTGTTTCCAATTCGGCAAACCGCTATTCCAGTGTCATTATGCCGATTTTGGGAAATATCGGAAATATTCTTTATGTCTTGGTGGCTATTCTTGGCGGTGTTCTTTTAACCTATAAGGTACCGAATCTTTCTATCTCCAGTTTGGCATTAAGCATTTCCATTGTGATTCCTTTCCTCAATATGACGAGGCAGTTTGCCGGCATGGTAGGGCAGATTTCGTCGGAAGTGAATGCCGTAGTGATGGGCATTGCCGGAGCAAAGAGAGTCTTTGCCTTAATGGATGAAATGAAGGAAGAGGATAGCGGTCATATTCGTCTTGTAAGCGTTAAGGACATGGACGGAGAACTTGAGGAAACAGCGGATCGCACGGAAATGTGGGCATGGAAGGAAGTAAAGGAGGACGGCACTGTCGTTCTGAAACGTCTTTTGTGGGATGTGGAACTTCGGGACGTCGATTTCTCCTACGATGGAAAGCGCATGATTTTAAAGGGAATCAATGTCTTTGCGCATCCTGGTGAGAAGGTGGCCTTTGTAGGGGCTACAGGAGCAGGAAAAACCACAATTACAAACCTCTTGAATCGCTTTTACAGGATTCAAAAGGGCGAGATTATTTATGACGGCTTTGATGTCTATGACATTTGCCTAGGAGATCTTCGACGCTCTCTCGGGATTATCCTGCAGGATACCGTGCTGTTTACCGGTACCGTAATGGACAATATTCGTTACGGAAAGCTCGATGCCTCTGACGAAGAGTGTATTGCAGCGGCGCGTCTAGCCGGAGCGGATGATTTCATCACAAGACTTCCGAACGGATACGATACCGAGCTTAGTGGAAACGGAGGAAACCTATCCCAGGGACAGAGACAGCTTCTCTCCATTGCGCGCCGCAGCCGATCCGCCTGTTCTTATCGTACGGATGAGGCTACCTCTTCCATTGATATCTAAGAACGGGAGGCCATTAACAGAAGGGTATGGATGCTTTAATGGCCGGAAGAACGGTATTTGTTATTGCGCATAGACTTTCCACCGTACAAAACTCTGATGTAATCATGGTGCTGGAACAAGGTGAAATCATTGAAAGAGGAAGTCATGAAAAACTGATTTCCGAAAAAGGAAAATACTACCAGCTTTATACCGGAGCCTTTGAGCTGGAGTAAATCTTACTTGCACAATCCCAAAAACCTGTGCTATACTGCAGTAGTTGCCACAATAGCACAGTTGGTAGTGCATCTGATTCGTAATCAGAAGGTCACCGGTTCAAGTCCGGTTTGTGGCCGAAAAGTGAAACGGGGAAGCTTGACTTCCCTGTTTTTTTTGTTTTTCTCTGCTATAATGGAGCAATCAAGATGGATACAAGAAAAACCGGAAAGTAGTAAAGGGAAAAAGCTGTAAACTATGGAGAATAAAAAAGAAACTAAACTGATCATCGGAATAGTCGTTGTCGTGCTTCTTATAGCAGGATTCACTTATCTTATTCCGAAACAAGTGGCTAAACCCTCTCAAAAACTGCGAGTTTTAAAAAATGGAGAAATACTTTTAGAGCATAATTTAGGAAAAGATGCCAAGTTTATGATCATGGATCAGGAGATCAAAGAAGTTCCTTTTGAGGAAAGTTTGAGCAGCTTATCCGACGACGAGCGAAATCCCGCTATGCATGAGGTGAATTTTATAGAAGTAAAAGACGGGAAGGTGCTATGCGCAGAATCCAATTGCAATAATCAAATCTGTGTGCATACCCCGGCTATCAGTAGAGAAAATGCGGATTTACCGATTGTATGTCTTCCCCACGGGCTGGTTCTACAGATAGTAGACTGATTGGCGGATTGCTATAAATGAACTGTTAGGCTCTACATCATTCTTTTTATCCTGAAAAGTATTTGGCTTTTTCATTATTGAAAAATAAAATCGAGTACTTAATAGGAAGTGTCAAGAGTAAGGAGGCTTATATGGACTACGAGGGAAGAATTTGTCGCTCTCCTATGGAGAAGGGCTCCTATATGCTACCGGTGACTGTGGGTTGTCCTTATAACGGCTGTCATTTTTGCAATCTTTTCCGAGATTTACGATATAGAGAGCTTCCTTTTTCGCAGATAGAGGAAGAACTTTTGCGTGTGAAAAATGCCGGCGGGAAGCCGAAGAAGATATTTTTAGGCGATGGCTGTGCATTCGGCATGAAGACAGAGCAGCTCCTTAGAATATTGGAGCTAATTCACCGCTACTTTCCTGAATGCGACACTATTAATTCTGACGCAACCGTTACAAGTATTCGCTTAAAAACAGATGAAGAGCTGAAAGCGCTTGCGGAAAATGGCTATAAACACCTCTATATCGGGATTGAAAGCGGTCTTCCCGATGTATTATCTTTTATGCATAAGGAGCATGGTGTAGAAGATGCGGAACGGGAGATTGCGAGGATACAAGGTGCCGGAATGCTTTATGATGCGCATATTATGACCGGTGTTTCAGGAAAAGGAAGGGGAATAGAGAATGCGGAAGCACTGGCTGACTTCCTTCATCGCACTCAACCGGAATTTATAGTAAACTTCTCCATGTTTATTTCCTCCGATACACCCTTGTACCGGGATGTTTTAAATGGGAGCTTTCAGCCGGCAACAGAGCTTGAGAATCTAAAGGAAGACAGGAGACTTGTAGACTTATTGTCCGAAAGAAAGCAGAAAGTTTTCCATGATTCCTTCCATGACTGTATCAGAAAGCGGGTACGGGGATATTTACCTAAGGATAAAGAGAAGATACTTAAACAGCTTGATGATTTAATTCAAGAATTTGAAGAGATGGATCCAATCTATGCTACTGATTTTAGCTATAAAGGTTGTCCTCCACAGACGATGTTGGATTTGGAAAACATGATCTCCGTAAAATGATTAATCAAAGAAACAGAATTAGAGGGGACAAAGAAAATAAGTATGTTAAACTTCTGTATATATAGAAACTGAATGTAAATATAGATACAGAATATAAAAGAATTTGGTATATAGATAAGATATAAAACTCAAAGAAGAAATAGAATTTAAAGAAGAAATAGAATTTAAAGGAGAAATCGATGGAAAAGGGAAAAATATATCTGGATAATGCTACTTCTTTTCCAAAGCCGGAAGTTGTTCCTCAGGCGGTCTTTAACTATATGACGAAGCTTGGAACCAATATAAACCGTGGAGGCTATTCCACAGCCTATGATACGGAATCTGTTGTATTTGAAACAAGAGAATTGCTTGGAGCACTCTTTCATGCACCGGACTATAAAAATGTTGTATTTACAAGAAATATTACGGAAAGTCTGAATGTGGTTTTAAAGGGGCTACTGCATATGGGAGACCATGTCATCGTCTCTTCTATGGAGCACAATGCGGTGATGCGTCCTATAAGGCAACTGGAAGAGGAAGGAATCCGTTTTACAAGGGCAGAGTGTGAGTCGGACGGGAGTTTAAAACTCGAAAATCTTCGTACCTGTGTAAGAACGGAAACAAAGGCGGTTGTTATGACCCATGCCAGCAATGTTTTCGGTACTATGCTTCCTATAGAAGAGGTCGGTTCCTTTTGTAAGGAACATGGCTTAATTTTCATCTTGGATTCTGCACAAACTGCCGGGGTATTTCCGATTGATATGGAGAAAATGCAGATAGATATTCTTTGCTTTACCGGACATAAGGGACTTCTCGGACCACAGGGAATCGGTGGATTTATTCTACGAGACGAACTGGTAATGCAGATTGAGCCTTTAATCTCCGGAGGAACAGGAAGTCTTAGTAATCTGGAGACAGTGCCGGAGTTTATGCCGGATCGCTTTGAAGCGGGGACCCCAAACTTACCGGGGATTTTCGGACTGCATGCGGCACTAAACTGGATGCTTCAGCTGGGAGGAGGAAGTTTTTCCGAATCAATGGATAAAATTCGAGAACATGAACTAAACCTGACTGCCGCTTTTCTTGATTTATTAAAGCCCTTAGAAGAAAAAGGCTTGTTACAGGTCATCGGGAAAAAAAATACCGAGATGCGGACCGGCGTAGTTTCCATACAGACTCTCATAAGAGAACTTTCCGATACGGCTTTTCAGCTCGATACACGCTATGGTATTATGACTAGAGTCGGTCTGCATTGCGCCCCTTCCGCCCATAAGACCATGGGGACTTATCCTACGACAATTCGCTTTTCCTTTGGATGGAAAAATACGCCGGAAGAGGTGAAAACTGCTGCGATTGCATTAGAAGAATTATTGGAAGAAAAACAGAAATAAGTTAGTAACAATGCATAATCATCCTAAAACGATGAATACTAATGTGCTATCATCCTAATAAGTATAATTGTATGTAGTCATAACAAGAATAAATGCAGTAGCATGAAAAGGTTTAAGAGAAGAGAAAAGGAGATTTTTCTAGGAAAATCATTGTAGACAAAAGTATTGCCGACTTGGGGAAAAAGAGCATCGTGATTGCAATTGCTAAAAATGTAAATCCTGCCGCAAAGCTTTCGGAAGCTTTTTTGGAAAAGCAGAAGAAGATGGAAGAGTGGGCATTAAATTGTGATGCGGAGGAAGCGTAAGCACCCGGTAAACCACGGTTATATTGACTCGATTTCCGCTGTGGGACGCAGTACGAAAAAAAATCCTCCTACAGCTGTGGCACTCATTCAGAATATTAAGCGTCGCGGTTCCGTTCCGAGCATCAACAGCATTGTAGATATTTACAATGTGGAGTCCCTGCATTCTTTCCTGGCTATCGGCGGACATGATTTTGATAAGATTGACGAAGAAATCTGCTTTACGGTCAGCAAAAAGGAAGATGTTTTTTATCCTATCATGGCACCTGAAAAATTTGTTGCAGAAACAGATTATGTCTACAAGGACAAAAAGGGGATCATGGCATGGATTGATGTGCGCGACGGGGAAAACTATAAATTTGACGAAAATACCAAGAACGCTATTTTTATTATTCAGGGAAATGCCAATACCTCTGTTGAAATGCGTCTGGAAGCTTTAGAGCGTATCCGTAAGGATATGGCAGAATGCATGCCGGATATGGAATTTTCTACTCACGTAATCAGTTTCGGAGATGAGAATACGGAGATATAATTTTACCTGAACAACGGAATTTATATTATTTTCAAATAAAAGAACAAGTTCATATAAACTCACAATTTCTCAATTATTTCGCCCTTTCGTATAATGGTTTACAACTAAGTGTATACGAAGGAGCTTTAAAGAGCGTGAGTTTCTCGTGAGACACCGGAGTATTTCCGGTGTAGATCCCAATCGGGTATAGCTTGTAGCTTGCGATATCTCGTTTCAGAATAAGGGTTTTTCTTCAGGAGAAGCTTTTTCTGATATATCAAAGGCCAGTGAGCATACTGACTGTAGGCAAAACCATCCAGGAGGTCAAATTATGGACAAGAATCATCAGATGTGGTCCGATCTTGGCATGGATCTGGACAAACATGACTTACTTTGTGCTGCCCTTCCGGGAGCATTCGGAGATGTGTTTTTAACACAGGAAAATCGCCCGCAGGGAATGGACTATTTTAATATGGTTACCGCAGATATTCACGGTATTCGTCCTGCGGAGCTGATTGCAGCACAAAAGAAAGGAAGAAAGGTTATCGGTACCTTCTGTGTATTTGTTCCGGATGAGGTAATTATTGCAGCTAACGGAATCGTTACAGGACTTTGCGGCGGTTCGCAATTCTGGGTTCCGGAGGGAGAAAAGGTACTTCCTGCAAATACCTGTCCTTTAATTAAGGCTTCCGTAGGTGCAAGACTGGGAAGAACTTGTCCTTATTTCCGTATCGCCGATATGTTTGTCGGAGAGACGACTTGTGATGGGAAGAAGAAAGCTTATGAGATTCTTTCCGAAGATGTAAAGATGCATATCATGCATCTTCCTCACGGGAAAAGACCGCAGGACGCTGCTGCTTGGGATAAGGAAATCCTCGACTTTGTGAAAGTCATGGAAGAGTTTACGGGAAATAAGATAGATATTGATAAGTTAAATCACGCAATTCACATTGTAAATGAAAAGAGAAACGCTTTGCAGAGACTCTATAATTGCAGGAAGAACAGCTGTGTACCAATTAGCGGAAGAGATGTTCTTCTTATCATGCAGATTGCTTTCTTTGATGATCCGGAGCGCTTAACAGCACAGGTCAATAAACTCTGTGATGAGCTCGAGAAGAGAATAGAAGAGGGCGTTTCCGTTGCAGCAAAGAATGCACCGAGAATCTTAATTACCGGAACACCTATGGCTGTTCCAAACTGGAAGATGCATAATATTGTAGAGACCAGTGGCGGAATTGTAGTTTGTGAAGAAAACTGTACGGGAACCCGGTATTTTACCAATACCGTAAAAGAAAACAATCAGACTATGGAAGAGGCGGCTTCTTCTCTTACGGAGCGTTATTTTAACAACATCCACTGTGCTTGCTTCACCCCGAATCCGGAGAGAATTGACGATATTTTAAGGCTCGCTAAGGAGTATCAGGTTGACGGTATTCTCAATGTTAACTTAAAGTTCTGTAACCTTTATGCTACGGAAAACTACTTTGTAGAGAGACGTTTAAAGGAAGAGGGATACAAGGTACTAAGCCTGGAGACAGATTATGAAGACAGCGATGCAGAACAACTTAGAACTCGTGTGAGTGCTTTTCTCGAAATGATTGAAGCAAATAAGTAACTCAAGCTTTTCCTTTGTAGTAATCCTAAAAATTTACTAAGAAGCTTTTGATGGAAGAAAGAAGAATCCCTAAGACATGAAAAAGTACTACATCCTTTTTGACAATCATGAACAGGCAATCAAACTGCGAAGAGATTTGCAAAATGCAGAAATCAACTCTGTGATTGCACCTACACCGCGTGAGGCAAGTCTATGCTGTGGCGTTTGTCTAAGAATAGATGAAGAGAAGTATCCCGCATTAGAGAGTTATTTAAAAGTAATATGGCTAGTTTATCGAGAAATAAAGGAAATGAATGAGAGTTTTTAACGAGAGGGATCTCCTATCTTTAATTAAGGAAATTCAATTTATAGACAGCATACTTTTTCATTTTTATTTTATATCTATGGTTTTATAGTGAAGAAAACGTACCGTTAGCAGGATATCTTTTTAGCTACTCGGTCGTTTCGTCAATTACTTGCAAAATACTGAACTTTGTCCTTGAAACCTCACAATTTAAGCAATTCCATTGTAGATTTTATGTGTAATATAAAATAAAGAGTTCGGAGAAGAGGTTTGGTATGAAAAATAAAAAAGTAGTAAGTCTTTGTTCACTGGTAATTATGGCAACTCTCCTTTCACTTCCCGCTTACGCAGGACAGTGGCAGAAGGGAAGCGGAAAGAATAGTTCTAAGTGGTGGTATAACCATTTAGACGGTACGTATCCTAAGTCTTCGTGGGCGTGGATTGATAGCAATGGAGATGGTCTTGCCGAGTGTTATTATTTTGATCAGCAGGGATGGCTGGTGGTAAATAAAACTGTAGATGGCTATAAAGTGGATGGGAACGGTGCTTGGTTGAATAACGGTGTGGTACAGGTAAAGTCCGTTAATGAGTCCGGTGTTTTTACAAATGGTAAAAATGAAATTAGCTATGGCACCATTGATATGGAAGGCGATTCAAATCTCGGAACGGCAGATAAATCTGCTGTGGATGCCGAAGAAAAAAATGCACTGACTGTTCAGGACAAGGCAGCCGGTGTTCTGGAAGTCTCCGATCGTTTCGGTGGCCCCGGAGCGGGAGCTTCAACACACTCTGCCGATGCAACGGCCGTGGCGATAAATGGTGATATGTCTGATTTAATCAGCTATTCCCGCTCTTTCATTGCAGTTCTTCCCTATAAGACTGCCGGAAGTTCACTGACTACCGGTGCGGATTGCTCAGGCTTTACGCAGCAGGTTTTTAAACATTTAGGAATATCCATCCCGAGAGATTCACGTTCTCAGTATGCAGCATCCCAAAAGGTATCGGAAGAAGAACTTCAAGCCGGAGATCTGGTTTTCTATGGCTCCAGTCCCAGTACAATTTATCATGTCGGAATTTACTCCGGAAATGGAACAATTATCCATGCTACAAAGAGTGGAGACTATGTAAGAGAGCATGATTACCATTATGCAAAGCCATTCGGTTTCGGAAGATACAAAAGATAAACCGGTGAAATGAGTTATTGCGGATTGTAGAGTGATTGTGTATCCGGCGAGTGCTCTGCACCTTACTCATTACATGAGATAGTACATGAAGTACCTTAGGGTACTTCTGTATGTTCAATATAAGAATCTATGATATATTTACAGAAAGAAGAAAATTGATTATTATAGCAAAGGGGTGTCTCACAAAGACTATAAATTGGAGTGAAAGCGGAGTTTAGAATGGGTAAATGGAACTTGAGCAAAAATATAGCAATTGCAGTTTTATTGTGCTTGGCAATCGGTTTTTTATCCTATGCCGGACCGGGTGATGATTACAAGAAGAAAACTGGATTCACAGAAAGTAGGGGCAGAAGCAAAAGGAAGTTACAGCTGCTTCCACTGAAAATCTTATTTCTTCCGATACCACTGTTTCTACAGAAAAGCAAAGTGAATTGAGGATTGCAGCGGCACTTTCAAACTCCCTGGTTGGAAAGAAAGAAGAGCAACTGCTTCTCATGCTGGATCACAGATTGAGCCTTGGAATAAAAAGGATGGGCGCTATATAAAAGCGAAAGAATGGCAGTGTGGATATGGAAGAAACGGCTTAAAGGAAGCGGAGAGCAGAAAAGAGGGATGGTACTACTCCAAAGGGAGCTTTTTCCCATTTCCTTTGCTTTCGGATTTTCAGAAAAGGAAAAATACTAAGCTTCCTATAGACAGATTAGAAAAATTCTGTCTGGTCCGACGAAAAAGTACTTATAATCAATGGGTGGAATCCAACAGATAAGCCTCGGTGAGCAGCTTTGAACTATAAAATTTGTTATGAAAAGGCATTGGCAATAGGTTTCTAATGAGATCCGGTAGTTTATGGCAGAGGATCAGCTATTTTTCTCCATATTAAGGTACCGGATACCTGGGAAAGCTCAGGATGTATCACTGTGGACAAAACGACTATGGAAGAATTGTTGACATTAGTAAATGAAAAAGTCAGTATTTTGATTCTTCAAAATGAAATCAAGGCATATTAGAGGCAGAATGGATAAGAAAAAGACTTATAAGAGATTATATATTTATTTTTGTAGGAGCTTCTTGATTTCCGTCGCGTCTTTGTCAATTTATGATAGAGCGGAATTGGTAATTGGTGGTGTGACCGGTGTTTCCATTATCGTACGTCACCTCTTTAATATCCCGTTATGGCTAAGCTATAGTATGATTAACGTACCGCTTTTTGTTTGGGGATTCTTTGCAAAAGGAGGAAAATTCCTTTTCCGTACTGTGATTTCCACCTTACTATGCTCATTTTTCCTCTACATTCTTCCTGCTTGGGAAATCCTTCCCAAGGATGATTTCTTCCTTGCGTCTGTTGTGGGAGGGATTTTTATGGGTCTTGGTTGCGGTATGGTATTTATCTCGAATTGTACGACAGGAGGAACCGATTTACTTGCTGCAATTTTACAGACCAAGTTTAAGCATATCTCTATGGCGAAATTAGTACAATTTGTGGATTCCCTGGTTATTCTTTGGGGGTTGCAGATTTTTGGAGTGACCAAGGCGCTTTATGCACTAGTTTCTATTTATGTATTTACCAAAGTCTGTGAAGCAATCATGGAAGGTATGCATTTTGCAAAGTCTGTTACGATCATTTCTCAAAAGGGGGAGGAGATTGCAGACTATGTTATTTCCAAGATGTCCAGAGGCGTTACTGGTATCGAGGCAAAGGGGATGTACACAAGGAATGGAATAACCATGCTTTACAGTGTTCTAAGTAACCGTGAGGTATCACAGTTAAAGGATCGAGGTATATAACATTGACGATAAGGCTTTCTTTATTATTTCCGATGTGCGAGAAGTACATGGTGAAGGATTTATCAGAAGGACGAAATCATTTAATGAGGAAAAATCTAGAAAATGGATTTGCTTCTCTTGGCAGGATTGTTTATACTTTCCTGCTTTTTCGTTTTTCCGGAGAAATTTACAGAAGAATCGTTTTTGACTTCTTTTTAAATTTTCCATTCCTATATTATTTCCAATAGAGAAATTTTTCTATTTGGCGACAATATTAATATTGTCGAGTTATTTACTAACAAGTCGCTTCTTGTCCTACCTATCTTATCCGCTTTTGCGCTTTGCGAAGACCAGATATGGGCTATTTCATATTTGGGTAAGCTTTGAATTGCAATACTGGGACCAGTATCAGTATATTTTTACGCTTCCATTTTTGCAAGTACATTGGGAAAAGAAGAGGATTGTCCCTATCTTTTTATCCATTGTGTTTGTTTACAAATTCTTGCCGCTGAACTGGGGAGTATTCTATTTCCCTTTACCTCTCTTTCTGATTTTTACCTGTTTTTACAATATAGTTATTCCTTTACGGATTATCTTCGCATCAGTCTTCCGTTTTTCTTTTCAGCCATTTTATTTTTGTTACCTTATGTATTTTGCTTTCATAAAGAGAAGAATCAGCCTCTCTTCTATAACTCTGGAGATTGCAGTCGTCTGACGAGAGCTTGAAGGAGAAGCGCGAGATGGAAAGGCACAATCGCTCCATACCCTTAGGAGTATTTTCCTTTCTTTTCTTTTTGGCATGCATAAGGCTTATACCGATTTATCCGGTGACTGTATTCATTGTACTATACAGTTTCTTCTTTAGAAGAGAAGTATTTGCCTGGATAGATTATTTTCTCCTGTACTTTGTATTTATCATTTTCCTCTTGCGTGGAAATCTTCTGACAATGCACCTGATTCCCCGTCTGCTTACTACTTTCATTAGTGGGAAAGAGTGTAGTCATTCCTTAGTTCTTTCACAGATTTTTACCAGACTTCCCGCTGCGGTTTTTCTTGCAGATTTAAGTACGAAGGGACGACAGTTAATTATGGCTTCTATTCTCTCGTCGATTCACCCTCTTGCGTGGAATTATAGTGGAGTATTTGCTTTTTCACTGGTGAAGAATCGTCCGCATGGAAAGGTTTTTATCTTGCACTACCTGTTTTTGCACATTCAGATGCTTTTACTTATGGTTTTCCTTGCTTTTTTCACGGGAAACCTATAGGAGGTTTATGAACTAATATTTTGCTCCTTTGGAATCCATCAGTTCCCTATCCTTGAGAAAACGCGCATGTTGCATCCTTCATCGATAAATATTTCAGCCCATTTGTTTCCACAAATGAAGAGGGACATTATACAGGAAAAATAGAAAGGGATCTTGCGCCGAAAAACAATCAAACTCTGCAGCTTGTCCCTCAAATTATGGGGAGAGACACCGAACATATACTAAAATCTTTTTCTTACTTGCGGGAGCTTGGTTATCATGAAGTAAATTTAAATATGGGCTGTCCCAGTGGAACTCGTGGTCTGCAAAGGGCAAAGGTTCCGGAATGCTTCGAGATCTTTATTTTTTGGAGGATTTATTTGAAAACTTATTTTCAAGAAAAGATCATGATTTTGCTATTTCTGTAAAATGTAGAATCGGAATCAGTGATTCCGAGCAAGTTTCGGAATTGTTTTCTCTTTTTAATCAATTTCCTTTTTCGGAAATCATTGTTCACCCGAGAGTTCAAAAGCAATTTTATAAAGGAAATGTAGATTTGGATGCATTTCAACGGCTTTACGAGATTACAGAAAATCCTCTAGTTTATAATGGGGATATTGAAAATGCTGAAACAGCCCATAAGATTATGGCTCGTTTCCCGGAACTTTCAGGCATGATGCTTGGAAGAGGACTTCTGGCAAACCCTGCTTTGGTAAGAGAAATTAAAGGGGGAAAAGAACTGGAAGAGAAAGAATTGAAGGATTATATCCTAGCTGTAGAAAAGGCTTTTTCTGCGGAAATACAGGGGGATCGGAATTTACTTTGCAAGCTGAAGGAATGTTGGAGTTATTTTGTGAAAAACTACCCGAATAGCGTAAAGGGTATGAAGGAACTTAGAAAATCCAAGACAATAGAAGAGTATAGGGGCGCGAAGTTCCGTATTTTCAGTGAAGCTGCGTTTGTTCCGTTTAAAGGAGAGAAAGAATGGATATAGAATATCCTTCCTATTATGAGGAATTTCATTGTATTGCATCTTCCTGCAAGGATAGTTGCTGCAGGGGCTGGTGCATCGATGTAGATGAGGATAGCCGGGAATATTACAACAGGGTTGAGGGAAGATTTGGAGAAAAGCTGAGGGAAACTCTTAAAGAAGAAAAAGGGAATTATTTTTTCCCTCTAAAAGAGAATGGTGACTGCCCTTTTCTATTGCGTAACGGACTTTGCGAGATGATATGTAATTGGGAAGAGACCTTTGCAATGTTTCAGGCTTCTTTCATCAGAAACGAAGGCAGCTCATGGAAACTATGCATAATATGATTTAAATGCATCCTGCGAAGAAGCCTTTCGCTTGATTTTAAACTGGGATGGAGAAATCCTTCGCGGAAGAGAAGAAATAGAAGGAGAGGAAAGCTTAAGTCCGGATAAGGAAAAAGAACTGGTCCATCTTCTGGCTTTTCGCTCTGGCTCTATGGAGGAAACTTATTTTCCAAAAAGAATTTAACGGTTTTCGAAACTCTTTTAGCTTTTTCTGGGGATTGCAGAGCTTACAATATATCCCGATAGTTTGGAAAATGAAAATCGAAGTGGAGAAATAGAAAAACTATGCTCCAAAATAGAAGATGGATACACTTTTTCTTTTCTTACGAAGGAGCGATTCCGGGAAGCCTTGGAGTGGCAGAAGAAGATTAAAGAAAAAAATAAAGACTTTTCCATATGGCGAGAGTTATTTGTAGAGGAAGCCCAAAGAGAACTTCAGAAGAATAGCTTAAAAGAGTCAGCATCGACTCTCTCAAAGAGAAGAAGGAAGAGTTGGCTCAGGCCATACCGGTACTCTGTCGATATTTTGTTCCGTTATATGCTTGTGCTTGAGTAGCCTGCTTCCGCTTCCTTTTCATTGATTTACCAAAAGCATAGAGTGGATTTATACGGCTTATTTGCTGATTCATAATGAGCTTACGGTACAAGACGGAGTTAATCCTTCCGAATTTAGCAAAGGAGAGAAGAAAATACCATTTTACTGTTTCTTCTCTGAAGAACCGAGTATTCTTCGCATTGCGGTATTTTTTTCCAAAGAAATAGAACATGATGAAGATAATCTTCGACAACTTTTGTCCTATAACCCTCTTTCCAAGTCTTGTGAAAAAGGAGTATAATGGACTACGTTTGGATTTTGGATGTCTGTTTGTAGAAGGGATGGGGGACGTCGTGGATCGAATCGGTTTTGATAATGAACAATATTTAAAGACACAGTCGGAGCATATTAAAGAGAATTGCTAAGTTTGGCGGAAAGTTGTACTTGGAGTTTGGCGGAAAGCTTTTTGATGACTATCATGCGAGCAGGGTACTTCCCGGTTTTCAGCCGGACAGCAAGATTCGAATGCTCGGGGAACTTAAAGCTGATGTGGAAATTGTAATTGCTATCCATGCCGGTGATATCGAAAAACAAAGTTCGTGGAGACCTTTGAATAACCTATGATATGGATGCTGCTCAGCTGATCGACGCTTTCAGGGGCGCATGGACTGGTATGAATCTGTGGTTCTGACCCGTTTTATGGGACAAGAGAGTGCCATTGCGTATCAGAAGAAGTTGGAATCTCTCGGCATCAAGGTATATCGACACTATTCCATTCCCTCCTATCCGTCAAATGTTCCTCTAATTATCAGTGAAGAGGGATTTGGCAAAAATGACTACATTGAAACCTCTCATTCTTTAATTGTCGTTACTGCACCCGGTCCCGGTTCCGGAAAGATGGCGGTTTGTCTATCCCAGTTATATCAAGAGCATGTTCATGGGGTAAATGCAGGATATGCCAAGTTTGAGACTTTCCCAATCTGGAATATTCCTTTGCAGCACCCGGTTAATCTTGCCTATGAGGCGGCTACAGCTGATCTGAATGATGTCAATATGATTGATCCCTATCATTTGGAGGCTTACGGGGTTAGTACTGTAAACTACAATCGGGATGTAGAAGTATTTCCTGTACTGAAAGCGATGTTCAATACCATTTATGGCAGTTCTCCCTATCAATCTCCAACGGATATGGGAGTGAATATGGTGGGGAATTGTATCATAGATGATGATGCAGTTAAAGAAGCATCTCAACAGGAAATTATTCGCCGTTACTTTAATGCTCTAGTGGAAAAAAGAAAGGGTAACGGAAATGATGCAATCATTGAAAAAGTGCAGCTTCTTATGGAGAAGGCACATATCACAGCACAGGATAGAACGGTAATCGGAGCAGCTTGCAAAAGAGGAACTTACTGGTGCACCTGCTGCGGCTATCTCTTCCGAACGGGCAGGATTGTTACAGAAAAACTTCTGCATTGCTTAGCTTGCTCTGGTTCACAGCTTTTGAACGTGTTTAGTCCCGGGCTTCCTGATGATGTAAAGGTCATTTCACCCCGGAAATCATTGAACCGATTCAGCATTTGAAGGTGGCACATTTGGGGAATCACAATCCAAGACTACATACGGATGAGATTTTGATTGCTTTAACCATTTCCGCAAATTCGGACCCGAATGCTGAAAAGTGTATGGAGCAGCTAATCACGAATAACTGTGAAATGCATTCCACCCGTAATTCTTTTCTCAAATAGATGAGAAGACACTGGGAAAACTTGATGTATTCAATATCCTGAACCTCGCTATCGACAAGAAAACCTTTTCACCTAAGACATGGCTTTCTTCATGTTTTATTCATAAAAACCATCTTTTCACAAGAATTTGTAGGGTATAGAGATGACATTAAAAAGGGACTCTCCGGTTCTGGGAGTTCTTGCTTTAAGAGAAACTTATAAAAATCAGAAAAAACATCTCCCACATCTTCTAAGAAAGAGCAGAGTAAAGTGAAACTTTTCTTATCATAAAGCAATTTGGAACGAATATATGTGTACAAAAGAAAACTTAATTTGATTAGGGATATTGATAAAAATTTCAAATAAATCATTTAAAACGTTTTCTAAGATGTTAAATCATATATAGCAAGTTAAAATGGCTTAGATACAGTTCTCTGTACAAGATGCACAAAAAATTACTTCTTTTTTTGAAAAGAAAAAAGAAAATTCGTGTGTTATACTGTGCGCGAATCATCTTGTATTAAAGAGAGGGTATTGTCTTTGCAGAAAACATGCAAGGGTGAGTCTTATTACGAAAACAAGTACTGTTTTCGAACAAGGAGAAAAAATGAGCAGGTTAATCATTGTTACAGAAAATGAAGCGCAGAAAACCGTGGAGGGACTCTATCGTGATTTGGAGCGAAGAATTCAGGCTTCTCAGCCCGGTCTATGCCCCGTGGATTTAGCAGAGGCATTTTTACATATTTGTCACGCTCAGTCCTGCGGAAAGTGTACTCCCTGTAGAGTGGGTTTGGGACAACTTGAAAAGTTAATGGAATCGGTATTGGATGGTTCCGCGGATATGGAAACATTAACAACTATTGAAAAAACAGCTGATGCAATTTATCATTCCGCAGACTGTGCGATCGGTTTTGAAGCGGCGAAGATGGTTCTTCGTGGAATTCGTGGATTTTATGATGATTATGCAGAGCATGTAAAACACGGACGTTGCAATGCAAAGCAGAGTCAGCCGGTACCTTGTGTGTCGCTTTGTCCTGCACATGTAGATGTACCCGGTTACGTATCTTTAATTCATGAAGGACGTTATTCCGAAGCGGTACAGTTAATTCGTAAGGACAATCCTTTCCCGGCAGCCTGCGGATTAATTTGTGAGCATCCCTGTGAGCTTCGCTGCAGAAGAACTATGGTGGATAAGGCAATTAATATTCGTGGTTTGAAGCGCTATGCTGTGGAACATGAGGGAGAAATTAAAGTACCTAAGATTATGGATAAGACCGGAAAGAAGGTTGCGATTGTAGGCGGCGGTCCTTCCGGCTTAAGTGCTGCATACTATTTGAGTATTATGGGCCATGATGTAACGGTTTATGAGCAGAGAAAACAGCTTGGCGGAATGCTTCGTTATGGTATTCCCGCTTACAGACTTCCCAGAGAAATTCTTAATCATGAGATTGACGGCCTGATGAAAACCGGCTTCCGGGTGAAGACCGATGTTTCTATAGGAAAAGATATCAGCCTTGCACAGTTGAAAAGAGATTTCGACGCAGTATATGTTTCTATCGGAGCACATACGGATAAAAAGTTGGGTATCCCCGGGGAAGACGCGGAAGGTGTTATCTCTGCTGTAGAGATGCTTAGAAATATCGGAGATGAAGTTTATCCGGATTTTACAGGATTAAATGTAGTTGTAGTAGGCGGTGGAAACGTGGCAATGGACGTAGCAAGATCTGCCGTTCGTCTCGGAGCAAAAACGGTTAAGGTTGCTTACAGACGAAGAAAGGTAGATATGACTGCTCTCCCGGAAGAGGTGGAAGGTGCCATTGCAGACGGTTGTGATATTGTGGAATTACATTCTCCGGTACGCATAGAGAAAGATGAGAAGGGACATTGCAAGGGTATTGTTTTAAAGCCGCAGATTATTGGAGGGGTTCGATATGGAAGACTCGTCTCCCAAAAGGATTCACAGGCACCTGAAATTGAGATGAAGGCAGACCTTGTACTGGTTGCCATCGGACAAGGAATTGACTTCCGTAAATTTGAGGAGTATCAGGGTGTTACCATTGAATCAGGACGAATCAATGCCTTAGATACTTCCGCATTGCAAAATGCTGAGGGCATCTTTGCCGGAGGAGACTGCGTTACAGGACCGGCAACCGTAATTCGTGCTATTGCTGGCGGGAAAACACGCTGCAAAATGTATGATGAATACTTCGGCTTTTTCCATGAAATCGAGTCCGATATTATGCTTCCACCGGTAAGATTTGACGACAATGCGCCAACCGGTCGTGTCAATATGAAAGAAAGACCGGCTGATGAAAGAGTACTTGACTTTAAGCTCATGGAATATGGTATGACGGATGAAGAGGCTTGCCAGGAGTCCGGAAGATGCCTGCACTGTGATCACTTTGGTTACGGTATATTTAAGGGAGGCAGAGAAAACAAATGGTAAACTGTACAATAGATGGAAAAAAGGTTTGTGTGCCTGAGCATACTACGATTTTAGATGCAGCCAAAGAGGTTGGTATTCGTATCCCTACTCTTTGCTATTTTAAAGATTTGAACGAAATCGGTGCTTGTCGCGTTTGTGTTGTGGAAGTAGAGGGACGAGAGACTGCATGCTGCCTGCAACAGTCCCGTTTTAGAGGGAATGGTTGTAAAGACAAATTCCAGAAAGGCAAGGGAAGCCAGAAAATATAATGTGGAATTGATTCTATCTCAGCACAATGTGACCTGTACTACCTGTAGTCGTTCCGGGAACTGTGCATTGCAGTCCGTGGCGAATGACTTAAATATTATCGGTAAGGACTATTATCCGAAGGATTTGCCGAAGCAGAAGAGTTCCAAGACTTTCCCCTTGATTAGAGAATATGACAAGTGCATAAAGTGTATGGTTGTATTCAGGGTTTAGTGATAGTCAGGCCAATGTTCGGGATGTTGTGAATTCCGGTGGAAAAAGTACTGTGAGTGTACGTGATTTCTACCAGTTGAAGATTCTCCTAGTCACTTTGCGGACAGTGTATCACCCATTGCCCTGTAGGTGCTTTAAGAGAAAGAGATGATACGGATAGAATCCTGGATGCTTTGGATGATCCCGAAACCATTGTGTTGGCACAGATAGCACCATCCATTCGTACTGCGTGGGGAGAAGAGTTCGGCCTTGGACCGGAAGAGGCTACGGTAGAAAGACTGGCAAGCTGTTTAAAAGAAATCGGTTTTGACTATGTATTTGATACCGATTTTTCTGCGGATCTAACTATTATGGAAGAAGCTTCCGAATTCCTGCATAAGCTGACACACAATGAGGGTCAATTCCCCTTGTTTACCAGTTGTTGTCCGGGATGGGTACGTTTTATTAAAAGTCACTATCCGGAGTTTATCCCACAGGTGTCTACATCCAAGTCGCCACAGCAGATGTTCGGTGCAATTGCAAAGACTTATTATGCGGATATCCTTAAGGTGAGTCCAAAGAAAATTTTCTCTGTCAGCATTATGCCCTGTCTTGCCAAAAAGGCAGAATGTGCATACCCGAATATGATGGATAAGGATGGAAACTTCGATGTAGATGTGGCTTTAACTACAAGAGAGGTAAATCGTCTTATTCGTTCCTTCCATATCAGTCCTGCTAATCTTCCGGATAAAGAACTGGATATGCCGCTGGGTGTCGGCTCCGGTGCGGGAAATATCTTCGGTGCTACAGGCGGTGTAATGGAAGCAGCACTTCGTTCCGCATACTATTTTGCAACAGGAGAGAATCCGGATCCGGACGCATTCCAGGATGTAAGAGGAATGGATGGATGGAAGGAATCCACCTTTACTATTGCGGGAAATAAGTTAAAGATTGCTGTAGTAAACGGACTGGCCAATGCAGATAAGTTGCTTTCTGCACTAAAGACCGGACAGGTACATTATGACTTTGTGGAGGTCATGGCTTGTCCCGGCGGTTGTGTCGGTGGAGGTGGACAACCTATTCATGACCAGGTAGAGATGGCAGTACACAGAGCCCCCGTTTTATACAAGCAGGATAGAGAAGGCAGTCTTCGTTTCTAGTCATGAAAATCCATCCATTAAAGCGGTTTACAAGGACTTCTTAGGGGAACCTTTATCCGAGTTGGCGGAAGAACTTTTGCATACTGATCAAAAGGCTTGGCTTATGCCCGGAGAAAAATAATTTAGCGTAATGTATCTATTTTCCGGAAAAATTAGATACAGCTGTAATAGATACATCTTTATGAGTGATACTCGTTATGAATACTTAAAGAGCTGTTTACATGGGAAGTATGAAACAGCTCTTTTTGCATATTTAATGTATAGTTACTGGATTATACATGAATAAGTGCATAATTATACGTATTTTGTCCTGTTTTAGACTTATATTAAGTATTTCGATAGATTAAGTCTTGTATTTAAATGTATCAATTTGTCTTAATTCAAGCTAAAAATCGATTATATATTTTATATATAAAAATTATTTTTGCATTTTCTTGTTTTTGTGTCTTGAATATCTTTTTATATTCGTGTATATTTTGCTTTATATTTATCAAACGAAACAGATGAAGTTGTATTTCCTTGAATTATACCAAGTGCCTGTTTCTATTTTTTTATAGAGAATTGCTTGGAAAAGGATTTTTATGAATCGCTAGGGAGGAAACCATGCCGAAGTACATCTTTTAAACGAGCAATTATGTCTCTGCTTACCGCTTTTTGGTAGCCACGATGACTTTCTTTGTCATGAATATGGTTCCGGGCGGTCCTTTTTTAGCGGAAAAAGCAGTAACTCCTCAAGCACAGGCTGCCATGGAAGCAAAATATGGCTTGGATAAACCGCTCATTGAACAGTACTGCACCTATATGACCGGACTTCTTCATGGAGATCTTGGTATTTCTATTAAGAAGAGAGGGCGTACGGTAGCACAGATTATCGGCGTAAAGTTTCCCGTATCTGCTCGTATCGGTGGACTGGCTTTGATTCTTGCCGTACTTACCGGTGTCCCTCTTGGTGCAGTTGCCGCTTTTAACAGAGGAAAGTTTTTAGATAATCTTATCGTTGTTTTGTCTACAGCCGGAATTGCGATTCCTTCCTTTCTATCTTCAACTCTTTTGGTCTATGTCTTTACCACAAAGCTTCATTTATTACCTTCCTTAGGACTGAAGGACGTAAGGAGCTATGTGATGCCGGTTATTGCTCTGGCTCTTTACCCCAGCTTTTATATGGCGCGTCTTATGCGTTCATCCATGCTTGATGTTATGGGACAGGATTACATGAGAACAGCGAGAGCAAAGGGGGTAACGACCTTTAAATCTATTTTTAAGCATGCGCTTCGGAATGCCATACTTCCGGTTATTACCTATTTGGGACCGCTTCTTGCTTCTCTTATGACCGGTTCCTTTATTGTAGAAAAGATTTTTAATATCCCGGGACTGGGATCCGAGTTTGTAAGCTGTATTACGAGTCGTGATTATCCGATGATTATGGGAACAACCATTTTTTTGGCTGTATTTGTCATCATAATGAATTTCTTCGTGGATATTGCTTATGCCTTTGTGGATCCGCGTATCAAGTTGAAGTAAGGAAGGAGCAAGCCGATTATGGAAGAAATAAAGAAAAATCCTTTAAGTATGCAGCTTAGCGTGGAGAACTTTTATCCCGGCATCTGTAGATGACAAGAATCTCTTGTGGTTATGAGAGAGTCTGTAGGGTTCTGGAAAGACGGGATTAGGAGATTCAGTAAAAACAAAATTGCGATGAGTGCGTTTTTCCTTGTTTTACTGATAATGATTTTTTGTTTTATTGTCCCTGCTTTCTATCCTTATAAATACGAGCAACAAATGAAGGGTTCCGAGCGTTTGGCACCCATGCAATATTCGAAGATAGAGCAGGCACAAATAGAAAAAGGTGAGAAAGTCTTCCCGCATATTCTCGGAACGGATCAAAATGGTCGTGACTATATGATTCGAGTTTTGGTTGGCGGAAGAGTATCGATGACTGTCGGGCTTGTAGCTTCCGTTTTGATTTTGATGATTGGTTCCGTTTTTGGTGCTATAGCGGGATATTTTGGCGGAATAATAGATATGATTATGATGAGAATCGTAGACATTATCTATACCGTTCCGGATGTATTGATTATTATTCTGCTTGCGCAGACTCTGAAGTTTCCTTTAGAAAAGCTTGCCATGCACCCGGCCTTTACCTGGATGCAAAAGCTTGGATCCAATATGATTTCCATGTTTATCGTATTTGCCTTACTCTACTGGGTTAGCATGGCAAGAATTGTGCGATCGCAGATTATGGTTTTAAAACAGAGTGAGTATGTTACGGCTGCAAGAGCTCTCGGAGCGGGCCCCGGAAGAATTATTTTCAAGCACCTCATTGTAAACTGTATCGGTACTTTGATAGTTACAACTACTTTGCAGATTCCTAGCTCCATCTTTACGGAATCCTTTCTGTCTTTCCTAGGGCTTGGTGTACAAGCACCTATGCCGTCTTTGGGATCTTTGGCAAGTGCAGCATTAAACGGTTTTCAAACCTATCCGGAAAAGCTTTTTGCACCGGCATTTCTGATTTTTGTGATTATTTTAAGCTTTAACCTCTTGGGTGACGGTCTTCGTGATGCCTTTGACCCCAAGTTAAAACAACAGTAAGGAAGGAGCAAATTATGGCAGAAGAATTTCTTGTAAATATCCAAGAAGAGCGACTTTCCTTTTTTACTCCTGCGGGTGAGGTGAAAGCCTTAAACAATGTCAGCATTCAAATGAAAGAAGGTGAGGTTCTCGGAATAGTGGGAGAATCCGGATCCGGCAAATCCGTTACGGCCTATTCTATTATGGGACTTACCGCACAAAACGGAAAAATTGTTGGCGGTACGGTGGATTTTAACGGACACGCCATCCATGAAATGAGCGAAAAACAGCTTCGTAAAATTCGTGGAAATGAAGTCAGTATTATTTTTCAGGACCCCATGACCTCACTAAACCCGGTATGGACCATTGGGAACCAAATAGCGGAAGCGGTGTCTCTTCACACGGATAAAAAAGGAAAGGCGGCAAGAGAGAGGGCAAAAGAACTCTTGGAGCTTGTAGGAATCAATGAGCCGGAGAAGAGACTGAAGCAATACCCTCATGAGCTTTCCGGCGGGATGCGCCAAAGGGTAATGATTGCGATAGCACTTGCCTGCGAGCCGAAGCTTCTTATTGCAGATGAGCCGACTACGGCACTGGATGTAACCATTCAAGCACAGATTCTGGAGCTTATGCAGGAGTTAAAAGAGAAGCTTGGCATGGGTATCATTATGATTACACATGATCTCGGTGTTGTCGCCTCCATGTGCGATTACATTGCGGTAATGTATGCAGGAGAAATCGTGGAATACGGTACAACAGACGATATTTTCTATAATCCTAAGCATGAGTATACGAAAGGACTTCTTCGCTCCATTCCGAAGTTTCATGAAGAGGATTATTCTAAGCTTGTTCCGATTGAAGGACAGCCTGTAGACCTATTAAATCCTCCGAAAGGCTGCGGCTTTGCACCAAGGTGTGCTTCCTGCATGAAGATTTGTCTGGAAGTAAAGCCCGAGAAAAATTATTACGAAGGAGTGCACTATGCAAGGTGTCTCTTACAACAGAAAGAGGACTTTCTAAAGAATTCCGGAAAGGGGGAGGTATAATGGCAGATCATTTACTGGAGCTCAGTCATTTAAAACAGTATTTCCCCGTTGCAGGCTCAAAAAAAGTAGTAAAAGCAGTGGATGATGTCTCTTTCTTCATTAATAAAGGGGAAACACTCGGACTTGTAGGAGAGTCCGGCTGCGGAAAAACGACTACCGGTCGATCTATTTTACGACTTCATGAGCCGACAGAAGGAAAAATCATCTATGACGGTGAAGTGATATTTGACTCCGATAAAGGAATTAAGAAAAATATGCTTCCTTACAGACGGAAGATGCAAATGGTTTTTCAGGATCCTTATGCATCGCTTGATCCTCGTATGACAGTCGAAGATATTGTGGGAGAGGCCATTGATATTCATAAGCTTTGCAAGACTAAGAAGGAGAGAAGAGAGAAGATATTATCACTCCTTTCTACGGTAGGACTGAATTCCGAGCATGCCAATCGTTATCCTCATGAGTTTTCGGGAGGACAAAGACAAAGAATCGGTATTGCAAGAGCTCTAGCCGTAGATCCCGAGTTTATTGTTTGTGATGAGCCTGTTTCGGCTCTCGATGTTTCTATTCAGGCGCAGGTTGTCAATATGTTTGAGGATTTACAGGAAAAGTTCGGCTTAACCTATCTCTTTATTGCCCATGACCTTTCGATTGTAAATCACATTTCGTCCCGTATAGGTGTAATGTACTTAGGGCATTTGGTAGAGCTTGCGGACAGTGATCAGATTACTTTTCACTCCATGCATCCGTATACAAGATCCTTGATTTCTGCGGTTCCTATTGCGGACCCGAAAGTAGCGAGAGCTTCACAAAGAATCATTTTAAGTGGTGATGTACCTTCTCCGGTTAATCCCCCTTCAGGATGCCCGTTCCGCACTCGTTGTCCTTATGCGGATGAGCAGTGTGCAATGGAAACACCGGCATTTAAGGAAGAAAAACCGGGACACTTTGTGGCTTGTCACCATTTGGATAAGTTAAATTAGTTCGAACTATAAAACAAATCCTTTACTATTAACTTTTTACTATAAAACAAACTTCTACTATTAAATTAATGTTACTTACTATCTAATGATAGTTTTTATACAGAAAAGGAGGGTTTATGAAGAAAACGAAATTGATGAGCGCTATGCTTCTTGCCGCAGCTTTACTCACTGCTTGTGGTGGAGCAAAGACAACTGACAACGCACAAAAGGGCAGTGATGCGGCAAATGAGATGACTGCGGATAAGACTTCAGCAGGGGGAGCGATTGATGTGCAGGTAGGCTCTTCTCCTGAGACCATGGATCCGGCTTTAAACTCTGCTGCAGATGCAGCTAACATGATTCTTCATGCTTTTACGGGGCTACTTAGTGTAGATAAAAATCAAAACATTGTAGCCGGTCTGGCTGAGACATGGGAGACTTCTGAAGATGGCTTAACCTGGACATTCCACCTTCGTCCGGACTTAAAGTGGTCTGATGGCTCTGATTTAACAGCGGAAGACTTTGTTTACAGCTGGAAAAGACTGGCAGATCCTGCACTTGCTGCTCCTTACGGTTATGATTTATTAAGTATGATTGAAGGCTATGATGAAGCGGCAAACGGTGATTTGGATGCTTTAGCAGTTTCTGCACCGGATAGCAATACCTTTGTCGTGAAATTAAGCAGTCCCTGCACTTATTTTGATAAGATTGCTTCCTTTATTTCTACTTCCCCGGTACAGAATGTGACTGTAGAAGAAAATGGTGACGAGTGGTCTACTAAGCCGGAAACCTATATTACAAGTGGTCCTTACAAGATGACGGAATATGTGGACGGAGATCACATTACCTTCGAAAAGAATGACTACTACTATGACGCAGCAAACATTACTTTCGATACCATCGTATTCCACCTGATTTCCGATGATAATGCGGCTTACACCGCTTACACACAGGGAGAGCTCCTTCTCGCCAAGGCTATTCCCTCCGAGGAAATTCCAAACTTAATTGGAAAAGAGGATTTTCATGTAGATCCTATGATGGGAACCTATTATGTGTCCTTTAACACTCAAAAGGCACCGTTTGACAATGCAAAGGTTAGAGAGGCACTTTCTCTGGCTATCGACAGAAACTATGTTGCAAATACCATCATGCAGGGAACCTATAGCCCGGCAACAAACCTTGTCGGTCCGGGAATCAGCGATGCAGCTAAGGATTCCAAGTTTGAAGATGTTACCAAGGAAAAGTACGGTGATTTCTTTAAGAATGACGAGTATGAAACAAACTTTGAAAGGGCTAAAGAGCTTCTTGCTGAAGCCGGATATCCGAACGGAGAGGGTTTCCCGCAGTTTGCCTATCTTACTAACGATACCGGATACCACAAGGCTGTAGCAGAATACTTGCAGGATGTATGGAAGCAGATGGGCTTAACGATGACCATCGACATCCAGGAGTGGAAGACGGTAACAGCAAATCGTCGTAACGGAAACTTCGACGTAGCTCGTAACGGTTGGGTTATGGACTATGATGATCCTTCCAACATCATTAACCTCTTTGAAACCAACAACGGTAACAATGACGGAAAATACAGCAATCCCGAGTTTGATAAGCTCGTGGATGAGGCTAGAAAAACGGCGGATGTAGAGAAGCACTATGATTATCTTCATCAGGCTGAGCAGGTTCTTCTAAAGGACTACGGTATGGCCCCTGTTGCTTACTACAGTGAGTTCTATTTGAAGAGTCCGAAGTTAGAGAATGTATGGTATTCTCCGACAGGATATTATTACTTTATGTACGGTACATTGGCAGAGTAATCTTTGTCTAAATCTAAAGGTAAAACTTAAGTTTTTTTTTATAACGAAAAAGGCTCGGAAGAATTGCCGAGCCTTTTTTTGTATGGTAAACTAGGGCATTAGAAAGAGGAGAATATTATGGAAAAAAGAAGAGTGATGTTGAAGCTTTCCGGAGAGGCCCTGGCCGGAGAGAAGCATTTCGGATTTTCTGATGATGTTATTTTTAGAGTGGCGGATCAGGTAAAAAGAGCGGTAGATAGAGGCATAGAAGTAGCCATTGTAATCGGCGGTGGAAACTTCTGGAGAGGAAGACAGTCCGAGCAGGTAGACCGGTATAAAGCGGATCAGGTCGGCATTCTTGCGACACTCATGAACTGTATCTATGTATCGGAAATCTTCCGTATCAGTGGAATGAAGACCAGAATTATGTCTTCTTTTTCCATTTCCGATATGAGTGAAGTCTTTTCCAAGGACGAGGCAAATAAAGCTTTACAAAATGGAGAAGTGGTATTCTGTGCCTGTGGTACGGGGCATCCCTATTTCCACTGACACCGGTGTAGTGCTTCGTGCGCTGGAGCTCACATGTAAGGAAATTCTTCTTGCCAAGGCCATTGACGGGGTCTATGACAAGGATCCGAAGAAGTTTCCCGATGCCAAGAAATACGATACACTCAGTATTGAAGAAGTGGTGGAAAAGCGTTTGCAGGTAATTGACCTTTCCGCATCCATCCTTTGTCTTGAGAACCGCCTCCCGATGTCCGTATTTTCCTTAGAGGAAGAGGACGGCATCTTCAAGGCCCTTCTCGGAGAGCACAAAGGAACAAGAGTTACAGCGGACTGACTTTTAAGGAAATACTATCACTTAGCATAATTCTTCAAGTCTTGCCTGTTTACAAATTTGAATAATTATAAATTACTTTTTTTCTATTGGATTTTACTATTGTAATTCTGTATTGGGATATATTCTGCATGAAAATACATTCTGCATGAGAATAAATTCTAATATAAAATAAATGCTAAAATACGAAAGTTGAGGACTGAAAAATGGATGATCAATTTACAATCTATATTGAGAAAATGCATAAGACTCACGACAACTTAATGAGTGAGCTCGCAACGATTCGTGCCGGTCGTGCGAATCCCCATGTTTTAGATCGAATCACTGTGGATTATTATGGTACGCAGACCCCGATTCAGCAGGTAGGGAATATCTCCGTTCCGGAGGCAAGAATCATTCAGATTCAGCCTTGGGATAAGTCTGTGATGAAGGAAATTGAAAAGGCGATTAATATGTCCGACCTCGGAATTAATCCTACAAACGATGGACAGGTGATTCGTCTTGTGTTCCCTGAACTTACTGAAGAGAGAAGAAAGGAACTGACTAAGGATGTAAAGAAGAAGGGCGAAGCGGCAAAGGT
The DNA here is from genome assembly GCA_916438775.1 of uncultured Oribacterium sp. Next base: position 83,972 of record CAKAGX010000013.1, read on the forward strand.
TGCTATTCGAAACATCCGAAGAGATGCCATGGATTTGGCTAAGAAGCTGGAGAAAAATGCGGAGATTACCGAGGACGATTTAGCAAGACAGACGAAGGATATTCAGGAGCTCACCGACCACATGATTGAGAAGATTGATCAGTCCGTGGAAGAAAAGAATAAGGAACTCCTTACAGTATGATGGAAAACACGGAGCGCTTTCCAAAGCACATTGCCATTATTTTTGGATGGAAACGGTCGTTGGGCGGCTTCTCGCGGGCTTCCGAGAGCACTCGGCCATAAAAAAAGGCTGTGAGATCTTGGAACAGATTGTAGAAGACTGCGCAAGGCTTGGTGTATCCTATTTAACCGTATACGGTTTCTCCACAGAAAAATTGGAAGCGCTCTGAAGAAGAGGTTGGAGCGCTTATGCAGCTTTTTTTCGTTTCTATATGAAAAAAAGCTAATTTCCGTTGCCAAATGCAAATAATGTGAAGGCGAAGATGATTGGCGAGAGAAGTCGTTTTTTTCCGGGGATATTCAGGAAGGAATCCGCGCTTTGGAAGAAAGCACGAAGGACAATACGGGGATGGAGTTTATCTTTGCCGTAAACTATGGCGGAAGAGATGAAATCATTCGTGCAATGCATCGCTTTTCTGCAGAGTACAGGGGAGAGGATTTGAAAGATGCTTTAGCTAATCTTACGGAAGAGCAGCTTGCTTCCTACTTGGATACAAAAGATATTCCTGACCCTGACCTTGTTATCCGTACTTCCGGGGAATTTCGGACTTCGAACTTCCTTTTATGGCAATCTGCCTATTCCGAGTATTATATTACGGATGTGCTCTGGCCCGACTTCAATAAGGAAGAGCTTTTAAAAGCGATAGAAAGTTACGGAAAAAGGGAAAGAAGATTTGGCGGAAGAAAAAAGTAGCTATTGTTTATTTTAAATTTAAAAGGGAGCTCTACAACGAGATATCGCACGCTTTACGCACGATACTCGTTATGAATAAGAATCACTATGTTATAGAGACTTTTTGAGCCTCCGAAGTATTGTTAGGGTAGAAATGATTAAGGGTAATAGTCAGATGGAGAAACAAAACGAAACGGAAGAAATAAAAAATAGAGAAGGCAGTGTTAAAACAGCTCCGAAAGGACAGAACGAGAAGAAACTGTCCTCCTTTTTTGTGCGATTAGCAAGCGGAATTATCTTACTGCTTCTTTTGTTTATCATCCTTCCCGCCGGAGGAAATCTACTGCTATTTTTTAATTTCATTTTATCTATTTTTGCCTGCTATGAGCTTCTGCATTGTTTTTCCTTTCATAAGGAGAAAATGTCGATTTTACCCTACCTTTTTATTTCTCTGCATTACCTTGCACTTTTCTATGGGAAGCATTTTGAAATGGTCCTTATGCTGGTTTATTTCATTCTGCTCTGTGTAGACTATGTTCTGTTTTATCCGGAAAAGACAATTCGGGAGATTTGCCTGTATTTTCTGATTCTACCCTATGCGGGAATCATGTTTTCCTACCTCTATCAGACAAGAGGCGTCATGCATGGAAAGATTCTGGTTTGGCTGATTTTTCTATCGAGCTGGGCGGCGGATACCTGTGCCTATGCCGTAGGGATTCTTTTCGGAAAGCACAAAATGACACCGGTTTTAAGTCCAAAGAAGACCTGGGAAGGGGCTATCGGAGGAGTTCTCGGCTCTTTTCTTTTAACTTACCTTTACGGACTGTATAATAATCAAGTCTATGACGGATTTTTCCATTCCCCTGTTAAGCTTGCGATTTCTGTCGCCTTTGCCTCTCTTTTTTCCATTGTGGGAGATTTGACGGCTTCCGGAATCAAGCGGGATTTTGGAATCAAGGATTACAGTAATTTGATACCCGGACATGGAGGAATACTGGACCGTTTTGATTCGGCACTCTTTACTGCTCCGATTATCTACTTTGCTTTGGTTCTTTTTGTGAAATAATGTTTTTAGATATTCGTCGTTTTACATTAAGAGTATTGCAGTCTGTTTTTTAAGACAGATTTTTATAAGATGATATATTCTATATTTCTGTAAGAAAAGCCGTTTTTATAGGACTCTAAGTTCATAAGAAGCTGCTTTCATAAAAAGCTACTTTTTCTAAGATTGTGTGAATCGAGGATAGATATGAATATTGTGATTTTGGGGTCTACAGGCTCTATAGGCACACAGACCCTGGAACTTTTAAAAGACCATAAGGAATATAAAGTGCTTGCTCTATCCGCCGGAGAAAATATTGCTCTTTTGGAAGAGCAGGCGCGGGAGTGGAAGCCGAAGTATCTTTGCGTTTTTCATGAAGATAAAGCAAAACTTCTGAAAGAGCGCTTTCAATCAAGTTATAATCGTGACAATACACTCGATTCGGAATCTGCCGAGAACAGTATACATTACGAAAAAAAAGAGAGCGAAAAAGATAGCTATTCACCGGTGATTTACTCCGGAATGGAAGGCCTTATTCAGCTTTCTGCCTTGACGGAAGCCGATATGATTGTAGTCAGTGTAGTGGGGATGGTCGGAATACAGCCAACTATTTCGGCTATTCAGGCCGGGAAAAAAGTGGCCCTTGCCAATAAAGAAACGTTGGTCTGTGCCGGGCATTTAATCAATGACTTATTAAAAGAGTCGAAGGCAAAGCTTTTCCCTATTGATTCCGAGCACTCTGCAATCTGGCAATGCTTAAGAGGAGAAAAGTCGGAAGAAGTCGAGAAACTCATTTTAACCGCTTCGGGAGGTCCTTTCTTCGGCCTCACAAAAGACGAAATGAGGGGAAAGAAGAAAGAAGATGCCTTAAAGCACCCCAACTGGTCTATGGGAAGAAAGATTACCATAGACTCCGCTACCATGGTGAATAAAGCCTTGGAAGTTTTGGAAGCGCATATTCTTTTTCATATTCCGATTGAAAAAATACAGGTTGTTATCCAGAGAGAAAGCATTATCCATTCCGCTGTAGAGTTTTGTGACGGGGCAATTAAGGCGGAGCTGGGAGTCCCTACTATGCGTGTTCCCATAGCCTACGCCCTGTTTGAAGAGGAAAGAGAGCATTTCAAGGGAGAAAAACTGGATTTTACAAAGGTGATGTCGCTACATTTTCATCCCCCTTCCTATACTGATTTCCCGGCTCTAGCCTTAGGACGTACGGCAGGGCTGAAGGGCGGATCTATGACGACCGTTTTTAATGCGGCAAATGAAGAAGCGGTTGCCCTCTTCCTTCAGGATAAAATATCCTTCCTTTCCATTCCGGCTTTGATCGAAAAGGCGATGCAGCTGCATGAGAAGGACTGGAAGGCTTACCCTTCCGTGGATGAGATACTTTCTATTGAACGATGGGCGAGAAACTGTGTAGAAGAAAATGCAAATCAGGTAGAAGTATAGATCTTAGGAGAAAGCCAAGGAAGGCTTATAATGAAAATGATTTTAGATTTTAATACAAGATAGTATAGAGATTAATTATTTAAACAAGTAAAGGAGTAATTTTGAGTATTGTTTTGGCGTTACTTGCCTTATCGTTTTTGTTTTTTTTTCATGAATTAGGTCACTTTTTTGCGGCGAAGTTTTTTAAGGTCGGTGTTTTGGAGTTTTCTATCGGGATGGGTCCTCGGATTCTTTCCGGTGTCTTCCGTAACACAAGATATAGTTTGAAACTTCTCCCCTTAGGCGGGAGCTGTGCGATGCTCGGAGAGGATGCGGCAGGCAGCGGTGATTTTTCGACAGCGAAAGGGGAAGAAGAGGAAGATGTCCTGGACTTTGATGGCGTAGTTTTTTCCAAGGAAGACTTGGAAAAATACAGCTTCGAGAAGAAACCCGCCTGGCAAAGATTTATTATCTGCTTTGGAGGGGTCTGGCATAACTTTCTTTTGGCCTTTCTCTTTGCCATTATTCTTACGGTAAATATTGGTACGGAATTTCCGATTATCGGAGCCTCTACCGTGAAGACTCCGGCCATGGAAAGCGGTTTACAAGACGGAGATAGAATTGTTGCTATTGCCTTTGCCGACGGAAGTAAACGCTCCCTTGCCACCTTGCAGGAGCTGTCGATTTTTCTTGAGCTTCATCAGGAGGACTTTCAGAAAGGGGATATCAAACTTACCGTGCTTCGAGACGGAAAAAAAGAGAGTTTTACCTTTAGCCCTTACCGGGATCCGGAGAATGGAAGATATCGTCTCGGCGTACAATTAAAGAACGGAAGAGTAAGTGCAAAAAATCTATTTCAAGTTTTAGAGTACAGCTATTACGAATTCCGCTTTAATGCACGAATTGTCTTTGACAGCCTCGCCATGATTCTAAGAGGAAAGGTTTCCAGACAGGATGTGATGGGGCCGGTAGGAACCGTGGCCGTGATTGGCGGTGCGGTACAGCAGTCCAGCTCCGGAGGTCTTCGCCTAACGATATTGGTTTTAATGAACCTTTCTCTTATGCTTAGTGTAAACCTCGGGATAATGAATTTACTGCCGATTCCGGCGCTCGACGGCGGAAGACTCCTATTTATTCTTCTCGAAATGCTTCTTCGTAAACGCTTAAATCCGAAGTGGGAGGAGAGAATCAATACCGTAGGAATGGCTATTTTACTGCTTCTCATGGTAGCAATCGTCTTTAACGATGTATTCAACCTGTTTACGGGAGTGTATTCCAAGTTGTTAAACTAATCTGTAGTACAGCTGAAATACAAAGAGGAATGAGTAAAAATGTGTTTTAGGGAAACATTGAGGAAGTCTATAAAACAGTGTTCATCCGGTGATTTTTTGAAATTGAAATAATCCGGCAAAAAGGGGAAAAACAATGATAAAACGAACGGAAACTCGAGTAATTGAACTCGGAAAAAAAGAAAAAGGACTTTACCCATCCCTTCCCTTAAAAATCGGCGGAGGGAATCCTGTTGTATTGCAGTCGATGTGCAATACCAAGACAGAAGATATAGAGGGGAGTCTTTCTCAGATTCGCGCTTTAAAGATTGCCGGTGCGGATTTAGTGCGTTTAACGGTTCCCACAAAGGAAGCAGCACTGGCTTTCGGGAAGATTCGAGAAGAATCCCCCCTTCCTATGGTTGCCGATATTCACTTTGATTATCGCTTAGCCATACTTGCTATGGAAAATGGTGCTGATAAAATCCGCATCAATCCCGGGAACATCGGTTCCTCCGATAAGGTAAAGGCGGTTGTAGATTGCGCAAAGGAAAGGAATATTCCAATTCGCATCGGGGTGAATTCCGGTTCTTTGGAAAAGGATATCTTAGAGAAGTACAATGGAAGAGTCACAGCGGAAGGACTTGCCGAGTCCGCTCTTAAGAATGTGGAGCTCGTGGAAAACATGGGCTATCATAATCTTGTCCTTTCCATTAAGTCCTCCGATGTTTTAATGGCGTATCATGCGCATAAGATTGTAGCGGAGAAATGTAAGCTTCCCTTGCATATCGGGATTACCGAGGCGGGCACCGTCTGGTCCGGTAATATCAAGTCCGCCATGGGGCTGGCTCTTATCTTAAATGAGGGAATCGGAGATACCGTTCGGGTCAGTCTTTCCGCGGATCCCGTAGAAGAAATTCGAAGCGGACAGCTGATTTTGGAGACGCTCGGACTGCGTAAAAAAGCTGTTTCCGTGGTATCCTGTCCCACCTGCGGAAGAACGGATATTGACCTTATTTCCCTTGCAAAAGAGGTGGAGAAGATTGCCTTTTCCTATCCCGATAAGTCCTTAAAGATTGCCGTAATGGGTTGCGTGGTAAACGGCCCCGGAGAGGCAAGAGAGGCGGACCTCGGCATTGCCGGAGGAAAGGGTGTCGGCATGCTCTTTAAAAAGGGAGAAATCATCCGAAAGGTTAAGGAAGAAGACTTACTTAGCGCACTACGAGAGGAAATTGAAAAGTATTCATGAAAAAGCCTTTTTTCAAGTATTTCAAGAGCTAAAGGGAAACAAAGATTTAGAATCACTCTTCATGACGACGGAAATCAGTCGCATTACGTTGAGCAGGGATCGCACGAAGATGAAAATCTACCTGCATAGCGATCATTTACTTAAAAAAATGAACTCCATGCCATGGAAGAACTCATTCAAAAGCAGGTTTTTTCAGGGAAAAAGATTCAGATAGAAATTCACGAAAGCTTTCATCTTTCTTCCCAGTACAATGCGAAGATTCTTTTTGAGCGTTATGAAGACTCCCTTTTGGATGAGTTGAAAGAAAAAAACATTGTGCTCCATCAAATGTTTACAAAGGGAAAGCTAGAGTGGGAAGATGAGTCCACTCTAGCTCTTTTGCTACCGGAAATTGCCCTTTTTCAAAAAGAAGAGGAAGAATGTATCCGGGTTGTTGAGAAAATAGTCCATGAGCGTTGTGGGATTATCCTGCATTTCTCCATTTGCTTTAGTCCGGAACTGAATAGAGCAGAAGAAAAAGAGCTTGATGAGTACGAGAGAAGCGAATATAGAGAAGAAAAGGAAAAGTTTGAGTCAATCGGGGGAGAAAAGCAAGCGGAAAACGCCAACCGGCATAGCAATGATAAGCAGTGAAGCCGGCAGCAAGACAGCGGTAAACAAGGAAAGACCGGAAAAAAGCCTTGGAAAGACTAAAGAGGAAGGAAAAGAAGAGAGTAAGGGAGAGAGTAAAGAAGAAGCTAAAGCGAAAGACGGAAAGCAAGAGATAACAGGAAAAAGAGAATTCAAAGAGAAAAAAGAGGATTCTTCCTTTAAGAGAAGCTTCGGAAGCAGAGGTCCTTTTAAGAGAAGTGATAAAGAGGATGTTTATTACGGCAGAGATTTCCAGGACGAAATTGTGCCGATTTCTTCGGTTGGAGAATTCTCCGGAACCGTGGCGTTGCAAGGGATTATTCTTCATGTGGATGAACGCCCGACCAGAAAATCCGGTATGGTCATCTTCACCTTTTCCTTTACGGACGATACCGACTCCATTGCCTCTAAAATCTTCGTGGAAGAAGAAAATCTGGACGATGCGAGAGCTTTTTTACAAGTCGGAAAGACTATAGCCGTAAAAGGGAATATCGAATACGACCAGTACGACAAGGAACTGGAGCTTTCTCGTGTATTCGGCATTAAAAAGTCTGATTTTGTTCGGGCGAAGCGTGTGGACAATGCGAAAGAAAAGCGCGTGGAGCTGCATCTGCATACCAAAATGTCCGACATGGACGGGGTTTCCGATATAGAAGAGTATATTAACAGAGCTCTGGAATTCGGTATGCCGGCTCTTGCCATTACCGACCATGGCGTAGCACAGTCCTTCCCGGATGCCATGGCGCATTTAAAAAAGCTAGGAAAGGAAGACGAGCTGCAGATAATCTACGGCATGGAAGGGTATCTCGTAAATGACATGGATAGCGTGATAAAAAATCTTTCCGAGGACCTTCCTTTATCCTGCAGTACCGTGGTTTTTGACCTCGAGACGACCGGCTTTGATCCGAAGAAAAACCATATCATCGAAATCGGTGCGGTTAAACTGGAAGACGGAAAAATCGTGGATCGCATGGATCTCTTTGTGAATCCTCGTGTTCCGATTCCCTATCGCATTACCCAGCTTACCTCGATCGATGACTCTATGGTTATGGATGCAGACGGCATTGAAGTAGTGCTTCCGAAGTTTCTGGAATTTGTCGGAGACAGTGTTCTGGTCGCACACAATGCGGAATTTGACTATAACTTCGTGGAAAATAAGGCGAAAGGCACTCGGCATTCCTTTTAAACGACCGGTACTCGATACGGTTAGTTTGTCAAGACTCCTTCTTCCGAAGCTCCATCGTTTTAAATTGGACACCGTTGCGAAGGAATTAAAGATTGAACTCTTACATCACCACAGGGCGGTAGACGATGCGGAGGCAACCGCCCGTATTTACCTGAAAGAATTGGAGATGCTTGAAAAAAGAGGCGTGCAGTCCTTAGGGCAAATAGACAGCCTCGATATGGATACCGTGGGAAAGGTCAGAAAGCTCCCTGCGCATCATATTATTTTGCTTGCCAAAAATGACCTGGGACGCATCAATCTCTATCGTTTGATTTCCGAGTCGCATTTAAAATACTTTGCAAAGCACCCCCGTATTCCGAAGTCTCTTCTGAAAAAATACAGAGAAGGACTGATTATCGGTTCCGCCTGCTCAAACGGAGAGCTCTTTCAGGCTCTGATTCGCGGTATGGACGATCAGCAGCTTCTCACGATTGCATCCTTCTATGATTATCTGGAGGTACAACCGCTGGGAAATAACCGCTATATGCTTTCCTCCGATAGGTTCAGTGCGGAGACGGAAGAAGATTTAATACAGTACAATAAGAAGATTATTTCTCTGGGAGAGCAGCTCGGAAAGCCGGTTTGCGCAACTTCCGATGCTCATTATACGGATAAGGAGGAAGACATTTTCCGAAAAATCATCCTCGCCACGAAGGGAATGACGGAAGAGGAGGGGGATACCTTCCTTTATTTCAGAAGTACGGAAGAGATGCTTTCGGAGTTTTCCTATCTCGATGAAAATACCAAGAAAAAAGTCGTGATTGATAATCCTCTAAACATCTTAAAACAATGCGAAAGGATTAAGCCGGTACGTCCGGACAAGTGCCCGCCCGTGATTCCGAACTCCGATGAAACATTGCGGGAAATCTGCTATGAAACAGCGCATAAAATCTACGGTCCGAAGCTTCCGGAAATCGTGGCAAATCGCTTGGAGAAAGAGCTAAACTCCATTATTTCCAACGGTTACTCCGTGATGTATATCATTGCGCAAAAGCTTGTAGACCAATCCAATGCAGACGGCTATCTGGTAGGCTCCCGTGGTTCTGTAGGATCTTCCTTTGCGGCAACTATGTCCCGCATTACCGAGGTGAATCCGCTTCCTCCACACTATGTCTGCCCAAATTGTTATTACACGGACTTTGACTCGGAAGAGGTAAAGTCTTTTTCGGGTATGGCAGGCTACGATATGCCCTCTAAAAAATGCCCGAATTGCGGTACAGAGCTTAACCGTCTGGGCTTTGATATTCCCTTTGAAACCTTCCTCGGCTTTGACGGAGATAAGGAGCCGGATATCGACTTAAACTTCTCCGGAGAGTATCAGGCAAAGGCACATGCCTACACCGGAACGATTTTCGGAGAAGAAAATACCTTTAAGGCCGGAACAATCGGTACGCTTGCCGAAAAGACCGCCTACGGTATGATTAAGAATTACTACGAAGAACGAGGAGAACAAAAGCGAAATGCGGAGATTGATCGCCTTGTGCAGGGCCTGACCGGAATCCGGAGAACTACAGGGCAGCATCCCGGAGGCATTGTTGTTCTTCCCCACGGTGAGGACATCAATACCTTTACCCCGGTACAGCACCCCGCAAATGATGTGGAAAGCCCGATTATTACCACGCACTTTGACTATCATAAGATTGACCATAACCTCTTAAAGCTCGATATTCTCGGGCACGATGATCCGACCATGATTCGAAAATTGCAGGACTTAACGGGGCTTGATCCGGTAAAAGACATTCCCTTGGATTCTAAGGAAGTTATGGATCTTTTTCGCTCTACGGAGATTTTAGGAATTAAGCCGGAGGATATTCACGGAGTAAAACTCGGTTGTCTCGGTATACCGGAGTTCGGAACCGGCTTTGCGATGCAAATGGTAGTGGATACGAAACCGCAGTACCTTTCCGACCTGATTCGTATTTCCGGTCTTTCCCACGGTACCGATGTATATCTAAACAATGCGCAGGACCTGATTTTAAACGGGATTACCACTCTCCGTGATGCAATATGCTGTAGAGATGATATCATGGTCTATCTCATGCACATGGGGCTGGATCCCTCCGAGAGCTTTACCATCATGGAAGCCACCAGAAAGCATAAGCCCTTAAAAGAGGAGTGGTGCCAGGATATGCGCGACCACGGTGTACCGGAGTGGTATATCGATGCCTGTAAGAAAATCAAGTACATGTTCCCGAAGGCACATGCCGCAGCTTATGTCATGATGGCTTACCGTGTAGCTTACTGTAAGGTTTTCTATCCGCGAGAATACTACACGGCATATTATTCCGTGCGTGCGGACGGCTTGATTTTGATAAAATGTGCTTTGGAGTGGAAAAGCTCCGTTTCTATATGCAGGAGTATCTGGAGAAGGATAAGCTTTCCGCGACAGAAAATCTATGTCTTCGTGATATGCGAATCTGTGAGGAAATGTATGCCAGAGGCATTCGCTTTGCCAAGCTCGATATCTATAAGGCAAAGGCCAAGGATTTTCAGATAACGGAAGAAGGGGAAATCATGCCGTCCTTCAGCTGTATAGCGGGACTCGGAGAGGCGGTAGCCCTCGGTCTTGAAGAGGGAGCAAAATACGGTCCCTATCTTTCCAAGGACGATTTTGTGCAAAGAACACATTGTCCAAAGGCATTTGCAGACAAATTCCATGAATTAGGACTACTGGGAGAAATTCCTCTCTCCAATCAAATCTCTCTTTTTGACTAAGAAGATTGAAATTTTGTCTCTTTTTCGATACAATATGACTATCCATTTTGTTATCAACGAGTTTTCTGTGGGAACGCTTCAGACTCTCGTTGCAAAAGAGGGCTGAATAGAATAGGTTCTCACAAGAAGCTAAGATTGGAGGAAAGGTTTCTATGAAGGTGTATGATACCGGAAGTATTCGTAATGTTGTTCTTTTAGGGCACGGCAGTGCCGGAAAAACGACTGTAGCAGAGTGTCTTTGCTATGTGACCAAGGTGACAAACAGACTGGGCAGCGTAGACGAAGGCAATACAGTTTCCGACTTTGATAAGGAAGAAAAGAAGAGAAAGTTTTCCATTTCCACAAGCTTACTTCCGATAGAATATAAGGGAGAAGACGGAGATTTAAAGATCAATATACTGGATACACCCGGGTTATTTTGATTTCGTAGGAGAGGTTGAAGAGGCAGTCAGCGCTGCAGATGCCGCCATTATTGTAGTAAACGGAAAAGCCGGTATTGAGCCCGGTACCGTAAAGGCATGGGAGCTTTGCGAGGAGAATCATCTTCCGAGACTTTCTTTGTGACCAATATGGATGACGATAAGGCTTCTTTCCGTCAGCTCGTTTTGGATCTGGAGAAGCGTTTCGGTAAGTCCGTGGCTCCTTTCCAGTTACCGATTCGTGAAAATGAGAAATTTGTCGGCTTTGTCAATGTCGTTAAGATGGCAGGTCGCCGTTTTACCAATTTAAATGAATATGAGGCTTGTCCTATTCCCGACTATGTGGAGAAGCACTTGAATATTGCTCGTTCTTCCTTATTGGAAGCTGTTGCAGAGAGCTCCGAGGAACTCATGGAGAAGTACTTTGCCGGAGAAGAGTTTACGACAGAGGAAATCCAAACTGCTTTACGGGAAAATGTAAAGCATTGTAATGTTGCCCCCATTCTGATGGGCTCGGGTATCCATGTACAGGGCTTTAATGTCCTTTTGCAGGTTATTGATAAGTACTTCCCGTCCCCGAAAGAGCTCGAGGCTATCGGTGTGGATGCTTCCACAGGAGAGCATTTTACTGCGCACTATAATGACGAAGCAACCATCAGCGGAAGAGTATGGAAGACCATTGCTGATCCCTTCCTTGGAAAATACTCCTTATTTAAGATTTGTACCGGTGTTTTAAAGGCAAACTCCGAGGTTTACAATGTCAATAAAGAGGCTACAGAGAAAATTGGTAAGCTCTATGTTTTAAGAGGAAATACCCCGATTGAAGTTCCGGAATTAAAGAGCGGAGACTTGGGAGCTGTTGCAAAACTAAGCATCACAGAGACCGGAGACAGTATTGCGGTTCGAAATGCGCCGATTATTTATCACGCACCGAAGCTTTCCGTTCCCTACACTTATATGGCTTATTCCGCTGAGAATAAGGCGGATGAAGATAAGCTCTCCACAGCTCTTCAGAGAATGATGGAGGAAGATCGTACTCTTAAGGTAAAGGCGGATCCGGAAACAGACAGAGCTTAATTTACGGTATAGGAGAACAGCAGCTTGAGGTGCTGGCAGCCCGCTTAAAAGACCGCTACAATGTTTCTCTTATCTTAACTAAGCCGAAGTTTGCTTACAGAGAGACGATTAAGAAGACTGCCAAGGTACAGGGTAAGTATAAGAAGCAGTCCGGTGGACACGGCCAGTACGGTGATGTAGTGATGGAATTCTCTCCGAGCTTCGACTATGATCAGGCTTATACCTTTAAGGAGCAGGTTTTCGGCGGAGCCGTTCCGAAGAACTACTTCCCTGCAGTAGAAAAGGGAATTCAGGAATCCTGCAAGAAGGGCCCCTTGGCAGGTTACCCGGTTGTTGGTGTACAGGCAGTCCTCTTAGACGGTTCCTACCACCCGGTAGACTCCTCCGAGCAGGCCTTTAAGACTGCAGCTTCCATGGCCTTTAAGGACGGTTTTATGCAGGCAAATCCTGTTCTTCTTGAGCCGATTGCCCGCCTTACGGTTAATGTGCCCGACAGCTACACCGGAGACATCATGGGAGACTTAACGAAGAGAAGAGGAAGAATTCTTGGTATGAATGCCGTACACGGCGGTAAGCAGCTCATTGAAGCGGAGCTTCCGATGAGTAATCTTTACCTCTATAATACGGATCTTCGCTCCATGACAGGCGGTTCCGGATCCTTCTCCTTTGAATTTGACCGTTACGAGCAGGCGCCCGGTGATATCCAAAACATCGTAATTCAAGATGCTAAGGATAGAGCGGCGACAGAAGAATAAACGCAAAAATACTATTGCGACAAGATACCGCTCACTATCTGAGCGAATAACAGTAAGAATCACGAAACGGCATGCCTTGAAAGAATAAGGTATGCCGTTTATCTTTACTTTTTAAGCTCAAACATCTCGTTATCTTTACTTTTTTTCAAAAAAACAGTGTAAAAAGTAAAGATGGTGAACAAAAATCCCGAACTCCTAGTTTTTTAGTCCTCTTCTTATGCTCTTTCGTCCTATTCACCGCAAGTTGACAGTTTAGGGCGAATAATTTATCATATTTCTTGTTGCTATAAGAGAGTAGGAAAAGGAACTTTCTTATGTATAACGATTGCCGGGCTAAGCGCACGGCATCTCGTTTTTGACAGGAAGCAAGGTTTGTTCCTTAGCATCCTGTTTTTATAGCGTAAAAAGGGGTAAATATGGTTCGTATTGCGATAGATGCTATGGGTGGCGATTTAGGCGCAAAAGCCATGGTAAAGGGCGCAGTGGAAAGTCTCAAGGAAGAAGGGATGAAACTCCTTCTTTTTGGTGAAGAGGATGTTCTGAAAGCGGAATTGTCTTCTTACAGCTATGATCCTAAGAGGATTGAGATTGTTCCCTGCAGTGAAAATATCAGTATTCATGAATCACCGGTTATGGCGATTCGAAGAAAGAAGGATTCGAGCCTTGTTCGTGGAATGCTGGCTGTGAAAAATGAAGAGGCCGATGCCTTTATCTCCGCAGGCTCCACCGGTGCGGTGCTTGCCGGAGGGCAACTCGTTGTAGGAAGAGAAAAGGGTGTCTACAGACCGCCCCTTGCAGCGCTCATTCCGACTAAGAACGGAGTTTGCCTTCTTACGGATTGCGGGGCAAATGTAGATGCCAAGCCTGAATGGCTGCACCAGTTTGCTAAGATGGGCGCAATTTATATGGAGGAAATGCTGCAGATTAAAAATCCGAGTATCGGTTTAGTCAACATCGGTGCAGAAGAAGAAAAGGGAAACAGCCTTGTGAAAGCTGCCATGCAGATTTTAAAGGAGGACACGGACTATAACTTCATCGGTTCCGTGGAAGCCAGAGATATAGTGGAAGGAAACTGTTCTGTTGTTGTTTGTGATGCCTTTGTAGGAAATGTTGTTCTGAAAATGTACGAGGGTGTCGGAAAGATGCTTCTTTCGGAGATTACGGACACCATGAAACACAGCGGTCCTTTGGCACTTCTTGCGGCTCTTCTTTTAAAGAAGCCCCTAAAAAAGAGACTCAAAAAATTTGATGCAAAGCAGTACGGCGGAGCACCTATTTTGGGACTTAAGGGACTGGTGATCAAGGTGCACGGAAATACGGACGGTAAGGAAGTCACGACAGCTATCAAGCAAGCAAAGGAATTTGCGGAAAAGAAACTAACTAAAAAAATAGCGGACGCTATCGATTTTAAGGAAGTAGAGGAATAAAGATGGAATTAGAGAAGTTAAAGAAGATTATCTGCAGAGAATTAACGAACATTAAGGAAGAGGATATCACAGAAGATACCCGTTTTGTGGAAGACTTAAATGCCGATTCCTTAGATGTGGTGCAAATTGTTATGGGGATTGAGGACGAGTTCGGCATTGAAATTCCGGAAGAAGCAAGCTACCAGATTAAGACTGTCGGAGAAGCACATAAGGCTATTTTAAAAGCATTAGGACAGTAAAATGACAGAGAAGGAAGAGGCGCTTTCCCGCCTTAGAAGAGCGTTTAGAATATCATTTTCAAAATAGAGAATTGCTGCAGCACGCCTTAATTCATCCCTCTTACTCCAATGAAATGGGAGAGGCCAAGGAAGCCTCCAACCAGCGTTTGGAGTTTCTGGGGGATGCCGTGTTGGAGCTTATTTCCAGTACCGTGCTTTATCATAGAAAGCCTGCCATGCAGGAAGGGCTTATGACGAAGCTCCGCGCCGCACTGGTTTGTGAACCCGCGCTTGCCGCCGTTGCCAAGGCTCTCAAGCTCTCGGAGCACATTGTGCTGGGAAAGGGCGAGGGAAGAGAGGGAATCCAATACCGGGATTCCGTGCTTTCCGATACACTGGAAGCCATTATCGGTGCCATTTACTTGGATAGCGGTATTGAAAGTGCAGCCTGTTTTATAAAGAAAAATCTATTAAATGATATCGAGAAGAAGCAACTGCAAATGGATGCCAAAACCATGCTGCAGGAATATTCTACGGCAAAGCACCTTCCTCTTCATTACAGTCTTTTGGAGGAATCCGGGCCATTTCATGACCGCTTTTATCGCGTAATGGTGTATCTGGGAGACACGGAGTACGGTATGGGAGAAGGAAGCTCCAAGAAAAAGGCAGAGCAGAATGCAGCATACTTTGCTTTAGAAAAAATAAAGGCGGAAACAGGGGATGTATTTAAAATCTATTGAGGTACAGGGCTTTAAATCCTTTGCGAATAAAACCGTACTGGATTTTTCCCCGGGTATTACGGGAATTGTGGGACCGAACGGTTCAGGAAAATCGAATATTTCCGATGCTGTGCGTTGGGTTTTGGGTGAACAAAAGGTAAAACAGCTTCGTGGTGCTTCCATGCAGGATGTGATTTTTGCCGGGACCGCAACAAGAAGACCGCAAAACTATGCCTCCGTGAGCATTTCCTTTGATAACAGTGATCATGCACTATCGCTTCCCTATGAGGAAATCACCGTCAGTAGAAGGCTCTATCGTTCAGGGGAGTCGGAATACCGTTTAAATGGTTCAGAATGTCGTTTAAAGGACATTCATGAGCTTTTTTATGATACCGGAATCGGAAAAGAGGGCTATTCCTTAATCGGACAGGGACAAATCGATAAAATTCTCTCCGGTAAAGCGGAAGAAAGAAGAGCCCTTTTTGATGAGGCGGTCGGATTGTCAAGTTTAAAAGAAGGAAGGACATCGCCGAAAAGAAGCTGGAAGAAGAACAGGCGAATCTGGAACGAATTCAGGACATTGTCTCCGAGCTCGAAAAGCAGGTAGGCCCTCTGGAAAAGCAATCCGAAAAGGCCAGAAAATATCTGAGCTTCCGTGATGAGCTTGTGGTACTGGAGTCAACGCATTTTTTGCAAAAGCTTCAAGATACGGAAAAGCTGTTGCAGAAACTGGAAGAGGCGGAAAAAGATCTGAAGGCCTCGATGGAAGAAGAAGCCAAAAAGCAAAATGCGCTTTCCGAGTCCTTTAAAGGCTTAGAGGAAGAGCTCCTCTTACTGGATCAAAAGGAGCAGGAAATCAGCCGCGGAAACGAGGAGGACGAGAGCAGGAAAAAAACGCTTGAGGAAGAAATTGTCCGTTTAAAGGAGGCCATCTCCGGAAAAGAAAGCTCGTCGAGGCATTTTCAGGAAAGAGTCAATGCCTTAAAGGAAGAGGCATCGTCTTCCATCGGGAAAATGGAGGATTTGGTTTCTGCACTCCTTTCCATGAAGAAGAAGTTTCAAAGCTTCCTTCTTTTTAACACGGAAGAAGAGAAGGTGAAGCTTGATATTCAGCTGATTGACTCCACTATTTCGGAAGCCAAGCAAATCATCCAAAGTACCTTTTATCCCGACTTTGTCTTTGATGAGGGGATACAGGAAAAAGAGGATTCGGAGTCTTCCTCAGAGGATGCGAAAAATTTCCATGCAATCGAAACGGAAATTCGTGCCTTAAAAAATGAGGGAGAGGAAAAGCAGGAAGCCTTTTCTCATTTACAAAGGAAAAGGGCGGACGCCGAAAAGACGGTTACGGATAAGAGAGCAAGCTTACAGGATTTCTTGCACCAAAAGGAAAGATGCAGAATTCAGCTGGAGAACCTTCAGAATCTTGCCGAGCGCTATGAAGGCTTCGGACAGGCTGTTCGGAAGTGTATGCAGGAGAAAGAGCGGGAAAAAGGGCTTATCGGTGTAGTAGCCGATGTTTTAAAAACCAAGCCCGAGTACGAGCTTGCACTGGAAACCACCCTTTCCGGCAGTCTGCAAAACCTTGTTACGGAAGAGGAAGGGACGGCAAAGCGTCTCTTGGAGAAGCTGAAAAGAGAGAAGCTCGGCCGGGCAACCTTTTTACCTCTTAGTTCGATTCGAAAGGAAAGAGACGGACGTTATGACAGTGTCAGGGGAGAAAAGGGGCTGATTGGCGTATTTGCCGATTTTGTAGAAGTACCGAAGTCCTGTGCAGGGCTGGAAAATTATCTTTTATCCAAGGTTCTTTTAGTGGACAATCTGGATAATGCTTATCCATTGCCCGAAAATATAAACATAGTCTTCGTATTGTTACCCTGGACGGAGAACTTCTTCAGGCCGGCGGTGCTCTTTCTGGCGGTGCTTACCGAAATTCCTCTTCTCTTATTGGCAGAAAGAGGGAAATTGACGAGCTCGTGGAGAAGTTGCATGGCATGGAAAAGGAAGAAGGGGAGAGGAGAGCTTCACTTCGCAAAGAAGAGGAGGCACTGCAAGAGCTTTCCACTATTGAAGCGGAGAAAAGAGAAGATATCCTGAATCTGGATAAGCTATATCGGGAAAAACTCCTTACATTCCAAGGTACAGTCAATGCAGAGAGGCAAACTCTCTCTACAAGAGTTGACTTCTTAACAGAACAACTTCATGACTACGGAGAAAGGCTCGAAAAGAACTTCACGGACCAGATGGATTTGGAAGAGGAAAATAAAAATACTGCCGGCTCGGTAGAAAAGGATCAAAATCAGATTCATACTTTGGAAGAGAAGATTCGCGCTCTTCTTGAAAAGGAAGAAAAAAGAAAAGAAAGTCTTGCCTCTTTAAAGAATAGAAGGGCGGAAATCGCAGAAGAAGAAAAGCGCTTCTACAAAGAAAAGGAAGGCATTCAGGAAGAGCTTTTGCAAATTGAGAAAGAACAGCTTCGACTGGAGCATCAGAAGGAAAAACTGGAAGACCAGTCTGCCCAATCCGCGTCACAGCTCTTCGAAGACTACGGAATCGGGGTCAGTCAGGCAAAGCAGTATTTCGATGAAAATCTTTCCGATAATCCTGCACTTCCCTCGATTATCCAAGAGAAAAAGGCGGAAATGAAAGGACTCGGCTCTATTAATCTGGATAGTATTGAGCAATATACCGAGGTAAAAGAACGCTATGAATTCCTACGGAAACAGGTGGAAGACCTGATCAGCTCGGAGGAATCGCTTCGAGAGATTATTAAGGACTTGGACAGCGGGATGCGAAAGCAGTTCCATGAGAATTTCCACAAGATTCAAGAGCGCTTTAATGAGGTTTTCCGTGTACTCTTTGGAGGAGGAAGCGGAAAAATCGAAATTGATGACAGCGAGGACCTGCTGGAAAGCGGTATTTCCATTATTGCGGAGCCTCCCGGGAAGAAGCTGCAGAATATGATGCAGCTTTCCGGCGGAGAAAAGGCTCTGACTGCCATTTCCCTGCTCTTTGCTCTGCAAAGCTTGAAGCCCTCCCCCTTCTGTCTTCTGGACGAGATTGAGGCGGCACTGGATGACTCCAATGTGGTGCGCTTTGCGAAGTACTTGCATCATTTAACGAAAAACACGCAGTTTATCGTGATTACCCATAGAAGAGGAACCATGGAAAGTGCAGATCGTCTTTTTGGCGTCACCATGCAGGAAAAGGGCATTTCCACTTTAGTCTCCGTGGACCTTGTGGAAGAACATTTGCAATAACTATATCGAAATGGATTTAGTGGAAGAGCATTTGCAATAAGTAATTAGATATAAAACTATGGTATAAGGAGTAGCTATGGCGAATTTTTTCTCAAAAATTTTAAATAATCTCTTTCAGTCGGATCGGGTTGCCGATGAGAAATTTTACGAAGAGCTGGAAGAGGCTATGATACAGAGTGATGTTTCCTATCCAAGCTGCATGCGGATTATTGATGCAGTGAAGCGCGAGGCGGATCGAAAGGGAGTGAATCTTACCAAGGATGTCCAGAAGATTTTAAAGGATTATCTTTTGGACACCATGTCGGTAGACGAGGATTACTATAATTTTGAGAAAGAAAAGAGCATCATTTCCGTAATCGGCGTAAATGGAGTCGGAAAGACCACCTCTATCGGAAAGCTCGCCTATCACTTAAAGAAAAAAGGAAAAAAAGTTATTCTTGCCGCTGCCGATACCTTCCGTGCCGGTGCGATTGAACAGCTTGTAGAGTGGGGAAATCGTGTAGGGGTGGACTGTATTCACCAAAAGGAGGGTTCCGACCCGGCTGCCGTGGTTTTTGATGCTTTACAATCCTTTAAGGCAAAGAATGCGGATGTTTTAATCATTGATACCGCAGGAAGACTTCATAACAAGAAAAACCTGATGGAAGAGCTCGGGAAGATTAACCGTATTATTGACAGGGAATTTGCGGAAGGCTATAGAGAGACACTGGTGGTTCTCGATGCCACTACCGGGCAAAATGCGATGAGCCAGGCCAAAATGTTCAAAGACTGCTCTCAGGTCACCGGCGTGGTTTTAAGTAAAATGGACTCCACAGCAAAAGGCGGTATGGCCATTTCCATTCAGGCGGAACTCGGACTTCCCGTAAAGTATGTGGGAGAGGGAGAAAAGATCGAAGACCTAAAGCGCTTTGATGCCAAAAAATATGTGGAGGATATTTTCGCCTTTTAGAGATTTCTTCCGGCTAAGTTAAAAAAATAAAATCTATTGTAGAAGTAAATTAAATATTAAAAAACACCCAAAATCAGGCAGTATGAAATTTCATTTCTGCCTGATTTTGTTATAATGAGAAATAGTTGCAATCACAAAATATCTCAAAAACTTTATAAAAATACACGGTAGGAGATTACCATGATTGAAGTGGAACATATTACGAAAGATTATAAAGTGGCTAAAAGAGAGGCGGGCTTTCATAACGCTGTTAAATCTTTATTTTCCCGTAAACAGGATACTGTAAGAGCTCTTAATGACATCAGCTTCAAAATTGATGATGGAGAAATTTTGGCCTATATAGGACCTAATGGTGCCGGCAAAAGTACCACTATAAAGATATTGTGCGGAATTCTGACTCCCTGACAAAGGAAAGTGTATTGTGGATGGCTATGTTCCATGGAAAGACAGAAAATCATATGTTAAAAACATCGGGGTTGTGTTTGGGCAGAGAAGCCAGTTGTGGTGGGATATTCCAATCATTGATAGTTTTGAATTGATTAAGGATATGTACGATATAGATAGTCGTATATATAAACAGAATGTATCGGAATTGTGCCAGCTACTGGATTTAGAGAAAATAGTAAAAACGCCTGCTAGAAATCTTAGTCTTGGTCAACGAATGAGATGTGAAATTGTAGCATCATTATTACATTATCCCAAGATTCTTTTTTTGGATGAACCAAGCATTGGTTTAGATGCGGTATCTAAGTTGGCAGTAAGGGATTTTATAAAAAGAATCAATGTAGAAAAGGGAACTACCGTTATATTAACAACACATGATATGCAGGACATTGAAGCATTAACACATCGTGTAATGTTAATTGGAAAAGGTCAAATTCTCTTGGATGGAAGCCTTGAAGAGCTGAAAAAAAGGGTCTCGGATAAGAAAGAGATAAGAATTAAATACTCCGGAAAAACTCCTGAACTATGTGAAGGGATGAATTACTTAGAACAAAAAGACGATAATTTAAGAATCTCATTAGACCCTAAGATGATTTCTGTTTCTGAAGGAATTGCGTACTTGTCTCGTGAGACTGAACTAATTGATTTGGAAGTATCTGATATATCGGCAGAGGAAATGGTAGCAAGACTCTATAAGGAGTATCAGATATGAAGAAGTACTTATCAGTGTTTAGAATTCGCCTAATAAACAATATTCAGTATAGGACGGTTACATTTGGCGCTATAGCTTCCAATATAGCATGGGTATTTTTGGAACTGATGATCTATGTGGCACTATATAATTCTGCCGGGCATGTACTGCCTATGACATTTTCTCAAATTGTCTCCTACGTTTGGATAAAAAGAATTGTAATGAATATGCTTGCTGTAGTTGCGTATGATGGAGAGATATATAGTGTTATTAATAATGGCGCTGTAGCATATGAACTGGTAAGGCCTATGGACTTATATGGAAAGTGGTATTTTCAGGCAATAGCTAATAGAGTCTCATCTACAATGATAACTTGCATCCCGGTGTTATTGATAGCAATAATACTCCCGGAACCATATAGACTGCAGTTTCCTATGAGTCTTCTACAGGCACTTGCATTTTTTATTTCTGTTTTTCTTGCACTGGGACTTGTCGTAGCGTTTGCCATGCTAATGTTTATTACATTGTTTTATACGATAGCTCAACGAGGGATAAAGATTATAGTTAAAGCAGTAAGCTCATTTCTATCAGGAGGAATGATTCCAATAACTTTTTTTCCTGAAAAGGTATTCGCTGTAGTGAAATATCTTCCCTTTTCGTCTATGCAGAGCACTCCGTTACTCATCTATAGTGGAAATATTACCGATATAGAAATTTTAAAAGGAATTGCTATGCAGATTTTATGGATGCTTATTTTAATTGTAATTGGAAAGGTTTTGATGAATCATTCAATAAAGCATGTAGTTGTTCAGGGAGGATAAACACAATGAGAGTTTATCTAAGGATGATGGTACTGAATTTAGAAAGCCAAATGCAATATAAATTATCCTTTTTTATGACAGTTTTAGGTCAGTTTATAACAGCCTTTGCAGGATTATTCAGTATCGAATTTATCTTTGAACATGTGGATAAGATATATGGTTTTAACTATACCGATGTGATTTTGTGTTATGCGATTGTGGTTTTGTCTTTCTCAATAGGTGAAGCTTTTGCTGGCGGATTAGCAAGATTTGGTAGCATACTTGGAAATGGTGAATTTGATAGAGCATTAGTAAGACCGGGTAATGTTGTGCTCCAAGTACTGGCTCCGAGTGTAGATTTTACACGTATAGGTCTATTGATTCAGTCTGTAGGAACGCTTGCATATGCAATAGGTAAATCTGCTATCCAATGGGACTATAAAAAGATAATCACCCTTGTTCTAATGGTTGTCTGTGGAAGCATTTTGTTTTTTTCTATGTTTTTGTTTAAGGCGACATTTACTTTCTTCACTGTACAGGATTTAGATTTTTTAAATTTATTTACGTATGGAGCAAAGGAATACGGCAAATATCCGTTTTCCATTTATGGGAAGACTGTTTTATCCATTCTTACCTACATCATACCGCTGGCGTTGTTTCAATATTATCCTTTGTTGTATATAATTGGCAGAAAATCGGAAGCGTATTATATTGGTTTTCCATTGCTATCGCTTATTTTTTTGATTCCGTGTTGCTTATTCTTTAAATGGGGCGTTAGAAAGTATAAATCGACAGGCTCATGATGGTGATGAGAAAGAATTGAATGTATGGATGGTAGATAAGCATATTCCGACATAAAACTTACATGTAATGTATAGGAATGGTAGAAGGTTTTTTCTTGTCTTGGTTTATATTGCGATATATAACGGTATATATTGCAAGAGAAGGGACGGTGATTTGTATGAAGATGGCAAAGATTTTTAAAAATGGAGGAAGTCAGGCAATTAGACTCCCTAAGGAGTGCCGATTTTCATCAGATGAGGTAATGGTGAATAAGATAGGTGATACTGTTATTCTGCTTCCAAAACAGAATATGTGGGATTCGTTTATGAGAGCAATAGAGATGTTCTCGGATGATTTCATGGCGGATGGAAGAGCAACAGATATAGTGCAGGAGCATGAAGCGATAGGATGTAAATGCTTGTCATAAACATCTGCATTTATAGATACTAAAGAGGTAATAAATATGTTTGTAATTTTATGTATCGATTTCATGATGGTTTTGCTCTATTTGATTATAGGTATTCTATTTATTAGATCGAACGGCAGAGCAATTCGATATTTAACCGGACATGATCTTGACGAAAATATATCCAATAAAAGCAAAGAACTATGTATCATTTGCGGTAAGCAAATTATGAAATGGAGCCTATGTTTCATTATAGGGTTTGCGATAGATTTGCTTTGGGTTGGAGCTGGTCTTATATTAGCGGCTATTCTGAACACTGTCCTGATATTTAGATTAATGGTATTAAGAGATCATTTTGAAAATGGTAAATAACCTGCCCGTTCAAAAAAATCTGCCGGCTCTTTGATGTGACCCCGAAAAGTTAGACTTTTTAAGCGTAGCAGTTTTTTGGTCGATGTGAACCCAATAGCTGTCAAGAAAAATACTTGACAGCTATTCTTTTTTTTGTTATTTTATTGCAGCGAGGTGTGCTATGGATGAATTTGTAGAAAAAGGTAATCTATTCCTGCTTTACTCGGGGCTTTTAAAGGAAAACCAGAAAAAGGTCTATGCCTATCACATAATTGAAGATATGAGCTTCTCGGAAATCGGCATAGAAATGAATATCACGAGGCAGGCAGCACAGTACTTGTACAGTAAAGCCGACGAACAACTTCGCTTTATGGAAGAGAATCTGCAGCTGGGAAAAAAGTGGTTGCATATTCGTGCACTGGCGGAGAAGATTGCTGAGCAAAGCGGGGATGAGGAAATCAGGAAATTAGCAGGAGAAATAATGCATGGCATTTGAAAGCTTATCAGAAAGACTAAGTACAATATTTCAAGGTTTATCCGGTAAGGGGAAGCTCTCCGAGGACGATGTAAATCTGGCGCTAAAAGAAGTCCGTATGGCACTTTTGGAAGCGGATGTGAATTTCAAGCTGGTAAAAGACTTTGTTGCCAAGGTAAAGGAAAAGGCCATCGGTGAAGAAGTATTTTCTTCCTTAAGTCCCGCTCAAACCGTAATTAAAATCGTAAAAGATGAGCTTTCGGCGATGATGGGTGAGGAAAATACCGAGCTGAAGCTTCGTCCGCAAAGTGAGATTAGCGTCCTTATGATGGTCGGTCTGCAGGGTGCCGGTAAGACGACTACGGCGGCTAAGCTTGCCGGAAAGTTCCAGAAGATGCATAGAAAGCCTCTCCTTGTTGCCTGTGATATTTACCGGCCTGCAGCGATTGAGCAGTTAAGAGTCAATGCGGAAAAGCTCTCCATTCCCTTCTTTAGTCTGGGAAATCAGGTTAAGCCGGAGGAAATCGCCAAAAGAGCTTATGAAGAGGCGAAAGAGAAGGGATATAATCTTCTCATTTTGGATACGGCAGGTCGTTTGCAAATTGACGATGCTTTGATGCAGGAATTAAAGCGTATGAAGGCTGCCGTTCCGGTGGATTGGACAATCCTTACCGTAGACGCGATGACCGGTCAGGAAGCAGTCAATGTCAGTCAGAGCTTTAGTGAAGACATCGGCGTAGACGGTGTTATTCTTACAAAGTGTGATGGAGATACCAGAGGCGGTGCCGCTTTATCTATTAAAGCAATGACCGGACAGCCTATTTTATTCCTCGGTATGGGAGAAAAGCTTGCCGATCTTGAGCCCTTCTATCCGGATCGTATGGCCGGAAGGATCCTCGGCATGGGCGATGTCCTTTCTTTAATCGAGAAAGCGCAGAGCGAAATTGATGAAGAGAAGGCGAAGGAATCCGTTCGTAAGCTTTCCAAAGGGCAGTTCAACTATGATGACTTCATGGAGCAAATGAACCAGCTACAAAAGCTGGGCGGAATTGCCGGGATTTTAAAAATGCTTCCGGGGATGAATAAGGCGATGCAGGGAATAGACCTTGAAGACTCCGAGAAGAAGATGAAGCAGGTAAAATGCATCATTCAGTCCATGACCTTTAAGGAAAGAGCCAATCCGAAGCTTATGAATCCTTCCAGAAAGAAGAGAATCGCAAGCGGTGCCGGTGTGGATATTTCTAAAGTAAACAGACTGGTAAAGCAGTTTGAAGAAATGCAGAAAATGATGAAGCAGTTCGGCGGAGGAAGAGGAAAGCACGGCGGAAATCCGTTTGGCGGTGGCTTTCCAGGTATGGGCTTCCCGGGCATGGGTAGCAAAGGAAAAGGATTTCCTTTCTAAGATAGGTGAAGAGAATCAGAAATTCCAATCCCGGATTTCATATATTTAAAAGAAATTTGGTAAATATTGTATAAATTGGTTTCAACAGCATTGCTGAAGAAATAAATCAAGTGTATTTTCAAAGGAGAAAAAAATGGCAGTTAAGATCAGATTAAGAAGAATGGGACAGATCCACGCACCGTACTATCGTGTAATCGTAGCAGATTCCAGAAGCCCGAGAAACGGTAGATTTATCGAGGAGTTAGGATACTATGATCCGACTAAGGAGCCTACTGTATTTAAGGTAGATGCTGAAGCTACAAAGAAGTGGTTACAAAATGGTGCTCAGCCGACAGAAACCGTAGCTAGACTTCTCAAGAAGTTTAACATCTAACTCTACAAGGAGGGGATGCTGTAATGAAAGAACTTCTGGAAACCATTGCAAAAGCATTGGTTCAGTTTCCCGAAGATGTTCATGCCGAAATGGAAGAGAAAGAAGGAGAAGTCTTTCTCACCCTTTCTGTAAATGAGCAGGACATGGGAAAAGTGATTGGACGCTCAGGCCGTATTGCTAAGGCAATTCGTTCTGTGATGAATGCAGCTGCATCCAAGCAAAACAAGAGAATATCCATCGATATTCAGTAAAACAGGCGAGATTTATCTGGCAGTTATGATAAGCGCTGTAAAAGCAAAGCTAAAGATTTTTGATTGCTGTACAAGTCTGTAGAGCATAAGAACGCTTTGATTTTACAGCCCTTTTCTTTAGGAGCGGTAAACTATGTTAGAAGAATTACGAGTGGGTATTGTAGGGAAGCCTCATGGCTTAAAAGGGGAACTTAAGGTCTTCCCCACAACGGACGATCCGAAGCGATTTTCCGCCTTAAAGGAAGTTATTTTAAAAAAGGAAAGCAAGGGACTGATCTCCAAGGAAGAGCGAGAAGAAAGAGAGGTTTCCGCTGTTCGTTATCACAAGGATACCGTCCTTTTAAGCTTAAAAGGGATTGACAGCATAGAGCTTGCCGAAAAATATAGAGATTACTCTCTTTATGTAAAAAGAGAAGAAGCTCTCTCCTTAGCGGAAGGAGAATATTTCCTCGGAGATTACCTCGGTATGGAGGTTTTTATCGAGGAAGAGGAGAGTCTTGGGCAGGTTTCGGAGCTCATTGAAACCGGAGCCAATCTGGTTTTTGTGGTAAAAGGAAAGGATAAGGAATATCTGATTCCGCATGTTCCTGCCATCGTCTACTCTATAGAGAACAATCGTATCCATATTCATACCATACCGGGGTTACTCGAATTATGATGAAATTTACTGTACTGACTTTATTTCCGGAACAGGTGGAAGCTGCATTTTCCCACTCCATTATGAAAAGAGCGATGGAGGATGGGAAAATAGAGCTGCGCTGCATCAATATTCGGGATTATACGAAAGATCCGCACGGGCATGTCGATGATGCGCCCTTTGGCGGAGGAGCGGGAATGCTCATGCAGGCGGAGCCAATCTATGAAGCGTTTTCGGATCTACAAGAAAAAGAAACTCCTACAAAGGTAATCTACTGTTCTCCGAGAGGAAGAATATTTTCACAGAAGATTGCAGAAGATCTGGCAAGAGAAAGTCATATCGCATTTCTTTGCGGACACTATGAGGGAGTGGATCAGAGAGCCTTGGAGCTTCTTAACGCTGAGGAGCTGTCACTCGGTGACTATGTATTAAGCGGTGGAGAGCTGGCATGTGCCATTATGATGGATGCCATTTCCAGAGTAAGAGAAGGCGTGCTCAACAAGAAAGAGAGCTACGAGGAGGAGAGTTTCTCGAACGGTCTTTTGGAATATCCCCAGTATACAAGACCGAGAGAATATAAGGGGCTCACGGTTCCGGAGGTCCTTCTTTCCGGAGACCATAAGAAAATTGCCGCATGGAGACATGAGGAAAGTTTGAAGCTAACCGAAGATGTTCGTCCCGATCTCTATCAGCTCTATAGAGAAAAGAATCCGGAGGAATTTCAGCCTAAGAAAAAGAGACGGAAGTAAAAAATACAGCTATCTTCCATAAAAAATGAGGAGAATCCGGCATTTTTTCTTGCATTTTAGACTTGTCTGTGCTATTCTATACGAGCTGTTTTGTCATAAGACAAAATATAACCCTATAATATGTTCCGCTGACGAGACCGTGTATGAACATAGAATGTTTTGGAGGACTTGTATATGTCAAATTTTGAAATCATTAGAGAAATTGAACAGGCGCAGTTAAGACAGGAAGCCTTAGCACCGTTCAACACAGGAGATACCATTAAGGTATACAACAAGATCAAAGAGGGTAACAGAGAGAGAACCCAGATTTTCGAGGGAACCGTTTTAAAGATTCAGGGTGGTTCCAACAGAGAAACCTTTACCGTTCGTAAGACCAGTAACGGTGTAGGCGTTGAGAAGACCTGGCCGATTCATAGCCCGTTCGTAGAGAAGATTGAAGTAGTTCGTAAGGGTAAGGTTCGTAGAGCGAAGTTGAACTACCTTCGTGATCGTGTTGGTAAGGCTGCTAAAGTTAAGGCTGCGAAGTAATTTAAACCATACAGTACAGGTGTTCCTTTCGGAGCACCTGTTTTTTTCTAAGGAGTGTTATGAAAGAAAGAACGATTTTTCAAAAGTTTATTCATACTCTGGTGGACATTCTTATTCTTCTTTCTTTGGCCTGGTTCATTGTTTACAGCTTCTTCTCCCTTTACAGGGTTTCTGGACACAGTATGGAGCCCGCACTTTCCACAGGTGATACGGTTCTCATTGATGAGCTGAGCTATCGATTCATTAAGCCGAAAAGAATGGATATCGTGCTGTTCCAAAGAGCGGATAAGTCTTATAATATGAAACGGATAGTCGGTCTTCCCGGCGAAACCGTGATTATTCAAAATGGAAGAATCTATATTAACGGAGAGCTTTTAGAAACAACAAAGATTTCTCCCATCGCTCTACCGGGTTTGGCTAAAAATCCCGTAGAGCTTGGGAAAGACGAGTATTTCCTTATTGGAGACAATACGGATTCCTCGGAGGACAGTCGTTTTCAGAATATTGGAAATGTGCATTTTGCGCAGATACGGGGAAGAGTCTGGTTTCGCCTGCTTCCTCTTCGGAAAATGAAGCTCATAGTATAGAAAGGAGCCGGAAGTGAAAATACAGTGGTATCCCGGGCATATGGCAAAAGCCAAGAGAAAGATGAAAGAAGATCTACCCCTTGTCGATGCAATTATTGAAGTGATAGACAGCCGTTGTCCTAACTCTTCCCGTAACCCGGAAATCGACATTTTAGCTAAAGACAAGGCCAGAATCATGCTTTTTAACAAGGCTGACCTTGCGGATCCGGCAAGAACAAAGAGCTTTATGGAAAGCTTTCGGAAGCAGGGCTTCTATACCATGGAAATGGACGCCAGAAGCCGTTCTAGTGTAAAAGGCGTAAGTAAGCTTGTCATGGAGAGCTGTGCTGAGCTTTTAGAAAGAAAGAAGCAAAAAGGGATTCTTTCTCAAAGCATCAAAGCCATGGTTCTCGGTATTCCGAATGTTGGGAAATCCACCTTTATCAACGCCTATGTGGGAAAGGCTACGGCGAAAACCGGAAATAAGCCGGGTGTCACTAAGGGGGCTCAGTGGATTAAGATCGGAAAAGACTTACAGCTTCTCGATACACCGGGAATCACCTGGCCGAAATTTGAAAGAGAGATTGTGGGCTTGAATCTAGCTCTCATCGGTTCTATTAACGATGAGATACTGCCGATAGAAGAGCTTATCTTTTATCTTCTAAAATATCTTACCCGTTATTACGGCTCCGCCCTTGTTTCCCGCTATGGTGAAACACTGCAGGGAAAGGAAGATGCTTTGGAAGCAATGGACGCCATTGCCGTAAAGAGAGCCTGTATCAAAAAGGGTGGCGATATTGATTACACGAAGGTATCGAGACTCATTCTGGACGATTTCGAAGCGGAAGACTGGGAAGAATCAGCTTGGAGCATCCTATGAAATGGGAAGAAGACAGCCAAATGGAAGTATAGATTTATGAGAATTTTCAACGCATAAAAGAATATTCCCATACTTCGAAAAGGAATGAATTTTAATAGGATAAGATATGACCGATAAAGCAAGAGAAAAGGAAGAGCTTCGGCTCGAAGAAATGCGAAAAGAGGAGAGAGCGGTACTCGAATTCAGTCCGATAGCAGGAGTGGATGAGGCGGGAAGAGGTCCCTTGGCAGGACCGGTGGTTGCAGCCTGTGCTGTAATCCCTTTAGATTATCCCTTTTACTATTTAAATGACTCCAAAAAGATGTCCGAGAAACGAAGAGAAGCTCTTTTTGAGGACTTACAGAAAGAAGCCATTGCCTTTGGACTCGGCATTGTTTCTCCGGAAAGAATCGATGAAATCAACATCTTACAGGCGACTTATGAAGCTATGCGAGAGGCGCTGAAGGATATGGAGAAGCATTTTTCGCTTAGCCCGAAGATTCTTTTAAATGATGCAGTGACGATTCCGGGAATTTTGATTCCGCAGAAGGCCATTGTTCACGGTGATGCGAAATCTTTGTCCATTGCGGCAGCCAGTGTCTTAGCCAAGGTGACAAGGGATCATATCATGTTGGAATTCGATGAACAATATCCTGAATACGGTTTTAAGCAGCATAAGGGCTATGGCACAAAGGTCCATAGAGAAGCCATTCTTACACACGGCCCCTGTCCGATTCACAGAAGAAGCTTTTTAAAGAATTTATATAGTTAATATAAGTAAACTGCTAAAGAGAATGTAATCTCGATTTGCAGACTTCCCTATGAATAATCAGTGCTTTAGAAATAGCACAACGGTTTATAGAGAGAGGTAAATCAAATGCAGAGTAATAAGGTGAAGAATACACATCTTCTCGGAGAAAAGTACGAGAATATGGCGGTAGAATATTTGGAAGCAATGGGGTATAGTATTTTGGAGCGAAATGCTCGCTTTCACCATTTGGAAACGGATATTATTGCAAGAGACGGAGAATACCTCTGCTTATAGAAGTAAAGGGGAGAAAGAGCGGAAGCTTAAGCTCTCCCTATGAAGCCGTGAGTCGGAAGAAAATCCAATTTCTTCGAACCATGGCGGAGGGATACTTGGTAAAACAACATTTATCCTTATATGACACCCCTTGTCGTTTTGATGTACTTTGCATTTCAGGGGAAGAAATAGAGCTCATTAAGAATGCATTTTAGCTATTTAAGAACAGATCTTAGTTATTTTAAAATGGAAAAATGTGTTTTGCATATGATGCTTTTTTATAAAATAATATATTATTTCTCATCATTCGAAAGAGAAGAATAGATAAAGGAGTTTAACGGAATGGAAGAAAAGAGCAAGAATAAAAATGAGCGCAAAGTGATTTTAACGGGAGACAGACCTACCGGAAAGCTGCATCTTGGGCATTATGTAGGATCTTTACAAAGAAGAGTGGAATTGCAAAATTCCGGAGAGTTTGACGAAATCAATATTTTGATTGCGGATGACCAGGCCTTAACCGATAACTACGATAACCCGAAGAAAATCAGAGATAACATTATTGAAGTGGCTCTGGACTATCTTTCTGTCGGTATTGATCCCGCTAAGAGTACTATCTGTATTCAGTCGGCTCTTCCCGCACTGCATGCCTTGTCCTTCTACTACTTAAATCTGGTTACCACGCAAAGACTGAGCCGTAATCCGACCGTGAAGGCGGAAATGAAGCAGAAGGGCTATAGCGGAGAAAATGAAAATGATAACGAGGCGGGACTTCCTGCCGGCTTTTTTACCTATCCGGTGTCACAGGCTGCGGACATTACCGCCTTTAAGGCGACAACCGTTCCGGTTGGAGAAGATCAGCTCCCCATGATTGAGCAGACGAAGGAAATCGTACGACGCTTTAATCAGCTTTATCAGAGAGAAATTCTTTTAGAGCCGGAAATTCTTCTTCCGAAGAATTCCAGCCAGAGGAGACTTCCGGGAATTGACGGTAAGGCAAAGATGAGTAAGTCTCTCGGTAATGGAATTTACCTTTCCGATGATGAAAATACGGTTAAAACAAAGATTATGAGCATGTATACCGATCCTTCTCATATCAATATTGCCGATCCCGGTCATGTTGAAGGAAATATGGTATTTACTTACCTCGATGCTTTTTCAAAACAAGATGATTTTGCCGAGTTCCTTCCCGACTATGCCTGCCTGGATGAAATGAAGGAACACTATAAAAGAGGCGGTCTAGGGGATGTAAAGTGTAAGAAGTTCCTTCTGAAGGTCATGGAAAATATGCTTTCCCCTATCAGAGCGGAAAGAAAGCTCTGGGAGAATCGCATTTCCGATGTCTATGATATTCTTTATCAAGGCACGGAAAAGGCTAAAGAAACAACAAATGCTACCCTTGAAGAAGTACGAGACGCGATGCGGATCAATTACTTTAAAGGAAATGAAATCATCGGAGAATGGGATAAATGGGTACATGGAAGTCAAGAGGGCTAAGAGGCTCTCTTCTGGAAGAGGAGCTGAATCAGACTATTTCCCTTTACAGGGAAAAGAACCTCGCACTCATTCAGAAAATACCTACCCCGATTACTCCTATAGAATTGGATAAGAGCCATAAACAAATCACCCTTGCCTACTTTGATCGGAAGTCCACCGTGGACTATGTGGGAGTAGTGCAGGGGATTCCTGTTTGTTTCGATGCCAAGGAATGCCATAAGGACTCACTTCCTTTGCAAAACCTTCATGCACACCAAATGGCTTTTATGCAGGACTTTATGAAGCAGGGCGGAATCAGCTTTATTATCCTGTCATTCACACAAAGGAATGAAATCTATTATGTGCCTTTTCGGGAGCTTCTTCGCTTCACAAAGAGAATGGAAGAGGGCGGTAAAAAGAGTTTTCGCTATGATGAACTCGAATGCTCCCATAGAATTTATCGCAAAAAGGACCTTCTGGTGCATTTTTTAGAAGCTTTAAATGAGGATATTTTACTATTAAATGAAATGTCAAAAACTGAGTATTATGGATAAAGATAAAAGTTCATGGACTTACAGGTTTATGTAGTTTATAAGTTCATGCAATTATAAGTTTGTGTAATGATAAGCACAGTAAAAACGATTCTTCGACTTTTTCTTTTTAAAAAGAGAAATCTGAAGCGTATGCAATAGTAAAAAAGGAAGATGAAATGAATATTATCGTAGTCGGTTGCGGAAAAGTCGGTCTGAATTTAGCGGACCAGTTAAACAAAGAGGGACATGACATTACCATCATTGATAATGATGAAAAGGAACTTCGTCATGCGGTGGATTTCTTGGATGTCATGGGCGTCCATGGAAATGGTGCCATGCCACAGACGCTTCGAGAAGCGGGTATCGCTGAAGCGGACGTATTGATTGCAGCTACAAACCAAGACGAAGTCAATATGCTCTGTTGTCTTTTTGCTAAAAAAGAAGGACATTACTGCAGTACCATTGCCAGAATTCGTGATCCGCAGTATACAACGGAAATTAAATATTTACGAGATGAATTAAATCTTGCCATGGTTATCAATCCGGAAATGGCAGCTGCAAAAGAGATTGAAAGGCTGCTTCGTTTTCCTTCTGCAATCAAAATTGACAGCTTCTCCAGAGGAAGACTGGACTTAATTCGGGCAAAGGTACCCGAAGAGAGTCAATTAGTCGGTATTCCTTTCTATAAGATGAAAAAGGAGATTGGTCTGGATGTTTTGGTATGCTGCATTGAAAGAGGAGAGGAGGTCCTGATTCCGAAAGGCTCCGACTGCTTTATGGCCGGTGATGAAATCAGCTTTATTGCATCGACAAAGCACATTACGGAATTTTTCCTAAAGCTTGGCTTAAAGTATACCCCTATCCGTGATTGCATGATTGTAGGTGGTGGAAGAGTAAGCTATTATATTGCTAAATATATTGAAGAAACGCATTTAAACTTAAAATTGAAGATTATTGATTCCAATAAAGAGCGCTGTGATTTTTTAGCGGAAGAACTGCCGGATTGTAGTATTATCAACGGGAACGGTATTGATCAAGAATTGTTAAAGAGAGAGGGAATTGAGACCACGGATGCCTTTTGTTCTTTAACAGGCTTTGATGAAGAAAACATTATGCTTTCTCTATATGCCGGAAAACTTTCAAAAACCAGATTGATTACTAAGGTAAACCGTATTACCTTTGAAAATGTGATTCGAGAAATGAATCTCGGCTCTGTAATCTACCCGAAACAGATTATTGCGGACAGCATTGTTCGCTATGTTCGTGCATTGGAAAATTCCAAGGGATCAAACGTGGAAACACTTTATAAAATTGCCGATGGAAGGGCAGAGGCTCTAGAATTTCGTGTCTTAAATGACCCGAATCTGATTAATATTCCTTTATCGGATATTCAATTAAATGATGGTGTTTTGATTTGCGGAATCATCCGGAATCATCGTGTGATTACCCCGAACGGATCGGATATGATGAAAATGGGAGACCGGGTTATCATTGTTACGAAAAATACGGGATACAATGATCTTCGAGATATTTTAAAGATGAATAATGAAGAGGAGAGTGGAATCCATTATGAACTTTAGTATGATTGTCTATATTCTGGCATGGGTACTGAAAATCGAGGGAGCAAGTATGATTTTGCCACTCCTTTGTTCCTTGATTTATAAGGAAAATGACATTGCCCTTTGCTTTTTCATTATTGGAACGGCATCCGTTTTACTCGGATATATTCTAACTGCAAAAAAACCGAAAAAAATCGCTTTTTATGCGAGAGAGGGCTTTGTTATCGTGGCGGCTTGTTGGGTGGTTCTTTCCCTGGTAGGGGCTTTACCCTTTTTCATTTCAGGAAGAATTCCGCATTATATAGATGCTTTATTTGAGATTGTCTCCGGATTTACCACAACCGGTTCTTCAGTTCTTTCCGATGTTGAAGCTCTTGGAAAAGGTCTTTTATTTTGGCGTTCCTTTTCACACTGGATAGGAGGAATGGGCGTACTTGTCTTGGTATTGACAGTACTACCACTTGGCGGCGGTTATAATATGATGATTATGAAAGCGGAGTCACCCGGACCGGAAGTTACAAAAATGGTACCTAGAGTAGCGGATACGGCAAAAGCACTATATAAAATCTATTTTATTTTAACGATTATCATGATTCTTGTATTTCTGCTTTCCGGCATGCCTCTCTTTGATGCACTGTGTATCGGCTTCGGTACAGCAGGAACCGGAGGTTTTTCTATCCGAAACTCCGGAATGGCGGATTATTCTATGCTTAGCCAGTTTTTAATTACTATTTTTATGATTCTATTCGGAGTTAACTTTAATGTATATTACCTGATTCAGAGAAAAAAGTTTTCGGATGCATTTCATTCTGAAGAGGCCAGAGGATATTTTATCATCATAGCGGCAAGCACTTTGTTTATCACTTTCAATATCTTCCAGAGTATTGGAAAGGGATTTTTATTTGCTCTGCATCATGCTTTTTTCACAGTAGGAAGTATAATCACAACAACAGGATTTTCTACATTAGATTTTAATGAGTGGGCAGTACCTTCCCAAATGGTCATTTTATTCCTTATGATCTGTGGAGCCTGTGCAGGTTCAACCGGTGGAGGACTTAAGGTATCAAGGCTTATAATATTGTTAAAGAGCCTCGCAAAGGAATTGCATCTGATTATTCATCCTGAAGCTATAAAAAAGGTAAGACTGGAAGGAAAGTGCTTGGATCACAGCGTAGTTCGTTCCGTAAGCACATATTTGGTAGCTTATTGCTTTATTTATATGATTTCCATTTTCCTTATCAGTTTTGACGGGTATGACTTCTTGACTAATTTTTCCGCAATTTCTGCAACCTTTAACAATATAGGACCGGGACTTGGAAAAGTAGGACCGCTAAGTAATTTTTCCGTGTATTCTTATTTTTCAAAGCTGGTTATGATTTTTGACATGCTAGCCGGAAGACTGGAAATATTTCCCATGTTGATTTTATTCTCCATAAAGACTTGGAAAAAGACAAACTAAGCCGAATTTATAGAACTGAATGGATACTTTATTCGAGATAAATGGCTTCGTGATATTTATTTCCAAGATAGTGTTTTAGAACGTATATAAGTTCATAAAATTATAAGAAAAGAATAAAAGAGATATGCATATAACTATTCGCTAAACTCTTGTTTAACGAATAGTTATATGCTAAAATAAGGGTATGGCTGAATAAGCTATACCTTTAATACTATATAAAACAAATACCGTTTTGATTAACTTATTTGTTTAACCTATTTTTTTTAACTTATCTATGTGAGGTGAACTATGGCTTTAGCCTATCATGAAGAATTGGATAAAAAGAATACTGTAAAGCTTAGAGAATTACAAAAGGATCTTCCTGTATTTTGCAATGTTTTTTTCCGCGGAATTGACCAGATTACCGCATCTCGTACAAAGATTGCCTATGCTTATGATTTGAAAGTTTTTTTTACCTATCTTAAGGAAGAACTGAATATACATGATTCCATCGACGACTTTACGGTTCAGGACGTAGAGAATCTTACTGTTCCTGAGCTTGAAGAATATATGGAATATCTTAAATACAGAACCAAAGAAAAAGAAAATGCAGATGGAGAAATGGAAACCATTGATATATTAAATCATAATAAGAGCATCAAACGAAAAATTTCTTCTTTAAAGAGTTTCTATAACTATTTATATAAAGCAGGTTTAATTAGTAGTAACAAAGCATCTCTTCTCTCCCTCCCCAAGCTTTCCGAGGAGGAGATTATCCGTATGGATCAGGGTGAAATCGCCCAATTTCTTGATGAAGTGGAAAACGGTCATCAACTAAGCAAAAAAGAACGTGAATTTCATGAAAAAAACAATGTACGTGATCTTGCCATGATGCAACTAATGTTGGGAACCGGAATTCGTGTTTCCGAGTGTGTAGGACTCAATTTATCCGATCTTGACTTTAATAATAACGGCATCCGTATTCATCGTAAAGGCGGCAAAAATGTCACTATTTACTTCTCTGATGAGGTGGAAAGCGGGCTTCGTGCTTATTTAGAAGAAAGAAAGCTGAAGATTCCTGCTCCCGGACATGAAGAAGCACTCTTTCTTCTATGCAGAACAAACGTATATCCGTTCGTTCTGTAGAAAAAATGGTCAAAAAATACGCCAGTCGTGTAACACCATTAAAACATATTACTCCGCATAAATTGCGAAGCAGCTATGGTACGAATCTATATCAAGAAACAGGGGATATTTACCTTGTAGCGGATGTACTGGGACATAGTGATGTCAATACAACAAAGAAGCATTATGCTGCACTGGAAGAGGAACGGCGCAGAAGTGTACGAAATGTCGTTCGTCTTAGAAAAGAAGAAGGAGAAAGCTAGTTTTCTAGAAAAATGAAGTATTTTCTTCATTCCAACGATTCTCTTCTTTATATTTCTTGACTCTTCTTTGATAGGTTCTGAGCTGTACTCCGGCATATTCTGCAGCTTCAGTACTTTTATGGGAATTGCTATAGAGAAATATATCTGAGACTTTTTTTGCTGAACCGTAGTCTCTTTTCTTTCCGGCATCGCGTTTTAAACGATCTACAGCAATATCCAGCTTAAAAGTGTATTTCTCATTTCTCCCGGAGGATAGAGATACTTTCATACCATATTTTTTTAAATAAGAATCCAGCTCGGTAATTTCTTTTTGAATACGAAAAAACTCTCCGTCATCTTCTATTTCTAATTGCAGACTTTCCACTATATGTTCCCCTAATCCGGGTTCAGACCATCTCTCTATCATAATAAAGCCTTCAGTCTTATAAACCGAGTCTAATAAGGCCTACAGCCTTACCTAAGATTGCACAATCCTCTACAATAATCGGATCCATTGCATCATTCTCCGGTTGCAAACGAATATGTCCATCTTCCTTATAGAAACGCTTTACCGTCGCACTGTCATCAACCAAAGCTACAACAACTTCACCTTGGGCGCAGGTGTTTTGCTTAGCTACTATAAGATAATCTCCATGAAAGATTCCGATATTAATCATGGAGTCACCCTTGACCTTTAAGATAAAACTCTCCTGATTCGGAAGTAAGTTGACAGGAAACGGGATATTACCGGTAATGTTCTCTTCTGCAAATATTGGAGTTCCTGCAGCCACTGTACCTACTATTGGTAACGCTGTCATCTCTTCTCCATAAGCCTCAGTAGAAACGGTATCTTCTCTATCTTCAACTAATTCAGATTTTTCGGCAATATTTCCTATATCATCATCTTCTGTATCTCTTCGCTCTAAGCTAAGACCCTTCACGATTTAGGATTTCTATTGCTCGAGGATGAGCCGGATCTTTCCTGATTAAACCAAGCTTTTCTAAATCATTTAAATAAGTAAAGACACTGGAAGTTGATTTAAGGCCTACTTTTGCACAGATATCTCTTACAGATGGAGGATAGTTTTTCTTTTGTACACAATCCTTAATGTACTCATATATTTCTTCCTGCTTTTTTGTTAAATTATCTATACTATATACCTTCTTTGGTCTTCCCATGCCATCCTCCAAAATAATAAAGTTGATACTGCTCTTCATCTTAGTTCACAAACTTTTGTTCTTATAAATTATAGCATAAAAGAATTATATTGCAAACATTTGTACGAAAATAATAAGAACAAAAAAAGTGCTGAACGACAAATTCACCATTCAGCACTTTCTCAATTACGCTATTCTTTTATTCTAAGTTTCACTATGAATCTATTTACTTATTCCTATTCCTCTCCCAGCTTATCTACTGCCATAAGCTTTTCCAGGAAGCTCTTGATTACTATAAGGATTGCTCCGCAAATCAAAAGAGAAGAACCAAGGATAATCAAAATCTTAGCATATCCCCATTTATCCGTTACTGCAACAAGATAACCGGAAGCAATACCGGAGAAAGTATAAGTAAGATACCAAGAGCTCATTGCCAAAGAGGAGAACCGCTCCGGGGTCAACTTATTGAATAATGCCATACCTACAGGAGACACTAAAAGCTCGCCGATAGTTAACACAGTATAAGCTACAAGCATGTACCAAAGATCCATCTTTACAGTCTTATCCAGTACACCGTGTAAGGTGTTGAATCCGGCTAAAATGATGAAGAAGGCAAGACCGGTAATCGCCATTCCAACAGCCATCTTTACGCTAATGGGCGGATCCATCTTCTTTTGTCCCAAACTCATCCATAAGTTACCGAAAAGCAGTGCAAGGATGATACATAAGATACCGTTGAAAGAAATAAGCCATACAACAGGAACCTGGAAACCGGCAACCTTTAAGTTAACGTAATCCATAGCCAAAGTGTTAATGGTGTAAGAAGTCTGGAAATAGCATGTCCAATATACGGTAACAAGGATGAAAATGATGAACATACCTAAGATACGCTTCTTATCAACAGCTGTCAACTTCTCGTTGCTTACTGTCTTAGTTGTTCCATCCTCTTCCTTCTTCTGCTTTCCTGCAGGATACTTTCCAACCTCTCCTAACCACTTCGGAATAAGGAAAAGATAAATCAGGAATACGAGGAACATACCGATGGACACCATCAGATAAGCGTACTTGTAACCATAGCTGATAACATTTCCCGCTTCATCTTTAATAGCCATCCAGTGGTCAGTCAACATTCCACCGAAAAATCGGACCGAAGAAGCTACCGATATTTACAGCCATATAGAAAATGCCGTAAGCTGCATCTTTTCTGGTATGCTCCTTTTTGGAATAAAGCATTCCTACAATAGCACTTAAGTTGTTATTCATAAATGCTGCAGAAAATACATTAATGGAAATACCCACAATAACCATAGGAACGTTTGGCGTAAACAGGAAGAAAATCATATATGCAACTCCCTGCATAAAGAACGCCATAAGTAAGGACTTCTGAATACCCAAGAAACGGTCTGTTATTACCGATCCAAGTAAGGGAAGCACAGAACCGGCTGTTGTGGCAACAGAAATCAACAATCCTGCCTGCTCCTTGGATAAGCCCAAGCCTCCCATAGCT
The DNA here is from genome assembly GCA_916438775.1 of uncultured Oribacterium sp. Next base: position 122,622 of record CAKAGX010000013.1, read on the forward strand.
ACACTATACGTGTAGAAAAAAATCAAGAATCCCGAAACCGCATACTTCAAATAGCTGGATCCGCACATTCCTATGCAGGCAAGCCATAGACCTTTCGGGTGGTGAAATTTTTCTTTCTTTACTGCTTCTTCCATAACCCCTCCTAAAATTACGATAAAAAATTTCATTATTTTCTGTAAAATAATGAACATCTAGACTATGTTAAGAATATAGCAAATTCTACTAATTGGCAAGAACTATTTATTTTTTCCATTACTAGATTTTAGAAGGAGTATATCGCTTTAATTTTTACAATAATAAATGAATTTAACTAATAATATTTAGGCAAAACGCATAAATAAATTTATCTTTGTAAAGCAATTATACAGGAATCTTTTTTGCATCGGACCAAATCTTTTCAAGATCGTAATATTCCCTTTGTTCCTTGGTAAAGAGATGTACTACAATATCACGATAATCCATAAGAATCCAGCCGGAACTGCTCTCTCCCTCCTTATGTAAACCATCTACTTGAACTTGATCCTCTACTGCATCTTCCAGGGCATCTAACTGCCTGGCATTGTCAGCAGATGCCAAAATAAAATAATCTGCCAAGGTGGAAATTTCGGATATGTCCAAGGCAATGATATCGCCGGCTTTTTTTTCCTCTAATATATTCATAATTTTTTGTAATAAAGTGGTATTTTCCATAAATTCCTCCCTATTATTTAACTAAGATAAACTCGTTAAACGCTAAAATTATTCGTTAAACTTCGATTCAATTCATGAAACGCCGGTTCAATTTATTAAGCTCCACTTCATTTCTGAAGCTCTTCTTCCTGCAAAGCCTTATAGTACCGGTATGCTTCTACCGATTCCGTGCACAAGCTCTGTCCCTTTTCCTCAACATATTCTATTGTTGCACGTAAGCTCATATAAATCGCTTTATCCAGATTAGAAAAGGCTATTCTTCGAATTTCGTCCAATTCTCCTCTACTTCCTCTTCTGACCTCGATATAGTCTGCAAGGTAAATGATTTTTTCCAATAAACTCATAGCCGGTCTGCCAATAGTGTGATAATAAATGGCTGACAATATTTCTTCATTCTGAATTTGAAAATGTTTTCTGGCATACGTTGCACCATATATCCCATGTAAGACCTGCGGGGCAGAAATGTATTCCGGCTGCAAAGGAATATGTTCTCTTTCACAAACCGTAAGCAATTCTTTTTTTCCCCATATATTTTGCACAATCATGACAAAGACCGGCAAGCTCTGCAGCCTTTAAATCGTAGCCGTGCGCCATGGCAAGAGCAATCGCGGTAAAGGATACACTGATGGAGTGCTCATAGCGTTCCTCATTCAAGTGCTCCTTCAAATGCTTGCGAATGAATTTTACTTGTTCCCAATATCCTCTATCTTCTTCCAAAGTGAGTTCCTCCATAAGCACATTCTATTGCGAGTAGTAGCTCGGTTTTGTTACTAATATTCATTTCAAAAAAACTGAAAAAAGCAGATTAGCAGTAAAAATAACGACAGTTTTAATTTTGTTGCACCATTCTCTGTTTTAAGTCCTCTTCCAATGCAATTGAGATTGGAGATAGCCATGATTTAATGGTATAAATTCTTATCCATTATATATTTTTCTACCGATACAGGAAGAATACCGCTTATGGAATCACCATTTTCCAGTTTTTCCCGAATTAAAGAGCTGGAATAGTTGATTTTTTTCATATTCAAAAAACTACAGCTTAATCCGAACTCATTATTTAAGAATTTTTTTCTTTCCGTTAATTCCCTTTCTTCGGATTCTCCATTTCGATTGGCCACCAAAAAATGAAGCATTTTACCAAGCTCTTCTATTTTATACCAATTTTCCAAAGTAAAGAACTCATCTGTTCCGATAATCAAAAAGATTTCAGCATTCGGAAAAGTTTTTTTCAAAATCAGAGCCGAATCGTAGCTATAGGAATTTCCGCTGCGCTCTCCTTCAACAGTGGAATAGAAAAATGGCAGAGTTTCTTTGTATTCTATACTGCATCTGTTCGTTCCGATATGATTTTTCTTCGAATCGTTTCGGTATCTTTCATTTTCCTCTTTTAGGGCAAAAAAAAGCATCGTTGAGCGATCAGAAAAAGGAAGTAAATCCGAGTTTTTTTTATGATACGGCACTCCTGTCGGTAAGAAAACTATACATTCCCTAGAAAGAAAGGAATTTGGTCTGTTTTCAGAATCTAAAAGCCTCTATACTATTTCTTTTATTCCTGTTATCTTCATTTTCTTTCTCTTCCAACGTCTTTAATGCCGTTCTTCCCAAGATTAAATGCCCGTAATGAATAGGATTGAAGCTTCCACCTAATATTCCAAGCTTTCGAACAGAGGGAAAACATAGTCCGCTTTCAATATCGGAAAGACTTAGACATAAGTTATTGTTTATCCATTAAAAAGCTCTATTCTTCTCTTCTTTTGCCGGCTTATATAGTACTATCTTTCTTCCGATTATCTGTACCAGCTCGGTATTGGAACGCTCTGCAATCGTATTTCCCAACTCACGAAGGTCTTCGTCACAGTTCTTCAGCACATTAATCTTCATGATTTCATGCTTTTCCATGTATTCTTCCACGGAATGAGTAAACTCCGGTGTTAAAGCATTTTTTCCGATGGAAAGAACCGGATCAATGCTTTGCGCCGCACTGCGAATGCGTGCGCGCATCTTGCTATCTGCAATATAGGACTTCATTATTCCTCCTTGGACTCGTTTTCATCCTCTATTTCATCATCATAATACTCAAATTCATGCGAGAAAATCTTAATAGTATCGCCTTCCTTCATGCCCATTTTCTTAAGCTCTTTGATAATACCCTGTTCTACCATAAAACGCTGGAAGAAGAGGAATCCCTTCTCCGCCTCTAAATTGGTATAGCCGAGCATCTTCTCCATCTTTCGGGCCTTCTACAAGGAAAAGTCCCTCTTCCGGATGCTCATACTTAATGGGAAGAGATTCAACCGCGCCAAGGTTTTCCAGATCCACTTCACTTTCATAGATCATTTCATCCTTGCCGATTCCTTCCAGAAAGCTTATATGCCTCTTCCAGAAGCGGATAAATTCCCTGATTACTTGCGGCAGATATTTTAAAGAAAGGATAATGCATGTCTTTACAATATTTCTCCAAGTCCTTCAGGGCTTTCTCCTGCTCCTCGGATTGGATAAGCTCCACCTTATTTGCCGCAACAATAACCGGCTTCTTTAAAATCTCCGGATCATAGCTTTCACACTCGGCATGAATGTTCTTTAAATCCTCTAACGGTACTCTTCCTTCCGAGCCTGCTCCATCTACAATGTGTATAAGTACACGGCAACGATGAATATGGCGAAGGAACTGAAATCCGAGTCCAACTCCGTCACTTGCCCCTTCAATCAGTCCCGGGATATCCGCCATAACAAAGCTTCTGTCTCCCTTTAAGTTCACCACACCAAGGTGCGGGTTCAAAGTCGTAAAATGATAGTTTGCTATCTCGGGTCTGGCATTACTGCACATGGAAAGAAGAGTCGATTTTCCTACATTCGGAAATCCGAGAAGCCCTACATCTGCAATCACTCTAAGCTCTAATTGAAGCGTAATCTCCCTCGCATCCTGTCCGGGCTGAGCAAATTTCGGTGCCTGCATGGAAGGCGTTGCAAAATGCATATTTCCCAATCCGCCTTTTCCTCCGGTAAGAAGAACAATTCTGCGATTCTCTCCACTCATATCGGAAATCAACTTTCCTGTTTCCGCATCCTTTAAAAGCGTCCCGGCAGGCACCTTTAAAACAAGATCCTTACCGTTCTTTCCGTGCATCCTCCGGCCGTCGCCTTCCTTTCCGTCTCCGGCCGCATATTTTGTTTTATGACGAAAGGCTTCCAGACTGTTTAATCCATCATCCACTTCCACGATGATATCTCCTCCCTTACCGCCATCTCCTCCATCGGGACCGCCTGCCGGTACGAAGAGTTCTCTACGGAAAGAAACGTGTCCATTTCCTCCCTTACCACTTCTTACATATATTTTTGCTACATCAGCAAACATAAAAGCTCCTTTTATATTGAAGAAAAAAACCCCACACCGGAAACCGGCATGGGGTTAACATTTCTTTATGCCCTTGGAAGAACAGAAACCTGCTTACGATCTCTACCCAATCGGCCGAACTTTACAACACCGTCAACCTTAGCGAATAAGGTAAAATCATTTCCCAAGCCTACATTTTGACCCGGATGAATTCTTGTGCCGTTTTGCTTATACAGGATATTTCCTGCCTTTACAAACTGTCCGTCTGCTCTTTTCGCACCAAGTCTTTTTGAATTAGAATCTCTACCGTTTTTGGTAGAGCCCATACCCTTATGATGAGCCATTTTTTTACTCCTTCCTGTAATACACGAGTTTTATACATCCTACTCGTTACGAATTAACCGATCTTCTCAATCTTTACTTCTGTAAAGAGCTGTCTATGACCGTTCTTCTTGTGATATCCGGACTTTCTCTTATAACGGTAAACAATAACCTTCTTGCCCTTACCGTTCTGAAGAACTGTTCCGGAAACCTTCGCACCTTTCACAGTGGGAGTACCAATCTTCAGAGAACCGTCGTTAATAAGAAGAACCTGATCAAAGGAAATCTTTGCTCCCTCTTCTACTTCCAACTTCTCTACGCGGATTACATCGCCTTCACTGACTTTGTATTGCTTTCCGCCACTTACAATAACTGCATACATTTAGGACATCCTCCTATAAATTTACTCGCTAGCTTTGGTGAGTTTGCACTGCTTTAACCTAGCTATGCGGCATCTAAGCTACTCTACAGTATTTTCTCTTTCTCGTCAAGCAGTTTTCTTTGTATTAAGGATGAAAATAGGCTAGAATTCTTGTTTATTGCCCCGAAAACAAATCTTCAAATACGACTAAAGCAGCTCAATCCTATGGCAGTATACTTCTATAATAAGGATAGTTTGCAGATACTTCATCTACGGAAATTGTTCCGGCTGTAGCATTTTCATGTATAGCGAGCATCCTGCCCTCTTCGGTCCAGCAAAGAAACATCACCACATGACTGTCACCGCTTGGCTGAATGATTAAATCTCCGGGTATCAGTTCACTTCGCTTAATCTTCCTGCCTTGTCCAATCAATTCCTTTGTACTGGACACAAAGTCCAAAGAATCATTTGTGGCTGTCCAGTAAGCCCATTGTACAAAGCCCGAGCAATCCAATCCCTTTCTGTTTCTTCCCTTGTAATCTCGCTCGGAAATCGTTTTTCCGAATGCGTTCCCTTCAATTCCTTGTTTTCCGGCTTTACCTCCATAGTAATAGGGGACCTTTCCGACAGTTGTTAAAGAGAAATGAATCAATTGCTTTCGCTCTTCACTTAAATTCTCAGGAAGCAGACTCATATAACGGGAAATTTCTTCCTCAGTAAGAGGGGTTTTGGTTTCAACAGTAGATAAGCTCAGACCGTATTCTGTAAACCAATCTTTATCAATCAGTGTCTTCACCGCTGAAACACACTCTTCATTCCAACCTTTCCAACGGGAAAATGGACTTTTTTCCCACTCTGCATCTTTCTGTACGGAATCCTAAAACAATTTCTTTTAAACCGTCTTTGATCTTCAAACTTTTTTACCTGAATCGTAATGGTTAAATCGACATGCCCCGGACAATAATTTTTCTCTCGAGTAGAAGAAGCTTTATCTTGTGAAGCAGTCTTTGAATGGTTTTTTTGTAATGAAGTGGAAGAAGAACTTTTTCCGCTATTATTTTGTGCTTTATCTATATCCGATGGACTGGTCAAAGAAGATGAGTCTTCTGTTTCCTGTGAAAAGCTCTCTTCCGTACTGCTTTCCCAAATGATTGCTCTTCTTTCTTTGTACTTTTCCGTAGTTGATTCGGTCTGCGTTTCCGTACTGCTGTCCACTGCAGTTGTTGTCTCTCCGGAACGCTCCGAAGAAACGATGGCAGAAGCTCCTTCAGAGGCTTCCGTCTCTCCTCCGGAAGCTTCTTTTTCCTCCGAGAGAATTTCTTTAGTTGATTTCCCCTCTTCCTTTTCCGCCTCTTCTTTAGCCGTCAAATTGACACAGCCCTGATCAAAATAGACAGGACTGATAGACAAAGTATACGAATGAGATTTTTCGTAAAGTTCCATACAAATTTCACGAAAATGCTCAGCATCCATATAATTATGCTTATAAGTATAGACGGAGACCATTGCTAGAATATCTTTAACATTACTGGAATCCGATATTTCCTTCCCATCTCCATTTAAAAAGCGATAATGAATATTTTTAAAATAGGGAATCGGATAGGACGCGGCATGATCCGCGTTATCTCCATGAACGGTAGGGTTATACTTGCCCATTATCCTGGAACGTTTAACACCAAGATTTTTTGCCACCTTCTCCGGGGTTTCACCGGCTTCATCTGTAATACTTGCAAGATAACGACTCTCCATCGTCATCATTTCCTTTATAAAGAGCTTCCCCGATAGACGATCCTTCCTTATCTTTTTCATTCACAAGATTATAGATATCTATTTTTGCTCTCGGACTTAGAAATTGATCTTCCTCTCTTTCGTTATGAAGTGCGTTTTTATATTCCGTTTCTGTGGAAATATTTCCGGCAGCTTTCGTTTCCCTAACTTTATTGTTCTTTTTAATAAAAAACACGATAACGGAAAGCACAAGAAGAAAGGCCGGCACAAGCTTAACCTTCCATCGCTTATGATTTATTTTATTTCGAAGTCTGGATTTTCTAACCTGTCCTTCCTGTACTTTTTCCTTTTCCTCTTCCAAAAACATTTCTCCTAAAACACTAATCCATTTTATATTGATAGCTGCTATACTTTTATAATGGAATCAGTCAATATTTTCTATATCTTATTCCTTAATTTTCGTTCAATATCTCTGAGTTTGACAATTTATTTTCTGCTTTTATTTCGTAAGCTTGTAAGAACTCTCAGAAAATCATCCGGATAGTCTGCTGAAAATTCCATATATTCTCCGCTTTTGGGATGAATGAATCCTAAAACCATAGCATGTAAAGCTTGTCCCTGTATAGAATAAGGACACTTTTTTAATCCATAAACAGGGTCGCCAATTAAGGGATGACCGATACTCTTCATATGTACCCGGATTTGATGTGTTCTCCCCGTTTCCAGACGACACTCCACCAAGGAAGCATTCTCGAAGCTTTCTAGCAGTTTGTAATGCGTTACTGCTTCTTTACCATGCTTATAATTGATTGCCTGCCGTTTTCGATCTTTTTCATCTCGTCCTATTGGGGCGGAAATCGTCCCGCTCTCCTCTTTTAATCGACCAAAACAGAGTGCGTGATAACGCCTAGTAATGGTATGTTCCTCTAGTTGTTTTGCAAGAGCTTTATGACTCAAGTCATTTTTACAAATAAGCAATAGTCCGGAAGTATCTTTATCAATCCGGTGTATAATTCCCGGACGCAAAACTCCATTGATAGAGGAAAGAGAAGTTCCGGAATGAGCTATAACAGCATTCACCAATGTTCCGGTATAGTGCCCCGGAGCAGGATGCACCACCATTCCACGGGGCTTGTTAACTACAATCAGATCTTCATCTTCAAATACAATATCCAAGGGAATATCCTCTCCCTTCACATCTAATACTTCCGCTTCTTTCTCAATTAAGCTGATATGATCTCCACTTTTTAATTTGATAGAGGCTTTCGCTTTCTGTCCATTGTATAGTACATAGCCTTCCTCTATTAATTTTCCAATATAAGAACGGGTATATTCCGCGGTATTGTTTTCAGCTAAAAAGCTGTCCAGACGTTTTTCTTTATCTTCCTCTTTCACATAAAAATCCATGGTTTTCTCCATATATATTTGAAGATATTCAAACTATTCAATATAGAAGAATTAAATAGCAGGATACAATCTTGCAATTATAGGAACTTAATGCTTTAAAAAGGCAAAATCGTCTTCATTGTAGTAGAAAAAAGCCAGCAAGAACAAACCAATACAAGAAAGGGTAACATAAATATCAGCGACATTAAACACCGGAAAATCAATTGGTTTGAAGTAAATAAAATCAACTACATAAGATTGCAACTGTCGATCAATAAAATTGCCTATTGCTCCGGAGAAAATAAAACAAAGTATAAAATAAAGGCAATAAATTTTTGTCTTTTTTATTTTTATACTCCCTTGCAGAAATATCCGAGCTTAGTTGATTCGTAGCTATTTCTTCTTTTCCCGCTTTTAATCTCATTTCTTTTGGAAGCTTCCAAAGTACATAGAGAATTCCGAGAAGAACCGCAATCGTAATAATCAAAAAGAATCCTTGTTGACCATGTAAAATCCCAAATGCGGCTCCGGGATTTTCTACATATACAAGTACTAAAATATGTGGAATAAGAGATAGCTCTTTTCCTCCTCTTAAAAATTGTACAGCCAAGGATTTAGTCCATTGATCTAATAGGATAAGCAGTACCGCTATAAAGAAAAATAGAACATACCAAAGTATTTTCTTCATTTACTCCTCCATAAAACGAGCCAATGCGGCTTCCAGCTCTTCTTCCCGAAGTCCCTCTTCAATAAACGGAGCACAAATCTTGTGTAAAAGTACGAATTGTAAATGTGCTTTATTCTGTTTCTTATCCATTTTCATTGCAGAAAGTACTGCTTTATGATCTAATTTTTTGCAGCGTGTTTCCAATAATAAATCTTGCATTAGTGACTCTATCTCTGATAAGTCTTCTTCCGTAATTCCTTTTGATAAAGAAAGAGCCATAAGGGTTCCAAATGCTACACATTGTCCGTGGCTGTAGTAAAAATCGGCAGTCTTTTCAATTGCATGTCCCAAACTGTGCCCGAAGTTCAAAAACTTACGATCCCCATTTTCAAAAGGATCTTTTTCCACAAAATATTTTTTTATACGATTACTCTGATAAATGGTTTCCAAAAGGCACTCCGGCTCTCGATTTTTTAAAACAAACCTATGTTCCTTTAAATACGGTAAATACTGGGGATTGTGAATCAGAGCATGCTTAATAATTTCCCCCATACCGGAGGCATATTGTTCCAGAGGCAGAGTAGAAAGCGTATGCATGGAGGAATATACAAGGCTGGGCATATGAAAAGCGCCTACCATATTTTTATAGTCTTGAAAATCAACTCCCGTCTTTCCCGCCAATTGAGGAATCCACCTGAGCAAGAAGGGTCGTTGGAACCTGAATAAAACGAATTCCTCGAAGATACGTTGCCGCTGCAAATCCGCACATATCTCCAATTACTCCGCCACCTAAAGCGACCATGAAATCTTTTCTTTGCAATCCGTATTGAATAGCCGCTTCATAGATCTTTTCTATTCCGCCAAGTGTTTTATTCTTCTCTCCACTGGGAATAACCAAAGATTCAACATGACGAAAACTCTTTTTAAGCTGATCTCTTAAGTCGGATAGATAAAGAGGCGCTACAATATCATCCGTTATAATCAGCGCACTTCTATCCTCACAATGCAAGTCTTTCAATTTTTCAGAAATATGAGAAAAATCCTTTTCCAGATAAATCGAATAACTGTGACAATCTTTTTCGTAAATATCCAACTTCCGCATATTTGCTCCTAAAACTCAGCCTTTCTATATACTCATTAAGAATTAAAAAAAGCATATCCTCTAGGGATATGCCTATCGGTTTTTCTTTATCTAAAGTTCAAGAAACTTCCCTGTCCATCTCCACCGAAGCCTGCTCCGGAAAATTCGCCGGATAAATGAACATCCTCAGGACTGATGATAAAGATATATGTAGAAATCTTCTGTAGATTTCCGTTGATGGCATAGGCAGTTCCACTTAAAATATCGATAATTCTTTGTGCAACTTCTGTATGCAAGCCTTCCATATTGAGAACAACCGCTCTTCCGCTTAAAAGATAATCACAAATCTCCGTTGCATCTCCCATAGAATTCGGCTTAATCATGGTTACTTCCATGCTGGCTTTCTTTCATTAGCACTTGATTTAGGTTTTCCAAATAGACGAAGCTTTGGTTCGGAATCTTCCTCATCTTCATCAGATCTCCTGGAAAAAAAAGATGCTCTCTTTGGACTTTCTTCCTCTTCCTCTTCGTAATCATCCTCGAAGTCATAATCATTATCTAAGTCGTAATCATCCTCGTCATCTCTATTCAAGTTCATCTTTGTCATTAGGTTACTCAAAAAGCTCATACTATTCCCCCAACATCCGCCAAGTCAAACAAGATTATTTTACTCAATTTCGGAGTAAAGTCAACCTTGAAAGTATCTTATAAAAAATAAATTTATGTTTTTATTTAATTCTATATATAAATCGGTATTTAACTTTTTCATATAGCATTTACAATGGACCAAGCATTCCAATCTTAATCAGCCGGTAGCTCAAAAAAATACCTCATTCAAAGAATATTACTGAAAAATAAGTTGTCCGTCCGAGACCATGTCTCCTTGTAAAACAATATGATCATAGACTTCGATTCCGGAGCTTGTATCTTTTTTTACTATAATATATTCATCATTTTTTTCTAAAGGAACAATCTGTCGAAAAACAGCGTAGCCCTTGTTTATATTATACACACCTTCTAAAGATTTGGTAGGTCCAATTATAAAAGAATCTGTACTTTCCTGCTTTATGAGAACATCGCCCGTTTTCAGTACAGAAGAATCCTGATTCTTTGGAATATCAATATAAGCATATTGCTGATCCTTCCTGTAGATTTCCGTGGGAATAAATTTTCAAATTGCCATCCGATTCCTTTCGATAGAAGCCTTGGCTGCCATCTTCTAAAGTAGAAAGAAATTCATTCGGAACAACATAAAAGTCTTTTTTCACTACAGCTGAGGCAGGAATTTTAAGTCCGTTTTCCTCTCTCTCTTTTAAAGAAAAAGCAACGAACCGATCCTCCAGAAAATAATCTTGATAATTGGATAACTCTACCTTTCCAAAGCTCTTTCCGTCTTTTCCTCTTACAAGAAAGAGTTCTCCGGATAAATCCAGGTTTTGACTATCAAAATGCAAGATTACTTTATGCTTATTTTCCAGTTCTTTGTTCTCTTCCTCGGATAAAGGGAAATATACATTCCACTTTGAAGCGCTGATAATTTTATAGATTAGACTTCCTTCTTCAACTTTACTTCCACCTTGTACATATTCCTTTTTGGGCTCAGTTTCTTAAAAACTTCTTCGGCTAAATCACTTTCTTTGAAACTCTCAAAACCATCTAAGATATAGGATACAACTCCGGCTTCTTCTGCTGTTCCGGTGGTATAAGCTATTCCTAAATTACTTAAAATACTGTTTAACTGCTTCACACCTTCTTCACCGGAAAAACTGAAGTGATTATTATCCATACCGGATTGAAAGCTGTAAAGAGTATAAAAACGATTATTCTCAAAGCTTCGAGAAAAATTCTCTAACCGCTGACGAAGTTCCATAATCTGCTTCTCATTTAAACTTCCCAAAAGCTCAGGATGTTCTGATAAATAATTCTCTAGGTTTCCTGTTTCATCTAAAGTATAAAGCTCCGCATTCTTGGAAACTCTTCTTCCCTCCATAACTGTGAAATGAATATAACCACTTTTTTTAGCAGCATAAGCTTTTTCATTCCTAAGGATTAAGCCGGTGAACTGATTTTCCTTCACCAAACTTCCTTCTCTCACTTCATAAAAGCGGATTTGATCCCTTCTCATGAAGGAAACCACACTAAAAAGAATATAGAGAGCAATAATCGCAAAGATTACTCCCTCTATATTGAAAAAAAAATCTTCTTTTCTTTAAGTGACTTGTATTTGACATAATTACAGTGCTAACGCGATATGATCCTTCAAATCCTCAGGAACTTCATCCGGACTCATAGACAAACTGCAAATAAAATTAACTTTATACTTATCGGAAAGAGAATCCAGTTTTCTTATGCAATCGGTAATGGGCTTTCCCTCTAAAGAGGCTAACTTCAGAAAACTATCGAGAAAAAGATATTCCAAATCATGATCTTGAGAAATAATACCACTTACAAAACCTACAAAGGCATCTTCGGAATCGAGCTGAAATTCATTGACATTGATCAAACGAACCTTGTTGTTCAGTTCATACATGTGCTGAGCAGAGCGATCAAGAAAATCAACATTTCCTTTTGCTTCTTTTACAACAGTATTGGCTTTCTCAATCAGCTGCTTTGTTTTTCCTTTTCCTCTTTGTCCTACAATAAATTGAACCATTTCCATACCCTCCTTGACTTAACAAGAAAACCTTTCTTTATTAAAACTTATACAAAAAGTATAGTACATTCAAGATATCTTCGCAAGCAAGTTTGTCATATTTTCATAAAGATTGTCCTTGTTTTCCCCCTTCATTACTACAGAAATATAGGAATATGGACTATCGCTTTTTTCCGTATCAAGTGCCAGACAATAGCCGGCATCCTTCGTTGTCCCGGTCTTTGCTCCCAGAATAGTTAGTCCTGACGGAAGTTCCTTTTCTCCCGTACTATACAGATTTGTTGCTTTCCAAACCTGCGATTTCTTCACCCCGTTACGATCTTTATAAATAACTTGATATTCTTTGGTACCGAGAATTTCACGAAGATCCTCATTTTCCATTACAGCACGCATAATGAGATAAATATCATAAGCTGAAGTATAATGAGATTCATCCGGTAATCCGTGAGGATTTGTAAAATGAGTAGACAAAGCACCCAAGCGAATAGCCTCTTCATTCATCTTTTCTACAAACGAATCCACCGAACCGAAACTTGCTTCCGCTACTGCAACCGCTGCATCATTACCGGAAGGCAGTAAGGTTCCATATAGTAAATCCCGAATTTTCAAACTTTCCCCGACCTGCAAAAATGCAGTGGAAGAACCGCTGACCTTGATTGAAGAGGATGGAGAAATTACAAACTCCTGATCCAAATCCTCTACGTTATTGACACAAACCAGTGCCGTCATCAGCTTCGTTATACTCGCTGGGTAAACTCTTTTATAAGGATTTCTAAAGGCAACAGCTCTATCCGATTCCTTCCCATCCTTTTCCACCAAAATAAAACTATCTGTATCCATACTTTGATCATTGTAACTTTGATCGACAGGAATAGCTAATTTAGAAGCAAAAGCTTCAGTATTATGCTCCGCTCCACTATGTAGGGACACTGATGATAAACGCATCACGGATTGATCTTCAGAGAATGCTTTTTCCGGTTTTCTTCCGCATGAACATAAAAGCAGAAGAAGAAAAATAGACGCAAAAAATAAAAGTCGAGACCTAGATGTAAATACTACATGACTTATCCGATGTTTCGCCACTCCAACTCTCCTCTTTCCAATGCATGAATGAGCAGCTCCGCAGTAGCCAAATTGGTCCCGATTGGAATATTGTACATATCACAAAGACGCAAAACAAAATTCACTTCCGTCTCCTCTTCCATACTCGGGTTGGGATTTCTCAGGAAAATAATCATATCCAGATTCCCCTGTTCAATCTGGGAGGCAAGTTGTCTTACTCCACCGGTTTCGCCCGGTAAAAATTTATGAATTCTTAGATTCGAAACTTCCTGTATTAAACTCCCTGTAGTTCCTGTTGCATATAATTCATGTCTGGTTAAGATCCCTCTATAAGCAATACAAAAGTTTTGCATGAGTTTTTTCTTGGAATCATGCGCAATCAAACCCACTTTCATAGCCTACTCCTCCTATGTTTTTCGCTGTAAAGCTACATTTAGCACAATACCGAATCCAAAATACACGGACAGTAGGGAACTTACGCCTCTTGAAAAGAAAGGCAAAGTAATTCCGGTATTTGGAAAAAGCCCGGTTGCTACAGCAATATTGGTATATGTCTGGAAGCCAATCCATGCCATCACACCCACACATATCAATCGTCCGCTTAAAGTCTTCGCTCTATAAGCTATTATAAGACATTCCAAGATAATCAACAAGAAGATTATAATAATTATTATGGCCCCTCTAAATCCTAATTCTTCTCCTATAACCGCAAAAATAAAGTCATTATCCTCCTCAATCAAAAAGTTACCGTTTTTCACGGAAAATATAGAATTATTAAAAAGCCCCTTTCCTTTAAACATACCTGATCCGATAGCCATGATGGAATACATCTGCTGCGCATAACCGCTGGAATTTTCATCCGGCTTCAAAAAGGTAAGGATTCTTTGAATCTGATAACCCTGTAAAATAGGGATTTTATCATAAAGTCCGGAGGCAAAAAGGTAAAATAAAAGAATAAGTATTGTAGCTGCCACAGCTAAAAAAGCCATAATATAACGAAGTTTTAAAGGAGAAGCAAAGGTCATGGCAGATACAATTACCGTCATGATAATGGCTGTGGAAAGATTGGGTTGAATCAACACAAGTCCGACAGGAAGTAATAAATAAAGGCCTTCCAAAATCAAGCCGTGCACAGTATTTATTTCTTCCTTGGTTTTCTGCAAATATTCTGCAAAAAATAGGATTAATGCTACCTTTACAAACTCCGCAGGCTGAATTTTACCAAGAACAGGAACGGTAATCCAACGCGTTGCACCATGTCCTGAAGCTGTACCGTAAATCTTTACTCCGGCAAGGATGATGACAGAAATAATATAAATATAAATAGAAAACTTACAGAATTTTCTATAATCAAAAAGAGAAATAGCTACACACATGGCCAGTCCCACAAAGGAACCCAATATCTGTCTGACTACCAAGGCGTCTTTAAAGCTTTCCGCCGAAGTTGCGGAACGCACAATAAAAATGCCTATAGTATTCAGTGCAACAATAAAGAATAATAATTTAAAATCATATTGTTTAAAATCATAATCTAATTTCATGCATCTTTTTCCTTAATCACTTACTGTTACAGAGTTTATACTGCTTGCATCTCTTGCCAGAATCGTATCCATACTGAGCTTTCCGAAGCAATAATCATAAACCATGTTAGCAAGGCTTGCCGCATTACCCGAGGAATATCCATAGGGAATATTTACCGTAACGGAAATTTCCGGATTCTCATATGGAGCATAGGAAACAAACACGGCATGATTACCTCTATCCTCTCGCTCTTGCGCAGTTCCTGTTTTTCCCGCTACTGCAATAGATTGTCCAATAAAAACATTTTTCGCAACGCCTTCTGTGATAACCTTTCGAAGACCGTCATGCACAGTATTCCATGTGGTGTCATTATAGGATAGTTTTTTTTCAAGAACCGGAGCAACTTCTTCAATCGTATTGCTTCTCGGATCCATAATACGATCCACAATGGATAATTTATATACGGAACCGCTGTTGGCAACTGCAGTAATATAGCGTGATAATTGCGCAGCATTAAAGGCATGGTTACCTTGTCCCATAGCTGAACGTTCCGGATCATAGTTGGAAATTCTCGGTTTTGTTTCATCCAGCTCAATCCCTGTTTTTTCATCCAGTCCGAAGTCACTCGCATACTTCTGAATTCGCTCCATCCCAAGATCCGCACTGTAATTTCCGGAGCTGTCAGTTGCTAAGAGATGTCCCAAATCTGCAAAGAAATAGTTACAGGAGTTTTTAATTCCATCGACAATATTTTCATTTCCATGCTTGGATGGCCAAATCCAACAACGGATATTCGGCGTTACCTCTTCATATTTACCGGTACAATCTATAATAGTATCCGTAGTAATTACCCCTTCTTCCAAGGAAGCAACGGAACTGATCGGTTTAAAAGAAGAACCGGGCGCAAGCTGAGTCTGCGTTGCACCGTTTAAAAGCGGAAGAGAAAGATCTTCATTACATTTTTTCAAATAAGCACTATCACTGATTCGATTATTATCGAAGCCGGGATAGGTTACAAGTGCTCGCAACTTACCGGTTTTAACATCCGTCACAACCACAGAGCCGTTACAGGGATCCAATGCAAGCTGTGCCGGTGTTAATTCTATTTTACGAATCTTATCCAAAAGAAAAGTGAACGCAAAGTGTGCATCTCCTCCGGAAAGAGCCTCATAAGAAACAGGATCCTGTGAGAGAACATTTTGCTCAAAAAGTGCCATAAGAAGCAAATTACCGGATATAGATTGCTTAGCAATGGCATACTTATATAATAGCTTATTAAATCCACTGTCACTTCGTAAGTAATCCATGATCTTATTCACAAAAAGAGCATAAATTTCATCTGTATCCGAGTATTCCGTATCCAAGGATAGTTTTCTTGTATCAATCCATCCCTCTTCAATTCCCTTCTTTAAAAACGCATGAAGAGAAATCGCATCATTTTTCCACTGTGCATAGGCGTCCGATGACTTAAACCGTACATCCTCCGGATCGACTATGCCGCCGTTTTTACTTAAAAGGTAGTCGTAGATATAAACCATATACCCCTGCATCTCCTGCGGCAATGCAGAAAGTTCTCCTCCACTCTCCTTTTTCAAAACATCCTCAATACTGTTCAACATCTCTTCTTTATTGGATATAAATTTGCCGGCAATTTCTTTTTCAGCATTTCCCGCATCTTCACTAAAGAAATGCTCCTTATCCAAGACGTTATTGTTAATCAACTGATAATATGCATCTTTTACCGGTATCATTAACTGAGACTGCTTCAGTTCACTTTGGTCAAGTTCATTATTTTCTGTAAGCTTAGAGGCTAAAATTCCGGCAAGTTCCTGTTCCAATAAATGATAAATAGAAATCTGATCATTTGCGGAAATAGTGGTATAAATATCATTTCCGGCCATGGGTTTCTCTTCAGAAATGACCTCCATAATGCTTCCCACATTGTTAAGGTACATCTCTTTGTAGCCTTTTTTTCCCTTTAAAATAAGGTCCTCACTTTTTTTCCAAACCCCCAAACTCCAATGGTATCATTTAAGTCATAGGAATCGTCAATCTTCTTTAGCTCTTCTAGTTGACTTTCCTGCACTTGCCCCGTGTAACCTACGATATGAGACAGGTAGGGAGCATAGTTGTATTTCGAACGGAAATATTCTCAATATCTACTCCCGGAAGGTCATACTTTGACTCCAGTACTTCCGCCATGCATTCTCTGGAAACATTTTCAACTATGGTCGTACTCATATATCTTTGATAGGAGGTAAGACGCAAGGTATAGATAATCCCAATCATATCCAGGGCGGTTTTATCGGAAAGATTAATAGGGCTTCCCTTTTCATCTGTCAGTTTATGGAAATTATAGAGCTTCTTTGCCTGCTCAAAGCACTCTTCGGCGGTACTGTCCTTTTCCTTTTCACTCAATTTATCCGGCTCTTTACGAAAAATATTGGCAAGAAGGCGGAGACGTTCCTGATCCGAGTTTGTGCTGTAAGAAAAATTCCCGTCATCATTAATCGTAAGCTTAAACTGGCTTTTAACGGGATACTTGTACTTTTCAATAATATCTGCAAGCTTTTTCAACATCAAATTTCTCTTGTTGATTCCCTTTGTATTACCCGAAAAAGCACCGGTATCAGCAATGGTAATATTATACTGAAGCTCATTATAAGCAAGAAGTTTACCATCTTTATCATAGATATTCCCCCTTGTTCCGGGGAGAACGATGTTCTGCTCTGTATTCTTCTGATAATTCTCCAGATAGCTCTGTCCGTTCATAATTTGCAAACGAAACAAATGCACTGTCAAGATACAGAAAAGTCCGGTAAATATCAAAGCCAACGCAAAAAGTCGGGAGGAAAACAACCTGGACAGCATTTCCTTGATCAAGCTGTAAATTTCTTTAATCATAATGCTTTTTCCTCCAATCTCCTGCTCGCGCTAAAGAAGAAGCGGTAAAGAAGCAGGGTCAATAAAAACGAAAATACGATAGAAGGTAGTACAATATGTACCGAATAATAAGTAATACTCCACTTTCCTCGTATTAAAAAGCGAAGAACATAGATGTAGCTGTGATACAATAGGCCGCTTAAGGTGCAAAGGAACAGTGGAAGCTGAATATACTCCTCATAATAAAATTCATGAAAATATCCGTTTCCATAACCTATCAAAACAAAAATCAATGAATAAAAGCCGAAAGGCCCGGAATAAAATAAGTCCATTAAAAGCCCGGCAGAAAGTCCGTAAAACATTCCCGGAAGTGGTCCATAATAAAAGCCGAATGAAAAACAAAGAATCAAAAGAAGATTTGGACTCGTAGAAAGAAAAGGAAGCAGAGGAAATACACTGGTTTGCAGTAAAAAAGCCAGAATCAAAAGCAAAAAATAAAAGAAAATCCGAGTACGCTGTCTTTTTTTTCTTGATTTTATCCTATTCCCCAAGCTCACTGCTACTCTCCTTTTGGAAACGATCATCCTTTCGATCGGTAATGACCAACACCTCCTGAAGATCGGTAAAATCCGCCACAGGTATAAGATAACCGTTTTTCATCAGTCTTTTCTCGTCTTCTTCAATATCAATGGCAAATCCCACCAGAATACCCGGTAAAAACTTGGAAGAAATATTGGAGGTGACGATTCTGTCTCCATCCTGAATTACCGCATCTTTCTTCATATTGGTAATACGGAGACGCCCTTCTTCGAAAAGCTTTAAATCTCCTGCTACGATACAAGTATCACTACTCTGAATGCCCATGCAGGAAACTCTGGACTCATCATCAATAATAGAACGAACCGTGGCGTAATTTACCCCGACATCCGTTACAATACCCACTAAACCGCCCTTTGCCATAACATTTTGATCCACTTTGATTCCATCTTTGGAGCCTTTGTCAATCCGAAATACCTGAAACCAGTTTTCCGAATCCTTGGCAATAACACGTGCGGCAATTTTTGTATACTGTAAATACTCCTGATCCAAGCTGTACAGCTCCCTCAGGCGCTTCAGTTCTTCATCGTTTTGCTTCAATATATTGTTCTCTTCCGTAAGAGTATCTATCTTCGCCTGAAGCTTCGCATTCTCTGCCTCGGCTTCCGTCAGGTTCTTATGTCTTTCCCACTGGGAATAAAGACCTCTTCCTACCCGATTCACACCGGATTGAATTGGCACCAGAACTGTTCCAACCGTATTCCGTAGAGGATTCATCAGCCCATCCTTTATGGACGATAGAACCACCATCATGATACAGAGTACTGTTAAAATGATAAAAATGTACTTGCTCCGTCTGTTTTCCACTAAAACTTCCCCTGTTCCTTAAAACTATAGTAACAATTGTCCCCAATAATAATATGGTCCACCAACGGAAGACCTATATATTCTCCGGCACGACGTACCGATTCTGTAAAATGTTCATCCTCCTTTGAAGGAGTCGGATCTCCTGACGGATGGTTATGAACCAGAATCATACAGCTTGCAGCAAGCATCAGGGCCTCTCGAAATACCTCTCTACCGGATACGATGGCAGAACTTCCGCTTCCTTTCGCAAGCAAGCAATCCTTCAGGAGCTTCGCTTTTGTATCCAAATACAGGACACGCACTTCTTCATGTCCGAGATATCGCAAATCCTCTTTAAAATAAAGCAAAACATCCTGTGGAGAACGAAAAGACTTCAAATCCTCTCTTACCCTGCTGTTCCATATACGCCTTGCCATCTCTCCGATAGCAAGAAGCTCTATTGCCTTTGTACCGCCTATTCCGGATACTCCCTGCAATTCTTCCATGGAAAAATGCATAAGAGCAGTAAGTCCTTTACACTCTCCTCGCAATTGTAAAATCTCTTCGGAAAGCTCCAAAACATTGGCATCTTTTCTTCCTGTACGAAGAATCAATGCCAAAAGCTCCGCATCGGTCAGAACGGAAACACCTCCCTGCTTTGCTTTTTCTCTAGGTAAAGTCGAATAATTTCTTTTCAATTCTTCTTTCATTTTTTCCTCCTAATAAAGGAGGAGTCTACAGAGGTTTTTATTCTACCATGAATTGGAAACAATGCCAAAAAACTTTTCTTACACTTTTCGAAATAGCTTCACAAAAATCTAGAGAAGCTTTATAAATCCTTTTTTATACATGGTGTCCAAGGCCTTAATCACTCCATATTTTCCATGCGGGAAAGTTAATCCGCCTTGGAAATATACGGTAAAGGGAGGACGAATCGGAGCATCTGCGGAAAGCTCGATGCTGGAACCCTGCACAAAAGCTCCTGCGGCCATAACGACCTTATCCTCATAGCCCGGCATATCATCGGCTTCAGGGCGCACAAAGGAGTCTACAGGAGCAGCCGCCTGTATGCCTTCACAAAATGCAAGAAGAGCTTCCTTGCTTCCCAGTGTAATCGCCTGAATAATATCCATTCTTTTCGTATCTGCCGTAGGATGACAGGAAAAGCCTAATTTTTCAAAAAGACTTGCGGCAAGAATGGCTGATTTTTCTGCTGCTGCAGTAACTGTAGGCGCAAGGAAAAATCCCTCAATCAAATCCTTATTCAGATTTAGAGACGGCCCCTGCTCTTTTCCGAGTCCCGGTGCATATAAACGAACAGCACATCTCTCGATGCAGGCTTTGTTCCGGCGATGTAGCCTCCAATAGGAGCCAGTCCGCCACCCGGATTCTTTATCAGAGATCCCACAACCATATCCGCTCCGAAATCACTCGGCTCCTCGGCACAGACAAACTCGCCGTAGCAGTTATCCACCATACAGATAAGATCCGGCTTAATCGACTTTACAAAGCGAATAATTTCCCCAATTTCTTTCGGACTAAAGCTTCGTCTATCGCTATAGCCCTTAGAGCGCTGGATCTCCACAAGACGCGTTTTTTCATTTATCGCATTCCGTATTCCGTCCCAATCAAAGCCTCCATCAGGAAGTAGATCAACCTGTCTGTATTTTACTCCGAATTCCTTTAAAGAACCCAAAGATTCTCGAATTCCGATAATCTCTTCCAAAGTATCGTAAGGCTTTCCGACCGGAGAAAGCATTTCCTCACCCGGACGAAGATTGGCCTGTAAAGCAATGGCAAGGGCATGCGTTCCGCAGATAATCTGTCCTCTTACCAAGGCATCCTCCGTGTGAAAATAGGCGGCATAGGCCTCTTCTAAAGCATCTCTTCCCATGTCATTATGTCCATATCCGTTTGTTCCTGTGAGATGTGCCTCCGAAATTCCCGCCTTTTGCAGGGCGGCAAGTACCTTTAATTGGTTCAGCTCTGCAATTTCATCTATTTTTTTAAATCTCTCCTCCAGGCCTTTCACCACAGATTCGCTGTAGTCTACGACCTCTTTAGAAATTCCCATTTCGACATACATTTCTATAATCCATTCCGCTTCCTCCTCGCGACTTTTAAAATGTTCCGCTTCTACAAAAATAGTCTCTTTTTCTCTCTTAAACCAGGTTAACTGCCTTTTTGCATAGTGTCTGGAATTTTGCTGAATCAGGGCTTTGCACTCACTAAGACTGCATTCTCCCCGAAGATAAGGGAAAATCTCCCTGTATCCGATTCCCTTAAAGCCCGGAGAATGCTCCGTATATCCCTTATTGGAAAAAGCTTCCACTTCCGAAACGAGGCCGTCTCGAAACATCTTCTCCACTCGAGCGTTAATGCCCTCATATAAGTCTTCTCTATTACGATTGAGAACCAGAAAAAGGCTGTCATAAAGTGCTTCTTTTTCCTTCTCCTCCCGATTATGCTTCGATATCGGACTTTTATGAAGATAAAAATACTCCAAAGCACGCATAATTCTTTGCCGGTTATGCGGATGAATTTCTTCGGCCGATACCGGATCTACTTGTTTTAATTCCTCATGTAAGGCTGTACTTCCCCGCTCTTTCCTCTCTTTTTCCAGTTTATTTCGAAGTCTTTCCTTTTCCGCTTCATCCTCTTCCTGAAAATCAATATCTCGTAGCATAGCCTGAATGTAAAACCCCGTTCCGCCTACCAAAATCGGAAGTCTTTCCCTTCGATAAATTTCCTCCACCTTTTCTCTTGCCATGCGTTGAAAAGCACTGGCATCATAGTCTTCCTTCGGATCCAGAATATCCAAGAGATGGTGGGGAACTCCCTCCATTTCCTCTTCCGTAATCTTTCCTGATCCGATAGTAAGCCCCTTGTACACCTGTATGGAATCCGCGGAAATACATTCTCCGCCAAGAGCCTTAGCCACTTTAACGGAAATATCGCTTTTTCCCACGGCCGTGGGTCCCGCCAGAATTAAAAGCGGTTTATCTTCTTCGTATAGATTCATAGCCTTCCACATTTCCTATCTTTACACAATTCTCTTAAAGAGCTTATCCACCTACTACTTCCTATTTTTTAATTATTTATTCCTATTTTAAATCATTGTTTCGCAATTCTATTACAGAGTATTACACAATTCTCTTAAACATCTTTCCAAATCCTGCTTCTTAAAAGCAACAATGGTGGGTCTTCCATGCGGGCAGGCAAAGGGATTCTCCAGCTGCAAAAGTTCTTGCAAAATGGCATCACATTCCGCTACGGAGATTTTTTGATTTCCCTTTACAGCCGCCTTGCAGGACATGGAGGCAATCTTGTTGTATATACTTTCTCCCTCTAAGATAGCGGAATCCTCCATTAGACCATCTAAAATTTCCAATAAGACCTCCTCCTGCCTCACGGTTGGAAAATCGACAGGAATCGCCGTAAGCGAAATCCCGTTTGGCTCTTCCTCCCAAAGGTAGCCCATCTCCAGAAATTCTTTCTTATATCCCTCTAAAACCTCTCTTTCTCCGGTAGAAAGATGAATCGAGAGCGGAATAATATTTTGACTGAAAACTTCCTTTTCTTTCTTCCGTCTCATCATACGCTCAAAGTTAATTTTTTCGTGCGCGGCATGCTGATCCATGATGTAGAGGCTGTTTCCATACTCTATCAACCAGTAGGTTTGAAAAACCTCCCCAATAATTCTATGAGAAAGTCTGGCTTCTTCCGAAAGGAAGGGCGCGGTAAACAGGCTTTCTTGGCCTTCCTTCGTTTCTTTGGCTTCGTTACGTAAGTGTTCCCTCTCAGGACTCGGTGCGTTATCTTTTTTCTTTTCCAGAAAAGCTGTATCGAAGGCTTTGTTCAATCCAAACGATTGCGAAGAAACGACATCTTCTTTCAAAGTAAAAGTTTTCTCTGATGCAAAACTGTCCTTTTCTTGAGAATAGCTTCCCTCGCGAACGGAATCTAGCCCTTTTGTAAGATCGAATTCTTCATAGCGAATACTCTGCACCGGCTTCCCTGTGCCTTCGTCCTCCTGTTTGCGCTCAGTTAGGCGAAAATCCGTTTCCGGAGGAGCAAACGCATTTCTTTCAAACTCGACAATCGTTTCTTTTTGAGCAGTGACCTCCGGCGTTCCCGGTCTTATATCCTTTGGCACTTCCGACGCCCTATCCTTCGCCTGTCCCTGCACCCTATCCATCGTCAGTCCCTGCGCTCTCTCCTCCGACTCCTTCCGAAGTAGAAGCTCCGGCTGAAACTCCGCCTTCTTTTTCTCCTCTTTTAAGAAGACGGAAAGCGGATTCTCGTCGATGAGATTCGCTTCGGAAAGCGTCTTATTCACCGAATTAAAAACAGCCTGATAGATGCTGTCACGATTTTGAAAGCGTACCTCAAGTTTCTGCGGATGAACATTCACATCTACTAAACTCGGAGTCAAATCCAGAAAAAGAATGGCAAATGGAAACTTATGTTGCATTAAAAAGGGTTTATAGGCGTCTTCCAGAGCACGACTTAATAAACCGTCATGTACGAAACGCCCATTGACAAAAAAGAGTTCATACTGCCGATTTGCTCTTGTAACACTCGGTCTTCCCAGAATCCCCCGAATATGCACGGTAAGCATCCCGGTAATTTTGGAAGGATAATACGCCCCTTCCAAAGGAAGACTTTCCTTGCTCTGTTCTTTCCCGTAAATGCTGTAAACCACATCCTCAATGCGAGGGGAACCGATGGACTGAAAGCGGGTCTTTCCGTCTCGAATAAAGTGGAAGGAAACACGGTGGTTCGCTAAGGCCAGCTTCTCCACCATATCTTCAACCCGATTACTCTCCGTGCTCTCACTGTATAAAAATTTCTTTCTTGCCGGCACATTAAAGAAGAGGTTTCGAATAATAAAGCTGGATCCGTCCACTCCCGCAACTTCCTCGACTTCTCCCATTTCTCCACCGTGAATCTGTATTCTATGGGCAAAGAAATCTTCTTTCGTCTTCGTAATCAGCTCCACATCGGAAACAGCGGCAATCGAAGATAGCGCCTCTCCGCGGAAGCCGAAGCTTAAGATACTGTCAAGGTCGGAAAGGCTCTGAATCTTACTTGTGGCATGGGGAAGAAAGGCATTGACCATATCGTCCTCCCCGATTCCGTCTCCGTTATCGCTGACACGAAGATATTCTATTCCGCCTCCTCTTATTTCTACGGTAATCTGCGTAGCATGGGCATCGACAGCATTTTCCACAAGCTCTTTCACCATACTGCTCGGGCGCTCAATCACCTCTCCCGCTGCTATTTGATTTACGGTATCCGTTCCCAGTACATGGATTTTCACTGTAAAAGCTCCTTTAATTCAAACAAAAGACTGCAAGCCTCAAAGGGACTGATTTTCTCCGGAATGATACTCCGAAGCTTCCTAAGAACCTCCTCTTCCCCCTCGGTAAGGGCAGCTCTGTCTTCCAGTTTATTTAAGCTCTTAAGAAGCTTAGCTCCGGAGGCACAACTCTTTGATTCTCCGTTCTTTGATTCGTCTTTCTCAAAAGCACCGTTCTTCGTCTGCTTTTCTTGACTTTCCAAGTTATCGTCTGTTTCTAAACCGCCCTCTTTAGCGACGATATTTTTATTTTCCTGCATAAAATCATTGTCCGATAAAAAGGCGGAAATCTCTCTTGCGCGGCTTAAAACGCCCTCCGGCACGCCTGCAAGCTTTGCTACATCAATTCCGTAGCTTTCGTCCGCACCTCCCGGAATGATTTTCCGAAGAAAGCTGATTTCGCCATCCTTTTTGGAAACGGCAATGCAGTAGTTCTTCACATTGTTCAGCTTTCCTTCCAGCTCCGTAAGCTCATGGTAGTGTGTTGCAAAAAGCGTCTTCGCCTGAATATGTCTTGCAATATACTCCACAACCGCCCAGGCAATGGATAGTCCGTCGAAGGTCGAGGTTCCTCTTCCGATTTCGTCAAGAATAAGGAGGGACTGCTTTGTGGCATTTCGTAAAATGTTCGCGACCTCACTCATTTCCACCATAAAGGTCGATTGTCCCTGCGCAAGGTCGTCCGATGCTCCGACTCGGGTGAAAATTCTGTCGCAAATCGGAAGCTCCGCCTCTTTTGCCGGAACAAAGGAGCCGATTGCGGATAAAAGCACGATAAGTGCAACCTGCCGCATATAGGTGGATTTTCCCGCCATGTTAGGGCCGGTAATAATCGCAATTTCCTGATTTTCCTCCAAGGAGGTATCATTCGGAATAAAATGCTCTTCCTCTAATAGCTTCTCCACTACAGGATGTCTTCCCTCTTTGATGAAGAGACTTCCGCCCTCACTAAGACGGGGACGAACATAATTTTCCTTTATGGCAAGCTTCGCCAAAGAAAGATAGGCATCCAAATGAGCAAGCTCTCTAGCCGTTTTCTGTATTCTCGGGAGTTCCTCTGCAATTTCCTCTCTCAGGGTACAAAAAAGAGCATATTCCAGATCCTTCAGCTTCTCTTCCGCACCAAGAATCCGATTTTGCAGTTCCTCGAGTTCCGTTGTGATATAGCGTTCTCCCTGAGCAAGAGTCTGTCTCCGGATAAAATAGTCCGGAATTTCTCCCTGATAGGCTTTGGAGACCTCAAAGCAATAGCCGAAGATACGATTGTACTTGATTTTTAAATTCTTAATGCCGGTTTTATCTCTTTCCCTTGCTTCCAGCTCCTGCAGCCATTCCTTGCCATTAACTCCGGCATTTCGGTAGTCTTCCACATCCTTACTGAAGCTCGCCTTAATAAGGCCTCCCTCCTTAACGGATAGAGGCGGCTCCTCCACAATTTCTTCTTCGATTTTTCGGTATATATCCTCTAATGTATCCAGCTCTTCCCCCATTATGGAAAGAAGCGAGGATTGAAATGGTAACAGTGCCTTTTTAATATCCGGTAAATACTGAAGGGAAAGCTTTAAAGCAAGAAGATCTCTCGCATTTGCCGTAGAAAGACTGATACGGGAAAGGAGTCTTTCGATATCATAAATGCTGTCCAGATACTCTCGGAGCTCCTCCATATCAATATAATGCCCGGTGAATTCTTCCACGGCATCAAGTCTAGCTTCTATTTTCTTCTTATCCCGAAGCGGTCTTTCCAAGAAATGACGAAGCATACGACTTCCCATGGCCGTTTTCGTGTAATCCAGTACCCAAAGAAGGGTTCCCCTCTTCTTTTTCTCTCGAAGCGTCTCCCACAGCTCCAAGTTTCTCTGACTGTAGCTGTCTACAATCATATAATCCTTATTTTGAAAAAAATCTATTCTTCGAATATGCGAGAGCAGATTCTTCTGTGTGTCATAAAGATAAGAAAGACAGCCTCCGAGAGCTCTTCGAAGATCCGCCTGGTCGGAAAGCCCAAGGCCCATGATGGAGGACTGAAAATGCGCCGTAATCAGCTTATCCGCTTCTGTTAAGGAGAAAAACCGTTCTTCCTTTTCGGTAAGGCTTATACTAAAACGACTGTTTATCTGAGAAAAGAGCTCTTCTTCCTCTTTTAAAGAAGGATTCATCAGGATTTCCTTCGGAGAAAAGCGGGAAATCTCGTCAAGACATTCTTTAGACGAATCCACCGCTGTCGCATAGCATTCTCCGGTAGTGATATCCACCGTCACAATGCCTCTTTTTTTCTCCCCCATATAAATAGACATCAGGAAATTGTTTTTTCCTTCTTCTAAAGCCGTTTCCTCCGTCTGCGTCCCCGGGGTAATCACCTTAATAATTTCCCGCTTTACCAGTCCCTTTGCCTTCTTAGGATCCTCCACCTGTTCCCCTATTGCGACCTTATAACCTTTAGAAACCAATTTGCTGACATAGGAGTCAGCCGCATGATAGGGCACGCCGCACATGGGCGCTCTTTCCTCTAGGCCACAGTCCTTCCCGGTTAAAACCAGATCCAGTTCCTTCGATGCCGTAAGCGCATCGTCAAAAAACATCTCGTAGAAATCCCCGATTCTGTAAAAGAGCAGGGCATCGGGATATTCTTTTTTACTGTCTAAATACTGTCTCATCATTGGCGATAACTTGCTCTCGTCCATTCCCATAACTCCTTTACATCTTAATATTGATTCAAAATTCTATTCAAACAAAATTGACAAACAGCTCTACAAACGCTTGCAAGTTTATGCTAAACAATCAACTAACTTAGACTACGCTCCCGTAGTAGTAAAAGCCCATCGACTTTTCAAGCTTCACCGGAACAATCTCTCCAAGGAGTCGCTCTCCTCCTTCAAAATGCACTAAAATATTGTTTTCCAGGCGTCCTGTCAGCATATTGTTTTCCGTATTGCGCTCTTCCACAAGGACCTCCATGACCTTACCAAGGTCCTTTCCTTCGCGCTCTTTGGAAGACTCTCGCACAGTATCCAGCAATCTCTGAAAACGCTCCGCCACAATCTTTTCATCCACCGCTTCCCACTTCGCAGCAGGCGTTCCGGAACGCTTTGAGTACTGGAAGGTAAAGGCAGAGTCAAACTGTGCCTCTCTCACAACATCCAGAGTATCTTGAAAGTCTTCCTCCGTCTCTCCCGGAAAGCCCACGATAATATCCGTCGTAAGGCCAAGATCCGGAAGGCTTTCTTTAATTTTACGAAGTAAGGAAAGATAAGATTCCTTCGTATAATGCCGGTTCATTCTCTTTAAAATGTTTGTGGAGCCTGACTGCAGAGGCAGGTGAATATGATTACAGATGTTCTCATTTTCCTGTATCACAGAAAGGAGTTCATCCGAAATCCTTCGGATTCGGCGTCATAAAACGAATTCTCCTAAGTCCCGGAATCTTTGCCACCGCGCGAAGAAGCTCCGGGAAAGATAGTCCCTCTTCCCTGTCCAAGCCGTAGGAGTTTACATTCTGCCCAAGCAGCATGATTTCCTTCACGCCGTCCCGCACTAAAGCCTCGCACTCCTTCACGATTTCTCTCGAATCTCTGGATTTTTCTCTTCCGCGCACGAAAGGTACGATACAGTAGGTACAGAAATTGTTACAGCCGAAGCTGATATTAACGGACGCTCGGAAAGGATATTTCCGCTTTGATGGAAGATTTTCGACGATAAGACTGGTATCCTCCCAAGTTTCCACCTTTCTCTCCTTAGAAATCAAAGCCTCCAAAAGAAGCTCGGCAAGCTTATAGATATTGTGCGTACCGAAAATAAGATGCACATAAGGATATTTCTTTTGGATGGTTTCCACCTCGTCCTTTTCCTGCATCATACACCCGGTAATCCCGATCACCATGTCCTTATTCTTTTTATATAAATGCTTTAGCTGCCCGATTCTGCCGTAGAGTTTCTGGTTGGCATTTTCCCGGACGGTACAGGTCGTAAAGAGAATCACATCCGCTTCCTCTTCCGACTCCGTGCTCTGATAACCGGCTTCTTCTAAAATTCCTTGCAGCTTCTCTCCGTCCTTTGCAGACATCTGGCATCCTATCACCGAGACCATGGCTTTCGCCTCATATCCCTCGCCCTTCTTCATCTCCACAAAAGAACGAAGAGCCTCTATAAAATAAAGCTGCCGAGCCGGCTCCTCCTTCGGCGCATTCTTCTCTATCTCCTCAAAAACTAAATCCTTCACTACAAATTTCCTCTCTATACTCTTACGAGCTTATCATAAGACAAAATCAAACTTTCCGCTACCTTTAAGCCGTCCATTGCGGCACTCATGATCCCTCCGGCATATCCCGCACCTTCTCCTGCAGGATAAATCCGCCTTCCCATAGTGCTGTAGTCCTCTCCCCTAAGAATACGAAGCGGAGAAGAAGTACGACTTTCTACACCGTAGATCAAGGTATTTCCCTTGGAAAAGCCCTTGATTTTCTTTTCGAAGGCTTCCATCGACTCTACGAAATCCTCCTCTAAATGACTTAATTTCGGGTAGTTTTCCAACCGGAACAAGGACGAAATATCACATTCCTCTCCCTGCCCTTTCAGCATAAGCTCTTGCGCTTTCTCTTCACTTGCGACATTTTTAATTCTGTCGTACCTACTGTAAGGAACTTTTCCTCCTGCTAAGCTAAAAGCCTTCTTTTCAAAATCCCTTTGCAGAGCAATCCCGGCAAGTGGATCCTTTTCTCCTCCATATTCATCTTTGGAAACAGAAAAAATAATGGCGGAATTGGCCTTTCCGCTGTCACGGCCACTATAGCTCATTCCATTCACGCAAAGCCCGCCTTCCTCCGAAGAAGAGTTCACTACATACCCACCCGGGCACATACAGAAGCTGTAAAAGGCTCTGTTATGCTTTGTATGATGACTGATTTTATAGCTTGATGCACCAAGCAGCTCTCTACTCTTTCGTCAATTTCTCCATAAAGCGCAAGGTCTATATCCTTTTGCTCATGCTGCACACGAAATCCCATCGCAAAGTCCTTCGCAGTCATGGGATACCCCAGCGCATAAAGCTCCCGGAAGCTATCTCTTGCACTATGCCCTATGGCAATAATGAGCGGTCTTTTTTCATGCTTTTCAAAATGGTATTGGCTCTCAAAACGAACTTCTCCGCCTAGACTTTCAATTTCCTTTCGAAGAGAAGCTACAATGGAAATCAGAGCATCTGTTCCGACATGAGGCTTTGCATCGTATAAAATCTCTTCCTTTGCACCGTAATGAACAAAAGTTTCCAAAACAAAACGAGAGCGACCGCAGCTGTCCTTTACCAAGGTATTCAGTTTTCCGTCCGAAAAGGTACCGGCTCCTCCCTCGCCAAACTGCGGATTGGAGTTTGGATCAAGTTTTCCTTCTGTCCAAAGCCTTGTAACTGCTTCCTGTCTTTTTTCTACCGCCTGTCCCCTCTCATAAATGATGGGACGAAGCCCGGCTCTTGCAAGAAGGAGTCCCGAGAACATACCGGCAGGCCCGAAACCGACAATCACAGGCCTGTTTTCTTCCTTTTGAAAATACTCTTTCCGCGCTATTCCCCTCTATTTCCAAGGGAAGCTCCGGAGCTTTATAGCGCACCGGTGCTGTGAGAACGATATCCTTCGAGCGAAGCTTTTTCACAAGCTTCTCTTCATTTACCCCTTTTAAACTGAGATAAACCGAATACACAAAGTAAAGCTTCGGCTTTTTCTGGCATCTATAGAGCGTCTTTCTATCAAAAAATCGGAAATCACGGAGCTGTCCAGATGTAAAAGCTTGGCAGCCGCTTTCTTAATTTCCTCTTCTTTGTGAAAAAGCTCCATTTTTATTTGCGAAATTCTAATCATTTCTTCTCCCCATCGCCTTTCCCGAAAGGATTCCCGAGCCAAAGGCAAAATGCAGGTTATAGCCCCCGCAGAGTCCGTCTACATCCAGGATTTCTCCCGCAAAATAAAGCTTCGGGCAAAGCTTACTCTCCATGCTTTCGGGATGCACTTCTGAAACGGAAATTCCTCCAGCAGTACACTGCGCCTTAGTAAAATCCGCTATTTTACTTGCTTTAAAAGGAAAATGAAAAAGCAGCCTGCAAAGCTCTCTGATTTTATCTTTGGAAATCTCGGAAAGCGTTTTGTCTACGGGAAATTGTGCTTTTTGGAATAGAACGGACACAAGCTTATCCGGAAGGAGTGCAAGAAGAAAATCTCTTCCATATTGCGCGCTTCTTTCTTCCTTTCTTTTCAGTAAAAAGCTAAGAAATTCCTCCTCTTTAAACTCCGGAAAAAAAGAAAGAGAAAGCATCGCCTTTCCGTTTTTTTCCAACAGCTCATGCACCAAGCGACTGCATTGAAAAACCACAATGCCGGAAATTCCGTATTCCGTGCATTGTAACTCCCCTCTATCTCTAAAAAGAAGCTTCTCTCCCTCAAAAAGGCTAAGCTTCGTATCCACTCGAACACCGGCCCAAGCTTTTACAAACTTCTCTTCCGTATAAATCGGGCAAAGACTGGGAAAAGGACTAAGTACAGTGTGTCCTAACGCTTCCGCAAAACGATAACCCTCTCCGGTAGAACCTGAGCTTGGCATCGCAAGCCCTCCTGTACAGATTAAGAGCTTCTTCACTTTAAGTTTAAAAGTTTTTTTCGGCTTTACATCTTTTTCCGCTTTGGAAGCCTTCTCTTCCTTTAAAAATTTCTCTTTTCCAAAAGCTTTCCTAGGCTTTAAATCCTTCTCTTTTTTTAGCTCTTCTTCTGTACAACAGCTAATTTCAAAAAAGGAATTCTCTATCTTTCTGTTATTCCGAATTGCTTTTACTTCGGTAGAGCACAGTATCTCCACGCCCAGATTCCGCATTTCATTTTCCAAAGAAAATACCAAAGACTTCGCCTGGTCGGAATGCGGATAGACATAGTCTCCCCGCAGCTTCTCCAAAACACCGACAGAATGGAAAAAGCGGAGGCTGTCCTCATAGGAAAACTGTTTTAAAAAAGCCTCAATGAAAGTAGGAGATTCCGAACGAAAACAAGAGGCTTGCATATTCCGATTCGTAAAATTGCACCTGCCATTTCCCGTCTGCTTAAGTTTCTTCCCTAAGCTTTCATTTTTCTCAATAAGAAGAACCGACTGCGCGCCGGAACGCTTTGCAGCAATCGCTGCCGCCATTCCTGCCGCTCCTCCTCCGATTATCACACAGTCCTGCATCTCCATTCCACTCCATTCTATCCCATTCCTTAATCTTGTTTCTTCTTTAATTCTTAACAAGTGACGCAGGTGAAGCCTGAGACATCTTGTTGGGCTAGACTGAGGCAACTTTTTATAGAAGATCTCCTCATTCTCTTTATCGAGCTCAACTCGTATCTATACGTCCCAACCTCTAAATAAATCTATATCCTTCCATTTTTATAGGAAGCGCTTCAGTCTTCCGCCCATCGGCATTTCATCCAAATCCTCCCTTGTCAAAGTATGGCTCTTTAAAAGAAGGAAGAAGTAAATCAAAATAGCAATAAAAACAGCCGGAAGAAGAGAGAGGGCTGATCCCACTCTTCCCTTCCTTGCGCCTTCCGGAAGGACAATATAAATCACAAAATAAATCACATAAGCCGCACCGCCCATAATCAGTCCCGAAAACATCGGCATCACAAGACTTCGGAAGAGATCAATCCGAAAACGGGTATGCCGGAAAATAGCACGCTGATTTAAGAAGCACATAATCAGTGCAAAAACAATATTCGATAAAACGACGCCATAGATTCCAAGACCCGCATAAAGGAAAAGCACCAAGGATAGAAGGTGTAAAACGAGGGCAACCATGGAGTGATAAAGAGGCAGATTCAAGTGCCCGAGTCCCTGTAAAATCGCATTCGTAATCGTGGAAAGCGAGTAAAGCAGTACGGCAAAGGAGCCGACTCTCGTAAGCTGAATTAAAAGCTGCACATTTTTACCGGGGAAAAGCATACGGGAAAGCGGATCCGCAAGCACGGCCATACCGATGGAACAGGGCACGGCAATGAGAAGGGTAAAGCGAATACTCACCCGAATCTGAGAAAGCGTTTTCTGTCTGTCGTGAGATGCTACCGCCATGGTAAGAGCCGGTATCAAAGACGAAGAAAGCGCATTGGCCAAGGCAACCGGAATATTAAAGAGCACATGATACTCTCCGAAAATCCCCCATTCCATAACAATCTGCTTCGTTTTTGAGCCGAGGCTTGTCATAATCGAGGAATAAAGAAAAATCGTCCAAAAACGGAAGAAATATTGTAAACCGTACTGGAAAAAAAGAATCGGCAGCATGGTAAAGAGAAGGAGCATCGCTGAACGCTCATAGCTCTCCGTAAGCCCCTCGTCCCGCTTCGCCTTTCTTCTTAAAGCAGGGCTCTGATAGCGGTATAAGAGGAACATAAAGAGTAGGGCCAGTCCCGCACCCGCACCGGTTCCGATTGCTCCCCCCATTGCCCCGTAGGCATAGGAAAACTCCGTATTTTTATAGAGTAAATCCGCCTGCTGTCCCTTGGCAAATAAAACATAGGCCATTAAAACGGATACGATGGCATTCGCAATCTGCTCCAAGATCTGTGAAATCGCAGTGGGAATCATATTTCCCATCCCCTGAAAATAACCGCGAAGGAGTCCCAAGTAGGCCATAATCCAAACGGTCGGGGCTAAAGCGCGAAGCGCAAAGGCCGCATAAGGCTTCTTTAAAAGCTCCGCAATCCCGTCCGCTCCGAAGAAAAGAACCGACGCCATAACCGCCCCCATTAAAGAGGAATACAGGAAAGAAACGCGAAGCACACGCTCCGTGTTTCTGTATTGCTTCTTGGCTAAATTTTGGGAAATCAGCTTGGAAATTGCCGTAGGCATAGAATAGCTGGAAAGAATGAGGAGCAGGGTATAAATGGAAAACGCGGAGGTATAATACCCGTTTCCCTCATCGGAAATAATCGCCGTCAAAGGAATACGGTAAACCATTCCGATGATGCGGACTAAAATCCCCGCTACGGCAAGAAGAGAGCCTTGCAGTACGAAATTATTCCTATGTCCTGTAGCCTTAGTAGAAACTGTCGCCTTAGTAGAAACTGTCGCCTTAGAAGAAACTCTTCCCTTACTCATCTTAGATACCCTCTATTTTGTAAAATCACTTCCTGCTTCTCTTCCATTTCCTTCCGTTCCTCCTCTTCCATGTGATCAAAGGAAAAAGATGCAGCATGGAATGGGCAATCAAAAAGGCCAGTTCTCTCTCTACGCTGTGTCCATACTCTTCCGCCTGCGAAAGTACCCTATCCCAGTTCAGAATGATGTCTCCGAGCAGAAGCTCACCGCTGTCCGGATCAAAGTTACCGGGATCTTCTTCCAGGTCTTCCGTAAAAACTCCGGGACTCTCCAGTTCAAACATCGGAAAAGAGAGGACATCGGTAGACTTATCGATTCCCCTATTTTCCAGATTAATCCTGTGCATTTCCTCATCCTCTATAAAAAGAACGGAAACGGAAATATCATAGGGGCAGCCGACAAAATCCGCTGCCTCTTCCACGATTTCTCTTGCAATCTTCTCATACGGAACGCTTGTTTCTTTCCTTACTTCCCACTCTATGTCGATTTGCATGGTTTTCCCTCTTTTTTCTCTCCTCATCCTTCTCGTAGGCATTGACGATTCTCTGCACAAGAGGATGCCTTACTACGTCTTCACTGGTCAGCTCCGAAAAGGCGATTCCTTCCACATTTTTTAAAATATACATGGCATCTTCCAGACCGGAACGCTTTCCCTCTTCCAGGTCCTTCTGCGTAAGGTCTCCTGTCACAATCACCTTCGAGCCGAAGCCGATTCTTGTCAGGAACATCTTCATCTGCGCAGGAGTGGTATTCTGCGCCTCATCGAGGATGATATAAGCATTGTCCAGTGTTCTTCCTCTCATATATGCAAGAGGAGCCACTTCAATGAGACCCTTCTCGGCATTCGCAAGGTACTGCTCCGGCCCCATGATGTTATAAAGGGCGTCATAGAGCGGCCGAAGATACGGATCAACCTTCGACTGCAGGTCACCCGGTAAGAAGCCGAGCTTCTCTCCCGCTTCAATTGCAGGTCTTGTTAGAATAATACGGGAGACCTCTTCCTCTCGAAAGGCGGTAATTGCCATGGCCATCGCAAGATAGGTCTTTCCCGTTCCGGCAGGGCCTACGCCGAAGGTAATCATATTTCCGAATCTTATCGACATAGGACTTCTGTCCCAAGGTCTTCGGCTTTACCGGCTTTCCAAGAGCGGTTCTTGCCACGAAATCTTCTTCCAGCTGTAAAAGCTGCTCCGCCTTCCCCTCCTTTATGGTAAGGGAAATGGCATAGTCCACATTTTGCTCGGAAATCCGATTCCCTTTTTCGGATAACTTTAAAAGGGAAAGAAGAACCTCTTTTGTCTTTTCCGCATTTTCTTCTTCCCCGATAATCTTTAATAAACCGTCCCGGTCAATGATGTTCACCGAAAACTGTCTCTGTAACTTTCGTAAATACTTGTCCATATCCCCCAGAATATTCATTTCATGCTCTAAGGGGATGTCTAAAATCAGTTCTTTCTCCGCCATTATACTCCTTCATGGAAGGAAATAGCCCCAATTCAAAATGAATCGGGGCTATCTCTACGCTATAAACGAGACCAATAGCCTCGCATGAATTAATTGAACTTACGCTTTCTAGCCGCTTCAGACTTCTTCTTACGTCTAACGGACGGCTTCTCGTAATGCTCTCTCTTACGAATTTCTTGCTGGATTCCTGCCTTAGCACAGTTTCTCTTGAATCTGCGTAATGCACTGTCCAAAGACTCGTTCTCTTTTACGATAACACTTGACATGCGAACTCCCAAACCTCCCTTCGGGCACAAACTACGCTTTATTATAGCAAAATTTCCTTTAAGTCAAATAATTTTTTTACACGGCAAAAGTCTATTTACCTTCTTGCAGTAATTCTCATATTCTTCCCCAAAGAGCTCCTTTAACCACTGCTCTTCCGTTCTCTTTAAGACCACGGTTAAAAGCGCCCATTGCAGTGGAATAAGAGGAAGTGTCCATAAATTATGGCGGAAAAGCAAAATCCCGATTAGTACAAACCACCAGCCGGTATACATGGGATTTCTTGTCCGTGCGTAGATTCCGTCAGTTTTTAATCTATTCTCTTTAATATAACTGTCCACATCGGAATGCACTGCTCCGAAAAACCAAATCAATAATCCCGAGGAAATCAATAAAAATGCGGCAAAATAAAACAATAGCTTTCCCTGCCCATTCACCGTTCCTCCCGATAAGACAGTGTAGGATAAGAGGATTCCCAGTAAAGAAAGAAGGGCAACGGCCAAAATCAGAAACGGTCCTATGCCGTAGAGGGGCATTTTCTGATCCTTATTCATGTAGTTTTTCATTCCGGCTTCTCCTAATGTAAAATCTCTGTTTGTTTCTTTCCGTATTTACATCTCTATTTTTTATTCCCGTATTTACAATCTTTTTTCTATTTCTGTCTGATTAGTTAAGACAAATTTTAAACCAGACTCTATTTCAACTCATCCTTTACATCCGTCTAAATCTGTAGTTTGTCTTTTACGACATAAGAATCTATGGAATCCGGCATTATCCCTGTAGCTGTGCCTGAATAATATCCTTTGCCTTTTTAAGGGCTTCCGGAATTGCGGAAAGATCTTTTCCACCGGCCTGTGCCATCTGCGGCTTTCCACCTCCGCCACCACCAAGAACGCCGGCTACTTCTTTAATCAGGTTTCCTGCGTGTGCTCCCTTCTTTACTGCGGCATCAGATGCTGTCGCCATAAGAACCGGTTTTCCGTCTACCACGGAAAGGAGAAGCACAAAAGCGTTCTCATACTTATCCTTCAGGCTGTCTCCCAAAGTTCTAAGACCATTGATGTCTACCCCCTGCAATTCTTTTATAATTACGGAGCATCCGTTTATATTTTCCGCACTGAGTTCTCCCATCTCCTCCTTTGCAATCTTCTCTTTCAGCTTATCGAGATCGGACTTACTGGATTTCAGTTCCTGCTCAAGGCTTTCGATTCTTTGCAATAAATGCTCGGGATCGGCCTTTAACTTAGCACTTAATTCCTTTAAAAGCTCCTCTTCCTTCTGGAAGAAATCAAAAAGATTCTGAGAGGTTAAGGCCTCAATTCTCCTTATACCGGCTGCAATACCCTGCTCCGAAACAATCTTAAAGCCCTGGATACTGCCGGACTGACTTACATGCGTTCCGCCACAAAGCTCTACAGAATAGTCTCCAACGGAAACTACGCGTACCTTGTCGCCGTACTTTTCTCCGAAAAGAGCGATTGCACCGGACTTCTTAGCTTCCTCTAAGCTCATTTCCTCAGTCTTTACAAGCTCACCCTTTGCAATCTCTTGGTTGACCATTTCTTCAACCTTCTTTAATTCGTCCTTAGTGAGTGCCGCAAAGTGCGTAAAGTCAAAACGAAGACGCTTATCATCATAATAAGCACCGGCCTGCTCTACATGAGATCCCAAAACGGTCTTTAAAGCCTTCTGTAAGAGATGTGTAGCCGTATGGTTTCTCGCCGTCAGATTTCTTGCTTCTTCGTCTACAGAAAGATGTACCTTTTCATTTAGGCTAATCTCTCCCTGTTCCATTACACCGAGGTGCGCAATCTTTCCTCCCTGTAAATGAATGGTTTCATCTACGATAAACAAGGAATTCTCTCCGCTGATTTCTCCTCGATCGCCTTGCTGTCCGCCCATGGTGGCATAGAATGGTGTTTTATCTGTAATAATGGCAGCCTTCTGTCCCTCCGTAATCTTATCGGAAATACTGCCCTGCCCTTCTTCATCGGATAAGAATACAAGAGCCTTTACCGTAGCGTCCTCTTCCAATCTGTCATAACCTGTAAACTCTGAACTGATGCTCGGATCCAGAGTCTGGTAAATATCGTCACGTCCCATATAGTTTGTGGTCTTTCTTGCAGCACGGGCTGTATCCTTCTGTACCTTCATCGCCTGATGAAAAGCCTCTTCATCCAAATCCATGCCGGCATCCTCAAGGATTTCCTTGGTTAAATCCAAGGGGAAACCATAGGTGTCATAGAGACGGAAGGCTTCATCTCCGGAAAGTGTCTTCTCTTTCTTCTTCTGTAAATCCTGAATTAAGGACTGAAGAATCGCAAGACCGTTATCAATGGTCTTATTAAAGCGCTCTTCCTCTTCGGCAATCACACGAAGAATCATGTCCTTCTTTTCTTCGAGCTCCGGATAGCCATCCTTAGAAAGCGCGATTGCTTTCAGAAAGAGTAGCCAGAAAAGCCCCGTTAATTCCTAAAATTCTTCCATGTCTTGCCGCTCTTCTTAGGAGTCTTCGGAAGACATAACCTCTTCCTTCATTGGACGGCATGATTCCGTCAGAAGCCATAAAGGTACAGCTCTTCACATGGTCTGCAATAATACGGAAAGAAATATCATGCTCCTTATTTTCCATATAACGCTTATGAGAAAGACCGGCAATCTCTTCCATCATAGCCTTGTTGGTATCCACATCAAAAAGAGAGGGAACATCCTGGCAAACTACAGCAAGTCTTTCCAGCCCCATACCGGTATCAATGTTCTTCTGCACAAGCTCGGTATAGTTTCCCTTTCCGTCATTGTTAAACTGAGAGAATACAACATTCCATACCTCAATAAAACGGTCACCTTCTCCGCCCATTACATCTTCCGGACCGGTACCGTACTTTTCACCGCGATCATAGTAAATCTCGGAACAGGGACCGCAGGGACCTGCGCCGTGCTCCCAGAAATTGTCCGCCTTACCGAAGCGATAAACTCTTTCCTTCGGAACACCGATTTCTTCCGTCCAAACTTTGAACGCTTCTTCATCATCAAGATAAATACTGGGATAAAGTCTATCCTTCGGGAAGTCCCACTCTCTCCGTTAAAAACTGCCAGGCAAAGTGCAGAGCTTCAGACTTAAAGTAATCTCCAAAGGAGAAATTTCCGAGCATCTCAAAGAAGGTACCATGGCGAGCCGTCTTTCCGATATTCTCAATATCGCCTGTACGAATACATTTCTGACAGGTAGAAACTCTTCTCTTAGGCGGAATCTCCTGCCCTGTAAAATAAGGTTTTAAGGGTGCCATGCCCGAATTGATTAAGAGCAAGCTGTTATCATTGTGAGGAACCAATGAAAAGCTCTTCATAATAAGATGATCCTGCTCCCGAAAATAGTCCAGAAACATCTTTCGTAATTCATTTACACCATATTTTTCCATAAAATCTCCTCTATAATACACAAGATATTAAATTGATTGTTCGGGATTATAAAAGGAAAAATTTACCCTTTTTCCCGGCTCTTTCTCTTATAAAACTTTAAAATTATACCTTACTCAAAGAACAAGTTCAAGCCGGGCATTTTACCAAATAGCGTTAAGCATTTTACCAAATAGCGTTAGACAGACTCCATAAGATATTTAGGTAAAATAAAGCTGAATATAGAGCTAAAGCATCTATAAAAATAGGAGAAGGACGGATATCCCTCTCCCGCTTTTTAATGCCGACAGAAAACAATTTTATTCATCAAATTCGTCCACAATCTTATCCAAAATGACGCTACATCTATTTTTGGTAAGAACGATATACTTCTTCAGGTAATCTACATTTTCTTCTATTCCTGTCTTATCCTGACTCAATTCTTTTTTGCTTTCTCTGCTTCTTTCCGCCAAAAAAATACTCTGCTCAACAAAGAAATTTTCTCTCTCCGTCCCCGTAATCTTTCCGGCATAATAAGAAACAATCCTCTGCAACTCCTTATCGTAAAGACCGGCTATTTCTTCATAACGTCTTCTTAAGGGAAGCCCTCTATGCCAGTCAGAATCCTCTTCTATCTGCTCAAGACGGGAGAATTCGTTTTGAAAATGAAAAATACTATCCTCTTCCCCAAATTCATCTTCCTCTTCTTCTACAGGTAAAATTTCTTTTGCAGGAGCATCCTGTACGTTTAACTTCGTTTCATACTGCATAAGCTTTCTTTTCCATCTTCTCTGAAAAAGAAAGCTTATACCAAGTCCCAAAACAAGTAGGATCATAATAAAGAAGATAAATTGAGTCAGACTTTTTTTACTCATTTTTACTCCGAAAGATAAGCCGCCTTGACCTTGGGGTCCTCTAATAGTTCTTTTGCATTTCCTTCGAGCGCAATGGAACCGGTTTCCAAAACATAGGCGCGATCCGCAATCATCAGTGCCTTATTCGCATTTTGCTCTACTAAAAGCACCGTAACTCCGCTATCGTGAATCATTTGAATAAGAGAGAATATCTCATTCACATAAATCGGAGAAAGTCCCATCGAGGGCTCATCCAAAAGAATCATTTCCGGCTTGGACATAAGAGCTCTTCCCATTGCAAGCATCTGCTGTTCTCCTCCGGAAAGTGTTCCCGCTACCTGATTTCTTCTTTCTTTCAGTCTTGGAAAATGATGATAAATCATTTCCAGACTATCTTCAATTTCTTTCTTATCTTTTCTGGTGTAGGCACCCAACATAAGGTTCTGGTAAACGGAAAGACTGGCAAAGACTCTTCTTCCCTCGGGAACATGGGCTAATCCCCGTTCCACAAGCTTATGTCCAGGGACCTTTTCAATATGTTTTTCATTATAGATAATTTCTCCGGAGGAAGACGGAATAAGCCCGGTAACCGTCTGTAAGGTACTGGTTTTCCCCGCACCGTTTGCTCCGATTAAGGTAACAATTTCACCCTTATTCACATGAAAGGAAATCCCCTTAATTGCATGAATCATACCATAATGCACATGTAGATTTTTTACTTCCAGTATCTTTCCCATACTACTCTCCTAAATAGGCTTTAATAACCTTCTCATCATGCAGAACTTCAGCGGTCTCTCCCTCAGCAAGAACCTGACCGAAGTTTAATACAGTCAGTCTGTCACAGATTCCGGAAACTAGCTTCATGTCATGCTCAATAAGTAAAACGGTCATATCAAAGCGGTCTCTGACTAGGCGAATTGTTTCCATTAACTCTTCCGTCTCACTCGGATTCATCCCCGCAGCCGGCTCATCTAAAAGAAGAAGGGACGGATTTGTAGAAAGAGCTCTCGCAATCTCAAGCTTTCGCTGTTTTCCATAAGGAAGATTTCCTGCCGATTCTTTTGCCAAGTCTTCCAAGTGAAAAACGGAAAGCAAATCCATAGCCAACTCATCCATGGCTTTTTCTTTCTTAAAATAATTGGGAAGGCGAAAGATTCCGTCTAAAAAGCTATACTTTTGAGACTCAAAATAGCCTGCTTTAACATTATCCAAAACAGACAGCTTATTGAACAGACGAATATTTTGGAAAGTTCTTGCCACGCCCTCATGATTAATCTTAATACAGCTCATTCCCACCAGATTTTTGCCGTTCAAAAGGATTTCTCCCGCATTGGGCTTATATACACCGGTAAGAAGGTTGAATATCGTGGTTTTTCCGGCACCGTTCGGTCCGATTAAACCATATAGCTCATTTTTCTTCACGGATACGTGGAAATTATCCACAGCCTTAAGTCCACCAAAGGAAATCCCTAAAGCATTTACTTCTAATAAATTCATGCTGTAACCTCCTTTTTACGGAACTTCTCTACAATACTCTTACGCAAAGCAATAAAGTTCGGTGCGGAGGTAAAGAGCATCATAAGAATCAAAACTACAGCATAAATCAGCATTCTGTAATCATTTAAGGACCGAAGTAGTTCCGGAAGAAGGGTTAAAACCACTGCTGCAAGAATAGAGCCTCGCATATTTCCGATTCCGCCCAAAACCACAAAAACCAAAATCATGATGGACTGATTATAGCCGAAATTCTTCGGAAGCGCCTGTAAAGAGCTTAAATTATGCGCATAAAGCACACCGGCTATACCGGCAAAGGCAGCAGATATAGAAAAACAAAGAAGCTTTAATCTGGTAACAGGCAAGCCGATACTCTCCGCCGCAATTCGATTGTCACGAATCGCCATCACTGCACGTCCTGTTCTGGAGTGAATAAAATGCTGGATAAAAAGCATGGAAAGAATAAGAAGAACAATCCCTATTGTAAAATTGCTATACTTCGGAGTTCCTGTAATTCCTTGCGCACCTTTAATGATCCATGTTCCGCCCTCTCCCAAAGAAATTGCATTACTATCCTTTAAAGAAAAATGCCAACCGGCCTTATCTACACCAAAATAAAGTGCATTGATGAGGTTTTTGATAATCTCACCGAAAGCCAGTGTCACAATAGCCAGATAATCTCCCTTCAAACGAAGTACGGGTATACCGATTAAAATTCCAAGAACACCTGCGGAAAGTGCACCTACAAAAAGAGCTATACAAAAAAGTAAAATAGGGGAAAGTCCGCTTCCTTTTAAAAGCATAGAACAGGTTGCGGAGGAAAAGGCGCCCACACACATAAATCCGGCATGTCCAAGGGAAAGCTCACCGGAAATACCTACTACTAGGTTTAAGCTGATTGCCAAAATAGAATAGATACAAAGAGGTACCAAAAGTCCTTTCATAAGCGAAGAAACAGATCCGGCTTGTAAAAAGAACTGTACCACAAGATAAACGAGAATAAGTATCCCGTAGTTCAAAAAAATCTCTTTCAATTGCTTTAATCTTGTTTTATTCATTTTACACCTTCTCCATAATCTTCTTTCCTAAAATGCCGGTCGGCTTAATCAGGAGAACCACAATCAAAACGGAAAACACGATAGCATCAGACAGCTTTGAAGAAATATACGCCTTAGACAGATTTTCTAAAATCCCTAGTAAAATCCCGCCTATAAAAGCACCGGGAATAGAACCGATTCCACCAAGCACCGCAGCGACAAAGGCTTTAATTCCGGGCATCGCTCCTGTAGTCGGAGTAAGACTCGGATACGCAGAACAAAGCAGGATTCCTGCCACACTGGCAAGAGATGAGCCGATTGCAAAGGTCAACGCAATAGTTGCATTAACATTGACCCCCATAAGACTTGCCGCACCCTTATCTTCGGAAACGGCAAGCATGGCTTGTCCTGCCTTTGTTTTCTGAATAAATAAAAGCAGGCAAACTGCTACGATGGCCCCTACTGCAATGGTCACCACAGTTTCTCCGGAAATAGTAAGATTACCGCCGGCAAGTTTAATAGGAGAAATTTTCACGAAAGAAGTGAAGCTCTTCGGATTCGCACTAAAGAGCAGTAAAGCCAAATTCTGCAGTAAATAGGAAACACCGATTGCAGTAATCAGTACCGCAAGGGAATTGGCATTTCGAAGCGGCTTATAAGCAATACGCTCAATTAATACACCAAGTGCAGTACAAACCGCCATACTGAGAAGAACTGCCACCGGAATAGGGAACCCCATCTGATTAAAAGCGATAAAGGCAGTATACCCCCCTACCATCAGAATATCTCCATGTGCAAAGTTCAGCATTTTTGCAATTCCATATACCATGGTATAGCCAAGCGCAATAATGGCATAGACAGAGCCTAAGCTTATACCACTTAACAGATATGAAATAAAACTCATCATAGAAAAATTTCTCCTTATCAGTAAGAAAAAGGCAAAGCGAATGCATTGCCTTTTTCCTTATAGCTAAAAACGTAAATCTTGAAGCTTGGATTTTTTTAGAAAAGAATACTCAATCTAACACTCAAATCACTGCCCCACTCTTTTATAAAGTACTGCTCTACAAAAGATTACTCTGCAGAAACATAGGCTCCGTCTTTGATGATAACAGCCTTCGGCTCTTTATCTACATCTCCGGAGGCATCCCACTTCATGCCGGAACCGGTAAGACCATCTAAAGTGATTTCGGTCATAGCCTTCTCCATAGCATCGCCCAAATCGGAAACGCTTTGATCCGGTGTCAGGTTCGCTTTCTCTGCAGCAGCCTTAATGGCATATACTGCATCATAAGCATCTGCAGCGAACTGAATCGGAGTATCCTTATACTTCTCTTTGTAATTCTTTACAAAGTTTACAGTCAAATCATCTTTAGCATCTGCAGCAAACGGAGTTAAAAGCATCAAGCCGTCAGCAAGCTTTGTATCAAAATTCTCTACATTCAAGATACCGTCCATACCGTCACATCCGAAGAAAGTCGGCTTATAACCCATAGTATTTGCCTGGGTAAGAACCAAAGCCGCCTCTGTATAGTAGAAGGGTAAGAAAACAAGATCCGCTCCGGAATCCTTCATCTTCTGTAACTGCGTGGAAAAATCTTTGTTGGAATCCGCAGTAAACTGCTCATCAGCAACAATTTCCAAGCCCTGCTTCGGAGCCTCTTCCTTGAAGGAATCATGAACACCCGTAGAATAAACATCGGAAGAATCATAAATGATACCAATCTTGGTTCCAAGCTTATGAGAACCGATATACTGTGCAGATTTTGCACCCTGTGCAGGATCGGAGAAGCATACACGGAAGACATTCTTCGGTGCAGTTACTTCCAAAGCGGAACCCGACGGA
Source organism: uncultured Oribacterium sp. (assembly GCA_916438775.1). Next base: position 166,511 of record CAKAGX010000013.1, read on the forward strand.
GAAAGAATAAACATATTATCCGGCTCGGACTCTGTTCCTACAGCGATAGCAGGAGCAGAGGTTGTCGGTCCTACAAGGAACTGCATGCCCCAGTCCTTTAAGCTGTTATACGCATTGATGGCCTTTTCCTGATCATGCTCATCATCGGCTTTCTTATATTCAATCTGATAACCGTTGATTCCGCCGTTTGCATTGATTTCATTCACCGCAATTTCAGCACCGTTCACTACGGCATTACCATAAACTGCAGCACCGCCGGTTAAAGGTCCCTGTGCGCCAATCTTCCATACTTTTCCGCTGGCATCCGCTTTTTTCTCACCTGCAGCTTCTGAAGCGGCTCCACTTGTTTCATTACTACTCTTTGTATTTCCGCCACATGCTGCTAAGGACAAAGCCATAAGCATAGCCAAGGCAAAACTAATTTGTTTTTTCATTGCAATCCTCCCTTTATTCTTAAAATCTTTCCGTATTATAGGGAAGAGTGCAAGGCTTGTCAATTCTTTTTATAACATTTTTTATGAAATCTTTATCTCACTATAACCCGAAGGAATACCTATTATAAATGAGATATCGCAAGCTTTGCACACGATACACGCTAAGAAGAGAAAAGAATGCAGTGAATAGAAACCTTGCATCTTTTATGAATATTCTTTATTTATCATAGCTGACAGCAGAACTTTCGCTTCTTCGATCTCTTAGCATCAGGTCGGAAACTGCGTCCTTCGCCGCTTTCCCTTCGAAAAGAACCGCATTCACTTCCTTGACAATCGGAAGATCCACTTGGTACTTTTCTCCAAGCTTTTTCGCCGCTTTGGCCGCATACACGCCCTCCACTACCTGACCGACTTCCTTCATCGCTTCTTCGTAAGACTCTCCCTGCCCAATGAGAATTCCCGCTCTTCTGTTTCGGGAATGTTTCGATGCACAGGTAACAATCAAGTCTCCGATTCCGGAAAGTCCGGCAAAGGTTTCCAAATGGCAGCCCATGGCCTGACCGAGTCTTGCAATCTCCGCAATACCGCGAGTAATCAGAGCTGCCATGGTATTATCTCCATAACCCAGTCCATCTGCAATTCCGGCAGCAAGCGCAATGACATTTTTTAAAGCCGCACCGATTTCCACTCCAAGCACATCTTTATTGGTGTAAACCCGGAAGGTATCGCTGATAAAGCCGACTGAATTGTTCTTGCCGTCTCTTCATCCTTCGATGCACAAACTATGGTTGTCGGAATAAAGCGGGAAACTTCCTCGGCATGAGAAGGACCTGAAAGTACCGCAATTTTATTTTCCGGAAAGAACTCTTCCAATATATCCGTCATAGTATAAAGTGTACTCTCTTCTATACCCTTGGAAACCGTTACAAGGATCTGTTCCTTCCGAACAAAAACTCGGGTTCTCTCCCCCATGGACCTTGTAAAAATGGAAGGCACTGCGTAGATCAGAATTTCCCCTTCTTTTACCGCTTCTTCTAAAGAAGTAAGGATTGTAATCTCTTCCGGAATGACCACTTCAGGTAGATTCGTACATTTTCTTTTTTCTTTTAAATACTTTGCTTCCTTTTCATCATGTGTCCACAAATAAACCGAATGCCCATTTTTCCAAAGTGTCATGGATAGGGCGGTTCCCCAGCTTCCTGCACCAAGCACAGTGATTTTCATAACAGCTCCTTTTCTTTTCCAGTCTCTTTCTTCTTTTTCCCAAAACGATTTTCCGTTCCATTTAAGAGTCTCTTGATATTTCCTCTATGCTGAAAAATGAGCATTGCCATAAGAAGAAAACTTAAAGCACACATGGGAAGATATACCGCTCCCGAAAACGGGAACAGTAGAGAAGTTTTTCCGAAAAATACAACAGAGAGAAAGAAAACCGTAATAGCCAGCATTGATCCCAAGCTTACATAGCCTGTAATCAGTACAACCAGTATAAAAAAGAGTAATAGGCAAAGAGTATAAAGAGGGGATAGAGCAATCAAAAGAGCTCCTGTACAAGCCACTCCTTTTCCTCCCTTTACCTTGGGAATACAGGGAAAATTATGCCCCAGAATCGCTCCTATTCCCGTTGTCATCAAAATCAGGCTTTTTAAGTCTTCATTCTCCGGCTTAAAGAAAAGTACCATAAAGAAGATGGGCAACATACACTTCGCAATATCCATAAGAAGCACGGTGATTCCGGCTTTTTTCCCCAAGGTACGAAGAATATTTGTACTTCCGGGATTCCCTGACCCTTCCTTATAGATATCAATCCCATGTGCTTTCGCATACAAATAGCCGTTCGGGATATTCCCGAAAGCATAGCCCGCAAGCAAGCAAATAATAATTTCCCGTATCGGCATCTAGCTCTCTTCTCCTCTTTCTCTAATGATAAAACGTATTGGGGTACCTCTAAATCCAAAGTTCTCTCGAATCTGATTCTCAATATAGCGAGTATAAGAGAAATGCATTAACTCTCTGTCATTTACAAAAATCACAAAGGTCGGAGGGGAAACGGAAGCCTGCGTAATATAGAAAAGCTTAAGTCTTTTCCCCTTATCGGAAGGAGGCTGCTTCATAGCAGTCGCTCTTGCCATAATTTCATTTAAGACACCGGTCTTTATGCGTAGTACCTGATTTTCATGAATTCTATCTACCATTTCGAATATCTTCTGTGTACGCTGTCCTGTTTCAGCCGAAATAAAAAGAATCTCCGCATAATCCATATAAGAAAACTTTTCACGAAGCTTCTTGGTAAACTCCTGCATGGTCTTGTCGTCCTTCTCCACAAGATCCCATTTATTGACAGCCAAAATGACACCTTTTCCCGATTCATGTGCAATACCGGCAATACGGGTATCTCCGTCCGTAATCCCTTCTGTAGCATCCAGTAAAACAATACAAATGTCGGCTCTATCCACTGCAGAAACAGTACGAATCACAGAATAACGTTCAATATCTTCCGTTACTCTTCCTTTACGACGAAGTCCGGCAGTATCGATAAAGACATAGGGTACTCCGTTATGGATTATTTCCGTATCAATAGCGTCACGAGTCGTTCCTGCAATATCCGAAACGATTACGCGATTTTCTCCCAATAGCTTATTGGTTAGAGAACTCTTTCCTACATTCGGTTTTCCGATTAGTGCTATCTTTAAACGATCATCCTCTTCCGTAGCCTCCCCCCTCCTTTGGAAAGTGCTGAACTACCGCCTCCAGTAAATCTCCAATTCCCATATGATTTGCAGAAGATACGGCAAAGGGTTCTCCCAAAGCCAAGGAATAAAACTCGTAAATGTCATTTCCGAATTTTTTAACGCTATCTACTTTATTCACACAGAGCACAACCGGCTTTTTGGACTTTCTTAGCATATTTGCCACTTCATAGTCCGCATCAACAACTCCGCTACGCACATCGGTAACAAAAATAATCACATCTGCGGTATCTATGGCAAGCTCCGCCTGGGAACGCATCTGCTTAAGTAGAACATCATCGGAAACCGGCTCAATCCCGCCGGTGTCGACTAAGGTAAAATGATAATTCAACCAGGAAGCTTCTGCATAGATACGATCCCTTGTTACACCCGGTGTGTCTTGGACGATGGAAATCTGTTTTCCGGCTATAGTATTAAATAGAGTGGATTTTCCCACATTAGGACGCCCCACTACGGCTACAATGGCTTTTCTCACGCTATTCCTCCCTTTTCATACTCGAAATCGATTCATTTTACCATTAATTCCGAATAATGTCACATCCTATCCTTCTCATTCTATATCACATATCCTTTTCATTCTGTATCCCCTCTCTTCTACATTTTGTATTGCATCCCATTCATATAAAATAAAAGCACTGAAAATTAATATTTTATAGAAAAAAGGAAGGAGCAAGCCCCTTCCTTTTTAGAACCGTAAGCCCTTCGAATATTTCTCACTTACAGCATTAAGTCATCTGAAAAATTAGTTGTTATATAACTCAACCCATCTCTTTAACTTCTCGTATCTCTCTCTAGCTTCCTTCTCGTTTGTCTCATCAAGAAGCTTTGCTCTCTCCGGATTTTTCAGAGCCAAGGATAAGTAACGAACCTCTCCCTGTAAGAATTCCTGATAAGATTCGAACTTCGGCTCCTTGGAGTCTAAGCTGAACTTCTTGTCTCCGCCAAGCGGGTTGTAACGGAAGTTATTCCAGTAACCTGCCTCAACAGCAAGCTTCTCTTCTGTCTGAGCCTTAGCCATACCCTTCTTGATACCGTGGTTGATACAGGGTGAGTATGCGATGATAAGAGACGGTCCCGGATATGCCTCTGCCTCGGAAATAGCCTTAACAGTCTGTGCCATATCTGCACCCATAGCGATGTGTGCTACATAAACATAGCCGTAGGACATTGCGATTCCGGCAAGATCCTTCTTCTTGGTCTCCTTACCGCCGGCAGCGAACTGTGCCACTGCACCGGTCGGAGTAGCCTTGGAGGACTGTCCGCCTGTGTTGGAGTAAACCTCGGTATCGAATACCATAACATTGATATCCTTTCCGGAAGCAAGAACATGGTCAAGTCCGCCGAATCCGATATCGTAAGCCCAACCGTCACCACCGAAGATCCACTGGCTCTTCTTGCCTAAGAAATCCTTATGCTTAAGAAGATCCTTAGATACTTCATCAGTCTTGCCAGCTAATGCTGCAACAAGCTTCTCTGTAGCAGTACCGTTTGTTGCGCCGATAGAAAAGGTATCCAAATATTCCTTAGCAGCCTCAACAACAGTAGCGTCCTTATTGTCTTCTACAAGCTTTTCAACCTGCTTCTTTAATCTGTCACGGATAGCATTCTGTGCAAGAAGCATACCATATCCGAACTCGGCATTATCCTCAAAGAGAGAGTTATCCCAAGCGGGTCCCTGTCCCTTGGCATTTACCGTGTACGGTGTAGAAGGAGAAGAGTTACCCCAGATGGAAGAACATCCTGTAGCGTTACTGATGTACATTCTCTCTCCGAAAAGCTGTGTGATGAGCTTCGCATACGGTGTCTCGCCACATCCCGGGCACGCACCGGAGAACTCGAACAGCGGCTTCTTTAAACTGAGATCCCTTAACGGTAGTCTCCTTAAACTTTGCAATAACCTCTTCCTTCTCAGGAAGCTTAACTGCATAGTCGAAGTACTTCTGGCGATCCAAGTTGTCCTCGATTGGGGACATAACAAGAGCCTTCTCGCCCTTCATTCCCGGACATACATTTGCACAAGATCCGCAACCTACACAGTCCATCACGGAAACCTTGATACCGAACTTGTAATTCGGCATTCCGTTCATAGCCTTCTGCTGATCCGCTTCCGGAGCCTTAGCAGCCTCATCCTCGGTATATGCAAATGCTCGAATTGCAGCATGAGGACAAACATAGGAACAGAAGTTACACTGAATACAGTTATCCGGATTCCATGCAGGAACGTTAACTGCAATACCGCGCTTCTCGTAAGCAGCCGTTCCAATCGGTGTAGAACCGTCTACATAACTTGTGAAAGCGGAAACGGGAAGATTATTACCCTCCTGTGCGGATACATAATTCTGAACATTGTTTACAAAGTCAAGAATATCTTTTCTTCCCTCAGTCTTTGTCTTAAACTCAAGCCCTTCATCAGCGCAATTTGCCCATTCCTTCTTTACTTCCACTTCTTCGAAGGCATTTGCTCCTGCGTCAATCGCTGCCCAGTTTTTCTTAACTACATCTTCACCCTTACGGCCGTAAGTCTTTTCCGCAGCATCCTTCATGAGCTTGTTAGCCTGCTCCTTCGGAATAATACCGGTTAAGGTAAAGAATGCGGACTGAAGAATGGTGTTAATACGAGTCGGTCCCATGCCTGTCTCAATACCGATCTTTACACCGTTAATGATGTAGAACTTGATATTGTGCTCAGCCATGTACTTCTTAACCTGACCCGGGATATGCTTCTCCACTTCATCCTTGGACCATGTACAGTTAAGGAGGAAGGTACCGCCGTCAACCAGCTCCTGAACCATGTTGAACTTGGTCATATAGGAAGGATTGTGACAAGCAACGAAGTCCGCTCTCTTAATGAGGTAAGTAGACTTAATCGGCTTATCACCAAATCTCAAGTGAGACATGGTAACACCGCCGGACTTCTTGGAGTCATAGTCAAAGTAAGCCTGTGCATACTTATCCGTATTGTCACCGATAATCTTAATGGAGTTCTTGTTTGCTCCAACGGTTCCGTCCGCTCCAAGTCCCCAGAACTTACAGTTTACAGTTCCGGCAGGAGTAGTAACGATAGCCGGTCCAACCTCTAAGGAAAGATGTGTTACATCATCGTTGATTCCGATCGTAAATCTCTTCTTCTCCTTGTTGTTGTATACAGCCACAATCTGCGCAGGAGTTGTGTCCTTGGAACCCAAGCCGTAACGACCGGAAAGAACGGTCACATTCTTAAACTCGCTGTCGGAAAGAGCAGCCACAACATCTAAGTATAAAGGCTCGCCGATAGATCCCGGCTCCTTGGTACGATCCAAAACGGAGATGGTCTTCACCGTCTTCGGAATTGCCTTTAAGAAAGCATCGGTTGCAAACGGTCTATACAGTCTAACCTTAATTAAACCAACCTTCGCACCGGTCTTCTCAATCATATAATCAATGGTCTCTTCAATGGTTTCATTTACAGAACCCATAGCTACGATAACATGCTCTGCATCCGGTGCACCATGGTAGTTAAATAATGCGTAGTTTGTGCCGATCTTCTTGTTTACCTTATCCATGTACTCCTGCACAATAGCGGGAAGTGCATCATAGTAAGGGTTACAAGCCTCTCTTGCCTGGAAGAAATATCGGGGTTCTGTGCAGAACCTCTCTCCACAGGATGATTCGGATTCAGGGCATTCTGACGGAAAGCATCAATATACTCCCAGTCCACCATATCCTTTAAGTCTTCATAATCCCACTCTTCAATCTTCTGAATCTCGTGAGAAGTACGGAAACCGTCGAAGAAGTTAATAAAAGGAAGCTTACCCTTTAAAGCTGCAAGGTGTGCAACCGGAGTCAAGTCCATTACTTCCTGTACGGAGGATTCACAAAGCAGTGCAGCACCGGTCTGACGGCAAGCCATAACGTCGGAGTGATCTCCGAAGATGGAAAGCGCATGGGAAGCTACAGCTCTAGCAGATACATCAAACACACCGGGAAGCTGTTCACCGGCAATCTTATAGATATCCGGAATCATAAGAAGCAAGCCCTGTGAAGCTGTAAAAGTAGTTGTCAAAGCACCGGCAGCCAACGCACCGTGTACTGCACCTGCAGCACCTGCCTCAGACTGCATCTCCGTAACCTGTACGGTTTCCCCGAGAATGTTCTGTCTTCCCTCTGTTGCCCACTCATCCACATGCTCCGGCATAACGGATGAAGGAGTAATCGGGAAAATTGCAGCCACTTCAGAGAACGCATAGGATGCGTGAGCCGCAGCCTGGTTACCGTCCATGGTCTTCATTTTTCTTGCCATAAATACCCTCCTGAAAAAAATGAAATATTATCCTTAAAGCCCAAAATTCAGGCCTCACATACCGAAAAACAGTATAACATTCCCATTTTGAAAAGCAATGAAATTTTCCCTCCGTTCCTCAATAAGTACAATTATTAAATCTTTCACAATCTAATTTAGCCTGTATTTCTCCAATTTAACCTTAGCTATAAGCACAAACTTTAAACATTTGAAATTTTATTTTTATCAAAAATACAAAAACAAAATATAAAAAGGAGCTGTAAAAATTAAAATAATTTTTCTAAGCAATATAGGTCTGAACTTGGGGCACGCTCTCGCTAGCTTCGCCACGTAACGGATACTAAGCGAAACTGCGTTTCTCTTGTTTTTCGCAAGTGCCGACGGGCTCAGACTACCCCGCATTCAGACTTATATTGCAAAGAATCTCTTTATTATTTTAATTTTTTACAGCCCCTTTTTCTAACTATAAGATATGCCAATTACCGGAAATAAGTTTTTAATGTTTACTCTCCACCCGGTCCCGGGGAAATAACATCTTCAGAGCTGGTCACTACAGTATTGTTTCCGCTTGGGCCATTGGAAATCTCCGGATTCTCTTCCTTGGTTTCCTTTGCCTTTGTCTCTGTAGCCTTTGTTTCACTCGTCTTTGTTTCCGAGGATTTACTTTCGGAAACACTCGCAGAAGCGCCGGTACTCTCTCCGGCAGATGTACTCTCAGTAGTACCCGGCGTATATTTTTTAGGAGTATGTCCCTTATAGCTTGCATAGTGGTCTTTTACCTTCTCGGTCTTTCCGTCTTTGGTAATCACTTTATATGCCTGCCACTCGGAGCCTGCAGAGCCGTTACTCTCCTTCCCTTGCTCCGGAGTAATAATCTGCGGTGCAGGTACCGGAAGATCCTTTACTTTTTCAGAGACTAATTCCCATTTTACACCATCCGGAAGTACCGGTAAGCCATAAATTTGTACTGTAGCGGTCTGGTTGGAATACCATGATAAAATACCGATAGCATGCTTGGAATTATTCACAAATTTATAATCCGGTCCCGGCCAAGAAACGGTTGCATCCGTTCCCGGTGTAACATAAGTCGGCGCAAAGGTATGCGCTCTTCTGTAAGTTGTGGTAAGACCTGCGCGAAATACTGCATTATACAGGGTTGAAGAAATCTGACAAACACCTCCGCCAACTTCTTCCACAACCTCTCCCTGGTTATAAGCCGCTGCAGGCTTATATCCCTTTTCAGCTGTTCTTTGTCCAACAACCGTATTGAATGAAAATTCTTCTCCCGGTTGTAAAACTGTACCATTTACGGCGGCAGCAGCTAACTTCACATTCGTATTCCGAAGTTCATTGGAAGTTGTCTTTGTTGTTACCGATGCGATGATTTTGTACTTATCCTTAATGGATGCTGTTGACGCAGGCACTGTAGAACCAACAGTTTCCACCTCCCCGGAAAAGTTTTTAGCACGAATTAATTCCATAACTTTTTCCGCAGTATCACTTACATTAACAGCATACCCGTCCTTGGTTCCGCCAAATTCAAACTCTCCGGTGGATTTATTGTAGGAAGTAATGTCACCGTTTTGCGGTGCCATCTTCCATACAATAGCAAGCTGATTGACATAATCGTTAACTTTATCACTAAAATCCGGAAGTTGTAAAACATAATCCGCCTGAATAACTTGAGACTCTGTTTCACTTGTAGTTTCTTCTTTCTTCTTTTTCTTCTTTTTTTCTTTTTCTGTAGAACTTTCTTCCGTACTGCTTTCCGTAGCCATATTTCCTTGTAGTTTGTAAAAATCTGCCCTACAAAATTATGGATACTGTCAGACATCATATCCGGAATAGCGAATTCCGTTTTTTCCGGACGAATGCTGACGTCGGAAAGAGTGTTTGCAACTTTAACAATTTCTTCAGTTCCCTGGTCATCTACCCCGTCATCAGAGCTGCTATTCTCTTTATGCTCAGGAAATTCCGGCATGGAAAAATATTGAATATTCGGATTAGCATTCTTAATCACAATATTCCACTGGTAAGACTTACGAAGAAAATCTTCCACTTCCTCTTCTGTCATACCTTTTAAATTCAAAAGCTCCGCGTCCTTCTTAAATGCGGAATAATCCAAATATAAATCCTTCTGAATTGCATTCGGATTTATAGCCTGTGTTTCGATTACCGTTTCTGTTTCTTCTGTCTTGGATTTCGAACGGGTTAGAGCAAAAACACCGCTACCAAGCACTACTATAGCCAATAATCCAACAGCGACCGCAGGAAAAGGAGCTTTATTATTCGGTCTCCTTCCGCTACTTCTGCCTGTTCTACTGTATTTCCCGCTATATGTATGAGATGAGCTGCGGCTTCTGGAGCTGCCTTGCGCTCTATTCACTTCTCTTGACAATCTTCTTTGACTTGCTAGCATATCGTTCCTCTATTATTCTATATATTTAAGTTAGTGTATAAAAAAAGGCGCCGTATTAATTCAAAAAACGACGCCATTTATCATACCACATTATTTTTTTTTGTGTAGAAAAACTTCCTAAAAATATTTCTATACAGAGTCAAGAAATTGTAAGAAAGCCATTATGACTTTACAACAAAATTAACAATCTTGCCCGGAACATAGACTTCCTTTATAAGATTGCCGGAAAGCTTATCTCCGAGAGCCTTCTTCGCCTCTTTTTAAAAATGCTCTCCTTATCGATATCCTTCGGCACCTCGAGTACAGTCTTCACTTTCCCGTTAATCTGTACCGGAACCTTGATTTCATCCGCTTCTCTCTCCTTATCGCTGTACTCCGGCCAGTTTGCGGAGAATACGGAAGTCTCTCCACCGCATAAGTGGTAGCATTCCTCCGCAATATGCGGTGCAAAAGGAGCAAGAAGAATAGAGAAACGTCTTCAAAGTCTCTAAATCCATTCCGCCTTCTCTTTTTGGCGATATCCAGCATAGCGTTGTTATACTCCATGAAACCGGAAACCACGGTATTTAAGTTAAAGCTTTCAAAAACGCTCCTCAATGTCGTGAATGAGATTATGACGAAGTCGAAGCATTTCCTTTGTCTCTGCTACATTTTTTTCTTTGGAATCCAGCACCAAAGAATAAAAAAACGGTTTAAGAAACGATATACACCGTCAATTCCTCTTGCGTCCCAAGCGGCATCCAGCTCGGGAGGGCCGACAAAAAGCTCATAAAGACGCAAGGCATCACAGCCGTAATCTGCCACTAGATCATCCGGAGAAACTACATTTCCCATGGACTTAGACATCTTCTGCCCGTCCGGTCCCAAAATCATGCCTTGGTTAAACAGCTTCTTGAAGGGCTCCTTAAAGCCGACTACACCGATGTCATAGAGGAACTTGGTCCAGAACCGAGAATAGAGCAGGTGAAGCACTGCATGCTCTACTCCTCCAATATACATATCTACCGGAAGATACTTATCCGCCTTTTCCCTGCTAATCAGTTCCTTATCATTGTATTTATCCACATAACGAATAAAATACCAAGAGGAGCCTGCCCATTGGGGCATCGTGTTCGTCTCTCTTTTTGCCTTTCCGCCGCATTTCGGACAGCTACAGTTTACCCATTCGGGAATACCGGCAAGGGGGGATTCTCCCGTTCCGCTCGGCTCATAATGCTCTACCTCGGGAAGCTTTAAGGGTAATTCCTCTACCGGAACCGCTACGTTTCCACATTTCGGGCAGTGCACGATGGGAATCGGTTCTCCCCAGTAACGCTGTCTGGAGAATACCCAGTCTCTTAGTTTATAGCTGACTGTCTTCTTACCGAGTCCCTTCTTTTCTATCTCTTCCGGGGCGGTTTCTTTCAATACGGAGGATTCCTGTCCGTTCCAAGCGCCGGAATTGATCATCACACCGCTTGCTTCCGTATAAGCCTCTGTAAGTTCCTCTTCCTTTCCATCCTTGGAAATAACTTGCACAATCGGAAGATCAAATTTCTTTGCAAAGGCAAAGTCACGGGAATCATGCGCAGGTACGCACATAATCGCACCGGTTCCGTGGTCAGCAAGTACATAGTCGGAAATCCAAACCGGGGTCCTCTTTCCGTTCATCGGATTGATAACGAAAGCTCCGGTAAAGACACCGGTCTTATCCTTATCCGTAACAGCCATTCTATCTACATTGGATTTGTTTGCAGCCTTTTGAATATAGTCTTCTACTGCAGCCTTCTGCTCCACTGTAGTAATATTCCTTACCAAAGGATGCTCCGGAGCCAAAACGAGGAATGTCGCACCGTATAGTGTATCCGGCCTTGTAGTAAAGACGGTAATCTTCTCTTCGGAGTTCTCCAGCTTAAAGTCCACCTCTGCACCATAAGAACGGCCAATCCACTCGGCCTGCATCTTCTTCACCTTTTCCGGCCAATCCAGAGTGTCAAGGTCATCGAGTAAACGGTCTGCATAAGCGGTAATCTTCAACATCCACTGACGAAGATTTTTCTTCGTCACTGCAGTTCCGCATCGCTCGCACTTTCCGTCCACCACCTCTTCGTTGGCAAGGCCTGTCTTACAGCTTGGACACCAGTTGATTGGGAACTCCTTCTCATAAGCAAGACCCTTCTCAAACATTTTCACAAAAATCCACTGTGTCCACTTGAAGTAATCCGGATCCGTGGTGTTAAGCTCCATGTCCCAATCATAAATCGCATTGATTTGGTGCAGTTGCTTTTTAATGTTCTCCACATTCTTTTTTGTGGTTACAGAGGGATGAATGCCCATCTTAATAGCATAGTTTTCTGCAGGAAGACCGAAGGCGTCCCAGCCCATCGGATGGATCACATATTTTCCCTTAATCAGCTGGTAACGGGACCAGGCATCGGAAATCACATACCCTCTCCAGTGTCCTACATGTAAGCCGGATCCGGAAGGGTACGGGAACATATCCAAACAGTAGTATTTTTCTTTCTTATCATCCTTCGGATTAATGGGATTCTTCTCCCAGAATTCCTGCCACTTCTTTTCCACTTGCGCATGATTATATCTTGCCATGTTTCACCTCTATCTTCCTACAACAATGCAGTTTATTGTATATCCAAACTTCAAGTCTCGTCAAGGCATAGAGCGCGCGCTTTCAAAGCCTCTGTCCTTTGTGATTCCCTATTTTATCCGTTGCCTTAAAGAAAAGCTTCGCATTTTTTCGAGAGATTCCGAACTCTTCCCTTAGAGCATCGATGGTGATTTCTCCCTCTTTTTCCATTTTTTCCAGAGAAAAATTCTTTAAGCTTTCGAAGAGTTTTCTAAGCGTATAGTATTCTCCATCTAATTGCACAAGAGTCCCTTTATTTTCCAGACTTGCAATAACGTCAGGCAATAGCTTTTTCTCTTCCGGAGGCCAAAAATGCTCGGAGAGCTTTTATGAAACTGAACTTTGCTTTTTGCATATCATTCACAAGGGCATTGGCAATTTTCGTATACTTTTCATCCTTAACCATTTTGTATCCGACTAAGGCTATAAAATCTTCCCCGAAACGAAAACGTTTCTTCTCTTCCCAGCTTCTAAGAAGTGCCTTATAGGTATTTTTGTTATAAGAAGAAAAAAGCCTGCTGTACAGTACCATAGGCTTTTCACCCAATTTATAAGGATTTTTCTTATGGAATTCGTGAAGATAATCCTCTACCTCTTTCCGTATTAATTCTTCCTCTTCCGAAAGAATAGCATATGCTTCACCATTTATCACAATAACAAATAATATAGAGGCTTCCTCCCCTAAAATTGCCTGTATTCTTGAGAATCCGCTAAATTGCCTCTTTAATTCCGAGATAGAAACAAACCTTCTTTTTCTTTTCTTTAAATAGGAATGGAGAAGAGCTTCCTCTCCTCCCGTTTCCATGCTTTCAAGATATGCAAGAGGAAAGCGTCCTCTCCTATGCCTTCCTTTAGGACAAGGATCAAGTACCACTCCTCCGCCAAGTGTCATAGAGCGAGATTCATCACGCAAGATAAATCGTTCTCCGAAAACCGCTACGGTTTTTTCTTCTAACTGAAGCTGTACAAGTACGGATTCTCCCTCTTTGATTCTATCTCCCTCTAAAAATACAACTTTACAAGGAATATGAGCTGTTCCAAGAAGAATTTCCATCCTTTGATTATGGTGTATGTCTCCGGCAGTTCCACGAATACTTTCAATGCGACAATCAAAAAGAGAACTTGGCTGTAGTGCCCCTTTTTCTCCGATAAGTTCTCCCTTATAACATTGCTCTTTCTCTACTCCTTGGAGATTTAAAGCAATTCTCTCCCCGGCATAAGCGCAATTCGCATCCTTTCCATGAACCTGAATATTTCTGATTCGTATTTCTCTTTCCTCGGGATAAAGAACCCATTTTATCTCATTTTCTGCTTCTGTATTACTTTTGAAAACACGACCGGAAAGTGCCGTTCCGGTCACTATTGTTCCTGCTCCGGCAACAGAAAAAACGCGGTCTATCGGCATTCGAAAGCTACCTCGTATGGATTTCCCCTCTACCTCTTCCGCTTTTTTTGACAAGTATGTACTTAAGTCTTGAATCCCCTCTCCCGTATAGGCGGAAACCGGAAAAATCTCTATCTTTTCCGCTTTAAAAAATTCCTTGATTTCTTCTTTTCTTTTTTGCACTATACTTGCATCGACCAAGTCAATCATAGTCAATACTACAACTATTTTCGTCACATTAAGAAGACGGAGTATAGCCAAGTGCTCAACAGTCTGCGGCATGATTCCTTCTTTTGCGGAAATAACAAGCAGTACGAGGTCCATCCCCATTGCACCGGCAACCATAGTGCGTATAAATTTTTCATGTCCCGGGGTATCAATAAGTCCGATTTTCTCTCCTGAGAAAAGAGAAAGAGAGGTAAAGCCCAGTTCTATGGTCATTCCCCTTTTTTTCTCCTCCTTAAGCCTATCCGTATCATATCCTGTTAAGGCCTTTACCAAGGCTGTTTTTCCGTGATCAATATGCCCTGCAGTACCAATAATAAAATGTTTTCCTTCCATACGCACTATCACTCTATCTCTCTACCGATCTCATTTTTAATTTTAAAATGGCCTTTGCTTTTTTTGCATCACTTCGAACAAGATTGTTTTCCCCGACAACATTGGTCTCCACACCTTCCGCACTTTTATTAATATCCACTATATTATTCATATACTGATTCGTTACTACAAATGCACCTTGTACCCCCACAAAGGATATACCGACCACCGCAATATCTCTTTTTCCGATTTCCTCAATGGCATGAGCAAAATCAACATTGCTGTTTCCCCAGCTGTCTTCACTGACTATGGCCCCCTTTACACGCATCGCTTCAGCCCAAGCACCTATACGGTCTCCGGTAAAATATTTATTGACATTGTCCTGAGGGATTCCAGCCACAATAACTCCTGCAAAATCGATATCTGTATCATCACAAAGTTCATCCACCAAGGGATCCCGAAAATGATGTAAGGTTGTTTCTTTTGTCGAAGGTCCTATTCCCATATTTTTCTCCTATAACAAATAAACAAATCTGTCTTTAATACAATGCCCGTATTGCTCCATCCCGATATTCATTTGGGGATAAAATAACCGGAGATCCGGTACTTTCTATAATCGAATGACTTCCGTTAAAACCGGAAGGTTCCGGAGAAAGAAAATGCGTGTCATACATGGCTCCCTGTCCGCTCACCAGTTTCACAAGTACAACCTTATCTTTTCCCGGTCTCTCTATATCCCGATAATCATGTCTTTCCGTACAATACATCCCGTTCTTCTTTTTTAAAAGCTGTCGAATCTCCTGACAAAAATTATCACAAAGTCTATGGCAGGCATCCGGTCCCCGAACGAGCATAACCTGCCTTTGCCTCTAAACAGACATCCTAAAAGCAAAATCAAATCATCTTTTCCCGGCGTTCCCGCACGGTCAAAAACAATCTGTTCATCCAGAAATCCATCGGAATTACCAAAAGCGGAAACATAATTCCCCTCCGTATCCGTTCCGGTAAGGACAATATAGATCCCCGTCAGAGTATGGGTTATTCCCTCCCCGATTTTTCCCAAAACCTTGGTGGAAATCGGAATAATATCCATAATGGAATGAATGGGAATATGGCGCCCTTCTTTAGGAACAAGTTGCAAAGAATAGGAATGAATAAGAGATTCTTCCTTAGCAAATTCTTCTAAAACAGCCGGATTATATTGCAGGCTATATTCGTTTGCTTCTCCCTTACTCAATGAAAATCTATCCCCAACTACTGCCTCTCTCACATGGAAAGCCTTTATACTTAAGGTCCTAAGTACTCTTTCTTCCATACATAAATTCTCCCTTCTCCCTTTTTCTTTTCCCTTAACCATTGTTATTTCTATTGTGTTTATCTATTGTATTGATCTATTACATTTTTTTCTACTACATTTTTTTCTATGCATTTTTCTATTTCTTTTTGTATTTTTTTCTAATTCTTTTTGCTTTTTTTCTATTGTTTTTTTCCATTTTAATTTCTTTCGTTAATATGGAACAAGAAATTCTTTCTTAGTTTATCCCAGATTTTAAAAAATCGGAAGCATAAAATATGCTTCCGATTTTTCGATATTTCATAAGAACTATCACTTACAAGGTAAGCAAACTCTTATTCTTAACAAGTGGCGCAGGCGAAGCCTGAGGCATCTTGTTCATAACGAGTATCGCTCGCGTATGGTGCGGTAACTCGTTTATACCTTTGCAACATACTCATAAGGTAAGGGAACAATCTTACCTGCAGACTCGATTTCTTCAAGCTGCTCCAAGGTATCCTTTACGATATTGTATTGCATTTCGATATTGTTTGGCTCTCCTGCATTTGCACCCATCGGAACGAGAGGAGCAACTGCTCGGGGAGTACCGGTCTGTCTTACGACAGGAGGAAGGGCGGCAATGATAATTGTCGGTATGCCAGCCTCCTCTATAGCTCTCTGCACAAGCACGGCAGAACGATGGCAAGTTCCTCAGCCAGCGGTAAGGATTACGGCATCCACGCCCTCATCCTTTAAAATCTTCGCAATAGCCGGACCGGTTTCGTTCTTAAATTTTTCCTGGTTTCCGCCACCACCCATGAATCCAATGTGTACCGGAGCTACCCCCTTAATTACACCATTTTTGCCAGTTCATGAAGTCTGTCAATCGGGAACATACAGTTGATATCTTTATTAACATCACTATTATCATATCCTCCGTGAGATACCATTAACTCACTGGAAGGCATCGTGTCCTTGATGATTCTGAATGTAAAGTCACCGGCAAGATTAAATCTCTTATCATCTTTATGATGTACTCCGGCAGCAGTAGCGATGGCCACTACCATATCCTTTAAAGGCTTCGTTACCGGTGCCCAAACAGGAGGAGGAGTAACAGGAACAAAGATTTCAGACTGCATCCCTTTTACTACTGTAAAATCCATGTCTTTCTCCTTTCATTGTATTTTATGTGAATATTCTACAGCTCTTTATGCTTTTGAATATTACTAATGTATTTCTCATTTACTTCCGGACCGAGCTGTTCTATAAAGCTCATATTAAAGCCTACTTCCTGCCCGACTTTGATTTCATAATCCGAAATCAACATCCGCATGGGAATTTTCAAAAAGCCTAGACGCCCCTTTAAATCAATTCCCACAGCGCCATCATGAACTTCCACAATGACACCTTCCATATAAATGAGTTTATCCGTGTACTTCGGCATCAGGAGTTTAAGTACTTTTCCTTAAACTTATCACTCATGGGAAGAGAAGTTTCATTCTCCACAAGCTGGATCGGTTTTCCGGTAACATTGGAAATCAATTCTACGTTCTGCGCCTTGACATTCGGATTCCACTTACGTTCCGCTTTCTTCACTTCTTCGCCGATCATTTCCGCCTTTAACATATTTAAGGCACGGATTGCATCCTCCGGACAAAGGGTATTGTTTGCAAGAATCTCGTTTTCAATACCGGCCTCGGACTTGTTGTTATCCACCATAGCATTCATATACTTGTTACCTACAACAAGTGCCCCCTGGTTAGCACAGAAAGACATACCTACAACCTTGATGCCTCTCTTACCGATCTGCTCGATATGGCTTGCAAAATCAATGTGGTTGTTTCCGAATCCCTCGGTAGTAACAAAGCACCGTCCGGACCAATTGCTTCCAGTGTCATACCTACACGGCGGGAAACATAGAACTTCTCGGAATTAATCTGCGGAGAACCGACAAGAACAACCCCAGCAAGGTCTACATCCTTGTCGTGCAATACTTCCAATACGAGCGGCTCTCTCCAGTAGTGACGAGACATCTCTTTAGATGCCGGTCCGATACAGGTTAAAGCATGGATACAGCCATCCAGTACTTCAAGCGGAGAAACCACAACCGGAACGTTTCCAAGGTCTACATTCGGCTTTGCACCAAGAACACCAACCGGTTCAACAGGAAGAATAAGGTTGTCATGCATCGCACCTTGTCCCATGATTTCCTTAACGATAACCACCTTCTTCTTACCCGGTCTTCTAACCTGGTTAAATGTCTCTGTATCGACAACAAGACTCTCTTCCGCTTTCTTTAATGCCTTTCTGATTTCATCGGTAATCAAATCGGTAGCGGTATGAGCTGCCAAAGGACCCGGACGCTCCATGTTGGTCTTTTCTCTAATGATTACATTGGTCTTGATAAAGATATCGCCCTTATCCGGTGCACCGGGACGGCCCCACATAATATTTTCATCAAGATATCCTTCGGAAGAACCGAACTCTCCAATCTGCACACCGGTAGAATCAGTTCCGGAAACAACCATAACTACACCATCTAAAACTCTGGTTGTTCCATATCCAATTTCATCATCTCCCTCTTTGGTTGCAATCGGCTGCACATCCATAATGGTATTGGAGAAAGTATGATACTTGTCAGGAGTGATGATTTCCAACTCGAGCTTTTCTACCAATTCCTGAGAAGCTACCGCTTCTGCCTCAATGCCCTCACGAATGGTAAGAACAGTTCCCTCGAGCTTTTGTTTCAGGACCGCGCTTTACCTCGGTAATCTTAAAATGTTTTCTTACCAAAGAGCGAACAATTACTTCTTCCTGCTCAACCGGGGCGGAAGTACTTGCTCCTGCAGCGACAGTAGCCATACCGGGAATACCGGATACTCCGCCTAAAGCTCCCACCGGAATCTGAATATCAATTCCCTTTACCTTCTCCGATATGAATCTTCAGACTTCCGCCAAGCTGAGGCTTTCCTCAGGAACTACTACAGCATCCTCTTTCTTTTCCCTCTTCCTTAGCCGGCTCTCCCTGCCTCTGCTGTTAGCTTCTACCAAATCCTTGGTAAGAGGGGTCAGAGAATCGGAAGTCTTTAACAGCTTTCCTCCCAATACCTCTCCAATTGTAAGGCAGCCATCCAGCTTTAAGAGTCCCTGATCAACCAAATCATCAAAAATCTCGGGATCTTCCAGATTGTGGTTGGTAAGGACGATTCCTTCCTCTGCCCTGCAGCATAAGACTGCCGGACTGCTTTTATGCTCTTCTGCATACTCTGCTGAAATAGACATTGCACTCTTCCTTTCTTTTATGAAAATTCTATATGAATATCCTGCCCTTCCTCTATACGGATATGGAACAGTCCATCATCTAATTGAGTACTGAAACTGAAATCTTTCTTTTCCAGTCTCTGTTTCCTTCACGTCTTCTTTAGGGAACGGAATCTGTCTTCCCGCCTCATTTAGCGGAAGTTGCTCTACTGTTTTGGATTTTGTAAGGTAGCGCATCGGCTCCATTCCCTACCGTCTCCAAAACATGGTCGGTCTGGTGATGTACATTTGAGGTTCATCTTCGGTGCAGATCCCATAACTGTATTTCGTACAATCACTACAGTTACCAATCAGGATATCCGTACATCCCGCATTCTTAAAGTGCAAAATCTTCTGTGCCTGTCCCGGGCAATTTCCGGGATTCTCACACTTTCAAGGTTCCGCGCACATCGGTAGCCTGCTTGCATGCCTGTACATCCGTAAGAACGGCATTGTACTTCTTGCAAAGGTCTTCCATTCTATCCATGTTACCACCGCAGGCACAGATGAGAACGCCCATCTTCGCTCCCTTTAGGTTAGGGAACGGCTCTGTAACAAGGATGCCGCCGCTGGTCTTGGTAATCGGAGTGGAAAGGAGAAACTGCAGAACCTGTAAAAGGTCCTCCGAGAATAATCTCTCCATACTCTCCGTCAATTCCTCCGGCCATTTCGATAAGTTCCCCTACAGTAGTACCTACCGGTACATCCATAAAGACTTGCGATTCCGTACCCTTCTTCAGCTTTCCTCCAACCGTGATGTTCTTCAGGAAAGACGGCTTCTTGTCTTCAATCGCCTCAGCGACCCTTAAGCAGGTTTCCACGTTGATAACCACGGCATCCGCCTCGGACGGAAGGGCTGTCGGAGGCAGTAACTTCCCTAATACCTCACGAACTACCGCTCTCTCTTCTCCCATAGGGTAAATATCCGGAAGAAGATGCAAGGTAATATCCGGGAAGTCGGCAAGGCGCTCCAAGAGTAAGTTGATTTCTTTCTCATGCTTTTTCTTGATGGCAATCACCGCTTTTGCAGCATTGCTAATCTTCATAGCATAGTGAATTCCTCGAATGGTTTTCTCCGGTTGTTCCAAAATCTGTTTCATATTGTGCTCAAGAAGAGGTTCACATTCTGCAGCGTTTACCAGAATATATCCTCCCTTTAAGTCAATATTCAGTTTTACGGCAGTAGGAAATCCGGCTCCTCCCATTCCCACAATACCTGCCGCCTTAACCAAGGAAAGATAGTCCTCCCCGGAAATGGGTTCAAAAGCATCACTTTGTTCCGGAGAGGCCTCCACGATAACAGCCTCTTCCGTGATGTCTTTTACCACACCATCCACGCTGGAAAACACGTTGGCACCCAACTTTTCCGGCACCGCAAGAAGGGTTCCTCTTTTTACACTGTCCCCCACTTTCACAACAGCAGTGGTAGGAGCACCAATATGCTGTTTGAGTAAAATTGTCTTAATCACTTTGCGTTCTCCTTTGGTTCCTAGACTCTTAACTATCTCATTCTAATAAATTTCCCATTTTTTTACAAATGAATATAACTATTATTTATGAATTAATCAAAACAATAAAATTGTCTATATTGGCTATTATTCTATGTCTTCGTTCATTTTTTCGAATAATTCCTCTTTCCTGTTCTGAAAAAAGTGCAAAACAGCCTCCGTTGATTTTTCATCCATTTCCGGAATCGAGCGAATTTCTTCATAACTTGCCCGACTGATTCCCTGATAAATCATGGAATTTTCTGAGTAAAGCTTTCTTCCTTTGCGGCCCCACTCCCTTGATATCATCCAAAAGAGAATGAATCTGTTCTTTCCCTCTGAGTGAGCGATGGTATGTGATTGCAAACCGATGCACCTCATCCTGAATCCGAGTCAAAAGCTTAAAGCATGCACTGTGCTTGGAAACGGGTACCTCGTGAAAATCAACTAAAAGGGCTCTTGTTCTATGATGATCATCCTTTACCATACCGCAAACGGGAATGGAAATCTTCAGTTCTTCCAGCACGGAAAGACATATCCCGACCTGTCCCTTTCCTCCATCCATCAAGATGAGGTCGGGAAATTGGGAGAAAGAACCAAGCTCATCCTGTTTCCCCTTTTGCAAATTATCTTTCTTTTCTTTCAAGCCGTGAGAGAAACGTCGATAAAGCATTTCTCTCATGGAAGCGTAGTCGTCTTGTCCTATCACGGACTGGATCCTGAACTTTCGATAATCATTCGGTTTCTCTTTTCCATCCTGATATACAACCATGGATCCCACAGTTAATGCACCGGATGTATTGGAAATATCATAGGATTCAATTCTTACAGGAATTTCGCGCATTCCTATTGCATCTCTAAGCTCTACAAGAGCAAGTTCCTGTTTCTTTTTTTCCTTTCTGTATTTCTCTACATAGCGAAGCATCAGTATCCCGGCATTTTTACCGGCCAACTCCACCAACTTTTCCTTATCTCCCTGCTTGGGATTCACAATACGTACTTTTTTCCCTTTTATCTGACTTAACCATTCCTCTATTATGTCCTGATCCGGAAGACTGCAAGGCAAATGTATTTCTTCGGAATAAAGGGAGTGCCGTTATAAAACTGCCTAAGAAAAAGAGATAATATTTCCTCATCACTATCTTCATCGTCAATCTTTAAAAAACTATGATCTCTTCCGATGATTTTTCCATCACGAACAAAGAAAATCTGTATAATGCAGTCACTATGATCTCTTCTAAGCCCTAAAATATCCCGATCTTCCCCGTCTAACGCAGTAATCTTTTGTCGATTTTCCACTGTGTGAATGGCGCTAATCAAGTCACGGTATTCCATAGCCTTTTCAAAATCCAGCTTATCCGAGGCTTCCTGCATCTTTGCTTCCATTTCCTTAATTGTTTTTTCTGTTTTTCCGGCCAAAAAATCGGATACTTTGGGAATCAATGCCCTATACTCTTCTCTGCTTTGTTTCAAGACACAAGGAGCGCCACATTGTCCCATATCGTAATAAAGACAAGGGCGGGACAGCGGTTTTTCTTCTGAGAATACCTTGTTACAGTTTCGAATCTGAATCGTCTTACGCAGAAGTTCTATTACTTCCCGAACCTGCTCTACGGAAGTATAGGGTCCGTAGTATTTGGATCTTTTATTCTTCTTCGATCGCGTTATAAATAAGCGCGGATATTCCTCCTCCACACTAAAACGAATATACGGGTAGCTTTTATCGTCCTTTAAAACAGTGTTGTACCGCGGTTTAAATTCCTTTATCAGATTGGATTCCAGAACCAAGGCCTCCAATTCAGAATCGACCACGATATACTCAAAACGTTGAATTTGAGATACCATTTGCTGGATTTTAATGGATTTTTTATATGACTTTTGAAAATATTGCTTTACTCTGTTCCGAAGTATTTTCGCCTTACCGACATATATAATTTCATCCATAGGCCCGTGCATTAAATAAACCCCCGGAAGCTTCGGGAGTTTACTTAGTTCATCCTGTATCTTAAAATCTTTTTCCTCTTCTTGAACAGGAACTTCTTTAATCTCTTCTTTTGCCATTCTTTTCATTATCTCTGTGTTTCAATCCGCTCTGCTTCTTCTTTTGTCAGAAAGGCGGAAAAATCATAGTTATTCGCCGCATTCCAAATCAGCCACTCATCATATCCACTATCGTAAACCGCTTGAATCTGAGCTCTGATTTGCTCTTTTCCATAAGAAATGTAATGTTGAAGATAGGAAGCCGTAAATCCCTGTAACCAGGGACGAACAACAGCCTGATATTCTCCGTCCCGCATTTCCAAAGACAAATCTTTCTTAGAAGCACGAAGCGCTCCTTCAATGGTCTTATAGGGTTCCGTATCCGGATACTCTATCCCAAATTTCCATTTCCGTAATGAGAAGGATAAATCATAGGGCACATATAATCTACACAACCGGCCATAAGTGAATAATCCTGCCCTACTGACATACTGTCCACATAAGAGCCGATAATGGTGCCGAATACATCAGTTGAAAAGAAAACCTGTTTGCTCGCCATCCGATCAGAAATAAATTGTACAAATTCGGTTATAATCTTTGTTTTGTCCGACTGTGCCTCCTCCGGATAAACCACCTCCTGCATTCCTTTTTCCGTACAAAAACGCACATAATCCAGCTGTACTTCATCAAATCCCAGGTCTGCACAAGATTCACCGATTAGAGCAATATATTCCCAGTAATCCTTCTGGTATGGATTGACCCAGTTCATACCGCTGTTATCGACAAAAAGACTACCATCCGCTTTCTGATTCATCCACTCGGGATGTTTCGTTCCGATGTAGGGGTCTCTGAAACAAACAATGCGGGCAATAACATAAATTCCCTCATTATGAAAAGCATTCAGGAGTCCGGATATATCCGGTATGATTTCCGTGTCCGAACCGATTTCACGAAGTTTCGGATTGTCCAATCTGAAGCTGATTCTTCCGTCATCATTCTTTACATCAATTACCACGGCATTCAACTCCGTGTTTTTCATAGACTGAAGAATTTCATATACCCGCTCAGAACCTGCAGTATTGTCAGTCAGATATATTCCTTTAACTTTCTGTCTTTTCTTTCCGACTTCCTTTTTCTTCCAAATCAACGCTTCCTTTGCTTTCTCTTCTTCCTCGGCTTTTTCTCTTGCCTCTATGCTCTCTTTAGCCAAAGATTCCTGAAACTCCGCTTTTTCAGCCAATTCAGATTCATATTGTTGCAACTCGGGAGTCTTGTTGACTTTATACTGGAGAGGCTCTTTACTTTTACAAGCCTGAAGAGAAATGGAAATCAGAAATAAAATCAAGAGAAAAGATTTTATTCTCATAATCCTCCTATTTTCTATAAAAATTTGGTTCAATTATACCACTTTGCAGGTCTATTACAAGAAAATTTGGGATTGGACAAAAAAAGCCACAAGGTAAACGGAAAATTCCGAAATACCTCATGACTTACATTTTTTAAATCTTATAAAGATATTATATCAAAATAAAATTGTCTTTCTTACTTTAACAAATCATCCGCTACTGCATCAGCCAAGTTTTCTAAAGCTTCCCTGTTAACCGTAGAAGACTTAACGGTAAGAGATTCACCAATATAGGATATATCCTTCATACCGTCCAAAATTCCCTTTAAAAGTTTGGCGCTCTGCGGTGCCCAAGTTCCATTCTCAATAATAGCGAGCTTACGATTTTGAACATTTAAATTCTTCATATCCGTCAACAGGCTCTCCATTTTCGGGAAAAGCCCGTTGTTATAAGTTGTTGCCCCGAGAACAATATGGCTGGCACGAAAAACTTCTGCGATAAGATAAGAAACTTCCGTTTTCGAAACATCATAAATTCGAATATTCCGAATCCCTCTGCTCCCCAGTTCCATAGCAAAATAGTTAATAATGGACTCCGTATGACCGTAAACAGAATTGTACAGGATAAGTACGGCCTGTTCTTCCGGAACATAACGGGACCATAAATCATATTTATCAATGATAAACGAAATATCTTCTCTCCAAATTGGGCCGTGAAGAGGACAAATCATCTTTATAGGGTAAGCTGAAGTTTTTTTCAATGCCGCCTGTGTTTGCTGACCGTATTTTCCTACAATATTGGCATAATAGCGTCTTGCATCATCCAAGAAATCTTTCTCCTTGTAATTCTGCTCATCCGCAAAAATATTTCCATTGTTACAACCGAAGACTCCAAATGCATCCGCTGAAAACAGGATGGAATTCGTTGTATCATAGGAGAACATAACCTCAGGCCAGTGCACCATCGGAGCAAAAAGGAACTTAAAGCTGTGCTTTCCAAAAGAAAACTCCTCACCGTCTTTCACTACCAGCTTTTGTTCTTCCGGAAGCGCCAAAGAGAAGAACTGATCCAGCATCTGAAAAGTCTTCATATTGGCAATGATACTCATTTTAGGATATCTTCTAAAAATCTCTTCTATCGAACCGCAATGATCCGGCTCCATATGATGAATGAGCAGATAATCCAGCGTTCTTCCTCCCAATGCAAAATTAACATTTTCCAGAAATTGATGGGCAACTGTCTGATCACAGCAGTCCATTAAAACTGTTTTATCATCTAAAAGCAGATAGGAATTGTATGTAACACCTCTATCCAGAGGAAAAATATTTTCAAAGAGAGGCAGTCTTCTGTCATCTACTCCTACATATACTAAGTCATCTGTGATTTCTGCATGAATACATCGCTATTTCTCCTCTACCGCTTTTTTCCAACCTTACATCTCGGAATTTTCGATTTTGAAATTAATCCTCAGAAACTTCAAACTGGTCCTTGCCTACTCCGCAAAGCGGGCAAAGGAAGTCTTCAGGAACATCTTCCCAAGCTGTTCCGGCTGCAACTCCTGCACCCTCTTCACCTACTTCCGGATCATAGATATAACCGCAAACTGTACAAACATATTTTTTCATGATAAATCTCCTTTTCTTATAAACTTAAGTGTTTGAATCTTTGTTCGTTGGTATATTATCATTAGATTGTGCACAAGTCTAGTAATTTTAGGAATAATTTTTGTTTTTAAATTGAATACATAAAGTAGCCCCGATTCTATCTTACTTTTTCAAAAAATAAAGGAGTTCCCTCACGGAAACCCCCTTTGTTTTTTAGTCCTCTACTTTGATAATCTCACGCTTATTGTAAGAACCGCAAGCTTTACAAACTCTATGAGGCATAACCAACGCACCACACTTGGAGCACTTTACAAGGTTAGTAGCACCCATCTTCCAATTTGCTCTTCTGCTGTCTCTGCGGGCCTTGGATGATTTATTTTTTGGACAAATAGACATATTTACACCTCCCGTCTTAACCGACTTAACATCGGTAGATTTGCTCATGCTTTTTAATCATAACGTGAGCCCTTCCTCACGCCTTTAACGGGTAAAGTAATAAAGACAGTCCCGTCGAAAAACACACTCATGATAAAATACACTATCTTGCGGTAAAAAGCAAGCATAAATTTCTAATTTATAAAAGAATCTACTTTACTCCGTTAAGCGCTTTGTATCTCTTGCAATTGCCAACTCTTCATTTGTAGGAATAAGGAAAATCTTAACTTTGGAATCATCAGTGGAAATTAATCTCTGCTTTCCTCTTACATCATTTCTTTCCGGGTCAATCTTTGCTCCAAGATAAGAAAGATACTGTTCCGTTACCAGTCTTCTGGTAACCTTATCATTCTCTCCTACACCGGCAGTAAATGCAATAGCATCAACACCGTTCATTGCCGCAACATAAGCTCCGATATACTTCGCCACTCTATAACGGAATGCATCAAGAGCAACTTCAGCCATGTGATCACCATTCTCCGCAGCAATTTCAATATCTCTAAAGTCGGAAGAAATACCTGTCATTCCAAGAACACCGGATTTCTTATTTAAAATGTTTAAAACCTCATCTACAGTCTTGTTCTCGTGGTTTGCAATAAACTGAATTACAGCACCATCCACATCTCCGGAACGGGTTCCCATGATCAGACCCTCAAGCGGAGTTAGCCCCATGGAGGTATCCACCGCCTTACCACCGATCGATGCGGAAATAGATGCTCCATTTCCTAAGTGGCAAACAATAACCTTCGCCTTCTCCGGATCCAAACCTCCGAAACGAATGGTTTCTTGAGATACATAAGCATGGCTTGTTCCATGGAAGCCATAGCGACGGATAGCATACTTATCGTAGTACTCCTTAGGAATCGCATAAAAATATGCCTTCTCCGGAAGAGTCATTCCAAAGGTGGTATCGAATACGGCTACATTCTTCTTACCGGGAACAACCTTCTCACAAGCCTCAATGCCCATCAGATTTGCAGGATTGTGTAAAGGACCAAGATCAAAACACTCACGAATAACTTTCTTCACCTCTTCGTTTACCACAATACTCTCGGTAAACTTGTTTCCGCCATGGAGTACACGATGACCGATAGCTGTAATCTCATCCACAGACTTCACTACGCCGTGCTCTCCCGTAAGAGCATCAAAAACCAACTTTACAGCTACAGAATGATCCGGCATATCCGTTTCCACAATATAGTCTTCCTGATCCGGAACCTGATGTTTCATTTTGGAACCGGCGATACCGATTCTCTCGCAAAGTCCCTTTGCCAGTACCTTTTCTCCTTCCATATCAATCAGCTGATACTTTAAGGAAGAAGAACCGCAATTAATTACTAAGATTTTCATAGAACCTCCAAAATATGATGTATTTCTTCGAATATCACTCCTCTGATACTCGTATTAAGAAATCTTTTTCACAGATATGAATCTTAAGCAAAAAATAAAAGTCGGATAAAGAAGACCTCTATTCCACTAAAGATCAATCATAGAGCTGACACTGCACTGCAGTAATGGCAACAACGCCGACAATATCTTCCGCACTGCAACCTCTGGACAGGTCGTTGACCGGCCTTGCAATTCCCTGGGTCATCGGACCATAGGCCTCTGCCTTAGCCAGTCTCTGAACAAGCTTGTAACCAATATTTCCTGCATCCAAATTCGGGAAAATCAGAGTATTGGCATGGCCTGCCACTTTGGATCCCGGAGCCTTAAGAGAAGCAACAGATTCTACCAGTGCCGCATCAAGCTGTAACTCACCCTCTAAAAGTAAAGCAGGATTGTTTTCTTTTGCAATTCTGGTCGCTTCCTGTACCTTTGTCACATCATCATGCTTAGCTGAACCAAGTGTGGAATAGGAAAGCATAGCCACCTTTGGTTCCTTTCCTACAAGGAATCGGAAAGACTCGGCAGAGGACTCGGCAATAGCAGCGAGCTCTTCGGCGGTCGGGTTCTGGTTTAAACCGCAGTCAGAGAAAACAAACGTTCCATTCTCTCCAAACTGACAATCCGGCACCACCATAACAAAGAAAGCAGATACCAGCTTTGTTCCCGGCTTGGTCTTTAAAATCTGCAAAGAAGGGCGAAGCGTGTCTGCCGTAGAATGGCATGCACCGGATACCAGGCCGTCTGCATCTCCCTTCTTTACCATCATTACTCCAAAATACGTATTGCTCTCAGTCAGAAGCTTTCTCGCTTCTTCCTCTGTCATTCCCTTGGACTTTCTAAGCTCTACCAAAGTAGCAATATAGTCATCTAAAGAAGGAGAAGTCTTCGGATCCAAAATCTCAATTCCGGACAAATCAAATCCATAGCTTTGTGCATCCTTTTCCACAGTTTCCTTGTTTCCAAGAAGCACGAGCTTTGCGAATCCTTCTTTCTTAATCTGCTCTGCCGCTTCAAGGGTTCTTTTGTCTTCCGCCTCCGGCAAAACTATCGTTTTCATCTTTGACTTGGCTTTTGCCTTTACATCCTCGATAAATGACATAATACTCCTTCTTTCTAAAATGCAACTTCCATCTCTCTTTTTCTGAAAAACGGAACCTATGATATACTATAAATCGCTTGCTATTATAACAAAGGAAGTCCGAGGAAAAAAGAGAAAGCAGCATAATCCTATAAAAGAATCTAATTAAAGACAATTTTGCTTTTTTTCTATTTTTTAACCCGTACTTCCTTTTCAAATAAATCAAAACTTAGTATTTTTCAAAACGTTCCAACGGCACAACCATAATTGTCGCTCCGCCTATCTCCACATTCGTTGGCATGGAAGAATAATTCATAAGGGAGCTTCCGGAAAGATAAGGCATATTTACCGTAATCTGCTGTCTTCTTCCACACTGTGCTTTAATCAATTCGATACACCTTTCCACATCGGAATCTTCCAGAGCAATCATCAAAGTCGTATTTCCCTTTCTTAAAAAACCTCCTGTGGTAGAAAGTCTTGTCACAACAAAATGATCTTGCATTAAAGCTGCCGTTACATCATCCTCATTTTCATTTCTAATAATCGCATAAACCAGTTTCATGAAAAACTTCCTCTCTACTGTAAAAAATCCATTTTCCTTTTTTTAAAGTCTATAGCACTACACTTTTTCCGCCTAATAATATCATATTTTGATAAAAAACTCACGGAATTCATCCTTACTTTTCGGATAAATACTTTGAAAAATCCTTCCCGCAAAAAGGTCGATTTTTAAACTTCTGTTCCGCATCAACTCCTGATTTTCTTTCAAATGTTGTCCTAGTCGCAAAATACTGTTCTTTGGTAAGCAGGAAAGTAAGGCCTCTCCTTTACTGCTGCATCCGAGAATTCGAAAATACGGATACGGCTTTTCCTTCAGTTCTTGTATATCTTCTTTTCTTATATTCAAAAGAATATGCATAAGAGCTCTGCTTATACGGGAATAGGTATGGTTTTTCCCTTTTAAATCTTTTATTAATTCTCTTAAATCAAGCTGTTTTTTTTCAATATCTTTCATAAAATCAACAATTCGTTCTGCAAGCTCCGGATGAACATCCTGAAAAGTACTTAGTGAAATCTCATCTCTTTCCAATTCCATGATTCGAAAGAAAAGATAGTCCTTTACTCTTTCAATATCTGCATACAAAAGCTGATTCTCTTCTCTGTATTTTTCCCGTAAGCTGTGTGCGGAAGAAAAATTCTTATCTCTGAATATTATGCCTATCTCCATCTTCGTATGAATAGTGTCTATAGCCCTTAAATAGGAAATTCCTAAATTATCGTTAGGAAGAATGGAATCAGGAAAATAACTTTGTATTGCTTTATCTCTTGCAGCAGGATAGGATAAACCTTCCGCCAAATAGGAGCGGAACTTCCTCTGAAAGTCCGGATTTTCTTCTTCATTTTGCAGAAAAGAAGTGATTTCCTTAAGTCTTTGCAGATTTCCACTCTCCGACCCGAAAACAATTTGATCTACAAACCCGAGCTCATGAAGAAGTTTTATACTGCCATAAGCAAAGTCTCGACTTCCGGAAAGAGAAAAAATAACCGGAAGTTGTACAAGCAAATCCACCCCCTTTTGAATGGCTTCCCTTCCTCTTTCAAACTTGGAAAAAAAGGCCGGTTCTCCTCTTTGCACAAAGTCTCCGGACATCACGGCAACAATATAGTCCGCAGCATATTTTTTTCTGATTTCTTGTAAAAAATAGGCGTGTCCGTCATGAAAAGGATTGAACTCGGTGACTACGCCTACTACCTTTTTCCCATTTATCATTTTTCGAAAAAACCTTTCCTTGAAATCGTGCACTATTCTTACTTTATCTACCATTCTACAATTGCAGAAATCTCTCCGTGCTTTGCTACGGTAATCGTTAAGTCCTTTTCCGAAAGCCTCTCCCGAATTGTTTGTAAAGCGAGCTCCGGAGTATTATTTTCCTTACTTAAATGTCCCAAAAAGACCTGTCTAAGCGTACTCCCGACTACCTTTTCCAGAAGTGCTGCACTGCTTTCGTTGGAAAGGTGTCCGAAGTCCGAAAGAATCCTACGCTTCAGTTCCAAGGGATAGGGTCCCTTTTCCAGCATTTCTATGTCATGGTTAGCCTCCAAAAGGAGGACATCCGTATCTTGCAAATGTTTGATTGTGTACTCGTCATAAGTTCCAAGGTCTGTAGCAATGGCACAATGTTTCTCTCCCGACTCGGCGCGATAAGCAAGGGGTTCCCCTGTATCATGATGAATACTGAATGGCAATAAATCGAGATCTTTTACACTGAATTTTCGGTCAGTCAAAATTGGATTTAAAAGTTCCTTCGGAAGATTCTTTAAACTCTTACAAAGTAAGGTGCCCTGTAAGGTTCCGAGACTTCCGTAAACCGGAATTTCCTCTTTTCTGAGAATACTTCCGAGAGCTTTTATATGGTCAATGTGTTCATGTGTTAAGAAAATAGCATCAATGTCTTTTAAAGATAGGGAAAGAGACTTGAGCCCTGCCTCTATGGTTCGAATTCCCACCCCGCAATCGATTAAAATATGTGCCTCTTCCGTCCCGATATAGCTGCAGTTTCCATCAGAACCGCTGGATAAACTGGCGAATCGCATCCTCTGTCCTTTCTATATTCCCGTCATTGAAAAGTACAAAATCCGCTCTTTCCTTATATCTTTCAATATCCTGTGACCCCATCATTCTTTCCGCAACCTCTCTATCATAGCCCCGACTTTCCATCAGTCGAAAAAGGCGCGTTTCCCATGGGCAATCCACAAAAAGAACGGCATCGCAAAGAGAAAGAAAATGTATATTTGGAAGAGCCGTCTCTATTGCAAGTTTTTTCTCCTCTTTTCTTGCCTTTACAATGGCTTCCTCTGTAAGTTGAAAGACAAGCGGGTGTACTCTTTCCTCCACTGCCCTTCTATAGGATTCTTCCTTTAGAAGAAGGCCACGAAAAAGAGGAAAGTTTAACTCCCCCTCTTTGGTAAAAACCTCTTTCGGCAGTACAGACGAAAGTTCCTTTACGAATGCTTTATCCTTATAGAACTCCTTCGCCATCCTGTCCATTTCCAGTCTTTCATACTGCCCTTCCTGCTCTAAAACGGAAAGTACTGTACTTTTCCCGCTTCCCATTCCACCTATAACGGCTAAAATATTCTTTTCCGATTTCCTGTTCTTCTCCGTAAAAACAGTCTTTTCAGCCAAATAAGAAATTTCTACTGAACTATTCTTTTCTGCTAAATCCTTCTTTTGCAATTTGCTTTTCACCTTTCCGCCGGCTGTTCCGGCGCAAGCTTTTTCAGTCCGACTAATCTTTTAGTACAGCAAAACAAAAAGCATTCCTACTCATTTCCTAAACTGCTCAGATACAGGCGAATCTCCTCCAAGCCTTTTTCGGAAAAAGGAAAACTTTTCTTTTCCTTCTCTTCCTCCGGCGTATGCGAAAGGCATAGGGCTCCGGCCAGGTGTAGACCAGGAGGGATTTTTCCTCACCTTCTTCCTGTTTTTCAATACGATAGCGTATCCCCCGGAAGGACCCTGTATAGGGAGATTTTTTTAAAAAACTTAAGGGAAGAAGGTCCTTCTTATTTATTTCCATTAGTGCGCTTCCTCCCAATTATTCCCGGTCTTCGCTTCCACGAGGAAGGGAACCGGAAGAGTCAAGGCATTTTCCATGGAAGAAACCAGAATTTCTCTTACTTCATCAAGCTCTTCTTTCGGCACCTCCAAAAGAAGCTCATCGTGAACCTGCAAGACAATTCTGCTCCTAAGCTCGTTCCTTTTAAGTTTTTCATAAACTGCATTCATGGCTACCTTCATCATATCCGCAGCCGTACCCTGAATCGGAGAATTCATAGCTACACGTTCACTAAAGCTTCTTCGCATAAAGTTGGAAGCATGAATCTCGGGAATAGGACGGCGTCTTCCGAAGACCGTCTTCACATATCCGTTTTCTCTCGCAAAAGCAATTTCCGAATCCAAATACTCTTTTACCTTCGGATAAGTCGTAAAATAGCGTTCTATATATTCCTTCGCATCGGCACGCCCTATACTTAGGCCCTCGGAAAGCCCAAAAGCAGAAATGCCGTATACAATGCCGAAGTTAACCGCCTTTGCGTTTCTTCTTAATTCATCCGTTACTTCATCAAGCGGTACATGGAAAACCTGGGAAGCGGTAACTTTATGAATATCTCTATCCATACGATAAGCTTCAATCAGTTTTTCGTCCTTGGAAAGCGCAGCCAAGATACGAAGTTCAATCTGGGAGTAATCCGCATCCAAAAATACGCAGCCCTCCTTGGGAATAAATACGGAGCGGAAATGTCTTCCCATTTCGGTTCGGATTGGAATATTCTGTAAGTTCGGATCCGTTGAGGAAAGTCTTCCTGTTGCCGTAACCGTCTGTTGGAATACACCGTGTATACGAGAGTCTTCCCCGATATAATTCAGTAAGCCCTCCGCATAGGTGGAATTCAGTTTCGCATAAGTACGGTATTCCATCACCTTCGCCACTATCGGATAGTCCTCCGAAAGTTTTTCCAGTACGTCCACCGCCGTGGAATAGCCCGTCTTCGTCTTCTTTCCTCCCGCTATTCCCATTTTTTCAAACAAAATCACACCGAGCTGCTGAGGGGAGTTGATGTTAAACTCTTCTCCCGCCATGGCATATATATCCTTCTGCAGCTCGTCAATTTATCTTTTAGAACCTTTCCATAGGAGAGAAGTTCTGCCTTGTCGACCAAAATACCGGTCTTTTCCAAAGAATAGAGCGTTCTGGCAAGCGGTAATTCAATCTTCTCATAGAGATCCCACTGCCCCTCTTCCTTTAATTTAGAGAAAATGGCATCTTTTGCTTTTAACGCGATGAGCGCCTGATAAATTCCCTCTTCCCGGCTGTCTTTCAGTTCTTTTTTTCCGGGTAAAATAAGGGAAAGGTAATCCCTTGCCAGATCGTCATAAAAATAAGATTCTTTCAAAGGATTCAAAAGATAGGCGGCAATCGCTAAATCATAGACCTCTCCTTCCGTGAATATCTCATGGAGGTGCATCTCCTTCTTACTTTCCAAAGTATAAATCTTACAGGCCTTAAAAAGCTCCGGAAGTTTCTCCTCGGACATACGAAGCGGAACACGGTATAAGCGTTCCTCGGAAAGTGCGAGATAAAGCATCTTCTCTTCTTCCTCTGCTAAAATAAGGCCTATCTCTCCCTGCTTTACAGCGTCCTTTACGACAATCTGAAAAAGATAAGGATCCGTGACATCCTTCCATGGCTTTAATTGAAAAGCAGGACTTTCCTCTGTATTTTCCGAAGAAAAACGGGGAATCAGAGAGCGAAACTCCCATTTTTTCACAAGCGAGAGGCTCTTCGCATTCGCATAGTTTTCCAACTTGGCATCCTCGAAGCGAAAAGTTATCGGGGCATCAATACAGATGGTTGCAAGTTCCTTGGATAACTTTGCAAGCTCAAAATGGGTTTTCAAGTCCTCTGCCGCCTTCGGCTTTCTGGGCACTTTGAATTCCGGATCATCCGCATGAGAAAGAGCATTTTCAATACTGTGATACTTGGCAATAATCCACGTTGCCGTTTTTTCTCCCATACCGGGAACCCCGGGGATATTGTCGGAACTGTCCCCCATAAGAGCCTTTAAATCAATAAACTCCTTTGGGCTAACGCCCCACTCCGCTTCCACATCCTTCGGGTAGTAGTTGTAAATATTGGTCTCCCCCTTCGCCGTCTTCGGAAGGGAAATCTTGATATGCTCATCGGAAAGTTGTAAAAGGTCTCTGTCACCGGAAACAATGGTGACTTCCTTTCCTTCTCCCTGCATTCTTTTGGCAACCGTTCCCAGGATATCGTCTGCTTCATAGCCTTCCAGCGTTAAAATCGGAACATTCATGGCAGTAAGGAGCTCCTGCAGAATCGGTACCTGCTGCTTTAATTCCTCCGGCATAGATTTTCTCGTTCCTTTATAGTCGGAGAACATCTTATGTCTAAAGGTCGGCACAGGCATATCAAAGGCAATCGCAACGTGATCTGCCTCTTCCAGTTCAATTTCTTTAAATAAAATATTTAAAAATCCAAAAACACCGTTTGTGGGAACCCCCTCTTTATTACTCAAAATGGGAACACCGTAAAAAGCTCTGGATAAAATGCTGTGGCCGTCAATTAATAACAATTTATTCTTGTTCAAAAAAACCTCCTACTCTATCTCTAAAGTACGACCCTTTGATTCGGATATCTTAAGTTAAGTAAACGCCATACTTCGCAATAAAACAAATCAGACTGAAAGTGACAGCCCAAAAACAAGTGTTTCAGATACAATACGAAAAGCGGAAAAAAAGTGACAATGAAACAAAAAGCGCCCTGCTTCTTCCTGCAGCTCTGCATAAGAGCCATCTATACGCAGCTCCTCTTTGTCATCAAGACTGCGTAATCCATGATAAACCATGTGCGTAATACGCAGTTCCTCTTGACATTCCGGGCAGCTATGAAGATGTTTCAGAAAGTCCTCCACCATTTCCTCTTCCCAGTTTTTTTGCACGAAGTCATAAATATATTTTCTTGCTTCTAAACAGTTCACTCTCTGCTCCTATAATAAAAATAATGGGTAATTCTTATCTGAACTTACAAATCTCTTCTTCAAAACAATGCTTGCAAAAAAAAAATAAATATGCTACTCTTTATAGCGCTTGCCGCTGTGGCGGAATGGCAGACGCACTTGACTCAAAATCAAGCGGGAAACCGTGCCGGTTCAAGTCCGGCCAGCGGCATTTTTAAAGAGGAAAGAAGATTCTTTCCTCTTTTTCGTTTTTGATAGGAGTTCCTTAATAAGCGAAACTCCCATCAGGAAAACTTATCATAAAACTCCGTCTGTCATATTTATTTTGTTCCGAAAATTCTGTCCCCTGCATCTCCAAGTCCGGGACAGATATAAGCATTAGCATTCAATTCTCTGTCTAAGTTTCCGACATAAATCTGTACATCCGGATGCTCTTCATGAAGCTTCTTTACCCCTTCCGGAGCAGCAATGATACATACAAACTTTATCTTCTTGCCGCCATGCTTCTTTATTAGGTTAATGGCATCCACACCGGAACCGCCTGTTGCAAGCATCGGATCACAAACCACAATAATTCTTTCTTCAATCGGGCTGGGAAGCTTGCAAAAGTATTCTACAGGCTTATGCGTCGTTTCATCTCTGTAAAGACCGATATGTCCGATTTTTGCAGAAGGCACCAAGGCTGTCAGTCCGGACACCATACCAAGGCCTGCACGGAGAATAGGAACAATAGCGAGCTTTCTTCCGGCAATCACATAGGTATCTGCCGTTTCAATAGGAGTCTCCACCGGAACCTTGGTCATGGGAAGATCCGACAGTGCCACAAAACCCATCAGCATAGCGATTTCTTCCACAAGCTGGCGAAATTCATTGGTTCCTGTCGTCTTATCTCTTAAAATTGAGATTTTATGGGTAATCAAGGGGTGGTCTAAAATAAATACATTCTCTCCAAATTCGTTCATAGTCCTATTCCTTTCCTCTCTTCTTCACAATCGTGCTCTTATCCTTATAGATTGAATCACCGGGTATTATACCCCTAACAGCGGACAATGGATAGATATTCGTATGGGAAAATATAATTGTTCCCGGATTTAATACACTTTGACAGCCTACCTCCACATGGTCGGAAAGAATAGCCCCGAACTTCTTAAGTCCTGTCTCGATTTCTCCATCTTCGAAATGGATTTTGAGAAGAGTCTTATCCGACTTTACATTGGAAGTTAAGGCTCCTGCCCCAAGGTGGGAGTATTCCCCCAGAATAGAATCTCCAACATAGTTATAGTGTGGAGTCTGCACATGGGGAAAGAGTACCGCATTTTTAAATTCACAACTGTTTCCAAGTACGGAACCGGCTCCCGCAAAAACATTTTCTCGTAAAAAAGCTCCCGGTCTTAGCTCACAATCTTCCATAATGATGATATTTTCCCCCAGATAGATATTGGGGAAAATTTTTACCGTTTTATGGATAAATACTCCCGGCTTTACCTCATTATAGTCATCTGACAGACTTTCTTGTATAGCTTTAATCCAAGCTTTAATCTTCGGAAGAGCTTCCCAAGGATAAAGTGTATCCTGTAACAAGTTGTCATAAGGTGCTTTCAGCTCAGGAAAGAGCTTCTTTGTTGTACAAGCTTCTTTTTTCATGGTGTCCTTTCTACTCATTTAAGTTGATTTCACCTTTTCCGTGTTTTTCCGTACAAAATCTTCCAGCTTCTTCATATACTCCTTCTCTTCTATCGTCCCTTCTTCCACATAAGAAAGACCTTTTTCCCAAGAAGCGGTAAGGGTCGGATTTAAAAGCGAGGGAATAGAGTTCCAAAGAATCTGCACAATTTTCTCTCCTAAAAGACTCGGAGAAAGCTGTTGGTTTTTCTTATCCAAACAAATATATTCATTCTTTTCCAGCTTGGTCAAAATTCCGGCACGCGTTGCGGAGGTTCCGATTCCGGAGCCTTTAATCTGTTCCCTAAGAGACTCATCCTCTATCAGCTTTCCCGCATTTTCCATGGCCAGAATCATCGTTCCTGAAGTATAGCGTTTCGGAGGAGAGGTTTCTCCCTCCTTTAAGGCGGTATTCATAAGATAAACTTTGGAACCTTTTTTTAAGCCGGAAAGGCCGGAGAGGCCGCTTACTCGGTTCTCTTCATCCTCCTCATTCTCCGAATTCCCTTCCTTTTCTTCCTTCTCTATACTTTTTCATAGAGCTGAAGGTAACCCGGCTTTTCAAGTTGCTTCTCACTCGCGAAAAACTCTTCCTCTAAAACCGCAATAGAAAGATTATATTTTTTATATTCTGCGGAAGGAAAAAAAATGGAGAGAAAGCGACGGACAATAAAATCAAAGACCTTTTTTTGAAGCGCTCCCAGACTATTGTACTGGGATCTTCCTTGCCCCGTAGGAATAATGGCATAGTGATCGGTGATTTTTTTGTCGTCGCAGTACTTCGTCTTAGCGATACCGCTGTAGCTTTTTCGCTCCAGAATCTCCTTTGTAAAGGGAAGGTACTGCGGAAAGGCAGAAAGACCGCGGATATTTTTCTCAATTTCCTTGGAAACCGCTGTAGAAAGCACCCTGGCATCCGTTCTCGGATAGGTGCACAGCTTCTTTTCATAAAGCTCCTGCACAAGCTTTAAGGTATCATCGGGACTGATTTTTAAAATCTTGGCACATTCGTTTTGCAGTTCCGCAAGGTTAAAAAGAAGCGGAGGATTTTTGACTTCTTTCTTTTTTTCTAAGCTCGTAATGATGCCTTCCCTTGGATAAGGTTGAAAGATTTCCTGAAATGTCTTCGCTTTTTCTTCCTGTAGAAAGCCCATATTCTTATACAAGTCGGACTCTCTATAGTGTTTACTCTCTTCCTTTCCTCGAAATTCACAGGAAAGAGCTGTATTTTTCCCATCCAAACTGAAATCTCCGAGAACCTTCCAAAAGCTCGTCTTTTGAAAGGCGCGAATCTCCATTTCCCGCTGTACAATCATGGCGAGAACGCAGCTCATCACTCTTCCCACTGCAATAACGGTAGATTTTTCCTTTCCAAGGGCTCTCGCAAGCTCTCTTCCGTAGCGAAGGGTCAAAACACGGGAAAAATTAATTCCCATAAGATAGTCTTCCTTTGCTCTAAGATAAGCAGCCGTTCCCAGCTTGTCATAGGCCGTCTTCGTCTTCGCCTCTCGAATTCCTCGAAGAATTTCTTCCTTGGTTTGGGAGTCAATCCATACTCGTTTTTCTTCCGCGCGAATCTCCGGACATTGGGAAGCAACAAGGCGATAAATATACTCTCCTTCTCTTCCCGAGTCAGTACAGATATAGATGGTTTCCAAGTCCTTCCTCTGTAAAAGGGCGGAAACCACGGAAAATTGCTCTCTCACGGAGGGGATCACTTCATAGAGATACTCTTTCGGAATAAAGGGAAGGGATTCCATCTTCCACTTCTTCAGTTCCTCATCGTATTTTTCCGGATAGCTCATACTGATGAGATGCCCTACACACCAGGTAAAGATATAATCCTGATTTTCCAAATAGCCGCGGTTTCCCCCTCCTGTTCCCACTCCAAGAGCTTCCGCAAACTGCTTGGCAACAGAAGGCTTCTCCGCAATAAATAATTTTTTCATTTTAAATCAATCTTCTAAAGAAACGGTAGACCGTTTCCGACTTATACACGACTCCCGCCTTCACAATCGGAGAAGGGAAATTCGGATTATTTACCGCATCGGGGTAGAACTGCGTTTCCAAGCAAAAACCGCTATGCTTTCCATAGTCGCATCCGCCCTTTCCAAGGCCTTCTGCAGACATAAAGTTTCCGGTATAAAACTGAATTCCCGGGCAGTCCGTCTTCACCTCCATGGCAATGCCGGATTTCTTACAGAAAACCTCCGCTGCGCAGCGGAGTGTTCCGTCATAGTCTCTTATACAGAAATTATGGTCATACCCCCCTACTGATTTTAGCTCGTTCTTAAGACGTTTCGTATCAAGCATCGCTTTTTCCGTCCTAAAATCAAAGGCAGTTCCCTCCACACTGCGTATCTCTCCCGTAGGAATTAAGTGAGAATCGGAAGGCGTGTAGCTGTCCGCATGAAGACGAATTTCATGCTCAGAAAGAGAACCGAAATCATGTCCCATCAGGTTAAAATAGGCATGGTTTGTAAAATTCATCACCGTATCCTTGTTGGAAAGCCCCTTGTAGCGAATCTTCACTTCATTATCATCCGTCAAAGTGTAACGCACGGAAAAATCCAAGTCTCCCGGAAATCCCTGATCCATGTCCTTTGAGAACAAGGAAAGCGTCAGAGTATTGTCCCCTTCGTCCTTTACTGTAAAAAGTCGTCTTCCATAATAGTCAGGTCCGGAATGGCAGTTGCTGTACTGCGCATCATTTAAGAAAAGCTGATAAGGCTTATTATTCAGGCTGAACTTTCCTCCGGCGATACGATTGCTGTTTCGTCCAACCACTTCTCCCATGTGTCCGGGATTTTCCATGATATCTTCCCAGTTTTCCACAGAAAGCAGGAGATCCAGTTCCTTTCCGCTACGATTCGGGAAAAGGAGGGAAAGCCAAACTCCGCCAAGGTCAGTAAAACTTGCCTTGACTCCATTTTTATTTTCCATCGTAAAAAGATGAACCTCTCTCCCATCCACAAAATGTCCTAATTTTTGAACCTTCATGCGCTCCTCCTTCTGTCTTTCCTGAATTTTTTGAACATTTCCTGAAATCACAGTATAAAAAAAGGATGAAAGAAAAGAAAATCCACTTTGCCTTGTCTTTTTCTTTCCTTGCATCCTCCTGTCTTTACTTTTTAATATAACCGAGCTCCACCAGCATCTCCGCAGAAAGCACACCGCCTCCTGCAGCACCTCTTAAAGTATTATGGCTAAGACCGACAAACTTATAGTCGAAAAGATGATCCTCTCTTAATCGACCAATGGATATGCCCATGCCCTTTTCAAAATTTACATCTTCCAAAACGGAAGGACGATTATCCTCCTCTAAATACTGAATAAACTGCTTCGGTGCGGAGGGCAAGTTTCTCTCCTGCGGAAGTCCCTTATAGTTTCTGAGTGCGGAAATCAACTCTTCCCTCGTCGGCTTCTTTCTAAAGGAAACGGAAACGGTAGCCGTATGACCGTTTAAAACGGGAACTCGAATACACTGCGCACTGATAACAAGGTCCTCTTTCAAAGCAATGCCCTTCTCTGTAAGGGTTCCAAGAACACGCAAGGGCTCTCTCTCCGACTTTTCTTCCTCTCCTCCGATATAGGGAATAATATTTCCTACCATTTCAGGCCAGGTCTCAAAGTTCTTTCCTGCTCCGGAAATCGCCTGATAGGTTGAAATCACAGCCTGATACGGCTCAAATTCCTTCCATGCAGCGAATGCAGGAGTATAAGACTGAATGGAACAGTTCGGCTTAACGGCAATAAAGCCCTTCTTAGTACCCAAGCGCTTCCGCTGTCTTTCTATGATTTCGTAATGCTCAGGGTTAATCTCCGGTACAACCATGGGAACATCTTCCGTCCAGCGGTGTGCAGAGTTGTTGGAAACCACCGGAAGTTCGGCCTTCGCATAGGCTTCCTCGATGGCCAAGATTTCCTCCTTCTTCATATCCACTGCGGAGAATACGAAATCAAGACCTTCCTTAACTGACTCAATATCAGAAACATCCTTTACAACCATCTTCTTGACAGACTCGGGCATAGGGATATCCAACTTCCACTTATCTCCTACCGCCTCCTCATAGGTCTTTCCCTTGGAGCGGGGAGAAGCCGCAAGGCAAGTTAACTCAAACCAAGGATGGTTCTCCAAAAGTGTAGCAAATCTCTGCCCCACCATTCCGGTTGCTCCTAATATTCCTACTTTCAATTTCCATTTTATCCCTCTTTCTATACTTCTCATTGTCTTATTGCTTGTCATGCGCCGTCAAATTCCTTCGTAACACAAGACATATTTATTGTATACAAATTGTTTTCAATTTATACAATCTTTCTCATTGTACCATGCTCCCTCTAAAGAGAAAATCCTTTTAGCTGTGTTTTGCTCCTTTTCCTCCGCGCTTTGCAAGCTTCAGTCTCGACAAAGACAGATTTTTTCCGGAAAGCTTAAGCTCTGTCTGCTCGGAAAGAAGGTAAACCGACTTTATGCCGTCTCCCTTCTTAAGACTCATGGCACAGACACCTCTTGCGGTCTTCTTCTGCACAGGAAGCTCTTCTACAGGAAAACGCAGGAAGAAGGATTCCTCCGACTCCAAAACAAGCTGTTCCTCCGCCTTTACCGGAAGAACCGCCACCAAGCTGTCGTCCACCAGCTTCGTTGCCTGCACCAAACGGTTTTGCGTATCGAATTCGCTCCCCTCTACCCGCTTTCCATAGCCGTTCCTGCTTAAGAACAGCAACGTTTCATGTAGAAGCTCCGTCTTTGCAAATACGGAAAGCAGAACTTCCTTATCCGAGGAGAACTTACAGAGATTATCCAAGGGGATACCCTTATCCTTGAATTTCGCCAAGGGATAGTCCAAAACCTTAACCTGATGGAGGTTTCCCTCACTCGTAAAGAAGAGTAGGCGATCCGTATTCTTACAGGAAAGAACAAAGGGATAATCCGCTTCTATACTTTCCTTATTTCTCTGGTAAACCTGCGGCTCCAAAAGCTTTCCGTAGCCGAAACGATCCTGCACAAAGAAAAGATCCATTTCTTCAATGGCATTCTCATCATATACAGCTTCTTCCGCGTTCCGAATCTCCGTTTTTCTCTTTCTTCCGAACTCTTCCCGGATAGAAAGGAGTTCTTCTTCAAGATGCTTATACAGCACTTCCTTGGAGGACACGATTGCCTTATAGTTCTTAATGTTTTTCAAAGTCTCTCTGTAGGACTTTTGTAAAGACAGAATTTCAAGACCAATGAGCTTTGAAAGCCTCATGTCCAGAATGGCCTGCGCCTGCACCTCGCTAAAGGAAAGCTCTCAATATCCTTTAGGAAAATGAGATCTCTGTCCTTTAATTGCAGAACCGAACTGTCCCCCTGCATCAGGGCAATCTTCGCTTCCTTTTGGCTCTTTGCACCGCGAAGAAGGGCAATAATGGCATCAATCACATCCACCGCCTTAATGAGTCCTTCTTCAATTTCCTTTTTCTTCTCTTCCTTTTCCAGAAGTTTTCCGAACTTGGAATGAATCCGCTCCTCCTGGAAGGAAAGATACTCTTCCAAGACACGCTTTAAGGAAAGGGTTTCCGGCCTGCCCTTTGCAATAGCCAGCATATTGACCGGGAAACTGTCCTCTAGTTTGGTTTTCTTGTAGAGAATATTTTCAATCTTTTCTATATCCGCATTGCTCTTTAATTCAAGAACGATACGAATCCCCTGTTCTCCGGACTGGTTCGATATATCGGTAATATCCGTAATCTTCTTCTCATCACAAAGTCCGGCGACGTCCTGCATAAACTTACTGATTCCGGCACCGACCATCGTATACGGAATCTCCGTGATAACAAGCTTATCTCTGTCGTTTTTCCCCTGCTTTTTCTCGAAAACAAGCTTTCCGCGCAGACGAAGCTTTCCCTGTCCCGTAGCGTAAATCTCCGCTAAATCGTCTTTATTGGCAACCATTCCGCCGGTAGGAAAATCCGGTCCCGGCATGATACGAAGCATTTCTTCCAGGCTCATCTCCGGATTTTTCATGTAGGCGAGAATCAGGTTGATCAGCTCCGCCAGATTGTGAGAGGGAGTAGAGGTGGTCATACCTACCGCGATTCCCTCGGAACCGTTTAAAAGAAAATACGGAATCTTTGCGGGAAGCACCTCCGGCTCCATAAGCTTACCGTCATAGTTTGGCTGAAAAGGCACGGAAAGGCTTAGATCCTCAAGCATGGCTTTTTCCGTAAAAGCCTCCAGTCTTGCCTCCGTATACCTTGGAGCTGCGGCAGAATCTCCTTCAATGGAGCCGAAATTTCCCTGCCCTTCGATAAGCGCCTGCATACGCTTAAAGTCCTGTGCCATAACGACTAAGGTTTCGTAAATCGAGCTGTCTCCGTGCGGATGATATTTACCCATGGTATCGCCACAGATTCTTGCGGACTTTAAGGTCGGGCGGTCATGGAAGACGCGAAGCTCTCCCATATCGAAAAGCACCCTTCTTTGCACCGGCTTTAAGCCGTCCCGGATATCCGGAACGGCTCTACTCGTTATAACACTCATGGAATAGTCTAAGTAAGACTTCTGCATCTCCTCGGAATATTCCGTGCTTAAGATTTGTTCTGCCATATTTTATCCTTTATTCTATGTATCGATTTCCGCTTCTCTTGCGTGTGTAAATATAAATTCTCTTCTTGGTGCTACTTCAGCCCCCATAAGCATGGTGGTAACCTGGGAGGCAAGCTTTGCATCCTCTATTTCCACCCGCTTTAAAACACGGTTTCCGGATTTAAGGTAGTGTCCCAAAGCTCCTTCGGATTCATTTCTCCAAGTCCCTTAAAGCGCTTCAAATCATAGCCTTCCGTGCCGTGCTTCTTCTGATACTCCGTTAAAGCTCTTTCGTCATAGAGATACTGCGGCTTCTCCGTCTTTTTTATCGGACTCACAAGATAGAGAGGCGGCATGGAAACATAGATATGCCCTTCCTGAATAAGCTCCGGCATAAAGCGGTAGAAGAAGGTCAGGAGCAGGGTATCAATATGACTGCCGTCGACATCGGCATCCGTCATCAGAATAATCTTATGGTATCGAAGCTTTGTAATATCAAAGTCATTGCCATAGCCCTCAGAAAAACCGCAGCCAAAGGCATTGATCATCGTCTTAATTTCCGCATTGGCAAGAACCTTATCCATGGAAGCCTTCTCCACATTTAAAATCTTGCCTCGTAAGGGAAGGATAGCCTGTGTGTGACGGTTTCGGGAAGTCTTTGCCGAACCGCCCGCACTGTCTCCCTCCACGATAAAAATCTCACATTCTTCCGCATTTTTGGAAATGCAGTTTGCAAGCTTTCCGTTTGAGTCAAAGCTGTACTTTGACTTGGAAAGAAGGTTGACCTTGGCCCTTTCCTCCTGTTTTCTGATTTTGGCGGACTTTTCCGCACAAGTAAGAATCGCCTTCACGATTTCCACATTTCGGTCAAAGAAACGCTCGAGCTCCTCTCCCGTAATCTGGGAAACCTCTTTCGCCGCCTCCAAAGAAGCAAGCTTCGTCTTCGTCTGTCCTTCAAAAACAGGCTCCGGGTATTTCACGGAAAGCACGGCCACCATACCGTTTCTGCTGTCCGCTCCGGTAAAATTCTGGTCTTTCTCCTTTAAGACGCCAAGCCGTCTTGCATAGCCGTTCACAAGCTGAAGGAACTTCGTTTTAAAGCCCACAATATGGGTACCGCCCTCTACGGTGTAAATCCCGTTACAAAAGCCCAGAATGTTTTCCTCAAAGCTGTCCGTAAACTGAAAAGCACACTCGAGTTCGGTCTTCTCACTCTTCCCTTTGAAATAAATCACGGGAGTCACCGCCTTATCGGAATCCTTTACCAGCTCTTCCACAAAGGAAACGATGCCGTTTGGCTCGTAATACTCGATTTCTACCGGCTCATCCCCTCTTTCATCTCTAAAGAAGAGATGCAGATTCGGGTTTAAGTAAGCCGTCTCATGCAGGCGGGATTTTAGCCAATCTTCTTTGAAGCGAGTCTTCTCAAAAATCGTATCGTCCGGAATAAAACAGGTTTCCGTTCCCGTCTCTCTCGTCTTTCCGACTACCGGAAGAAGGCCGTCCACAAGCTCTTTCGTAGGTATGCCCCTGCTGTATT
The DNA here is from genome assembly GCA_916438775.1 of uncultured Oribacterium sp. The sequence continues at coordinate 211,145 of CAKAGX010000013.1, forward strand.
CATCCTCATAGATTTTTCCGTCCTGGAAAACCCGAACACGCATATAATTCGATAAAGCATTGACAACGGAAGAACCTACACCGTGCAGACCTCCGGAGGTTTTATAGTTGGAATCATCAAACTTTCCGCCCGCATGCAGGGTAGTCATCACGATTCTTTCTGCGGAAATTCCTTTTTTATGGCGGTCTACCGGAATTCCTCTTCCCATATCGCGAACCGTACAGGAGCCGTCTTTTCCCAGTGTGACATAAATTTCCGTTCCATATCCGGCAAGGTGTTCATCCACGGAATTGTCTAGAATTTCGTAAATTAAATGATTTAAGCCCCGACTCCCTATAGAACCGATATACATTCCCGGTCTTCTACGTACAGCCTCTAAGCCCTCCAAACCGTAATACTGTCAGCATTGTAATTCTTTGCCATCTTGCTCCTTTAACTATCCAAACTGCTTTTATCGTGATTTAAAAAAAATGGTATTGCTCCTTAGGAAAATATAATTTACGAAAGGCTTGCAATAAATCTTCTGAAGCCTTCTTTTCCCGCCCCATCTTCTTTAAAGATTCCGGCATCACGAAGTACCTCTAAGAATACCTTTCCTACCTCCGCTCTAAGTATTTCCTCTACCGTGTCCTTCGTAATATTCTTGTATTTCTTCTTGATTTCCAAAGAAAACGCATGATGCTTTCCAAGAATGGGGTCGGAAGAAATGTCCTTATTTTCCAAAATCGCTTCCCCAAGATCGGAAAGCTCCGTACGAAGTCTGGCCGGTAAAACGGCAAGACCCATTACCTCTATAAGGCCGATATTTTCCTTTTTGATATGATGCCACTCCTCATGAGGATGGAAAAGCCCCAAAGGATGCTCCTCTGTAGTCCTGTTATTTCTGAGCACCAGATCCAGCTCAAAAAGCTCTCCGCGCTTTCTCGCTATCGGGGTAATCGTGTTGTGCGGCGTGTCTCCCGTATGGGAAAGAATGGAAAGGCTTTCATCGCTATAGCTTCGGAATCGATCTAAAATAAAGCTTGCTGCCTCAGCACAGCGTTCCTTATCTTTTCCGTTTAAACGGATAACGGACATCGGCCAGTTGACAATGCCGAAGTGAAGCTCCGGGAATTTGTCCAAGCTAAACTCCTCGCGTAGTCCCGCCTTCTCCATTGGGAACGAATAGTTTCCCCCTTGAAAATGCTCATGGGAAAGAATGGAACCGCCCACAATCGGAAGGTCTGCATTGGATCCCAGAAAATAGTGCGGGAATTGCTCCACAAAGGAGAAGAGCTTTCCAAAAACCGCAGAATCGATCTTCATCGGCTTATGCTCTTCGTGGAAAACAATGCAATGCTCGTTATAGTACACATAGGGAGAATACTGAAAATAAAAATTTTCTCCTGAAAGCTTTACGGGGATAATTCTGTGATTTTCTCTTGCCGGAAAATCAAGACGCCCAAAATACCCCTCACTTTCCTTGCAAAGCATACAGGCCGGGTAAGAATGAGAAACCGTCTTTCCAAGAAGAGCGATCTTCTTCGGATCCTTTTCCGGCTTACTTAAGTTAATCGTGATATCCAACTCCCCGTAAGGACTCTCTACCTTATAGCGGATATCCTTTTTGATACGATAACGGCGGATATAGTCATTATCCTGACTGAACTGATAAAAATATTCGGTAGCCTCCTTCGGAGAAGATGCATATTTGTCCCAAAAACGCTTTCGAATATTGGAAGGTCTGTCCGTAAGAACCCCCATAACCCGTGTATCAAAAAGATCCTTTGTAATTGTACTGTCGTCTTCCATGATGCCCTTTACCAAGGCATAGTCCAGAATCTCTTTTAGAACTTTCTCCAGATATTCTCCGGATTCCAACTCTTCCTTCTTGATATTTTTTATTTCTTTTTCAATTCTTTCTTCATTGCATGCCTTCGGCTCGAAAGAAAGGAGGCCTGCCAGACTGTTGTAGCAGTAAATCCTATCTTCCTTCTCTATTAAACCGGTATATAGTCCATACGCTAAAAGCTGTTCTAAAACTTCTTCCATTCCTTCTCCTTGCCGCTAAACATAAATCGTATATCGCGCATTTATGAACGATACAAGTTATCCGTGAAATTCGGCACACCTTGCACGCGATGCGCCTAATACGTCTAATATCCCTTAGATTAAGAATTATAGCCGTTCGGATTCCCGGACTGCCAGCGCCATGCATCCCGACACATATCTTCAATGCCTCTTTCCGCACGCCAGTTCAGTTCCTTCTCCGCTTTCTCCGGGCTGGAATAACAAGTTGCGATATCTCCTGCCCTTCTTCCGTCGATGACATAGGGAATCTCTTTTCCGCATGCCTTTTCAAAAGCATGAATGATTTCTAAAACAGAGTATCCGTTTCCTGTTCCAAGGTTACAAACGAAGACACCGTCATTCTTTGCCAATCTCTCTATGGCCTTCACATGGCCCTTTGCAAGGTCCACTACATGGATATAATCGCGAACTCCGGTGCCGTCCTTTGTATCATAGTCATTTCCGTAAACATGCACCTTCTCCAGTGCACCGGAAGCAACCTTTGCCACATAAGGAAGGAGATTGTTCGGAATCCCTTTAGGATCCTCTCCGATTTTCCCCGAAATATGGGCTCCAATCGGATTAAAATAACGAAGTAAAATAACATTCCACTCCGGCTTTGCCTTCTGTAAATCGCTTAAAATCTGCTCCTGCATCCACTTCGTCCAGCCATAAGGATTGGTACAGGTACCCTTCGGACAACTTTCCGTAATGGGAATCTCTGCCGGGTCTCCGTAAACGGTTGCGGAGGAAGAGAAAATGATACTCTTACAACCCGCCTCGTCCATCACTTCCACAAGATTTAAGGTTCCGAGAATATTGTCATGGTAATAGAAAATCGGCTTTGCCACAGATTCTCCCACTGCCTTCAATCCCGCAAAATGAATCGTTGCGGAAATATCCGGATGCTCCTTAAAAATCTTTCTCATGGCATCCTTATCCAGCATATCCGCCTCGTAAAAAGCAAAATCTTTCCCTGTAATTTCCTTAACTCTCTCAATAGCTTTCGGGCTGGAATTATAGAAATTGTCAAAGGCTACTACATCATAGCCACTTTCCAAAAGTTCAATCAGTGTGTGGGACCCGATATAACCGGCTCCTCCGGATACTAAAATCTTCATCTTTTTCTCCTTTTCGGACTTTTTGCATTCTCATACTTTACTTTGATTGGGCAAAGCCTTAAACATATTCTTGACCTTGTCAAGAAAAAGCTTGCTGAGCTTTCAAAATCCCTATTTTTCATCTCTGAAAAAGCCTATAGTTCTCTCGGACCATCCGCAATCTCCGCCTCATAGAAGCTGCAGGGATAACCTATTTTCGGCTCGTATACCTTCTGAAGTTCTTCTTCAAAGTCCTTTATTTTATCGCGCTTTACTAAGGATACGGTACAGCCTCCAAATCCGCCTCCGGTCATACGGGAACCCAAAACATAAGGAAGACTCCAAGCGGTATCACATAGCAAATCAGATTCCTCGCAAGACACTTCATAATCATCTCGAAGAGAGACATGAGAAAGATTCATAAGCCTTCCGAACTCGTGATAATCCCCTTCCTCTAAGGCCTTCTTGGCTGCAATAGTACGGTTATTTTCCAGTACGGCATGCTTAGCTCTCTTACGGATAATCGGATCTTCCAGTTTCTCTTCCAATTGGAAGAATTCTTCATCCGATAAGTCACCCAAAGTTTTAATCTCTGCAAACTTTTGTAAAATCTTTAAAGCATCCTCGGATTCTCTTCTTCTATCATTGTAAGCGGAACCGATGAGCTTATGCTTCTTGTTTGTATTGGTAATAATCAAGGCATAATCGGTTAAAACAAGCGGTGCATAACTGAATTCCAGAGTCGCCGTATCGAGGAATATGGCGTGGTCTTTCTTTCCCATCGCAGAAGCAAACTGGTCCATAATGCCACAGTTCATCCCATTATAATTGTTTTCACTGTACTGACCGATTAAGGCAATCTCCGGGAAACTCACGCTTAAACCGTACATCTCTTTTAAAATACTGCCCATAAGAACTTCCAAGGAAGCGGAAGAAGACAGTCCTGAACCGTTTGGAATATTCCCGTATAAAACCAAGTCCAATCCTGTCGGAAAACTGACTCCTCTTTTTTGAAATGCCCAAATTACCCCCTTTAAATAGCTTGCCCACTGCTTATCCTCTAAAGGCTTATAACTATCTTCATCCGCTGTAATTACTCCGGCACTTTCTACATTCAAAGAGTAAAAACGGAAGAGTCCGTCCTGTCTTTTCTTTACACAAGCATAAGTTCCCATGGAAAGGGCACAGGGGAATACATGCCCTCCATTATAGTCGGTATGCTCTCCTATTAAATTCACTCTCCCCGGAGCAAAAAGAAACGGACATTTTCGCATTCTCCGAAAAGCTCCCGAAATTTCTCCTTTAATTTTTTTCTTTAATTTCCAAATCCTTCATCACGCTCTCCTTCTCCGCTTTTGAAAAATTTTTCTTCCTAACTATACAAAAAAAAGAAGGACAGAGTGCAATCCTTCCCCCTTCGGCTTTCTTTTTTTCTAATTCCCTCTTTTTATTAAAAAAACACGCATTATGATAAAACGCGGAAGAACTATGATTTTATAAAAAAAGATACTCATTTCTTTCTTCTTAGTACATGGCTTACTAAAAGATTCGGCTTTCGCCTTACTCTCTTCCGTTTTTTCGACTTTCCTACTCCCTCTTCTTCCGGGTATTCCCTTTCCAAAAGCTGTTCGGACATTTCCCGATCCAATACCTCTTCGGAAATTCTCTCTCTTAAATAAGAAAATTGAAACTTTTTTTAGACTTTTTGTTTATATAGCGGATAGGAAAAATTTTTTTCAAGAATGGAAACAAGCTCGTCCTTCCATAGCAGGCTCCCTTTCTTTGCATAATCCCGAAAGGGATTCCGCTCTTCTCTTCTCCAAAAATAAAAATCGGGTTTTCCTTCTATCTCTTCCACCGTAATAATTCCCCAAAAGGGAGGTACATGGTCTTTTGCGCTATGAGCATGTTTGGTCCCTACAACAAGAATATTATAATCAAAAATCATTATAATTTTTTTACTTGGGAGGAAAGTCTTTGATAGCTGTCATGATCAGACTTGATTTCTACACCGATAAAAGCGGATTCCGTGATGAGAATACAATCCGCACGTGCTTTTCCTATTACTTTTTCTTCAATTACCCGGCATTTACCGAAACGTTCTTCCAGGAAGAAAAATAGCTCTTCTCGAATGTCTTCATCGTACATTTTCTTCCTCCGACTTCTCTAGTTCGGAACATTATCGTAAATTCCAATGACTTCTTCCGAACTTTCTACCAGTCCTTCTCCACTCTTCTCCGTTTTTTTACCGTCGGAAGAAGATCCACTGTCCGAAGCGGTTCCGGGTTCCCCGGTCTTTTTCCGGACTTGTCTCTACGGCAGTTTTATCAGCATTGGTGACAGCAGGGACTTTCACTGCTCTGAGCAGCAAGCTCTTCTGTCTCGGAAGGGCTGTTTTCTACTTCCGGAAGAGCCAAAAGCAACACCGTTCTTTAAGCCCTTTTCAAGGGGAATCGGCGAAAGATAATACAAGCATTTAAAATTATTCTTCTCTTCTTCCGTCTCAAAATTCAAGATTAACTGCCTTCGAATATTGACATCTCCGGATAAAATCCCAAGATAGGAATCTCCTGTCAGAGAATAGTTCCCCTCTAAAATCCCGTCCACATAAAAAAATTTCCCTTATTTTTCTCCTCCATGTAATGCTGAGGAAAGTGCAAAAAAATACCATGTCTTCCCTTCAAGGAAAGTTTTTTTCCAAGTCCTCTTCCGATAGACTTAATGCTGTCATTCCATAGTCAGACCACATTTCTTTAGGAATGGCAATGCATTCTCTTGTTTCCTCTAAAATGGGATTAATTGGGGTAGCCGTTTTTTCTCCTGCCTTTATCGTTTCCATTGCAGAAAGAATAGAAGAAACGAAGTATTTCTCCTGAAAGGCTTGAAACTGCTCCTTGCTTTCCAAAACGCTTTCCGGATGCTCCTCTTTTGTGGCAAGAACCGCCGCAAGATTCAAAGTATCCAAAGAGTAGTGCTTAGCAATATTATCTAATGCTGTAGCATTTAACCTGCTTTGCCCCTCCGAAAGAAGAGCCTTATAAGAAATGAAAGGAAGCAGAGGAGTATCCGGATACTTTTCCATAAGGGTGCGAAGAAGAAGTTCGTAATAATATGGAAATGTAAAGCTTTCATCGTTTTCCCCGAAGGAAAAGAAAAGTAAATCCGGTTTTGTATTTTCTTCCAATGCTTTATCCGCTTCCTGAAGATAAAGATAGCCGGAAAGCGCTGTAGCACTGCCGGGGAGCTTCGCCTCTTCATAAACTATCTTCCCGCTGTATTCGCTCTCCAGCAGTTCCTTTAATTTACTAAAATAAGCAGAGTCTGCTCGAAGACTTTCATCTCCAAGAAGAAGAATGTGCAATTCTTCTCCTTTTTTTAATTTTGCAAAGACTTCTCCTTCTCTCTCCTCTACTGCGGAAGAAGCCGCAGCCTCATGAATCAGAGCCTTGTTATGCCTGTCTCTTCCCTCTATCACCTGTCTTCCATAGCGATAAACAAAGAGCGCAGCAAGCGCACCTAAGATCAGAGGAAGGAAAGTCAGGAAAATGCCGAGCGGACTTTTCCTTTTCTTACCATAAGACTTCTTCTCTTCCTCATTTTGTATTTCCTGCATCTCCTGCATCCTTACCTCTTCAAATACAATTCTAATAGTGACAAACTACAGGAATTCCCTGATATACCTTCTGATATAAATTTTGAGCGCTGTTAAAAGGCAGATTAATGCACCCATGCGAACCGGCATTCCGATAAATACTTCCACCAAAACGGTTTCTCCAAAGAGCATCATGAAAACCGATTCCCCGATTAAAGGGCATCCAATAGTTTACCTTCGCCTCGTAATCCGGTCCTTTTAACGTTGCATTACGTGCTTTATAGGTTAAAGAATAGATACCGTCCGGAGTACCATGCCTTCTTGCTATATTTCCCGTTACACAATCGGAGCTGAGTAGCTGCACTCCATTTTCAAAATAGAAAATCTTTTGGCGTCCGATATCCACCTCAACATAGGTATTTCCGATATCGTCAGCGCCTCGAGATGCCGCAACAGTCTCATATTCCGCATCACGAACGATATTCTCCTTTGCTAGTAGATTTTTCACTGAGTTGCTTTACCTCTTTTTTTTCCGAAATGGAAAAACCGTACTTTCCACCAAGAGACAAGACTCTTCCGTCTTCTGTCAGGAAGCTTCTTTCCTTTCCGCTTGTATCTGTATAGGTTTTCAGATTTTTTACATACTCTTTAACCCGCTGATTATCCAGTTTCGATCCATCCTCAGTAAACCAAGATAATGTTGTATCACTGTTCAACTCCACAATCTCTCCGGAAAAATTATAACGAACGGTTCCGGGAAGACTCTTGTTTTTCTCATCCTTAAGGCTTTCCAGATTTTTCCCGTTTTTTTCCGCTTCCTCATAAACTCCGGCATCTTCCAAACGAACAAGATTTTTTTCCTTCCTGAATTGCATTTTTTTAATTGCATTTTTCCAAGACTTCTGCAGAAATCTTTTCCTCCCTGTTTTTTCTTCCCCGATTAGATATCCCGCTCCGGGTACATAAGCGCTTAGAAAACCTTCTCTGGGACTTTCATCCGTGCTATGGGAAGCGGCATACTTTTCTACAAAAGAACGCAATAAACTCTCATCATAGGCAAGACTTCCTTTTAAAGGATAGTCCTTCTCTTTTCCCAAGGAAAAAAGCATAAGAAAAGAATCCGGTTTCGGTATAGCGGAAAAATCAGGAGCATATCGTAGTTGAATCTCTTTACCGCTAAGAAGCTCGGTATTTCCTTCTTTATCCACTAGGCTTAATCCAAACTCCTCCTGCTTCCAATTTGAAAAATACTCCGCCGCCTCTTCTCTTTTCATAAGGGAAAGATCAACTTGATTTACCATTGTTCCGGGAAAAAATCGTCCTTCCATAAAGGTTAAAAACAACAAAAGCAAAGATATAATCGTCAGCACCGATACTCCAAGTGATATTAAAATCTGTTTCTTCAAAAACGTACTCCTTCTACTAATCGTATTCCACCTTCATTAGGCAAAGTCCCTTTGCCGGAGCGGTAAATCCCGCCTTTGTTCTGTCTTTGGCAAGCAGAATTTCCTCTACCTCTTCTACTCTTTTTTTATGGAACCCCACCTCCAAAAGTGTTCCTACCATAATCCGAATCTGATACTGTAAAAAACCGCTTCCATGAAAGTAGAAACGAAGAGTACTTCCCGTCTTTCGGATTTCAATATTAAAAAGCTTTCTCACTGTCGACTTTTTCATCTTCGGGTTTCCGCAGAAGGATTTAAAATCCTTTTCCCCGATAAGATAGCTTGCAGCTTTCTGCATTGCTTCTATATCCGGTTCTTCTTCCAAATGATAAAGATATTTTCTTTCGAATACTTCCTTATTTTTCCCAATATGGCAGGAATAACGATAAATCTTTCCTGTAGCAAGGTATCTGGCATGAAAACGTTCGCCGGCTTTTTTAACAGAATTCACTCCGATATCTTCCGGAAGGTATTGATTGCAATAGTCTTGAATTTCCTCTTCAGTCAAATCCGTATCCAAAAACACATTGCAGCACATTCCTCTGGCATGTACGCCTGCATCGGTGCGTCCTGCGGAAAAGCTTTCAACAGGCTCTCTATCACTTCTTGGCATTGCCGTCAGTACCGATTCAAGCTTTCCCTGTATAGTCAATTCCTGCTCCTTTTGCCTTTCAAAGCCATAGTACCGAGAACCGTCATAGCTTAGTAAAAGCTTATAATTTTGTTTCATATTCCTCCCAGCACTGCCCAATCATTTCAAAAACAAAAATCTTGCTTTCCCTACGACATCCTTTGATTTGCTATTATATGATTTTTCTCTTATCCACATGATTTTGAATCATTTGAATAAAACTTTTTGCCCTCTTACTCAGAGGATAGTTGGAATTGCTGACCATATAAATCTTTCTGAAATATCCGCCTTCCTGTAAAGGAAAAGCCAATACATCCCCATTTTTTATTTCCGCCCTTGCAGCAAGCTTCGATACAACGGCAACTCCAACACCTTCCTTTACGGAAAGCATAACAGCACCGGTATTTCCAAATCGTGCTACCACCTTCATATCTTCTATCTTCAGACCGTTTTGCTGTAAGATTTTTAAAGCTTCCTGCTTTGTTCCGGATCCCTGTTCACGCATCACAAAATCAGCTTTAGAAAGAAAGGCCAAATCATTGCTTTCTTTCATTTTCTGATAATAGGGTGTGTTTGGCGTTACAAGAATCAGCTCATCTTCATAAAAAGGCAAAAATGTACAAGCCGTCTTCGGAATAATCGTTCCGCAAAATCCGATATCCGCTCTATGCTCAGCTACATCGGTAACGGCTCCCTTACTATCCGTTTCATGAATGCGAAATTCCGTATTGGGAAAGCGCTTACTGAAATTTGCAAGCATACCGGGAAGCAAGTATTGTCCCGGAATACTGGATGAAGAAATCACAATTTCATTAATGTCATCCTTCGGCTCTTCTTTAAAGCATTTCGAATCTTATTGGAAAGATTGACTATATCTTTTGCATAAAGATAGATCTGTTCCCCCTCACTCGTAGTATGCACTTCCTTTGTTGTTCTTGTGAAGAGCTGTACTCCGAGATCCTCCTCCAGACTACTGATATAAGAACTGACCGTCGGCTGTGTCAGGTAGAGTTCTTTTGCCGTTTGTGAAAAGCTTTTATTCTTTACAATTCGAACAAATGCCTCTAATTGTTTAATATTCATCCTGTCTCTCCTTTTGCTGCCGGTATCTAAACACTTAGATTCATAGTCTGTCTCAAGATATTTGAAGAATCTACATCGTCTTTAGTTACTGCAGAGCCCCTAATCTACAATGATATTTTTTTCGGAAAACGCAAGTACTTCTCCAATGCACGCGAATCGTGTTGGCAGTCCTGCCCTATCCATTGCTTCAAGAACCGCATCCTTTTCCTCCTTAGGAACACTGTAAAGAAGTCCTCCTGAAGATTGTGGATCAAAAAGAATATCCTGAAAGCCGGTATCTATCCCTTTGAATTCAATCTTTTCTTCTTGAAACTTTCTGTTTTCATGTGCACCTGCAGGAACCAGACCCATCTCGGCGTATTCTTTACTCTCCTTGATATAGGGAATGTCTTTCTTGTGCAGAAGAAAGCTTACCTTACTTGCCTCTGCCATCTCCAAGCTATGTCCCAAGAGTCCGAAGCCGGTAATATCCGTACAGGCATGGACCGTAAAATGATCCATTACTTCCTTCGGTTTTCTGTTTAAACTAGCCATCACGGTCGTTGCCTCCGCAATCGCTCTCTCATCCGCCAAGGAAACCTTTGCAGCGGTATTGATAATTCCCGTACCGATTTGCTTTGTTAAAATCAAAACATCTCCCGGTTTAGCTCCAAAGTTTTTCTGTACCTTAGCGGGGTGTACCAAGCCGGAAACACAAAGCCCGTAGAAAGGCTCATCATTTTGAATGGAATGACCTCCAATCAAAATAGCACCTGCTTCCTTCACCTTATCTGCTCCCCCTTTCATAATCTCAGAGAGCACATCAGGGGACAGGCAGTTTGGAAATCCCACAATGTTTAATGCCAGTTTGGGGATACCGCCCATAGCATAAACGTCGGATAGGGCATTTGCCGCGGCAATCTGTCCAAACATATAGGGATCATCTACTATAGGGGTGAAAAAATCCACCGTTTGAATCATAGCCAAGTCATCCGTTACTGCATAAACTGCAGCATCATCAGAGGTATCAAGGCCAACCAAAACCTTCGGGTCAAAATCGAATTTGGGTAGCTTACTCACAACCTGAGCAAGGGTCTTAGGACCTATTTTGGCCGCTCAACCGGAAAGCTTCGTCATCGATGTTAATTTAATCTCGCTCATTATTTCTCCCTTACTGATTATTGAAAAAAATAGCTCTACAGTTCTCTTTTATTGTACTGCGTGGAAGATATGCCTAATTTCGAGTCTCTTTTAGAAATCGCAGCATGATACATTAGAGTCATTATGAATGAAGAAAAAAGTTAAGAAAATAATCCTTTTCACTTATTTCTTTTTCAAATAACTATTGTACTTTTCTAATAAAAAAAGTCAACATCATGTCTTATTGTACGACTTATTTTGTAAAAAAGAACAGTATTCCTTCCGAAACCGAAAAGGAAAAACTATTTTTTTAAGAAAAATAATTTCACTCAATCTTTACAGTCTAAAATATTTTTACAAATTGCATCCCAAGACAAGAAGGAAATGGATACCATGTTTTTATAAGTATATTCCGTAGCCTTCCTTATGCTTTCCTTTAATTTTGTTTCAAAAGCAGCCATATCTTCTTTTTTCATTTCATCCTGATTCTGCATTTTAGGAAGCTGTACAAAAAATACGGGAGAGGCCGGAGTATTCTCTATAAAGAAGTCCTCTAAGCCTTCCAAAGCGGTAAGCACCACCTTATTCCCGCAGGCAAGCGCTTCCAAAACTGTGAGAGGTACCGCATCAAAAAAACTCGGCAAGGTAAAAATATCCGAAAACTGATAGAATTTCACAAGTTCTTCCTGTTCCAGTCTTCCAAGAAAATGGATCGGATACGAACAGCTTTCAGCCAAGCGATACACGGCTTCTTTTTCCGTAAGATTTCCGTTATCTCCTGCCAAAAAAAGTCGTAAAGAGCTCTTTTCTTTTTCCTCATGAAAAAGGGATTCTACGGCACGAAGTAGGGAAAATACTCCTTTCTTCTCTCCCAGCTTTCCGGCAAAAAGAAGATCCAAAGCCTCTCCTTTTTCCAGTATTTCTCCATTCGGAAGACGGACCGTTCTCCTTCTCGGAATTCCCTCTCTATAGATAATATCTTCCTTCGGAAGTTTAAAGCGTTCGGCATTATAACCTATGGCAATGTTTCTTATTTTATCAGGTTCTACTCCGTAAACACGAATTACCTCTTTTTTCTGCGCCTCTTTAGGCGTGAAAATTCGATCAAGCTTACGAATATTCTCCCGAATAAATTCTCTTTTTAGACCATGCTTTTCCATCTGTCGAAGATCCGTATTATGACAAAAACCGTATATAGTAAGACCCGGAAAAGCTTCTCGAACCAAGGCCGTGAGAAGATAAAGGTGATGACAGAGCACGAGATCGGGTTGAAATTCCTGTACCGCTTCCCGAACTCTCTTTAAAAAAGCCAAACGAAAAGCCTCGAGCATTTCTTCCGTTAAATCTCTGTATCTAGTGCTCCGGTAAGGCATTTCATCACTCATTCCGAGAACCGGAAAGGGCAGATCCGTGGACTCGTAATATACCGGATAAGCCTTCACCCCCGAAAATTCCGGAACCTTATCTTCTTTTGTTATGCCATAGACTACGGCCTGCTCTTCCCCCATTTTCCGGAAGCTTTTCAGTACTTCCGTGAGATAAATCCCCGAACCGGTACTGCTCGGCTTTTGCGCCAGAATACTTAATATTTTCATGTCGACCTCAATTCATTATTGGAAAATTTCCTTCATTACAGCGAAGAAATCTGAATATAAAAAAGCTGCCCAAAAGGACAGCTTTCATAACGGTTTATACCGGAATCTTTGGCGAAGGTGTGTGAGAATCGAACTCACCTAGGACGCTCTACGCGCCCAACACTGGTTTTGAAGACCAGGAGGCTCACCAGGTACCTATCCACCTCCAAAGCGAACGGGTATGATAGTAACACAGTAAAAAAGAACTGTCAAACTTCATCGGATTTCAAAATAAGCTATCCCACGTCTTATATACAATACTCAGCATATCATTATATCTTATGTACAAATACTCAGCATGAATAGAAGCATAGAGAACGATAACCGGTAAAAATTATCTGCATGAATCGCTAAAAAACAATCTCATGAACGGACGCCGGCTTAAGACCCTCTTCTTTTAAAACGGATAGTGTTAAGTCCTTATTCTCCGGTTCCGTAGTCCATGCCAGCCCGCAGCCTGCGGAAATCACGGAGGGAAGAGGAATGAGTCGTCCCGAAAGTTCTCTTCTTTTCCCTATCTGCTCCATCTCCAAAGCATCTACGGTATTTTTAAAGCTGAGTATACATTGTAATTTCTTCTCTCTCATTACGGCTTAATAATCTTCTGGGACTGCATCTGTGTATCTACAATTTCGTACATATTGGAAATGATACCGACTCCCAGCTTCTCCTTTATCTTGTAATAATCTGCACAAAGTCCACAGGTCATAATCTTTACCCCCGCCTTCTCTAAGTTCTTTAGGTCAGAAAGAACCGGAGAATCCTCGGAAGTAAGGAAAGCCCCTCTATTATAGAAAACCATAGCGGTCGGAAGAGGATCCACATTGCTTAAGGCAAAAACAAAGGATTTAATCAAGGTCTTTCCCAGTTCTTCCTCACCCTCGCCCATCTTATCGGAAGAAAATACCACAGTACAAGTTCCTTCCTTCTTTCCTTTTAATGCATGCTCTTTCTTGACTTCCATTTTTACAAGAAAATGGGTATCGGAAAGACTTTCACTGGCTACCGTAAAATCATATTTTCCTGCCAGACGACGAAGATTTTCCACACAAGTCTGATTATCCACCTCAATCTCCAAAATACCGTCTTCCTGCATTTCCTCAATTGCCTTCTTTGCTTCTACAACAGGAAGCGGACAAGCCATTCCCATACAATCCAGTTTCTTATTCATTTGCTTCTCCTCTCAAAAAGATAAAAACTAAAATTCAGGTAAATCCTATAAAACTATAGCTATTTTTTTGTAATTCTTGTCTAATGTAAAAAAATTAAATAAATAAAACATTTTATTTCCATTTTCTATGAATACATTTTCTTATTTATTTGCTTATTTATTTGTTTATTTATTTGCTTATTTATTTGTTTATTTATTTGCTTGTTTATTTGCTTGTTTATTTAGTTATTTATTTAGTTATCTAGCTGTTTTTCGTTTTATTTCTCTTTTTCAAGCTTGCTGGCCTTAACTCTGCTGGCTTTCCACAGTTATCCCGCCTTGATCTAAATCGAAATGGTCAGCCTTCTTCTGAAAGAATCCGGATAGCTTCTATTGCTTTATCCACTTCCTCTTCCGTATTAAAATGGGAAAAGCTGAAGCGCACGGAACCTTGCTCTACATTATTTAATGCCTTATGCATAAGAGGCGCGCAATGCCCTCCCGGTCTTGTAGCAATGTTAAAGCGAGTAAAAAGCTCATCACTAACCGCTCCCGAATCATAATCATAAAGATTTAAGCTTAAAACAGGACAGCGCTCCTTCACCGAAAAGTCACCGTAAATACGGATTCCCGGAAGAGGCCGAACTGCCTCATACATTTTCCGCATAAGAAAAAGCTCCTGTTCCCGAATCTTCTCCATACCGTATTCTTTAATGTATTCCACACCGGCGTGAAGCCCTGCAATACCGTGCGCATTTAAGGTTCCCGCTTCAAGGTGGTTCGGATTTTCCTTAGGCATATCATGATTATACGTTTCCACCCCGGTTCCGCCATAGGAAAGCGGAGCGAGAGAAACCTCTTCCGCGATAATCATCCCCCCCGTTCCCTGCGGTCCGAGTAAAGACTTATGCCCCGTAAAGCAGAGTACGGAAATTCCCCACTTTTCGCAGTCTATTTCATACACTCCTGCAGTCTGAGAGGCATCTACAATAAAAAGAAGTCCATGCTTCTTTGCAAACGCTCCCATTCTCTCTAAATCCACCATATCCCCGGTCAGATTGGACGCATGTGTACAAATCAAGGCCTTGGTATTCTTTTGTAGCAAAGTATCCAGCTCTTCATAATGCAAGCCTCTTTCTTCGCTGTAAGAAAGGTAAGAAAGCTCCACCCCTCTTTTTTCCATGGCATAAAGAGGGCGAAGGACGGAATTATGTTCCATTACCGTTGTGATAACATGGTCGCCCGCCGCTAAACTCCCCTGAATCGCAATATTTAAGCTCTCTGTAGAGTTTTTTGTGAAAATGCAATTCGAAGCCTTATTTCCATGAAAAAACGCAGTAAGCAGAGTTCTTGTCTCAAATACGGTCTTTGAGGAGCTATGAGATGCGCCGTAAGAAGAGCGACCGGCATTTCCCATATTTCCCATGGCATAGAGCACCGCATCATAGACTGCCTGCGGCTTCTTTGACTCGTTGCGGCATTATCCAGATAAATCATTTACGCCTCCGTTTTCCGATAAAGAGCATGACCGCTCAGTTTTAAAAATAGTAGATAGAGTTCCATTTTGATAAAAAGTAAATAGAGTTCCATTTTGATAAAAAAACAATTTAGCTCTCCGTTTAATAGAAAAATAAATTAGCTCTCCATTCGATAGAAAAACAAATCAACCTTCTCTCCCTCGGAGAATGGTGCCAAAGAGGAAAGCTTCACCTTAATTTCCTGCCCCTCCCATTTCACTATATACTGCTTCATTATAGCAAGAAATTGGGCAGAAACCACTTCTCCATTAAGAACAATCCGAGTCTCCTCTTTCCCTCGTACTCCGGATAGAGACTCCACTCTTCCCTTTTCATTTTCCATTCCCCACTCTTCCGGTCTTAAGGCATAGCTCTTCCCGTCCACGATAATCCTTGTACTTTCTCCGAAAAAGTCGCGGACATAGTCGTTTACCGGTCTTCGATAAAGCTCCTCCCCGCTTCCGATTTGCAGTATTTTCCCCTTTTCCATAATCCCGATGCGATTGGAAAGCCCCATAGCCTCCTCCTGATCATGGGTAACAAAGAGCATGGAAAGTCCCAGACTTTTTTGCAGTCTTTTTAATTCATCCCGGATGCGAAGTCGCAAGCCCGCATCCAGATTGCTGAGAGGCTCATCCAGAAGTAGGAGCTTAGGTTCAATCGCAAGCGACCTGGCAAGAGCTACTCTTTGCTGTTGTCCCCCGCTAAGTTCCGTTACCGCTCTTTTCCGAAAGGCGGAAAGCCCGACCATATCCAGATACTTTCCGGCAAGCTCTTCTCTCTCTACTCGACTTATTCCCTTTTGCTTTAGTCCGTAGGAAACATTGGCAAGAACAGACATGTGCGGAAAAAGGGCATAAGACTGAAACACCGTTGCCACAGGTCGTTTTTCCGGAGGCAAATCGGTATATTCCTCTCCTTGAATTAACACTCTTCCTTTATCCGGACGTAAAAAACCGCCGAATACCTGCAAGCAAGTGGTTTTTCCACAGCCCGATTCGCCAAGAAGACAAAAGATTTCCGACTCCTTAATTCCCAGAGTGAAATCCTCCAAAATATTGGGCTCTTTTTTATCATAGCGTAGGGAAATATTTTCCAGCTTGGCAATCCATTTCTCTTCCATTTTATAACTCCTCAAACAGTTTTTTCCGATATAGTACTCTACTTCCCTCCAAAAAAAGATAAAACGCCAAAGAAAGAAGAATCATAATCCCGGAAATCAAGGACGCTACATTGTAATTCCCACGGTTTACGGCATCAAATAAAGTATAAACCAGCACCTTATACTTTGCGCTAATCAAAAAGATTACCGCTCCCATCGTTGTTAAGCTCTGTGTAAACTGATTATAAACAGAGGATAGGAAACTAGGCAGGAGCAAGGGAAAAATAATTTCCGTAAAAACTTTAAAAGGATTCCCTCCGAGGTCTCTCCCCGCCATCTCCAGGTCCTTCGGTAAATTACTCAGTGCTGTACTCGCCATGCGGCTGCCAAGCGGAAGCTGACGGAAAATCATACAAAAAAGAATAATCCAAACCGTACCGGTAAGTCTTAGAGGTGGCTTATTAAAGGCCAAAATATAGGCAAGTCCAAAGCAGGTTCCGGGTAAAAGATAAGGCAGGGAAAGAATAAAATCCGGAATTTTTCTTCCGATAGGAAGCTTTCTTTCTACAATATAGGAAAGCACAAAGGCAAAGAAGCTGCCAACGAAACCAGTCACAAGAGATAAGAAAAGAGTTAAAAACAGAGTAGAAAGATTGTAGGAAAAGAGCTCCCCCATATTCTCTAAAGTAAAGCGCATTTGTCCCTTTTCAAAACGAAGAAATCCATAGAGAAAAATACAAAGATATTGCAGGATTTGAAAAAGGAAAAAGAGAAGTAAAGAAAGCTTAAGCACTACTCTGATACCGGCATTTTCCGGAAAACGAGGCGGAATCTTTCCTTTCTGCCCCTTATTACGCTTCTCACTTTCTTCAATAGCAAAACGGTAAAGAAGGAAAGAAAGAAACGCCGGAAAAAGCAGCAGTATATTCATGGCTGCCGTCTTTTGAAAATCGGAATAGCCGATAATCTGTAGATAGATTTCACTTGCAAGCGTACTGTATCTTCCCCCAATAATAATCGGAGTTCCAAAGTCGGAAAGAGCCCTAAGGAAACTCAAAAAAAAGCTGGCCAAAAAAGCAGGACGCAGTAAGGGGAGCACAATATCCTTCATAATGGATAAAGGATTTGCACCAAGGTCTCGTCCGCTATAGAGGAGCTTTCCGTCCATGGAACGAAGGGCATGCAGAAAAAAAAGAATGTTTAAGCAGGTAAAATGCAGACTCTGCATTCCGATGACACCGTACTTGTTATAGGGATCGAGGCTTAGTCCTAGAAGCCTGTAGCTAATAATACCCCTTCTTCCGTACAAGCTGATAAAGGAGAGGGAGGAAATAAAGGGAGGGGAAACAAGGCTCATCGATAAAATCATCATGCAGAATTTTTGCTTCCAACCCTTTAGCTGTACTATCCCATAGGCCAGAATAAAAGCCATTATCGTCGAAATAAAAGCGGATAAAAAGGAGCTTTCCATACTGTTCCAAAAAGCATAACGGTATTTTTTTAAAATACCGGCAAAGAGGGAAAGGCTATCCCCTCCCTGAAATGCCCGAAGAAATAAGAGGGCAATCGGATAAAGAATAAAGAGAAAAAGAGGAATCAGCAGAAAAAAAAGAAAGATACAGAAAAAAAGGGTGGACAAAGCCACCCCCTTTCTTCTTTTCGTGAATCCTAAAGCCAAATCATGAGAAAAGTCCTTTTCCTTTTTGGAAATCATGAATTAAGCCTCATTCTTGCTTCCGGCAAGAGTCTCCCACTTTTCAAGAATACTGTCTCTCTGTGCACCGAAAAGGGCTAAATCTTCTTTCATAAGCTTTCCTGTATCAAAGGAAAGCTCAATTCCGGAAAGCTTCGGAAGAACGACCTTAATGGTATTCTTACCGTCAATTTCAGCCAATTCCTTTAAGTGATCCTCACTGTTATAGAGCCAGTTTAAGAATTCCTTTGCCTGCTCTACATTGGCAGCACCCTTAAATACGGCAACGCCCTCCGGTACATAGGGGATACCGTCCTCAGGATAAACTAAAGAACAGTTCTGCTCGGAAGCAAGCTTTTCCGTCTTCTTATCCATCGGGGTAATACCGATAGCTACTTCTCCCTGAGAAGTTTTCTCTCTGGGATCGCCGCCTCTCTTGGAGTAATACTTCACATTCTCATTTAAAGCAGTGAAATACTTCCATCCTTCCTCTTCACCCTTCTTCTGCAGAAGAGCATTTACCACACCGTAGTTGGTGCCGGATACGGCAGGATTGGACATCAGAACTTCGTCCTTATATGCAGCGTTCGTAAGATCATCCCAGCTCTTCGGAGCCTCGATATTCTTTTCCTTTAAAATGCCGTCATTTACGATAAAACCTACAACGGTAACTCCCTTGGTATACCAGTAATGGTCCGGATCAATATAGCCTGTTGCAAAATCATCCGCAGCATCAAGGTCTATCTTCTCGAGTAAACCGTTGTCCTTCGCGCTCATGAACGCATCGATTCCGCCGCCAAACCAAAGGTCTGCAGTCGGAGTACCGCCTTCCGCCTTAAGCTTACTGATTACCTCACCGGAAGACATGGAAAGTAACTCTGTCTCAATTCCGGTATCCTTGGTGAACTCATCAAAGAGCTTCTTGTAATCCTCGGAAGTCGCCACAATGGAAAGCTTTCCGCCAACACTTGCCTTCTCGGACTCCGCCTCGGTTTCCTTCACCGTTTCTTGTGCGGTGCTTGTTTCTTCAGCCTTTGCCGTCGTTTCCGCAGCTTTCTTTCCGCCGCAGGAAGCAAGAAGAGCTAAAGAAAGAATTGCTGCTGTGCTCATTGCCAGTCTCTTTTTCATAAATTCCTCCTCATTGTCTATACTCAGAACCTGCCTAGTATAACATATTTTTCTAAAAGATAAATTATTATTATCAAAAATCAATTTCAATAATTTAAAATTTGTTTTTTTATATTTGAAAAGAATTTTTAAATTATTGAAGTGGCATACGCTTGACAATTATCAATAAAATTCTGCAGATTAAAAGCATCATGAAACTCTACTAGGTAATAATCATCCGGAAACCCCACAGCCTAAAACAGCCTAAAAATCAAGATGGCAAAGCCGTAGATTAAATCATCAGAATAAATTTATAGATTAAAATCATCAAGATAATACGAAGGAATCCAACAGCTTCCGATAAATTTTTGTACAGCGTTCCAAATCATCAATCTCCAGAAATTCATCTCGTTGATGCGCTACCTTTAAGCTTCCGGGACCGTATGAAAGAGTGTTTTTATTTCCCAAAATACCTGCGGCTACTGCAGTATCGGTATATCCCGGAAAGGGCAGGACCTCCGCCTTATATCCGGACTGTTCGATTGCATTCTTTAGTAAAGGTAATAAAGCATTGTCCAAGTAATGCGGAATAGCCGGGCGATTGCCCTTGATTTCCACATCCAGTCTTAAACCCGGATATTTTTCCTTTACCTTCTCTCCCGCTTTCAATAAAATCTCCCTTCCATCTTCCACCGCATATGGTGGCACTAATCGCATATCTACCGAGCACTCCGCTTCAGCAGGGACCTGATAGGGATGAATCCCGCCCTTACACTGGCCAAAGCAGATTTTGGACTCTCCTAAGAAAGAATCAACTTTAAGCTTCTCGACTGCCTCTTTTGCATATTGCAGAGTCATTCCCATACATAAAATGGCATCTGTTCCCATTTCCGGTTCTGAGGCATGAGCCGCCTTCCCATGAAACAAAACTCGATACCAAAATCTCCCCTTATGAGCGGTTTGAATACTCCCGTCAGTAGGCTCCGTATCCATAAGTAAGGTATCCTTCGTAATCCACTTCCGTTTTATCGCTTCTTCTACCCCCTTCATTTCCCCTTCTTCATCGTATGTGAAAATTATCTGCAGTCCAGAACTAAGTCTTTTTTTCTTGCACTCCTTTTCAGTTGAAGCGAAGTCTCCCAAGAATGATAAAAAGGCAGCAGAAGCCGAAGCCAAGCCGGCCTTCATATCGGAAGAACCTCTCCCGTAAAAACGATTCCCTTCCAATTCTCCAAAAGGATTTGCTCCAGTTTAAACCAATTGGCACTGTATCCATATGGCAAATAAAGCTAAAGCACTTTTCCCTGTCTTCTGCCGGAAGAACAAAGCGAAGAATAGGACGATTTCCCTCACAGTCTATTCGCTCATAAAAGCCGCCAATCTTTTCAAAAGGCTCTCTCAAAACACGAATTAAATAGTCTGCCACTTCCCCCTCTCCCTTCCCGGGATTCGTGCTGTCAATAGAAACCAGATCTTTTAATAAAGTAAATGCTTCCATTATCTTCCTCATTTCTTAACGTCATAACTCTAATAGCAATCATTACAAAAATATTCCATATCTTTAGACAAGAGAAAAAAAGGCCAAGTAAGTAAAACTTACTCAGCCTTTTCAAAAAATTCTTACTTTATCTGTGCAGCAACCTCTGCAGCGAAATCTTCGTTCTTTTTCTCCAGTCCCTCACCGGTCTCAAAACGAACGAAACGAACTAAGGAAAGCTCAGCGCCAGCCTGCTTAGCTACGCTCTCTACATACTGACCTACGGTCTGCTTTCCGTCCTCAGCACGAACATAGACCTGATCCACAAGACAAACTTCCTTCAATTCCTTATTCAGTCTTCCCTCAACAATTCCGAGTAAAACCTTCTCAGGAGCGTTCGGCTTCTCATTCTTTGCAGCGGCAAGAAGGATTTCTCTCTCGTTCTTCAGATAGTCCTGATCTACTTCAGCACGAGTAATGTACTTCGGATTTAATGCAGCAATCTGCATAGCTACGTTCTTAGCCATTTCCTTAACAGCATCGTTTACTACGGAGGACTTCACCTGAAGAAGCACACCGATTCTTCCGCCGGAGTGAACATAGTCCTGTACAAGACCGTTCGGCTCTTCCAGCTTCTCAAAGCGACGGATGTTCATATTCTCTCCGATTACGGAAATCGTTGCTGAAAGCTGCTCGGAAACAGTCTGAGACGGATCAAGTTCCCACTTTTCTGCAAGAAAAGCAGTAATATCCTTAGCGTTGCTATTCAGTGCCTGTGCGGCAACTTCATCTACAAAAGTACGGAATTTCTCATTCTTTGCAACGAAGTCTGTTTCTGCATTAACTTCTACAACAACACCACGCTTTCCATCGGAAGAAAGCTTAGTAAAGGAAACGCCCTCGGCAGCGATTCTTCCTGCCTTTTTCTCCGCTCCGGCAAGTCCCTGCTCTCTCAAGTGCTCGATTGCCTTCTCCATATCTCCTTCCACAGCGGCAAGTGCCTTTTTACAAGCCATCATACCTGCTCCGGTTACTTCTCTTAATTCTTTTACCAATGCAGCTGTAATCTCTGCCATTTTACTTTCCTCCTCTATTTCTTTATACGAGAATATTGCACGCCATTCGCACAATATTCTTCATAAAAACAATCCCTTCTGTCCAAAGCCTAAACAAGAGGTTCCAGGCTTCGCCTGCGCCACTTGTTAAGAATTAAAGCACAAAAGGGAGGTTCAATATCTTATTCTTCCTCTTTGGAGAAGTCTTCTTCGCTACTTGCTAAAGCGGCCTCTTCCTCAGTCATGTCGCCCTGCTTTGCTTCAATAACGGCATCTGCCATCTTAGCAACAATCAACTTAATAGCACGAATAGCATCATCATTACCCGGAATGATGTAATCCAACTCTTCCGGATCAGCATTGGTATCGGCAATACCGAAAAGAGTAATTCCTAAAGAGTGTGCCTCCTGAACGCAAATCTTCTCTTTCTTCGGATCGATAACAAAGATAGCATCCGGAGTCTTCTTCATATCCTTAATTCCGCCTAAGTTAGCCTCAAGCTTAGCCCACTCCTTCTTTAAAAGAGTAACTTCCTTCTTCGGAAGAACATCAAATGTTCCGTCTTCAGCCATCTTCTCGATATCCTTCAGTCTCTGGATTCTGGAACGGATGGTCTTAAAGTTGGTAAGCATACCACCAAGCCAACGCTCATTTACATAGAACTCACCGCAACGAAGTGCCTCAGCCTTCACAGCATCCTGCGCCTGCTTCTTGGTTCCTACAAAAAGAACGGTTCCTCCGTTTGCTACGATCTGAGAAAGAGCATTGTAGGAATCATCAACGAGCTTTACAGTCTTCTGTAAATCGATAATGTGAATTCCGTTTCTCTCTGTGTAGATGTAGGGAGCCATCTTAGGGTTCCATCTTCTGGTCTGGTGTCCGAAATGTACACCGGCTTCCAATAACTGCTTCATTCCAATTGCACTCATTTTATACCTCCTTGGTTTACCTTCCCTTATATGCTGTGTGCAGACCGAAATCATCTCAAAAGACACCGTCGGTTTTTCATATAAGGTGATCATTTATTGACTGAATAATGCACAAGGCATAATCCCTCGTCCGTCCTAAAATAGGCAGTAAAAAACTCGCCATAAAAAGACGCAGAGACTACTATAGCAAAATAGTCTCTGCTTTGCAATAGGGATAAGAACATAATCTATTCTTATTTTTATGCCATAATCTCCCCTTCTTTTTTCTCTCCGCTTTTCGCATCCTTCGGCTTTTGCCAAGTCATATAATCACAGTCCGGATATCTTGAGCAGGAATAGAAAATTCTTCCCTTTTTACTTCTTTTCTTTACACACTCCGCACCACAGGTCGGGCAGAGAAAGCCTGCATATTCTACATAGGGCTTCGTGTTCTTACAATCCGGGAATCCGGGACAGGCAAGAAACTTTCCGTGAGGGCCGTATTTCAAGACCATCTTTCTGCCGCATTTATCACAGACTACATCTGTTTCCTCATCCTTAATGCTTACCTTCTCAACCTCTTCCTTTGCCTTTTCCACTGCTGAGGAAAGGTCCGGATAGAAATTCTCCACAATGGTTTTCCAAGCGGTCTCTCCGACACTGACGGAATCCAAAAGGGATTCCAAATTCGCCGTAAATTCCTTGTCTACAATTCCAGGGAAATTCTGAGACATCATCTCATTCACCGCATTACCCAGTTCCGTAACAAAAAGATTTTTCTTTTCTTTCCCCACGTATCTTCTTAATAACAAGGTACCTATTGTCGGTGCATAGGTAGATGGTCTTCCAATTCCGCCCTCTTCCAGTGCTTTTACAAGAGAAGCCTCTGTATAATGTGCCGGAGGCTGGGTAAAGTGCTGTTCCTTCAGCCATTCTTTACCGCAAAGCTGTCTCCTTCCTTTAGAGGAGGGAGCGCAATATTCTTCTCATTTTTGTCCTCTTCCGACATATACACCGCAAGAAATCCTTCAAAGCGAAGTCTGCTTCCATTAATTGTAAAAATATAATCCTTCGCGGATAGTTTAATGGTTTCCGTTTCGTATACCGCACTTTCCATTCTGGAAGCCACGAAGCGCTTGTAAATCAGCTGATACAGCTTGTATTCGTCTTTTCCCAGACTGTCTTTTGCTTCAAAAGGAGTAATTTCCAGATAGCTCGGACGAATTGCTTCGTGAGCATCCTGTATCTTTCCTTCTTTCTTTTCTTCAGCCTGCTTTTTCTGACAGTACTCTTCTCCGTATTCTGCGCGTATTTTTTCCAAAACAGCCCGGTGCGCTTCATCAGAGATTCTTGTGGAATCGGTTCTTAAGTAAGTAATCAGTCCTACTACACCTCTTCCCTTAATCTGTACTCCCTCATACAAACTCTGGGCAATCCGCATGGTCTTTTGTGTCGGAAAAGATAACAGCTTTGCCGCTTCCTGCTGCAGAGTTGAGGTTGTAAAGGGAAGAGGAGCCTTCTTTCTTCTCTCTCCCTGCTTCTTCTCCACGACAGTCAGCTTAGTCTTTCCGATTTCCTTTAAAATCGAAGCTACAGTTTCTTCCTTATCCAAGGGAATACGCTTATCCTTACCATAGAAAGAAGCCGATATTTCTTTCTTACCGACAGAAAATACCGCATCTAAACTCCAGTATTCTTCAGGAACAAAGGCTGCAATCTCCGCCTCTCTGTCACAGATCATTTTTAATGCAACAGACTGCACGCGTCCCGCCGAAAGACCTTTCTTGATTTTCTGCCAAAGTAAAGGACTAATCGTATAGCCCACCAAACGATCCATTACCCTTCTGGCCTGCTGCGCATTGACCAAATCCATATCAATCTCTCTCGGATTTTTCAAGGCATTCTTTACCGCATTTTTAGTGATTTCATTAAAACTGATTCGAGAAATCTTATCCTCGTTATTGGCATCCTTTAAGAGTTCCTTTTGCAAATGCCAGCTGATTGCCTCTCCTTCTCGATCCGGGTCAGTTGCCAGATATATTTTATCCGCTTTTTTGGCTTCTTTTTTTAACTTACTTAAAAGGTCTCCCTTCCCGCGTATGGTAATGTACTTAGGCTCATAGTCATTTTCCACATCCACACCCAGGGAACTTTTTGGCATATCAATTAAATGCCCCATTGTGGCATCGATGGTATAGGATTTTCCCAAAAACTTACTGATGGTTTTTACTTTTGCCGGAGACTCTACGATAATTAAGTTATTGCTCATTAAAAAGCTATTCCTCCTGTTCAGAAACGAACATTTCTTTTTTTAAGACTATTCGCTGAGATTTATAAAATTGTCGTCAATATAAACGATGAAGAAAAAAAATGCAAGGCTTAGATTTGTTCGTCAAAATTTTTTTCTTTCTATAATAGGAGCTTGAAATACATTCACAGTACCCTTCTATTTCCATTTTAACCAATATACTATAAAAGACTTTTGCAAAGGGAATTCCAAGTTCCTTATATAAAAGCATCAATATGCTTCCCTTCTAGATCCAAAGCATTATAAATCCGTTTTTTTCTTCTCCCTTCAGATTCGGCTTTTTTTCATTATCCTTCCCCGCTTCTATAGAAAAAAACATGATAAGATATCTTCTTTTTGAAAGGCAGAGGCTTGCTCCCTCCATCAGCAACCTATTGCAACCTCTGGATAAAGGATCCGTAATTCTTCCCGGAACAACAAAGACCTGCTTCCCTTGCTCCAAGGCTCTATCCACCGTAATAAAAGTGCCGGAACGTTCTTTTGCTTCCACCACAATCAAAATATCGGAAAGTCCGGCAATCAGACGATTTCTTGCCACAAAATGATGCGGTAAGGGAGGGGAACCTTTCGGATACTCACTGATTATCCCCCCTTCTTCCTGAATTTTAGAATACAACTTTCTGTTTATTGCGGGATAGCAGATATCCACGCCGCATCCCAGAACAGCATAGGTTTTTCCGCCTCCCAAAAGTGCTCCTTCATGTGCTGCGGTGTCTATTCCGTATGCCATACCGCTGATAATACTGATTCCGTATTCTGACAGCTCTTTAGCCAAAGTTCTCGCTACCATTTTTCCGTATTCCGTACCGTCCCTTGCACCAATTATTCCTACCGTCATCTCAACCGGATCCGGAAGTCTTCCCTTTAGGTATATACAGCCCGGACTCTCCGGAATCTCTCTAAGACGCTCCGGAAAGCGAGAATCAAATGCCGGAATTTCTTCTATTCTGTTCACTCCAGCCCCCTTTTAATACAATTTTTCATCCACTGTACGATAGCTTACTGCCTCCGAAAGATGAGGAATTCCGATTTTCTCCTCTCCTTCCAGATCAGCAATGGTTCTGGCCACTTTTAAAATCTTGTGATACGTCCTCATGGAGAGATTTTTTATGGCAAAAATTTTCTTCATAAATTCCTCTTCTTCCTTCCCCAATGTACAAAATTTTTCAAGTTCACCCACTCCCATCTGACTGTTCCACTCTATTTTTTCTTCATGCTTAAAACGTTCCTTCTGTCGTTGCATTGCCTGTTCCACTTTCTTTCGTAAATCATCGGAACAAAGCTTCCCCTCTTTTCCCAGAGCATCCTCAATGGAAACAGGCGGAAGTTCCATGGAAATATCGATTCTTTCTAAAATAGGTTTAGACAGACCTCTTTGATAAGTCCGTATCTGAGCAGGGCTACAATTGCATCGATTTCTATCCGGAAAAAAACCGCAGGGACAGGGGTTCATCGCAAGCACCAAGAGACAGTCTACATCATAAGAAAAAACCTGTTGCAGACGGTGTAAGACTACTTTCCTCTCTTCCAAGGGACTGCGTAGAGCTTCTACTGTCTCCTTTCTAAATAGGGGTAACTCATCCAAAAAGAGAACTCCCTTTGTTGCTAAAGCAAGTTCACCCGGTACGAGATTTCCGTGCACCATTCCCCCAAGCAATGTATTTTGACTGATGGCAGAATGCGGTGCTCGAAAAGGCCTTTCCTCTATCATTCCATATTCCGAAGAAAGACTCCCTGCTATAGAATAGATCTTGCTTATCTCCAGCTTCTCTTCTTTACTAAGCTTAGGAAGAATAGTCGGTATTCTTTTCGCCAGCATACTCTTCCCTGCACCCGCAGGTCCCGAAAAGAGAAGCGCATGCTTACCGGAAGCGGCAATAAGGCAAGCACGAATCCCCGCTTCTTGTCCCACAACATCTCGAAAATCCTCTACTGCCTTTTTTCCCTTGCTTTTTTCTCTTGCATCTTGTAAGCCAATCTTAATTTTCTTCTTAGAAACAGATTCTTCCTTTTTCTCCGCATCGAAATCGTTGCATTTTTCTTTCTCTTTTTTCCATTTTTTCAAATATTTTTGCGGTAATAAAAGAATAAAATCTTCAACCGAGGAAAGGGCGGTTACTTTTATATTTTCACAGTTTCTTGCTTCTTTTTCATCTTCCTTCCCTACAAATACGCCTTCTATTCCGGCCTCCTTCATAGCCATGACCATCGGAAGCACTCCGGGAATATGCTTTATCTCTCCATCTAGACCCAATTCTCCTAAAAAAGCATGATTTTTATAGGGGAAATCCTCTATCTTCTGTGTAGAAAGCAACATTCCGACTAAAATAGCAAAATCAAAGGAGGTCCCTCCCTTTCGTATATCTGCCGGTTGTATGTTTATGGTTATCTTCTTTGGAGGAAGTTCTATTCCGATATTTTTCAGAGCTATCTCCGCTCGGTCGAGCGCTTCTCTAACCGATGGCGAAACATTCCCGACAATCAAAGAACGAGGTAAACCGTTCGACTCATCCACTTGTACCGAAAAAAGATAGGCATTTAACCCTATCAGACCGGCAGAATATACATTGGCCAGCATAAAATCCTCCTGATTGAAAAAGAATAAAATAAGAATTTGAAAAAAATCCAAGAAAAATGAATTAAAGTATCTTAAAGATATAAACAGAATAAGCAGTGTTTTTTTCAATTGAAATAAAGATGAAAATAAAAAGAATTTAGATTTAGAGAAATTGAGATACTCGTAAACTCGAATATTTGAATATTTAGATATTTAAAAATTTAAATTCTCGAAATTTTAGCTACAGGAAATTTTAGATATTACTATTCCTGTTTCAAACAATGCAAGAATTATATACTATATAAATTATTTTGTGTCAACATTTCCGTTTACAAAATTTCCTCGCAACTTTTTACCAGTGTTTGAAAATCCTCCGGCATAGGCAAAATAAAGTTTCTTTCAGACAAAGAAGACAAAATATCTTCCTTTTCTATAGCAGGAAAAGAAAGAGAATAGGCATGTAAAAGCTGCCTCTTGATTCCCTTATTTTTGTATAGCTTATTCATCTCCCGATTTCCGTATTTATCATCTCCCAGAATCGGGTGCTGCAAAAAAGAAAGCTGAGAACGAATTTGATGGGTCTTTCCGGTTAAGAGCTTAACAGAAAGCAAAGTGAAAATTTGATTTCCATCCCTATACTTATGAAGCACAGAAAAAACAGCGGAAATCTTTTCTCCCTCTCCTTCCGTCTTCTTATAGACCTTATTTTCTTTTTTATCTTTTTGGATAAAGCTTTCCTGTAGTCCTTCTTTCTGAAAATCCCCTGTAACCAAAGCATAATAATGCTTTTCTATCCTATGCTCCTGCATCATTCTACCGAGACTTTGCAAGGAAGCAAGATTCTTTCCGAACAAAATCAGACCGGAAGTATTTCGATCCAGACGATTGGCTATACCCGGCCTAAAGGTTGCACGCTGCTCCGCACTCACTTCTCCATTTTCCAGGAGATACGCAGAAAGAAGAGAATTAACTGAAAGGGATGAACTTTCATCATTCTCCGACAATAAACCTGCCGGCTTTGCAAAAAGAATCAGATTCTCGTCTTCATAGTGAATATATTTTTGTAGGAGCTATCCCAGTGTTGTTCTATTTCTTTTCCGGCGGAACTTAAGTTCTTCAAACTTTCTTCCGAAAAATATAGTTGTACCTTGTCTCCTATTGACAAAAGTTCCTTGCCGCTTGCCCTTTTTCCGTTCAGTAAAATGTTTTTCTTTCTGAGCATCTTAAAAAGAAAGGAGTCTTTTTGTCCTTTGAAAAACTTTTGCAATAGCTTTATAAGCTTTTGCTCCTTTTCATTTTCAGAAACCAGAATTTCTCGCATATAATCAATCCATTTCTTTTCCAGCCTTGGCTGTTTTAAAGTTAAGTATAGAATTTCCTTAGGAACTTTATCAGAATAAAATCAGGAATAACCCGACTCATAGCATAGAAAAGCTTCATGGAAAAGCCATAAACAGATACGGGTCGCTTCAATACGCTATCCATCAGTGCCTGCATGGCAACTTTTTTGGGCTTTGCCATAAAGAAGGACTTTGCGAAACGAAGCTTCCCTTCATTTCCCGCCACCTTGAAAAATTCCGTATCCACAGGTCCCGGACATACTGCGGTGACACCAATCTCTCTTTCCCTAAGCTCTTCTCTTAAGGACAAGGAAAAGGAGTAGACATAAGACTTCGTTGCAGCATAGACCGAAAACTCCCTTTGCGGTAAAAATGCCGCAGCTGACGCAATCTGAATGATTCTGGATTTCCTCCTCATAAACGGAAGCGAATATACGGTAAAAGCAGTCAATGCCTTACAATTTAAATCAATCATCTTAAGCTGTTCCGATTCGGAAAGTTTCTCCGTCTCCCCCAATTTACCAAAGCCCGCAGCATTGACCAAAAATAAAATTGAGGGCTTATCCTTCGTTAATGCGCTGCGGTATTCCTCTATTCCTTCTTTCTCTGTTAAGTCATAAGAAAAGATTCGAGTAGGACAAAACAGTTGATTCGCAATCTTTTGCAGTTCATCCTTTCTTCTGGAAAATAGCCAGAATTCCTCTACGGCAGGAATTCTATCCTGTATGGCAAAACAAATCTCTTTTCCAATTCCCGAGCTTGCTCCTGTTATTACCGCTATGTTCATACGCCACCTCTTTTAGATATTGATTATTCCGTCTGTAAGTATAACTATCAATGCACAAAAGCTGATTCAAATATAAAAGAAAAGCCTAAGAATCATATGCACTTAAGCTTGATTCCTAGACTCTTATCATGCTGCGGGAGATGGGACTTGAACCCACACGCCCAACCGGACACAAGATCCTTAGTCTTGCCTGTCTGCCATTCCAGCACTCCCGCACAACAAAAGGTATACTACCATAATGTTGCGCGGCTTGCAAGAACTTTTTCAAAGAATCAATATCTTAGTTGGAATCATTCTCCTTAGAATCTTCCTTTACTTCCTCTTCAACCTGTTTTTTTCTTGACCTGCTCGGCCTTCTTCTACTTTTTTTCTTTACTTCTATATTATTGTCCGTTTTCTCCGTTTCCCTTTTTTCTACATCTTTTTTAGTACCTTGGGTTTGCATATCTTTTTTAACAATTTCTGGATTTTGAGAGTCTTTATCCTCGGAATCTTTCTTTTTCGAATCCTTCTTCTTTAGATTCTCCCTCTTTGGATTTTCCTTCTTCGGATTCCCCTTCTTCGGATCTTCCTTTTTCGAATCTTTCTTCTCCAAATTTTCCTTCTTAGGATTTTCCTCCTTTGGATCTTCCTTCTTTGGATCTTCCTTATCTAACCCCGGTTTTTCAGGATTATTCCCCGTCGAAGACACCCCCTTATCCTTTCTGTCCTTCGGAGCACTTTGCTTTGTTTTCTTCTCTATAGCTCCTTTTTCGGGAACAAGAGGTAACTCTGCCTCTCCGGAAACTTCTTTATTGTCTTTACTTTCTATCTTTTCTTTACTATCTTTACTTTCTGTTCCTTCTTCCGTCTTCTTTCCACTATGCCTTCTTCGGGAGTTTCTTCTTCTCTTCTCTTTCTTTCCTTCTGTAATATCATTTTCCTCTTCCGCTAACAATGTGCTTTCCCCAACAGAAGACTGATCCAATCTATCTTCTAATTCTTCTTCCACTTTTATCATGGCTTTTTTTACAGCATCCCAGACATAACGAACTTGATTTCGGTGCCGCTTTGAATGTTTGTGCAGTTTCCGGTTTTGGTAATTCTTCTAAGAGTACACTTCCGTTCATGGAGGAAGATTCTTCCTTTTTCACTTCTTCCTCTGCAATAGAGTTTATACTGCTCGGCAGGTTTGCCTCAGAAAGCAATACCTTTTCCGGAAAAGATTGTTTTACATTCTTCTCCGCTAATGTTTTATTCTGATTTTCACCATCCAACTCCGGTGAACTTTCAATCTCTACTACGTCTACTGAATCTTCCTTCGCTATAAGATTTTCCTCTTCCAAGAACTCCTTTAAATTCTCAAGCTCGTTATCTGTCAGTGTATATTCCTCCTCTTGAGAAGGTTTAGCAAGAGGATTCGGGAGAATATCCACAGGATTCAAATGACTACTCAAATCGTAATTCACCTGTCTGCCTCTCCTCCAGAATCGATTTCTACTCAAAGTAGGTCTTGTAGGGATATTGTTCATGGTTTCAAAAGCCTCCGTAAGAAGCGCTTTCTGACTTCTTTCCTTGGCTCTTCTGATTCGTTCATCATCATTGGCAATGGAATGGAGGAAACACTCCTCAATTGTTTCTCCAAGAAGAATTTCCGCTCCTCTTAAGCTGTGCCAGAAATCTCGAACCGCTGCATACCCCTTATCCTTGGAAACAATGCAAATCTTTTCCCCCGTATCGAGAAACATGCCCGTTGTAGACGCAATATACATATCTAAAGCATTGCTGTGTTGCTTTAGAAGCTTCACCATCCGCACATGGACGTTCTTTGCTTTTAAATCGTCCACTACTCCCTTATTCACAGCAGAATTTTCGTCACTATAATACACCACCAGAGTGTCCTGTTCATTGAGATATTCTACCCCCTGAAACCCGCTGGCATGCGTATTCTCAAAATCAATTAAAATAATCACTTTTTTCTCCTTCCGGGAAGCATCGCATATCAAATAAACTATGCATTCCTATCCGGATTATCTCCTGTCAAAAAACTATAGAAATCACCATCATCTAATTTTCTTAAAATGAATTTTGTTTTTTCCAAAGGATAAGGTACTTCTTCTTCCTTACAATACAGAATTTCCGAAATCATCACCACTGTTTCCGCATTTTCCTGTCTGCTACTTGGAACCAATACAAAGTCTCCTACTGCCAGATTATCTTCCCTACTCCTATAATAATAGCTTTTCCCATTCGGTTCAAAAATACAGGAAAGATAAATATGTTCATCTTTTTTCACCCCGTGATGATACAATCCGGAATCAAAAATAGTTCCGAACACGCCGTAATAGGCCAGTGTTTTATGAAAGTCCTCCAACAAATCATCCCAGTCATCCGGCAATCCGTATCGATCATACGTTCTTCTAAGTACTTGCCTTTTTCCATTTTCAAAATACAGACATATTGTTATCTTTGCAGAATCATCCGCCTCTTCCTCCGGCAAATCACTTTCACTGAAATTGGTGAAATACCGTTCTATATTTCCCAAAAGATAATCCACTATATTGGGTATATTGTACTCGTGCTTAACCGTGAAAACACCATTGGTAAATTGTTGATACAGGAGCTTCTTGCTCTCTCTGGAAACAGATAAAAAATCTCTGTATTCCACCTCTACACAATTCTCTTCCCTACTGACAGGATTCCAAAAAATCTGCTCCCGAATGTCTTTCACATCCATGGTAAATTCCATAAGGCCGTTAAAGCGTGAATGATCCATATCCGCCGTAAGCTTCGCAATGGCCTCCATCAATTTCTCCCAGTCCTTAGGAAAAACATTTGATCCCTGAAATTCTTTCGCTTCTCTGTTTTTTTCTTTGTAGAAAAGATACCAACGAGAAGAAAGCTTCTGTTCTTTCGAACGGTCCTTCTTCTCTTCAAAATACTGTTCTTTCCACCGGTAAAGATGCAAGTTGTCCAGGCTTTCTAAAAAAGAGGAGGCAGAATCTCTGGAAACATTTAAAACAAGGGAAGGTCCATTGTCATACTCTGTTGAATCATAGGAGTATTTTAATCTTCCATTTTTCATCCATATATTCAGAGAACTCTCTCCCACACCCAGACCGTCCAACTTTAGGTTCAGATATTCCAGCATGTGCTTCCTCCTTTCTCCTGAATAATTTTATTATACAATATTTGGGATACTTGAAAAGAAATATATTGGAAAATTGAAGAAATTGAATCAAAAATAAAATAGCACATTAGAAAAAACACATAGTTTTTCTATCTTGCTTTTTCTTAGACGAAAAAAGCTCCAAATCCTTATATCCATAAGAATCCAGAGCCTTTAGCGACGAGGATGGGACTTGAACCCACAACCCACGGACGTGAGCACCAACTTTCCAGGCTGGCCGACTACCATTATCACACCTCGTCAAAACAGCTTGTTCACTTTACCACAGGACAGGGTAAAGTGCAAGCCTTTTATTTAAATCTTTCCATTTTTCTCAGAGTTATTTAGCTGTTTTCACGTAAAATCTTATCAACAAGTTCCAAAAACTCTTCTCTTCCAGACTTTGTTTCCGCAGAAAACGGAATCATCATACAGTCTTTCGAAGCCCCGAGTTTTTCACGTATCTCTTTTATCGCCTTTGCGTGTTGAGAGCGCTTCAGCTTATCCATCTTAGTAATGATTACAATTGGTTCATAACCTGTTGCGGCAAGAATCCACTGAAACATCTGTAAATCCATTTCGTTCGGAACTCTGCGTGAATCCAAAAAGAAGGATTACCTCTTCGATATCCTCTCCTTCAGAAAGATACCGTCGAATTAAGCGATCCCACTTTTTCCTGTTCTACCGGTCCTGTCTTCGCATAGCCGTAGCCGGGTAAATCGACCAGAAAAAAAGCGTCATTTACAGCATAAAAAAATTAATGGTTCTGGTCTTACCCGGTGTAGAAGAAGTTCTGGCAAAAGACTTTCTCTGTAACAAGGCATTTACAAAAGAGGATTTCCCTACATTGGAACGACCTGCAAGGACAAATTCCGGTTTTCCTGTCTTGGGAAGTACAGACTTAACTCCACAAACATAAGGAAGGTCAACAGAACGAATCAGCATATTATCCCCTCTTTTTTTGGAGGCCTTTTTTTCTCTTTCAGACCATCCTGATTATTGGATTGGAACGACTCATAGCGTTCTCTTCTCTTTTGTGCATCCATAGTAAGACGCGGTTTCGCATGTTCCTCCACAACTTCCTTTGTTATCTCCACATCGGAAATTTCTTCATCAGAGGGAATATCATACATAATATCCATCATCATGCCTTCCATGATAGAACGTAGACCTCGAGCTCCTGTTTTTCTCAGTACCGCCTTTTCTGCAATAGCAGTCACTGCATCATCCCTAAAGGACAGCTCTACACCATCCATCTCAAAAAGTTTCTGATATTGTTTTACCAAAGCATTCTTTGGAACAGTCAAAATCCGCTTTAAACTCTCCGTATCGTGACTGGATAACTCTACATCCACAGGAACACGACCGATAAACTCCGGAATTAATCCAAATTTTGTTAAATCCTCCGGTTGAACCTGCTTTAATACATCATCATAATTATCCTTGTTTTTCTCTACAATTTCCGCACCAAATCCAATAGATCCGGAAGCAATACGCTTTTCAATGATGTGTTCCAGACCGTCAAAGGCACCTCCACAAATGAAGAGAATGTTGGTCGTATCAATTTGAATTAGCTCCTGCTGAGGATGTTTTCTTCCACCCTGCGGCGGTACGGATGCAACGGTTCCTTCCAATATCTTTAGTAAAGCCTGTTGTACACCTTCACCGGATACATCACGCGTGATAGAAACATTCTCCGACTTTTTGGTAATCTTATCAATTTCATCAATGTAAATGATTCCAATTTCCGCTCTTGCCACATCGTAATCCGCAGCTTGAATGAGCTTCAGTAAAATATTTTCTACATCCTCTCCCACATATCCTGCTTCTGTCAAGGCCGTAGCATCTGCAATAGCAAAGGGAACACCCAGGATTTTTGCAAGGGTCTGCGCAAGATAGGTTTTTCCCGTACCAGTCGGTCCAATCATCAGAATATTAGACTTTTGCACATCTATATCCCGTACCTTGGAAGTGATGCGTTTGTAGTGATTATAAACCGCAACAGAAAGAACCTTCTTCGCCTCCTCCTGCCCGATAACATATTCATCCAGAAAATCCTTGATTTCCTTTGGTTTCAATAGATGCAACTCGGAAACATCGCTGCCACTCTCATCTCCCAACATTTCCTCATCAAAAATCTCCTGACAAAGCTCAACACATTCATCACAGATATAGGTATTGTTTAAGCCGGCAATCATTTTTCTGACTTGCTTGGAAGATTTTCCGCAAAAGGAGCATCTTACCTTATCATCCGGTTTCATAGCCATCTCTTATTTTTTCTCCTCTATCTCACTACGTTTTTTGAAAATATGGTCAACAAGTCCATACTCCAGTGCCTGTTCCGCAGACATCCAGTGGTCTCTTTCTGTATCTTCCATAACCTTTTCCACAGGCTGATTACAATTTTCCGCAAGAATCTTGGCAAGGTTTTTCTTTGTACGGAGAATCCACTCTGCCGTAATCTGAATCTCCGTTGCCTGACCTTGCGCACCGCCGGAAGGCTGATGAATCATCACCTCCGCATTCGGGAGAATCATTCTCTTCCCTTTCGCTCCGCCGGCAAGAAGAAAAGCTCCCATAGAAGCCGCCATTCCTACGCAGATCGTGGATACGTCACACTTAATATACTGCATGGTGTCATAAATTCCCATACCTGCAGTAACGGACCCGCCCGGAGAATTGATATAAAGAAATATATCCTTATCCGGATCCTCCGACTCCAGGAAAAGAAGTTGTGCAATGACCAAAGAAGCCGTATCACTGTTTACTTCATCTCCAAGAAAAACAATACGCTCATTCAAAAGTCTTGAAAAGATATCGTAGGAACGTTCTCCTCTACTGGTAGACTGAATAACATAGGGTATTGTCGTTATATTATGTGGAAATAAGTAATCTTTCATCTGTTACCTCCTAATAGACCTTATTTTCTCTTATATTAACACAGAAATTTATCTTTCCGTTTAAACCGTTGGTTTAAGAAACTGTAAATATTTTGTGAACTGAAAGAGCGGTGTTGTGATAACACCGCTCCATAGGATTATCTACATTATCCAAAAGAATAATTCTCGGATGAGTCCGAAATAGAAGTAAGCCATACAGATTTATACTTTTACTTATACTTATGCTTCTTCCTTCTCCGCCTTTTCTTCCTTCTTTGTCTTCTTCTCAGCCTTTACAAGCTTTGCCTTTTCAACCAACGCATCAATAGTAGCCTGAATGCTTAACTCTCTCTTGATAGAAGCCTTCTGAGAATCTGTGATAGTCTTTACAAAATCTTCTTTCTTCATACGATACTGATCGCTGATTCTCTGTAATTCTTCCTCAAGTTTTTCATCAGAAGCCTCAATTCCCTCTTTTTTCTGAATCGCATCCAGCACCAAAGAAGTCTTGATATTCTGTACAGCAGATGCTCTCATCTGCTCTTTTAAGGCCTGCTCTGTAAGCCCGGTAATCTGCATGTACTGTTCCATCGGAATGCCCTGCTGTTCCATGCGTCTTGCATAATCATAGAACATCTGATCAAGCTGCGTAGCCACCATAGGCTCGGGAAGTTCTACTTCCGCATTCTCGACCACCTTGGCAATAACGTGACTCTCTACCTCAGATCCGGCTCTCTTTTCCTTCTCTTCCTTAATCTGCTTCTTAATGTCCTTCTTATACTCATCCAAGGTATCGAACTCGGAAACCTCGCTGGCAAACTCGTCATCCGCCTTCGGAACCTGCTTCTCTTTAACAAGCTTTACCGTAACTTTGAAGAGTGCTTCCTTACCGGCAAGATCCTTTGCTCCGTAGTTCTCCGGGAAGGTGACCTTAACATCTACATTATCCCCCGCTTTAGCTCCGATTAACTGATCCTCAAAGCCGGGAATAAAGGTACCGGAACCGATAGTAAGAGGATAGTCCTCTCCTCTTCCGCCTGCAAACTCCTTGCCATTTACAGAACCGACAAAGTCAATAGTAGCAATATCGTTCTTCTTAATGGCGCGGTCTACATCAATCATTCTGGAATTCTTCTCCAGCTCTCTATTCAATCTCTCGGTAACTTCCTTGGCAGAAACGGATACATCTGCCTTTCAGCTTCTACGCCAAAATACTCACCCAGTTTTACTTCAGGACGAACGGCAACAGAAGCGGTAAATACCAAATCCTTGCCTTCTTCAAGCTCTTTGATTTCAATTTCCGGACGAGAAACAATATCCAGACCCGACTCGGCAGCTGCTTCAGGATAATGACGATCCAATACTTCATTTAATGCAGCATCATAGAAAACCTGTGCTCCGTAAGCCTTTTCAATCATCTTTCTTGTTGCTTTTCCCTTACGAAATCCCGGAACATTATAACGAGATTTTGTTCTCTGATAGGCACTTTCCACTGCCTTTTCAAATTCTTCCGCAGCTACCGTAACGGTAAGCTTTGCCATGCTTTTCTCAAGATTTTCTACTTTTACGCTCATTGCGCATACCTCCAAAAATATTCTTTCTTTACGAGCCCTGCGCAACTGCTACAAGATCTCATTTTTTCGGGCTCCGTTAAAGCAGAGCCTACGAGGGACAAGTATAGCATTTCTCTAAGATTCTTGCAAGAAAAAGAGGAAAAATCCGCCTCCTGTAAAGGAGAAGAATCCAACTTTCGCTTAGTCCTTCCCTTTAATTTCTCAAAGCCAGATCCGCATTGCTATTTCCGGGTTCTTCCGTAAGTTCTCGGTTGAACCACTCCGGTGCCGAAAAGTTCTCCGCTTCTTCTTTTGAGGGAAATTCCACTTCGGCATAAATCAAGCCTTCCAGCTTTCCTTTAAAAATATCCAATTCAATCTTATATTTTCCGAACGGCAAAATGTAACGTCTCTTTTCAATAAGTCGCCCTTCTATCTTCCCTTTTAGGCTCTCGTATGCCTCAGCTGTAAGAGGAAGATTATACTCCTCTCTTTCTAAAAGCCCCCTCCCTTTATAGGAAAGCATGTAGTGGCTCTCTCCACTTTTTTTTATTGATTTTCGAATTCGTATAACCGGAACAGCACAGAGATAGCCCTGGCTAATATCCCGATAGTCAAAATCCTCCAGATGAATGCAGTCTTGCTTTTTTAAAATTTCTTCCTTTACCAGCCACTTTCTCTCTATTTCCAGTCCCATTTATACTCCTCTGTTTTTGCTATAGCATTGCATCCATATAAAAATTCCCCAGACTAGATCTTCAAATTTTAATCATGAATATCTACATGGTTTGATTATGAATATCTACATGGTTTGATTATGAATATCTACATGGTTTGATTATGAATATCTGCGTTGTTAATCATATCGTGTATTCCTCCTATATACTACGCCTTCTCAAGGATTATGAAAAGTACAAAAAAGACTGAGCATAGCTCAGCCTTTTTTAATATATTTCTTTAGCGAAATAAAATCTTCAAACTATTTCTTCGAAACGAAGATTTTCATTGAGAACCGCTTCAAAAACAGATTATAGAATTATTCCTCTTCGCTTGCAGCAGCTACATCTACATCAGCAGTATCCTGCTCATCTTCCGGAAGAAGTGCCTTGATGGAAAGAGAAATCTTGTGATTATCTACATCAAGATCAACCACTCTTGCCTCGATTTCCTGGCCCGGCTCAAGTACATCGGACGGCTTGTTTACATGATCCTTGGAAATCTGAGAAACATGCAAAAGCGCATCGATTCCCTTATCCAGCTCGATGAATGCACCAAAGTCGGTCATTCTTGCAACTTTTCCCTTTACGATCTCACCTACAGCGTACTTGCTCTCAGCATCCTTCCACGGATTCTCGTTCGGGAACTTTCTGGTAAGAGCGATTCTCTCTCCGCTGATTTCCTTAACCAAAACTTCTACTTCCTGTCCCGGCTTAAAGAGCTTCTTCGGATTCTCGATTCTTCCCCAGCTCATCTCGGAGATGTGAAGCAGTCCATCTGCTCCTCCAAGATCGATAAACGCACCAAAGTCTGTAAGGTTCTTCACTACACCGGTACGAACATCGCCTTCGGCGAGCTCAGAGAAAAGCTTGTCGTGCTGCTCCTTCTTCTGTGCAGACATAATCTGCTTTCTGTCACCGATGATTCTTCTCTTGGCCGGATTAAACTCTGTAATTACAAACTGAATATCCTGTCCCTGATATTTATTTAAATCTCTCTCAAAGCTATCGGATACCAAAGATGCGGGAACGAAGATTCTTGCTCCGTCAACTTCTACATTCAGTCCGCCCTTTACTACCTGCACTACTTTTCCTGTAAGGATAGCATTCTCTTCGAAAGCCTTTCTTAATTCCTCGGAAGCCT
Source organism: uncultured Oribacterium sp. (assembly GCA_916438775.1). Next base: position 250,239 of record CAKAGX010000013.1, read on the forward strand.
TAGACTGTAAAGCATCTCTGTGGGAAAGCACGACCTGACCTTCCCCGTCGTTAACCTTCTTAACCTTACACTCAATTTCGTCTCCTACCTTTACAACGGTAGTAAGATCCAACTGGTTGTCTGCACTGTAATCACTTCTTGTCATGATTCCATCGGACTTATAACCGATGTTCAATGCAATCTCATCAGGCTTTACACTGATGACTGTTCCCGTAACGATTTCTCCTGCGTGAACCGACTTTAATGATTCTTCAAGCAATTGTTCAAAACTCATTTCTGACATAAGTTAGAACCTCCTCTATAATTTCTTTTGGGGTGCTTGCCCCTGCTGTGATACCTACGTTGCGAATCGCTTCATCCGAGTTGAATTTGAGATCTTTCACCGTTTGTATCAGCTGGGTGTTAGGACAAATCGCCTTGCATATCTCATATAACTTTTTTGTGTTAGATGAACTGCTTCCTCCGATAACCACCATGGCATCGGACTTACCAGCTAATTCCCTTGCTTCTGACTGACGTTCGAAAGTTGCGTTGCAAATCGTATTGATAACAGAAGTATGATACCCCTTTTTTTTAAAAGTTTCAAGAACTACTTTGAATTTGTCAATATTGAAAGTCGTTTGCGCAACGACAAAAATATTTTTACCTTCTCCATCAGGAAGCGCTTTCACATCTTCCAGACCCTTCAATGCTCTGACATCGCCTTCTCCCCAGCCAAGAATTCCCTGAATCTCCGGATGCTCCGGGTCTCCCATAACGATAACGGATTCTCCTTTTTTACTGTGTTCTGCAACAAGTTTCTGAATCTTTCGTACAAAAGGACAGGAACTGTCTACCATTTTCAAGCCTTTTTTTTCCAAGCTTTCATAGATTTCTTTCCCTACACCATGTGCCCGAATAACCACTATGCCTCGTTCAAGCCCTTTTAATTCCGAAAGGCTCGTCAATACTTGTACACCGCGCTTCTCTAATTCTTCTACAATTCTTTCGTTATGCACAATCGGTCCATAAGTATAAATTGGAAGCCTTTCGGCGAGTTCCTTTTTCTCTTCCTCTTCCAATACTCGATAAACGGCCTCAACCGCACGATCCACACCAAAGCAAAGCCGGCACTTTTTGCAAGGACAACCGCCATATCATGCCTCGCTTCCCACACAGTAACTAAGGATACAATCCACGACCTCATCTATGCTTAAATTTGAGCTGTCAATTAAAATTGCATCTTCGACCTGTTTCAAAGGCGCCACAGCGCGGTTCATATCTCTCTCATCTCTTTTTTTTACTTCGTCTAAAATTGTTTCATAGTCTGCAGACTCTCCCTTTTCCTGAAACTCCAGTGTTCTTCTTTTTGCACGCACTTCACAAGACGCGGTCAGAAAGAACTTTTTATTGGCATGGGGAAGTACTACGGAACCGATGTCTCTCCCGTCCATCACGCAGGAATGTTGCCTTGCCACATTCCTCTGTAAATCCAGGAGCTTCTCTCGAACGGAAGCATACTGTGAAATCACGGAAGCCCCCTCGCCTATTTCCGAAGTACGAATATAGGCACTGCAATCCTCGCCGTTGGAAAGAACCTTTTGTACACCGTCCTCATAAAGAAGCTCAACATCTATATTCTTGATTTCTTCTTCCACTGCCTTTTCATTCACGAAAGGAACCCCTTTTTGCAAAAGCCCGAAGGCCAATCCTCTGTACAAGGCTCCTGTATCCACGTAATAATAGCCCAAACTTTTTGCTACAGCCTTGGCAATCGTGGATTTTCCAGCCCCTGCAGGTCCATCTATGGCAATTGAGTATGGCATAATATTCTCCTTTTTCTCTTTGATTCTGCGAGCTTTTTATACGATTTGTATTTCCTGCTCCTTTTATGTTTTTTCTCTTTTTTATGTTATTTGCTCTTTTTTATGTTTTTTGTTTTTTCGTTATGTATTCTGTTCTTTCTTCATATTTCCGCATTTCTTTTTGTCCATGTATCCATTAGTCCGGGTATCCATATTTCACAATAACTGTAGGGCAAGAGACTCACCCGCAGACTTTCCGGCAAGATATCCTGTGGAAAAGGCAATCTGCATATTATACCCGCCCGTATAGGCATCCACATCGATGACTTCTCCTGCAAAATAGAGTCCAGGAACCGACTTCACTTCCATGGTTTTCTTGGAAAGAGCCCTTGTATCAATACCGCCTATGGTAACAATGGCTTCCTTATAGTCTCCTGTAGCGGCAATCGTAAAACTAAAACGATGAAAGAGCTTTAAAATCTTTTTTCGTTCCTCTTTCTTACATTCAGAAGCCTTTTTTTCCAAAGTGACCCCTTCTTTTTCCAAGCGTTTTAAAAAGGTCGGAAATAGCTGCTTAGGGAGCTTCTCCTTGATCAAATCTTTGATACTTTCTTTTCCTCTCATTTCACATTCCGCTAAGAAAGAGGAATCGAAATCCTCCATTTCTCCCTTTAAATCAATGACTATCGTGAAACTCCCCATAGGAGATTCATGAATCGCCGGGGAAAGCTCTGCAGAAAGGGAAAGAACGGTCGGACCGAATACGGAGTCCTTTTGAAAATAAAGTTCTCCCGTCTTTTTCCCATATACCTTCCCTTTTTCATCTTCCACGCTAGCCACAATATGCTTTAGCTTCAGCCCGGAAAGAGAAAAAATATCCTCTTCCAAAACTTCCATTTTTACTAAAGACGGATAGAGCTTTGTAACCGGAATAGACAGTTCTTTGGCAAAACGGTAGCCGTCTCCGGTAGAACCGGTAGAGGGATAAGAAAGACCGCCTGTAGCAAGAATAAGCTTTTTTGTATCAATTTCCTTGTTTCCAATCCGGCACAGGAAGCCTTCTTCCTTTCTTTTGATCACTTTCAAAGTCTGATTGCATTCCACCTTAACGGCGTATTTTTTTAAGGCGGATTTTAATGCATCGGTTAACGAATAGGCCTTATTGCTGACAGGGAAAATTCTTCCTCCTCGCTCTTCTTTTAAAGCACAACCGTTTTTCTCAATAAAGTCCATCAAGTCTCTATTGGAAAGAGCCCGAAAAGCAGGATAAATAAAGCGAGGATTTCTCAAAAAATGCGAAAAAAACTGTTCTTCTTCGCAGCTATTAGTTAGATTTCCCCTTCCTTTTCCGGTAATAAAAAGCTTTTTCCCAAGTTTTTCATTTTTTTCAATCAAGAGAACTTCAGCAGTTTTATTCACCTGTCTTGCAGAAATCGCCGCCATCATTCCTGCAGGCCCGCCGCCAACCACAATAATATCCACTTTTCTCCCTTTTATCTCTTTCTTAGTTTTTCCAAACGGTTCTTTTTTAAGTCTATTAAAGCACTACTTGCTGTCTCTTGTTATGATTCCTGTTCTTTTTAACCGCTTTATTTGTTTGGAAGCTCCCTCTATTTTTTAGCAGGCAATGCAGAAAGTACAAACATATTATAAATAGCTTTGATAGCCGCCTCAAAGTTTTCATTCTTTACACCGATGATGATATTGTACTCGGATGAACCCTGGTCAATCATCTTGATGTTAATGTATTCATGGGCAAGAGCAGAGAAGATTCTACCTGCAACACCGCGAGAAGACTTCATTCCTCTTCCCACAACCGCAATCAGAGAAAGATCCGATTCCAACTCAATGAGATCCGGATTCACCGCTCTCTGAATCCCTTGCAATACCTTTTGCTCGTGAGACTCCAGCTCCTCCTGATGAATAAAGAGTGTCAAGGTATCAATTCCGGAAGGCGTATGCTCTACGGAAATACCATTCTCTTCAATAACGGAAAGAACCTTTCTGATAAAGCCGATTTCCGCATTCATCATTGCTTTTTCAATATTAATGGAACAGAAATTCTTCTTTCCGGCAATACCGGTGATAATAAAGCGAGGCTTTTTCAGTGTATTGGCCACAATCATAGTCCCATGATCCTCAGGAGCATTGGTGTTCTTAATCTGAATGGGAATTCCCTCTTTTCTTACCGGGAAAATCGCGTCTTCATGCAAAACCCCTGCCCCCATATAGCTTAATTCTCGAAGCTCTCTATAGGTAATATAATCAATAACCTCCGGATTCTCTACGATATGAGGATCAGAAACTAAAAATCCGGAAACATCGGTCCAGTTTTCGTATAAGTCTGCATAAACGGCTGCGGCAACAAGAGAACCTGTCACATCGGAACCGCCTCTACTAAAGGTTACAACTTCCCCTTTTTCATTGACACCGTAAAAACCGGGAATAACCGCATATTCCAGAGAGGAAAGAACGGACTTCGCCACCTCCTCCGTTTTTTTGAAATCACAGGATTCTCCGGAAAAGAAAATTAAGTCTTCCGCATCAACAAAAGGAAATCCCAAGTATTCCGCCATAACACGTGCATTTAAATATTCTCCTCTGGATGCAGCGTAGTCTAGGCTGGCCCCCTCTGTAAGCTTTCCCACTATTTCCGCAAAGTCTTCATCCAAAGAAATGGATAAAGACAAATTATCAATGATTTCCTGATAACGCTTCTTAATCTTCTCTACAATGCTCTCTACTTTTTTCTTTTCCTGGACTGCCCCATATAAGGAAATAAAAAGGTCGGTCACTTTAATATCCCTGCTATCTCTTTTCCCCGGTGCGGAAACCACGATGTATTTTCTATCCCGGTCAGCCATCACAATGTTTTTTACCTTTTCAAACTGTTCACTGCTCGCGCAGGAGCTTCCTCCAAATTTTGCCACTTTAAGCATATATTAATTCCCTTTCACTAAAAAACATCTAAACATGATACACAAAAAGAATGGGAAAATTGTATCATTTTCCCATTCATGAAACAAGACAAGATTTATTCTTCGCAAATATATGTCGCAAAACCTTCTTTTGCTTTAAATTGTACGACTTAAATCCTATTTGCAATTTATTCATTTCGTATTGCCGCAAGCGGACTGAGCTTCATGGCACGCACAGAGGGGAAGTATCCCGAAAGCATGCCCACAAGCATCGCAAATACGATGGCAAAAATCGCCAGCCAAAGCGGAATAGTGGAAATATTTCCACCGCCCCCGCCGGTATAGCTGTCCACCATATCTCCTCCGCCGGTAGCCAGCATATTGATGATTAGAGATACTGCATAGCTTAGAACAATGCCGACTATTCCTCCGAGGATTCCGATTAAAGCGGATTCCGTCAGAAACATATTGCGAATATCTCCCATATCACAGCCCAAGACTTTCATCACTCCAATTTCCTTGGTTCGTTCAAAGATGGACATCATCATGGTATTCATGATACCGATTGCCGCAACAAGGAGAGAAACCGCACCGATTCCACCCAGTACAAGCTGCGTTGTCTTAATCTGCTCCTGTGCCTGCTTTAGCCACTCCACCTGCGAATAACAGGAGTAGCCCATATCCGTAATCTGCTTCTGTACATCGGCTACATTGTTCATATTATCAACAAAGACATAGGCCTGGTCATAGGAGTAGTAACGTAAGGGCTTTCCGTTTTTCCGGTCTTCGGATTCGGTACTAAATTTTTCTTATAAATCTTTTTCAGGAAGGCCTTTAAACTATCCAAATCGGCATATACATAGCTTGAGTCCTCGCTATAGTCCTCTGCGCTTCCTTCCATTACTCCCACTGTTTTTATGATATATTTTTTTTGCGGCTTATCCTGGCCGCCTTCATTCTGTGTTGCACCGTTTTTACTCGTATCCTGCACTTCCGGGAAAATGTAGAAAAGCGTATCCTTCATCGGATCTATTGTGTAATTCTTATCCCAGTTGTTTCCCTTGTGAAAAGAACCTGCTACGGTATTGCCGTATATCAAACCGAGTTCGGCATCTCCCTTCTTCGGAAAGGTACCTTCCTTCAGCTTCATTTGTTGAAAATATGCCTGAGAAACACCGCGCACACTGAAATCTCCCTGCAGAGCACCGACCTTCGCCGTAACATAAATTTCAAGTGAAGGAGATGTGCCGGTAACATGCGGAATAGATTCAAAGGACTTAATACTGTCATCGGTCAGTTCCACTTTATTTTTCGCATTCTCTCCCATACCGCCATAGTTCGTAATCGTAATCATCGTAAGAGAACCGGCACTCTGAAAAGAACGCAAAAGGTTTTCACTCATACCAAGACCGAGACTTACCATGACTACGATAGAAGCTGTACCGATAACTACACCGAGTACCGTCAGTAAGGTTCTTATCTTTCTTCTTCTAAGATTGGATAAAGCCAGAAGAAATAAGTCTAGTAACTTCATTATTTTTTCTTTCCTTTATTCTTTTTCACAAAATACGAAGCTGCACCAACTGCTGCAACTGCCAGAATCACGCCTGCTATCGGTATCGGGAAGGAGGACTTCGGCTCCTGGACATCCATTTTATCCATATCATCCGTAGCCGGTGTTTCTTCCTGTTCCGTAACGGTCAGGTTAATCTCCGTTTTCTCGGTGAATTTATTCCCGTTTACATCCTCATACTGAATTTCTACCGGAATTGTATCATTATCCTCTGTGGCCTTAATAGCGGAAAGCATGACATCCACATTCCCCGTTTCTCCGGGTTTTATATTTCCCACATAGGAGGTCGCTTTCTTAATGTAATCACTTTGGAAGGTTGCTGTTACATTATAAAGAATCACCTTTCCGGTGTTATTGATTCCAAACATGGCATTGGACTCACTGCCTACACTTACCGATTCCGGTGTTACACTGAAATTAGAAAATCCCATACGAGCATTCTGGTTTACCGGAATATCGATATCCACCTTCTCCTCCGCATTCTTAAAAGCGGGAGAATCGTATTTCATTAATAGTCATAACATAGGACTTGGGGTCTACACCGGCATTGGCTTTCACATTTAAAGTAAGTTCCGTTTCCGCTCCTGCTGCCAAAGAATTCACCACAAAGGAATTGGCTCCGTCGGCAATAGCAAACACAGCCGTATCCTGACTCTTCTCCGAGGTTAAAGTAAAGAGAATATTGCTTGCCGCAATAGAGGTGGACGCGTTTTTCATCGTCAAGAAAAGCTTAAATTCCTGTCCTGCATAAACCTTCTCGGGCTCTGTTCTATAAGAGCTCACAATCAGTCTTGCCTTTGTTCTGTCATTGACATTAAAGTCTCCGAGCTTTTCCTGATCTGCCTGAATCATAGTAGCATTACGAATATTGACATAAAAAGAATAAGTATCGCTAATCGTAACATTTCCTCCCGGTGCAGACTTATAGCTCACTGTATAGGAAAGCGGATAATAGCCGCTTGCAGTATTGGATTTAATGGCCATAGAATATTCCGGGCTGATGGTTTCACCCGGATTTACCACGGTAAAATCTCTGTCATAATTTGCCTCATTTATAGCAAATGGAAAATCCTTTTGTGCGTCCGACTTCGGATTTGCCGTAAGCTGAACGGCATCCTTCTCGGAAAGAGTAGTATTCAGCTTTACCTTAACGTCATAAAGAGCATTTCTGCTTTGATTTCTGAAGTTAACAGAAAAGTTCATTACAGCCGGATAATTTCCGCTCGGAGTCAACTGATTCTCTCCGACAATAAAAGTCTTTTCTACCTGCTTGGTTCCGGAGTCCTTTACCTCTCCGCTCTCCGTAATAAAAACATTGACAAATTCGGTACGGTTCTGCTCCTGTCCGTTTCCATCAGTATACCAAATAGTAAAGGGTACACCGAAGTATCCGTCGCTGCTATTTCCCGCACTGTCTTTCATCTTTAAAGCATCCGAACGAACATTTACAGTAAAGCTGAGTTCCTGATACTCTCCTTTTTTCAGACTGGACAAGGTCTTTTCTTGTGTAAATAAGGAAGCATTTACCTCAAAAGGATAAACACCGCCGTCTACCGGATATACGTAATTTAACCCGTTTTTATAGGCATTGTTCTTTCCTGCTTTATATCCCTCGTCCCATGCGTCCTTTTGTGCCTCTCCCTGCTCATCATCCTCTCCGGCATTTTTGTAGGGATTATCCTTATTCGTTCTTGAAGGACTGTTCTTCGTTGTAAGGTAGCTTTGGTCGTTGGAAAGACGAACACGAACATTCTTGATCTCATCCGTGTTGGGATTCGCCAGTCCGTTTACACCGTTATAACCCACACGCACCTTTACTTCCATCTGCTGCCCGGGATAGCCTGTAGGGATATTTTGTACATCATGAAAAAATGTATTTAAGTTGGTATTGACGTAAGATGCATAGGACTTCTTCTCCATAAGAAAGACAAAGAGCATGGAAAAACTTAAAAGTAAAAGAAGCATCCCTCTAACTGTCTTCTTCAAAAATCCGTTTTTTCCGCCATCCCTTACATTTTCTCTATTAACTGTGTTTTTCATCATTCTCTCCCTCACTCTTTTTCTCTGTATTTAAGGGATGCACCACCGTAAAGGGTCTCTCCCCGTTTTTTTCTAAAATTTCTTCCTCTATCTTACTGCCTTCTCTAAGTACTGTTTCCACGATTCTTCCGTCCACGATTCGAAGCTGCCTGTCCGACCAAGATGCAATATGGGGATCATGCGTTACCATAATCAAGGTTTTTTTCTGCTCCTCTACTATCTTTCTCATGAGAGTAAGCACCTCTTCCGTGGTATGCGAATCCAGATTTCCCGTAGGCTCATCCGCAAAGATGATTTCCGGATCAATGACGAGCGCTCTTGCAATTCCTACCCTCTGCTGCTGTCCGCCGGACATCTGATTCGGTGTATGGTTTGCTTCCTTCGCAATATTCATAAGCTCCAGATATTGAAAGGCCGCCTTATTTCTTTCTTCTTTTCCGACCCCTCGAAACATCAGAGGCATGGCAACGTTTTCCACGGCATCCAAAAAAGGAATCAGATTATAGCTTTGGAAAATGAATCCGACATGATTTCTTCGGAAAGTAACCAGTTCCGACTCATTCATCTTCTCTATCTCTTCTCCAACGATATGAATTATTCCCTCACTGGGCTTCTCCAGTCCGGCCAACATATTTAAACAAGTAGATTTTCCTGAGCCGGAAGTACCGACTATAGCTATAAACTCTCCCTGATATATATCAAAGTCCAGTCCGTTTAAGGCCGGAACTTTGTTGTCTCCTATGGTGAAGATTTTCTTCAAATTCCGCACCGAAATGATGGGCTCCATACTAGTCCTTTCTAAATTTCCTCTGCAAGTTTCTGTCATGAACGACGGGACTCCTCGCTCTTTTTCTCAGCTTTCCCGCTTATTTGGTCTCCATTGGTCTTTTCAAAAAAGTATAGAGGATAGCAATAAATTTATCAACGAAAAAAGCCGTTCTCTTTGTATGACAGAAAGAACGGCTTCTTCGTTACATCTATTTTTTCTTTTAAAAACTTTCCATTTAGAATAATTCTTCAAAACAGCAGTTAAAAAAGAATCTTACTCTGCTTTACCTGCTTTTTCAATGGAATTGTACTTTGGAACTAAAACTTCCTTTCCTCCCATGTACGGTTGTAAAGACTTCGGAACGGTTACACTTCCATCTGCCTGTAAATGATTCTCCAAAAAAGCAATGAGCATTCTGGGTGGTGCCACACAGGTATTGTTTAAAGTAAAGGCCAAGTGGTTCTTTCCATCCTCTCCCTTTACACGAATCTTTAGTCTTCTGGCCTGTGCATCCCCCAAGTTCGAGCAGGAGCCTACCTCAAAATACTTCTTTTGTCTGGGAGACCAGGCTTCTACATCACAGGATTTTACCTTTAAGTCAGCCAAATCTCCGGAGCAGCACTCCAAAGTTCTTACCGGGATTTCCAAACTTCTAAAGAAATCCACCGTATTCTGCCATAGCTTCTGATACCAATTCATTGCATCATCCGGCTCACATACGACAATCATTTCCTGCTTTTCAAACTGATGAATGCGATATACACCTCTCTCTTCAATTCCGTGAGATCCCTTTTCCTTACGGAAGCAGGGGGAATAAGAGGTCAGGGTTAACGGTAGGGAAGCTGCCGGTAAAATCTGATCGATAAATCTTCCGATCATAGAATGCTCCGAAGTACCGATAAGATAAAGATCCTCCCCTTCAATCTTATACATCATGGCATCCATTTCCGCGAAGGACATTACACCGTCTACCACCTTGGATCGAATCATATAAGGAGGAATCACATAGGTAAATCCTCTGTCAATCATAAAATCTCTTGCATAGGAAAGTACAGCAGAGTGGAGTCTTGCCATATCTCCTACCAGATAGTAGAAACCGTTTCCGGCAACTCTTCCTGCAGCATCCATATCCAGTCCGCCAAAGCTTTCCATAATATCTGCATGATAAGGAATAGGATAATCCGGAACAAGCGGTTCTCCAAAACGCTCATTTTCCACGTTACAGCTATCATCCTTTCCGATAGGCACACTGGCATCAATCATATTGGGGATGACCATCATGCGCTTCATGATCTCTTCCTGCAATACCGGTTCCTTCTCCTCCAGTTCAGCAAGTCTTTTGGAGAAGGCGGCAACTTCTTCCTTTATCTTCTCCGCTTCTTCCTTTTCTCCTTTTGCCATGAGGGCACCAATCTGCTTGGAAACCTGATTCTTCTTGCTTCTCAGTTCATCCGCCTCCATCTGCACTTTTCTGGCTTCCACATCCAGGCCGATAACCTCATCCACAAGATTTAATTTTTCATCCTGAAATTTCTTTTTAATATTTTCCTTCACCAATTCAGGATTCTCTCGTAAAAATTTAATATCCAGCATACTGCCCTCCATTTCTCTAAGTCAAAACGAGCAGTATCCACTACTCGTATAAAACATCTTTCCTGTTTCCATTTTTCTTCATTTGATAAATATAAACGGAAGTTCACGCTTTTTCAAGACAGCCAAGCCTGAAGAAGCATTATTTTCTACCTTATCCAAAACATGATCAGGGCTTAATGAAGCGATTAAAGGCCTCCACCTTCTCCGTAATTTTGTCTTTTTCGGAAAAAACGGAAGAACCTGCAATAATGAAGTTCGCCCCTGCATCCAGTACAGAAGCAATGTTTTCCAAGCCGATTCCGCCATCCACCCCAATTTCCAATTCCAAATCTCTCTCCTCAGCCATCTCCCTAAGACGACGAAGCTTGTCAAGGCTGTACGGAATGAACTTTTGTCCTCCAAAGCCCGGATTCACACTCATAAGAAGTATGTAGGAACAAACAGGAAGCAATTCCTCCACTGTAGAAAGAGAAGTGGCCGGGTTCACTGCAAGTCCCGCCTCCATATCAAGCTCCTTTATGGCATTTAAGGAACGATCCAAATGCGGAGTTGATTCTACATGAAAACAGATTCTGTCTGCCCCCGCCTTTTTAAAAATCGGAAAATAAAAGTCCGGATTCTCTACCATCAGATGTACATCAAAAAAAGCTCGAGAATCCTTTCTAAGAGCAGAAACTATACTTGCTCCATAAGAAATGTTCGGAACAAAGTGGCCGTCCATAATATCAAAGTGAAAGCTCTCCGCCCCCGCTTCTTCCGCTGTTCTCAAGTCTTCTCTCAAAGCTCCGAAATCCGCCGCCAGGACGGATGGAGACAATCTGTTTCGCATTTTTTTCTCTCTTTCTTTTCTATAAATTTTTACAACTATTGCTTTCTTTCCTCTATCAGTTCCAAATACAGCTTTTTATAGCTCTCATAGCGCCTGTCGGAAATCATCCCTGCCGCAACCGCCCTCTTTACTGCACAGTCCGCTTTTCGTTCTCCGATATGCACACAGCTGTTATAGTGACATGTTTCTCTATATTTTTCAAACTCGGGATAAAAATAGCGAAGATTTTCCGGTGATATCTCCGGAGGAAAAAGGGATGTAAAGCCCGGAGTATCAAGGACATAGCTGTCTTCAGCTATTGCAAAAAATTCCGCATGTCTCGTTGTGTTTTTTCCACGAGAAATCTTCTCGGAAAGCTCCCCCGTTTCCATACGCTCTTCTCCAAGAAGAAGATTGATTATCGTAGATTTTCCTACTCCAGACGGTCCGGAAAATACCGTCGTCTTCCCCTTTAGAAGAGAGAATATCGCCTCTTTATCCCTCTCTGTATTCCCTTGAAAGAAGTATACGGGGATTTCCGCCTTTTCATAAATGCACTTTATCTCATTAACAAATGCAGCATCCTTCTCTTCCAAAAGATCCTTTTTATTAAAAAAGATAAGACAAGGAATCTCTCGTACCTCCAAATGCAGGAGAAAGCGATCGATTAAGGGAAAGGAAGGATCGGGACTCTTAAGCGAAAAAACCAGCACAGCCTGATCAATATTACTAACCAAGGGACGAATCAAAGAATTCTTTCTTTCCAAAATATTTAAGATCTGTCCGCAATGTTCCTTTTCACTATCCGGAACAGGACAAAGCTCCACCATGTCCCCCACCAAGGGTTTTTCTTTTTTATTTCGAAAGAGTCCCTTAGCATGGCATTCATAAACGCCGGACTTTGTATGTACATAATAAAATCCACCTACGCCTTTGATGATTTTTCCTACCATGCTAGCCCTCCGGGTGGAAGTCTAAATCATAAGATGCTAAAATTCGATCATTTTCAGCATCCACAACCTCAATGGTTCCCTTGGAAACACCACTTGCTCCGGCAATTCGATTTAAACTTAGCTGCATTTCACTCCCCAATGCATAGGTTCTTGCAGACTGTAAGGTAGTATAACGGGTCTCTCCGTTAATATCCTGTTTAAGATACACTACAACCAATACCGTACCGGAAACCCCCGGACCGCCGCTACCGATACTCACACTTTGATTGATACTCGATACCCAAGCCTTTTCCTGTCCGTTTCTGGACTTTCCTTCCGAACCGGAGCTTACACTAAAAGAAATAGCCTGACCTGTTTCCACATAGGTTTCCGTTGGAACACTTTGACTTATTACATATCCCTTTTCCACTGTATTGCTGGGAATATAACTGATATTACCCAGAGTAAGCCCTTCTTCTTCTAATACGCTAATAGCCTCTTCCTCACTAAGATTAGTCAAATCAGGCATAAGAACAGGCGCTGTACTTTGGCCGCTGCTTACCGTGATAAGTAATTCCCCGGGCTCCTTGGTACTGGCTTTATTGGTACGGATGATATAGCCCTTTTCTACCGTATCGGAAGCTTCTTCCACAACCGTATAGGCAATCTTTCTATCCTTTAACTTGATTTCCAAGTCGGAAAGACTCATCTTTTGCAGTTCACTTAAGTCCGAAGGAGCACTCGGATCATAAAAGCGGATATCTTTCGGTCCCTTGGAGAGGGTAACATAAAGACGACTGTGCGTACTGTATTTCCCGCCGGGATAAGAGATAATCTGTCCCTCTTCATATTGATCGGAGTATTCTTCCTTTCCGGATAAATATGGATATCATAATTCGATAAAAAATCCTCCGCTTCCGACACCGTTTTTCCTACGATTTCCGGAAGAAGATTGTCTAAGGCGGAAATGGTAATGGCTACCTGCGTACTTTCTTCCGTCACTTTCATTGCTGTTTCCGACTCACCTGAAATGCTTTTTACAGAACGAAGAACCCCTACCACCTTGTAGCCGAGGAAGAGAAAAACTCCTGCAATCAAAATAACAGATGCAATCGCAAGCCCCTTGTAAAGATTGCTGATACCTTGGTCCATTTCCTTTCTGCCGAAAATCCTGCTTCCTTCCTCTTCTCTTTCCGAAAGGAAACTGCCTTCCGGATCATCAAGGGCAAGCTGCAGGTCCTCTCCCATATCGGAAATATTCTGATAACGAAGAGAGGCCTTCTTTTGCATTCCTCTCCACACAATATAATCAATGGCTTTCGAAAGCTCTTTTACACTATCCCTTACTCTTGGAATAGGATCTTCCAAGTGTGAAAATACCACAGACATGGAATCTTCTCCTGCATACGGCACCTTCCCCGTCAACATTTCGTAAAGTACGCAGGAGAAGGAATAGATATCCGAGCGGGCATCACTGATTCCCCGCTTTGCCTGCTCCGGAGATATATAATGAACCGATCCCATAACAGCCGTATTTGCCGCTTCCTGACTGGCAACTCCTGCTATACCGAAGTCTGCGATCTTTACTACCCCTTCCGTACTGATAATAATGTTTTGCGGTTTTATATCACGATGAATCACACCCATCTTATGCGCAATATCGATTCCGTCAATTAACTGTAAAGCAATTCCGATGGATTCTCTCTCGCTAAGTCTTCCCTTTCTCTGAATAAAATTCTTAAGGGTAACGCCTTCTACAAGTTCCATAACGATAAAATGAAGATTCCCTTCATCTACCGTATCAAAGGTGGATACAATATTTAAATGATTCAGTTTTGCCGCAGACCTTGCTTCCTCCTGAAATTTACTGATAAATTCCTTATCTTCCGCATACTGTTCTTTCAGCACTTTAATGGCAACGATACGTCCCAATTTTTTGTCCTTTGCCTTATAGACATAGCTCATTCCGCCTTCCCCTATAAGACCTTCTATTTGATAACGCCCTTGAAGCAGGGCATCCTTCTCTATCTTCATCTTCCCTGCTCCTTTCCAAACGGGTTGACTAAAATCAAAGCAATATTATCTTTTCCCCCATTGATATTGGCCAAATCAATCAGTGCCTGTCCTTTTTCTTCCAGACTTACCTTTTCCTTTAAAATCTGTGCGATACTTTCACTATCTACCATATTGCTTAAACCGTCAGAACAGAGAAAAAATAAATCTCCTTCTTCCAGCTCTTCCTCAAAAAAATCCACTGCCACTTGCCTCTCCGCTCCTACGGCACGGGTAATGTAGTTTTTATGCGTATAATATTCTTTGGAACCGCGCACCATTTCTCCGCGCCTTATCTTTTCCTCCACATAGCTGTGATCCTTCGTAAGCTGCTTCAATCGGTTTTTACGAAAAATATAGGCTCTACTGTCCCCAACATTGGCAAGAAAGAGAACACGATCCTCCACAAATGCCGTAACCAGGGTACTTCCCATTCCGTGCAGGTTAACATTATTTTGAGACAAGGAATATAATTCAGCATTGATGCGTTCTATTCCTTTATCCAAGCAATGCACCGGACTTTCTCCCGAGCTCTCTGTAACATAGGAGGCAAGACTTTCCACTAAATAGCGAGACGCATAATCTCCCGCCTTATGACCTCCCATCCCGTCCGCCAGCAAAAACAAATTCGGAAATACACCGAGAGCTTCCTTTGTCGCAAAAAGAAAGTCCTGGTTCATTTTTCTCATTTTCCCCTGATCGGTCTTCGCAAAAAACTGCATCAGTCTTCCCTTTCTTCCAGCTCTGCATCCCTTCTTAGCTGTCCGCAAGCGCCGGAGATATCGCTTCCCATTTCTCTTCTTATAGTACAAGCAATGCCATTTTTTTCCAAGCCTTCTTTAAAGCGCTGAATTTTTTTTCGATCCGGCGCGCTAAAATCTCTTTCCTTAATCGGATTCACCGGGATCAGGTTGACATGGGCGGGAAAATGGACTCCCTTTTTCTTTAAAAGCTTTGTAAGCGCAAGTACATCCTCCTCGCCGTCATTCATGCCGAGCACCAAAGCATATTCAAAGCTGACTCTTCTTCCCGTCTTCTGAAAATAAAAGCGAACCGCATCCATTACATCGGAAAGAGCATATCGATAGGCAATCGGCATAATTTTCTTTCGCTTTTCATCCGTGGAGGCATGAAGACTTAAAGCCAAAGTAATTCCTAGGCCTTCTTCGGCAAGCTCTCGAATCTTCGGCACAATCCCGCAGGTGGAAAGCGTTATATTTCTCTGAGAAAGATTTCTTCCCGTTTTACCACTGATTAAGCGAATAAATCGAAGTACCTCGTCATAATTGTCTAAAGGCTCTCCCGATCCCATAAGAACCACATTGGATATCTTCTTGCCCGTTATTTTTTCCATGGCCACAATCTGCCCAAGCATCTCTCCGGAACTTAGATTTCTTGCCAGACCGGATAGAGTTGAAGCACAAAAAGCACAGCCCATCTTGCAGCCGACCTGCGTGGATATGCAAGCGGTATTTCCATGGCGGTATTCCATAAAGACGGACTCGATTCGATGTCCATCCGACAATTCGAAAAGGAACTTTCCGTACCGTCGATTTGAGAAACATAACGGCGATAGAGCTTCGGGAGCTTAAGGGTGAAGTCCTTGCTGAGTTTCTCCCTTAAGTCCTTAGGCAAATTCTCCATCGCCTGAAAGTCCTCGACATCCTTTTCCTGTACCCACTGAAAAATCTGCTTAGTTCTGTACTTTGGAAAATGCTGTTCCAGCACCCATGCCTCTATTTCATTTTCTTCTAAATCCCTTAAATTTTGCATTCTCCTCTTCCTATATGGACATTGAGTAAAAGCTATCTTTATGTTGATAATGACTTTTTTCTTTTTAAACTCTATTGATTGAACCCTATTTTATATCTTTGCTTTTGATTATGCTTTAGCTTTTTTTATAAAGCTCGCATAGTAAAATCCGTCTCCGGGCTCTCCCGGATAAAATTTTTTTTCTTTCTCGAGTTTATAAGGAAAATGAGAAAGAATGTAATCCCTGTTTTCCTCATTTTCCGCCTTGGAAAGCGTACAGGTAGAGTAAATCAGCTGTCCTCCCGGCTTTACATACTTCTGCACCGTAGAGAGAATCTCTCTTTGCAATTTTTGAAGAGACTTTACTCCTTCCTCTGAAAAATGCAGACGTAAATCCGCTTTTTTCCCGATTACTCCAAGTCCCGAACAGGGTACATCGCAAAGAACCAAATCCAGACAACCTTCTCCATTTCCAAAAATTGAAGATCCTCCACCCTGGCATCCCAGGCTTCTATCCGCATATTCTTTAACCCCAGACGTTTTTGATTTTCTTCGATAAGGTAGAGTTTATCCTGCTTTTCATCCCTTGCGTAAACCACGGCACTTTCTCCAAAAAGACTTGCAAGATGACAGGCCTTTCCTCCGGGAGCACTGCAACAATCCAAAATCTTAGCTCCTTCTTTCAGATGAGCAAGCTTCGCTACCTCTTGAGAGGATAAGTCCTGAATAGTCACATCGCCCGAAAGAAAACGCTCTTCTTCCATGATATTTCCGGAAACCCTTTCTCCTTCTCCTTTTTCATTGCGGATGAAAAAGCCTCCTTCCTCAGAAAGGAAAGCCTTTGCAATTCGTATGGTATCCTCTAAGCCGTAGTCCTTCTTTAAGAATGAAAAAAGTGCATCGGGTAAGGCAAGACCAATCGCATCCTCCCTGTGCTTGGACTTAAGTTCTTCGAGTAATCGCTCTTTATCCTTATTGATATTTCGTAAAACTGCATTGGCAAAAGGAACAAGTCCCTGTAATTTTCTTTTCTTTAAATAATTTAAGCTCTCATTAATGGCCGCATGAGGCGGAATCTTATCCAAAAAAAGAAGTTGATAAACGGAAAGGCGCATTGCCTGCAAGAGAATAGGCTTCATCTTCTCAATAGGCGTTTTCGAATAAAGTGAAAGAAAATAATCCAGTTGAATATATCGTTCCACTGTTCCATGACTAAGCTTGGTAATAAAGGCTCTTTTTCGAGTATCAAAATAGGGAGCTTCCGCAAAGAGCCTCCGTAAAGCCAAGTGTAAAAATACACCTTCTTCAAATACGGAATAAAGCAGCTCTATCACTGCTTCTCTTTCCGTTTTCTGCTGAAGAACAGGCTCACGATGAGCTTGCCCTTCTCCTGTTTGCCGCTTTTCCCTCCGAAAACTTCTTTTTTTGTTTTTATCTCTTTTTTCCGTCTCCAACTACATATCCTCTTAAGAACTCTGCGGCAGGCATCCTATTCTTTCCTTCTACCTGAAGCTCCTCTACTTTTAAAAGACCTTTTCCCGTAGTTACAAATAGTTCCTTTTTGTCTTTTGAACTGAAAAACTCGCCTCTTCCCTCTTCCGGAATATAGGCTTCCTGCATCTTTTCAGCCAAATATTTTTCAATATCCTCTGTTTGTATCTTCCCCAAAGAAAGTAAGGCTTCTCTCTTTTCTTCCACTACATCCGCCTTCCAAATCTTAAAGCTCTTCCCATTGGGAAGAATACTGATTGCATTGGGCCAGGGAATATAGCCTCTCACCTTTCTCTCTATTACGATTGCTTCCAGATTCCAATTGATAAAGCCGTCCTTTTTCTTAATAATTCCTGTATAACTTGCTTCTTCTTCCTTTTGCGGAATAGGACTTATTCCTCCCTTTTCCAGTTCTTCCAGAGTTTATGATAGAAGATCGAGATAGTGTCCCTAACTTAAGAAAGAGACTCTCGGCAGTCTCTCCGGGCTCTAAGTTCAATTTATCCTGTACAAGAATATCTCCCGTATCTAACCCCTCTGCCATACGCATCGTCGTAATACCGCTTTCCTTATCCCCCATGAGAACAGCCTGCTGAATCGGGGACGCACCTCTATAGCGAGGAAGCAAAGAAGCGTGGACATTAACGGGGGCGATTCTTGGAATATCGAGTACCTCCTTCGGTAAAATCTGTCCGAAGGCTGTAACAACTATACAATCCGGAGCAAGACTTCGGATTCGCTCTATACAGTCTCTATCCTCCCTTAATCGCTTGGTGGACAGAACGGGAATGCCTAAGCTTTCCGCAGCTTTTTTAACCGGAGTCTTTTCTATAATTCCCTTTCTTCCTTTTGCCTTATCCTCCTGGCTTACAACCATGAGGATCTCATGACCTGCCTCATGAATGGCTTCCAGGCTTTCCACAGCAAAATCAGGAGTACCCATAAAGACTATTTTCAAATCGCTTCCTCCTCGTCCAATTCCTCATAAACTACATCCTCCAGCTCTCCCTCTACTTTCTCGGTATAGAGAATTCCGTTTAAATGGTCATTTTCATGAGAAAAAGCCCTTGCCAAAAAGCCGCTTGCTTCCAGCGTATATTCCTGCATATTTTGATCTAAGGCCTTCACCTCGATCTTCATCGGACGGGTAACAATTCCCTCCTTTCCCGGAACGGAAAGACAGCCTTCTTCTCCCGTCTGTACCTCTTCTCCCAGAGTTCGAATCTCCGGATTAATCGCAACATAACGGTTGCCATCGCCGATATCCACCACAAATATCTGTTTCAGAATTCCCACCTGAGGAGCGGCAAGACCCACACCGTTTGCATCATACATAGTCTCAAACATATCGGAAATCAATTCTTGAAGACGTTCTGTCATTTCCTTCACCGGTTTGGTTTTTTTCTCCAAAATGGAATCTCCTATGGTTCTGATTGTACGAATAGCCATTTTCTTCCCCTTTTCTTCTCTTTCTCGTCTTTTTCTTTATTTCTTTGTATTATTTTTCTTTATTCTTCTTTTTTTATTCTTCGTTTTTTTCTTAATCCGAAATATCTCTTTTTCCACCTAAATAATCCTGTCTTAGTCTAAAGTGGAATCCATTTTTTTCGGTATTATAGGAGATCAAACTGCAATAAAATCAAATTCCTTTTATCTACCTTTTTTAAATCTTGAATAAAACTGTCCCTTAATTGCAGAATTATATCATGGGAGTCATGCTTAATATAGATGATTTTTCTAAAATTATCTTTCAGTTTATATACTGTAGCAGGAAAGGGGCCATAGATTTCTCCCCCCGCTTCCTCCGTCTTTCCCTGAAACCTCGGAAGCAGTTTTTCAAGGATCAAATCAAGATACGCTTCCTCCGTATAAATACATTGAATGGCCAACATTTTGGAAAAAGGAGGGTAGGAAAGCCTTTTTCTAAATCTTTTTTCTTCCTCATAAAACTTTATATAGTCTTGCCTAACAGCAAGTTTCAAGGTGGCATTATCAGGCTGATAGCTCTGAATGATGACTTCACCCTCTTTCTCTCCGCGCCCCGCCCTTCCGGAAACTTGCGTGAGCAACTGGTATGCCCATTCTCCCGCCTGAAATCCGATTGCAAAAAAATCTGATCCGCTGCCAAAATTCCGACTAAAGTAAGATTCGGGAAATCATGTCCCTTTACAATCATCTGGGTTCCAAGAAGGATATCCGCCTTTTCCTCTGAAAATTCCTGTAAAATTTCTTCGTACTTTCCTTTTTTTCGAGTCGTATCCCGATCCATTCGTAAAATTTTGGCTTTCGGAAACACGGCATGGCAGATGCTTTCCAGCTTTTCCGTTCCTACACCGAATGCCGCCAAGTACTTGCTTCCGCAATGCGGGCAGTTTTTCGGTAAAATACTTTGGTAACCACAATAGTGACACTGCAAAATTCCGTTTTTATGCAGATTCAGACTTACATCGCAGTGGGGGCAGCGCAGAGCCTCTCCGCATTTTCTGCAGCTTACAAAAGGAGCGTAACCCCTTCTATTCATAAAGAGCATGGTCTGCTCCCCTTTTTCCAAGCGTTCCCGAACCGCTTTTTCTAAAGCTCTTGAAAAAATAGAGCGATTCCCTTCTTCCAGCTCTTTTTTCAAATCCACGATATGGATTTTGGGTAGCATGCTCCCACTCTTAGCTCTATTCTCCATTCTAAAACAGGGAAGCGCTCCTTTCTCCACCTCTGAAAAAATCTGTACAGAAGGAGTTGCCGTACCGTATAAAACTTTTGCTTTTGAAAACTCCGCCCTCTTTCTCGCAACTTCTCTTGTTTCATAGCGAGGAGTCGTTTCCGACTTATAAGAACGATCCTGCTCCTCATCCATAATAATGAGACCAAGATTGGAAAACGGTGCAAACAGGGCAGAACGAGGCCCCATAAGAATCTTCACTTCTCCTAAACGACATTTCTCCATGCTTTCCGCTCGTTCTCCCTGACTCATCTTGGAATGAAGAACGGAGAGCATGCCCTGGAAAGCGCTGTTCTATACGGGAACGGGTCTGAAAGCTTAAGGATATTTCCGGAATCAGGAAAATCACTTCCTTTCCTTCCCGAATATAGTCCTCCATAAGCTGTAAATAAACCTCTGTCTTTCCAGATCCCGTCACGCCGAAAAGTAACGCGGAAGTCCCGCCTTTGGAAAAACTGTTGCGAATCCCTTGAAGGACACCCTTTTGTTCCTGATTAAGCTCTACAAGAGCTGTCTCTCGCTTCAAAAGAAGTTCTCCGGTCTTTCCTCTTTTTTTTGTTTTCTTTTTAACAGGAAGAACCGTTTTTAAACACTGGTTTAAAGTGCATCCGTATTCCCTACTCATCCAAATCGCAAGATCCAGAAGTGTATTTTCCAAAGAGAATTCCTTTTTCAATGGGGAAATAATATCTCGGATTTTATCCTCCGGGTACTCCGAAATATCACTCATCTTTATCACATAGGCTCTCTTTTTTTCCCTTCCGAAGGGAACTAAAACAGGATCCCCTACATGGAGTTCCATGTCTTTGGGAATCCTATAGCTAAAGCTTTTATCAATGGCCTCATGGCTAATGTCTACAATGACTTCAGCGTACAAAATCTCTCCTTGCTGTTCAATATAAAATGAAATTTCAATCCGTTTCTTTATATCTGTTTAAATGATATCTCTTTAAAGGATATCTCTTTAAATGAGAAATTACATGAACAAGTTCCGGAATTATGAACATATAAAAAGCTGAATTATACCTTATGTTTTTCTACGAGCTTGTCTATCACTTTAGATAAAGACAAGGAATGGGACGCTTTAAACAATACTACATCCCCGCTTCTAATTTCCTTTTCCACTGCACGCTGAAGCTCTTCCAAAGAAAGGAAGGTAAATCCGGGCATGGTTTTCTCTCCTAAACCCTTCCATATTTCTTTGGATTTCTCTCCTAAGGTAAATAAGCAATCAATGGAAAGTCCCCTCATCACTTCTCCGATTTCCCGATGACGAAGGAGCTCTTCCTTCCCCAGCTCATTCATGTCTCCCAGAACAGCAACCCTTCTTGTGCCTTTCTCTTCGGAAAGTACCTTTAAGGCTGCCTTCATGGAATCCGGGGAAGCATTGTAACTGTCATCCAAATCAAAATGCCGTCTTTCGTAAGAATCTTTTCTCCCCTTCCCGGAAGACCGGAAAAGGCACAGACCGCTTTTTCAGCCACCTTCTCAGAAATACCTAAGCGTTTCGATAAGAGAAGGGCAATGCCTGCATTTTCCTTCATATGCTCTCCGGGTACGGAAAGTGGAAGCTCCTCTTTTTCATAGAAGAAGAGAGAAAGAGCTCTCTTTCCCAAAAATCCCATGTCTTGAATTCTTTCTTCTGTCAGTTGAGAAAGAATCGGATCTTTTTTCGGTAGATAGAGTTCTACTCTTCCCGGATCTCCCATTAGAATATGCATCTTTTCAAAACAAGTATTCTCCTTTGTCTGCATATTTTCAAGGTGTGCATCACCGATATTGGTAAACACCGCCATATCCACAGAACACATCCGAGCGAGTCTCTCCATTTCTCCCGGAATAGATACGCCCATTTCGATTACACTTATCTCCTGTTTGGCTTTCGCCATATCAAAAAGAGTTATGGGAACACCGACCTGAGAATTGGCATTTCCTTTCGTCTGAAACACCTTTTTTTCGGAGGAAAGCGCAGCCGCAATCATTTCTCTAGTCGTGGTTTTTCCAACAGAGCCGGTCACACCGATAAGCGTGCCCTTATATTTTCTTCGGCAAAATGCACCAAAGGCCTGTAAAGCCTCTAAGGTATCCTCGACAGAATAAAACTGTACATCCGGATATTTTTTTTGCAGTTCCGCACTATTTTCTGCAGTAAGAACATGCTTTGCCCCATGCTCTATTGCCATCGGAATAAAACGATGTGCATCCACCTTTTCGCCCTTTAAAGGAACAAAAACTGCGGAAGTGCAATCCTCTTTGGAATTGATTACAATATGCTCTACTGCGGAAAATAATTCTTCAAAATCTACCATTTCTCTATCTCCAAAACACAATTTATTGCAGTTTGTTTTTTTCTCTTGCTTTCAACGAGATCCCGTATACTGTACAAGAGTTACTTGTTAAGAATAAAGATCAATCCAGTTTTGCCGCTTCCTCCAGGATAACTTCCCGGTCCACAAAACGGGTAAACTCACCATTTACCTCATTGTATTCCTCATGACCTTTCCGATTACGGCGATCAGGTCTCCTCGCTTAGCATGCTTTAAAGCATAGAAAATCGCCTCTCTTCTATCCGGAATAGCAATGTACTTGTCCGTCTTCTTTGTAAGTGTGGTTTCGATGTCGTGGATGATATCCTCCGTTTTTTCATAACGGGAATTATCTGCCGTGAGTATCGTAAAATCTGCCATTTCTCCCGCCACTTCTCCCATTCCGTAACGTCTTTCCTTAGAGCGGTTTCCTCCACAACCGAAAACCACGATGAGTCTTTTTGGATGGTAGGCTTTAAGTGTTTGCAAGAGATTTTTCATTCCCATAGCATTGTGCGCATAATCTACAATAACGGTATATCCGTTTCTTTGCAGAGTGACTTCCATTCTTCCGTTTACCTGAATCTTAGATAAAGCTGACTTTACCTTATCCATCGGAATCTTTAATAAAGATGCTATAGAAATGGCTGCCAAGGCATTATAAACATTGTACTCTCCCGGAAGGTGGTTAAAGATACTCTCTACCTCCTCGCCATGCACAAAATCGAAGCGAGTTCCGATAAAATCATCCTGCCGAAGATTTTCTATATTTTTAGCCTGAAAATCCGCTTTTTTTTCTATTGCAAAGCCATGGCAGGGACAGGCGGCATTTTTCCAAAATTCATCTGCGAAATCGGCATCCATATTGATGAGTCCCTGCTTGGACTGCTTAAA
Source organism: uncultured Oribacterium sp. (assembly GCA_916438775.1). The sequence goes on from CAKAGX010000013.1 coordinate 273,867, forward strand.
AATCATGGACTTATAATACTTGTATTCTTGAAAATCCTTATGCTCATTTTCCCCGATATGGTCTTCCTCAATATTCGTGAAAATACCATAATCAAACAGGATTTCATCGGTTCTATGCATCTTAAAGCCCTGTGAAGAGGCTTCCATAACTACCGCATCACATCCGGCTTCTTTCATTTTCCGGAAAGTTTCTTGCAGAGTATACGATTCAGGTGTAGTATTTCGACTCTCTTCATGAATGCCGGCATAATCAATTCCCGTAGTCCCGATAAGACCTGTACGATATCCGGCCTCTTCCAAAATGCTTCGCACCATACTGGCGGTCGTTGTCTTTCCCTTTGTTCCCGTGATGCCGATCATCAGCATTTCTTTAGCGGGATAATGAAAGTAGCAGGCAGAAAGCCGAGCCAGAGCTGCACGGGCATTTTCCACCTTAATAACGGAAAGTCCCTCTGTCTTCCCAAGTTCCACAGGAAGATCTTCTAATTCTTTTTCTACAACAAACAGTCTGACTCCCTTTTCTAAAAGCTCCGGAATCTTATCATGAGAATCCAACTTGCTTCCCTTCATGCAAAGAAATAAATCTCCTGCTTCCGCTTTTCGAGAGTCATAAGAGATTCTCTTTAGCTCTTCTTTCTCCGGCTCTCCCAAAAGGACCTTGTATTCCTTTAATGCTTCTACCCACTCTTTCATCTCATCCTCATCTTTTTCTTATCTTTGACTCTGTTTTTCCTTTTTTACATAAGAGAATGGCCCCTTAAGGGGCCATTCCATATTAAAACAGTCCTACAGTTTTACCATCTACAACATCTATCTTCTCAGCAGCAGGAACCTTCGGTAATCCCGGCATGGTCATTACATCTCCGGTTAAGCATACCACGAATCCCGCTCCGGCTGAAACATAAACTTCTCTTACCGTAATGGTAAAGCCTTCCGGTCTTCCAAGAAGAGTAGGATCATCCGACAAGCTGTACTGGGTCTTTGCCATACATACCGGATAATGTCCGAAGCCCAAATCTTCCAGATTCTTCAGCTCCTTCGATGCCTTTGCTGCAAACTGTACATCCTTGGCTCCGTAGATTTCCTTGGCTATCTTTTCTACTTTTTCCTTCAGGGACAAGTTTAAATCCTGAATCGGATGGAAATTCGCAGGCTTTTCCAGTTTTGCGAGTACTGCCTTCGCAAGGGCTTCTCCACCGGCTCCGCCTTTTCCGTATACTTCGGATAAAGCAAATCCGACACCCTTTTTCTCGCAGAAATCAGCAATCCACTGTAATTCTTTTTCGCTGTCTGTCGGGAAGCGGTTGATTGCTACCACAAGGGGAAGTCCAAACTTCTGTACATTTTCAATATGCTTCTCCAAGTTCACGATTCCCTTTTCAAGAGCAGCAATATTTTCTTCTACTAAATCCGTCTTGGCAACGCCGCCGTTATATTTTAAAGCACGTACCGTTGCTACAATCACGGTGCAATCCGGATGTAAATTACCAAGCTGACACTTGATATCCAAGAATTTCTCCGCTCCGAGGTCTGCTCCGAAGCCGGCTTCCGTTACTGCAATATCTCCAATCTTCAAGGCATACTTTGTAGCCATAAGAGAGTTGCAACCATGCGCGATATTGGCAAAGGGTCCGCCATGTACAATCGCCATATTTCCTTCCAGAGTCTGCACAATATTGGGTTTAATTGCATCCTTAAGAAGTACAGCCATAGAACCTACAGCGCCCAGATCCTTGGCTCTAACCGGCTCTCCTTTACGGTTATATGCCACGATAATCTTGGAGAGACGTTCCTTTAAGTCCTCAAGGTCACTACTAAGGCAAAGAATAGCCATAATTTCCGAAGCTACGGTAATGATGAAATGGTCTTCTCTTACCACTCCGTCTCCGGGGCCTCCCAGACCTACAATCACATTTCGAAGACACCTGTCATTCATATCCAGACATCTCTTCCACTGAATACGTTTCATGTCAATATCCAGCGAGTTGCCCTGTTTGATATGGTTATCCAAAAGAGCGGCAAGAAGATTATTTGCCGCAGTAATGGCATGGAAATCACCGGTAAAATGAAGATTCAAATCTTCCATGGGAACGACCTGCGCATATCCGCCGCCTGCTGCACCGCCCTTTACTCCGAAGCATGGTCCAAGGCTCGGCTCTCTGAGGGCTACTACAGTATTCTTTCCCAGCCGATTCAAGGCATCACTTAGTCCAACTGAAGTCGTGGTCTTACCTTCTCCCAAAGGAGTGGGATTGATTGCAGTTACCAGAACCAGTTTACCGTCCTTCTTGTCTTTCCTCTTTTCAAAAACGGAGGGAGAGAGTTTTGCCTTGTACTGTCCGTAAAGCTCCAGGTCATCTTCGGAAATCCCGTACTTTTCAGCGATGTTGACAATTTTTTCCAGTTTTTTCTCCTGCGCAATTTCCAGATCTGATTTCATTCTTTCACTTCCTTTCTTGTGCTAAAAAATCGTTAAGTTCTTCTATACTCATTAAGATCCGTCTTGCTTTTGTGCCTTCCTCCTCTCCTACGACATGGGCATCTGCAAGCTGATCCATGATTCGCGCTGCACGATTAAAACCAATTCTGAATTTTCTTTGTAAATAGCCGATACTGGCCTTCTCTGTTTCTATGACCGTCTCTGCCGCCTCATAAAAGAGCTCGTCCCGATCTCCTCCGACAGAAGACACGGACTCTTCTCCGCTTCCCTGCTCTATACTGCTTGTAATGGAATCATTATACTCCACTTCTCCCTGACTCTTCAGGAAATCCGTAACCCTTCCGACCTCCTCATCCGAAACAAAAGCTCCCTGCACACGAATCGGCTTAGGCAGGTTTTGCGGGAAGAAAAGCATATCTCCCTTTCCCAAGAAGCTTTTCCGCTCCATTCATATCGATAATGGTGCGGGAATCCACACCGCTGCTTACTGCAAATGCAATTCTTGAGGGTACATTTGCCTTAATCAATCCGGTAATAACATTGACTGAAGGGCGCTGTGTCGCAATGATTAAATGCATACCGCAGGCTCTTGCCAGCTGTGTCAGGCGGACAATCGCATCTTCCACCTCCTGCGCGGAAACCATCATAAGATCCGCTAACTCGTCAATGATAATGATAATCTGCGGGAGAATTTCCAAACCTGCTTCCTCCCTATCCGCTACGGACATCTTTTTCACTTTATCATTATAGCCGCTTAAGTCCCGAACGGAAAGCTTTGCAAAGCTTTTATAGCGATTTGTCATCTCTGCCACTGCCCAATTGAGTGCAGATGCCGCTTTTTTCGGATCCGTTACTACAGGAATGAGAAGATGCGGTATTCCATTATAGACTTGCAACTCTACAACTTTCGGATCCACCATAATCATACGGACCTCTTCGGGGCTGTATTTGTATAGGATAGACATAATCAGAGTATTGATGGAAACGGACTTTCCGGCTCCCGTTGCTCCCGCGACCAAAAGATGCGGCATCTTAGCAATGTCGGTCACCACCACTTTTCCTGCAATATCTTTCCCTACTCCAAATGCAAGCTTCATTTTATTATCCTGAAACTCCGGGGAAGATAAAATATCCCCAAGATACACAACCTGACTATTCTTATTGGGGACCTCAATCCCTACCGCAGACTTTCCGGGGATAGGAGCTTCTATACGAATATCCGCCGCTGCAAGACGCATCTTAATATCATTACTGAGAGATACGATTTTAGCCAGCTTTACTCCTTGTTCCGGCTGTAACTCATAACGTGTCACCGCCGGTCCCACGGAGACATTTATGATACTCACGGTAATCCCGAAGCTCTTCAATGTCTCCTGCAAGGTACGCGCATTCTTCTCAATTTCATTTCGCTCGTTTGCTCCTTTATCCTTTGCTCTTTTCAGTAGAGACAGGGGGAGGGAAATGATAAGGAGCCGTTTCCTTAACGATACTGAGTTCCTTTTCTTTCTTCTCCGCAATCCTCTTGTGAAGCTTTTCTCTATCGGATTCTATTCTTCCTCCGGAAGCTGTCTCCACTACCCTGGTAGAACTGTCCCTACTCAAAAGCCTCTCCTTGAGATCCCATTCTTCATCCAAATTCTCTATCTGAACGGAAGCAGGATCTATCTCTTTTCTATAAGCATCAGCCGTATTCGGAATGAAATCATTTTCCTCATAGACTATGTCACCGGCTTCACTTCCTTCCGGGAAGGATAAAGTTTTTCCTTCTTCCGTATGATCTTCAAAATGGAAACCATGTTCCTCTGACTCCTTAAAATCCTCCAGATGAAAGTCTGTAGCGGAAAAATCCACTCCGCTTGCAAGCTGATTTTCTTTTCTTTCTCTTCTTTCTTTTAAGACTTCCCGTGCCGTTGTGGAAATTCGCTGAATATCCTCCTTTGCTCTTCTTCCCGCCTTTTCAGCCGTATGTACGGAATAGGATGCAAAAAGGCTCATAATCGGCTTCTCCGTAATAAAAACCAAAGAGAGAACAATCAAAAAGAAAAGAACAAATAAGGCACCCAATTTTCCAAGTAAAAGGGAAAGAAAAAACAAAACGGCATTTCCTATAGCACCGCCTCCCGCAATAAGAGCTGACCAATCCATAGGAATTTCCTTTCCCCAAAAAACGGTAGAAAAAAACTCTCTGTAAGAAGGTAGCAAGCAATCATTGCTACAATCCTCCGCGATGCATTGTCCTTATCTTGACTGCTCATATAAAAAAACAAAATAAAGAGCAAGAGAAAAGGAAACAAAAAAACTGAAGCTTCCAAATAAAACAAACTGTATCTGCTGCAGTATTTCTCCCTACAAATCCGCAAAAATCCTAAATTACTAAAAAAAGCAAAAAAAGGGAAAAAAGGCAGATAAAAAAATCAATGCTACCTCTTTCCTTATCTTGGAATCCATCATTCGGTTTTCTGTATTTTTGTTGTGTCTTAGCGCGTTTTTCTCACACTTTGTTTTCTACTTCTTCTTGTTGCCATACGCTCCTACTCATTCTTTGTACTTTGCTGTTATTATACAACAACACGGCAAAAAATAGAAGGATTGCATCCTGAAAACAGCACTAAGAAATTTCAATATTTTTTGGCAAAAATGTCTCTTCAAAACTTTCCTTCACGAAATGAAAATGTAAAGCAGGACGCCCATGACGAAGCTTTTTCTTTTCTTCCGATGAATCCCCCTCTTCTTTTCCCGGTCGGATGAGATTCAACGCAAGAAGCTTTGCCAAAATCCTGCTCGCAGATCGGGAGGTAATCCCCAAAAGCTCTGCAACCGTCTGAGCATTTAGGGCCTTTTCCGGGGCCAGCTCATATAGACTGATTAATTTCAGAATGTTGTTCTCATGGATTCCCTGCGTCTTGGCAAAGTCGATGGCTTTTTCATTATTATAGTTTTTTACCAGCTTCACGTTCTGGGAGAGCGGTCCGACAAGCTTTCCTTCTTCTTCCATATAGAAGGCGTCGTTTCTGCCATAACGATTGCTTTCCATAAGAGCATGCTCTGCATAATAACGACTCCGTTCGTCAGAACTGCTTAAGCCGATTCCCAAGCGAAAGGGAAACCCCAGGTTCTTCTTACACTGCATTAAAATCTCTTCTAAAAGAGGAAAAATTTCTGTATCCGGAGAGATTGCAGCACGAATGGCAAACTGATTAAAACCCTTTTCAATAGAAAAACGATAGTACCTTTCCTTGCGATACGTTGTAAGAAAATGATACACTTCCGCCTCTCTATACTCCTGTTCTTCCTTTTCCACCTCTTCCGTAAAAGGCAATCGGAGTAATACGGAAAGACGCTTTTCCTCCGTGATGGAACTTAAGCGAAGCTCATCCAGTGCGTGCTGAATAGAGGCACGAATCATATCCTCATCCGGAAAAACTGCCACATAAGGTATCTGTAAGTCATCCAATGCTTTCAAATTGTTTATGCTTCTGGAAAGAATCATATCAATCTTTCCCTTATCCCAAAGTTTCTTCGCATACTCCGTTATATGCTTATAGTCATATCGCTTTTCCGTATAAAAATAGGGTCGTTCTGATTCAGAAAGATACTTTCCGACTTCCATATAGCGATTGGTTTCCGTCAGAAAGTCGCAAAATACCCTGTTTAAAGGAATGTTTTTATGATTCATTTGAAAATGAAGGAGAATAGAAAGAACGTCAATGGGTTCATACGCCGTAAAGGCACAGGGAATACGAATATCCGGGAACTTCTTCAGAATATAGTGATAACCCAATTCTCCCGAAAAGAAAATGACATCGCACTTTCTCCGACAATCTTCATAGATTCCGTCAATATCACTGAGTTCTTTATAAATATAGGGATAAAATCGGCATTCAAAACTATTATCCTGTATAACCTTTTCAATCGGCTCAAGGGATTTCTCAGGACGCACAATGGCAACTGAATACATAAAACATTCCTCTCCTTCATCCAGTCTTCTCTATCTGAAATTGTTATCACAACTTTAAGACAAAGTCAATTGTGTCTTTTATGTCTGAACTTTAATCTTTTAGTCTCGGCTTTATTTTTTTATGCCTCAGCTCTATTCTCTTTTTTCTCCTGCCTCTATCCTCTCCTGAAGTGCAGACAAATATTCCCAGCGTTCCCATTTTTCACTTAACTTTCTTTCCACTTCTTCTTTTTTCAGTTGAAGCTCCTGCAGAAATACAAAGTCATGCGCATTCTCCACACTACTCTTATCCAGCTCATTGAGCTCTTCCTCAAGTTTTGCAATGTCTTCCTCTATACTCTCGTAATCCTTCCTCTCCTGATAAGACATCTTCAGCGCCCTTTCTCCACGCCATGATTTTTCCTTTTTCTCAGTTCCTTCTGTTTCTGCCGCTTTTTTTTCCGCTACCGGATTATTGTTTGCACTCCTCTCTCGAAATAATTCCACCTGATAGTCGGTATATCCTCCTTCAAATTGGCGAATCTGCCCATTTTCCTGAAAAACAAAGAGCCGGTTAACCGTTCTGTCTAAAAAATAGCGATCATGGCTTATAGTTAAAACGATTCCGGAAAAATGATCTAAAAAGTCCTCCAAAACCATGAGACTTGCAATATCCAAATCATTGGTCGGCTCATCTAAAAAGAGTACATTGGGTGCCGACATGAGAATACGCAAAAGATAGAGTCTTCTCTTCTCCCCTCCGGAAAGCTTGGCAATAGGTGCAAACTGCATTTCCGGAGTAAAGAGGAAACGCTCCGCCATTTGCTCCGCGGAGATAAGCCCTTCCGTAGTGGGCAGATAATCCGCAATATCTTTAATACTGTCTATTACCCGCTCTTCCTCTTTCAATTCTTCATTTTCCTGCCGAAAATAGGCAATCTTTACCGTCTGTCCTATTTCCACCTTTCCGGAATCTACGGGAACCTCTCCCAGTATCGATTTCATAAGACTCGACTTCCCCGCTCCGTTTTTTCCGATAATCCCGATGCGGTCATTTCGCAAAAAATGATAGCTGAAGTGAGAAAACAGCTCTTTATCTCCATACTTTTTACTTAAATCATCAATAAAAATCGTTGACTTCCCCAGTCTTGTATAAATTGAAGAAAGCTTCAACTCCTCTTCTTCACTGGGGCCATGCATTTGAGAAAGTTTTTCATAACGTTCCAATCTGGCCTTCTGCTTTGTACTTCTTGCTTTTGCTCCTCTCCGAACCCATTCCAGCTCTTTTCTAAGAAGATTCTGTCTTGCTTTCTCCTTTGCAACAGCTATGGACATATGGTTCGCTTTCTCCTCCAGGTAGCGATCGTATTTACAATCATAGGAAATAAACCGATTTTCATCCAATTCCACTATCCGGTTGCAAACAGAATCTAAAAAATAGCGATCATGACTTACCAAAAGAATACTTCCTTTGAATTGCATCAGCTTATTCTCCAGCCACTCCGCAATTTCTTCATCAATGTGATTGGTCGGCTCATCTAAAAGGAGCAAATCCGGCTCCGTATTTAAAACAGCAAGTAATGCCAGCTGTTTTCTCTGCCCTCCCGATAGAATCTTGCAGGGCGAATAATAGTCCATAAGACCGATTTCCTGCATGATTTTCTTCCCAAAGGCCTCACCTTCCGCATCATCCATACGGATTTGAAAATGTTCCTTCAGTACATCTATAATTTTTTCTTCGTCCGGAAACTTTGTTTCCTGTCGAAGGTAAGAAATCTTTAAATTCCTTTTTTTCACTACCGTACCGCTATCCAACTGCTCTTCTCCTGCAATAGTGCGAAGAAGAGTAGACTTACCGCCTCCGTTTTTTCCGATAAGAGCAACCTTTTCTCCCTCTTGCAGGTAGAAACTTGCATCGGAAAAGAGAACTTTATTCTGATAGCTTTTACTGCCATTCTCTACATTGACAATACTTAGAGCCATATTTTCTCCTTGCAAACGACTACATTAACCACTTTTTTCTTAATTCTTAATAAAAAATTCTCAAAACGGTGATTCCCACAAAACACAGATCAGCTCCTTACATCAATCTCATTTAAATAATCGGCGTTCTCCCTTTCAGTTTTTTTAAGCACTGGTAAAAAGCAGGAATCAAAAAAGAATCAGCAAAAAGCCATGCCAAAGGCGAGGCAAAGCAAGCAGCAACATATCCAAAAATCGGGATAAAGACAAAAGCAACCAAAGATCTTGCAATCATCTCGCTCACTCCTGCCAGCATGGCAAAGCCTGAAAATCCCATACCTTGTATGGAAAAACGCCAAACGTTGACAATGGTAAGCGGAATATAAAAAAGAGAATTATAGATTAAAAACTGCCTTGTCATGGTAAGCACTTCTGTCTCTTTGGCGTCAATAAAAATCTTCGGAATTTCTCCACCCGCAAAAATAAGAATCACACAAATCAAGATAGCATAAAAAGCACCTAATTTTGTGGCTTCCCAAACCCCTTTTTTAATCCGATGATATTCTCCCGCACCTGCATTTTGACCTGCATAGGTCGCCATCGTTGCTCCCAACGCATCAAAAACACAACAACAGAATCCGCTGATTCTCTGCCCTGCAGCAATAGCAGCCATAGGGGATGCACCTAAGCCGTTAACCGCTGTCTGTAAAACAACGGAGCCGATTGCAGTAATGCTGTACTGTAGTCCCATTGGAATCCCCATAAATAAAAGCCTTTTATAATAATGTCGCTCCCAACGCAAATCCCCCTTTTTCAAATGTAAAATAGGAAACTTTTTCTGCATAAAAACTAAGCAGAGAAGACCGGAAAGAAGCTGAGAGATAACAGTTGCATAAGCCGGTCCATCCACTCCGAAGCCCAAGAAATAAATACTAACAAAATCCAGAATAATATTTAAAACTGCAGCAAAAACCAAAAATAACACCGGCGTTTTGGAGTCGCCCAGAGAACGAATAATGGAACTTGTCATATTGTATAAAAAGGTCGTGGGAATTCCCAAGAAAATAATAAAAATATAGTCATAGGCGTAGGAAAAAGTTTCTTCAGGTGTATTCATCCCTCGCAAAATAGCATTGGTTAAGAATCCTATAATCACCGTCATTATACCGGCAATAATTAGATTGAGCCAAAGAATATTTCCTACATATTTTCTTAACTTATCTTCCTGCTTTGCACCGAACTTCTGTGCAACCGGGATTGCAAACCCCGCACAACAACCAATTACAAAACCATTAATCATAAAACTGATAGCTCCGGTTGAACCCACACCGGCAAGCGCATTCAGTCCCAAAAGCTTTCCCACAATAATAGTATCCACCATACTGTAAAACTGCTGAAACAGCGTTCCCAGCAACATCGGTAATGCAAATCGTAAAATCAACTTCATGGGATCTCCCTTTGAAAGATCCAACATGACAGTCTTCGTTTTATCTTCTTTTGCTTCTACTTTCACTTCTGTTTTTACATCTTTTTTTATTATTTGTTTTACTACTTGTTCTACTTCTTTTTCTACTTCTTGTTCTACTTTTTCTTTTTCTTCTTTTTGCTCTACCTCTTTCATCGCCCCTCCTTTATAAAATTAAAAACCCCAGGTTTTAAGCCAATCGTGACTCAATTCCCGAGGTTTTCTGATAACAGGGGATGAGGGATTCGAACCCCCATCGGCGGTTTTGGAGACCGTTGCTCTACCCTTGAACTAATCCCCTTTGCTGAAAAAACAACGTTGTAATTTTACTCTAGTTTTTAAAGATTGTCAACGCTTCTCTTATGTTTTTTACAGGAATCAATTCAATATCTTTACTGATATAGACATCCTTTTGAAAATGGTATGCAGGCAGAACAACTCCGACGAAAGCCAAGTCTCTTCGCTTCTTCTATTCTTTGCTTGCTTTGGCTGACAGCCCTAACCTCCCCGGATAATCCCGACCTCTCCGAAAACCATGATATCCTCTTTGAGCGGAATATTACGGTAACTGGACAGAAGTGCCAGAATAACCGCCAAATCTACAGAGGGCTCGGAAATTCGCATACCACCTGTAATGTTAATATATGCATCAAATTTGGAGCACTCTATCCCCAAACGTCTTTCCATAATAGCAAGCAGCATATTCAGTCGATTATAGTCCATTCCGTTTGCGGTACGTCTCGGGATACCGAAACTCGTCGGAACCAATAGACCCTGTATTTCCATAAGAAGCGGCCTTGTTCCTTCTATACCGGAGGAAACTACAGAACCGGAAGACTCTACAGCCCTTCCGGAAAGGAGAAATTCGGAAGGATTTTTCACCTCCTCCAGTCCGTTTGCCTCCATAGTAAAAACTGCAATTTCATTGGTGGATCCGAAACGATTTTTCTGTCCGTAAAGGATTCTAAGCTGTGTATTCTTCTCTCCTTCAAAGTAAAGAACCACATCTACCATATGTTCCAAAATCTTCGGTCCTGCCACATTTCCATCCTTTGTAACATGACCCACAATGCCGATAGCAATTCCCTTTTCTTTAGCAATACGTAAAAGTGCAGCAGTACATTCCCTTACTTGGCTGACAGAACCGGGAGACGCAGCTATTTCCTCCAAGTACATGGTCTGAATCGAGTCAATAACCATAAAGTCAGCCTGTATTTCCTCTACCGCTTCTGCAATATTCTTTAAATTGGTTTCAGAAAGAAAATAAACCTCACCCTCCGCTTTTTGCATCCTTTCCGCTCTTAATTTAATCTGTTTCAGAGACTCCTCTCCGGATACATAAAGCACTTTTTTCCCTATTTTTCCAAGATACAGACTCATCGAAAGAAAAATAGTGGATTTTCCGATACCGGGATCCCCTCCCAAGAGAATAAGGGAGCCGGTTACAATACCGCCTCCCAAAACCCTATCTAGTTCACTATAGCCCGATGAAAGTCGGTCTTCTTCTCTCAAGACAATATCCTTCAGCTGCTTTACTTCTGCTCTCTGGGTACTTCCGATTCTGGAAAATGCCTTGTTTTTTTCCGAGCTTTCTTTCGGGGCCTCCACCATAGTATTCCAACTTTTACAGGAAGGGCACTGTCCAAACCATTTGATGGTTTCATACCCACACTCTTTACAAAAAAAACGACTTAGACTTTTTGCCATGCTTCCTTCCTTTTCCTATTTTTCTTACACTTTTTCTTTTCTAACAGCGGTTCTTAAACTCTCTCCGTTTTTATCTACACGCAGGTTCACCCTTTCTCCTACCTGCACATCTCCATCCAAAATAGCTTCCGAAAGCAAATTCTCCACCTCAGTCTGAATAGTCCTCTTCAAAGGACGAGCTCCAAACTTCGGATCGTAACCCTTCTCTATCAGGAAGTTTTTTGCCTTCTTATCGAGGTTAATGCCAAGGTTCATCTCCCCCTTAGCTCTCTTATACAGGTTCTTCAAAAGAATATCCAAAATCTTGGACATATCTTCCTTACTAATTGGACGGAAGACAATGATTTCATCAATACGATTCAAAAATTCCGGTTTAAACAAGCGTTTCAGCTCCTCTAAAACCTTATTTTTCATGTAATTATAATCTCCGTCAGCCCGGTCCGCCGGAGAATCAAAGCCCAATTTCTTAGGGCTCATGATTTGCTCCGCACCGACATTGGAAGTCATGATGATAATCGTATTTAAAGGAAACCTTCCTTCCCTGCGAATCGGTAATATGTCCGTCATCCAAAACCTGTAAAAGAATATTCAAAACATCCGGATGCGCCTTTTCTATCTCATCAAAAAGAATAACGGAGTATGGGTTTCTTCTAACCTTCTCGGAGAGCTGTCCCCCTTCATCATAACCGACATAGCCGGGAGGAGAACCGATCATTTTGGAAACACTATATTTCTCCATATATTCGGACATATCTACACGAATAAGATTCTGTTCCGAACCGAAAACCACTTCAGCAAGTGCTTTGGAAAGTTCCGTTTTTCCTACACCGGTAGGCCCGAGGAACATAAAAGAGCCGATAGGACGCTTTGGATCCTTTAATCCTACTCTTCCTCTCTTAATCGCCTGCGATACGGCATGAACCGCCTCATTCTGCCCTATTACTCGAGCATGAAGAAGGTCCTCCAGCTTACGAAGCTTTACACTCTCCGATTCGCTCAGTTTTTTAGCCGGAATTTTAGTCCATTCCGAAACCACATTGGCAATATCCGACTCCGTCACATGAAGCTTATTCTCTTCCGTGTCTTTCTTCCAAAGCTCCAGATCGTGATCCAGCTTTTTCTTCTTTTGCTCCTGTTTCTTCTTAATCTGAGAAGCTGCCTCAAAGTCTTCCTTCCGGATACACTCTTCTTTCTCCAGCTCCAGCTCCATAAGCTGTTCTCGAAGACGTTTAATATTTCTAGGCTCTCCGCTGTTCAAAATACGAAGCTTGGAAGCGGCTTCATCAATAAGGTCAATAGCCTTATCCGGTAAATAACGGTCATTAATATAGCGGGAACTGAATTTTACGGCAGCTAATATAGCACCATCATCAATGCTTACCTTATGATGTTCTTCATACTTTTCCTTAATTCCCCGAAGAATCGCAATGCTTTCCTCTTCACTTGGCTCTTCTACCGTAATCGGCTGGAATCGTCTTTCCAAGGCAGCATCCTTTTCAATATGCTTTCTGTATTCTTCTAAAGTTGTAGCGCCGATAATCTGCAGCTCTCCTCTTGCCAAAGCCGGCTTTAAAATATTAGCCGCATCCAAGGCACCTTCCGCTCCCCCCGCTCCGATTAGGGTATGAATTTCATCAATAAAGAGGAGAACCTCACCATCATTTCTCGCCTCGGAAATAACACGCTTAATTCTCTCTTCAAACTCTCCCCTATACTTAGAGCCGGCAACCATCGCGGAAAGATCCAATGTAAGAAGCCTTTTCTTGGCAATAATTTCAGGCACATCGGAAGAAGCAATCCTGTTTGCCAAACCTTCCACAACAGCTGTTTTTCCGACTCCGGGTTCTCCGACCAAACAAGGATTGTTCTTGGTTCTTCTGGAGAGAATCTGTATCATCCTCATAATCTCCGCTTCTCTTCCGACCACAGGGATCCAGCTTTCCCTCTCTTGCCAAAGAAGTCAGATCTCTGGAATATTGATCCAAAGTCGGCGTCTGAGAATTTCTTCCTGCGCCATCCTTTTGGGATTTATTTTCCACAAATTGATCTCTTCCCATAGCGGAATTCAGCTGAGAATATATTTTCTGTGCAGATGCTCCCAAGGTGGAAATAATCCTGGAAGCCACGCAGTTTCCGTCCTTTAACATTGCAAGAAGTAAATGTTCTGTTCCTACCAAATGAGAGCCGCTTTCTTTGGCCTCCTGCATTGCCTGTTCCAACAGTCGCTTTGCGGAAGGTGTGTATCCGCTTGGATCGGCAATGGAAAGTTTACCATCCGTACTGATAAACTTGGCAATCATTTCTATAATTTATCTTCCGTAACATTGTTTGCCTTTAAAACCTTTCCGGCAACCGCGGTCCCTTCCCGAACCAGCCCCAAAAGGATATGCTCCGTCCCGATGTACTGGTGGTGACATTCCTCAGCAACCTCAATTGCCAGCTGTAACGCTCTTTGGGCCTGTATAGTAAACTGATTCATCTTTTCACCCTATTCCTTTATACTTATATACGCAGAAAACCGTGACCCTTTATTCTTCTCAATAAAGACCTTCACAGTTTTATACGCCACCTTCATTACAGGCGGATTCCCTATTACAACTCTTTACAAATCTTCGATCTCTAATTCTGTATCTTCTGATTCCTCTTCCTTTTTCTTTGTCTCTTCTCTTCGCTCTACGGAAATGGCTCTGGTTGCACCTAAATCTTCGTCCTCCAAATCATCTTCTATAAGCGATTCCCGTACAGAAGTAATCATCTTTGTCTGATCCAGCTTCTCCTCATCCTTATCAAACGATTTCAAAGAAATACCCTCTACATTTGGACGCAGCTCTTTTTTATCGATTCCTATGTTATCCTTCTGGAATGCGATAATTCTCTTCAGTCTGTTTCTTTCCTGCCACAGGAATGCGGCAAGTACAACCGAAAGTAAGGCCAAAAATCCGAAAACACAGGAAAGAATAAACTGCGTATTAAACTTTCCCACCAGACTGTCGTATCGATTCAGAAGCTCGGGATAGCTTTCTGCGTTTTTCTTCTGCTCTTCCTCCAGAGGATCCTGAAAATATCTTTGAATGGTCTTCTCTTTTAAGTCGTAACGATAAAAGTTCAAGTCTCCGGCATCATTCATACCATAGATAATGATGTACTGGTGGTCAGACTCCGCCTTCCATACCCATCCCTTTACCTGGTGTCCGTCAACATCAATGGTACTCTCCAAAAATCCTGCCGGAACCTGTACGTCTGAACCGGGATTCATGATGGTAATGCTCTTATCCTTAGCGGTAAGCTTTACTCCCTCATTGACCGTTTCTTCTTTTTCTTCCTTGCTTTCCTCCGTCTCGGACGATGCACTCTCGGATACGGATTCTGTGGATCCAGCCTCACCGCCTGTTGCAGTTACGGTAGAAGCACCGACATGGGTGAGATTTAACAAAGACTCGTCCTGCGTGTAAACCTCCTGCTTTTCCACGTTAATTGTAGAGGTACCGGCACTCAATACTTTGAACTCCAAAATATATGCCAAGGTATTGCTTTCACTTTGGTCTCCGCTTCCATGAACTCGAAGCGTTCCCGCTCCTCCATCCGTATCCGTACCGGATACAAACTGCAGGGCGTTGCCGTCGTAGCGCAAGCTGATATCTGCACGAGAAAGGGGAGTATCACTTTTTACTTTTAAATTCAAAGTAATGTTCTCTCCTACATTCCCTGACGGATCGGAAAAGCTGAGCTGACCGTCTGCAGCAAAACAGGTGAAGGAAAAATAGTATGCCCAGCATTAAAGCTTATCAAGATTGTTTTCATTTTCATCATAGCTTCTCACTTCCCTTCCTTTATGACAAAAGGAGCCTTTCCTACCTCGATAATTTCCACTCCGCTTTCATTTCCGCCACTTCCGGAGCTAGTCTGATTTGCTGTAGCACCGCCATAGTTAAGCTTAATCGTATAGTTTTTCTCACTTCCGTTCTCCGCTTTTACGGTAATAACAACGCTATCTCTTCCTTCTACGCTCTGATTTCCATTTCCCTTAATCTGCGCTTTAGCATCTACCGCAGTTGCTGCAATATCTAAAGACTTCGTTCCATTGGACAGACTGATACTGTAGTTTTCATTTTCTCCACTAAAAGAGGGACTTAAATTGTATCCCGATATCGATAAGGAGGTAAGTCTGTTGTTGGGACTTCCCGTTCCGGTCGGAATAGCCGCTCTTTCAGCAGGCATATTTTCATAAATAGGAATATTAAAAACTAAGGCTTTTTGTCTCATCTCGGAAGTATAAGCCTTAGCAAGCTTTGCCCCTTCCTCTGCCGCTCCTTGCACATTGGTCATATATTGGTGCTTATACAGATTGGCTCCTTGTACATTCCACTTCTTTAAGTACAAGGTATTCTGTCCCGCATTCAGATAGTTTTCTGCAAAAAACTGCGCCCCTCCAAGGATGGATTTTTCATGAGAATTCCACGGTCTTCCATAGGAACCGCTCTGCCCCGCGTACCATAAGCCTCTTTCTACAGCCCCCATACCGTTTGCCGCGTAGGCTCCTACATTAAAATAGTTGTAGAAACCGGATGCACCGGAAACGGAACCGCTGGTCCCCTTTCCCTGTTCCTGTAAAATCATAGCTGCAAGGACATAGGGATTTTGCTTTGTAGTTTCCGCCGCTTTCATGAGAATTCCTGTATAGTCGATACCGGAACGCTTTACTGTGTCACCTCCGGTATTTTCACCGGAACCGCTTCCGCCGGATACAAACTCTCCCGGCCCCGCAGCTGAAACAATGACATTGTCTCCGGAAACGAAGGAAAATGTATCATCAGTAGGAGCGGCAGCCGTACTTTCCTGTTGAGAAGCAGTACTTTCTTCCACGTTTGAAGCAGTCGCACTTTCCATAAATGTGCCCTTTAACACGGAAGAAAGACCTTCTGCGGTCTGCTCCTCCGGATTATAATTATGTAACAAAAACTGGAAGATATAGGATTCATCCATAAAATTTCTCGGATCAAGATAATAAGCAGTTAAAGCTCTGGAAGCCGCCACCCATTTGGCCCCGTCAAATCCCGGCCATGTTCCGCTGTTCCAGTCATATTTACCTGCATCGGTTGATTTCCAAGAGGAAATGGCATTTTTATCCACAAGGCTGCTGGTACCTTCCATCTCTCCATTCAACACCGCATCCCAATTCAGATTGGTCTTCATCCCCTGAAAGCGCCAGCTCGGAAATTCCGCATGAAGATTGCGAAGTCCTTCCTTGTAGGACTCCGGAAAGCCCTGTTGATTCAATTCATTTTCAAAAGCTTCGTCTCTCTGATATTGCACCGGGAACTTCACAAAATCGGAACGGATATATCCTTGGCCTCCGGCATACTTAACTGGATACCAAGTCGAACCGTCACTTCCCTGCACCGGGTCATTTACGGTAATGGAAGCATTCGAAAAAAGATTGGTGACTTTACTGCTCTTCACAGTGGCCTCCGCACGAATATTCACCAAACTTCCTTTTACCAAGGCCGCCCTTTCTCCTGCCAATGCCGGCATAGACGCCATAGCAAAAGACAATGTTAAAGCAAGGGCTGTACAAACTTTCTTATGCATATCTTCTCCTCATTCTAGGGGCTTTATTCTCTTTTTAAGATTTCTACTCTATTCTTCGACATTTTCCTGTTTCAGTTTAATTTTTTTGCTATATCCCGTCAATGCATATACAAAGAATTCAGATAAAAGTAATGATTTAAACCATGACCTTGAGTAAAGAAGGATAAATGCCAAGTTCGCGGAGATTGAAACAGGTTTTATTCCCCATTCCAATCCCCGCGAAGATTCAATATGCTGTCTTTTTTTATTAAAGCCTAGACCGGATAAGCCTTATTGGCTTTGTCCGCACTGCTTAGTGCTACACCACTCTTTTGTGCATCTCTGTATTCAAAGAAGTCCTTTGCAACCTGCGGAAAAAGTGCATAAGACAATACGTCCTCGGGCTGTCTCGTCCATTCCTTAGCTTCTTCCTCAAACTTCTTAAGCTGCGGTGCAATATGATCTGCGGGACGGTCTGTCATCTGTTTCTCGCCCTTTAGAATCTTCTCTACCACTTCCGGATTCATCGGCTTTACCGTTTTTCCGAATTCTCCGGCTACAAGCTTATAAGACTCCTTCGGAACCATCTTATAGCGTTCTCCGGCAATGACATTCATTACCGCCTGTGTTCCCACAATCTGAGAGGATGGCGTAACGAGGGGAGGCTCTCCGAAGTCCTTTCTCACTCTTGGCACTTCTTCCAGCACTTCCTGCAGTTTATCATCTTTTCCGGCCTGGTGAAGCTGAGAAATGAGGTTTGAAAGCATTCCTCCGGGAACCTGATACTTCAGTGCCTTAACATCCACACCGAGAACCTTTGTGGAAAGGAGTCCTGACTTAATACACTCTTCTCTATATGGCTGGAAATAATTAGAAATTGCAATCAACTTATCGAGATCCAAACCGGTGTCATATTCCGTCCCCTGTAAAGCGGCAACCATAACGTCCGTAGACGGCTGAGAGGTTCCCATGGCAAGCGGGGTGGACGCAGTATCAATAATATCCGCACCTGCTTCAATTGCCTTTAAATAGGTCATGGAAGCCATACCGGTGGTATAGTGTGTATGCATTTCAATCGGAAGCTTTGTTCCCTTCTTTAAGGCCTCAACCAGCTCCGTTGCCTGCTTCGGTAATAGTAAGCCTGCCATATCCTTAATGCAAAGAGAATCTGCACCAAGGCTTTCAACATCTCTTGCAAGATTTTCCCAGTACTCTAAAGTATAGGCATCTCCCAAAGTATAGCAAAGCGCAATCTGAGCATGCCCGCCTTCTTTATTACAAGCCTTTACCGCGGTTTCCAAATTACGAATATCGTTTAAGCAGTCGAAGATACGAATAATATCTATTCCGTTTGCAATGGACTTCTCTACGAAATACTCCACAACATCATCCGCATAGTGGTTATAGCCCAAGATATTTTGTCCTCTGAAAAGCATCTGCAGCTTTGTATTCTTAAAATGTCTCTTTAACATCCGAAGACGTTCCCAAGGATCCTCCTTTAAGAAACGGAGACAAGCGTCAAAGGTTGCTCCACCCCAGCACTCGACAGCGTGATAACCGACTTCGTCCATTTGATCCAAATCGGCTCCATCAATTCGCTGGGCATTCTGGTGGCAATTAAGGACTGGTGCGCATCTCGAAGCACCGTTTCCGTGATTTTAACTTTAGCCATAAACTCCCCTTTCTTATTTTACCCCAAAAACAGCCATAAAGACACCCGCTGCAACAGCAGTACCGATTACACCGGCTACATTCGGCCCCATAGCATGCATAAGCAGGAAATTGGTCGGGTCGGACTCAGATCCCACCTTCTGTGACACCCTGGCTGCCATAGGAACTGCGGAAACACCTGCAGAACCGATAAGGGGATTAATCTTCTTTCCGGATAAATAATACATTACTTTACCTAGTAATACGCCGGCTGCCGTGCCAAAGGCAAAGGCAATCAGTCCCAAAAATACGATTTTCAAAGTATCCAAGTTTAGGAAGGCCTCCGCAGAGGTTGTTGCCCCTACAGAAGTTCCCAGTAAAATAACGACAATATACATCATGGCATTTGCCGCAGTATCTGTCAGCTGTCTTACTACACCGGATTCCTTAAAGAGATTTCCAAGCATCAGCATTCCGACAAGCGGTGCCGTGGTTGGAAGCAATAGGCAAACCACGATGGTTACCACAATGGGGAAGAGAATCTTCTCTAACTTGGAAACCGGTCTGAGCTGCTCCATCTTGCACATTCTCTCTTCCTTTGCTGGTAAGGGCTCGCATAATCGGCGGCTGGATAATCGGAACCAATGACATATAGCTGTATGCCGCAACCGCAATCGGACCGAGCAGTGCAGTCTGTCCGAGCTTATTGCAAAGGAAAATGGAAGTCGGGCCGTCTGCTCCTCCGATAATGGAGATTGCAGCAGCCGCAGCACCGTTAAAATCCCATAAAAGATGGCAAAGAAGTATGCCGCATAAATACCGAATTGAGCAGCTGCACCAAGAAGAAAGCTAATCGGATTCGCAATAAGAGGCGAGAAATCCGTCTGTGCTCCTACTCCAAGGAAAATCAGGGACGGTAAAATCGTCCATTCATCCAAACGGAAGAAATACCAAAAGCAGCCCTCCCGTACCGTTTATTGATTTTTTTCCGGACTAAGCATGATGTCCGGATAAATATTAACCAACAACATTCCAAATGCGATGGGAACCATGAGAAGAGGCTCAAAGCCCTTGGCGATACCCAGGTAAAGAAAAATCAAAGCAACCAGAATCATAAGATAATTCCCGTAGCTCAAACTGAAGAATGCTGTTTGTTCTAGTAGATTTAAAAATGTCTCTACTATATTCATAAATTCATCCTCCTAAGTTCTAGCCCTCCAGGCTTACCAGTACCGCTCCGGACTCCACACTGTCTCCCACGTTAACATGAATTGCTACTACCTTTCCATCCTTTGGAGCAACAATATCATTTTCCATTTTCATGGCTTCTAAAACCAGAACCGGTGTACCGCTCTTCACACTGTCTCCCACATTTACTTTAACAGCAAGAACCTTGCCGGGCATCGGTGCAGTCACGGAAATATTTCCCTGTGCCGAAGCCTTTTGCACAGGAGCTGCCACAGAAATAGGTGCTGCAGACTTTGCCGCGGGAGCCGCCGCAGGAGCTGATGCACTTCCCACATTTCCTTTTTCATCCACAGTCACATCATAAGAAACACCATTCACCGTAATTGTATATGCTTTCATTTTTAACCTCTACTTCCTTCTCTTTACCGAGCGTACAATCAATCCGTTTTCCAAAGTTCGAGCACCACTGAAAGGATTCTTTCTTCCCAAATCTTCTTCGTATGCCTTAACAGCAGCCATAAGAATAATACTGAGGAGTTCCTCTGAAATCCCTTCTTCCTTTTCCAAAACAGCAGGAATGCTTTTCGTCTCTACTGCTGTACTTAGCTTTTCTTCCTTTTTCAGTTCCAAAGCCTGACGGTCTTTTTCTTTTTTAGCCTCTGCCCGTCTTACTTCCCACTTATGGACCTGATCAAAAAGACTGATAATCCATGCAATGAAGATTAAAACGGCAAAAACAGTTCCCATCCCGACTATCATATTTTGGAAAGCGGAAAGCAGCTTTTCCTGCATGGTATAGACCGGGTTAAAGCTTAATTCCGTAAATTGATAGTAGCCCTCCGGAATGACCGCATGGAAAATCAACTCTCTCTTTTCAAAACCGGCATGCAGATTAATAACATAACTGTCATCCTCTGTTGTCACTTCCACATTTTCCACTTTTTGGAACTTGCCCAAATCTTTTTTGTTATTCTTAAAGTTTGTCAATGCATTGTAAAGAACTTCTTCTTTTGCCTTGTACGCCTGATTAATACTATCTTCCAGTTCCTGCTCGTCTTCTCCCTCAACTTCAAGGAAATAGTCGGTCATCATCTGGGTTAGTCCGGAACGCTCTTCCTCTGTTAAAGACAGTGTTGTCTCTACCTTCTTTTTTTCTACAGGAGAAAAGAAAAAAAGAGAAAGAAGCATAATCGCAAGGAGGAAGAATAATCGTTTTATTTTCTTCATAATTCCTCCCTTAGATACTGCCGTATTTTTTTATGGAAATCAAAATTTGCCTTGCCGTAAAAGCATATCAAAGGCGGAAATCACTCTCTGCCTTGTTTCTTCCGGTAAAATAATGGCATCAATATATCCGCGGTAAGCCGCACTCTTTGCAGAACCTTTTTCCTCAAGGAACTGCTTGGCCTTTTCTTCTCTATCCTCCAAAGTCTCATCAGGATATAAAATATTTGCAGCTAACTTCGCATCCATAACCGAAATCTCGGATTCCGGATATGCGAAAACCAAATCCGCTCCCAAGCCCTTACTGCCAAGACAAGCACCTGCAGAACCGACTGCCTTTTTTACCAAAGTCACCAATGGTACGGAAGCATTTCCATAGGCGGACAGGAGCTCTCCCATTTCCTTGGTCATGTGCATCTCATTGCAGCTGCAGTTCTCAAATCCCGGAGTATCACAAAGAGTAAGAACCGGAATAGAGAAGCTGTTACAGAAACGAAGGAAACGATTCATCTTCACAACAGCCTTCCAGTGAAGTGCTTCTCCTGTTGTTGCAATGCCTCCCACTGTTTGTCCGTTTAAGCGCAGAAATGCAGTTACTGCACCCTCTCCGTAAGCTCTTCTTACTTCAAAAATCTCCCCCTCATCGGAAAGTGTGCTAAGTGCTTCTCTTGCAGGCATTGTAAAAAATCCGTCCACTGCACGATTTAAATTGTCTTCCACGTCTTCATTATAGGCTTCATCTTCATTGTTTGCCGGCAAGAAGGAAAAGGCTTTGCGAATTTCGGTAATCAATTCTTCTTCCGTTCCGGAAAAATCCAGATTGCCGGCTTCTTCCTGTGCTTTAGCCTTGGCAAAATCATCATTTTTATTGCCTTTCACCGCATCGGGAGCGTTTAAGAACAATCTGCCGTCCTTATTCTCCATAAAGCTAAAATCAGAAAGAGAAGCAAGCACTGCCATTGCTCCGCCTGCCTGACCGTAAACAACAGAGTATAAGGGAATCAAGCCCTTTGCCTTTGCCTTCTTCTCATAAATACGGGAAAGAGCAAAAAGAGAATCCGTCGCTTCCTCCAGACGAATTCCGCTGGAATCCAAAAGTTCCAAAACCGGAGCCCCCATCTTCAGTGCCATATCATAAAGCTGAGCAATCTTTTTACCGTGCATTTCTCCCAAAGAACCCGAAAGAATATTCCGTCCTGGGCATAAACATACACCGGCTTTCCGGATATACTGCCATAACCGCAGATAACGCCATCCGTGGCTTCCTTTTTTCCCTCCTGAACAAAATCCGTACTTCGACTTCTTACCAAAGCACCGATTTCGACAAAACTATGTGCGTCCAGCAAGGACTCAATGCGATTTCTTGCAGAGCTACGCTGATCCATATTTCTCCTCCATTCTATTCCTGAGTCCAGACAATATTCTTAGGTATTGTAAACGATTAAATATATGAGTTCAAGGGATTTTAAGACGGTTTTAAGATGATTAAGTCAAAACATTGAAATTATGCGTTATTTTTTTAACAAAAAGATTTTTCCTTTTTTCTCGTCAGATGGTAGCTTTTTTCTTTTACCATAAAAATCCCGGACCGTATTCTTTTCCTATTTTTTATAACGCAATCCTTTGGGATAAAAATTTCGAAGACGCCCGTTTCGAAGATAGCCAAACCCCAAAGGAAGACCGTCACAATAGAGAATGGACATTCCCGCCTTATGTTCCTTGCCCTCAATAAGTTCCCCTATTCCCTCTATTCCCTCTATTCCCTCTATTTCTTTCTCTTCTACTCCGATTTCATTGCCCAAAAGATAGTCTTCCACTCTTCTGTCCGTTCTCTTTAGGAAAAGGGAATAGAGAAGGCTATATTTCGTCTTCGGTCTCCGCTGTTCCACGATTGAAAAAATGTCCTTCAAATCCACCGCATGACTTAAGCCGTGACTATACTCCCATTCCTTCTTTCCTTCCTCATAAATACTTATACCTTGCCTAAATAATTTTAATTCCGAAAAAGGACGGAGCTGTGAGGCATAGCAGAAAATCATTTTGTTTTTTTGAAAAACCGTATAAGAAAGCTCTCTCTCCTCTTCTGCAGGTTCTTCTCCGGATTTCTTAAACACCGCAAAATACTGCCCCTCTCCACTGCTGTTATGAAAATACAGTCTCTTCTCCATTAAAAGCCGATAAGCCGGATTCTCCCTTTCTATCCATTCTCGGATATCTTCATTCTCAGTCCTTTCAAAGGTACAGGTGGAATACGCAAGAATTCCACCTTCTCGAAGCATGGTGAAGGCTTCCCGAAGAATTTCCTTTTGGCGAAGAGCACATTTTTCCACAAGCTCTTCCGACCAGTCTTCCACTGCCTCTTTACTTTTTCGGAACATTCCCTCACCTGAACAGGGAGCATCCACCAAAATTCTGGAGAAAAAACCGGGGTATAACGCAGCTAGATGTGCCGGGCTTTCATTGACTACGGAAAGATTAGCATAGCCCATTCTTTCCGCATTTTTCGAAAGAATTCTTGCCCTTTCCCCCACATATTCGTTGGAAAGAAGGAACCCGCCTCTCTTACTGTCCAATCGGTCAGCTATTTGCATGCTTTTTCCTCCAGGTGCGGCACAGAGATCCAAACAGCGATCAAAGGGGCGTATCTCCATATGCGGAACGACCTCCATTGCCGAAGGGTCCTGAATATAGTAAAGCCCGGCTTCATGATAAGGGTCTCGTCCGATTGTAATCCCCTGCGACGCAAGATAGCTTTCGTCCACGAGGAATTCTCTTACCTCTGTTTTTTCTAAAATTTCCGACGAATTTTCTTGCAAGTCTTCCGGAACATTGTTCTGTATATCTTCTACTAAAACTCTCTCTCCTTTTTCTTCCTCACAATTAGAGTAATGAAAAGAAAACAAGGGAATCAAGTTCCAGTCCTTTGTCCAATCCGAAAAAGAAAATCCGTGTTTCTCCGCTTCTCTTAACTTTTGTGTATTTACACGGATTCCCCGTTTCGGCTCCTCCGAAAAAGACTGAAGAAATTGCTTCCACTCCTCTTCTTCCGAAAACAAATTTCGCATTCTTTCTAAAAACACCTCGGGTAAATGCATAAACTCCTCCATTACTCCTATTGATAAAGGGCTTTGACCAAGATTTCCTTCAATTCTTTACTTGCCAAATTAAACCGTCGTAAGCTCCATAGTGATAAAAACGGAGAAGCAGCATACCGACCGGTAATGCCAGCACCATACCGGACAAGCCATAAAACTTATACCCGAGAAACAGGAATAGTAAAGCCAAAAGAGGAGGAAGACCAATCGCTTCTCCGATAATCTTCGGCTGCAAAAACTGTCGAATCACTTGTGTCAAAAGATATAACACAAGCAAGACGGCAAAGAAGCCAAAGCGTCCCTGTATTAGAATGAAAAGCATCCATGGCCACATGATAAATCCGACTCCAAAAATCGGAAGTGCATCTAAAAAAGCGGTAAGGAAGGCAAGTAAAACCCCATAGGGCACCCTCAAAAAGCTAAAACCTATTGCAAGGAGTAAAAAAACACAAAACATGATTTCTATCTGTGCAAGAATATATCCTTTGATAATCTTTTTCCCATCTTCTCTTAAAAGCTTTCCGTAACGACTAAAGCTTTCCGGCACTATCTTTTGTAAACCTTGAAGGATTCCGCTTCCTTCTTTCACAAAGGAAAAGGAGGATAAAATCATGATAACAAAGTAGAGCACAAGTTCCGGTAGACCTCCAACCAGATGCAAGGATAAACGGATAGCGGGAGATGACCAACTGCGCAGTATATTTTTTCCATATCCTTCCATTTTTTTCGGCATATTCGCGAAAATCTCCTGAAAACCTTCCGGTAGCAATTGTCTCACCTTCTCCAGACTATCCAATACCATATTTTTTGCAGAGAGGAGATATTCCGGAAAGCCCGCCATTTTTACAGAAAGAAAAGGCCCCCCAAAAAGAAATAAGAGATACAACAGCCCCAAGACAATAACAAACAAGAATACAATAATCAAAACTGTCCAATGTTCTTTTTTTAATTTCCGGGAAAAGTTTTCGAAACAAAATGGATAATCGGGGATGCAAGCACTGCTAAAATTGCTCCCAAGAAAAAAGGCAGAAAGAACAGAAGCAATCTGGGAATCAGAATCAAAAAGATAGCGGTTAAAACAAGCGGAAAACAGATCCGATACAACAACAGTCCTATTCTCTTCATTTTATTGCTCTCCTTCCATTTGACCTGCTTTATCTTTGTCCAGCCTCTGCTTTTTCCACTGCCAAAGCATAGTAAAAAAGAGACTGATTCCGAAATAAAAAATACTGGATGCATTGGAAAACCAAGTTGTAAAGAACGAAAGGGATAGATAAAATGCAAATTGGGCAATAATCCCAAGAAGAAAGGGATTGTCTTTCCGTTTCATAAGGGAGCTTAGGATCGCAGCCAAACTCCCCAGCACTGCAGAAAAAATTCCAACTCCAAGAATCCCAAAATCATAATATGCATCATAGAGAATCCCCAAGGTACTCAACTCTTCCTTGGTAAGGTATAAAGGATAGGAGAGCGGTAAATCCACGAAATATTTCAATCCTGATAAGGTCAGGAATGGATATGCCATTCTAAAGCCGTGAGAATGACTTTCCACTTCCTTTCGTCAAGAGATTAAAATTCTCATAATTATTCGCAATGTACATATAGGGTTGCACGAAAAAGATCGGGATATTTTTATTTTTCATTGCAAAAATATCCAGAAGGTAAGATACGGAGTGTGCCCTCTCCACTGTCAAAACAATGTATGCAGTAAGTAAAAAAAGAAATAAAAGAAGAGCCTTCTTCCATTGTAAAGAATAACCCAGCAACAACAAAGACAAAATATACAGTGCCATAGAAAAAAGGAGCTGGAAACGGGAGACTAAAAGTATCGGTAGCAGAAGCGAAAGAAAAAAACTGATTAATCCGAAAGCAGTAATTCTCTTCTCCAATCTCATGAGAAAGGGCAAAAGCATCGGCACCAATACAAAAAGAGTCGTGAAATAATGCAGTCCTTTTAAGTGAAATGCAGAGTAGGCATGTGGAGTATGCTCTGTAAACAAAGGGATATACCCTAAGACCTTTGCTTCAATAAAAAAACAGAGATAGGAAATGCCCAGTAGAACAAGAATACAGAGTTTTAAAAAGGACAATAATTCCTTCTGCTTCTTTCTCTCATCCTTAATAGGAATATCTATTTGTTTTTCATTCCCGCTAGAAAATGGGCTTTGACATGGTAGAGACTTCCGATTGCAAAGTCTTGAGAAAAAGCAAAGTTTTTTCACTATATAGTACAGCAAATAAAAAATAAAATATGCCAAATAAAAACTGAGCCAGCTTTCCGTAGTCCACGAAGAAGAGAGGGTACTGAGCTGTAAAACCGCTATCCCCTCTCCACCAAGTAAGCCTAAAGCAAAAAGTCCGCAAAGAGGAAGATTACTCTTCTCTTCTTTTTTTTCGACAAAATATAAAAACAGGGCTAAAAACAGAAAAAGTATAGAAGAAACCCCCGCATGGCCGAATTTTTTTGCCAGATAGGCCAAAAAATATAGGATGCTGTATATTCCAAGTATTTTAAATATTCTCATGCAATAATATCCTGCTACTATGGGCTTTTGTTCTCTGTCACAGAAGCTTTCCCTTCCTGCGTACTTTGACGACTCTCCTCTACTGAAGCTTTTTTCTCAGCAGAAGAACTATTTTTGATACTTGCTTTTCCGTCGCTTCCTTCTTCACTTCCAAAACTGCTCTCTTCCTTGGATTCTGTAGTACTTTCTTCTGTAGACTTGCTCTCTTCCTTGGATTCTGTAGTACTTTCCTCCGTAGTTTCCGCATTTTTCTTCAGCCTAGCCGTAACGGTCACGGTATTATTCGGTTCCGTAAGCGAAACGCCTTTTGCAAGATAGTCATCCAAAGAATATACCTTTTGTACATCACTGCTCGTTCCGGAAATATCTAAAGGCGGAAGATCAATACTATTTATACTTTCTAAAAGGCTCTCATTTCCGGAAACGGATACAGTTTTAGGCGAGATATCCAAGCTTTCCAAACTGTAACCGCTCTGCGGTACGCCTGTAGCATTCACTGCAATCTTCAAGTCCTTTTTCTTGTGAATCACTACGGTATAATCCACCTCTTCTTGAGAAAGCGTAACATTCCCTAAAGAATCGATGGTTTTTCCGTTTGCATCATAAAAAACAGCCTTTCCTTTTCCACTGGTTGTTTTGTTCAGCCCATCAACATTAATCAGTAAACCCACCGAAGAGATTCTTCCAATGGTAGACTCCGGTCCGGTTGCATAAATCGTGTCCGGTTCCGTATGAATAGAAGCAACCACATATCCGTCTTCTTCCTTACCGCTCCTATGGGTTGTCAGCGTAAACTTCTTTCTTTGTAAATCCTCCACACTGACATGGACTACAGATGGACGAGCTACAATATCCTGTATACTGGCAGAATTTCCGGATTCTTCAGCTCAACATATACCGGCACGGAACCGGTAATGGAATAGTCATTCAAGTCAATATAAACATTAAAGTCTGAAGCTTTCACGGATGATGCCTTATTGCTTCGAACCGTATAACTTATTGTAATGGTCTCTCTATCTACTTCCCAGGTTTTATTTTCCGACGAAAAAACATCCTGATTTAAAATATTTAACTCTACATTCCGGCTTCCTTTTTGTTCCGGATTGGAAATATTAAAAACAATCAACCAAAGAAGTAGAGCCAAAAAAACGCTGAATAGTTTTAAATTTATATTTCCTTTAAAAAATTTCATGACTGCTCCTTCTTTTTCTCCTTAGAAAAAATTCGGGAAAAGATGGACTTCCGTTCTTCTCCTTCCTTTTCTTCCTTTGGCAGATACTTCAAGAGTTCCTCCGGCTCTCTGATACGATAGAGTTTTCCTTCACTGGCTACGGATATTCTTCCCGTTTCTTCAGAAACAACCAAAGTGATGGCATCTGAATTCTCTGATATACCAAGAGCGGCTCTGTGTCTCGTTCCATACGCCTTGGAAATCTCCGCATCAGAAAGAGGAAGATAACAGGTCGCAGAAGTCACCCTATCATGGGAAATCACTACCGCTCCGTCATGAAGCGGTGTATTTTTTTCAAATATTGATAAGCAGGGCTGCCGTTACGATTCCGTCTACATAGATTCCCGTCTTTTCGATTTCTTCCAAACTCTGTGTTTGCTCTAGCACAATCAAAGCACCGGTCTTATGCTCCGACATCGTACTGCAGGCAGCAATAAGTTCTTCATTAATATGCGTGTTTTGCCTTGTATCCAAGCCTCTAAATTGACTGATTAGGTTTCTAGAACCAAGCTGTTCCAAAGCCTTACGAAGTTCCGGCTGAAAAATGACAACTATAGCAATAATTGCAGCGGTAGAAAGCCTTTCAATCAACCAAACAATGGTAGTCAGGCGGAAAAATACGGCAAAGGCCGTAAAAAGAATGATGATGAGTATTCCCTTTAAAAGCTGCCAAGCCTTGGTATTTTTTATCCAAAGGAGAATGATATAAATAAGAGCGGCAAGTATAGCTATCTCTATGACTCCCGTGAAACTGAAAGACGGAAGAAGACTGATCCAGCCCTTCATTTTTATAAATGCACTCACTTCCCACACCCTCCTGCAAAACCATACTCTTTAAACTACGCTTTATTCTTCGGAATTGCCTTTACATAGTAATAATAAGCATCATCCTCAAATTGTACAAATTCCGTTCCCCGATAATCCGCATCCCGAAAGAAAAACAAAGCAATCACGCTAAAAAGGATGGAGAAAAGATAGGAAAGTAAACTTAACCCTATATTCATCTTAACGGAAAGAAAAGGCAAAACAAAGAATACCAGTCCCTCCACGCAAATTCCCGTTATTAAGGCAATAATCCAAGAGTAATTAAAACTAAAATTTCGAATAATATAAATAGCCAAGGCCGCCAAAGTAAACAAGACAAGCATACCAATCATTTCCTTGTTGTGTAATAAGGGCGCCATTTTTTTGGATAAACCTTCAAATTGATCCAAAAGATCACCTGATAAAATGAATTGCTCTTTATATTCTCGAATGAATTGCAAAAATAATAAACAAGAATACCCAAAGAAAGAGAAAGAACTGCGGATAGCCCCATAGAAAGTCCTACAAGCAGAGGAAGAAAATAGGGTATACCTAAAAAAAAGCAAAGAGGCATGGCCGCTATTAAAATAGCATACTTTCCCCTTACACTGCTTTGAATGATAAAGATTAAAACAAAAAACAATCCCCCAATACCCAAGAGCAACAATGACTTCGTATAAAAATAGTAAAGTAAGTAAAGCCCGGCAAGGCAGGGCACAAAAGAAAAGGGTAAGAAAAAGGACAATAGTCCAAGTACAAGAATCACAAGAGGATTCCCCGTCTTTCCCGTCATCCCTAGATAACGGTTAAGGGAAAAGAGAAGAAACATGGAAAAAAGAGAACGAAAAATCGGAACAATCCAATAGTCATTTTTCCCATATATCTTTTGTATAGCTTCCCGATACTGCCTCATATTATCCATCTTTTTCTCCCTTACTCATCCAGCCAATCTTCTTCATCCAACCAGTTCTCATTCTCGGTTCGTTTTTCCAAATCTATCTTCTGCAATGCTTTTTTAGAACTGGTTTCTTTGCCGTTTTTCACTTGACTTTCTTTAGGCGCTCTTTCTATAGCAATTCCTTCCTTACTGCCTCGCTCCTGTCTATCCCTACCATAAAGAGGTGTGAACTCTAAACGTTCTCCCTCTTTTTTCATCTGCAGAATGATATCCTGTACTTCTTTTTTTGCTGTTTTCGTACTGCTCTCCTCTGCTTTATCCCTTACACTGCTCTTCTTGTCTTTAGCAAAAGAGTAACTGAGAGATAGGATTTCTTCCAAGCTTTGCTCATACTGTTTTCTCACTTCCACTGCTTTCTCGTAAGAAAAGTAAGAAAAGAAGAGAAAAACTGCTACAAAAAAAGTTAAGCCCAAAAGATAAAAAAGTACAGCCCGCCGTCCCTAAACTAATCAAAAAGGGAAAACTCATCTTCATGAGCAAGTCCTCTCCTGCATTAAAAGATACATAAGAGATAAGAGGAAGAAAACTGCCGTATAACGAATAATGCCCTGCAGTATCCGATTGGAAATGTAATCTTCCCTATAATATCGGGTTATCTCAAGAGCTTCCTCTCCTTTATGCTTTTCGTAGATTGCCAACTTGGTCATAGCAATAATCTTGCTCTTTTTTAACATTAATATCCTCTTGCGCTTCTTGCACGTTCTGCATAGGGAGAACCGGGGAACTCACCTACAACGGCATCAAAGTTTTGGTTTGCCTCTGCAGTATTCCCCATGGTCTGCTGCAATCTTGCCAGTAAGAATAAATTTTCCGCTTCTCTTCGGATCTGTACACTTAAGCTGTAATAGCGTAACGCCTCCTCCGTTTTTCCGGAGTTCCATGCCGCCGTACCCAGCTCCTGCAAACGTTGAAATACATTTCCTTCCATCTGCGACTTTACGGAGCTAAGCATGTTTTGCAGACTTTCATCCGTGATACTGCTTGGGTCCAATTTTATATAAGCGTCCGCGGCAGTCAGTATATCTCCGGTGGAGAGAGCATTGTTGATATTGACAAGGCTTTGATATTGTGCCATGAAAGAAGCATTCTGGTTCTCATACCGATCCAGACTCGCCTTCGCTTCATCATAATCCTTTTGTAATTTACTGTTCTGCTCTTCCATATTGCTTAGCTTTTGGTTAGCCGCGTCCAGCTTCTCCGTATATGAAATCAATTCCTGATTGTTCTTGGTATTGGCACTGCGAATTCCCGCAGGAAGCATCATAAGATAATACACAAAAAGACCGATTACCGCTCCCAAAACAAGAAGCAAAGAAACGGACCAGGGAGAAAGTTGCTTGATCTCCTGCGGAATCAGAACATCATCATCCGTCATCTTCCTGTGGGAAAATACATTCTTCAGTCTGTTCTGCTCTATTTCCGCCCTTCCCGTATTTTTCTTGACAATATCCATAAGCACCAAAGCCTTGGGATTATTTCGATCAATCTTCAAAACAAGGTAAAGACTCTTTCCCGCCTTAACCCAATCACTTCTTTTCATGTACAAAAGTGCTAGGAGTATGTGCGCCTTCACATAGTTTGGACTATCGGCAATAACCTGATTCAGCTGAAATACCGCAAGATCTTCATTGTTGTGCTGGGCATAATCTAACGCTTGATTATAGCGTTTTACATTGTCAGAACAGATACGAAGAATTGCCGGTTTCCTTTGAATCTCATCCAAGTAATAATCAGCAAGATTGTCTTCAGGTAAAAGATTCATACTGATAACCCATTGTACCAAAGCGTCCGCCACTTCTCCCATCTCAAAAAAGATGAGGCCGAGTAAATTTCTTGCCTCTCTCTGATACTTATCATAATGTAAGGCCTTCTTTAATAACTCTGCCGCACCGCTCAAATCCCTTAGTCTGGCCCTTTCCAATCCCAAGTTATAATAACAATTGGCAATTCTTTCTAAGGTGATGTCATATTTCATTGGGTATTTCCCTTCTTCATGGCATCCTCAAATAACTGCGTCATTAAATCATTCATATCCGTTAAATCCACCTTTAAGATGGCATCTTCCAGTTGATCCACATCCAAACTCGGTTTAAATCTTTGAATTTCCTCTTCAAAGTCTATCATAGTACTCCTTTTGAAAATCGGTTTTACCTATCCAATCTATATATGAACAATCTGTGAAACTATCTTGACTCCTGCTTTGCTATCCGATACACTCCATAAATCATCGAAACAAAGCGCACCATTGTTAGATTCTAGCATAAGTTATAGGGTCATTCAAGCAAGGGAGAAAGGGAAATATGGAAAGTTTTATTACATTTTTTACACGGATTTTGGGGCAGTATCTTTCAAAAGAATCCATTGTATTTATCCTCTCTATCATGCCGATTATTGAGCTCCGCGGAGGACTGATTGCCGCGTCTCTTTTGAAAATTCCCTATATGCAGGCTCTGTGCCTTGCGATTATCGGAAATATACTCCCCATTCCCTTTGTGCTTTTCTTTTTCTCCAAGCTGGTTCTTTTTTTAGAAAGTTTTTCCTACACAAAACCGATAGCGAACTGGTTCCGAAAAAAAGTGGATGCAAATAGGGAAAGTGTTGAAAAGTACGATTTCTGGGGCTTAGCACTCTTCGTCGGAATCCCTCTTCCCGGAACGGGTGCATGGACCGGTGCCATGGTTGCCAGTCTCCTCAAGATGGATAGAAAAAAGTCACTTCTTTCCATTCTTCTGGGAATCCTTCTGGCAAGTTGCATTATGTCTTTACTCAGCTACGGCCTACTGGCAAAGCTGTTGTAATATTTTTTGAGGTATATCATTAAAACCGCTATTAGGTTGTTCGAGGCAGAAAAAATGCAGTCCTCCCAAAAGGAAGACTGCATTTTTTATTTTCTGACCTTCCAGCTGACCGCCTCTTTTCTTTCCTGAATAAAATCTCTGTACAGGCCGTTTTCCTTAAGGAGTTCTTCATGACTTCCTCTTTGCACGATTCTACCGTGGTCGAGAACCAGAATCTGATTTGCCTTGGAAACGGTTTTCAAACGGTGGGCAATCAGGATAACGGTTTTTTCTTTTGTGAGAGAGGAAATGGCACGCATTAGCTCGTTTTCATTTTCCGGATCCACGTTTGCGGTTGCTTCGTCCAGGAAAATGACGGGCGAGTCCTTCATCATGGCACGGGCAATGGATATTCGCTGTTTTTCTCCGCCGGAAAGGGAGGCGCCGCCTTCTCCGATTACAGTGTCATAGCCGTCAGGGAGCGCAGTGATAAAGTCGTGACAGCAGGCCTTCTTGGAAACCGCAATGACTTCTTCTAAAGAAGCTTCCGGACGGGCGAAGCGGATATTGTTCAAAATGCTGTCGTGGAAGAGATAGACATTCTGAAAGACGAAGCTGAAGTTCGCCATAAGGCTGTCCATGTCGTAATCCTTGACATTCCGTGCGCCGAGGAAAACTTTTCCTTTTTCCGGATCCCAGAAACGTGAAAGAAGACTGACCAAGGTGGTTTTTCCGCTGCCGCTCGGTCCGACAATGGCTGTCGTCGTGTGTTCGGGTATTTCCAATGATACTCCGTTTATGATTAAGCGCTGATCATAGGAAAAGGCAAGTTCTTCCGCAGAGATGTCTCTTTTTTTCGGCTCGATCTCCTCTCCCGAAATACTCATTTGCGGGGTACGAAGGATTTCTTCAGCTCTGTCCACACTCATTTCCACGATGCGGAGGAGGGCGGAATAGCTTCCGGCACTTTCCAGACTCGCATTTACAATAAAAGCGGAGATGACCATGATAATGGCATTTAAGGCGGACATACTGCCTGCGCAGTAGAAGAGGCAGGAAAAGAGCACCATGGCGACTCCGCTTAGCTTCGCAATAAGGCTTTTGCAGAGCCATTATCGGGATAAAGAAAGCTCCATTTCCGTGTTGATCTGCACATTTTCATGAATGGCTTCGTTTAGCTCCCCGGCTCTTTTTCCCCGCTTAAATGGTAGGCCTTGACCTCCGCCATACCTTGGAGGTACTCGAGCACCTTTTTCGACAAGAGAGGCTTCGGCTTCTATTTTTTTCGTCCGGAAAGCTTTCCGGCTGCCTTTTGCAGAGCACTGTTGCAAAAGAGGAAGAGGACAAAGCCGGTAAGCAGGACGAGAGCGATACGGTAGTCAAAGAAAAAGAGCATGAGAATGATGAGGCTTGTGGTAAGCAAGCCTTCCGAAACCTGCATAATCACACGGGTAGCTAAACCTTCCAGCATCTGCATAGTGTTCGTTGCGACAGAGCTGATTTGCCCGAGGGAATTCTGATTAAAATACCCCATGGGAAGGTAACGAAGGTGTTCCGCGATTTCCACCCTTTTCCTTGCACAGGTATCGTAGCCCGCTTCGGTTTGCAACATCATACTTTTCGACTTGATAAGACTGATGCCGAGGATGCTGAGAAGCATGATACCGAGGCTTAGGAAAATGTCCTCCATGCGGATTTCGGAAGCGAGAAGAGCCTTTAGCATTACAGCAATAGCGGGAATTTTTAAGGCGTTGAAAAAGGCGTCACCAACTCCGAGAAAAAGGGAAAGGGTAAATTTCCTGCGGTTTTCCACTCCGCAAAATTGAAAGAAATGACGAATGATACTAAGCATTGTCCTTCACCTCCTCATGCGCTTTCCACATCGCACTGTACAGTCCTCCTCGAGATAAGAGTTCTTCATGTGTTCCGGAGTCATTGATTCTTCCGTCCTCTATAACGAAGATTTTATCTGCATCAACGATGGTGCTTAGGCGGTGCGCAATGACAATCAAGGTCTTTCCCTCGGTGAGCTTGGAGACAGAACGCTGAATCAGGGCTTCATTTTCCGGGTCGGTATAGGCGGTCGCCTCGTCAAGAATCACAATGGGAGCGGCTTTTAACATGGCTCTTGCTATGGAAATTCTCTGGCGCTCGCCGCCCGAAAGATGGCCGCCTGCGTTTCCTACAAGCGTATCATAGCCCTTCTCCAGAGAGAGGATAAATCATGGCAGCCGGCCTTCCTCGCAACTTCTTCCACCTCACTATCCGTTGCGGTGGGATTTCCCATTCGGATATTTTCCCGCACGCTCCTATTAAACAGATAGTTATCCTGAGAGACGAAGGCGAACTTTTCAGAGTAGACCTCCTGCGGAATCTCCCGGATATCCTTTCCTCCGAGGAAAATACCGCCTTTCTCTACATCCCAAAGCGAGGCAATCAGCCTTGCAATCGTGCTCTTTCCGCTACCACTCGGGCCAACTAGGGCAATGAAGCTTCCTTCCGGAATCTCCATGGAAATGCCGTGCAATACCTCTTTTTCTTTGTAGGAAAAATGGACATCACGAAGCGCCAGGTCGTTTTTCTCCGGAGAATCTCCCTCTTTCGGGCGCTCCATTTCCGGGGCATTCAAAAGAGCTCTTACCTCGCCCATAATGGTTCCCATAGTTTGGAAATCATCACCATAGCTCATCAAAGTGATAAGAGGGGTAACAAGTCCTACGGAAAGAATGAGAATCATCACAAAGTGATTGCTGCTAAGCGTTCCGCTACGAACCAAAATCCCCCCAATCGGAAGAACGGGGAGGAGGGTTGCCGGCATAATGGAAAGGGAAAAGGTCATAGGGAGAATATAGTATCGCATCCAAGAAATGTAGCTGTTTGCCGCTTCATAAGCATCCTTTACAAAGCGTGCGTAACTGGACTTTGTTTTTCCAAAGACTTTGATGACCTGAATCCCTCCGATATATTCCACGGAGGTATTGTTCAAGGTTTTCGTGGATTCTACGGCATGCTCATAAAACTTCTGACTGCCACCCATCATGACGGCAAAGCTTACGAGTCCGATAGGAAGGGTAAGAAGCTCGGCAAGTCCCATTCTCCAATCCAGACTAAAAATATAGAGGAGAATACAAAGGGGAATCAGAAGGTTCGCCGTGAATTCCGGCACAATATGCGCGAGCGTGGTCTCCATACTGTCAATCCGCTCGATGATCGTGCTTTTTAAGGCTCCGGAACTTTGCTCCTGCACAGCACCTAGGGGCATACGGAGGAGCTTTTCCGTGCAACGTTTTCGAATCTCTCCGAGAACCGCAAAGGTCGCCGCATGGCTTTTCCCTGTAGAAAGGGAATGGAAAAGGACTCTCCCTATCCAAAGGAGCGCTGTAATAAGACATTTCCCAAGGTAGAAGGAGAAGGCCCGGTTGCCACTCATCAGGCCGTCTACAATTTCTACCATAACAAAATACGGGGCAAGGGAAAAGGCCACCCCGATGATGGCGAAAAGTACACTTTTTACATATTCCCTCTTGTGAGAGCCCGTCTGAGACAGGGCCCAAAGAATCGGAGAAGGTGCTTTTCCATCATGACGGGAATTTTCCGTAGGACGAGAATTGTTCCATTTATTTTTTCCCTCTTCTATCATTTCTCCATTCATACTGCCTCCTTGATGGTTAGCTTGTGCTAACCAAATACTATACCTCTATTTATAGTGCGTCAAGAAGATTCCCTTTTGCAATGAAGTTTATGATTTATTCTTTGTATAATTTATATTCATTTTTTTATTCTTTTCTTATTTCACCTCTAGCTCTTTCGATTTGTCCTCCAATGAAAAAAACATTTTATTTTCCGCTATACTGCTCCTTCAGTTCTCCATTTCCATAAGCCTCCAACAGCTCCCAAAGATCTTCCATCTGCTGTCGAAGTTCTACCCCCTTATCGGTTTCTCCAATCCGAATTCTACCTTTCATCCTTTCTACCACCCGTATATCCGGTGTATTTTCTTCCCCCTTATGAAAATCTTTGTGTTCCGCCAAAGACAAGTGCTTCGAATCATAAATCAAAGTGTAGCCGGCAATACCGGTTTAGAATGATAGGCCTTAGAAATCCCGCCATCTATAATAAAAAGTTTTCCGGAAGCCTTAATCGGGCTCTCGCCTTTCTTACTTTTCACAGGAACATGGCCATTAATAATATGGGAAAGCTCCGGATTTTCACGAAATTCCTCGATAATTTTATCTACATAGCTTTCCTTTTCAATCCACTTATAATACGCATTGTAGCTTTCCTTATGGGTTTCCGGATCTTCAATGAGACAGTGTTCAAAGGTACACATCTTATCTTTACCGAAAAGAGGGGACTTCGGACCGCACCAAAGATACCAGAAAAAGTCCGTGGCATAGAGCTTCCCGTTCGGATCCATTTCCCTATTCATAAAATAAGCTTCGATGCACTTCTGTTCACAGTAATCCATAAGACGCTTTCCCGAAACTTCCCCGTCTCTTGTGGAAATCGATAAAAACTCCCCCTCCTCCGTCATCGGAATACAGCCATGATATAAAATATTGTGATTCACAATCTTATACATGGAACCATGGGTAAAGAAAAAATCAATATGCTTTTTCAGCATCTTGGAATGTGTAAAACTGTAAACAAGCGTATCCATAAGCTCCTGCTCTTTTTCCGATAAAACATAAGGATCCGCCCAATTGATTGTCGGAAAATGACAATCCTTTAAAGGATAAATCTTTCCCTCCAATTCAATCTCTCCTTTTTCGGGATTGATTTTATGAAGGAGCATCCTATGCATAAGACCATACTCCGGATGCCTTTGAATGAGCTGCCCCTCTTCCTTCCACATTATCACACTGATGGTCTTACACATCTTCGCAGCAAGCTCCGGCTCTACCGAATCCGCAATATTCTTATCCCAAAGATGCGGATAAAATGAACTGCAAGGATCATTTCCATACACTTCCTGAGCAAACATGGATAGAGGACGAAGATTGATGCCGTAACCGTCTTCCAGGACATCAAAGCTGTTGTAGGATGTGGCAATGCGAAGAACATTGGCAATACAGGCCGGATTTCCCGCAAAAGCCCCCATCCAGTCCACGTCATGGTTCCCCCACTGAATATCAACATCATGAAAGCACATTAACTCTTCCATAATACTGTCCGGATGCGGTCCTCTATCAAAAATATCCCCAATAATGTGGAGACTGTCTATACTCAAATTTTGAATCAGCTCGCAAAGAGCAATGATAAACTCTCTGCCCCGTTCCACATCTAAAATCCCCTGCAGAATTTCTCTGTGATATAGCTTTGTGTCTTCCTCTTCATCATGCAAAAGCTCGTCGATAGCATAAGCAAAATCCTTCGGGAGTTTCTTCCTGACCTTGGATCTTGTGTACTTTGAGGCAATCTTTAAGCAAAGTGCAACCAAGCGATGAATGGTAATTTTCTGCCACTCCTTGTCTTCCAAAAAGGTATTTCCCTTATCTAAAAAAGTTTCTCTGGGATAATAGATTAAATTAGCCAAGCGAAGCTGCTCATCCTCCGAAAGAAAATGAGAAAAAATCTCTTCAATCTTGGAACGAATCACGCCGGATGCAGAACGCATAAGAAAAATGAAGGCTTCACTTTCTCCGTGCAAATCGGAAAAGAAATACTCCGTCCCTTTAGGCAGGGCACATATTGCCTTCAAATTGATGATTTCAGCTGCCGCCTGATTGGCAGTCGGAAAGGACTTCGCAAGCAAACGAAGATAATCCAGGTCTCTTTTCATACTCTCTCCCCGATTTTCTATGAAATTTCCTCAAAGCTTTCACTTCTGAATACGCAAATCTTATTCCCTATATCGTATTATTCAATTTTTAACGCTTTTGCATCTTACTGCCACTTTAGCACAAATCCTCAAAAAAGAGGATATAATTTTCTTTTACAAAAAAATAAAAAAGAGTTACAAGAAACTCATTAAATCTGATTTTTATAAAGATAAAAATCGGAAATACTCTCTCGTAACTCTTTTCACTGAGCAAAAGCGTATACAAAACTTTTATAACAAAGTATCCTTCTCTTCTCTTGCCACTACAGAAGGATCAACTTCCTTTCGGTTTAGAATCTCCATAAATTCCTCTCCGGAAATGGTCTCCTTCTCATAGAGGAACTTCGTAATTTCATGCAGCTTCGTGATATTGTCTTCCAAAATCTTATATGCCTTATCATGCTGCTTCTTCACAAGTGCTACAACCATTTCGTCTATCTTCGTCTGCGTTTCCGGAGAAACGGTCAGTGTCGCATCTCCTCCAAGATACTGGTTGTGTAACTGTTCCATCGCCACCATACCGATGCTGTCTGCCATACCGTAGCGGGTAATCATTGCTCTTGCGGACTTCGTAGCGCGCTCGATATCGTTTGAAGCTCCGGTGGTGCAGGTATGGAAAATGAGCTCTTCCGCACATCTTCCGCCGGTCAGCGTTGCAATTTCATTTTCCAGCTCTTCCTTGGAATAAAGATAATGGTTTCCCTCTTCCTCCACCTGCATGGTGTAGCCTAAGGCACCCGAAGTTCTCGGAATAATGGTAATCTTATGAACGGGGGCGGAATCTTTCTGCATGGCCGCAACCAAGGCGTGTCCCACCTCATGATAAGCCACAATCAGCTTTTCTTTCTCCGTCATCACCTTATTTTTCTTCTGGTAACCCGCAATAACCACTTCTATAGATTCTTCGAGGTCAGACTGAATCACTCTTTCTCTTCCGGCACGAACGGCACGAAGAGCGGCCTCGTTAATGATATTGGCAAGCTCCGCCCCGGAAGCACCGGGAGCGGCCTTCGCAATGGCCTCCAGATTCACATTGTCGGACATCTTAATCTTCTTTGCATGTACCTTTAAGATATCCACTCTTCCCTGGAAATCCGGAAGTTCTACCGGAACTCTTCTGTCAAAACGACCGGGACGAAGCAGCGCCGGATCCAACTGGTCAGGCTGGTTAGTTGCCGCCAAAAGGATGATTGCCTTCGAGCTGTCAAAGCCGTCCATCTCCGTAAGAAGCTGGTTTAAGGTCTGTTCTCTTTCGTCGTTTCCGCCTAAACCTCCTGCGCCTCTCTTCTTACCGATAGCATCAATCTCGTCAATGAAAATGATACAGGGGGACTTCTTCTTTGCCTGATCAAAGAGATCTCGCACCTTTGCTGCACCCATACCGACAAACATCTCCACGAATTCCGAACCGGAAATGGAGAAGAAGGGAACCCCCGCCTCTCCGGCCACCGCCTTCGCAAGCATGGTCTTACCGGTTCCGGGAGGGCCTACGAGGAGAGCACCCTTTGGGATCTTCGCACCGATTTTCGAATATTTGTCCGGATTATTTAGGTAATCCACCATCTCGGTAAGAAGCTCCTTCGCCTCGTCCTCTCCGGCTACGTCCTTAAAACGAATACTGTCATCTTTCTTCTCATACTCTCTTGCATTGGACTTTCCGAAGCCGCCAAGACCGAAGCCTCCGCCGCCTCCCATGCCGCCCATCGCGGAAGTCATGCGCTTAGAGAGCCAATTTCCAACTGCCATGAAAAGAAGTAAAGGAACAATCCAAGAAAAGATGAAATTCAAAAGGAAATTATTTTCCACAGGAAGAGTTTCATTATATTTTACTCCCTGCGCCGTAAGTTCACTTAAAACCTGCGCCTCAGTAAATTCATTTTTTATTCTTGTAGTACTGTAGATGGTTGTTTTTCCATCCTTTTCCACTTCGTACTTGATGCTGTCCTGTCCCAGCTCCACAGCTTTCACTTCCTTATTCTCTACGGCCTGTTGAAAGTCGGAATAAGTACTACTCTCTATCCGCGCCTGCTTGATTGCCGGAAAAACAAAGCTGTTTAAGAGCAGAGTAATAATCAATGCAACAAAAATATAGAATAGAAAGGGTCTCGGCCGATTCCCGTCACCCTGTTGATTTCGATTATTCCTATCCGGAAAAAAATCATCGAAATTCGGAAATGAATTTTTATTATCCATACGCTTCTCTCCTTGCTGTTTTAACCTGTCCATCTATTCGAAAAAGCGCTCTATCTTCTGTACCGCTTATTTTGAAATAAGATACTGCCTGCTTTATATACAACACCTACAATGAACATGATACAACACGCTCTACGAGTGGTGTCCGTTAAGCATCTCAGGCTTCGCCTGTGCCACTTATTATGAATAAAAAGGACTCTATGCCTTGCAGTATAGAGTCCTTTTGTGTTTAAAGTATGAAAATCTTCAAGAATAATTCTCTTTTTCTTTTCTACATAATCTTCTTAATCAGTTCGCAAAGCTCCTCTACTGCATCTTCTTTTCCGCCCTGTATTTCTTCCACCACACAGGAAGCAATGTGCCTCTGTAACAGTTCCTTACTGAAGGCCTTTAGTGCGGAAGATACGGAACTGACCTGCGTAATAATATCCACGCAGTAGCGATCTTCAAGGAGCATATTCCGAATCCCCTTAATCTGGCCCTCCATGCGGTTTAGACGGGAGATTAATGCCTTTTTCTCCGCCTCATCTCGAGGATGCAGTTTTTTTCTTTCGGCACAGTGACATTTTTCCATGAATTCCCTACCTTATTCAATATTTGTAACACCGTAATCCTGTGCCTCTACTGCCGCTTTTAGTGTAGCATTATCCACTTCTTTCTTTAAGAAAACGGTTGCCGTCCCGCTCTCATGGCTCACTTCCGCATGATCCACCCCTTCCACGGCCTCCAGTGCCTTCTTTACTCTGGCCTCACAATGCCCGCACATCATTCCTGTAATATTCATCTTCTTTTCCATTCTTTTTTCCTCCTGTTTTTTGTTTTCATTTAGATTGTTTATCACTGTTCCTCTTTGGGAAAATTCCGCCAAAAGCTTTACTTCCTTCTCTTTCCCGATTCCTCTTTTTCTGTCTCCTTTAGCCTCTTTTACGGAAAATAGATTCAGTCGAAGAGCATTGAGACAAACCGTGACACTAGAAAGGCTCATGGCAAGAGCCCCTACCATCGGATTCATCTCAAAATTCCAGTGGAAGACCGCAGAGTAAAAGCCTGCCGCAAGCGGAATACAGATCACATTGTAGAAAAAGGCCCAGAACAAATTTTCATGAATATTTCGAATCGTGGCACGAGAGAGACGAATACTTCTCGGAATATCCAAAACCTTCGACTTCATGAGCACGATGTCCGCGGCATCGATGGCGACATCCGTTCCGGCCCCGATAGCAATACCGAGATCCGCCCTTGTTAAGGCTACGGCATCATTGATTCCGTCTCCCACCATAGCTACTTTTCCGTAAGCCTGCAGCCTCTTAATCACTTCTTCCTTTCCATCAGGAAGCACTTCACTAACCACCAAGTCTACGCCGGCTTCTTTTGCGATAGCTTCCGCCGTACTCTTCCGGTCTCCTGTCAGCATCACGGTAAAAATACCCTGCTTTTTCAGTTCCGCTATCGCATCCTTTGCATCTTCCTTTAAGCTGTCCGCTACGGAAATGGCACCCAAGACTTCCTCTCCTTTACGAAAAAGAGATTGGTCTTTCCCTCTTTGGAAAGAGAATCCAGTCTTTCCAAAAATCCCTCTTCCACAGAAAAATGCTCCCGCACATAGCCTTCAGAGCAGGCAAAAAGTCTTTCTCCCTGATAGCTTGCCGACACACCGTGTCCCGTCATGGCCTGAAAATCCTCCACCGGATAAGGACTGATATGATGCTCCTCTCCATAGACTTCTATCGCCTTCGCAAGCGGGTGCTCGGAGTTTTTTTCAATGGAAACCGCAAGCTGCAAAAGTACCTCTCTCTTTTCTTCCTTCACAGGAGAAATGTCCGTCACTATAGGGCTACCGTTCGTAAGTGTCCCGGTTTTATCGAGAGCAAGAATTTCTATCTTTCCGGCTTCCTCCAGAGAAGATGCCGTCTTAAAAAGAATCCCGTTTTTTGCTCCAACACCGTTTCCGACCATGATTGCAACCGGTGTTGCAAGCCCCAAAGCGCAGGGACAACTGATAACCAAAACCGCCACTCCCCGAGAAAGTGCGGAAGAAAACTCCGCTCCGCTTCCCAGCACAATGAAGAACGTAAGTAAAGCCACTCCCATTACAAAAGGAACAAAAACAGCGGAAATCTTATCCGCAATACGGGAAATCGGTGCCTTCGTTGCCGCGGCATTGGAAACCATTTCGATAATCTGTGAAAGGCTCGTATCCTTCCCGACACGGACCGCCCTTCCTGTGATAAAACCGGAACGATTTAAGGTACCGGCAGAGAGCTTCGCTCCCTCTTCTTTATCTACCGGAATGGATTCTCCGGTAAGTGCCGACTCGTCTACCGCCGTTCTTCCGGAAAGAACGATACCGTCCACCGGAATCTGCTCACCGGGCTTCACCAGAAACGTATCGTTCACTTCCACTTCTTCAATCGGAACAGTGCTTTCCACTCCGTCTCTTACTACCACAGCCGTCTTCGGACTTAAATTCATAAGCCCCTGCAAGGCACTCGTGGTTCTTCCTTTGGGAAATAGATTCCAGCATCTTCCCGAGGGTAATCAGAGTCGGAATCATTGCCGCCGTCTCAAAGTAGAGATGATGCCCGATATGATGCGCCATTTCCGGATTTCCAATCTCCAAGTAATAATTTATCCCGTATAAAACTCCCAGTGAATACAAGAAGGATGCCGTAGAGCCAAGTGCCACAAGACTATCCATATTGGGGGAGAGATGAAACAGGGCAGAAAGCCGGAAGTAAAAAACTTCTTGTTAATCAACATGACAATAATGGCAAGTAACATTTCCGTAAGTGCCAAAATTCCCGGATATTGTAAAACTGTAGGCAACGAAAAATGGAAAAGCATCGGTCCCATGGATAAAGACATGAGTAAAACGAGGAAGAGCAGTGAGTGCAGAAAACGTTTTTTTAATGCTGCCGTTTCCTGATCTGAAAAGGAAGCCTGCCCTCGATTATTTTGACCCGCACTACTTCTATTACCGTTCTGATAATCCTTGGTCTTGCTCTGATTTTCTTCGGATACAAAGCCGTAGCCGGCTTTCTCCACTGCTTCCTGAATGGTCGTCTCTGAGGCCTCTCCTTCCACGATTAAGCTGTTCGTAAGGAGAGAAACCGAGCAGGACGTTACGCCGGGAAGCTTTCCCACTGCCTTCTCCACCCTTGCCTGACAAGCTGCACAGGACATACCTGTTACCGTATATTTTTTCATTTAACCCTCCTACTCTTAAGATAAAGCAGTTTATGAGACTGTCTTATAAACTCCACTTTCGGAGAGAATAATATACCCCTATAGGGTATATGTCAATGCCTCATAGCTTTATTCCTAAAAAATACGCTATTTTCTTCTTCCATCGTTTAGCTTTTTCTATATCATGATACATCCGGGTGATTTCTTGTTTTTTAGAAAAAATAGATTCCATTTAATAATATCAAAGCAATACAGCTCCAAATTTGTGCTATTTGAACAATTTTTATTTCACATCTCTTTACTTTATATATATATATATATAATCGCAATATACGAATTCTATACAA
The DNA here is from genome assembly GCA_916438775.1 of uncultured Oribacterium sp. The sequence goes on from CAKAGX010000013.1 coordinate 317,945, forward strand.
AAACATTTTTACATGGAGGAGGAAGCATGAAAAAAGGACATTTAATCAGAAATATCGTTATTGCCATTATTGTTATTGGTGTATTGGGAGCTGTCATGGGAAAGAAAGGTACTGAAGGCGAGTCTTCAAATGATAAGAGTTCTCCAAAAACAGAAACGGTCAGTAACGAACAAGCAGTAGAAACGGAAGTGCCCACTGAAGCGCAAATCGAATATACAGCATATACCACAGATGAAATGATTGATGATTTGGAAGCCAATGCAATGAATGCAACAGATAAGTATAAAGGAAAATATATTCAAGTCACCGGTAAACTAAGTAACATTGATGCACAGGGCTCTTATATCTCACTATCGAAAGAAGCCAATGATTTTACCCTTTTAAGTGTTCAATGTTTCATAAAAACAGATGAGCAAAAAGAAGCCATTAAGACCATGAATAAAGGGAGACACTATTACCCTCAAAAGGGAAAATGTACCGATGTGGGAGAAATTCTGGGATATACTCTGAATATTGACAGCATTGGATAAGTACTCTTCTAAAATAGAGTGACTTTATAATGGGGATACAAAAAACAAAGCGGATGTTTTGATTTTTTATATCCCCATTTTTTCATTGCTTTATCTATACTATAAAAAAGCAGAATCTTACTTGTTCTGCCAACTTTTTATGCGATACCACTAACGTACTATGGTAATTTCTTTCCGGACGCAAGATAGAGCTGATACCACTCATGATGGGTCAGTTCCACCTTTGTTGCCTCGCAGTAATCCTCTAAATGCTTTGGATTCATCGTACCTGCAATGACCTGCATCTTCGCCGGATGCCGTAATATCCAGGCGATTGCAATCGCGGTTTTGGAGACTTTATATTTTTCCGCAAGCTCGGAAAGGGCCTGATTCAACTCCAGAAAGTCAGGATGATCCACGAAACATCCCTCAAACTTACCAAACTGCAGAGGAGACCAAGCCTGAATCGTAATATCCTCCAAGCGACAATAGTCTAAAAGCCCGTTGTCCCGATCAAGGGATAAGTCCGTTGTCAAATCATTTACATAAAGTGTCTGGTCAATCAGCTGGGATGCTGTAATGGAGAGCTGTAGCTGATTGATACTAAGGGGCTGCTTCACAAATTTCTTTAAGACTTTCAGCTGCATCATCGGGACATTGCTGACACCGAAGAAACGAACCTTTCCGCTCTTTTCCAGAGCTTCAAAGGCCTCCGCTACTTCCTCCGGATCATAAATCAAATCGGGTCTATGCAAAAGAAGGGCATCCAAGTAATCCATTTTTAAACGTTGGAGGCTCTCATCCACACTTGTTAGAATATTCTCCTTTGTCCAGTCGAACTCATTTCTCTCAAAGCAAAGTCCACACTTACTTTGAATCCGTAAATCTTCTCTTTTTATGGATGTCTCTCTAAGGGCATCACCAAAACGCTTTTCCGCCTCTCCTCTACCGTAGCAGGTCGCATGATCAAAAAAATTGATTCCGCCTTCCACCGCTTTCTCTATCTGCCTTGCCACTTCCTGCACAGATAAAGAGGGCATACGCATACAACCTAAGATGATGCGGGATACCTCTGACGGACCGTTTTTAATGTTCTGATATTGCATGATTTTTTTCTCCTTCCTCTATCTCTATCATCTCCTCATAGCCTTTTAATGCCGCAAAAGAGAAAAACTGTACAGCCCTGTGGGACAAACTGCTTCTCTTTCTGCAAAGGCTAAAAGGATATTCACAATACAAAATTCTTTCGTACTTTGACAATGTTCTTCTTTCTTCACTCTCCACTGCTATGCCCCCCTATCTGTCTGTTTCTTTCTCTCCCCCGACTCCCCTCTATATATTGATATGCCTTTAGGATAGAATTCCTTCCGTACTTCTGCATGACCTGAAGGGAAGCATCTCTCGCTTTGTCTTTTTTCAGCTTATCACGCTGCAAACCTTCTGTCGCGGTGATTTTTTCCTTTATCGCTCTGCTCCGCCTCATTTTTTTCTCTAAGATAGTCGAAAAGTGCAATCTGCCCTACCTTTTCCTCGCTAAAGTCTTGTACATCCTCCGCTGACAAAGATATCTTCCGAAGTGACAGCCTTGCATCCATAATTTCATCATAGATGGACAAAATCGCCTCTACAATTTCTGACTCTCCATTGGTTTTTTTCTCCAAATGTCGTAATCCATGGGCACTTCTTGGTACTATTTTCCCGTAATGGTTTCTTTTTGTCTCTCCGCTGTAAGATCCCCCGATACTTTCTCCGTCAAAGGAAAGATAGAGCTGCAGCATCCTTGTTTCCAAGTTCTTCTCCCTAAGCTCATAGGAAAGGGCGGATGCCATCTCCTCCGTCACAACCCTACCCAGCTTTGCATCATAGGGATGTGGCAAGACCTGCCCTGAAGAAACACTCTTTTTCTTGGCACTGAGGCTGTGAATATCCACAATTCTGCAAGGCTCGTAGCCCCCAGGCATGGTCAATCAGATATTCCGCCTGTATTCCGAAGAGCTTATATAATAAAAGCTGGTTCACTTTCTCCTTCACACCGGCACGGGATACCAGAGCAATATCTCCCATAGTATAGATTCCGTATCTTCGGAGTCGTTCTTCTGTTCCCCTTCCGATTTGCCAGAAATCATGAAGCGGTTGATGACTCCAGAGTCTCCTTCTATAAGACTCCTCCGTAAGCGAAGCAAGCCTTACTTCCTGCCCCTCTACTTTCACCTTCTTCGCCAAAATATCCATGGCCACCTTAGCCAGATAGAGATTCTCTCCAAGTCCCACAGTGGCAACGATTCCCATCTCCGTATAGACCTTCTCCGCAATCTCTCTCGCCAGGCTCTCCGAAGACATTCGATAAATCTCTCGGTAGGGGCGTAAATCTATAAAAACCTCATCAATGGAGTAGACATGGATATCCTCTTTAGATACAAAATGCAGATAAATTTCATAGATACGTCTGCTATATTCCATATATAGAGCCATCCGAGGAGGCGCTGTAATATAAGACAGAGCCAAAAAGGAATAAGCTCTTAAATCCGAGTCCAGGCAGGAACTACCGACCAATCTGCCCTCCTTTGCTTCCTTCTTCCTGCGGTAATTGACCTCCTTTACCCTCTCAATCACTTGAAAAAGTCTCGCTCTTCCGGGAACACCGAAGGCCTTCAATGCCGGACTGACTGCAAGGCAAATAGTCTTCTCCGTCCTTCCCCCATCTGCCACAACCAGATAAGCATCCATGGGATCCAGACCTCGCTCTACACACTCACAGGAAGCGTAAAACGACTTCAAATCGATTGCCATAACTCCGCAAGACTCTTTCCTCTCCATCTCTCCTCTCCTTTTTCCGGAGTATATAACAGAACATTTGTTTTGTAAATAGTTTTTCATAAATCTCTTTATATGCAAAACAAACTATCTCATAGCTCTCAAAAAATGGCGTCTTAAGGATAGCTCCCTTCTCCCTTTTGACAAATATTCCATTTCAAGCTAAGCTAGGAAAGCTTTGATAAGGACAAATCAGGCTTTTATTTTTTTACTACATTTGGATTAAAGAAAAAAGAACGATATTTTTTTAATTTTCAGATAAAGGATGAATATGTTTCGATTAAGCGGACAAATATGGAAAAATGGAAAAGTGATTGCTTCCTGCGTCTCCAGACAGGAAGGAGCGGAAAACAGAACTAAAAAGGTATATACCGCCTTGGAAGAAATCTGTCATCACTTTGATTTGCCGGTCCCCATCTGGCTTCCGGCAAGAATTCGGGAATTTCAAACTCGTTCCAAAACAACCTTCCTTTCCGACTCCTTTATGGAGGAGATTTCCTTTGACGGATTGGAAATTCAGGTGATTGAAGAATAAAAGGGGCTGTGAAAAAGTCAAAAGCTCTTTATACTATGGAGGTCCGTTGCGGGCTCAGATTCCCCCGCAACGGACCTCCATCTAAAAATCAATCTTTTTGATTTTTTTGCAGTCTATTTTTATAAATATTCGCTTTACATCAAGACTTAAATCTAAAAATCTAGCCCTGATATCTCATTCTTATGAAAGGCTTATAGCCTTACTTTTACTTCTTTGCCAGTTCCTTTGCGAGTTCCTCATAACCGGGCTTTCCGAGAAGTGCAAACATATTTCTCTTGTAGCTCTCTACACCGGGCTGGTTGAAAGGATTCACGCCGTTTATATAAGCGGAGACACCGCAGGCAAACTCAAAGAAGTAGAAAAGCTCTCCGAGCGTTCTCTCACACTGCTTATCAATCTGCAGAAGGAAGTTCGGTACATTTCCGTCCGTGTGCGCCAGGATTGTTCCCTGCATAGCAGCCTTATTGACAAAATCCACGGTCTTTCCGGCAAGGTAGTTCATGCCGTCCGTATCAATCTCCTCTTTCTCCAGCACAAGTTCCGCTGCACTTTCCATGACCTCTAAAACCGTCTCAAAGTGCAGTCTTGCACCCTCCTGAATAAACTGTCCCATAGAGTGCAGGTCTGTTGTAAAGTCTACGGAAGCCGGGAAAATGCCTCTCTGGTCCTTTCCTTCAGACTCTCCGTAGAGCTGCTTCCACCACTCGGAAATATAATGGCAGGATGGCTCATAGTTTACAAAAATCTCAATCTTCTTATCCTTACGAAGCATGATATTTCTTGCCGCAGCATACTGCAATGCCGGGTTTACTTCGTAATCCTGCTCTAAAAGAGCCTTTCTCATGGAAGCGGCACCCTCCATCAGTTCGCAGATATCGGCTCCGGTAACGGCAATGGGAAGAAGTCCAACCGCGGTCAGCACGGAGTATCTTCCCCCTACATCATCGGGTACCACAAATTCTTCATAGCCCATCTCATCGGCAAGGCTCTTCAAAGCCCCTCTTGCCTTGTCGGTTGTCGCATAAATTCTCTTTGCGGCTCCTTCTTTTCCGTACTTTTCTTCCAGCATAGCCTTAAACACGCGGAAGGCAATGGCCGGCTCGGTAGTGGTTCCGGACTTGGAAATGATATTTACGGAAAAATCCTTTCCCTTTAAAATCTGCTTTAAATCGGCAATGTACTTGGAAGAAATATTGTTTCCTACATAGTAAATCTCCGGTGTCTTTCTCTCTTCCTTCGGAAGCTCATTGTAGAAGCTGTGATTCAAAAACTCATTGGCTGCTCTTGCTCCAAGATAAGACCCGCCAATACCGATGACCAGTAAGACATCCGAATCCTCCTGAATCTTCTTTGCCGCTGCCTGAATCCTTTTAAACTCCTCTTTATCGTAATTCTCCGGAAGGTCTACCCAGCCGAGAAAATCATTTCCGGCACCGCTCCTCTTTACTAAATCTCTTTTGCCAAGAGAGTCTGTGCTTTAAAATTCGCCATCTCCTCTTCGGAAACAAACTGTCTTGCCTTCGACAAATCCAACTTCAGCATATTCTTCTCCTTTTCTCCTATTATCCTAAAATAGCTTCTATCATAAAAAATATAAAATACACAACTTCCGTTATTATAAAAACAGGCAAGAGGACACGCAAGTCTTTCTTCCCTGTTTTAGAAAACTTATCTTAAAAGTACATTAAAAGCCTAAAGCAAAAAATGAATTCTAATTCTGCCCAAACTCTTCGCAAAATCTTATTCTAATTCAGCCCAAACCCTTCGCAAAATTTTATTCTGATGCAGATTAAACCCTTCGCAAAAACTCCAGCATAAAATCTACCGTTTTCTCTATGGCCTTTGCTTCAAATTCCTCATACACCATGCTTGCCTCATCATTTGCCTCATCGGAAATGAAGCGAAGAATCACAAAAGGAATGCCGTTCTTTGTCGCAATCTGCGCTATAGCGGCACCCTCCATTTCACAGCAGGTGGCATCAAAGGTCTTCTTCAAATACTCCTTTGTTTCATGAGAAGACACAAAGCGGTCTCCGGTAACTACCCGTCCTATATAACTATTATGTTCAGGATTGATTTCCTGATTTACCTCTACTGCAATTTCCAAAAGACGCGGGTCCGCATCATATCCCAGCTTCTCATCTCCCGGCACCTTCCCGAGGGGATAATCAAAGCGTGTCACATCTACATCGTACTGCAAGGCATCCCTTGAAATCACGAGGTCTAGGATATGCACCTCCGGAGAAATCGCTCCGGCAATTCCGGTATTAAAAATATAGCTCGGTTGAAAACGGTCAATCAAGGCTTGGGTACAGGCTGCTGCATTGCACTTTCCAACCCCTGCACGAACCAGCACGACATCCTTTCCGGAGAGTCTCCCCTTATAAAAACGATAGGGACCCTGTACGATTTCTTCCCGCTCTTCGCAGAGCTTAACCAAATGGGCAACCTCTTCCTCCATGGCACCGATGATTCCAATCATTTTCTCTCCTTTTTTTCTATACTACGCTTCTTTTTTCTACACTACGCTTCTTTTTTCTACACTACGTTTCTTTTTTCTACACTACGATTTTCCATCCAGAACCGACTGAATAACAGCCAACACATTCTTTCTGCCGTCTCTTTCCTTAGAAGCTTCCATCGCTTTTATATACTTCTCCTTGTTCTCATGAAGCTTTTCAAGACAGTCCGGGAGTACCGCCGGATTCTCCTCCAGCTCTTCCTGAGGAAGCACTACGGAAAATCCCTGCGCAGAGAAGGACTCCGCATTTAATATCTGGTCTCCTCGGGAAGCCTTTTTCGGTAAAGGGATTAGAATATTCGGCTTCTTAAGAGCAAGAATCTCATAAATAACATTTGCCCCTGCACGGGAAATCACAAAATCCGCCGCCTGATAGAGGTCGGCGAGCTCCTCATTCACATAAGGGAACTGCCTGTAATACGCTAAATCGGAAAGAGACTTGTCCTCATTCTTCTTCCCGCAGATATGGATGATATCGTAGTTTTGTCCGAGGCTCTCTATATTCTCCCGAACGGCGGTGTTGATTGCCACGGATCCCAGACTTCCGCCGATCACCATGAGCACCGGCTTTTCTCCGGAGAAGCTGCAAAGACTTAAGCCCTCTTCCCGGCTTCCCTGTAAGAGCTCTTCTCTAATCGGTGCACCGGTACAAACTGCCTTTCCCTTGGGGAGAAGGGAAACCGTTTCGGAAATTACAGCAGATTTTTCTTCGTGAAAGGAATGGTCAGCTTGTTTGCCAGTCCGGGAGTAAAATCCGACTCATGGCAAATAATCGGGATTCCAAGGCTTGCCGCCGCAAAGATAACCGGCACCGCCACAAAGCCTCCTTTTGGGAAAAGACCAGATCAATCTTCCAAGCCTGAATCTGCTTTCTTGCCTGAAAAAAATCCGCCGATTACCCGGAAGGGATCTGTGAGATTCCGCAAAGAAAAAAATAACGACGCAACTTCCCTGTCGAAATCCCGAAATAAGGGAGTCCCGCCTTTTCCGCAAGCTCCTTCTCTATGCCGTCCTTTGACCCCATGTAGTAAATTGTATGCTTTTCTCTTAATTCCCCGAGTAAGGCGAGATTCGCGGTCACATGCCCCGCCGTTCCTCCGCCGGTTAACAATATCTTAGCCATGAAGCTCCTTTACCATCTTTTCCTGCAAAACTTCCATTTCTCCATCAGCATATCCGGAAGGGTTCCAAGAGACAATATTTCCTTCCGTCCCGAAACGCGGAATAATGTGCACATGAAAGTGATGCACGGTCTGTCCGGCTACTTCGCCGTTATTCTGCACGATATTGCAGCCCTTTGCCCCCGTTGCCTTCATGATTGCCTTCGCCACTCTTTTTGCCAGAGGAAAGACCTTCTGAAGCACTGCATCATCCAGACTAAAGAGATCCTCTCCGTGGCTCTTCGGTAAAATAAGAGCATGACCGGGTGTGCCCGGTGCAATATCCAAAATCACCCGAAAATCCGCATCCTCATAAATCGTCTTTGCAGGAATTTCTCCGTTTGCAATCTTACAAAAAATACAATCCGCACTCATTTTTGCCTCCTTATCATCGCTGGATTTTTACCGTTTCCAAGTTAATCTACTACAAAGACTACTGCAAATACTTCTATAAAGACTACTGTAAATACTTCTTCAAATACTGTCCGGTATAAGACTTCGGATTCTTTGCCACTTCTTCCGGAGTTCCGGTACAAAGCACCGTTCCGCCGCCGGAGCCACCCTCGGGTCCCATATCGATAATATAATCGGCACATTTAATCACATCTAAATTATGTTCGATAACCAACACGGTATTTCCGCCGTCGGCGAGTCTTTGCAGCATTTCCACCAGCTTCCGTACATCCTCAAAATGTAGTCCCGTAGTCGGCTCATCCAAGATATACAGTGTCTTTCCGGTACCTCTTCGGCTCAGCTCCGAAGCCAGCTTGATTCGCTGCGCCTCTCCTCCGGAAAGCTCGGTGCTGGGCTGTCCCAGACGGATATAGGATAGTCCCACGTCCATCAAAGTCTGCATCTTACGACTAATGCTAGGGATGTTTTCAAAAAATGTCAATGCCTCTTCCACCGTCATGTTTAAAACATCATAGATGTTCTTTCCCTTGTATTTTACTTCCAGAGTTTCTCTGTTGTAGCGTTTCCCTCCGCAAACTTCACAGGGCACATAGACATCCGGCAGGAAGTGCATCTCTATCTTTACGATGCCGTCTCCGCTGCAGGCTTCACAACGGCCGCCTTTTACATTAAAGGAGAATCTTCCCTTGTTGTATCCTCTTTCCTTGGCATCCTTGGAACTCGCAAAGAGGTCACGAATGAGGTCAAAGACCCCGGTATAGGTTGCCGGATTCGAACGGGGCGTCCTTCCAATCGGACTTTGGTCTATATCAATCACCTTATCCAAGTGCTCCGTTCCCGTGATTTTACGGAACTTGCCCGGTACCAATCTCGCCTTATTTAAAGTTTTTGCGCAGTACTTGTGCACGATTTCATTTACGAGGGAGGATTTTCCGGAACCCGAAACCCCGGTCACACAGGTAAAGACTGAAAGCGGAATCCGTACATCGACATTCTTTAAGTTGTTCTCCTCCGCACCGTAAACATCCAAGGTATGGATATAGGGTCTTCTGCTTTTCGGGAGTGGAATCTTCTTTTTCCCGCTTAAATACTGTCCCGTTATGGAAGCCGGATTTTGCATGATTTCTTCCGCCGTACCTACGGCAACCACCTCTCCTCCGTGCTCTCCCGCACCGGGGCCGATATCCACAATCATATCCGCTTCCCGCATGGTATCCTCATCGTGCTCCACGACGATAACGGAGTTTCCGAGATCCCGAAGCCGTTTTAAGGTCGCAATCAGCTTATCATTATCTCTTTGATGAAGACCGATGCTCGGCTCATCCAAAATATAGGCAACCCCCACAAGACCGGATCCGATCTGAGTGGCCAGACGAATTCTCTGTGACTCTCCTCCGGAGAGGGTTCCCGCGGAACGGGCAAGGCTTAAGTAGTTTAATCCGACATCCAGCATAAACCTGGATCTTGCCTTGATTTCTCGAAGAATCTGCTCCGCAATCTTCGCCTCCATGGGCTTTAGCTTTACAGAGCTTATCCAGTCAAAGAACTCATCCATGGAAAGCATGGTCGCTTCATGAATATTTTTCTCTCCGACAGTCACGCCTAAAGATGAGGGCTTCAGTCTCGCCCCGTGGCAGCTCGGACAGGAGTAATGCGCATAAACTGCTCATACTCTATCTTCATCTTCTCGGAAAAGCACTCCTTATATCGGCGCTCAATGTTGGCAAGTAAGCCCTCAAAGGCCACCTGATGCACTGCGCCCTTCCCGTACTGCGACTGATAATGTACCGTGACTCTCTCCCCGTTTGTTCCGTTAATGATTAGATTTTTCACCTTTTCCGAAAGCTCCTGAAAAGGTGTATCCAATGAGAAACCGTACTTCTCACTCATGGCCACAAGCATGGCATGAGTAAAGCTTCCCTCATCCTTCGAGTTCATCCAGCCCAGTACGGAAATAGCTCCTTCATTCAAGGAGAGGCTCTCATCCGGAATCATCAGCTTCACGTCAAATTCCATCTTATAGCCAATACCGAAGCAGGTCGGACAGGCTCCAAAGGGATTGTTGAAGGAGAAGCTTCTCGGCTCAATTTCTTCAATACTGGTGCCGTCAAAGGGACAGGCAAAATTCGTGGAGAGCTGAAGCTCTTCTCCGTTTAAAAAGTCTACAAGAAGGAGACCGTTACTAAGGGAGAGCACCTGCTCAATCGAATCCGTAAGCCTCTTCTCTATTCCCTTACGCACAACCAGACGATCCACCAGAACTTCAATCGTATGCTTTATATTTCTCTAAGGAAATCTCCTCTTCGAGCTCATAGAGATTGCCGTCAATTCGTACACGAACATAACCGGAACGGCGAAGGCTCTGCAGGAGCTTTTCATGCATACCCTTTTTTCCCCGTACAACAGGAGCAAAAAGCTGCATCTTCGTCCCCTCCTCCTTCTTCATGAGGAGATCCACCATCTCGTCCACGGTCTGCTTCTTAATCTCTCTTCCGCACTCCGGACAATGGGGCAGCCCCACTCTTGCATAGAGAAGACGCATATAATCATAGATTTCTGTGACGGTTCCTACCGTGGAACGCGGATTTCGGTTTGTCGATTTCTGATCAATGGAAATCGCGGGAGAAAGTCCCTCTATGAGCTCCACATCCGGCTTTTCCATCTGTCCGAGGAACTGTCTTGCATAAGAAGAGAGCGACTCCATATAACGCCTCTGACCCTCCGCATAAATCGTATCGAAGGCAAGAGAGGACTTTCCGGAGCCCGAGAGTCCCGTAAGCACCACCAAAGAATCTCTCGGAATATCCAGATTGACATGCTTTAAATTGTGCTCATTGGCACCTCGAATTTTGATCCACTTCTTTTCCAAAATCTGCCCTTTTTCCAAAATTTGCCCCTTTTCTATCTCTATTCTAATTTTTTACCTTCTATCTGTTGCTATTTTCTATCTATTTCGACTTTCTTCCTACTTTTACTTCTGTCTTCTTCCGCTTTCCGCTTTTTCTTTTCCTAAAATGTCGGAAAAAGAAAATGAGCAAGCCTTGAAATAAATGAAAGTCGTTTACATATAAGAACGTTTGTTCTTTTATAGGATAGCACCGAACTACTCTTCTTGCAAGCTATCCCCTTAATTCTCTGAAAAATTTCGATAAACGTTTCGCTACTATAGACGCTAAAACTCCCATCACGATTCCTGCTGCCATTCCGGCAAGTAAAAGCAGGGGCAGGTAAGCAAAAAGAACAGGATTACGAAGAAGAAGGGCCGCCATCAGGATTTGTCCGACATTATGGAAATACCGCCTAAAAGGCTTACGGAAATGAAGGATAACTTGAAACATTGTTTCGCAAGAATCATCACAAAAAAACTCAGGAAAAATCCCGCCATGGAATAGCTCAAGGTCATCAGGTTTCCGAAGAGCATGGATAGAAGTAACACACGAAGAAAACTGATGATTCCCGTCGGCAGTATGCCCAGTGAAAAGAGACCGATGATATTGACAATATTGGCAAGGCCCAGCTTGATTCCCGGAATCGGAAAAGGCGTAGGAATCATCGATTCCAGATAACCCAGAATCATGGAAAGCGCGAGCAGCATCGCATAAGACGTCATTTTTCTAGTATCTTTATCCATTTTCCTCCCTTTAAATATTCAATCGTGTAAATCAGTCCTTAGTTTAACATGTTATGCACTATAAAAAAATCTATTTTTCTCTATGCCGTGATGACAATTTTTCTTTATATTTAAAGCTTCTCACGAATTAGTCTGTACGAATACAAAAAAAGGACGGCTTCACGCCGTCCTGCTTCTTTTCTTTTAACTTGACACTTCTTGCAATGCTGTCCCTTTCTCAAAGAAAACAATACTGTTTGCTACAGAGAAAGAAATCTATATTACAATACGGTACAAAACTAAAGAGAAAGTGAGATGATTGATGCTTTGTGTCTGTCTATCCGGGCTGTGCACTGCACTTCTCAGCTTATGTACGCAAAGCTTATCGTATCTCTTAAAGCTTTACTACATTGGTAGCCTGAGGTCCTTTAGCACCATCAACTACTTCAAACTCTACTGCCTGTCCTTCTTCTAAAGACTTGAATCCGTCTCCGGACAAACCAGAGTAGTGTACGAATACATCCTTTCCTGTCTCATCAGAGATGAATCCGTATCCCTTTGGTTGTTAAACCACTTAACTGTACCTTTCATTACTGTATCCTCCAAAAAAACGATTGTAACCGAAATTGATTACAATGGGTTAAGGATAGCATACCATTTCATCATAGTCAACTAATTTTCTTGTGAAAACACATGGGTTTTAGTCGATTTTCCCATATTTTCTACCGCTTTAGCAGTTCTTCCAATTCCTTTTCCGTGAAGACATAACGCTTATTGCAAAAATCGCAACGAACCTCCTGCGCCTTGTGATCGGAAATCAAAGACTCTATTTCCTTTTTACCAAGAGAAATCAAGGCCTTTTCCACTCTTTCTCTGCTGCAATTGCAAAAATAAGACAGCTCTCTCTTTTCATGTATTTCAGGAGAAAAATCACCAAGCAGAAATTCCAAAAGACTCTCCGGCGTATGTCCATCCTTTAATAGGTCCGTTACGGAATGTACCGTTTTCAGCTTTTCTTCCAGCTTGTCGAGTAAACTTTCCTCGGCAAAGGGTAAAAGCTGAATAATAAAGCCACCCGAAGCCTCGACCGTATTTTCCTTGTTCAACAGTACACCCAGCCCGACAGAAGAAGGAATCTGCTCACTGATGCTAAAGTAGGCATTGACATCTTCGGCAATTTCTCCGCTTAAAAGCTGAGTCTGCCCCACATAGGGCTCCCCCAATCCATTGTCTCGGATTACGGAAAGAAATCCCTTTCCCACTGCTCCTCCAACATCCAAGTGCCCGTCTGCCTTCGCAGGAAGGATTACATAGGGATTGGCACAGGCAGCTTTTACCGTACCGTGAGAATCGGCTGTGGCTACCAGACTCTTCATCGGACCATCTCCTTTAATGGAAAGGGTAATCAGGTCCTTATCCCCCTTTAAATCCACTCCCATCATAAGTGCTGCACTCATCAGCCTTCCCATGGCCGCTGTCGCAATCGGAGAGGTATTGTGGAGCTTCCTCTGTTCCTCCGCCGTGTCCCTTGTCGTACAGACAAACGCACGAATCTGTCCCTCTGCAGCAGTCGCTCTCAATAAATAATCTCTACTCATTTGCAGAAAGTTCCTTTTCTTTTTCTTCGTCCTTTCTCATGCAACACTTCTTATATTTCTTTCCGGAACCGCAATGGCAAAGGTCATTCGGGTAAAGCTTCTTTCCCTCTCTCCTTACTGTACCGGACTTCTTCTGCTCCTTGTACAGCTCTTTTCTTCTTTCTTCCGTTAAAATGTCGTTCCACTGCGGAAGGTCATATAACCAAGAAGCCTTTGCCTCTACCATATTGTAGTAGAGCTTCTCCGGATCAACCTGAATCTTTACCTTCGTATCCGACTCCATGCTGTCAATCGGATTGTGGAAGCCTGCTAAAGAATCGTCGATTCCATCCAAGATGCCGACAAAGATAAACTCCTCTATACCGAACTGCTCGGCAAGCTCCTTTACACTTCCCTCATAAACCTTCTTCGGATCGGAAAGCACCTTCTCATAGAAACCCTTTTCCAAAGTAAAATACTTCTGCCAAAGTGCTTCCTGCTCCGTCTTATTCATTCCGTTTCCGTACGCCGCATTTCTCCAATTTTCTAATAATGTTGCCATTTTTTCTTTCTCCTTATAGATTTCGCCAAAAGCTCTATGCTGTATTCCGGCTCTTATTTCATTTAAACCGTATTATTATAGCGGAGTTAAAGTATTTTTACAATTCCCCCGATAGCTCCACTTCATCCGCTGCAGCTTCTATGTCCTTGATTATCTGTGCCTTAGAAAGCTCATCCGTATCTTTCGCATACTCTTTTCCCTTAGGTTCCGCTACTTTATCCGATTTCTTTCCTGAAAATTTCTCAAAGTCTTCATACTCTGAAGAAGAAATCGGTAGGTTCTTTTTCTGTAAACGTCTGTCCATATAGCGTCGAAGAGCGTTCATAATGACCGCCCAGAAGGGAACCGCAATAATCATTCCTACAAAACCGAACAGACCACCAAAGAAGAATGGAGAAAAGAACCCAGAAGCTGGAGAGACCCGTAGAATCTCCAAGAACCTTCGGTCCGATGATATTTCCGTCAATTTGCTGAATAATCAAGATTGCTATGGCAAAATACAAGCTCTGTATGGGACTGGTCAATAAAATCAAAATGAAGCAGGGAATCGCGCCAATAAACGGGCCGAAAAAAGGAATGACATTGGTTACCCCGACAATCACGGATACGAGTAAGGTGTACGGCATCTTCATCAGGCTTAAGACAAAAAATGTAAGAATACCGATAATGATACTGTCAATAATTTTCCCGAGAATAAATCCGCCGAAAACCCGGTGTACATACTGCATTTCCTCAATGATGCCCTTGGCTTTTTTCTGAGAAAACAAAGCAAAGAGCAGTTTTCTGAACTGTCGTCTTAAAAGGTCCTTCATGTTTAGAAGATATACCATAACAATGAGGCCAATTAAAATATTCTTTACAATTGTCAAGGTACTCCATATTCCGTTTGTAAAGAATGTAGCAAGATTCTGCAGATGAGCAAAAATCGCCTGCGTATTATCCGGTTTTCCTGTAAAAAAACTGCTGATTTCTTCATAGGCTTTTTCCGCATAAGGACGCAAGTCCGGAAACTTTTCCAATATAACCGCCAAATTATTATAGGAACGGTTAATCGTATCGGGAAGACTGAAGTAGAGACTTAAAACCGACTTGGTTAACTCCGGAATAAGCATGGACACTAAACCGCTTGTCAGAAAAAAAAGGAAAAGAATGCTTGCTACTGTACCAAAAAATCCCAGGAAACGTTGGGATGCTTTTTCCCCTAGGAAAAAGTAGTATACTTTTCCAAGAATTTTCACAACCAAATTATACACAGGACTCATTAAATAGGCCAAAACCGCACCGTATATAATCGGCATCAAAATCTGTAAAAAAACGGCAAAATTCTGTTTTACGGCATAAAAATTATTGACCAAAACATAGACTAAAGATACTGCAGCCAATACGGAAAATGCGGTTATTCCCCATTTAATCTGTTCCTTCCAATCCTCGTGTTTCATCCTTCTTCCTCTATTCTAAGCTCCTAGCTCGGAATCCCTTCTCTCCCTCGATTATCCCCCCTATATGAACTCTTCACTCTCTCCACCAAGGGCATATTATAAAAAAAGCTCCACATCAAACGATATGAAGCAAAAGCACCAGATAAAAACAGACTACCGAAACGCCGTACCACACGTTTGACTCCTAGCACTCAGCCAGGTGGGTAACCTCACGGATAGCTCAAGGATCCTTTACCGCGGACGGAAGGCTTGCTTTCCTTATCACAAATCTTGGAATCCCGTATGTCATATTTGTAGGTTCAAATTGTGTGGCCTCGTACGTCCCAGCAGAAGTCTGTATGAGATAATACAAAGGTATTTGTCTTTCTCGTCTAAATTATAGCAAAGGCAAATTAGGCTTGCAAGAGTTCATAAGATAAAATCAAGATTCCGTTTTTCACTTCTATTTCCGCTTCCTCCCCTATAAATTCGTTGCTGACTCCTACCGGCTCCGTATTTCGCAAACAGACATTTTCAATCCGATACTTAAATCCTTTTTCGGAAACGCCGCTGCAAGAATCGCTGAAAGCAAAGGCGGAAAAGTATCCTTTGTATTTCCTGGAGAAGCATTTTATCCCATTCCGTAACGCCGTAAATACCTGCCTTTTTCCATAAAGGTAGCCCTCTCCTCCCTTTTCTGTAAGGAAGGCTAAACTCTGTAAAGCAGCATAGCTGTGATCCATGCGTTCTCCCCCCAACGCTCCTAAAATATGCATTTCTTTGATTCCCATCTCCAGCGAAAGCTTCACTGCCGCATGAAGGTCAGTGTCATTTTTGATTGCAGGAAGGGAAATCGTAGGAAGAGAGACTTGCTTATTCCTTTCCAAAAATGCTTCCGACATACAGTTTTCTCCAAAAATAGAATATTGTTTTGCAATACCGTGCTTCTCTTGGGCAGAAAAAGGAGCCGTGGGCTTTTCCTCTCTTATGGAATAAGAGTCAAAATCTCCCAAAAGCAGGTTTGTTCTGATACCCTCTTTTTCACAATGCTTCATTCCCCCGTCTATAGCAATGACAAAGTCCTCTTCTCCTATAGAAAAAGGAAGCCCGAAAAAGCTTCCCGCCCCAATAAGAATGGATCTTTTGTATTTTTTTTCTGCAAATTCTTTCATCCGTCTCCCTTTTTCCTCTTTATCCTTCTTTCAAGCGAAGCTTCACAAAAAAATCCTGCAGTAAGGCTTTGGCTTCTTCCGCCTGAAGACCTTCTGTAATCTCCACCCGATGATTCAATTCCTTCATCTGTAAGATGTTCATAACAGAACCGCAAAAACCCGCCTTGGGATTTCGAACAGACATCTGAAGCCGAGGGATTCTCGCTTGCAAAATCGCTCCGGCGCACATCGGGCAGGGTTCGAGATTGACATACAAGGTGCAATCCTCCAGCCTCCAGTCCCCTATCTTCTTACAAGCCTCCTCTATTGCCAAAATCTCAGCATGGCACAAAAGCATTTCCGTGAAAATTTCTTTGATTAAAGCCTGTTCCGAGAATTTCTCCCGGAAAGATTCCTTTTTTTCCCTACAAAGTCTTCCCATTGGAGTATCGGGCTTTAATCCATCATAAAGGATAACTGCTCCAATCGGTACATCTCCTCTTTCTCTCGCTTTTTCCGGCAAGTTCTAAAGCAAGATTCATTGCAGTACGCTCAGCATCCGTGAAATTTATATTTTTCCTCCATACTCCCCCGATTTAAAGTAATTTTTATTCATAAGCCTATCTTGTAAGCTCACCTAAAATAGACTTTCCTATCAGACCTTCCGGCATTTTTTTACGGAGAAGTTCTCCGCTATACTCGCACCAAGAACGGCAAAGCTGTCCTGCTCCGCTCCTTCTCCACCCTGAATTCCCTTGTAATACACAAGAAGAGGTACCTGTTCTCTCGTATGATCCGTACCGCTATAGGTCGGGTCATTTCCATGATCTGCAGTAAGAAGAAGCAAATCATCGTCTTTTAAAACAGACAAAAGTTCTCCCAGCTTTTCGTCAAAACGCTGAATCTCCTCTCCATAGCCGACGGGATCCCTTCTATGCCCGTAAATGGCATCAAAATCCACTAAATTCACAAAGCAAAGACCGGTAAAGTCCTTCTCTTTTGCCACAGCAATGCATTGCTCCATACCATGAACGGAAGAATTCGAATGCTCCGCCTCGGTAATCCCCTCATTTACAAAAATATCCGCTATTTTCCCAATGGATATTACAGAGTAGCCGGCTTTTTCCAGAGCATTTAAGACAGTATCCCGTGGCGGCTTTACGGCCAAGTCGTGCCGATTGGAAGTTCTTTTAAACTCTCCTTTTTTCGTCCCGACATAGGGTCTTGCGATAATTCTTCCCACCTTCCATTCGGGCTTCATGCAGATTTCTCTGGCAATTTCACAACAACGATACAGTTCCTCTAAACCGAAAATCTTCTCATCCTCGGGAGCGGCAATCTGCAATACGGAATCCGCCGAAGTATAAACAATCATAGCTCCGGTTCTCCATTGCTCCTCTCCCAATTCGTCCAGTATTTCCGTACCGGAAGCCGACTTATTGCCAATGACCTTCCTCCCCGTCCTTTTCTCTAATTCCTCAATCAGTTCCTTCGGGAATCCGGTGTCGGTAAAGGTAACAAAAGGAACTTCGGTCTTGATTCCCATCATTTCCCAGTGTCCGGTCATGGTATCCTTTCCACTACTGGCCTCATTTAAACGGAAAAACTTCCCTTCCGGAGCTTCTACCGGAGCAACGCCCTTTAATTTTTTAAAATTCCCGATTCCGAGCTTTTGCAGATTGGGAATATGGAAACTTTCCATCTTTTCCGCGATATGTCCCCAAGGTATCCGCACCACTGTCCCCAAAACGCGCTGCATCCTTAGCGTTCCCAATTCCCAAAGAATCCAAAACAATAAGAAATATTCTTTTGAATTTCATAAGCATCCTTTCTACACTATATTTATCCGGCCTTTTTCACTTTTACTGTTTTAAGCTTTTATTCATAGTACCGAACCCCGCGGGCTTTTCAGCGCGAAGCTCCGCAGACTGCTCTATTTCCTTTTAGGAGGAAGCCTGCTCTCTTCTTATCATTTCCTTAATGGCCTCGATTGCCACCTGAATTGCCTTATCCGTATCATGATATATCGGATTGGACATCCCCGCCTTTACTCTCTCCTGATTCGAAACAATAAAGAGCACCGTTCCGATTTTCTTCTTCAAATATGCCGCAACCGTAAAAAGTGCCGCACTTTCCATCTCCGATGCCTTACACCCCAGCTTCAGCCAAGCCTGCCATTTATCCAAAAGTTCATAAGAAACCGGCAAGTCTTCCGGCTTATGTTGTCCGTAAAAGGCATCCTTGCACTGTACAACCCCCACATGATTTTTAAATCCGAGACGATTAGCCGCATCATACAATTCCTTTGTCACAAAGAAATCCGCCGTAGCGGGCCACTCGATAGGAGCATACTCCTTGGAAGTCCCTTCCATGCGAATTGCAGACTCTGCGATAACCACATCTCCCGACTCTACGGAAAGCTCCATACCGCCTGCTGTACCTACTCGGATAAAGACCTCTCCTCCGCATTGTGAAAGCTCTTCCAGAGCAATGGATGCGGATGGACCTCCGATACCCGTAGAGCAAACACTCACCTTCTCTCCAAGGAGCGTTCCGCTGATTGTTACATACTCCCTATTGTCCGCAACCTGTACGGGATTGTCAAAATACTTGGCAATCTTGCGCAGCGCTTCGGATCTCCCGGTAAAATAATATACTTCCCTACCTCACCGGGGCGCACACCGATATGATAACATCTCTCGTCTTCCGAATAATTAATCATAAGCAATCTCCTTTCCAAAGATTTCCAACTTCCGCCTTAGTCCAATGCAGACGGTAAAAAAGCATGAGGCAACAATTCCTCTAAGCTATATACATGATAATCGTCCGTCGATTTTGCAAGTATTACCTGAAAATCATGAATATCCGTAAATTCCGCCATAACCTGTCTGCATATACCACAGGGGGCACAGTATTCCGTCTCTTCCTTTCCGATAAGACCGCCCACAATCGCAATTCTTCGAAATTTCTTACAGCCCTCACTCACTGCCTTAAAAAACGCAGTTCTCTCCGCACAATTCGTTGCTCCGTAAGAGGCATTTTCAATATTGCAACCTAAAAAGATTTCACCTGTCTCCGATTCCAGGGCTGCTCCCACACGAAAATGCGAGTAAGGCACATAAGCCCTTTCTCTTGCCTCAAAAGCTTTTTCAATCAGATGTCTTTCTTCCGCTTCCTTATGCATGGTCCTTCTCCTTATTTTCTTTCCAAAACAACCTTTCCTCTAGCATAAGGTCAAAAGGAAAAAAAGTCTATGATACAGATTCGGTAAATCATGAAAATCCAAGCGAAGGCAAGCTTCAATAAAAATAAAAAAATAGCGAGTATACTCAAATTGAGTTGTACTCGTTACAGATTTCCATCTCTATTTTCTTATACTGCGGATGACAGGACTTGAACCTGCACGGTCGCCCACCAGAACCTAAATCTGGCGCGTCTGCCAATTCCGCCACATCCGCATACCTTTAAAAAAGGAATGAGACACGCGGGAATCGAACCCGCGACAACTTGATTAAAAGTCAAGTGCTCTACCGACTGAGCTAGTGTCTCATAACAGGGCCAGTTGGATTCGAACCAACGACTGCAGGCGTCAAAGGCCTGTGCCTTACCGCTTGGCGATGGCCCTAGGTCAAACGAGTTGACGCTCCGCGTCGCCCGTAGGAAAGCGAGAACGAGAAATATCTCCCTACATAAAAAGGGTGGCCACCGGGAGTCGAACCCGGGACCTCCAGAACCACAATCTGGCGCGATAACCAACTACGCTATGGCCACCATGCTATTCTCGCAAACAAGCTGTTACTCTAAAGCAAAGACTCGTTTTGAACAAGATGCCACACGTAGTCGTGCACACTTGTTAATGATCCAGAAGGGATTCGAACCCCCGACCCACGGCTTAGAAGGCCGTTGCTCTATCCAGCTGAGCTACTGAATCAAGGTCACATCAGATGCGACTCGTTTATAGTAGCGAATTTCATTTTGTTTGTCAAGAATTTTTATCTAAAAAGATAGGCAAAAATATTTCTGCAAAAAGAAGTTCGCTTTCGCTTACCTTATATATACTTCGCTTCTGTACGAAGATTTCCCCTTCTTATCAAGGTAGAACATCGCATAGCTCGGCTTTCTGTTCTCCTGTCTTGGGAAGTTTATGGAGCCGGGATTGATACAGAGCACTCCATTTACCATCCGACTAAAGGGTCTATGTGTATGTCCGAAAAGAGCCATACTGCAATTTCTTGCTCTTGCTTCATCCGCTAAGCCTTGTAAGTCAAATCCCACCCCGTAAAGATGCCCATGGGTCAGGAAAAGCCTCTCTTTTCCCAATCTCATTTCAATTTCCTTGGGTAAGTAAGCAAAGAAATCATTATTTCCCTGCACAAAGTAGCTTTCACAGCCCTTTGGAAGATGGGTCCGAATTGCATCCTCACATCCTTCGCTATCACCCAAATGAATAAAATAGGAAATATCCGGATTTCTTCCAAGAGCTGATAAATATTATCCAGCTTTCTATGATTATCGGAAACCACAAGTATTTTTTTCTCTCCTTTAAAATCACTTGCCGAATGTTCTTCTTTTTTCCGTTCAGCAGAATTTTTTGATTTCGATTTTTTCTCCTCTGCTGTCTTTTTAGACTTGGCTATCTCTTCTTTCAGGATGCGTTCCATCTTTCGGAGTGCCTTTCCTCTATGAGATACCTTGTTCTTCTCTTCTTCAGAAAGCTCTGCTGCCGTTTTGCCGCATTCCGGAATAAAAAAGATCGGATCATAGCCAAAACCCGCCTCACCTCTTATTTCCTTCGCGATTTCCCCCTCACAGCGAGCTTCCGTTTTTAAAGATCTGCCGTCGGAAAGAACCGCAACAATGGCACAGGTAAAATAAGCATAACGGCTTTTGCTGGAAGCTTCCTTCATCATTTCAAGAATTCGCTTGTTTTTCTCAGGGTAAGGTGTGTTTTCCCCTAAAAAGCGCGCGGAATAAATCCCCGGGCCAAAGGAAAGTGCCTCAATAGACAGACCGGAATCATCTGCCATAATGATGTCTCCATCCTGCAAAAGTTCCTTCTTTTTCAGTCTTACATATAAGTCATAGGCCTTTATTTCGGCATTTTCCAAAAAGGAGCTGCCGTCTTCCACGGCATCCTCCCATTCTCCTATTTCTTTTTTACTTATGATTTCTCCGGGAAACTCCCGCAGTATCTCTCGAATTTCCCGTAATTTATCTTCATTATGCGTTGCAAATATAATTCGCATCTCACGCTCCTATTTACCTTTATACTGGTAAAAATATGTCTTCATCATTCCGTTGTAGATTTCTATTCTTATCCGCCTTACCAAGGTACTTTTCCGCCTGTTCATAGGCCGTAATCAGGCAAAGCTGCCACTCGGAAAGTCCTTCGAAAGCCTCTCTTAGCTCCGTATAGAGCAGGGGAAGATTTCGCTTGTCCTCGATTCTCTCTCCATAGGGCGGATTCGTAAGAATATAGCCATGCTTCTTGCTATGGGACATTTTCGCCACTTCCCTTTCCTGAAAATGGATAAGGTTTGCAACGCCCGCTCTTTCCGCATTCTCTCTACATACGGGAATCATCGTGGGATCAATGTCATAGCCTTGGATATCCACCATTTTTCCAAATCTGTTTTCCTTTGTTTCCAGTAGATGACGGTCAATATTGTCTTCCGCTTCTTCCAGCGCGCTGTACCATTCTTTCTTCGGAATGAGATTCACCCATTCCTCCGCCGTGAAGCTCCGTTCCATCCCCGGTGCAATATTTGCCGCAATCATCGCAGCCTCAATTGGAAAGGTTCCGGCGCCGCACATCGGGTCCACAAAGGGGGCGTCATCCCGCCACTTACTAAGAAGAATCAAAGCCGCTGCAAGAGTCTCCTTGATGGGTGCCTTTCCCATTTTCAAACGATACCCTCTCTTGTGAAGGGACTCACCACTTGTATCCAGACAAACCAGAACCTCATCCTTATAGAGCGAAACACGGAAAGGATACTTCGCTCCGTGCTCCGAAAAAGTACTCTGATGATACACCGAGGAAAGCCTGTCCACCATCGCTTTCTTCATCACCGCCTGAATATCTCTTGGAGAAAAGAGCTTTGATTTTACGGAGCTTGCTTTGGTCACCCAGAAGGAAGCATCAACAGGAAGGAAATCCTCTAAGGGAAGCGCCTTTGTACCCTGAAATAGATCCTCATAGCTCTCCGCATGAAAGGAGCCCACTTTCAGAAGCACCCTCTCCCCCGTTCGCAGGAAAATATTGGCCCGCACGATAGCTTCCGCATCCCCGATAAATTGCACCTTCCCATCGCTCACGGAAGAAACCTCATAGCCGAGGTCGTGAATTTCTTTTTTGCAAATAGACTCCAAGCCGAAGTGGCAGGGCACAATCAATTCAAATCTTTGCATTTTTCTCCTTTATTGCTTCACACCGACAAAACCTGCCGGGCAAAAACATTTTTTCCATGAATTGAAGAGAGCTTTATCGATTGAATATTCCGGAAAGCAACCATAATATCACGGCAATACTGAGAACAGGAAAAAGCACAGGGGCAAGGAAGGATAGAATCCCTACGAACACTAAGGCCACCAGTACCAAAAGTGCAATCACAACAATGGCAAAAAGAAGACATCCGGTACTACTTACAGGGACATAAGGTCTGTAGCCGCGGTTTTCCCCGCTATTTCCATAAGTACCATTACCGCTTCCGCTCGAACTACTCTCTCGTCTTTCGTAACGAGGGCTTTCCGCTCTATCATAAGAAGCTCTTTCCTCCGAAGATGTTCCCTTGTACTTAAGGTCTTCTTCATCGGAAGCATAATTAATGTCCTTCTCCTCATAACGGAAGGGTGTGGTTCTTGCCACACGGTCCCCTCCTGCCTCTGCCGCTTCAATAATACTTCGCGCTAAAAGGTTCGGAGCGGAGAGCTCGGCTACTACCTCCTCCTCTCTTCTTCCCTTGCCCATCTCCGTATCAATATACTCACTATAAAAACGGAGCTGTTCCTCTATTACTTCTCCTGAAACGGAGTTTGTGAGTTCTCCTCTTAAAGCCTGTAAAAATTCCTTTTTATTCACTCTTTTCTTCCTCGGCTATGACAGCAATATTCAAATCCAGAAGCTGCTGCGGGTCAAATACTTCTGCAGGAGCATCCATCATGGCATCCGATCCGTCTTTTCCCTTCGGGAAGGCAATCACATCACGAATCGTTTCCGCACCGACCATCCACATCGCCAATCTGTCCAAGCCGTAGGCAAGTCCTGCATGAGGCGGAACCCCGTAGCGGAATGCCTGCATTAAGAAACCGAACTGTTCATTCGCTCTCTCCGGTGTAAACCCGAGCTTCTCGAGCATTTTCTCCTGCACATCACTCTGGTGAATACGCACGGATCCTCCTCCGAGTTCCGTTCCGTTTAAAACAATGTCATAAGCCTTGGCGCGAACACGGGAAAGGTCAGTATCTAAATAGTGCAAGTCTTCTTCCATCGGCATGGTGAAGGGATGGTGCATAGCCTGATAGCGTCCCAGCTCCTCGGAATACTCGAACATCGGGAACTCCGTAACCCAAAGGAACTCCCACTTCCTTTTATCGATTAAATCAAGCTCCTTTCCAAGAGCAAGTCTCAGTGCTCCAAGAGCGTCCCAGACCACATTTTTCTTTCCATCGGAAACGAGGAGAAGGAGATCACCCTTTTCGAGTCCCGAAGCTTCTACAAGCCTCTTTACATCCTCTTCCGAGAGGAACTTCGCAAAAGAAGACTTTACCGTACCGTCTTCATGTACGCCGTACCAAGCAAGTCCTTTTGCGTGATAGCCCTTAACCAGCTCCACATAGGAATCCAGTTTCTTTCTCGGCATCTCCGCCTGCCCCTTAACTAATATACCCTTCACGGTTCCGCCCGCTTTTGCACAGTCGGAAAATACGGAAAATCCGCAGTCCTTTACCGCCTCCGTAAGTTCGATAAGAGGCATATCAAAACGAAGATCCGGCTTGTCGGATCCGTAATGGTTCATCGCATAGTCCCAAGTCATTCTCTTAAGAGGGAGTGCAATGTCCACATCGCAAATCTCCTTAAAGATATACTTTAACAAACGCTCATTTACAGCAAGAACATCCTCGATATCCACGAAGGAAAGTTCCATATCCACCTGCGTGAACTCCGGCTGTCTGTCCGCTCTTAAATCCTCATCTCTATAGCATCTTGCAAGCTGAAAATAGCGATCCATGCCGGAAACCATAAGAAGCTGCTTCAAAAGCTGCGGAGACTGGGGAAGCGCATAGAAAGCACCTCTATGCAGTCTGGAGGGCACAAGGAAGTCTCTTGCTCCCTCCGGTGTGGACTTAATGAGTGTCGGAGTTTCAATCTCCAAAAACCCCTCCTCGGAAAGAAAATGACGAATTAACTGGGAAAGTCTGGCACGCGTCATGATTTTCTTCGCAAGGTCCGGTCTTCTTAAGTCCAGATAACGATACTTTAAGCGAAGATCCTCTTTGGTCTTGGAATCCGCCTCAATCGGGAAGGGAGGGGTCTCCGCTTCGGCAAGGATCCGAAGGCTTTTTGCCACAAGCTCAATAGAGCCGGTAGAAAGTGCCGCATTGCTGTCTTTGCCGCGGCTTCTCACTTCTCCTTCTACGGCAATGACATACTCCTGCTTTAACTCGCTTGCCTTCTGAAAGACCTCGCTACCACATTCCTGCTCTTCAAAAAGAATCTGCAGAATACCGGAGCGGTCACGAAGGTCTGTAAAAATAAGACCGCCCTTATTTCTGGACTTCTGTACCCAGCCCATCATACAAACCATTTTCCCGATATAACTTTCCCCCAGCTCGGCACATCTGGCTGTTCTGTGTAAACCCTTCATTGACTCTGCCATAATTTCCCTCTTTTCTTTTCCGTTCTATATAGTTTTTTTATTCTAAAAAGTCCTGCAATGCGCCTTTAGTCTCCGTAGATTTCTACAAATTCCTTATAGCCTTCCGCACTGAGCTTTTCCTTTTGGAACTTCTTATTCTTATTCATCTGCGTAAGAAGCACCACTTCTCCTCTTTCTCTTTTCTCCATAACTTCCGTAAGGCAGGCGGAAAGTTTCTCCTCGGAAACCTTTTTATCTACGAGGTAAGCAATTTTCCCTTCGGACTGCTCCTCCTCTTCTCCCTCCAAAAGGATGCCGATGATTCTTTCAAAACCTATGGAAAACCCTACTGCAGGAGTATCCACACCGATAAACTTTCCTACCATCTTATCATATCGCCCTCCACCTCCGATAGAGCCGGAGAACAGGGTGGAACGCACTTCGAAGATGGGGCCCGTGTAGTATCCCATTCCGCGAACCAAAGTGGGATCAAAGCGAAGGGGGATAGAACCCTTTCCACTCTCCTCCACCATTTTCATAATCTGATACAGATTCTTTCCGACCTCTTCGTGAAGATTCGCGCCAAGCTTTTCCTGCAATTTCAGAATATCTTCCTTATCACCCTTCACGAGGTTTAAGCAGTCCTCATATCGGGAAATCTGCTCCTCCGTGTAGGAAAGGGAAAGCAATTCCTCGCGAACGCCCTCTCTTCCGATTTTATCCTCTTTATCAAGAACGATGGAAATATCCGAAAAATCCTCCTCCGGAAAGCCCGCATAGCTCTGCATGGCCTTTAAGATAGCGCGGTCATTTAATACGATATAAAAGGGATACTTTTCTCCGAAACCGATTTCCTGTAAGACAGTCCCCATAGCAAGAAGCAGATCAATTTCCGAAAGATAGCTTGCGTCCCCGAAAATATCGATATCGCACTGCCAAAACTCTCGAAAGCGTCCCTTCTGCGGACGATCCGCACGGAAACCGGTCCGATTTGTAAGGCCTTAAAGGGGGAAGGAAGATTTCCTTGATTTTCCGCATAAAAACGGGAAAGCGGAAGGGTTAGGTCATAGCGCAGTCCGGAATCGGAAAGATTCTCAAAATCGCCTTTTTCCAAAGCCTCTTTCAGCTTCTCTCCTCTTTTTTCCACCTTGAAAATGAGCTTTTCATTGTCTCCCCCCTGCTTACTGAGGAGATTGGAAAGGTGCTCCACAATGGGAGTCTCAATCTCGGTAAAACCAAAGCCCCCGTACACCCTTCGAATTGTGGATAATACCCTTTGTCTCACTGCCATTTCTCTCGGTAAAATGTCCTTCATGCCGGTTACGGCCTTTTTCTTTAATGCCATACTGCCTCTCTTTACTTTTTCAATATCACTTTTATTAACCGAATACCATGCATAAAGCCACAGCATTTCGTCTGAAAACAAATTGCAATCTTCCGGATTCTACTTCCTGCTTTGTAAATACTTGCTCAGTCCTTCATCGATATCCAAGGTGGCAAAGTAATCGGTATCCTTCTCTGCCCGACGAATCATCTTCACGCTTCCGTCCTTTTGCAGGAGAAGCTCGGAAGACCAGAGCTTTCCATTGTAATTGTAGCCCATAGCGAAGCCGTGAGCCCCGGTATCATGAATAAAGAGCAAATCTCCCTTTTCCAGCTTCGGGAAGCTCCCTTTCTTTCGCAAACTTATCATTGTTTTCACAAAGAGAACCGACTACGTCATAGACTTCCGTTTCCTTCGCCTCTTCCTTCCCGAGCACGGTAATATGATGATATGCATTGTACATAGCCGGGCGCATAAGATTTGCCGCACAGGCATCCACTCCTGCGTAGTGGCGATAAGTATTCTTAAAATGAATAACCTTCGTAATCAATGCCCCGTGCGGCCCTAAAACATAGCGTCCCAACTCCGAGCAAAGACGAATATGACCGAGTCCGTTCTTTACAAGGATTTCCTCATAAACCTCTCTCACCTTTTCTCCGATCAGGAAAATGTCGGTCGCCTCCTGCTCCGGACGGTAAGGAATTCCCACACCACCGGAAAGGTTCACAAATTCCAGAGCAATACCGCATTCTTCTTTGATTTTCACAACCAAGGAAAATAGCTGTCTTGCAAGCTCCGGATAATAGCCATTGCTAATGGTATTGGATGCAAGGAACGCATGAATACCGAAATGCTCTACCCCTCTCTCCTTTAAAATACGGTAGCCTTCCAAAATCTGTGCCTCGGTCATCCCGTATTTAGCTTCCTCGGGATTGTCCATAATGGTGTTTCCGATGCTGAAATAACCGCCCGGATTAAAGCGAAGACTCATGGTCTTTGGAAGAGTGCCAAGAATTTCCGTTACTTCATCAATATTTGTAAAATCATCAAGATTGATGATTCCGCCTAAGCGATTCGCAAATCCATACTCTTCATCCGGTGTATCATTGGAAGAAAACATGATTTCCGATCCGGAGAAACCGCAAGCCTCTGCAAGACTGAGTTCCGCTGCGGAAGAGCAATCCACCCCGCAGCCCTCTTCCTTCAGTATCCTAAGAATAGCCGGATTCGGTGTGGCCTTAATCGCAAAATACTCTCTGTAGCCTTCATTCCAAGAAAAGGCCTTATAGAGATTTCTAACCGTCTCCCGAATTCCCTCCTCATCGTAAAGATAGAAGGGAGTCGGATAATTTTCTGCAATTTCCTTTACTTTCCGATAATCCACAAATGCTTTCTTCATTTCTTCTCCTTCGATTTTATCACCTTATAAACCCACTCTACAGTTTTTAAAAATATTAAAAAAAGTCCACTCTATCTTAAACAAGCCAGAGGGACTTTTCAAGTAAAATCCTAGTCTACTTCAATAACAAATCCTAATCCACTTCTATCACAAATCTTAATCTACTTCGATAACACGCATGATGTTGGTGCCGGTCGGAGCCTGTTTTCTCTGTAAACGAGACAAAACGCCTGCCGTAATGACGCAGATATCCTTACTTTTCACCAATTTCCGGTCCTTTAACTCCTCAATGGAGCTTTCAAAAAGCTCATCCGTGGTCTCCGCCCTTCTTGCCCAAATGGGAGTCACACCCCAGAACAGCATCATCTGTCTCGTCACAACCTGACTCGGAGAAAGTGCATAGATCGGAGTAATCGGACGGTACTTCGAAATCATGGATGCCGTAATCCCGGAAAGAGTGGATGCCACAATCGCTGCCGCCTTCAGTTCGGAAGCCGTTGTTACGGAAGCCGCACACATGGCATTTCCGATGCTCTCGTAAACAGTCTTCTCCACCATTCTGGTCTTGAACTGCTTATAGTCTAGGAACTGCTCCGTATACTCCACAATAGAAGCCATGGTCTTTGCCGCTTCCACCGGATATTTTCCGTTTGCGGATTCTCCGGAAAGCATCACTGCATCCGTTCCGTTATATACCGCATTTGCAACATCCGTCACCTCCGCCCTTGTCGGACGGGGATTTCTGATCATGGAATCCAGCATCTGTGTTGCAGTAATAACCAGTTTTCCATGATAATTACACTTATGAATGATTTCCTTCTGCAACTGCGGAATCCGCTTGCCTCGATTTCCACACCGAGGTCTCCTCTTGCCAGCATAATTCCGTCGGAAGCCTCTATAATCGCATCAATATTGTCAAGTGCTTCCTGAGACTCAATCTTGGAGATAATCTTCATTTGAGAACCGGCTTCATCAATAATGGCCCGAATCTGTCTTACCGCATCTGCGGAACGAATGAAGGAAGCCGCTACATAGTCAAAATCTTCCGCAATGCCGAACTTAATGTCTTCCACATCCTTATCGGTAATGGACGGAAGCTGAATCGGCACACCGGGTACATTCACACCCTTTCTCTCTCCAAGCTCTCCTCCATTTGTCACCTTACATAAAATCTCTACACCCTTTACAGTTTCTACCTCTAAACCAATAAGACCGTCATCAATCAAAATAACATTACCGGGTTTTACATCCTCATGAAGCTTATCATAATTGATGAAAATCTTATCCTTTGTACCGACAACTTCTTCCGTAGTCAGGATAATCTTCTCTCCCTCTACTAGGGTAATCTTCTGTCCGCCCTCTAAAAGGCCTGTTCTGATTTCCGGCCCCTTGGTGTCAAGAAGCGCTGCAATCGGTCTTCCCACTTCTTTTCTTGCCTTACGAAGAAGCTCCAATCTGCCAAGGTGTTCCTCATGGTCTCCGTGGGAAAAATTAAAGCGGGCAACATCCATAATCTCCGCCAAAGTCTTCATAAGCTCATAATTATTTTCATTCGGTCCCATTGTGCATACCATTTTTGTTCTTCTCATATTCATCTCCTTAAATCATCTAAACTCTATATTAAACCATATAAAACATCGTCCCAAAAAATCTATCGAATTAACTATCCCAAGTACCCTTACTCTTATGAAGTGCTCATTCTTACCTATAATTTCTGATATTGAAAATGTTCTTTCTCTTCCCCTGGTTCATCAGGATGAAAAACAGGAGAACATTCGCAAAAGACAAAACAATCGACAGCTTTCCACCCAAACTCGGGCTCACCACTAATAAGTAGAGGTACAGTAAAGTCTCCAAAGCTGCCAGATATTTTGCCTTAATCGGAATAAAGAAATAGAGGTAAAATACCGTGTCCGGCAGAGTCAACGCATAGGCTAGGAATATACTGAAGCCCATATAGGTGGGATTCAACTGAAGAGATACTCCTGTTACAAGGTAAATGAGGATTCCCGCCACATTGTAAAGAAGTACACCGGAGAAAAAGAAGAAATTATATCGAAAATTCCCCCAAAGATACTCCAAAGTTCTCCCTATGCTATAATAAACCATAATTCCGATAATCGCCCAGAATATGGAGCCGAAACCGCTTGATGCAGGATAAAAATAAGGAAGGTCAAAATCCTCCAAATATGCCCGTGGAGAATCGCTTCCGGATCCAAATCAAGATAGTAATAGTAAAACTCCGGTGCGGAAATCTGAATCATAAAGCCCAAAGCATACATCACACAGATATATTTCATTAAATTGGGAACGGCAAAACGTCCCAGCTTTCTTTCCAAACGATCTAAAATGCTCATTTTTCACCTTTCTTAATATCCGATTATTAAGATAAAATCGCAGTGTATTTTCTTGCAAACACGCTGAAAGTATACTTGCAGTATTATTTTTTTTCAAGCGTTGCCCCGGGGATTTTATTCTTGTTTAAGGATTTTTTATTCTGTTTCCGACACAAAAAAGACCGCCGATACATTTCAAAACTATCGGCGGTCCGCATTTCCCCCTATTCCGTTTCAAACTTTAGTCTTTGGATTTAAGCTGGTAAATCCCCATAGAGGTAAGACCGATGCCAAGCATGGTAAAAGCGGATTTCCGGTCAAGTTCGCCCAATATAGAAATTACAACAACAGCAATACCCATTGCCGTAGGTAATGCTTTTAAGATGATATTGATTAGGAAAGAAGCACCCTTGTGTCCGGTTTCGGGAATGGACTTCGCGTTCATCAGTTCTTCGACGGATATACCAAGCATTTCAGCAAGCTTAGGGATCGTTGCTGTGTCCGGAAAAGCAAGATTTCGTTCCCATTTTGAAACAGCCTTGTCGGTTATGCTTAGTCTATCCGCCAAGTCTTTTTGGGTCATTCCTTTTTCTTTTCTTAGTGTACTGATCATATCACCCATCGATTGATTATTCATAGCCTAATCTCCTTTTTTAATTTATTCTTGCCTATATTATAGCTATGTTCAAAAAAGAGTGAACCGAAGCGTGGTAGAGTTTAGTAAACCGGAGGTTTACAGAGAATTATTTACACCTACTAAGGTGAGAAGAGAAGACTTTAAATAAAATTGAGGAAATAAACATGTTATTTTTGATCATTCTTAATTAACGAGATAATATATCGTACGCAAAATCGTTCAATAAGTGTGCAAATACCCAGTAAAATGACTATCATAATTCCCATTTGCCAATCTCTCGAAAAAAAGAACGCAGACATTCCGGCAATAAAACCACTATTTACAATACCGTATCCATTCCAATTCTCTGCATAGCCATAGAAAAAATCGAGACCTTTCATAATCTCAAATACAGTCAAAGCTACACTAATGAGACATAACCCAACACCAATCGCAAGTCCTAATATCTGGGGGAACGAAGGTGATGTTGCCATTCTGAAAACTATACAAGCACAGCCAACCACTAATACATATAAAGTCATCTTATAATCAATTGAAAATCTCATAAATTCTCTCCTCCTTCTGGAAATCTTCAATAACTTTCTATGTGGATTTGCTGAGCAGTATATCCCTATTTTAATGCTTAGTCTTTGGATCCAAGTTGGTAAATCCCCATAGATTGACGTTCATAGCGTAATCTCCTTTTTACCGGTATTGTAGCTCAAGTAAACTTTTATTCTTTTTTTAGAAAGCCTTTCTTGTTGCTCCCCCCTATCTATGCTAGAGTAAAACACTGTTGGTTATTAAAATTATACAGTATTTGTTAAGACTTAGAAAGTATAGATTGGGTGTATTTATGACAGAAACTTACAGACTGGGCATTGACATCGGTTCTACCACCGTAAAGGTAGCTATCCTTGATCAGGATAATCATCTTATTTTTTCAGACTATCGCAGGCATTTCGCCAATATTCAAGAAACCTTAGCAGACCTTTTAGAAGAAGCAAGAGAGGCACATGGTGACCTCTCTTCTCGTATTGTGGTGACCGGTTCAGGCGGTTTAACCCTTGCAAAGCATATGGGACAGCCCTTCTGCCAGGAGGTTGTCGCTGTGGCTTCCGCTTTAAAAGAAAACTATCCCATGACGGATGTTGCCATTGAGCTTGGCGGAGAAGACGCAAAAATTATTTATTTTAAGGGCGGAATCGACCAGAGAATGAACGGCATCTGCGCCGGCGGTACAGGTTCTTTTATCGACCAGATGGCATCTCTTCTCGATACCGATGCGGCAGGATTAAATGAGCTCGCAAAAAAACTACCAGATGATTTATCCTATCGCAGCCCGTTGCGGTGTTTTTGCAAAGACTGACATTCAGCCTTTGATTAACGAGGGTGCGGCTCGTGAAGACCTTGCCGCCTCCATTTTCCAGGCAGTATGCAATCAGACCATTTCCGGTCTTGCGCAGGGAAAGCCCATCCGCGGTCATGTCGCCTTTCTCGGCGGTCCGCTCCACTTTATGCCGGAGCTAAGAAACAGCTTTATCCGTACCTTAAAGCTCACAGACGAGGAAATTATCAATCCTGAAAATTCCCACCTCTACGCAGCTATGGGCTCTGCCTTAAATGCCGAGGATAAAAATTCTCCTGTTCAGCTCTCCGAAATGATTCCCCGCCTTCGCGCAGGAATTCAGATGGACAGTGAGATTAAAAGAATGCACTCTCTCTTCTCTTCCGAAGAGGAATATACGGAATTTGTAAAAAGGCACGAAAAAGCAAAGGTTAAGAGAAGAGATTTAAAGGACTACCATGGAAAAGCCTTTTTCGGTATCGATGCAGGCTCTACCACTACAAAGCTCGCTTTAATCTCCGAAGACGGAGAACTGCTCTATACTTTCTATTCCGGAAATGAGGGTTCTCCCATTAAGACTGCCATGCGTGCTGTTGCGGAAATCAAAGAGCAGCTTCCTTCTGATGCGGAAATTGCTTACTCCTGCTCCACCGGTTACGGTGAAGCGCTTCTTAAGTCTGCCTTTCAGCTGGATGAGGGTGAGGTGGAGACCATTGCCCACTACTATGCGGCTTCCTTCTTTGAGCCCGATGTGGACTGTATCCTAGACATCGGCGGACAGGACATGAAGTGCATTCATATTAAGGACGGCACGGTGGATAATGTGCAGTTAAATGAGGCCTGTTCCTCCGGATGCGGCTCTTTCTTAGAGACTTTTGCAAAGTCCTTAAGCTATTCCGTAGAGGATTTTGCGAAGGAAGCACTCTTTGCCGAGAACCCCACGGATCTCGGATCACGTTGTACCGTTTTCATGAATTCCAATGTAAAGCAGGCGCAAAAGGAAGGTGCTACCGTTGCAGACATTTCCTCGGGTCTTGCTTACTCCGTGATTAAAAACGCCTTATATAAGGTAATTAAGGTTACTAACCCGAAAGACCTCGGAAAACATATCGTGGTACAGGGCGGCACCTTCTACAACAATGCCGTGCTTCGTGCCTTGGAGGAAACCCTCGGGCAGGATGTAATCCGTCCGGATATTGCCGGTATTATGGGGGCCTTCGGTGCTGCTCTTATTGCAAGAGAGCGTTACTATATTGAAACGGAAAAGCTGGAAGACGAGATTCTTGCCGGTGAAGAAGATAAGGCTCTTCTTGATGCGGCCGGCTACAAGAAAACTTCCATGCTTCCTTTGGATGAAATCTTAGACTTACAGTATGAGAACACCATGAGTCGCTGCGGGCTTTGCAGTAACAAGTGTGTGCTGACAATAAACGATTTCGGTCACGGTAGAAAGTTTATCTCCGGAAACCGCTGTGAACGCGGTGCAGGACTTCCGAAAGCAAAGTCTGAAATTCCGAACCTCTTTAAATATAAGGTAAAGAGAATCTTCGGCTATGAGCCGCTTTCTCCGGAAGAAGCAAAAAGAGGCGAGGTCGGCATTCCGAGAGTATTAAACATGTACGAAAATTATCCCTTCTGGGCGATTTTCTTTAAGGAGCTCGGCTTCCGTACTGTACTCTCCCCTTCTTCCAACAAGAAGATTTATGAAATGGGTATCGAGTCCATTCCCTCCGAGTCCGAGTGTTATCCCGCAAAGCTTGTTCACGGACATATCGAGTGGCTGATTAACAAGGGACAGAAGTTCATTTTCTATCCCTGTATTCCTTATGAAAGAAACGAAACTCCAAGTGCGGGCAATCACTACAACTGCCCCATGGTGACTTCCTATGCGGAGAATATTAAGAATAATGTGGAAAACCTTGAGGAAAAGAGCATTTTCTTTATGAAGCCCTTCCTCGCCTTTACCAATGAGAAGATTCTAACAGATCAGCTGACCAAGGTTTTTGTTCATCCGAAGCAGATTAAAGATTCCGTGAAACCTGCCGGAGACTGGACGATGGAGAAAATCGGCGAACAGTTTAAAGAGTGGAATTTTACGGAGAAGGAAATCCGAAATGCAGCCCATCTTGCCTGGGAAGAGCTTTTGCAGTCCCGAAAGGATATTGAAGAAAAGGGAGAAGAAACCCTTATGTGGATGGAAAAGACCGGTCACAGAGGTATCGTCCTTGCCGGCCGTCCTTACCATGCCGATCCCGAGATTCACCACGGTATCCCGGAGCTGATTACTTCTTATAACTTTGCCGTACTGACCGAGGATTCCATTTCCCACCTTGCGGAAGTGGAACGACCGATTATTGTAACCGACCAGTGGATGTACCACTCCCGTCTCTACCGCGCGGCAGCCTTTACGAAAACACAGGAAAATCTGGACTTTATCCAATTAAACTCCTTCGGCTGCGGCTTGGATGCCGTGACAGTGGATCAGGCAAAAGACATCTTGAACGGCTCCGATAAGATTTCACCGTATTAAAGATTGACGAGGTAAATAACCTCGGCGCCGCTAGAATCCGTATCCGTTCTCTCCTCGCCGCTATCCGTGTGCGTTCCGAGAAGAAGTACAGAAGAAAGATTCGTTCCGAGCAGTATAAGAGAACTCTCTTTACCAA
This sequence comes from uncultured Oribacterium sp., assembly GCA_916438775.1. Next base: position 352,760 of record CAKAGX010000013.1, read on the forward strand.
GGATATGAAGGAGGAGGGCTACACCATTCTTTGTCCGCAGATGTCGCCACTCCATTTCGAGCTTATTGAGCCGGCAATTCGTGCGGAGGGTTACAATCTTGTGGTCTTGGACAATGATAACCGTTCCGCTATCGACACGGGACTGCAATATGTAAACAACGATTCCTGCTACCCTTCCATCATTGTGGTAGGACAGGTTATGGAAGCGCTTCTTTCCGGAAATATGACTTAAATAAGACTGCCGTCATCATGTCGCAAACCGGAGGCGGTTGCCGTGCCTCAAACTATATCGGCTTTATTCGTAGAGCCTTGGATAAGGCGGAAATGGGACACATCCCCGTTATTTCCTTAAATGCAAACGGCATGGAATCCACTCCGGGCTTTAAGATGACGATTCCGCTTCTTACAAGAGCTTTGCAAGGTGTAGTTTACGGAGACCTCTTTATGCGTCTCCTCTATGCCACAAGACCTTATGAATTGCAGACCGGTGCTGCGGAAGCGGTACATCAGAAATGGAAGAAAATCTGTCAGGAAAGCCTTTCCAAGAAGAGCATCCCGCTCTTCGAGTTTGGTAAAAATGTAAAGGGCATTATCCGTGACTTTGACAATATTCCGCTCTCCTCGGAAGAAAAGCCAAAAGTTGGAATCGTAGGAGAAATCCTTGTAAAATTCTCTCCTCTTGCCAACAATCACATTGTTGAACTCCTTGAAAAAGAGGGGGCTGAAGCCGTAATGCCGGATCTTATGGACTTCCTACTCTACTGCTTCTATAACCAGAACTTTAAGCATGAAAACCTCGGTGCTTCCTGGAAGGGAAAAACCCTTTGCAATATTGCTATAGCTCTCCTCGAGTCTTTCCGTAAGACGGCGAAGAAGGAATTGCAGAAATCCAAGCACTTTACCGCACCGAGCGATATCCGAGAGCTTGCTTCCCTTGCAAGGGAATATGTCTCTCTCGGAAATCAGACCGGAGAAGGTTGGTTCTTAACCGGAGAAATGCTTGAACTTTTGTCCGAAGGGGTAGATAATATCGTATGTACGCAGCCTTTCGGATGTCTCCCGAACCACATTGTCGGAAAGGGTGTTATCAAAGAGTTGAAGCGGCATAATCCCACAGCGAACATCATTGCCGTGGACTATGATGCCGGCGCATCGGAAGTAAACCAGTTAAATCGAATCAAGTTGATGCTGACCGTAGCCCAGAACAAGATACGGGATAAGGCCTAGGGTCTACACTCAGTCTTTCGATTGAATATAGTTAAATTCTCCCGATATTGACTCTTCCAAAGGCGCTCTCGCTCGGTTACGACGCAGCGGTACTAAGCATCTTTCTTCACTTTGCTCGAAAGCTGCAAGTGCCGGCGTCTCCACACGCTTTGTCTGAGTTAATATCGGGAGAATTTTTCTTCAAGAATTATCACTTTATAAGGAGGAGCTATGGATATTGCAAAAAAAATTGACCACACGATGTTAAAGGCGGAGGCAGGGAAAGAAAGCATTCTCCGCTACTGTGAAGAAGCAAAGGCGAACGGCTTTGCCTCTGTCTGTGTAAATACTTGCTATGTACCCTTAGTCGCGAAGGCTCTTTCCGGATCCGCCGTGAAAACCTGCTGTGTAGTGGGATTTCCTCTGGGAGCGATGTCTACAAAGGCAAAGGCTTTTGAAGCAAAACAGGCTGTTGCGGACGGTGCGGACGAAGTCGATATGGTCATTCAGATTGGAGCTTTGAAGGATAAGGATTACGATTATGTAAAAGAGGATATCAAAGCCGTTGTGGAAGCTTCCAAGCCGGCTATCGTAAAGGTTATTATCGAAACCTGCCTCCTTACAAAAGAAGAAATCAAAAAAGCCTCCGCGCTTTCTGAAGAAGCCGGTGCGCATTTTGTAAAAACCTCTACCGGATTTTCTACAGGAGGCGCTACTGTGGAAGATGTAAAACTCATGAAAGAATCCGTTTCCGATAAGATGCGGATTAAGGCAAGCGGTGGAATCAGAAGCAGGGAGTTTGCAGAAGAACTGCTCGCTGCCGGTGCAGACAGACTGGGAGTCGGAAACGGACTGCTTCTTCTCTAAACAGAATGTATTTTTCATTCCGTTTCAACTTTATTAGCTTATTTTTGCATAAATAGATGCCCAATGTTTCATACACAAAACGAGATATCACACGCTTTACAAGCGATACCTCGTTTTTTCTTCTTTTAGAATTGTCTGAATATTTATTAAATCACTACCACCCGTCAAACGGGTGGTTTGCTCGGGGCTATAAGCCCCTGCTACTGGCCAGCGTCTAAAGGCGCTGGCTTTCATTTTGGGCTATGGGAAGTTTGCTTTGCACCTTCCCATAGCTCCATTCAAGCCATATTGCGTTTGACTCGTCGCTACCCCATAAAGGGGTATTGTTACTACTGCACTTTAACCCTTAAAAGGGTCTTCATATTCTTTAACACTTAGTTTATCCAAAGCTATATCGTGTTTCTTGATCTTGGATATATTTTTTTATTGTGGCTTCATTTAGACCTACTGTACTGACATAATAGCCTTCGGCCCAGAAATGCCTGTTCCCAAACTTATATTTAAGGTTTGCGTGTTTATCAAATATCATTAACGCACTCTTTCCCTTTAAATAGCCCATAAAAGAAGAAACGCTAATCTTAGGTGGAATACTAACCAGAATGTGTACATGGTCTGGCATTAAATGCCCTTCTATAATCTCCACTCCTTTAAAGGTGCAGAGTTGCTTGATAATATCCCGAATATCTGACTTATATTGATAATATATTATTTTTCGCCTATACTTCGGTGTGAAGACAATATGATATTTACACATCCATTTCGTATGTGCTAATGCATATTCTTTCTTCGCCATAAATCACCTTCCTTTTCTGCAATATAGCTTGAACAACTTTATTGTATTAGGAAAGGTGATTTTTGTATAACAATCGTTTCCCACCCGCATAGCGGGTGGTTTTTTGTATCAGAGCTGACATTTTTCAAATGTCAGCTCTGATACCGGCTAAAGTCCATTAAATAAGCTGTCTCAGGCTTCACCTGCGACACTTGTTATGAATCAAAGTTTAATCAATTGTCTTCCTTGATCCATTTTTACATAAATTATTGCAACAATGTGTACCTCTTTTTTCTTATCATCAATCCAAAAGTAAATATAATAATTTTTTACTCGAATTTTTCGAAATCCTAAATCTTGCCACGGTTTTTCATCAATACACTTAATGCGATTCGGCATAGTTTCTAAAGAATACATCTCGGATTTCAACAATTCCAACATTTTCTTCGCAATGCTGGGAACTTTTAGTTCTATAGCAATATACTCTTGTATAAGTCGAAGATGGTCTTTTGCTTGGCTTGTAATCTTTATCTTATACTTATCCATCAAAGCTCCGGCTCAAGTTCGTTAAAAACATCATCAATAGGATAAGAATCCCCCCGAATTGCCTGTGCATAACCTTGTGCCATTAATGAATTAAATCCTTTTTCATCCATAGTTTCTCTTACCGGCAAATATTTGGGTATCTTCAATGAAAACGGAATTCCATTATTAAGGATAATCTGTCTGTAAAAGATATCAATTGCTGTAGCTCTAGGGATACCTATGGTATCTAAAATTTGTTCAGCCTGTTGTTTTATATTTTCTTGTATTCTAACATTCACATTTGCAGTCTTATTCAGTGTCATGTCAAGCACCTCCTTAAAGGATAGTATACAATATTGTATCGCAAATCACAACACATACTGTGCTTGTGAGAATTTAAGTTCTTTCTCCTGTCAATCCTATCACTCCCAAGCTATTTTCTATTATAAAAAGGCTCTATTCT
>CAKAGX010000014.1 GCA_916438775.1 uncultured Oribacterium sp.
ATAACAGAAGCGAATATGTTACTGTCATAAAACACTTGAAAAATACGATGTTTTAGCGGTTTTGGTGTAGCGAAATTCTCTAAATGATACTGTTTTGGTACTAAAAATTAAGAAAAAAAGCAGGTCTGAAAGGGAGTTATTGAATTTAGGTAAATAGTTTAGAAAGCCTTCCATCTTTTTGGTGGAAGGCTTTTGTGAGATTATAAATTTTTAAATATGTAAGGTATTGAAGGTGACTATAGAAGGTTTAAAAGAAATTTTTGAATTGGTTAAAGCAACTATTTGAATTAAAAAAAGGAATGAGCCAATAAAAAGCAATTTTTAATTTTAGTAGTATTAATAACTTGTTTTTATTTTTATGGATAGTTGAAAAAAATATTTATGACATTTTTGCAAGTATAGACCAGAGAGTAGATTATACAAACAGAGATTTTTAAGTTATCAAATAGGGAAGATCAATATAGAAAAAGAAAAAAATATTGGGCAATTGATGTAGGATTACAATACATATGTTACACCCCACTGAATAATTTCTTTGCAGGGTTTCGCATCATAATAATGACAGGCAAATAGTCAAGTAAATACAAGGGTTTTAGAGCTTCTACCAAAGTTTAAAATCAAAAAATGAATCGTTGGTGTGTTGTTTAGGTATGTTTTTATGAAAATAAGCATTAAGTATAAAGTGAAAATATAAAACAAAATGTACTATTAGAATTGAGGAGAAAAATTATTATGCAACTTACAAAAATAATTCTTAGTAACTATAGGTGCTTCGGAAAAGAACCAACACGTATTGAAATTAATAATTTAACTGGATTTATAGGCCGTAATAGCAGTGGTAAAACTGCTTTATTAAGTGCTCTTATGAAACTTTTTGGAGAGAAATCTAGTGACAGAATTATTGAAAGATCAGATTTCCATATACCTGAAAGTATTGATTCCGATAAGGTCACTAAGAATGAATTATATATTGAAACACAATTTATGTTTCCTGAATTAGAGGGAGGAGAAGATAGCGAATCTGTACCAATATTTTTCAAACATATGTTGGTTAATGAAACAGGGGGAAAACCTTATTTAAGAATTAGACTTGAAGCAAATTGGGAAAAAAGTTCAAACCCTGAAGGAAGTATTGATTCAAATATGTATTATATTACATCTACATCAGAAGAGATAACTCTTGAAGATAAGCGTAATATAAAAAGACATGATCTTGATCAAATAAAGATGATTTATGTACCTGCTATTAGGAAGCCAGATGAACAGTTAAAAAATGTTTCAGGAACCATAATTTCAAGGTTGCTAAATGGTATAAGTTGGTCAGAACAAACCAAGTCGAAAATTAAAGAAAAAGTAAGTGAAACAGAGGAGATTTTCTTTGAAGAAAAAGGTGTTGAGTCTTTAAAAAAATCACTAGAAAGTCAATGGAATAGTTATTATAGAGATATGAGATATTCTAATCCAAAGATAAATTTCAATAGTAGTAATTTAGAAACTATTTTAAAAAGAGTCGACGTGACTTTTTCACCTACAGAGACAAGTCGAGACTATCAAGTTGAAGAACTAGGGGATGGATTGCGTTCTCTATTTTATCTTTCACTTGTTAATACATTTTTAGAAATTGAAGAAGAAATCCTAAAATCTATTAAGGATGGACAAGAAGGAATATTTACATTGATACCACCTGCATTAACTATTGTTGCAGTTGAAGAACCAGAAAATCATATTTCACCGCATCTTTTAGGAAGAGTAGTTGAAAAGTTAAATCTTATTTCTACAAAGGAAAATTCACAGACAATATTGACTTCACATTCGCCATCGATAGTAAAAAGAATTGAACCAGAAAACATAAGATACTTTAGAATTTGTAAGAAATATGAATGCACAAAAGTGAAGTCAATTATATTACCAGATGAAGAAAAGGAAGCAGAACAATTTAAATTTGTAAAGGAAGCAGTATTAGCTTATCCGGAACTGTATTTTGCGAATCTTGTCGTATTGGGCGAAGGTGACAGTGAAGAGATTATTATTAAGAAGATGATTGAATTGAAAGAGGAATCTGTAGATTCATCAGAAATTTCAATAGTACCATTAGGTGGTAGACATGTTAATCATTTCTGGCGTTTATTAAATGATTTAGAAATTCCATTTATTACTTTGTTAGATTTAGACAGAGAACGATATGGAGGTGGTTGGGGACGTATAAAGTATGCGATACAACAACTAATCGAGATAGGTTGTGATAAAAATAGATTGCTTAAAATAAAGGAAGGAATTTTATCAGATGAACAATTAGAAAACATGCATACTTGGGATGTAGCTGAGACTGAAATTATGTCGACATGGATTAAATGTCTAAATAGTTATGATGTTTATTTTTCAACTCCGTTAGATATAGATTTTGCAATGTTACAAAGTTTTAAAGATAAATATATTTCATTATTAACAAGTAGTGAAGGTCCTAGGATAACGGATCATGGAAGAATACAAGATATTGTTATTAATGAAGACACTGAAGATGAATTAAAAAATGCTTATAAATCTAGAATAGATAGAGATATCAAATCAACGTTAAAACAAGAGGGTGGCGATGGAGCTACTTATACTGAGGAAGAGAAAGAACTGATGATATGGTATTCATATTTCTTTTTAGGAAGGGGTAAACCAACTACGCATTTATCTTTGTTTTCAAATAGTACTGATTTAGACTTTGAAAGTTTTCCAAACTGTTTAAAAGAGTTTGTGAGTCGTGTTATTGAAAAGAATAAAGATAATTTAGGAGACTAAGTTTATGAATAGAAATTTGGTTGACAAGGGAAAATGGTGTCCAGCCGATGGATTTAGATTAGAATCTGAGGCTATGGACACGGTTCTTAATGATAAAAATACACTTGTTGTAGCTGGTCCAGGCGCTGGGAAAACAGAATTATTAGCTCAGAGAGCCTGCTTTTTACTAGAGACTAATACATGTAGATATCCTAAAAAAATTCTTGCTATTAGTTTTAAAAAGGACGCAGCTGACAATTTAAGAGAGCGTGTTGAAGTAAGATGTGGGAAAGAACTAGCTCTAAGGTTTGAATCAAAGACCTATGATGCTTTTGCCAAAGAAATTGTAGATAGATTTAAAAATAGTCTAGATGAAACATATAGACCCTTAAATGACTACAAAATAGCGGGAACTAAAGATGTAAAAAAAGCATTTGAGATAGCTGGATTGAATTTTAGTGGGAATCAAACTGAATTTAGTAGAGTGTATGGTAATAAACTTTCAACAAATACTTTGCCGTTACTTCCAGATTATATAGATAAAATTTTTATTGATGCTTGGAATGTATTACTTAAAGGTAGTAGACATAATAATTTTGAAAGTTCGCTTACTTTTGAGATGATATCGCGTTTAGCAGAGTATTTGATTAGAACGAATAGGTATATTAAGAAAGCTATTGAAATGACTTATAGTCATGTGTTTTTAGATGAGTTTCAAGATACTACATCAATTCAATATGAGCTTGTTAAAACTTGTTTTGTTCAAACAGGGACAATAATTACTGCTGTAGGAGATACTAAACAACGAATAATGTTATGGGCTGGCGCTAGAAAGTCAATATTTGAAGATTTTCAAAATGATTTTTCAAGTCAAAAAAGAACATTAATTATGAATCATCGCTCAGCACCGAGACTCGTAGAGATACAAAAAGCTATGTATAATAGGTTGAATGAAGACACAATTGACTTGAAAACAAATGAAAAATGGGATCAAACAGATGGAGAAGCTTATTTAAGACTTTTTGAAGACCATATAAAAGAGGCTGATGTATTGAGTGAGGAGATTAATAGTTTAATATCAACTGGTGTAAAAATTAATGAAATTTGTATACTAGTAAAGCAAAAGGTTGATGATTATTCACGAGAGATTATAAATAAACTTTTAAAATATAATATTAAGGCACGTAATGAAGCAGTATATCAGGAATTATTAAAAGAAGATGTGATAAAGATACTGGTTTCACTCTTTAGGCTGGCATCAAATGTTGGTAAGCCAGATGATTGGGATTATATTTATGATGTTCTGTGCGAATTATATGGAATAGATGAAAGTTGTAAACCTGAAATATTAAAATAAATTTATTAGTAAAATAGGTTTAATGATTAATGACATTGAGATAAATTTAAATATTGCTAATGAAGAACAATTCTCGGAGTTGGTTGATTCGAAAGTTGGAGATATTTCATATGAAAGGTTTGCATCAAAGTTTCAACAATATAAATCGAAAGACTATTTTGATGGTTTAGTAGATGAGTTTAAAAGGTTAGTATGGATTGAATATAATGAAACTAAAGATTGGATTCAAGCGATTGATAACTTTGAAGGAAAGAATTCAATTCCAATAATGACAATTCATAAAAGTAAGGGTCTTGAATATGATACTATATTTTTTTGTTGGATTAGAAGATTCAGCATTTTGGAATTTTAAAAATCAACCTGATGAGGATAGGTGTGCATTTTTTGTTGCATTATCAAGAGCAAAAAGAAGAATTGATTTTACATTTAGCTCAAATAGACCAGTGGGATTTTCGAATTTACAGAAGCATGATTGTATTAATGAGTTTTACGAATTGTTTAAGAATACTGAAATTGTAGAAAAAATAGAGTATTAATTATGGTATAAAATAGAGTGGATATTAAAAATGTTTTTAATGAGAGGCAGATGAAGAAATCTGATCTCCGTAAAAAAGCAGGAATCAGTTCTTCGTCCTTAGCGAAGCTTACGAAGGATGAAAATGTCACAACCGAAGTTCTCGCTAAGATTTGTTAGGAGCATCAGTGCGATGTCGCAGATATCATGGAATTTATACTAGATGAGCCACAGGAGAATGAACGCGCAGCACAAGAGTAAATAAAGGGGAATTTGTATGCCACAGCAGAGCAAACAGAAAAGCTACAATTTCATAGACCTCTTTGCGGGAGCGGGTGGCCTTTCAGAAGGCTTCCTACGGGCTGGCTTCAAACCTGTTGCTCATGTGGAGATGAATGAATTTGCATCAAGGACACTTGAGACGAGGACTGCCTATTACTACTTGAAAGGCACCAATAATCTCGATGTGTATAAAAAATACTTAAACGGGAAGCTGACACGTGAGGAATTCATGCAGCACGTTCCGGCATCCTTTACAAAGACCATCATCAACGAGACCATGTCAGATGAGACGCTGGCGGGGATTTTCAAAAAGATTGATGGCATCATGAAAATAAGAGGCATTGAAAAGATAGATGTCATAGTAGGTGGCCCGCCTTGTCAGGCGTATTCGCTTGTTGGAAGAGCCCAGAGCAGCCACATGGAAGTTCCGATGGCAGAAGATCCAAGGAACTACCTTTATAAACTGTACGCCAGATTCCTGAAAAGGTATCAGCCGAGGATGTTCGTTTTTGAAAATGTAACGGGCATTGAGTCTGCTAACGGCGGAGCAACTTGGAAGAATATACAGAAGTATCTCAAGCGTGTCGGCTATGAAATTGAATGCAGGGAGCAGAATGCTAAGACTTTTGGCGTGCTGCAGAACAGGCGGAGAATGATTATTGTCGGCTGGCTAAAGCAGAGCGGTCTTTCATATCCTGAATTTGCGGAAATCACTCCGGACGCTATTGTGAATGATCTTTTTAGAGACTTACCGAAGCTTCATCCCGGTGAAAACTCTGAACGATATGGTCGTGCCAAGGCATCGAAGTATGTAACGCAGTATGGAATCAGAGCGGATGGAGATATCCTGACACATCATAACTGCAGGCCGAACATTGATAGAGACATAAAAATATACAGAAGAACCATAGAACTGTGGAATGATGGTCATAAGAGACTGAATTACAACGATCTTCCGGATGAGTTGAAGACGCATAAAAACAGGCATTCCTTCACCGACCGCTTTAAGGTCGTGGAGGGAGATGAGCCATGCTGCCACACCATACTGGCGCACCTTTCAAAGGATGGACATTATTTTATTCATCCGGATATTAACCAGTGCCGGTCTATTACCGTGAGAGAAGCGGCCAGAATACAGTCGTTCCCGGACAGCTACTTCTTTGAAGGGCCGAGGACGTCACAATTTGTGCAGATAGGCAACGCCGTTCCGCCGCTGATGGCAAAGGGGATAGCGATGGGTATCTTTGCACAGCTGCACAAAGGAGAAGTCGATGGAGAGTAACCTGCTGCTTGAACAATACAGCAGATACAAGAAGTTGGAGCTGGAAGCTTCACCGTTCCATTTTCTGCTGGACGCAAATATTGAACCGAATCCGCACCAGATCAATGCTTTCTGTGCGGCTATCGGCGCGTTAAAAACCGGCGGTATTGTTCTGGCAGATGAGGTCGGTCTTGGAAAGACAATCGAGGCAGGCCTTGTCCTGAAATATGTTTTAGAAACAGGTGCGAAAAGAGTACTAATTGTCCTTCCGGCCTCATTGAGAAAACAGTGGGAATTGGAACTTGAGGAGAAATTCGGACTTGAGGCGGATATTCTTGACAGACTTACAGTAGAGAGCGATGCATCAGGCTGGAAAAAGCGACTGACGGACACCAAGGACGTGTGTATCGTTATAACATCCTATGACTATTCGTCGAAACTGATGAAGCGTTTTCTGGAGGTAAAGTGGGACTTCATTATTATTGATGAGGCACATAATATCAGGAATGTATTCCACGGGACAAAGAGAGCCAAGAACCTCTTCGATATGTCAATGGGGATTCCAAAGATTCTCCTGACAGCTACTCCGATCCAGAACAATCTTCTGGATCTGCATGGTCTCGTATCGTTCATCGATCCGAGGGTTTCGGAAGCGAGAAGGTGTTCAGTAAGCGATACATTAAAGACGAGGATTACACTGATTTGAAGCGTGAGCTTCAGCCGGTTTTATATAGGACACTTCGTAAAGATGTGGCCAAGTACATGAATTTCAAGAAAAGAACCTGCAAGACGGTAGACTTCACTTTAACTCGCGATGAAATCGAACTCTACCAGCGGGTAAATGACTTCTTGAAAAGAGATGTATTGTATTCAATCCCGACATCAAACCGAGCATTGATTATTCTTGTTATCAGAAAACTGCTGGCCTCATCGAGCTTTGCGCTGGTAGAAACCTTTGAGGTTTTAGAGAAAAGGCTTGAAAAGCTAAAGGAAGGCACTAAGTCGGCAAGTGCCCAGGAGGGATTCGATCTGTTCTGGAGCTATGTTGAGGACGAGATAGACGAATCGGACTTTGAGGAGACGGAGGATGAGGACACACTCGTTCAGAAGCAGTTTATTCAGGCAGAGCTGGATGAGGTAAAGAGCATAATTGATGTTGCAAAGCGAATAACTACTAATGCCAAGGTAGATGCGCTTAAGACCGCTATCGGAATTGCATTTCAATATCAGATGGAAGCCGGAATTCCTCAGAAGGTCGTTGTATTCACCGAGTCCAAGCGTACGCAGAAATATGTGGCCGGGGAACTGCGTAAGTCCGGTTATGCCGAGGAAGATATCCTTCTGTTTAACGGGGATTTCGATGATGTCATGACCAAGGACATCTATAATACATGGGTCGTTAAGAATTACGGAAAGGCTAATCGCGGAAGAAGCGTCGAGTACAAGCATGCCATTGTGGATTACTTCAAGAACAATGCAAAGATCCTTATTTGTACAGATGCCGGTTCCGAGGGCTTGAACCTTCAGTTCTGCAACACGGTCATCAATTACGATCTTCCTTGGAATCCGATGAAGATTGAACAGAGGATTGGTAGATGCCATCGCTACGGTCAGGAAAATGATGTTGTCGCAATTAATCTGCTGAACACACAGAATGTCGCAGACCAGAGAGTGTATGACATCCTTTCAAAGAAGTTTGAACTGTTTGAAGGTGTGTTTGGAGCATCAGATATAGCTCTTGGCATACTTGACTCCGGGACAAATTTGAAAAGCAGATTCTGGAGATATACCAGACTTGCAATACTGCTGCGGAGATTAAGCGGGAGTTTGATAAACTCGACCGGAAGCTGAATGCCAAGCGCAATAAGAAGGCAAGAGAACTCCGCTCACTGCTGATTACGGAAAGCGGTACAGCCAAGGCACAGGCTTTGGATGGAACGAAAGCGGATTTGGATAAATATTTCCGTGAAGTGGAATACTGGGATGCTTTTGGAGAATCGGAGGTAGACGGTGGACTCCATTACTGGAAAGTAGATAACTGGGGTGAAAAAGTTCTCAGTTCACACGGAACGCTGTTTGTAGGAGCATTCTGTAATAATGCGGATTTACTGTTCCCGGTATTGTTGCTCTGCGATGAGCATGGGGACTACATAGATTTTGACGAAGAAGACCTAGTCGTAGCATTGGAACAGATTGACGACATGAATGTAAAGTACTTTACTCCGACCGATGCCGAGCAGAAACTGTATCAAAAACTATATGATGACCTGACAGCGGAGATGCTGCAGAAGCATCTAGAGCAGACGGAACCTATTATGGAGTACAACCGCCGAAAGATAGAAAACTGGGAGCGAATCCAGATGGAGCAGCTCGTTGTCACCTATCAGGAAATGAATGATGAGATTGAGGAACTGAAAACACAGGAATGCGCTTCCAATAATTTCTACGAGAAGATAGACATAAGGAAAAAGATTGATGAGAAGTCAAAGCCTTAGAGAAGTTCCAAGAGTCCTTCCATGAACGAGGCTCCAAGTTCAAGGCCGACGGCGAGAAGGAAATAGAAGCATTCAACAAGGAGTTTGATATTAATCCGATTCTTCTGGTTAATATCGTGCTGAAGTTTTAGGAGAGATGGGTATGCAGAAAACAGGAAGATTAGAACTGACCTGGGTTGGGAAATATGATGAGAAGATTATAGAGCCGAGGATACTGTTGGAGGACAAGGAGAAATCCTATGGCGATCCGACAAGTGAGAATATGTTGATTCATGGGGATAATCTTATTGCCCTACAGGCATTACAACAGGGCTATGCAGGAAAAATCAAATGCATTTATATTGATCCCCCATATAATACGGGAAGCGCATTTGAATATTACGATGATGGACTGGAGCATAGTGAGTGGTTACAGATGATTTATCCACGGCTTGAACTTTTGTATGAGTTACTGGCCGATGATGGTTTTTTGTGTTGCCATATCGATGACTCTGAAAGCCATTACCTTAAATGTGTTATGGATGAGATTTTTGGAAGGGTCAATTATTTGACATCCTTTTATGTTCAGGTGCGGTATCCTAATAAAACACTGGCTGAAGATAGCGATTATCAGAAAGTTATAGAACAAGTACTTGTATATGCTAAGGATCGTTATAGGGCAAAAGTTAACAGACCAACTGAAGAATATTCAATAGAGAAATTTGTCTGGCGAATAAATGAGTTATCGGAGGGCACAGAGGTTGACCTTGGCAATAAGAAGGTCGTTATTTTCAAACCAGGCGAGTATGAAGTGATCAAGGAAGAACCATCTTATACATGCCTAAAGGAGACATGGGCGACAGGCTCCCTCTCACGAGTAAAGGCGAGTGCTGGTGAGTTTTTCGAATTGTATCTTTCTTCCAGAAAAGAGACGGATGGCTTGGGGTGTCTGTATAAAGTATATGGTATTGGAGAAGATGGTTTAGGGTACAGATATATTTCAGGGCCAAAGAAAGCTACAGCAAATAAGGGTAAATTCTATTCAGGTATTCCGCTTAACAGACTTGAAGAATTGAGAACTGGAACAAGCCTTAAATTTAAGCCAGTAAGTAATTTCTATGATTTTGCTGGAGGGTTTGGAAATTGTCGATTAGAAGGCGGTGTGGGATTTAAAGGCGGTAAGAAACCAGAAGCATTATTGAAAATGATACTGGATTATTTTTCTAATGAAAATGACTGGGTATTAGATTCGTTTTTGGGTTCAGGATCGACTATGGCAGTAGCTCATAAAACGAACAGAAAGTGGATAGGAATTGAAATGGGCGAGCATGCTTACAGCCTTTGTAAGACCCGCATCGACAATGTCATAAACGGCGATAAAACAGGTATATCTAGAGAGGTCGATTGGAAAGGCGGAGGCGGATATCACTTCTATGAGCTTGCCCCAAGCCTTCTTGTGAAGAATGATAAACTCCCGATTTATCAGATTAATCCAGAGTACAATTTCGACATGATATGCGAGGCAATCTGCAAAATCGAGGGATTCAAGTACAAACTGAAAGATGTATTCCACGGCTATTCTTCGGAGAAGAGATATATTCATGTGACGATGGAGTTCGTGAACGCAGCGTATGTTACTGCGCTGTCAGCGCATCTCGCAGAAGGTGAATCCTTGCTGATATATGGCACCAAAGTGCAATCTGATATGGTATTGCCCGATAACATTGAGGTTAAGAAGATTCCAAAAGACCTTCTGGAAAAATGTGTGTTTGAAAGCGAGGTGCGATAATGTCAGAGATAGTAAATAAAATCAAATATGCAATGAGCTTGAGAACTCCGCAGGAGGAGGCACTCTCTTATCTTGATGCCATCAGCACCCATTGCGATTACAAGAAGGATTCAAGGGAAGTAGTCGAGGCTGCTGCAACGGTATACTGCGAAAATCAGCGGAAAGTGAATGCGAAGTTCGATTTCCCGTCCTTCTGCTATGCTATGGCGACCGGTATCGGTAAGACACGTTTGATGGGAGCAAGTATCTATTATCTGTACAAAACCAAGGGCTATAAGCACTTCTTTATCTTGGCACCTGGAAACACGATTTATGATAAGCTCCGCAAAGAAACCAATCCGAATCATCCCAAATATATCTTTAAGGGTCTGGAAGCAGAAATGGGCAAGCCGAAGGTCTACGACGGGGAAAACTATGATACCTACCCAATAAAGTATCATCAGCAGACTCTCTTTGTTGAAAAGACTTCTGAAATACAGCTGTTTATTTTCAACATCGGTAAGATATTTAACAGCAAGACGGATACCCAGTTCAACTTCCATAAATTTAAGGAAACGCTGGGAGCTTCCTTTGCCGATGTGTTAGCCCAGTTTGATGACCTTGTTATCTGCATGGATGAGGCACATCGGTACTATGCTCCGGCGTCTATGAAGGCTATCAATTATTTGAAACCTGTGCTTGGACTGGAATTTACGGCGACTCCAAAGTCTACGACTAACGTGATTTATGCCTATGACCTTGCCCGTGGAGCAGTGGAGGGCTACCTCAAAATACCCGTTGTTATGGGACGTTCCAATATGGCCGGTTACAGCCAGGATGATATCGAAGAGATGAAGATCAGAGATGGCCTGACTCTGCATGAACATAGAAAGACCGTCCTTCGGGAATATTGCAGTGATAACGATTTGCACTATGTAAAGCCAATCGTCCTGATTGCCTGCAAGGATACGGAACATGCCAAGAAAATTCGTGCCCTGATCGACAATGATTCATTTTTGAATGGGAAATACAAAGGGAAGGTCATTGAGATACACTCCAAACAGACCGGCGAAGAATCCGAAGAGAATATTAGACTTCTGCTTTCTATCGAGAGTGCCTCGAATCCGGTGGAAATTGTTCTTCATGTATACAAGCTGAAGGAAGGCTGGGATGTTAATAATCTCTTTACTATTATTCCTTTGAATGCTGCGAAGAGCGATATCCTGGCTATGCAGACTATCGGACGAGGTCTCCGTCTGCCGTTTGGCGAGCAGACAGGAAATGAGGATCTCGACTCCCTTGATATTGTTGCCCATGACCATTATCGTGAACTGGTCGATGAGATTAAGAGCAGTGATATTTTCAAATATCGAGATCTAGATAATACAACGGTAGAGCCGACGGAATCAGTGGGTGTTTCCGGTATTGCAGATGAAGGACAGATGAATCTCTTTGATCTTGCCTTTGTAGATGCCGGTGTAAAGTCTTTCACTGAACTGCAGAATCCAAAGACCCAGCTTGAAATCTACCAGGAATACCTAAAGAACTTTGTGGCTATACAGAACAAGAAGAAAACAGAAGATACAAACCAGATGTCGATTTTTGACTATCAGCCTGATATAGCCGAGGGCACAGGAAGCAGTAGCTCGGCTGAACCGGAAACACAGCCGGTTGTTGCAGCGAAAAACGGAAAGCAGCCGCTTAGCAAAGAGGAGTTTGTGAAGGCTGTGACAGAATATTCTGCAAAGGCTATCTCTGTTCCGAAGATACTGGTTCAGACGGCATCAGAAGTCAAGTTTAACCGATTTGAAGTAAAGCGCACTATCGCAGACTTTGAAGTGGCAATGGCAAAGATTGAGAGGTTTAATGCTGTAAATCAGCAGCTTCTTTCTCTCGTGGATGCGCAAATTCTGGAAGTAAATGATGCTATGAACACCTTGGCATGTATGCTGCTGGATGCGATTAGTGAGATCTCTTATGATGATGCGGACTTTGTTATTGACGTGGTAGAGCAATATTTGAGCCAGATCCCAGGGGATGAGGAAAACAAAAGAAGAATCGTCCGCCGGTATGCAACGCTGATTATCTCAGATATCCGTAAACAGGTTTATGAGCATATGGACAGAAAGACAGAGGATGTCCATATTGTGCAGAAGGACCTGATCTTGTTCCGCAAGTTCGTGAAGAATGTTAAGGATGAAGGAAAGGTCAAATATGATAAACCGTTCTCGGATAAGAGCAATATAAAGAAATACTTGTTCACCGGGTATAAGAGGTCCTATTATCCGGCGAACGCCTTTGATAGCGATACTGAAAGGATTTTCTCTGTTATTCTGGAAGAAGATCCTGATGTTATCCGCTGGATTAAGCCGCCGCTGAACCAGCTGGGACTGTTCTGGAAAGCGGGGCAGCAGTATAATCCGGACTTCCTTGTGGAGACTTCTTCTGGGAAGTTTATGGTCGAGGTGAAAGCAGCAAATGAAGTAACGCAGGAAGAAGTGGTTTCCAAAGCCAGAGAAGGAATCAAGTGGTGTGAGTTTGCTTCGACCGCTGATCCTGATCATAAGAAGTGGGAGTATAAGTTGATTTCCGATGACAACATTCATCTTGGGAACACCTGCAAGTACACTCTGGGAACCGCTCATAAAGTTTCGGAGGAATAAATATGGAGGATCGTTTTAGATATGCCTCAGTGCGTCAGAGAATCATTGACGCAATGAAGACAGACTTAATGGGGCCTCTTATGGAAGAGGAAGTCTTGGATGAAAATCCTCGGCATGCCTATGTAATCGGTCTGCTTGCACCGCAGATAGATCTGTCCAAAGGTTCAGAGGACGATACATCGGAACAGGAAATAGAGTCTGTCATCACTTACGAGGACGGAGAAGATTACACCGCAGGTGAGGATGATGATAATGAGCCGATAACCACGACACATTTTCAGCTTCCGTCTTCCATTGGTATAAGCTTTTACATTAGGAGTGACACGGACAAAGTCAGCTTAGACCTTTCCTGGGGAGATTACGCCAAGTCTACCGAAAAGGTAACGAATAAAGATGGCAAGGAGGTTGAAAGAGCCTCTTATGCAAGGATCCCTATGAAAGAGACGCTGGAGGTAGACTTCGCATCTTTCGGAAGATCCCGCGAGTATAGCCTCGCTTGTGATTCCAACGTACGCATTCATGTATCGAGGATTCCTTTGAAAGAGGGATATTCTTTAGTGACCGCATATATCATGAACAGAAGGAAGAATCCAGAGAATAATCTGGAGGCTCTAATGTTCCAAGTGAGCATCAAAGCCTATGATCCTTCCAATGCCAATATTTTTATAGCTGAGCATTTATGCCGCAAGGTACTGGCAGCGGATGAGTTCTATTTCGAGCAGAGACCGATTATGGGAAGAGGTCGAGGCTGTGCCGCTACATGGGGAGCAGTTGAAAACGGCACCACAAACTATGTACAGTCAGATTTCATTCCGCAGTATGAATTTCCGGGTGTAAGTGCTGCATTGCCTGGATTCGATCCGTTCTTCTTCTCCATGCGAGGTCTCTCCGTGAAGCAGAAAAAAGAGGATATCATTGGCAAACTGAATGTACTTGCTGATGCTTATGAAAAGTGGATTCACGAGAAGATGGACGGTGATTACAAAATGGCTGACCCGGAGTTTGCTTCCGAGGTTGGCAATCATGTGATTTCAGAATGTAATAAGGCACTGGATAGAATCCGTGAAGGAATCACCTTACTCGTGCAAAACGATTCTGCTTTTGATGCCTTCTGCTTTATGAATCGTGCGATGCTCCTGCAGAGGAATATCATGAATTACTCCAAGAAGCACGGCAGCGGAATGACCTGTAATTTCGGAGATTTTGTCAATCCGAAAGATCCTAAGAATGACTTCGCATGGAGACCTTTCCAGATTGCCTTCATCCTGATGAACCTGTCGGGAATCGTAGATCCTGAACACAGCGACCGCAATATTGTTGATTTACTTTATTTCCCTACAGGCGGCGGTAAAACAGAAGCATACCTTGGCCTTATGGCTTTCACTATTGCCAACAGAAGGCTAAACAAGACTGATGATGGATATAATCGTGACGGCGGTGTGACAGCCATATTGCGATATACTCTCAGGCTCCTTACGACGCAGCAGAGAGACCGTATAACAAAAATGGTTGTGGCAGCTGAGATGATTCGTCAGAGAGAGCCGGAAAAGTACGGAAACGAATCCATCAGTATTGGCTTCTGGGTTGGAGGTGGCGTTACTCCAAATAAATTTGATGACCTAAAAGAGAATCCTGAGAAGCCATATGAGGCGAGAAGACAGAGAAATCTCATCTACAAACAGCTGTTGATTTGTCCATTCTGCGGAAAGTCGCTGTCGGAGGACGAGTTCTACATCGATACTGAAAGAAGTCGGTAGAGATTTATTGTGCAGATGATACTTGCATGTTCTATAAGTACAAGCAGAACAGGATGCAGATTCCTGTTTATCTTGTAGATGAACAGATTTATTCCAAGTGTCCGACTATTATCCTGTCGACAGTAGATAAATTCGCAAGACTGCCTTGGGATCCAAAAACAAATGCAATATTCGGACGTGTAGACCGTTTGTGCAGCCGTGATGGATATGTTGCTATCGGAGAAGATCATAAGGCACATAGAAAAACGGACAAACTTCCTGCTGCAACAATAACTCCGATAAAGCCGTTCCTGCCTCCGGAATTGATTATTCAGGATGAGCTTCATCTCATTACGGGGCCTCTTGGTACGGTGTATGGAGCTTACGAGACCATCATCGAGGATTTGTGTAGCTATAAGAAAAGCGGCAAGAAAATCAAACCGAAATATGTGGTATCTACGGCAACTATCAAGAATGCTGCGGAGCAGACGGAGTGCTTGTATGCACGTAAGGAGACAGTCCAATTCCCACCGAATGGATTCGAGATTGGAGACAGTTTCTTTATTAAAGAGATTCCGATTGCTGACGAGCCTTTCCGTAAATATGTTGGCGTCTGCGCACTAGGTCAATCCGTAAAGACCACACTGTTGCGTACCTATGCAGTTATTTTGCAGACGGCATTTGAACTTTCAAAACAGGAAGAGTTCAAGGATATTATTGATCCATATTACACCTTGGTGGGGTACTATAACAGTATCCGTGAGCTTGGCGGTGCCGTGCGCCTGCTTCAAGACGACATTCCTAAGAGAATGTGGCGTTTGACCAAGAAGTATGGATACGATATGCAGAGGTTCCTTGACAGGACTAAGAATATTGAGATTACATCACGTATGACATCGTTTGAGATTCCGAAGAAGCTCAAACAGTTAGAGACGAAATATACGGAAAGTGGATGTCTGGATACAGCCGTTGCCACGAATATGATTGCCGTCGGTATGGATGTTGACAGACTTGGATTAATGGTTGTTACCGGCCAGCCGAAGCAAAATTCCGAGTATATTCAGGCGACCAGCCGTATCGGACGCGCTTTCCCAGGTTTGGTTGTAGCTCTCTACAATCCATACAGACCACGTGACTTATCACATTATGAAAACTTCACGGGCTATCACTCTCAGCTTTACAGATTTGTGGAAGGAACAACAGCAACACCATTCTCTGCAAGGGCGAGAGATCGCGTGCTTCACGCTTTGGTCATTTCTGCGATTAGACTGAAGTATCCGGACTTTGCCGGAAATGAAACTGCAGCAAATATCGAAGACCTGAAAGATGCGCAGCTGAAGGAAGTGAAAGATGTCATTCTGGATAGACTGAATATCATCAAGCCTGCCGTAAGAGCGGACGCTGAAAATGAGATAGATCAGTTCATTGACTGGTGGAAGGTGCTTACTCATGACCAGAAATCACTGCGTTACTATGTCTATGGAACAGACAGATATAACCGGCTGATGAACTATTACAGTGAAAACTGTACCGATATTGAGAAAGCTACCTTGAGTTCTATGCGAGAGGTAGAGAATGCAGCAAATATGTATTATTACACGGAGGACTGATAGATGGCATTTGATAATAATAAGTTAGGCGAACTAAGGCCTAACCAGATCATTACAACATTTGGCCAGGGTCTATCGTGGATGCCGTGAAAGACTCGGTGACCGTACTGGATACGAACTTCTGGAAGGAGAAAGGGAAAAAGATCATAGACGGCAGACTGGCATCCTACCTTGGAGTTGACTGCTTTTATATGCCTCGGACTTCTTATATGGGGGACGTTCCTGTGGTTACTTTCCCGTATGCTCACGTCTGCTCTAATCTGAAGTGCGGTAGATTGTTCGATGCGAGGGAAAATTTTGACTTAGACAAGTACCTGAAATATGGTGTTACCTGTCCTGATTGTCACAGGTCGGCATATCCGGCGCGTTTTATAACAATATGCGAAAACGGGCATATGGATGACTTCCCTTGGCAGTGGTGGGTGCATCGCGGTGATATAAGCTGCAATGGCAAGCTTAAGATGTATTCCACAGGTAACACTTCCACCTTGGCTGATATGTGGGTTGAGTGTAAAACCTGTGGAGCTAAGAGAAGTATGAGCGGTGCAACGCAGAAGGAGAACTTCGAGGGGCTTTCCTGTACCGGACATCATGCCTTCAGGCCAAGCACCAGAAATAAGAAATGCACAAAGCCAATTATTCCGTCGCAGAGAGGTGCTTCGAATGTGTACTTTGCCGTGACCAGAAGTGCCATTTCCATACCACCTTGGATTAATCCGCTTTACAATCTAATAGACGAGCATCTTAAGCTTATCGAAGAGATGAAAGATTTGATGGGTGATGAAGCGGTAACAAAGGTTTATGAGAAGTATTTCACTGCTTATAGTCCCCGGGAATTCAATGAAGCTCTGCGGCGCAGACTGAATAACATCACTGAGTTCAAAGAAATCAAGCAGATGGAATATGAGGCGATTACGCATCATAACGATCCTAAGTATGCCTCGAATAAGAAGCATTTCAAGGCAGAGGAGGATGATCTTCCCGATTACTTAAAGCCGTATTTCAGCAGGGTGATTCGTGTGACCAGACTTCGTGAAGTCAGGGTTCTTATGGGATTTACCAGAGTCGAAGCTCCTGATCCTGATGCCGATGCGGATGAGCAGACAAATATCGTGCTGCTTAATAAAAGCCGGACAGAACGCTGGCTTCCGGCTGCGGAAGTTCATGGTGAAGGTATTTTCATAGAGTTTAACAAGGATGCCATTGACAGATGGATCAATGGAACGGTTAAAAAGCTTTCAAAGAAGTATGAGGAATGCTACAAGGAGTTCTGTGAGCTAAGGGCTGGAAGGTAACTACCCTCAGAAATGCAGCTTATGTGTTGATGCATACGTTTTCGCATTTAATGATAAAGCAGATGTCTATGTCATCCGGTTATTCGTCTTCTGCAATTCGGGAGAGAATATATTTCAGTGATAAGATGTCCGGCATTCTGCTGTACACCGGAAGTGCTGATAAAGAGGGATCTCTCGGCGGACTTGTTGAGCTTGGAAATATCAACAAGCTGGTAAAGCTCATGGGAGACGCGTTCCAGGAGGCTCTGCTTTGCACGAATGATCCGGAGTGCATGAATAACATGCCAGCCGGCAATAATTCGAACGGAGCAGCGTGCCATTCCTGCTGTATGATTTCGGAAACGGCATGTGAGAACGGAAACAGAATGCTTGATAGAGGCTTGGTTGTTCCTATTGGAGGACGGGAGCAGGAAGCATATTTTAAGGAGTTGGTTGCAGACCTATGTCAACTGGAAATATAAGTTTAGATATCCTGCTTGACGAATTGAAAGACTCCGTCCTTGCAGGGAATAGCCCTGATGATAGCGTAAGGGCAATAGAAAAACGCTTCCCGTCTGTATCGGATAAGGAAGCGAAGGATATTTATGCCTTGGTAGCTGGAGCAATGCAGATAGCACCAAAGGAGAATGCTTCGCTGGTGCTGACAGCTCCTGCGGGTTTCTCTCTTAAAGCCAAAACCACCAAGAACACCGTTGAAAGTCTTCTTGAAGTAGCAACGAAGAGCATATTGATAACGGGATATTCACTTTCGGATTACTTTAAGGATATGGTGGACTTGATTATTAATAAGAGCCAGAAGGGCGTGTTCGTTAAGTTCTATGTGAACCATATAGAGAACCAGGGAACCTTCGATAAGCTCTGTAGGTACAAAGGCAGATTTTTGAAGATTTACAACTATCCAAAGACAGAGGATGCTATGGCTGCGCTTCATGCCAAGGTGATATCCGTGGATGGGAAAGACTCTGATTACATCAGCAAACCTTTCGTACCACGGGCAGAAAGGTAATATTGAGATGGGTACCGTCATAGACTCCAAAGCCATAGCGAAACAGGTGGACGATGTATTTACTCAGCTGGTGTTTAAGAAAGTATTTGTGGAAGTGTGATTAGACTATGACATGGGAAGATTTCTACGAAATTCTATGAATGGGCTGACAGTACGCAGGTCAGAAAGATTTCGGAACTGACCATGTTCGGATACCATGAACAGGTCGCAGAAGTTATCCTGATGTATTCAGATGAGAAGGCGGCATCACGTCTTGCAAAGAAGGCTCTGGCAGCAGGAGTAAGATTCACTCCGACAGAGATTGTGGAAATGGACGGCTCGGTCAGCAAGGACTGCCTTAACCAGATGGTGAAAACAGCTCTGGGAGACTTCACGCACGAGCAGGTCGAGAGTCTGACGTACAGCATAGATGACGACCTGCAGTCAGATCTCGAAAAGCGATACTGCCACTACGAGTTTGATGACGATGCACTGATAGAGGAACTGGAGGATACAGGGCGACAGAAGAAGCCTAGTAAGTTGTTCAGACTTTTTGCTCTTGCCGGAATGGCATCAGAAGCCGGTGGGCAACAGAAGTCTACACGGTTCAGGGTCGGTGATCATGTGAGAGTTCACTGGCGTGGACAGGAAGGTACAATTATTGACGTCAACGGTGGCTTGTACATGGTCTCGCTGAATGACGGAAGAACGGTCGGCTCCTTCCCGGAGTCAGATTTAGAGAGGGCGTGGTAAAGGATATGAAACAAGAAACCATAGAAAGAATACGAAATAACTGATGACCGGGACTGGGATCAGTTCCACACACCGGCAAACCTTGCTAAGTCCATCTCCATCGAGGCAAATGAGCTTCTGGAGTGCTTCCAGTGGAGCGATACGGATTATGACCTGGAACATGTGAAGGAAGAATTGGCTGATGCCATTGTCTACTCCCAGAATATGCTGGATAAACTGGGGTTGAATGTGGACGAGATCGTTATGAGCAAGATGGCAAAGAATGAAGCAAAGTACCCGGTGGAGAAAGCCAAAGGCAGCTCTGCAAAATATGATGAGCTATAGCACCTTTTAATTATCGCGAGCGTGAGGAAGAAAGGAGGCTCGGTTTTCGGATGAGCGTAGCAACAGAATACAGACCACATAGCCTGATAGGACATCTGTCGGGCATAAGAGCATATCGAAGAATTGGATAGTGTCAATAATCTTTCGCAAATTCAATTTCAGCCGCCGGTGTATTATAGTTAGCTGGCTGTGAACGAGACAAAAAATGGGATTTAACCGGCGAGGGAATTTATTCTTTCACAGGAGAAAAAATTTATTGCTAAAACCCTTGATATGATACAACTTTTATAAGACAACGGATATCAATTACGTGAACCTTATTCAAAAGCTCTAGAGAATGGTATCTTTGAATTGCGAATAAAATTGGGAAATAATATTTCAAGGATTATGTATTTCTTTTATGTGGATAAACATATCATTCTTACACATGGTTTCATTAAAAAGAAACAAAAGACTCCTCGAAATAAAATTGAGAAAGCAAAAAATATCGGGCAGATTATATGGATAGAATGGAATCGTACAATGAGTAGAAAGTTTGATGATTTTCTTCAGGAACAACTTCAGGATCCTGAAATTAGAAAAAAGTATGAAGCTCTTCAACCTGAACATACAATTATTCAGGCGATGATTGATGCCAGAAAGAAATCTGGCATGACACAAAAAGAGCTTGCAGAGATAACCGGTATTGCACAAGGAGATATTAGCAAACTGGAACGTGGTAGTGCCAATCCATCTATTAGGACTCTGCAGCGCTTGGCAAAAGGAATGGGAATGATTCTTAAGATTGAATTTACTCCGGAGCAGGTATCGGTAGTGAAATAGTTTTCGGATCATGTGAAAGACAGATATTTTCTTGGAATAGATAGTTTGAATGTTGCAAGAAATTTCTGTCTTTACTTTTATTATCAATTGTTATCTATTGTTTACCAATGAGATCAGCTTCAGTTGAAGATATAAGATATTATTCCATTTGTTGCCTATGCAACGAAAAAATTTCCTTCTTTAACGATAATTAGTATATACTAACAAGAAATATAGTATATACAGCAGTCTATTATTGAAAATAATGAGCTGATTCTATCCGGCAAGTGAAAAAGTAAACCTGCCTCATAAATTGTCAGAAGAAATCAGTGGAATTGGAAGGAGAATAAAATGGAAAAGATTTTGGATTTGGATAAAAGTGTAGCATCTCTTGTAAAGGAGTATCCGGAAGTTGCCGACATCATGGCTGAATTAGGATTCACGGAAATTAAAAATCCTGCCATGCTGGCTTCTGTAGGTCGGATTATGAATCTGAAGAAGGGCTCTCAGATGAAGAAGATTCCTATGGAGGAGATTGTTCGTGCATTCCGGGAAAAGGGATTTGAGATTACGGATGGGGGAAAGCCCTTTCCTGCTGAATCAGTTGATTCAGCTGAGGAAGCCGAGATAGCTAAGGCTGCTGATTCGGCTGAGGCGGCTAAAGCACCGGTAGATCGTGCAGAAGCCCTGCGTTCGCTTTTGGATCGTTTGTCTGAGGGCGAGGATCTGGAGTCTGTTCGTGCAGATTTTGTACGGGATTTTAAGGACGTGGATCCTGCAGAAATCATGAGGGCGGAGCAAGGACTCATGGAGTCCGGCATGCCTCTTTCCAAGTACAGAAGCTTTGTGATGTGCATTCGGCTCTTTTCCATGGAGATACCCGGGAAGAAAAGATTGCCAATGCGGAAAGAGCTGTTCAGGCTTCTTTAAAGAATCATGCAGGGAAAGAGGAGAAAAACTACATCAATAAAAGCGTAGAAGCGGATGCCTTGATTCAGATTCCCGGACATCCTCTTTCAACATTTACGAAGGAAAATGAGGCTCTCGGGCAGTATTTAGAAAGCACGAAGGCAAGATGGGAAAGTTTAGTAGAAAGTCTTTCCGGAAAAGCCGGCGGAAAAGATAAAGCAGAAAAAATAGAAGGAACAGAAGGAGTACAAGGTGCGCAAGGTGCGCCGGATTGGGAAGCTTTGCTTGCTGTATTTTCAGAGGAGCTTGCAAAACTCCGTTCCTTTATCGTGCACTATGCGAAGAAGGGAGACCTTCTCTATCCGCTTTTAAAAGTGAAATACGACATTTCCGGGCCTTCTCAAGTCATGTGGACAGTAGATGATGAGATTCGGGATACTCTGGGAGAACTGAACAGAGAGCTTAGCGAGAAGAGTAAGGGCGTGAGAGCGCTCAAGAACACCGGAGAAGACTTGGATGATGAGGAAGAAGAGTACATTAGGAGTAAGGCAGAGATTGCGGAAAGTATCCTAAACAGCTTTTTCTTAAAGAATTATCTTGCTGTACGAAACCGTATGGAGGAGATGATTTATAAGGAGGAAAATATTCTCTTCCCCATGTGCGCCCTGCAATTTCAAAAAGAGGAGTGGATACAGATTTACTTCGATTCCAAAGACTATGATGCTTGTTTTTCCGTTGAAAATGCAATTTGGAAGGAAGCAGAAGAAACCGGCAATACTCCGGAAAAGTGGAGAGCAGCCGAAAGTGCAGGAAATTCAGAAAGAGAAAAATCTGGGAAAGAAGCTTCCAAGGAACATTCCGAAGATTTTCATGCTGCTGAACTTCCTCAGGGAGCCGGAAAAATGTTGGAGGATCTGCTTCGTAGGGTAGAATCTCTAGAAGGAAAATCCGGGAATAGAGGAGAGTCCCCTTCTGCAAGCGATGGAGAAATCATCATGCCCGGTGGACATTTAAAGAAAAATGAGCTTATCGCCATGTTAAATACCATTCCGGTGGAGATTACCTTCGTGGATAAAGACAATATCAATCGTTTCTTTAATGAGGGACCAAAGGTCTTTAAGCGCCCGCAAATGGCCATTGATCGGGAAGTGTTTTCCTGTCATCCTCCCAAAGTGGAACCTATGGTGCGTATGATTATCGAAAACTTCCGGGATGGAAAGGAAGATGAAGTTCCTATTTGGATGGAGAAAGGCGGAAAGCCATTCTTGGTGCGCTATATGGCTGTTCGGGACAAGGAGCAGAACTATGTGGGAACCCTGGAAGCGGTAACGGATATGACAGAGGTTAAAGAACATTTCCGTCAGTATTTTAAGAGCCATCCGGAGGAACTGTAAAAAGCTTTTCCACTTTAAAAATCAGGAAATTGCACATCCTCCGTCTTTACCAGCTTTGCCTTTCCGCCTTTCCCGCTTCCGATGTAAAGGAGCTCATAGCTTGTTTTGGCATCTTTTCCTTTTGACTTCTTGGCGGTGAAAATCACGTCTTCTTCGGGCTTGCCTTCTTGTATGTGCTTCCCGATATAGGCTAGCGGAATATAGGATACATTTTCGTTATCCGGTACAGCCTCTGTAAAGGCATTTTGGATTGCCGGAATATTTTCCGGGAGATAGGAGCCGGTATTGTCAATGTAATCTTCTCCCTCCTCTCTGGATTCTTCTGTGGGGAAGAGGATAGCGCTTCCCATAACCTCGGACTTTCCGGAAAGGTCCTGATAAATCTGTAAAAGTACAAAGGAGACATTTTCCTGATAATCCGTCCAAGTACTCTTACATAGGTAAAGGTAGTTTGTGCCGGAAACAACTTGGGTGCCCAGCAGGGCTATGGGCTCATAATGGGTATAGTTATAGCCATTTGGAAATGCCGCTACAAATGCATTCATGGCATCCGGGTTATCCTTTAAAGAAAAGCTTACAAGATTCGTGTTATAAGCCCCTACAAGAGAATCGGAATTGTTTTCAGCTTTTTCCTTTTTGTTTTCTGTTGTTGCTCCGGATTCTGTAGGATTCGGAGCACTGCTTTCTTTTTCCGCTTCTTCGGAATCAGTCTTACTGCTTTCTTTCTTCGCGTCACTTAGCTCCTCAGAACTGCTTTCTTTTGCAGCTTCCGTGGGACTTACTGTGCTACTTTCCTTTGCTGTTTTACTGCTGCAGGCGGTAACGGATAGAGCAGATAATGCTGTGATAAGTAGTGTATGCTTTAAAAGATTCTTATTCATTTTATCTCCCTCTTGTGTTTCTTTATCTTTTTTTCCTCTGTATTATAAATCGAAAAAGGAAAAGAGCTTCTTACAAAACATTACAAAACAAAGTCAATCTTAGAATTGGCTCAATCGAAAAGCAATTATGTTGATTTTTTTCAGCCGTAAATTCAACCGTAAAATTTTACGATTGAATTTGCGGCTGTTTTGCAAAGGTTGAAGCAGTGCATTGAATGAGGTATTATAATTATATTGACTGCGTACCTAACTATGATAGTAAAGGAGGTTTTCTGCTATGAGTATAAGAGAAAAAGAAGTACTTAATATGCAATTAGTCTTAATACCGATTTTGGCGAAGGCATGGAAGAAAACCTATTCCGAGCTATCAAATTTGTTAAAGAAATATGATGTATTGAGTTACATTGATGTTTGCTATGAAGCTTATAATTCTAATGGTAACCAAGGAATTATTGATGATTTGCAAGACTATATTGAGATGCAGGGGGGGAGAGTCAATTGAAGCCTTTGTATCATGGTTCAATATACCTGTTCGATAACATAAATCTCTTGGCAGGAAAGGGATATAAAGATTTTGATAAAGTGAAAAGGCAGGTGATTGAATAATGATTACGAGTGCAGATCAGAAAAAAGCTATGCGAAATATAGCCGTATTTCTTGTGGAATATATTATGAAAGATAAGGGATATTCAAGAGATGAGGCAGTTGAATTTTTGATAAAAACCACTGTGTATGCAGCCTTGATGGATGAAGAAACAGACCTTTATCTGGAATCCAGGGAATCTATCCTGGATATCTTAAAAGAGGAATTGGCCGGAAATCCGTATAGATTGCTGGTGGTATAATAATGTTCTTTCTTTCATTCTTTATATCGTGAAACATATAGCCTCTTGGCGTGAGTTTAATATGACTCCGGCAAGAGGATAATGTAATACATTTCTATGCACTTGAAAATAATCTATGCTATACTTCCTCTGTGATTAAACTTTGCTATTTTTTGAAATTTCTTAACAGTTATGGCTCGCTAAAGGAGGTCTATGATTAGCTATCGTTGTAAGCAATGCGGCGCACAGCTGGAGCTTGGCAGTGCCGGTGGATTTCAGTGTCCTTACTGTGGGGCAAGAGCCTTTTTGTCCGATGCGGAATTCAAAGGGAATCATGAGTTTCGAAAGAAGCTTTTGGCCTATTACAAGGCGAAGACCAGCGAGAAGGAAAATGACTATAGCGGTGATACTTTATGGGAAGAGCTGGGCACAGCCGCATACCTAATGGCAAATGGTAAGAATCTAACTCTTTCCTATATGGATCGTTATCATTATACGGAGATGGTCTGCTACCTGTGCCGAGAGTCGGTGGTCTATGTTTTTGACCGAGAGGATGGGGCAAATGCTTTTATGCTGGGCTTAAATCGTCTTAGCTTTCCGGAAGCGGATGTAAAGTTATCAAGGTGCTTTCCGATGTTAAAGTTGAAGATTACGTTAGATGCAGGGAAGTTTTGTCTTATTTTCACCAGAAAGCCCTATTTCTATCCTGCGGAGGTTTTTGCCCCCTTTGCTTCGGAGCATTTGGCCTGGGTGATTTCCCGGATGGAAAATATCTGTTGCGCCCTAGAGTATTCGGAGCTTCAGCACGGGGATATTACGGCGTCCACACTTTTTGTGAATTCCCTGACCCATGAGGGGATGCTCTTCGGGGATTGGAGAAATGTGGAAAGGAAGCATAGCAATCAGGATTTATTGGATTTGCGAAAGACCGCAAAATCCGTGGCGGAAAATATTCATAGTCCGGCTCTTTTGGCGGAATTTTTATTGGCAGAGCCGGAAGGGGATGCCTTTCAGGACTTTGCCACATGGGATAAGGTGATAGAAGAGAGCTTTGGCGGTCATCATTTTGTGAAGATGAAATAGGAGGAAAATATGGGATACGGCAGTTATTCAGCATCAGATTGGCAGAAATTGAAAAGCAGTAGAAAGCTGTCCAATGGACAGAGAGTAGAAGAAGTATTTACAAGAAGAGAATGTAATCCCAAGATGAATCCGAAATTCATCGGAACCAGAGAATGTTTCGACTCCGAGGAGCATCCCAATACAACCCCTATCGTTGTGGGCTTGGATGTGACCGGCTCCATGGGCTATCTTGCGGTGGAGTTGGCAACGGGCGCCTTAAATGAGCTGATTACCAAGCTTTATTCCTCCGGCGCAGTGGCAGATCCGGCCCTAATGTGTGCGGCTTACGGAGATTTTCAGGATATATCCCCTCTACAGGTCACCCAGTTTGAGTCGGATATTCGTATCGCCGAGCAGCTCTTAGACATTTATTTTGAAAACCATGGCAGTGGTCAGGTGGTACCTACCTGTCTTTGGGAATTCTTGTCCCGCCATACCAATATTGATGCGGTGAAGAAGAGACAGCAAAAGGGCTTTCTCTTTACCATCGGAGATATGGCAGAGATTCGCGGTGATTCGGTGGGAGAAACAATTTCCCGGGTTATAGGAGATGAAATCGAAAGGACTGTCACCAAAGAGGATTTGCTGAATGAAGTAAAGCAATCCTTCCATGTTTTCCATATCATGATTGGCGGAGACAGCCAGGAAATGAGAAGCTGCTTCCGGGGCATTGTATCGTACTGGCACGACAGGATATTTCCTGTCTTCCGGAAATCATTATCAGTGCTATTCAGTTACAAAAGGGTGCTGCTTCAGAGGAAGTTCTTGGGCGGTGGGATGAAATCAATCGTCCTGTGATTAGCGCGGCATTAGCACAGCTTTCCTTGCAAAGAGATGAAGATATTTTTCTATGAGAACAATTGCGGTTATCGGCAAGAATTTCGGGGATGAGGGAAAGGGCTTTGCTTGCAGTCGTCTTGCCTCATCCCTTAAGAATGCGTTGATTATTAAACATAATGGCGGCGGACAGGCAGGGCACACGGTGGAAGATCCGGAAGGAAAATGGCGCTTTATCCATCATCAGATTGGCGCCGGAGCGGAGTACCATGTGCCTACTTTATTTGTCGATAGCTTTATGCCGGACTTATTTCAACTGGGCAAGGAAGTGAAAGCGTTTACGGAGCTCTTCGGCTTTCAGCCCATTCTTTATTCTGAAAAAAATACACGAGTAACCACCATAGATGATGTACTTTTAAATATGGGGGCAGAAGTTGCCAGAGGCAAGAATCGCCACGGTTCCTGCGGTATGGGTATAGAGGAATGTGTGCAGCGAAATGCCGCCGGATACGGAATTACCGTGGAAGAGCTTGCTACATGGAGAAAGCAAGATTTATTAGACCGTTTAAAGCAGATTCGAAGAGAATATACGGAAAGAAGAGCGAAAATCTTGGGAATATATTCCTCGAATCCCTACTATGAGATGTTGCATAATGAGACGGTACTGGAAAACTTTGTGGTAGAAGTGAAAGAGAATGTGAAGCTACTGACCTTAGTAGATGTGGATAGAAAATGGCTGGAGGAGTTTCAAAATTTGATTTTTGAGACAGGACAGGGCTTACTTTTGGATCAGGACAATGAAGCCTATGCTCCCCATTTGACTTCTTCCAAAACCGGAATCCATAATCCGACGATCTTTTTAGAAAAACGAGGCTTATCTTTAGAGGAAGCCATCTATGTGACTCGCCCTTATGTTACCCGTCACGGAAATGGCCCTTTACCCTGCGAGGTGGACCGTTCTGAACTTCTCGGAGTGGGAGAGGACCTGACCAACCAGCCTAATGAATGGCAGGGAACTTTACGCTATGCAAAGCATGAGAGTTTGGAAGCCTTTTTTGCACCGGTACTTAGGGATAGAGATTCCGTAAATTATGTAGATCGTAAAGAACAGATAAAGACGGAAGAATCCCCGGAGACCATAGAAACAACGGATGCTGTAGAAACTACAGAAAATACAGAGCATATAGTTGCCACAAAGCGCTCAACGCGCCCTGGGTTTTCTAAACTTCCTAAACTTTTTATTTTTATCACCCAGTTGTCGGAAACAGGAAATCAACTATACTTTGATAAGGGGAATATTCCCTTTGAAAGTCTTCAAAAAGCGGGAGAGGAGTTAGGAATTCACTGTATTTTAGATACTGATTGGAGATAAATATATTATTGGAGGGGACATGAGCATTATGGACGTTTTATTTTCTATTGTTGGAATAGAAGAGAGAGAGACGAAGATAAAAGTATGGAATTATCATAATTCCGTTTTTTGTAATATTCTAGTTCCTATATTTTTATATCATCAATATTTTTATATCACTATAACGCTAATATTTTTTTAATGATTTTTAATATAAGTGCCAGCATACCTTTATATCTTGATAGTATCATTAAAATTGTTTTAAGAAGCATTTTGACAATTGGAAGCATACTTTACGTTAATATAGTATTTGTGGCTATAGGAATTATCGTTCTTGGCATGTTAATTCTGTGCGTCGGTTATTATGGTTTTTTTCATAAAATTGGATGGGAGGAGAAAAGTTATAGTTCTGATGGGTTTGTATATACATCCAATTATATTACAGCCCAAAATAGATTATATAGATTTTTTATTGTTTATTCTTACAGATTTTTTTGGATTGTGTATTGTTTTTTTCTAAAAAAATCTTTTTAAACAATACTTTGACGTTCCTAAA
This sequence comes from uncultured Oribacterium sp., assembly GCA_916438775.1. The sequence continues at coordinate 28,404 of CAKAGX010000014.1, forward strand.
GCCCCGAACACAACTATAGATATCTTATGGGGTATAGCCTCATTATATATGATATACATCATTATCCTAAAACTATTTTTTTATTAGGTATAGAGATGATAATTATAGGATTAAACCGGAAGATATTATCTTAAAGAATAATCCTAGGTATATTACATTGAATCATTACACTGATAAGAGCAAGGATGAAGAGATGGAAGAGTGTTTTTATATGGTAAAGGATACTTTTCTGAAAGGGGAGAGATTTATTTATTTTCATTTTTCAATCCAAAAGAATAGTTTTAGAGAAAAAACGGAATATATTACAAAAAAAATTTTCACTACTGATCAGTTTGAAGAACTTCAATACATATATGATAATGCAACGAAAAATAAACCTTTCACATAATGGTGTAATGAACAAAGAAAAAACATTGGATGAGAAGCTATTTGATTTGCTGAAGGAAGATGGCCATCAATCAGCTGCTGGACTTGCTGAGATACTAGGTTCCTCTCCAAGGACGGTTCAAAGAGCATTAAAGCGTCTTATGAGTGATGGAAAGATTGAACACGTTGGTTCGAATCGGTTTGGCCATTACGTCATAAAGCAGAGCTTGTAAAATGTCACAATAGATAACGTGATAAATGGCGTAATAGAAGGAATTATTTTGAAAGCCTCCCACAATTCTGTCGGGAGGCTTTTTTGAAATCTAAGGAATTATAATTTTGAAAATAAAATCCTAAGTAGTAAGTAGTCTGTATTTTTCATTTTATCTTGAACTATTTCTCGGTTTGAATAAAGGTCTCTCCTTGCGGCTTCAACACTTCTAAGATAGTTTGAGCATAAATGCGGACAGAAAAATCGTTTGGATGGTTAATACAATTTCCGGTTAATTCTAAATAATTCTTTCCGTGTGCAATTAGTTCTTGAAAAACAGAATGTACCGGTGCAACACAGACTCCATTCATACTTTCAGAAATCCTATACAATGCAGTCTGGTGAGCAAGTAGCTGATTGTTTTGAAAACTCAGGATATCCGGATTGGGAATCATTGGTGAAACAAGCACAAACTCACAGTCCGGATTTTTCTTGCGTACAATTTGAATAATCGACATAATTGTGTCTTGATAATCGTCCGCGTGCTCCTGCATACTATTCATTCCAAAACCAAGAATAAGCAGATCAGGCTTATGTGGATTTACAAGTTCTTCGGCATGCTGCAGCCCCCATTGCATATTAGCGCCTCCGGCTGCGCAATTTGTTTTAATTATATTGCTTTTCGGGTAGCAATTTTGTAATTCATTTGTAACCAGTTCTGCCCATGATGGTTGATAGGGAGCATGCCAGATTGAAGCATGATATTTTTCAATTGTTACCACATCAATAACCTGTTCGTTACAACCACTTGATTCCCAGCCGGCAGTAATACTATCGCCATAGAAAACAAGTTGAAAGTCTCCACCTGTACAGAGCCTTTTTACGCTTTTAGAAAGCTGATTTAATTTACTTTCTGGTTTAAATCCATTCCAAGCTGTTTTATGAGTATAAGTTACAAGCACTTGCCAGCGGTAAATATCTGATACAAGATCAATGTATTCTTTTTCACCGGGGAGCCGGACCCAAGCAGTTTCCGGTATGCCGGTAAATGGCTTGCAATAAATTTTTCTATCTACAAACGGAATTTGCGATGTCTCTGTTCTTAGTATATTTTTTCCTATGACAACATAGTCCTGATTTGCTTCGTAATAAACACGACCATCAAAAGAGGTAACGGACAAAATCTTATCTGGATAATAGAGTAAAGATCCACCAATTGCTTGGTTTTTTATATCAGTGGAGAAACATATAGGTTCTTGATAGACCAAGTTACCATTCCAAATTCGTTGTAAAATTCCCATAATAAAAAATTCCTCCTGTATAGATTGATATTTCTATCATAACTGACTTCAACAAGAAGAAAACTGTACTTTTTTGAAGACTTTTCTCTTATGATCATCTTATTATACATAGTTTTAAATATTTCAATTTCCGGGAGATAAATGAACAAATATTTCGACAAATATCCAAAAGAAGAATAGACCTCATGAAAATTAAAAAGCAGTAATATTCTAAAACAGGTTTGTTGGTGATTAATATATTTAACTTATATTATGCATAAAGTTTAAATTCTCTAGTTGTTTCAGAAAGTAATATATAATTAATATAATATTTAAGATGGGCTGAAAGGTGGATATAGTATATGAAGGTTTTCCACAGTTTTACCTCAAAGATTCTTGCTATTATGCTCATATTATTGTTATTTTTTTGTGCAGTTAATACGTTTGCCTGGTATAGAAGTTTTACCCGAGAGGCGATTGAAACTGCCCAATCTCACTTGGATTCGGTTATAGGAACATTAAATGAGACTTTCGATGAAAACCTTCGTGAAATTGACTACACAACTGCATTTATCTCTAATAAGGTTCATTCTTCTCAGAATAACTGTATTGTTCAGTTCCTTACTGCGCAGGAAGCCAATGTACGGTTTTTATCATTTCATCAAGCGCGTAACTATCTCTTTAATCGATGCAATTTCAAAGCATACCTTAGTGGTATTTCAATTTATGGTTTTGATGGACGAGTTTGTACTTATGGAATTACTACACCTTATGATGAAGTTTCTCAAACCGAGTGGTTTTCACAGATACAAAGTGGAAAAGAGGATGTAATCTATCTGGCCCCGCATGCATATACAAGTAAGCGCCCCTCCCCTCATAGTAGTTATGTTTTTTCTATTGTCCGTCCGGTGTTCAATAACGGTACAATTATTGGGATAATTAAAGCGGATGTAAAAAGTAGCCTTTTAGAAACCATTTTTGATATTCAAGAAATGCAAGGTTATGTATTGTATGTATTCGATCAGGATACGGGAGAAGCTATCTATGTACCTAAGAAATCGGATAATTTAATATTAGATCACTTTCAAGCTTCTATTCCTCACGGGCATGGAAGCTATATAGATAAAATTGGAGATGTAGATTGCTTGGTTGTTTATACGACTTCAAGGACAACACCTTGGCAAATAGTAGGAGTTGTTAGTCAAAATACGGTTATATCAGGCTTTTTGCAAGTACGTAATCGTATGCTTTTACTTGTTACTATATGTACAGTACTTTTTGCAGCCATTGCATTTGTCTTGTCATACTATATGACAAAAGATTTACGAAAGTTGACAAAAGCAGTGGAGAAAATTAGTGACGAAACACTGGAACTTGAAGTTAGAATTAGTAAAAAGGATGAGGTTGGGAAACTTTACCAGCGTATCAGTGTAATGCTTGTACGCCTACGAACTTTAATTGTGAATATTCGCAAAGCAGAAGAGGAAAAACGAAGATCTGAAATATCAATGCTTTCTATGCAAATAAATCCACACTTTCTTTACAATACTTTGCATACCATTAAAGTGCTTTCCATTATGCAAGGTGTTGAAAATATTCAAACTGTTACAGATGCACTTTCTCGTATGATACACCTCAACTTGGATATACGAAAACTAATAAGCGTTGCTGAAGAAGAAAATTATTTACTGGATTACCTGCAAATCCAGAAATATCGTTATGCGGGTAAATTTTCATATAGTATTTCGATTGAGGATGAAGCAAAAAATCGTTTTGTGCCAAAACTTCTTGTGCAACCCATTGTTGAAAATGCTTTACAGTATGGAATTGCAAAGTCTAAAAAGCTTGGAATCTTGCAGGTTCTCATATTTTTAGAACAAGAAAAATTGCATATTTTAGTGAGAAATAGTGGACCCGGTTTTCCGCCTGAGTTACTTAATAATCAGAAATACTGTGGGGGAATTTCCAAGCATATTGGACTTCAAAATATTACTCGTCGGCTGCAGCTACTTTTCGGTGATGAAGCAGATATTCGAATTTTATCGGGTAAACAGTTACTGACATCGGTAGAATTGATTTTGCCGGAACTATTGGAAAGTGAGGTTAATCTTGATGCGAATACTAATTGTGGATGATGATTTTCTTGTAAGATCCAATCTCAAGCGGTTAATTGAAACATCTTCAATGTGTAGAAAACGGGGTTTTTCTATAGTGGGTGAAGCAACTGATGGTGAGCAGGCTGTACAATTAATATTATCTTTAAGACCTGATCTTGTGATTTCTGATATTCGTATGCCTAATATGGATGGACTTGAACTACAGGAAGCTATCCTAGAAAAATACCCGAATATTTTACTGGTAATGTTAAGCGGATATGATGAGTTGGATTATGTACGGAAAGCACTAAAAAATGGAGCTGTTGATTATATTCTAAAGCATGAATTAAATACATCGGTATTGGAACAAATGTTAAGCTCAGTAGAGAAGCAAATGCAAAGAACCCATGTGCTTGAAGACAATTCTGTTGATAGCCAGATGGCTCTAAAGCGTAATTTTATGATGAAGCTGATATCCTGCGGGTTTCGTAGTGAAGAGGAAATTGCATCACATGCAGAAGTCCTGGAATTAAAACTGGGACTTAGAAATATATCAGTGATTCTTATGCAGGTTGAGCCACGGAAATGTAATATGATCGCTTCATATTTACTGGAGAATTCAATTTTAAATATAGTTGATGAAGTTTTACAAGATTATCATTCAGGACTTTGCTGTCATGTCTCTGATGATAAATATGTATTTTTAATTTGTTATGATGGAATAAATAGTAGCTTGATGAGGCTCGAAATGTCATGAAGTATTTGCCCGAATCCGCACTTGTCTACAAAATTATTTGAATCTATCTGTAGAGTTTTATATGGGTCAAACGGTAACAACTGCGGTGCAGGTTCCTAAATCTTATTTATCTGCAGAACAAAAGTATGACAGTCGTTTTTTTTCGGATACGGTATCTTTAGAAGAGATATCTCAACCTTTTGATATTTTTTCCGTATTTGATGCCACACGTGAAAAACAACTGGTGGCATCTATACGTCAGAATTATTCTGTACAGACTCAGGAAATTTTGAAAGAAGTATTTGAAGAGCTTTCCAGAATGCGTCCGACATCTGATATGTTTAAGAATTTTATGCTGGATTTGCTCAGTATACTTAGCCGTGCGTGGATTGAACGAGGAATAGATCTTTCAAAATTTTATCAGTCGGAAGAACCACAAAGAGTATTTAATAGCTTTAGAAATTTGAATATGGCGTTAAAATGGTTCAAGAATTTAAATGATCTTGCATTTGAGGGCGCAGATAAGAAGAAATGTCCGGATTCACCATATGTTGAACAAGCAATTGGGTTAATCCGAAGGCATTACGCGGAAGACATTTCACAAACCTATGTCGCAGAATTAATTGGCATTAGCGCGGCTTATCTAAGCCGTTTGTTTCGTGAAGATCTTGATACCGGCTTCGCAGATTATCTTTGTTCCTATAGAATTGAAAAAGCAAAAGAGCTACTGAATACTGGAGGATACAGCAATAAAGATGTGTCAAGATTGAGTGGATTTCATGACGACGCCTATTTCGCAAGAGCCTTTAAAAGATGCACCGGAATGACACCGAAATTATATCGAAAAACGCAGAAACAGGTATAAACAGAAGTTATCATTTGACTTTGCATTATAAAAGACTCTTGCAACATTAATAATTGTATTAAAAAAAGTACAGTTATTTCAAAAAAAGAATCCAATTTTTTTAAAAAAATTTCTCCGAATATAATAAATTCATAAGAGAAAAGCTGTCAAATAGCTAAAAAGGAGGAATACCATGAGAAAAATTCTTGCATTACTGTTGACACTCGTCATGTTTATGTCGTTAATTGCTTGTGGTGTAAAACAAGAAAAAAACACCTCGCAGGAAACTACTGTGATAAATGAAGGAAATAACGAAAAAACATCACACTCAGAAGAACTTGCTGAGATTCCTACAGTTACAATGTTGACATTTACAGACTGGTATAAGTCAGGTTGGGAAGCGTTAAGTGCTTATATTGATGAACATGCTGAAGAACTTGGCTTCCGTCTAAAGATTGACATCATTGCAGGAGGCGGTGAAGGCGAAGAACTCGTTCGTGCAAAATTTGCAACGGGAGATTTACCTGATTTACTTCAGACTTACGGTCCAAAGTGGTTGGACCATAATGCGGGTGTTCTTGATCATATTGTTCCGCTTCAGAATGTGGATATATCAGAGTACAGTCAGGATCAATTAAAAGAAGGCCACTATATCTACAACGATCAACTTTATGCTGTACCAATGGATTCCACTTCCTTGGTTGGAATTTTCTACAACAAGGATGTTTTTGCAGCTGCCGGTATCAATACCGTTCCGACAAATTGGGAAGAATTCCTTGACTGTTGCGAAAAGCTTAAGGCCATTGGAGTAACACCGTTATATTATTCCGGTGCAGATACATGGACGCTACAATGTATAACACACTTTGGATTTAATGAAGACGTTGAAAAAAGTGGTTTAAGTTATACTGATTTTTGGGATGAAATGAATACCAATAAACGCCATTATTCTGAAGCAATCAATTTTAAGAATGCTATTATTATGTCCAAAGAGATGATTGATAAAGGCTATGTAAACAGTAGTTTTCTTTCGGATACCTATGATATGGCACAGACTGCACTTGCTGAGGGAACTGCAGCTATGTATTGTAATGGTACTTGGGTTTACGATGAGATAGCGGGAAAATATCCCCAAGCTGCTAATAAGATAGGATCATTTATACTTCCTTTGTACAAGAAAAATTATACTTGTTCATCAATGCCCGGATCAATAGTAATGACAACATCCTGTAAGGATCAGGTACTTGGCGAAAAAGTTTTAAATTTTCTAGCCTCTTCTGAGGCACAGCAGATTTATGCTACTGCACAGCCTGGTATTTATCTCAATAAGAAGGTAAGCTGTGAGCTACCCGAGGCGTATCAGACTCTTTATGATGAAATGCTCAAAGGAAATAGTATGGAAGTATGGCAGAACGGTAATGTTTATCATTATGGGGATTATCATATTCATGTGCAAGATTATCTTGCCGGAGGCATGGATATTAATCAAGTTATAGAATTGTTGGATAGTGATACTGCCGATAATGCGAAAGCTGCTAATGATTTAAACTGGAAATAATTATATATAGTTGTTGAATATATATGAATAAATGGAGTGCATGCACTCCATTTATTCATATACTCAAAAAGGAGACGTTCACTTGAAACAAAAAAATTTAAGTAGACATAAAATAAAAAGTCCTTATCCCTATTCGCTAGTAATACCTGCATTTCTTGTCTATGCGATTCTATATGTGATTCCGGCAGCATCGGGATTCTTACTATCGTTTTTTAATATTAAAACATTCAAGATTTCTTCTTTTATATTTGCCGGGATTGAAAACTATGCAACAGTTTTACGTAACCCCTATTTCAGTGTTGCAATCAAAAATACATTACTTTTTGCTGTTTTTACTACACTCGGTAAGCTTGCATTAGGTATGTCGTTGGCACTTTTAGTTAATAATCGTTTTCGTGGCGTAAATTATATGAGGACAGTATTTTTTTTGCCTGCTGTACTGAATAATGTCGCTGTTGGATTAGTTTTTCGCTCTATGATGCATCCGATTGGACTTATCAATCGAACATTGACAGGAATTGGACTTGAAATGTTTACACAAAATTGGCTGACTAATCCGAAAATTGCTATTTTCTCCTGTGCGTTTGTAGAAATTTGGAAATGGACCGGCTATACGATGGTGATTCTTCTTGCAGGACTCCAAGCAATTGATTCAACATACTATGAGGCTGCGGAATTGGATGGCGCCAATCGCCGGCAAAAGTTTTATTTCATAACATTACCCCTTATTATGCCGTCCTTTAATAATGCAGTTGTAATCAGTATAGTTGGCGGGCTAAAAGTATTTGATATTGTTCAGTCTTTGACAAATGGAGGGCCCGGAAATGCAACATCTGTGTTTGGGACCTTAATATACTCCTCATTTAGTAGCGGAAATTATGGAAGAGGATGTGCGGCAAGTATGATTTTGACAATCTTTGTATTATTAATTGCGTTACCAACCAACCGCTTCTTGTCCGGGAAGGAGGTTGAGTTATGAAAAAATACAGTGATATGTTTCGCTCAGCTTTAGGTCTTATATTAAGTCTATTTATGCTTGTGCCTTTTATAATGATTATTTTAAATTCATTTAAGACAAAAAAGGAGTCAGCAGAGCTTGGATTGGAATTTCCGAAACAATGGAACTTCCGGGAAAACTATAGTGTTGTTATGTCAAGTGGTATCCTACATGCTTTCCGCAACAGCTGTTTTGTTACTTGTCTTTCGGTACTTCTGATAATTTTAGTTTCTGCAATTGCTGCCTTTGTATTGCAACGAAGGGGAACAAAATTAAGCAAGAAGCTCATAACATTTTTTGTCATAGGTTTAATAGTACCGGGACAGATTATCCCAACCTATATGCTTTGTAGTTTTTTGCATTTAAAAACATTTTTCGGCGCAGCAGCGGTTTTGACAGCAGCCAATATACCTCTAGGCATTTTTTTATATATTGGAGCTCTAAAAAGTATAAGCCGAGATATCGATGAAGCTGCTATATTAGATGGCTGTGATTCTTTATCATTATTTTTTTTCGTGATATTTCCGCTACTTAAACCTATGACTGTAACTTTGTTTATATTAACATTTATGAATATATGGAATGATTTTGGGACGACAATTTATTTTTTAAATACATCAGAAAATTATACATTGCCACTTACCATCTATAATTTTTTTAGTACTCATAGTTCTGATTGGAACTTAGTTTTTACTGACGTGATTCTCGTTTCACTTCCTATCGTAATATTATATTTTAGTGCACAAAAGCAGATTATGTCAGGCATGACATCCGGTGCAGTAAAGGGGTGATTTAATGAGAATACAATCTATGGAACCTTTGGAATCCTTTTCCTGCGCTGAAAACTGCCGTAACTTCCGTACACGGTGTACAGATGCGCAAAGTGCATGGCCATCAGGACTTGTTCAATCGTCATATTGGCGTATTTTGGCTGATGGGATAGAACTTACAGTCTATGACACACCAGTTACACATAACGGCCCTCAGAGTTTTGTCGTAATCCCATTTTCTGCCTTAGAAATAAAAGCTATCTCTTTTTCACCCTTATGGAATGCGGAAATTCTACCTGAATCACTACATATTCATCCTTTGCTTGAGAACAATACAATTATATTTTCAGTTCCGGAAGTAAATAATGTTCTTATAGAGACGAACGGTGGCACGATGCATCCTTTGGCAATTTTTAGAGCTGATGATCCGAGCAAAGCTCCGAATCCGGAAGATGAAAGTGTTTTGTTTTTTGAGCCGGGAATTCATCATATTCGCACATTAGAATTGAAAAGTGGACAGACTCTCTATCTTTCGCCCGGGGCAATTATCGTTCCGAAGCAACCGGATAAATTGGATGCTATTTTGGAAGAGAGAGATTGGGCAGGAAAAACGAATTATCAGGATTTTATTTTTTCTAATGGACAAAAGAACATTCATGTTTTTGGTGCCGGTATAGTAGATTTGACATCACTAAATTGGCATGCACGTCGCAGTATGGTATTTACTAGTTGCGAAAATATATCTATTTCTGATGTTATTTTCATCGGTGCAGCGCATTGGACACTTCCATTTTTTGGATGCAAAAATATTTATGTCGATAAAGTTCGAATGATAGCTTACCGTGAAAACAGTGATGGAATCGATTTGGTTGACACGCAGTATGCGGTAGTTAAAAACTGCTTTCTTCGCACAGGTGACGATGCAGTAAGCCTAAAAAGTATGGCGTGCACTTCACAGCTGGAAACACATGACATTTTAGTTCAGCGTTGTACAGTATGGAACGATAAGGTTCGAGCCTTTGGTGTATCGGGAGAATCTCGTTCAAATATCTATAATGCAGTATTTGAAGATTGTGATGTAGTACAAAGTATGGCAGACTGGACAGTCGAGGTTGGGGCTTTAGCAATCTATATCTGTGATGCTGCGGAGGTACATCATATTACCTTTCGAGATATACGTATACGTCAAGAAAGCAATTATGCTATTTGTTGCATGATTACGCTTGATAAATGGTCAAAAGATAGAAAAGCAGGACAAATACATGATATTATTTTTGATCGGATTTCAATGCCGGAAAATTATCTAATTTATTTAGCTGGTTTTTCTAAAGAAAATTGTCTTTATAATATTTATTTTAAAAATATTATCACATTACCGCACTTTATAGAGCAAACAGATGATATGATCAGGAAACACATAGACCAATCAATGTATGTCAAACAAAGCATAATTAGTTAGAACTAATTCTTTTATATTTAAAATCTGGACGAATTTTAATGAAGTATATGAAGTACTTGCTGAGAAATGCTATTATTTTAAAATTACTTAAGGAGAAACCATGAACTATGGCACAACAATTTGGGATACAAACATTGTTTACAATTCCTACAGATCTTATTAGAATTCGAGATCCATTTATAGTGGCGGATCATACATCCATGCTATACTATTTGTTCGGTACAACGGATAAGGACCCTTGGAATGGAAAAGGAGAAGGATTTCAAGTATATCGAAGTAGAGATTTAAAGTTATGGGCTGAACCTGAATTTGTTTTTTACCCACCAAAAGGGTTTTGGGGGGTGAAAAATTTTTGGGCCCCGGAGGTTCATTACTATCGAAATGCATGGTATTTAATTGCAAGCTTTTATGCAGATGGAAAACACCGCGGTGTACAGATATTTAAATCCACAGCAGTTACAGGTCCATATAGTCCAATTTCATCAGGACCGGTTACGCCTGAGGATTGGGATTGTTTGGATGGAACACTTTTTATTGAGGAAAACAGTCCATGGCTTGTTTTTTCTCATGAATGGACACAAATTCATGATGGTGCAATCTGTGCAATAAAATTGTCAGATGATTTATCAACTGCAATTGGAGAACCTTTCACTCTATTTCATGCTACGGATGCCCAATGGAGTGTTGCGGATACAGGAGATGTAATTATTACAAGCGGTAAAAATTATGTAACAGATGGTCCATTTTTGTTTCATGATAAGGGTAGGCTAAAAATGCTTTGGTCAAGTTTTGCAAAAAGTGGATATGCTATAGAGATTGCTGAGAGTATGACCGGCAAATTAGAGGGACCTTGGAAACATCAAAATCAACCGGAATTTTCTTTTGGTGGACACGGGATGATTTTTGAAACATTCAGTGGAGAAAGATACCTTGCACTTCACGCTCCCAATATAGCTGGAAAGGAACGATTAACTTTAGTTGCACTCATTTAAAACCGTAGTAATAGATAAAAAAAGAAGCTATACTTTCTAAAGAAAAAAAGGGTTTTTATGTTTTAGCTTTTGTAAAGCATGGATATTTATTCTGATTTTGAAAATATTTACTATTTTTTTCAGCCGTAAATTCAACCGTAAAATTTTGCGATTGAATTTGCGGCTGTTTTGCAAAGCTTGAAGCAGTGCATCGAATGAGGTATTATAATTATATTAAATGCGTACGTAGCTAACTATGATAGTAAAGGAGGTTTTCTGCTATGAGTATAAGAGAAAAAGAAGTACTTAATATGCAGTTGGTCTTAATACCAATTTTGTCGAGGACATGGAAGAAAACATATTTCGAGCTATCAGATTTGTTAAAGAAATATGATGTATTGAGCTACATTGATGTTTGCTATGAAGCTTATAATTCTACCGGGAATCAAGGGATTATCGATGATTTGCAAGACTATATTGAGATGCAGGGGGGGAGAGTCAATTGAAGCCTTTATATCATGGTTCAATATACCTGTTCGATAACATAAATCCCTTGGCAGGAAAGGGATAAAAAGATTTTGGTAAAGGATTTTATGCTACTGCGGTTCCATCACATACAGAAAGACTTGCAATTAGAAATAAACATATTGCAGAAAAACGTCTAAGTTTCCTCAAAATTAAGAAGAATATAAAGCTACAGCCTATACAAGCATATAGATACAATCTTCTGTTCAATGAAGATACAAGAGGTTTAAAGGTTAAGGTGTTTGAAAAAGCGGATAAAGAGTGGCTTAGGTTTATACTTGAGAATCGTAGATGTGATGGATGTGTACATGATATGGACATTGTGATAGGTCCAACGGCTGATGCTGAAACAACTACAATAATTAATGAGTACTATGATGAGTTGGAAGAATCGGGATATTCTGATAAAGTATGTGAGAAGGTTATTGCTGAATTAAAACCGGAAAATCTCCCCAAGCAGTATTTTTTTAGAACACAGGAAGCCGTAAAAACACTAAGTTTTGATACAGTGAAATGGCAGGTGATTGAATAATGATTACGAGTGTAGATCAGAAAAAAGCTATGCGAAATATAGCCGTATTTCTTGTGGAATATATTATGGAAGATAAGGGATATTCAAGAGATGAGGCAGTTGAATTCTTGATGAAAACTACTGTATATGCGGCATTGATGGATGAAGAAACAGACTTTTATCTTGAACCAAGAGAATCCGTCCTTGATATTTTAAAAGAGGAATTGGTCGGAAATCCGTATAGATTGCTAGTGGTATAAAATTATTCTTTTATACCTGCTTAATATCTTGAACTACATAGCCTCTTAGCAAGAGTTTAAAATGACTTCTGCAAGAGGCTATTACTGTAGGAAGAGGAACGAAGTATAAGCTATAGTAAGTAGGAAAACATATAGTGAGTGGAAGACATAGAGTAAGAAGGATAAACAGAAATTAGAGAAAAAGTAAGTGCATAAGAAATCAGAGAAACAGTCAGTTAGATAACAGAAAATAGAGGTAAGTATTATGTGGTTCGATAACAGCATTTTTTATCAAATCTACCCTTTGGGATTTTGCGGCGCTCCAAAGGAAAATGACGGGGTACTTGTTCCGAGAATCAGGAAAGTTACAGAGTGGATTCCCCATCTTAAACGTCTTCATGTGGATGCCGTTTATTTCGCCCGTCTTTGAGTCGGACCGGCATGGCTATGATACAAGAGATTATCGAAAGATTGATTGCCGTTTGGGGAGTAATGCGGATTTTTCCGAAGTTTGTAAGATTCTCAAGGAAAATGGGATCCGCATTGTCCTGGACGGCGTCTTTAACCATGTGGGACGAGGTTTCTTTGCTTTTCAGGATGTACTGGAAAAGCGTTGGGACTCGGAATACAAGGACTGGTTTTACATTCATTTTGATGGGAACTCCTGCTACAATGACGGCTTCTCCTATGAGGGCTGGGAAGGGCACTTTGAGCTTGTAAAGCTGAATCTCGAGAATCCAAAGGTGAAAGAGTATCTTTTTTCCTGCATAAGGGCTTGGATGGAAGAGTTTCAGATTGATGGCTTGCGGCTTGATGTAGCGTATTGTTTAAATGAAAATTTCATGCGGGAGCTTCGTGCATTTTGTGATTCCATTAAGCCGGACTTTTTCCTCTTGGGGGAAATTCTTTTTGGGGACTATAAAAGGATTGTCAATGACGCTATGCTTCATAGCTGCACGAATTATGAGTGCTATAAAGGGCTGTATTCCAGCTTTAACGACTTGAACCTTTTTGAGATTAACTATGCACTGAATCGGCAATTTGGAAAGGATAATCCTATTTACAAGGGAATGCACTTGCTTACCTTTGCGGATAACCATGATGTGACGAGGGTGGCAAGCATCTTAAAGGACAAACGACATTTGCCCCTCTTATACACCATGCTCTTTACCATGCCGGGGATTCCCTGCATCTACTATGGCGGTGAGTGGGGGATTTCGGGAGTTAAGGAAAATGGGAGTGACGATGCCCTTCGCCCTGTGCTTTCGGAGCCGGAATGGAACGAACTCACCGACTTGCTATCCGCCCTTGTCAAAGTGCATAAGGAAAATAAGGCATTATTGTACGGAGACTACAAAAGTATAGTCCTAGCCAATCGCCAGCTTATTTTCCAAAGAGAGTATGAAGGAGAGGAGATTTGGGTGAGCGTTAACGCGGATGAGCAGGCGTATCAGGCACATTTTCACGGAATGGGGAATAGGGAAGCTACGGACCTACTAAGTGGAGAAAAACTCATCCTCAATGATTCTTTTACCCTTCCGCCTTTTAGCTTCTTTATTTGGAAGAGCTAATATCGAAGGAGCAGAGTGCTCTATTAAAGTTTCTGTTTTAGTGATAAAAAATATTCTGCTATACATAGAAAAAATGTTCTGCTGTGCATATGGGCTCAACGCCCATCTTCTTTGTGTGATATAATATTTACTCAAAAGCTTGGGTTCGAGTCCCACGCCGATTGTTATCCCATTCAGTAAAAAAGATAAGAGAATTCTCTAGGAGGGTAAGATGAGAAAAGCGGTAAAAGGAAATGTAAGTTGGATAGGCTATATCGATTGGGAATTACAGCATTTTCATGGGGATGATTATTCTATCATCAACGGTTCCAGCCAAAATGCCTATCTCATCGAGGAAGAGAAGACGGTTTTGATGGATACGGTTTGGACACCCCACCGTTTTGACTTTGTGGAGAATCTGAAAAAGGAAATCGATTTAAAAAAGATTGATTTTATTGTGGCAAATCATGGAGAGTGCGACCATTCCGGTTCTCTTACCACCATTTTGGAGGAGATTCCCGATGTGCCTATTTACTGTACGGAAAATGCGGTGAAAAGCATTGAGGGGCAGTATGGCAAGAGGGGCTGGAATTTCCATGTGGTAAAGACCGGAGATTCCTTAGAGATTGGAAATGGTAAGAAGCTTATTTTCCTGGAAATGCGGATGCTCCACTGGCCGGATTCCATGGCAACATTTTTAACCGGAGATAATATCCTCTTCTCTATGGATGCCTTCGGACAGCATTATGCGGTGGAGGAGCTTTTTAGCGATAAGGCAAATCAATGCGTTCTTATGAAGGAAGCTATGAAGTACTATGCCAATATCATTGCGCCCTTTGCTCCCATTTTACGGAAAAAACTGGAAGAGATTACGTCTCTGAATCTGCCTATCGAAATGATTGCTCCTTCTCACGGCGCCATCTGGCGGGAAAATCCCATGCAGATTGTGGAAAAATATGGGCAGTGGGCTCAGGATTATCAGGAAGATCAGGTAACGATTGCCTTTGATACCATGTGGGAGGGCACTACAAAGATTGCCTACAGTATTGCGGAGGAGATTCATCGGCAAAGTCCGGATACGGTGGTGAAGGTCTTTAATATTTCCAAGTCGGATAAAAATGAAGTAATGACGGAGGTCTTTAAGTCAAAATCCCTTGCGGTAGGTTCTCCTACGGTGGCAAATTCTATTTTGTCTCCTGTGGCAGGCTGGCTTGAGTTTTTAAAGCAGCTGAAGTTTAAGAAGAAAAAGGCAGCGGCCTTCGGCTGTTATGGCTGGAGCGGAGAGTCCGTGAAGGTTTTGCAGGAGTCCTTAAAGGCTGCAGGATTTTCTGTGATTCCCGAAAATATTCGGGCGGAATGGGTGGCTAAGGAAGAGGATTTTGCGGCGATTCCGGCATTGGTAAGTGCGCTGCTAAAAGCGGAATAAGGCGAAACCGGAGAAGGAGTAAGGGTAAAATGAGTGAGGGCAAAACTTGTCCATGCTGGAAAGAGTTGGCTGTCCGGTTGTAATGGGAAATGCAGCGGAAGAGTTAAAGAAACAATTTACAAGGTATACTGCGGATCATAATCATGACGGTATAGCTGAGTTTTTGGAGGAAATAAGATGAAACTACTCTTAACGGCATTTACTC
>CAKAGX010000015.1 GCA_916438775.1 uncultured Oribacterium sp.
CAGGTGATTAGCCGTCACCGATGGAAAGTGCATTTTGGAGAAGGAAGTCAGGGCGGATTTTTGTGCTGCGTACAGATGAGATAAAAAAATGTATTGCCCACATGGTTAGATTATGCTAACATAGCTATTGAACGAGTGTCGGTCAATGGCGGATTGGTGGTGATGATTTGGTAAATAGAATTTCCAAAGCCCCGGAAGAGAGAAAGCAGGAATTTATAGAAGTCGCAACAAGGCTTTTTGCGGCAAAGGGGTATGAGAAAGTTTCTGTGAGAGATATTCTCGCGGAAGTAAATGGCGCTCCCAGGATGTTTTTATTATTATTTCAAGTCCAAGGAAGATATATTTTTAGCTTGTATGGAAACTTATTTTTCAGAGAGACTGAAAGTAAAGGTAGATTTACTGAAAAACAAGGATATCGCCTATGAAGAGAGAATCAAGATCTTGAGAGAGCTTATTACGAAGGATATCCGTAGTTTTACCCATAGCTTTGATTTTTCAGCAGACCATTCGATAACGGATAATTCCCTATAGACTTTGGGGAATTAACGCATTACATCGGACGTTTTATTGAGGACTATGCCGATTTCATTTTTGGAAGGAATCGAAACGAAGAAGATAGAAAATCATATTGGTGTTACAGAGGAAAATGCAAGGGAGATTGCCGCTTTTTATTCTTTATGGAGCAATAGGAGCAATTTACAGTGATGCAAAAAAATGGGAAGGATGAGCCGCACAGTCCTGCAAGTGTATTTCAAGTGATTGGCAGGATATTTGCTTAAGACAATAAAAATTTATTTTTTTACGCGGACTTTAAATCATCATTTATAAGACAGAACAAGGAAAAACATGGAAACGTGTTTTTCCTTGTATTCGTTTTTTAGGGATAACGAACGAACTCGTTCGGTCGAAAAAGCAGGGCAATGCGTCAATAAAGAGGAGGTAGATTCATGAAGGATAAGAAGAAGTCAATAGAAGAACTTGTGCGTTTATGTGGCACGAAGAAGGGAAGCCTGATTGTCGGAAATATTCTGATTGCTATGGGAGCGATTCTTAACATTTTACCCGTTTTACTGACCTATAAGATTATTGTGAGCCTGATGACGAAAAAGGAGCCGCGGGAAAACCTGATGTTCTACGCTCTTTATGGCATTTTAGCGGTATTCGTAGCCTATCTTTTTACCTATATCGGAAGTATTTTCTGTCATACGTTTTCCTATAGGATCATTGCCGATTTAAAGAAAAAAATAGTATCCCATATTGCCACCTTGCCCCTCGGCTATTTTACCGGAGAGCATAAAGCAAAGCTGAAACAAGTCTTAAGCTCGGATATGAATCAAATAGAAGGATATTATGCACATCAATTGCCAAGTCTTGTTTCCACCTTGCTTCTCATTCTGTCCCTACTCTTTTTCATGTTCCGCATGAATGTGGTTTCGCTTTGCTAACCCTGACTGCCATTGTGGTCGGACTCATGATTCAAGTATCTATCATGGTGAAAATTGTGAAATCGGGAGGACTCGAGGAAAATTTCAAGATACTGGACCGGATTAATTCTGTGACAAATGAATATGTAAAAGGGATGCCGGAAGTAAAAATCTTCGGAAACAGTACTTCCTCATTTCAAAATTATGAGAATGCGGTCAATCAGTATAGACAGTTTACCGAGACTATGACGGCAAGAATCAGACCGGGTTTTGTTGCCTTCCGGGTTGTCATTCTTTCCGTGGCGACTTTTCTTGTTCCGGCCGGCATTCTTCTCCTTACTAAAAAACCAAATGACATGGCGACGATGAGGACAGTGCTTTTCTTTTGGATTGTAGCACCGGCGATGAGTGTTCCGTGCTTAAAGCTTAGGGATTTTGCGGAAGGAATGAATTTATTGGAAGATGTTGTACAAAGAGTTTGGGATGTCCTCGTAGAAAAAGAATTAGCAGAAGGGAAGTATACAGAAAAGCTGAAAAATTATGACATTATCTTTGAAAAAGTCTGCTTTTCCTATGAAAAGGAGCAAGTCTTAAAGGATATCAGTTTTATCGCAAAACAAGGAGAGCTTACCGCTTTAGTTGGTGCTTCCGGGGCAGGGAAATCAACAATTGGAGTTTTGATTCCGAGATTTTATGAACCAACGGACGGGGTGATTAAACTTGGAGGAGTGAACATACAAGAGATGCCCTCGAATGCATTGATGGAAGATATCTCCTTTGTATTTCAGGACAATGACTTGCTTTCCGGTACGATTTTTCAAAATATTGCCATGGCAAAAAAAGGTTGCAGCAAGGAAGAGGTGATAGAAGCGGCTAAAAAAGCAAGATGCCATGACTTTATCATGAAACTGGAGAAGGGCTATGAAACAATATTAGGCAAGGGCAATACTTTATCCGGCGGAGAAAAACAAAGAATAGCCGTGGCAAGAGCGATGTTAAAGGATGCACCGGTTTTGATTTTGGATGAGGCGACAAGTTATGCAGATTCTAAAAACGAGTGTCTTATGCAAGAAGCTTTAGCGGAGTTAGTAAAAGACAAAACGGTCATCATGATTGCCCATAGACTTGGCACGATAAAAAATGCACAACAAATTCTCGTTCTTTCCGAGGGGCAAATCGTGGAAAGAGGCACCCATGAAAGCTTGATGAAGAAAGAGGGAGTTTATCGGAAAATGTTTTCGATTTTTGATGAGGTGAGAAGCTGGCAGATGAAGCAGGAAGGAGGATTGTATCATGCTTAAAAATATTACTTTAGGGAAACCGGAAACGCTTATAAAGCCTGTTTTGCTTAATACTTTATCCTCGATTTCTAATTTGATCCCCTTTATTTGCCTAGTCCGGATTGTGAAGAGTCTCATTCTGTCGAGTCAAAACGGAAAGACAGACATTGCCTCGTTGTGGAAATATTTCACTTTGATGGTATTATTCTTTTCTTCTTACTTTATTTTTTTGAAAATCTGGCAACAAAGGATACTTATGAGTCCGGCTATCAAAAAGACGGCAGAGGGACGAATCAGGCTTGCAAATCATCTCAGAAGCTTGCCGCTGGGATTTATCTCCGGGAAAAAGTTCTGCAGAAATTTTTGGATACGTTAATGCATGATTTTTAGCATTGTGGAAATCGCCACAACGCATCAGGCACCGCAATTTTTTTCAGCTCTGTTTTTGTTGCTCTTTTATGCGTAATCTTCTTTTTCACTGTAGATATCAAAATGGGAGTTGCAGCATTCATCGGCTTTCCTCTTTCCATACTGTTTTTTTAAGCTTGATGCAATATTTTTCAAAAAGATGCTTTTTAAAAACCGAAGTGGCAAAGCGGAATGAGCAGGATGCTTTGGAGGAATATTTAACTACGGTAAAAACGGTAAAAGGCGTATAACTTTACTCCGGATACGATAGAAAAGATTCATAAAGCTATTGAAAGGGCGGAGAAGAGTAATATAAAAAACGAAAAAGGGATTGGTTCTCTCATCACTATAGCCGGCATGGTATTACGGGTAGGTCTTCCCTTGATGAGCTTGGTAGGGCTGAATCTCTTGTTAAAAGGAAGTCTTAGTCCGGAAAAATTTCTTTTATTTTTGTTTGTCGGAACAAGAATATTTGATCCTTTAGATCTTGCTCTCGTAAATTATGCTGCTTTGCAAATCGCTTCCGTTTCTGGGGAGAGAATCAGGAAGCTGTTGGCAGAGAAGCCGATGACGGGAAAAGAGGGATTGAATGCGGGAAATACGGTAGAGCTTAGCGATGTTTCCTTCTCTTATGAAGAAAGAAAGGTAATTCAGAATCTGTCTTTACAGATTAAAGAGAAGGAATTTCTCGCGCTGGTCGGAAGCTCGGGTTCCGGTAAAACTACTTTACTCAAACTTCTGGCAAGATTTTATGATGTGCAGGAAGGAAGGATTCAGATTGGCAATAGCGATATTGCAAAAGCTGCTCCTGATGAGGTCCTTCGGAAGTTTTCCATTGTTTTTCAAGATGCCCTGCTTTTTAGAGATACTATTTATAACAACATTCAGTTTGGGAATGCATCGGTAAAAAGAGAGGATGTCATAGAAGCGTCCAAGATGGCAGGGGCGTACGACTTCATTATGCGAAAAGAAAATGGCTTTGAAACGATGGTGGGAGAAGGCGGTTCCACCTTATCCGGGGGAGAAAGGCAACGCATATCGATCGCAAGAGCGATATTAAAGAATGCGCCTATTATATTACTGGATGAAGCCACTGCATCACTGGATCCGGAGAATGAAGAAGCGGTACAGAGGGCGATTTCCAACTTGATTCAAAATAAAACGGTTATCGTAGTGGCGCACAGGCTAAACAATGTTGTGGCTGCCGACAAGATTGTGGTTCTTCAGGAGGGAAGGATAGTAGAACAGGGAAAGCATGAAGAATTACTTAATCAAGGAGGATTGTATAGAGAGTTGTGGGACTATCAGGAGAAAGTAAAGAATTGGCAAATTACAAATACAGTACATCATGCGGAACCCTAAATTCTCATAAACTGCTTAGAGCGCTCAAATATGTTTATGCACGTGAACTTGGGTACCACTTTTGTAATCTTACGCGTCCATTACAGTATAGGAGGATTATTATGTCGAGAACGAAAAAAATCATCAAAAAAATGCAATCACAGCAGGGGTTCTCATCACCGTTTATCTTGTTACTTATGTAGTTATTGGGGCACTTTCCATGCCAATTCCCATTCTATTTTTGTTGATGCCGATGATTGTAGCTTTATTTGCGGCGCCAACGTATCACATGCTTCTCGCAAAAACAAAATCGGCTACAGCGATTATGATAGCTGCGGTGCTTCCCAGTATTCTTTTTGATAGCAACCGGGCACATTCCAATTGCCCCCTATAGTGTCCGTACCGGCAGGGCTTCTCGCTGCATGGGTTGCGAAGACGGGCAATTATGAAGATTTTAAGAAAAAAATGCCATTAGTCATTTATTCTTTTTCTCAATCTCTTTGGAGGTTTCCTTCCTATCTGGGTCATGAGAGAAGCCTTTTTTAGGAGCGTACAGCATGGGGGACTTGATCAAAGCTTTTGCGATACGGTAAGAGCGTTCACGCCGCTTTGGATGTTACCGCTAATGATGGCAGGTACTTTTTTGTTTTCTCTGGCAGGCTCTTATTTAACAAAGAAGATTCTCTATAAGAAGTTACAGTCTGCTGGGGTTCTTTCATGATGGAGGCACTTATGAAAGGGAGAAGATTTGCGCCTTCACTCCGTTATGACCTTAGAACAAAGCTCATCGTGTTAATACAGGTAAATCTGTTACTCTTTCTCGGAAACAGCATAGCTTATGAGGCTTTTTTAACTCTGCTTTGTCTATTCGTGATGATCAGTAGCGGGTGTATCAGGTATTCGGTACGGTATGTCGTGTTTTTTATACTGAGTATTGTGGTGGAAACCATCGTTGTAAACTTGGGACATCCCTTTTTTCTAAGCCTCATTTTATTTCTGGTCGTTATTATGAGAAAGTTTTTGCCCTCTGTGATTATCGGAAAATGGATTTTAAGCTCAACGAGCTCATCCCTTGCAGTGGCGACATTACAGAGGATGAGAGTCCCGAAGGATGCCCTCATTATGATTTCTGTTATCTTCCGGTGCTTTCCCACGATACAGGAGGAGTGGTCCAATATTCATATGGCAATGAAAACAAGAGGCATCAGCATGGACTTTTATAATTTTGTGCATAGACCTTTGCTTACTATAGAATATTTTTTTGTTCCCCTATTTGTGAGTGTGATGGAAATCGGGGACGAACTCTCTCAATCGGCTATTGTAAGAGGTATAGATGCCCCGGTAGCAAAGACATGCAGGCACAGAATCCAAATGAAAACAGGCGATTATATGCTTCTGTCCTTATTTTCTTTTGCGCTCGGCATCGTTCTTTTCCTGCACTTTTTGGGGTATTCGCTATGATTACTATAAAAAATTTAAGTTTTCAATACAGTACGGAGGAGGATTTTGTACTTAGAAATATCGATTTGTCGGTTCATCAGGGCGAGTGTATCCTTTTATGCGGAAAAAGCGGTTGTGGAAAATCTACCTTTTTGAAAATAATCAATGGAATCATTCCGGAATTTTTTCAGGGGAAGATAACGGGGCGCGTAGAAGTTGCCGGTATGAATCCCTTTGAAACGGAAATTTATAAAATTTCTGAGAAAGTAGGCTCAGTTTTTCAGAATCCCAAGACGCAGTTTTACACGACAAATACGACAGACGAAATTGCTTTTGCGCTGGAAAATTATGGAGTAGAAAGGGAGAAGATTCAGAAAAGACTGAAAGAGGTACAGGAGACAATGCATATTTCGAGTTTAATGGACAGAAATATATTTGCACTCTCAGGAGGAGAAAAGCAAAAAATAGCTATTGCGGCGGTCTATGCCTTAAACCCGGAGATTTTTGTTTTCGATGAGCCCTCTTCCAGCCTGGACATGGATTCGATGATAGAGCTTTCGAAACTCATGGAACGATTGAAGGAGGAAGGGAAGACGATTATCATTGCGGAGCACAGGCTCTGGTATTTGAAAAAAATTGTGGATAGAGCAGTATATCTGGAAAATGGAAAGATTACTAAAGAATACAGCATGGAAGAAATTCAAAACTTATCCGAGGAAGAAAGATGTAGAACAGGGCTTCGGCACACGGATTTCTCCGACAATGCATGGAAAGAAAGATCTGCCATAATGCTTTCTGCGTCAGAAAAACACACGGATATAGAGAAAAGAAGCTTTGTAAGCCATTTGTTTAAAGTGGAAAGAAAGGACTCGGCAGTAAAGAGAGATTCATCAGGAAATGCATTGGAACTGGAAATAAAGGATTTACTGTATAAAAGAAAAGAGCGGACTATTTTCAAAATCGATCGTTTGGGCTTTGAAAGGAGAAAAATTGTAGGAATCGTTGGAAAAAACGGAATGGGAAAATCGACGTTTGCGAAAGTTGTTTGCGGCCTTGCAAGGCAAACTACAGGAGAAATTTGCAAAAATAACAAGGGAATCTCCGTGCCGAAGAGAAGGAAGAACAGCTTATTGCTTATGCAAGAAATCAACAACCAGTTGTTTACTGACTCCGTTTATGATGAAATCCGCCTGACGTCGGCGTTCAAGGAGGAAGAACAATTTTGTACTTGCATGGCGGATATGCAAATTGACCAATTGAAGGAAAAAAATCCGCACAGTTTATCGGGGGGTCAAAAGCAGAGAGTCGTAATTCTATCCGCCTTACTTTCCAAGAAGAAAATTTTATTTTTGGATGAGCCGACCAGCGGACTGGATTATGCAAGCATGAAGGTCGTTGCAAAGAACATCACCAAGTTTAAAGCGGAAAAGAATCTGATTTTAATTATCTCCCATGACATGGAATTTTTAGAGGAGGTATGTGATAGAGTGCTGTTCTTTCCCTTATAGATTGCTTTATCCCTTAAAGGCCTATTTTAAGGGATAAAATGCTTACCAAGGGATAAAAAGTTGTAGGAAGAGAAACAAAGTATATCCGGTTGAAATAAAAAATCATATTAAATTGACTCGCATTGTGCAAAGGTCTAAGATATCCCTGTATAAGTAAAAGGAGGGTGAAAGATATGATTTTAAACAACGAGAAGAAATTGAACCCTATGACAAAGTCCGCCGGTGTGGAGCAAGAGTTTCAGAAAATTGCCGGAAAAGAAGCTTCTTCGGTCTTACAGGAATTAGGCTGTACAGCAAATGGAATCAGCGACGAAGAACGGGAAGAAAGACTGGAGAAATACGGCTATAACGACCTTTCCGCCATGCAGAAGCATGGCGTATTCTATTTTTTATTTCACAGCTTTACCGATGCTTTTATTATTGTTTTGCTTGTTTTGGCTATCGTTACCTTTGTTGTGGAAAGGGATATACTGTCCGGAGTCATTATCCTGGCACTGGCCTGTATGAGTGCGGTGATTCGATTTACCCAGGACTACGGTTCCTATCTGGATATGCAGAAGCTAAAGGATATGGAGCACGATACGGTAAGGATCCGGATTCCGGGAAAGGATGGCACGGAAATAAGAGAAGTGCCGGTGGAAGAGGTGGTACCCGGGGATATACAGCTCATCGGCTCAGGAGATATCGTGTGCGGAGATCTCTATCTTCTGGAGAGTAGAGACTTGTTTCTTTCGGTTTCCGCTTTCACGGGAGAATCCATTCCGGTGGAGAAATATACCGGAGTGGATCAGAGAATTGTTAATGCAGCGGAATTAAACAACCTCTGCTTAGGCGGTTCCACAGTGAATTCCGGCACCGGAGTCGGCATCGTGGTGCGGACCGGAAAGAATTCCTATCTGGGGAAGATTTCCTCCACCATCCATACACAGAAGAAAGAAACGGATTTTGATAAGAGCCTATCGAAAATAACCAAAATTCTGATTAGCTACATGATTGTGGTGGTTCTTTTTGTATTGCTTATTAACGGCCTGGTGAAGAAAAACTGGCTGGAAGCCTTTTTATTTTCCATCTCCGTTGCAGTGGGTATTACCCCGGGCATGTTACCGATGATTGTGAATGGAACCCTTGCTAAAGGGGCAAAGTTCCTGGCAAAGAAGAAGACCATTGTAAAGAACATGTCCGCCATTCAAAACTTAGGAGCTATCGATGTGCTGTGCACCGATAAGACCGGAACCCTTACCATGGACAATGTGGTTTTACAGAAATATATCAATGTAAATGGCGAAGATTCTTATGTGGTTTTGAATTATGCATGGATGAATGCCTACTATTCTACAGGGGTAAAAAACCTGATTGATCGGGCCATCCTATCCTACGGTGCGGAAAGCGATGTGCAAAAATACGCCGGAGGCTATGTGAAGTCCGATGAGATTCCCTATGATTTTGAGCGCCGGAGAATGAGTGTGGTGATTTCCAATCCGGGTGGGGAGCATCTGGGGGAGGAGACTGAAGAAATTCTTCCTAAACCCCAGGATGAGGTATTGATTACCAAAGGAGCTTTGGAATCCGTACTGGCCTGTTGCAGCCGTATTCGGGTGAAGAAGGAATACAAGGATATTCAGGAAGAAGACCTTCAGAAGATTAATGCCCTTTCCGAGAAGCTAAATCATGAGGGAATGCATGTCATCGGCGTTGCGGCAAAGAGGAAAAATGCGGGGGACACCGCCGTTTCCATGCGGAAGACGAAACCGACATGACCTTCCTGGGCATTATCGCCTTCCTGGATCCGCCCAAGCCGGATGCCAAGGAAGCCATTCACGGACTGTATGATGCGGGAGTGCAAGTCAAGGTCATATCCGGCGATGCCCCCGTTGTGGTAGAACACGTATGTAAGCTGGTGGGCATGAAGGTAGGAGAGCAAAATGCGGTAACAGGCTCCGACTTGGAAAAGATGAGTGAGGAAGAGCTGTCCCGTGTTGTGGAGAAAAATGACATTTTCGCCCGTCTCTCTCCCATGCAGAAGCAGCGTGTGGTGGACGCTCTTCGGAAAAATGGACACGTGGTGGGCTATATGGGAGACGGGGTAAATGATGCGCCCAGTCTTCATGATGCGGATGTAGGTATTTCCGTGGACAATGCCACAGACGTTGCCAAGGCCAGCGCGGACATTATCCTCTTGGAGAAGAGCTTAACCGTCATTTTAAACGGGATCTATGAAGGAAGACGAATCTACGGAAATATCCTGAAATACATGAAAATGGCATTATCCGGCAACTTCGGAAATGTGTTCTCCGTATTGATTGCTTCGATATTCTTGCCATTTTTGCCCATCCTGCCCCTGCAGATTTTGATTCAGAATCTGATTTATGACTTTACTCAGATTGCGATTCCCTGGGACAATGTGGACGAAGAATTCCTGCAGAAACCCCATAAGTGGAACAGTGCGTCCCTTGTGTCCTTTATGAATGTGATGGGCGGTATCTCCTCCGTATTTGATGTAATGACTTTCCTGGTTCTTTGGTTCCTTTTGGGCTATAACAGCCTTTCCATGCAGAACTATTTCCAGACAGGCTGGTTTGTAGAAGGCTTGATTTCCCAAATCCTGATTGTGCAGTTTATCCGCACTTCGAAGCGACCGATTCTGGATTCCAAGTGCGACTCCAGACTGGCGCTTGCTTCGGCATTGGGCATTTTTGCGGCCATCTCTATTCCCTATCTTTTTGATAACTTGAAAAATACGGTATTTACGGAAATGCCGATGGCATATTTTGCGTATTTGCTTCTTATCCTTGCACTTTATAGCTTTACCATCGAAACGGTGAAGAAGCTATATATTAAGAAATATGGGGAGTGGCTATAAGCCATGCAAGTACTATTCCAGTTCCATTGTGAAAACAGCAATATCCTTTCGATTTAATTTGTCTAAGGCCTTAATAGCTAACAAGGCAGGCTGATCCCAGCTCATGTATAAGCTGGATATGCCGGTGACCAGACAATGTAGTGATAAAGGAGAATGGTATTGGGGGGGCGATTCTGCATACCTCATGAAGTGAAACTCTCCGAGACAGGAGATCTACTTGTTGATATTCCACAGGAGTTTACAGAAAGTATTCACAAAACAATTCCTTGGAATTATTTTCCTGTCTTAGGGGAGTACAAAAGATATGGTGGAGAAAGCATAGTGTTGGATGTCTTTTACAGGTGCTGCAGCGGCTGTAGCAATATACGTTCAACATTCTTATCGCCTCCGACTTAACCATTGTTTTTCCTCACTGTCACTGTTCCGATTATAATTCTGTCTCTCCCGCCATTTTCATGTATCGCTCCAGTCGAGCAAGCATTTTGTCCAAGCTAAAGTAGCCCGATTCTCTTGCGACTTCCGTACCATCAATCACGGCTATGACTGTTGGAACCGATAAAATCCCTTTCTGAGCCGCCTCCTCCTGATGATCTTCAATCGGGAAATAGCTATAATTCACCGTAGGATGCGCCCGCTGCCATTCCTCGAGCTTGCGTCTGATTGCCATGCAAGGCGCACAGGTCTCCGAGCCGTATTGTTTTACTTCGATTCTCATACTTTCACCATCATTTCTCATGCTTTCACCATCATTTCTCATGCTTTCACCATCATCTCTCATACGTTCATCATCATACCATACATCATCCTGAAGAAAAAACCGCCAATCCTCGGTAATGCCCATATACGAGTAATCGCATGAATTTCGATTGTACCGAAAAAGAGGCTGCAGCCTCAAGAGAATTTGTTCAATTCGCTTGATTGTTACAGCCTCTTCACATATCCGCAATAAATCTTATTTGGAGAATTCTCTACGAATTGCATTTCCCTCTTCATCTAGGGACGGAGAATCAAGTGAAGCAGTTCGCCCTTTGCGTAGGACTTTGCTTTTGCGACACAGAAGGAAATGGCCCCGGGTTCTGTTATGCCCAGTGCCGGAACCATATCTTTTTGGATTAGTGCGCTTAATTCGTGCATATTTAGAAATCTCCCCCGCTTTTACTTTTTAGTATAGCATTTTTTGAACCTTGATAGATGCCTCATCTGATGAATAAAAGGATGAAAAAGGAAAATAAAGCATGATATAATACATCTGCTTTTCTCCGAAATGTAAGTTTCTCCGAGAAAAAAGCTGTTTATAAAAGAAGAAAGCAAAAGTAAGGAAACGTGAGGGTGGTATGGGAGAAAAAATAATAGAAGAAGCAAAAAAGGTTAATCTTACCGAGCTGTTTTATGATTTGGTTTTTGTCTTTGGGATTTCCAAGATTACCCATATCTTAGAAAGTCTGAATGAGGGAATCTTTAGTTTAAAAGAGATTATCATTTATATCGTAGTCTTTGTTTGTTTCATCAGCGTATGGAATGTGCAGACCGTGTATATGAACCGCTATGGAAAACATAATCTTTTGCATATCATCATTATGACGGTTTTCCAAATGCCGGCTTTAGTCTTTATGGCGGCAAATGTCAGTTCCGATATGGAGGAAAGCTGGACAGCCTTTACACTGGCGCTTCTATGGATTGTTGTCATACAATTTCTGCAATATATCTACGCTTATATGCAAAACAAGAATAGTGAAAAGGATCGAAAACTGATTCGGGATTTTTTTCAGCTTCTTTTTGTGGGCATGATTAGTATTATAGTCAGCTTGTTTTTGTCAGGAATCGGACGCATCTTATTAACCGGTTTTGGCTTTATTGTAATCATACTGGGTGCTATTTTCTTTCGAAAAGATATGGCTAGAGTACCCATTAATATGCCACACCTTATAGAAAGATTAACACTCCTTACTATTATTACCCTTGGGGAAATGCTGATAGCCGCAGCGGATTTCTTCGAAATAGAGAAATTTTCGTTTTACTCCGTTATTATAATGCTTCAGGTAGTAGCTTTATTTTTGTTCTACATCACGGAATTTGACCATGCCATTGAGGAGAATCTTCCTTGTCAAAGCGGGGCAGGACTGATTTACAATCATTATTTTGTGTGGTTCGGTTTAAATCTTTGTACGATTGACCTGGATTATGCTAATGATGCCATGGGCATTGCCCGAGTGATTATGATGTTTTTAGGATTATTCCTCTTTTATCTTGGTGTGTTTAACAATGCGCATTTAAATAAAAAGAGCCACAAATTGGATAAAAAACTGATGATTCCTTTTGTACTTGTTTATCTATTAGGCCTTGGCAGTTCCTTCATATTCCAGTCCAATGTTCCGGTGATTACAGTCCTTTGTACCCTGACGATTGTTTTGGAAACCGTACTCTTTGTATCTTTCGTAATACGACGTTTTCCGAAAGAAATCAGAAAAGAAATGATTGGACCGTAAAGGAAAAGAATATGTTCCATTTTAGAAAAGTGGTACAAGTACCTAAAAATCTAAAAATGGGAGAAAAGTAGAATTATTAGGTGGTGACATAGTGAAGGTAGATATTCAAAAAGTAAATTCCTATGAAGAAGAGCAAGCGCTGCTCCGTGTTGTCAAAGTGACGGAGAGTGTTCAAACTGCCGTAAATGCTCTTGAAACAGTGACCCTGCTATCACGGCCCGCTCTAATGGGGAAACGCTTCTCTGTCCCATTGATAAAATCTATTATATAGAATCCGTGGATAAACGAACCTTTGTTTATACAAAGGATAATTGTTTGGAAGTCCAATATAGGTTATATGAACTGGAAAATACGCTAAGCCGGAATTTCTTCAGAGCGGCAAAGGCAATGATTATCAATATGAGGAAAATAAAGTCAGTGCGAGCAGAACTTAACGGAAGAATGACGGCAGAACTTTTGAATGGAGAGCGTGTCATCATTGCAAGAACGTATGTGAAAGAACTGAAAGAAAGGCTGGGACTATGATATGCAAAAAGTAAAAACTATTTTTAGTCAGACTTTAATGATTTCAACAGCCATTCTTTTTGGAATTGGAATTCTGATGTTTATTCAGCACTTTGTATCAGGAGTACAGACCCTAAGTTTGCAATGGAGTGACCCTCTTTCTATTTGCCTCACGGGATTTTTATCCTCCTTACCGACATATTTTCTTTTGGATATGGATAGTTTGAAGAAAAGCGAAGTCCGGATCAGAATCGGAATCCACTTTGTCTCAGTTCTCGGAATCGTGGTTTTGTGTGCAAGTCTTTTTCATTGGTTTGGACAAACCATCAACTTACGCATCATTTGTCTTATGTACAGCCTCATTTATCTCTTTGTCTGGTGTGCAACAGCATGGATGGCAAAGGTAGATGAGATTAAAATCAATGGAGCCATTAAAGATCTGCAAGATTCGGAATGAGAAATAAAGCGTTTCATGAAAATAAAGTCCTTCATGGAAAAAGTGCAACTCGGTAAGCTGTAAATGCAGCTTGGTAGGGCGGCACTTTTTTTAATGCTTATAAGTTGATAAGCTGATTTATGTCAAAACCGGTGAGACAGAACAACAAGTTAAGACAACAGGGCAGAATTGTGGGAAAAAATACAGGGTAGAACCACAAGATGGAACCACAGGAACCATAGGACAAATTGGAACCGCGAGGGGATATAGGACTGAATGATAAGACGAACTATAGGATAGACTTACAGAAAGAACTATAGTGGCGCCAAGAAGGAGCGAATCGGATGAATGCAATCACAGTAAAGAACTTAAGTAAAAACTATGATAAAACGACTGCGGTGGATCATATTTCCTTTTCCGTGAAAGAGGGGGAGTTTTTTGCATTTCTTGGGGAGAATGGTGCGGGGAAATCAACGACCATCAATATCCTCTGTACCATTTTTGAAAAGACAGAGGGAGAGGTAGAAGTCTTTTCCCACAAGCTTGGAGAAGAGGATGATAAGATTCGAGAGAAAATAGGCATTGTTTTTCAGAACTCGGTTCTGGACGGAGTATTGACAGTAAAAGAAAATCTGCTGACGAGAGCCTCTTATTACGGAATACACAAAGAAGAAATTTTGGAGCGCTTACATCCTTTAATGCAGGCTTTCGAATTGGAAAGCATCTGGAATAGAAAATATGAGAAATTATCCGGAGGACAGCGAAGAAGAGTGGATATTATCAGAGCGCTTTTACATAATCCGAAGATTCTCTTTTTGGATGAGCCCACAACCGGGCTGGACCCCATGTCCAGAAAGCTGGTGTGGGAGTATATCGATTATCTTCGGAAAGAAAAACAAATGACGATATTTCTTACAACACATTATATGGAAGAAGTAAGAGATGCAGATCGGGTTGTGATCCTGGATAAGGGACAAATTGTAGCAGAGGACACACCGGCGGCTTTAAAAAGGAAATACACGAATACAAAACTTATTTGGTATGTAGAGAAATGTAGTGACAATGAAGCTGTGCTGAAAGGCATAGAGCATTCTTATGAAGCGGATCACTACATTGTGCCATTGGAATCAAAAGAGGGGTTCCATCTCAGTGATTTCCTCTATACAAATCGAAATGAAATCAGAGATTATGAAATTGTAAAAGGCAGTATGGATGACGTATTTTTGCATTTAACAGGAAGAAAGCTGGAGGTATAAGATGAGGGGGATTTTGGGATTTATCAAGAGAAATTTATTGCTGTTTTTCAAGGATTGGCAGAGCATTCTATTCTCTTTACTGACATCCATTATTGTGCTTGTACTGTATTTATTATTCCTGAAAGGCACCTTTGTTAGTGCGATACAAAGTGCAATGGAGCAGTATCCGGGACTGGCTTCTATGGTTCCCCAAAAGGATATCGATATGTTTGCAAATCTTTTTTTACTGAGTGGTATTTTAGGCTCCGCAATGATTTCAGTTCCTTTTAGTTGTATTACTGTACTCGTAAAAGATAGAGCAAATAAAGTGGATTATGATATTCTGGCAACACCTATGAAAAGGGGACAAATCATCTTTGCTTATTTTGTATCGGCCGTGCTTACTTCAATACTTTTGAACAGTATAATTCTGGCTGTCGGCCTTATTGGAATTCGTATGCAAGGAAATATGTATTTGAATATAAGCCAAGTTATAAAAGCCTTTTCTATTGTTGCACTTGGCTCTATCTCGGCAAGCGCAATATTTATGATTATCGTTTTGTTTTTCAAAACCGTCAGTGCTTGCGAAGCTTTCTTTGGAATACTATCAGCAGCTTCCGGATTTGTGATTGGAGCCTATATTCCTATTTCTCAATTTTCCGATGGAGTACAAACCATATGCAACCTGTTTCCTGCGAGTCAAATAACGATAATGCTGAGAAATATACTGCTTAACGGACTTTTGGAGCATATCAATACAAGCCTTCAAGGAGTGGATCAGGGAATGTTTGTTCTTAGTCTGAAAGATTACTTTTCGTTTAAAGCAAAACTGTTTTATGGGTATCTGAATATGAATAAAATGCTGGGATATATCCTGGGGGTAATACTATTCTGTATCGTAGCGCAAATTATGATTTATTCCGGAAGCTATAAGAGAAGCTAAGCCGGGGAAAAGAACTTATTTTCCCATTTTAGAAAAGCGGTAAAAGTAGATAAATAGCCCTACAGGGCATCCTTACTATTCCGATTGACATTCATTATAGTAAATTTATAATAAATTTTGAATTTTTTAATTAGAATTCCTTTTTTAATGACTGATCTTGCCTTTGAAATGAGGGGAATTTTAGGAGGAATGGAAATGATGACAAAAACTATGATTATTTCTACTGTAATGACATTGCTATGGACTTTATCCTTTCCCATAATGCTTTTCATACTCAAGAAGAGAGTGAATTCGGTGAAGAAGTTTAGTGCAAACAATCGAAATGGAGCTATGCTTCACATCTATGGTAAGCAGGTCAAGGTCGATGGAAGCAGTCTTGTCAATGTGCCGTTTACTACGGGAAAAGATTTGGAAATCATCGTGGCGGTGACTCCCGGTCAGCATACAATTGAAGGAATCTTTGAGTCCACGGAAACGGTGGGCACTAAGACAAGGAATGTCAGAACGGAGAAGTTGAGCTTTAATCTTTCCGTAGAGGCCGGACACAGCTATTCCGCCGCGATATATTTCTACTCTGCCGAAGAGAGCGGACTATAATAAGGGGCGGACAGGTAAAAAGCCATTTTGGAGATTCCGCCGCTATTATGGAAGACCGAGTGAATTATATAAAGGCCTATATCTTGTCTATAGGAAGACTAAAAAGGAGCTGAAGGCCCGACTGCCCTTATGACAGCTATGATGAACAGGAGGACACGGAAGGAAAATAAAGCGACTTGCATTTTGAGTGCTTTTGATTTTCAAATTTCCAAAAGTTAAGTTTAAAAATGCGTTTGAACAAATTACCGACTAAAAGTCGAAAAAAGCGACAGTCTGCTTTGTTGCTATCATACAAACCGACCAATAATTAGCTAAATGGAAACAAAAGCTCAAATATAGATCCGGGGAAAGATATGAAAAAATAGGGCAGAGTATGAAAAAAGAAGGCAAATAAAAAATGGAGCGGATATGAAAAAAGGGGAACAAAGAAAACAGGAACTGTTAAAGCTTGCCTATCGCATGTTCATAGAAAAGGTTATAGAATACTAGCTTATTGACGAGATTGTGGCCAAGGCCGGTATCGCAAAAGGAACTTACTATTATTATTTAAGCAGAAACGCTGGAAGCGGTTATTGAAATGATGATAGAGAAGGAGGTGCCGTAGCCAAAAGAAGACTTCTTCAGGCACCGCTTTCTATGCAAAAAATTAGTTTCAGTTATAAATGCCTTTCGTCCGGAAAGGAGGCCAGTAGATATTTCTGGAAAGAAAAGAAAATATCGTCATGCACGATAAATCTACCGAAAGAAAATTGGAAGTGGCGGTACCGATTCTGGCAGAGATTGTTCAAGAAGGAATAGCACAGGGAATCTTTTTCG
Source organism: uncultured Oribacterium sp. (assembly GCA_916438775.1). Next base: position 17,279 of record CAKAGX010000015.1, read on the forward strand.
TGTACGCATATTGAAGAGCGAGTGAAGATGCTCCTTGTTACGAGTCAGCATATGTTCGATTATGGAGTTTTTGGTGAAAAAAAGATGTAGAGGTGTACATCGATATGCTGGAGAAGTCTCTGGGGGCAAAATCCGGAACCATGCAATTTATCAACCGTGTCTTAGTAGAGGGGGCAAAGGAATGAATAGAGGACAGTCCATGCATCAGAAAAAAATGAATCTTTTCTTGCGCGTGCTGTTTATCATTCTCATCATAGCGATATCCGGTGCGGCGATCCTACAGATTTTCGCACCGGAATATATGGGAAGAAACTCTGCGTATGGCATTTCTACAGGATGGCAGAGAGAAATCGGCTTTTGGAATATTGCCGTTTTAGTCATATTGATTACAGCGTATAGGCACTACAATTGGACCTATCTAAAATCTATTTTGCTGGCTCTCATTCTCGGCGGAATCGGTATCGGAAGCAATCATTTTATCCATTATCTTGAGATGCATCAAATGGTAAATTTGATTGGCGCTGTGGAAAATTATCTTCTTGTTCTTGCCTGGATGATCGGATGGAAAATAGAAGAAAGGAGGCAGGATTTATGAGAATATGCGTAGTAGGCCTTGGTGTTATAGGCACAACGTACGGGTATGTGTTCCAAAAAGCTGGGCATCAAGTCGAACATTTGCTGAGAGAAGAGAAAAAATCGAAGGCACCGGAAAGTCTAAATATCAGTTTATTAGATGGACGCTATAACAAAAAAGGAGAAGAAAAAGCGGGTCAATACAAGGTGAATCTTGCCGAGTCGAATGCAGAGTTTGATTTTATTATTTTGAGTGTGGCAAGCGGAAAAATAAAGGATGCTATAGCGACACTTTCACAAAACCATATTACAGGAAGCTTGATTTTGTTTTGTAACTTTTGGAATAGTCGGGAAGAGATTGATGAAATAGTGGGTGCTTATCCTTATATTATCGGCTTCCCTACTGCCGGCGGACACCTTGCAGGAAATGTGCTGGATTGTGTTCTCTTTGACCACATCATGCTGGAAGGTGAGGGAAAAGCAGGGATTTCCAATTACAAAGCTTTTAACAGCTCTTCTCGCTTCTGCAGATTTGAAAACGGAGATTCCTCACGACATGGTGGAATGGATATGGCTTCATATGGCCATCAATGCAGGGGTCACCTCTTCTGCTGCCCGGGAAGGGAAAATTGATCATCCGATGCAGCTTGCTCTTAGCCTGATGAAGGATGCCCATGCCCTTTCTATTACAGTAAAGGCAATAAGAGAAACCATTCAGGTGGTCAAGGCAAGAGGAGTAGACTTAAACTTCTATAAAAATGAACTTCTCCCGTATAGGATTCCGGCTGCCTTTGCCGGAATTTTTATGAAACGAATGTTCAAAACGAATGAACTTACCCGAAGAATCATGACTTTACATAGTGATGTAGGGGATATGCTATATGGGTGCAAATGTGTTTATGAGACCGGGAAGTTAAAGCATCTTGAGCTACCGATATTTTATTCCAATATAGAAGTTTTAGGTTCCATCTGGGAATCAAGCCCTTTGTAAAGAAAAAAGGCACGTTATATCAAGGGGTTAGGGAAAGATGGAGTAAGTTGGGAATTACCTGAATAAAGGAGATTTTTGCATTGGATGCAGAGAATCTATAAAAAATATTTGACAAAAAGCAAAAATCCCTTATAATTGGCACGGCGTCAGTTACAAAAGGAACTAATTGACATTTTTTAGTAACTTTACGACAAGTACAATTGAAAGGAGTCAGCAGATGTCTAAGAAAAAAATCAATCTTTTTGTAGGTTCTATTGGAGCGTTTCTTGGAATTTTTGTTTTTATTGCCTATATCCCGCAAATTTACGCCAATTTACAAGGAAGCAAAGCACAACCGTTTCAACCGTTATTTGCTGCAATTTCTTGCCTGATTTGGGTTATTTATGGGTGGACCAAAGAACCGAAAAAGGACTGGATTCTCATTATTCCTAATTCAGCGGGAGTGATTTTAGGAGGATTAACTTTTCTTACTGCTTTGTAATCCCATGTAATGAATATGAAAGCCGGCGACTTCTTTAGGAAGTTTGCCGGTTTTTTATTACTTGCCATTTCGGTGGAATTAGTCTTAATAAGAGAAGAAGCTGAATATAGAGAAGAATTTAGATTCAACCGCCGGTAGAATAGGCAAAACTCAACCGCCTGTTCCTGTCATTTTCGGCGGTCTCCTGTAAGCTTATGCCGTGAAAGGAGGTGTCCGATATGGATCAAATCAAAATCGGAAAATTTATAGCATCTTGCAGAAAGGAAGTGGGCATGACGCAGGCGGAACTTGCGGAGAGGCTTGGCATCAGTGACCGGGCGGTATCCAAATGGGAAACCGGAAAGTCTATGCCGGATTCCGGAATCATGCTGGAGCTTTGCGGATTTCTGAAAATCAACGTAAACGAACTCCTGTCGGGCGAAAGAATCATGGCAGAATTCTATAGTAAACAAGTAGAAGAGAACCTTCTCACAATGAAACGAGAAGTGGAGGAAAGGGATAGGAGAGCTCTTAAGCTGGAATATTGGATGGGATTTTCGGCAGTGCTCTCCGGGTCGGTTTTAATTCTTTTGGCATCCTTCCTTGAGATGCCCTTCTGGCTGAGGATGGCACTCTCTGCCTTTGCCTGCTTATGATTTTACTGGTCAGCTTTATCGCGGTTCGCATTGAACAGAAAGCCGGATGCTATGAATGCGCGTGCTGCCATCATCGCTATGTGCCCTCCTACGGTAAGGTCATTCTATCCATGCATAGGGGACGGGCAAGATATATGAAGTGTCCGGCTTGCGGAAAACGAAGCTGGCAGAAAAAGGTATTGGGAGGAGAATAAAATCTTGTGCATTTCATAAAAATGCCGTTTACGGCAAAAATATGAAATGAATCTCTTGCGAATTTTCCGAATAATGAGTACACTATTTTATAAAAGTGCCGTTTACGGCAAAAATATGAAATGGAGATCAAGATGGAAATCAATAGAGAAATTAATAGAGATGTGTATCTTAATCGACTTATTGTCAGAAAACACAATGGCTTCATTAAAGTGATTACCGGAATCAGACGCTGCGGGAAGTCGTATTTACTGAATACTTTATTTTATAAGCATTTACTTTCGGAAGGGGTAGGAGAGAGCCACATTATCCGATTCGCCTTTGATACAGCGGAAGATTTATTAAAGATTGGAGAAGATCCCATCGTACTGGATAATGAAAAAGAAGAGCGCAAGGTGGATCCCTCCCGATTTATTACCTGGCTGATGCCGCAGATTCGCGGTGAAGGCATGTATTACCTTTTGCTGGACGAGGTGCAGAAGCTGGGAGCCTTTGAGTCAGTGCTGAACGGATTTCTTCGGAAGCAAAATGTTGATGTTTATGTGACAGGCAGCAATTCCAAGTTTCTGTCAAAGGACATTTTAACCGAATTTGAGGGAAGAGGGGATGAAGTGCATGTGCTGCCTTTATCTTTTTCTGAATACTATGCATTCAAAGAAGGAGATAAAAGTGAAGCCTATGATGATTACTCCATCTACGGAGGGCTCCCGGCGGTTGCCCTGATGAGTACGGAAGAGCAGAAAAGCAATTATTTGATATCCCAAATGAAGAACGTGTATCTTCGGGATATCGTGGCCAGATATTCGGTACAGGATGAAAGCACTTTAGGGGAAGTAATCGATGTCATTGCCTCCGGCATTTCCACCCTTACCAATCCAAGGAAAATTGCCGCAACGATGAATTCTGTTCATGGGACAAACATCAGTGACACAACAGTGGATAAGTACATTACCTATGGGGAAGAAGCATTTATGCTTTCTCGGGTAAAAAGATATAATGTGAAAGGGCGAAAGTATATCGGAACCCCTTATAAAATCTATTTTGAAGACCTGGGCCTTCGCAATGCTCGACTGTCATTTCGGCAGATAGAAGAAACTCATATCATGGAGAACATCATTTACAATGAATTGCGATACAGGGGCTATCAGGTAGATGTGGGAACCGTGGAATCCAGGGAGAAGGATGCAAAGGGAAAGAAATTCGTGTGCAGAGGGAAATCGATTTCATCGCTACATTAGGAAGTAAGAAGTATTATATTCAGTCTGCCTATGCCATTCCGGATAAGGAAAAGTATGAGCAGGAATGCAAATCCTTTGAGCGCACCATGGATTCTTTCAAGAAAATCATTATCGTAGAAAGAAGTATGAAGCCTCGCTATGACGAGAACGGATATCTGATGATGGGAGTTAAGGAATTTTTATTAGATGGCAATAGTTTGCTGATTTAATTCATGAAAAGTATCGTGTGTAAAGCCCACGATACTTTTTTTATGGTATTAAACTCGAGAAATTAAGGCGGAATTCCACCTTAATTTTTCGAGTTTGCTTTTATAAGAAACGGCGTGGGAAAAGTCGGAGATACCTTATCTTATTATCTTAATTGAGCCGCTTATTGATAGGAACACAATAAAATGATAGAATAGACTCGTGAAAAAAAGGTGGAATTCCACCTTAATTTTTTGAGAGGAGTTACATATGCAGATTAGACGTGGTTTTTATCTCCATAAAATTATAGAGAAAAAGGATAACGGTAGAGTAAAGATTATCACGGGAATCCGAAGATGTGGGAAATCTTATTTGCTTTTCCATTTGTATCGGGATTATTTGCTATCAAGCGGTATCGAAGATGGACAAATCATTTCGATTGCACTGGATGAAATAGATACGCTGGAGTATAGGAATCCGTTTAAATTAAATGATTATATCAAGGAAAAAACGCAGGATGAAACGAAAAAATACTATGTGTTTATCGATGAAATCCAATTGTCGATTGCTGTGAAGAATCCCTATCTTGAAAGCGACGAAAAGACGGTGACTTTTGTGGATGTGCTTTTAGGACTTATGAAGCGGGATAATTTAGATATATACGTAACGGGCAGTAATTCAAAAATGTTGTCCAGAGATATTTTAACTCAATTTAGGGATAGAGGAGATGAAATTCATATCAATCCTTTGTCTTTTGCGGAAGTTTGTGAAGTAGTAGAAGATAAGTCATTGGCATTCCAACATTACAGTATATATGGCGGAATGCCCTATATTTATAGTTTGAAAAGTGATGGGGAGAAAAATCGTTATTTAAAAGATTTATTTCAAGAAACCTATTTAAAAGATATTCTGGAAAGAAACAAGGTACAGAATGATAAAGAGGTTATGGAAGTATTATTGGATTTTACCTCTTCGGCGATTGGCTCTCTTACCAATCCCAGTAAGCTTTCTAAAAGATTTCTCTCGGAAAAACAAATTAAGATATCCTCCGGTACCATTTCGAAATATTTGGAGTATTTTGAAGAAGCATATTTGTTATCCCATGCAAATCGATACGACGTTAAGGGGGCTAAGTATTTTACCACGCCACTTAAGTATTATTTTACAGATATCGGGCTAAGAAATGCCAGATTGAATTTCAGGCAAGTAGAAGAGACCCACATCATGGAAAATATAATCTATAACGATTTAATTCGTAGAGGATATAATGTGGATATTGGGGTAGTGGAATATGATTGCAAAAAAGACGGAAAGAGGCAAAAAATTCAGCTGGAAGTGGACTTTGTAATGAATAAAGGGCATGAAAGATATTATATTCAGTCTGCACTACACATAGACAGTAAGGAGAAGCAAGAACAAGAAACCGCTTCTTTAAAAAAAATAGATGATTCCTTTAAGAAAATTGTAGTTGTAAAAGATAATATTATCCCCCGACATGATGATGCAGGTATTTTATACATTGGATTGGAGAATTTTCTTTTGGATGAAAATGCAATAAATCTTTAACTGCTGCATAGTCATATCTTCGAATTACCACAAAAGTCCCTTGGAAAAGTTGTAATAACCGAGAAAAAGTCCCTTGAAAAAGTTTATTCTTATTCGATTCCTGTTTTTAAGAGGTACTAAATATCTTTTGTAAAGAACTTCCATTGCAAACGATTCTATCATCTTGAATAGAGTAAAAATTTTGTCAGTTGATACAAAAGAAAAAGAGAGCATTGTCAATATATTTTTCCGTCGTTATGATAGGAGACGATGGAAAAAATTTCATCGATTATGTTATGTACACAGCAAAGATAAAAACGCAACGCATACAGAGAAGTATGCCAGAGCCGGTAGGTAGCCCGGCCGTCACAGAATCTTGTGGTAAGTAACCTTCCCCTCCGGGTTGTCCATTCTTTGTCCATAAAGTAATTTTGGAGGGACAAATATGGACAAGATGACTTGTCAAATGACAGTGCTTTTTGAAGGCGCTTTTTGGGTGGGCGTTTTTGAGAAAACAGAGGGAAATCGCCTATCTGTTGCGAAGGTAACTTTCGGTGCAGAGCCCAAGGACTTTGAGGTACGTGATTTTATCTTAAAGCATTTTTATGAGCTGAAATTCAGTCCGGAAGTCAAAATGCAAGTCAAGGAAAGAAAACAGAATCCGAAAAGAGCACTTCAAGAGGCAGAAAAGCAATTGCAGCGTGCTGGCATCGGGACGAAGTCGCAACAGGCGTTAAGTTTACAGCATGAAGAGAACAAACAAAAGCGTAAAGAAAAAAACAGAGAACAAAAACGCATCGAGGAAGAACGGCAATTTATGCTGAAGCAAGCGAGGAAAAAAGAAAAACACAGAGGCAGATAACGAAAATAGTGAGGAATAGCATGGCCGCTTTAAAACTAAGCCTTATACAAAAATACAAGCCGGAAAATGCATATACCTATGTGTATAGCACAGGTTTTCTTTCCGGAGGAAGCGTTGTAAAGCAAGGCGCTGATTCCATAGAAGAAGGAAATGCCTTTATTTCTCATGCCTGTCCGGAGCAAGGTGCGAGGGCTCTCCTCTTAACAAGGAAGGAAGAAGTTCCTAGAGCCTACTCTGTTCTTGCCCTATCCGAAACCGGCATACAGGAAATAGAGCTTGGGGAAGACTTTCTGGACCGGGAAAATGAGCCGATGCTTTTTTCCTTCGGGGACAGCTTCGGGGTAATCAAGGCAAAGAAAGAAATTTTCTATTTTACCGGAGATTTTTCTTTGCCGGAAATCATCCCGATTAAGAATGGATTTTTGCCCTTTGGCAAAGTGCTGCCGGACAATGCAAGAGAGCGGTATTTTCAGACGGTTTCAGACGGCAGATTGGTTCCTGTCTGCTTTGAAAAGGACGTTTATTACGGTCTGTCCCGATGTTTTGCCCTTTTAGACTTTGATCCTGTAAAAAAAGAAGCCAAGTGGAAATGCTTTTCGGAAATAGAGAAAAATGCCTTTACCCACCATGATGACAGGACGAAGGATGCTCCGAAAATCGACAGTTTAAAAATGGAGAATGATGAACTCTACGCCTTTACTTCGGGAGAAAGCACAGGCTCAGTGAACAAATGGGGAATGGACTATTATGCTTTGGCAAAAATCTCCTCCGAGGGCAAGGTAAAAGAAAAGCTCTTGGAGTCGGAACAGCTGAAAGCAGGCGGAAAAAAGTCCGGGGTGAACGGAATTTTCACCCATTCGGATTATCTGATTCTCACACCGCTTTTTAACAATGACGATTGGAAGGGAAAGCAGAAGCTCTTTTCTCTTAGTAAGCGAGAATATTTGGATATTTCTATGCCAAGAGGCATGACAAAGCATAGCTTACACAACATTTGCGGAGAGCTGTGTCTCACCGCTCTGTATGATAGAGGACTGAAAGAAATCGGGCTTTGCAAGATAGAAGGGATAGAGTAGAGAGAATAAGATCCAAAAAGGAAGAGTCTTTATGTAGGATTGGTCTGAAAATGGGGATCTAAACTCGCCCTGCATTCAGACCTGTCCTGCATAGAAAAGCCTATTGATGTTTATTCCCCCTTCTCCTTCTTCCGATACGCTTCCCATGCTTTTTTGTAAAAGATCCGCATGGACTCCCGACAATCATCCGGAGAAAGAATCACTGCCTCTTTTCCAAAGCGATGGAAATACTCTTCCAACTGTGTTTTTGGCCAGTTAAAATAAAGCGTATTTCCTTCTTTTTTTAATACATCCGGCCTGCTTTTAGTAATGAAATGAAACTTTTGCAGGCCCTTTTCCGTTAAGAGGACTTCGGCTTCAATTCCTTTGGATGTGGATTGAGGACTTCTTCTGGCAATTTCCTGGAGCTCCAGTTTTCGGATTTCATTCGGAATGAATTTATCGGAAGAGCTATATAAGGCACGAATTCTTGAGATACGGAAGGATCTGGGTATGCCGGTTTCGTTGTCTAAGCAAAGAAGATAATTACACTGCTCCTCTTTGGATGCAGCAATACAATAAGGTTGAACCGTAAAAATAACTTTTGGAGCGGAAGTGGAAGTAAATCGGATAATACTATTTTTTCGAATGGCAGTGTTTAACTCCTCAAAGATATCCTGAAAGAGAATTCTCTCACGGTCTTTTCTGGAAATAGATAGGTAGGAGCTGAAAAAGTCATTAAGATACTGGGAGAGAGAAACCCGAGAGAGCATATTATTTTCAATAGAATGCATAATGTCCAAAGAGCGTCCGCTGACCGTCAAAGTGATGGCAGCGTTTCGCGCACTCTTGAATTCCGTATTTCGCATATAGCTGTTCATGATCTTATCCGCGATGGCATCGGCGTCTTCACGGGAAATAGAGGAAAATGCACTGAGGTCGGATAAAATAGTATCGAGGAGCCTTTCCTTTGTTTTACGATATTCATCGAAATATTGGAGTAACAGCTCCTTTAGAAATCCATTCAGATTCACGGAACCGTCCTTCTTATAAAAATCAAAGAGCTCCGCATCATTCAAAAGGCGTAATCGCATCTCTTCCGGAATATATATTTTGTACTTCTCTGTCATAATTCCCACCTTCTTAAAAGAAAAATCTCCGAATTAAATCCCCCATAATGGACTTGTTAAACATCATAATAATAACGAAAATACAGTGTCTATACAATAAATTTGGGGTTGAAAATTATTTATATTCCTCAGCTTTTTATCTCCTAAAGATCGGTATATCATAAAGGCACGAAAGACACATACAGCAAACAATCATATTTGGAATTAGATCAAATGCGGGCGGTTAGTCCGGTGTGTCTTGTATAGCTTAGGATTATTCCCTAAGCAAAGTAAAACAGTCGGAAAGATACTTACAGCAAAAACAGATGGCAAGATGTGGCTGAGATGGCCGGCGCCGGGCTAACGTCCCGGAGCTTCCGGGGGGGGCGTAGGATTGTTGGAGAATTGTACTCCAGGGATTACTAACGTCCGAGCGCTTTCGGGGGTGCAACTCCCCCTGCTGGAAGGGGCGAATACCCCTTACCTTATAAAGTATCTTGTGGCTGTTTCTTTTTAGAAGGAGGTAGGAGCAATGTTTTTAGAAGAATTAAGAAAAGAAGAGAATCTGACATATACGGAGAATGGCGCTCTTACCAACAGGAGTACGAACTCTTATTGTCTGGATCTTTTTGCTACCATTGGTGCTTTGCGAAATGCGGAGGACAATGAAATCATTTCCCGATTTATCAAGGCCTATATGGAAGACAGGAATTTAGCTATGAAAATTCTTTTCTTCGCAAGAGACATTCGAGGTGGCCTTGGGGAGAGAAGAGTGTTTCGGTCTATATGGAAGTGGCTTTCTCTTCATGAGGCGGAGTCTGTTCGAAAGAATATCACAAATGTTTCGGAGTACGGAAGATTTGACGACCTCCTTTCCCTTCTGGACGGACCTTGCGAAAAGGATATGCTTAGCTTCATAAAAGAGCAGTTGGATAAGGATCTTGCTGCCCTAAAAATCGGAGAGAGAGTTTCTTTACTGGCTAAATGGCTTCCTTCCGTGAATACCAGCAATAAAGACACAGTAAAAAAGGCAAAGAAAATTGCAAAAGCATTGGGATTTAGCGATGTAGAGTATCGTAAAGTCCTTGTTTCACTGCGGGCGGAAATAAAGTTGATGGAGAATTATCTTCGGGAGAAGGATTACTCCTTTTCCTATGAGAAGCAGCCCTCTAAAGCTTTGTATAAGTACAGACTGGCTTTTCTTAGAAATGACAGGGAAAGATATTCTGCCTTTTTGGATAAGGCGGAAAGTAATCCATCTGTAATGAATACAGGAACCTTGACACCCTATGATGTCGCAGCGTCAATTATTCATAAAGATATGGTGGAAGAGGAAATTACGGAAGAGGAACGCCGTTCTATGGACATCACCTGGAAGGCTCTTCCCGACTATACAGGGGTGGAAAATGCTCTGGCCATAGTGGATATATCCGGTTCCATGTTTTGTGACGGGGAATCCGGGTATATGCCGGCAGCAGTGGCACAGTCTTTAGGGATTTATTTTGCGGAGCACAACAAGGGCTGTTTCCATAATCATTTTATTACCTTTTCTGAAAACCCGAGACTGGTGGAAGTTAAGGGAAAGGATATTGTAGATAAACTTAGATACTGCATGAGCTTTAATGAATATGCCAATACGGATTTGCTGAAAGTTTTTGATTTGATTTTAAAGACAGCACTGAAGAATCATGCGAAGCAGGAGGAAATCCCGGAAAAACTCTATATTATATCGGATATGGAATTCGATTGCTGTGTGGAAAATGCAGACATAACGAATCTCGAGTACGCAAAAAAGAAGTTTGCAAAGCATGGCTACAGACTTCCGCAAATAGTATTTTGGAACGTGAACAGCAGAAATCAGCAGCAGCCTGTCACGAAAAATGAGCCGGGAGTTGCCCTAGTGTCCGGCGCCTCTCCGCAAATCTTTTCCATGCTGTCCGAGGGGATTCTAGATCCCTATTCCTTTATGCTGGAAACACTATCTTCCGAGCGCTATGAAAGAATTTGTGCGTAGAGAGGATGTAAAAAGCGGAAAGTGCTGAAAAAGAACAGTGTTTTCCGCTTTTTTTATGTGTCCATTTTCCCTTTCCCTTGACAATGTAAGCCCCCGAACTATATAGTAGGCGGAACAAGCGAAAGGAGTAGTAACTATGGCAAATTACAACATCAATACCATCTGTGTGCAAGGAGGCTATGAGCCGAAAAAGGGAGAATCCAGAGTGGTTCCCATTGTGCAATCCACAACCTTCAAATACGAGACTTCCCAGCAAATGGGAGATCTTTTTGACTTAAAGGAGTCCGGATATTTCTATACCAGACTGGCTAACCCCACCAATGATGCTGTGGCAAATAAAATCTGCCAGCTGGAGGGCGGTGTGGCGGCTATTCTAACCTCTTCCGGCCAGGCGGCGAACTTCTATGCCATCTTCAATATTGCCGCTGCGGGAGATCACGTGATTGCCTCTTCCGCAATCTACGGAGGAACCTACAACTTGATTGCAAAGACCATGAAAAATATGGGTATTGAAACGACCTTCGTGGATCCGGACATTTCCGCAGAAGAACTGGAAAGGAAGTTCCGCCCCAACACAAAGTTGGTATTTGGGGAAACCTTGGCGAATCCTGCCTTGAAAATTTTAGACATCGAGAAATTTGCCAAGGCAGCACACAAGCATGGCGTTCCTCTTATCGTGGATAACACCTTCCCTACTCCCATTTTCTGTAGACCCTTCGAATGGGGAGCGGATATTGTAACACACTCCACCACCAAATATATGAACGGCTCCGCCAATGCGGTTGGCGGTGCAGTTGTGGATTCCGGAAATTTTGACTGGACGAAGTACAGCGAAAAGTTCCCGGGACTAACCACTCCGGATGAAACCTACCACGGCACAGTCTATACGGAGAGCTTCGGGAAGGCGGCTTATATTGTGAAAATGACGACCAATCTCATGCGTGATTTAGGCTCCATTCCTTCTCCGCAAAACTCCTTCTATCTTGGCGTAGGGCTGGAAACCTTGCATTTAAGAATGGAAAGACATTATGAAAATGCCTTAGCTCTAGCAAAGCATTTGGAAAAGCACCCGAAGGTAGCTTGGGTTTCCTTCTCCGGCCTGGAAAAGGACAGCCAGCATGAATTGGCTAAAAAGTACCTGCCAAAGGGCTCCTGCGGTGTCATTTCCTTCGGCGTAGTTGGCGGAAGAGAAGCGGCTGTAAAGTTTATGGACTCTCTGAAGCTGGCTGCTATCGTTACCCACGTTGCGGATGCCAGAACCTGTGTGCTGCACCCTGCATCCACCACTCACAGACAGATGAACGATGAAGAGCTTCTGGCAGCAGGTGTATCGCCTGACCTTATCAGAATGTCTGTAGGCATTGAAGATGTGCAGGATATTATTGCCGATGTGGATCAGGCATTGGAGAAATAAAATAGAACTTTAGCCCTAAAACTTGCGAGTATATTTATTTTGAAAAGGACTTACTATAGTTGATGAATTTTATCTATAGTAAGTTCTTTTGTTATAACAAGCATAGAAATCCTATTAGCCAAAATGAAAATATTATTGAAAATGGCTAATAGAATAGATATGATAAGGACATACCGGAAAGGAGGGAAGGTTATGAAGTTAATATACCGAGAGCTCTATATGAATAAAATTATTCATGCTATGGGAACCCCGGATATCAAAGTCATTACAGGCGTTCGAAGATCCGGAAAATCCAAATTGTTGGAAGCATTTAGTGACTATATTAAAAAAATATTTCTACAGCTAATATTATTTTTTTGTCAATTTTTAATTTGCCTGAGTATGAATCCCTTCTTAGCTATAAAGCATTGTATGAATTTATCCATTCACAATATAAGGAGAATGCACACAACTTTGTTTTCATTGATGAAGTGCAGATGTGTGCAGGCTTTGAAAAAAAGCGATCAATGGGCTACATGCCTCGGAAAAAAATTCGATATTTATATCACCGGATCAAATGCTTTTTTATTAAGCTCTGATCTCGCAACTTTATTTACAGGAAGAACTTTTGAAGTAAAAATCTACCCATTCTCCTTTAAGGAATATATGAATTATTTTCCTTCTCAAATAAAGATAAGGCTTTCTCTGCATATCTGAAAGAAGGAGGAATGGCGGGGTCTTATTTGTATCAAGAGCAGGAAGCAAAATATAATTACATCGAAGATGTTTTTGATACATTGATTATCAGAGATATTCGACAAAAGTACAAAATTAGAAATATGCAACTGATGAACAGAATTGTGGATTTTTTGATGGATAATATCTCAAATCTATCTTCTGCAAGAAATATTACCAATGTCTTGGGAAGTATGAATGAAAAAGTACACCATACAACGGTCGGATCGTATATAGACTATCTATGTAATGCTTTTGCATTTTACAAGATTAGAAGATACGACATTAGAGGGAAAAAGTATTTTTCCAGTAATGATAAATATTACCTAAGTGATCATGCTTTTCGTTATGCAAAACTGGGAACAAGAAATATGGATTATGGAAGGATTATGGAAAACATAGTTGCCATTGAACTTCTTCGTAGAGGCTATGAGGTATATGTCGGCGTGTTGTATCAAAAGGAAATCGATTTTGTTGCCATAAAACGGGATGAAAGATTATATATTCAAGTATCAGATAATATTTCAGAGGAAAAAACTTTGGCACGAGAAGCTTTTCCGTTGCTTCAGGTTAAGGATGCATATCCAAAGATTTTAATAGCAAGGACGAGAAATGAGGAGTATCAGTATGAGGGAATAAAAATTATGGATATTTCTGATTGGCTGTTAGGCTAGACAAAGCTGGCATGTAGCACAAACTAAAGGCCATAAATCAATTATAGTAATATAAGTTGAAAAGGAAGAAATAAGAAAGGAGAATCATCTATTTTCTCATAGTTCTATTTGACCAAGAGGTCGAATCAGTAGTAGGAAAATCGGATGAGGGAAGAACGTATGAAAATTATTGAAAATAAGAGAATCTTTGCTTTTGACGCTAAAAATGAATGTGTTGCAGAAGTAGTGGACGGAGAAACCGTCCTTTTCCGTACTCATGACTGCTTTGATAACCAGCTTAGCGAAGAGGGAACCTGCATCGGAGCGTTGAACTGGGACCGTATCAATCCTGCTACCGGGCCTGTCTATGTGCAGAATGCAAAGGTAGGAAATGTCCTCAAGGTGGAAATTCTGGAAATTGCTTTGGATAAGCAGGGCGTGATGTGTGCCCTTCCGGAGAACGGCGTCCTTGGCTCTTTGGTGAAAGAGGAGTCCGTAAAACGAATCAAAGTGGAAGACGGCAAGGTTCATTTTAATGACAAACTTGTTTTTGATGTTACGCCGATGATTGGCGTTATCGGTGTTGCGCCGGAAAATGGTTCCATCAACTGCGGTACACCGGGATGCCACGGCGGAAACATGGACAACAAGCGCATTAAAGTTGGGGCAAGCCTTTATTTTCCCGTATTTCATGACGGTGCTCTTTTCTCCTTGGGTGATGTGCACGCGGCGATGGGAGACGGAGAAATCATGGTCAGCGGTGTGGAAATTTCCGCAGATGTGAAAGTAAGACTGTCCGTGATTAAGGGAATAAGCATTGAAACACCTATGCTGGAAAATGAAGAGCTCTGCGGCGTAATCTATTCCCATGAGGAGATAGAAAAAGCGGTTTTTCATGCGGTACGCATCATGAATGAGAGAGTACAGGAGAATTTGGGGCTTTCCTTTAACGAAGCCGGCATGCTTCTCAGTGCCGTAGGAGACCTGCGCTTTTGTCAGGTGGTGGATCCGGAAAGAACCGTGATGATGTGTGTGTCGAAGAAGATTATGAAGAGCTTATTTTAATTTATTCTCTCCTTCACCAGTCTCTGCAGAAGGGGAATATTTTTCTCCATAAACCAGGGATTTTTCTTAATCCATCCATAATTTAAAGGGCTGGGATGTACCAGTGGGAAATCGATAGGGGAGGAGCAGCTTTCTGAGGAGGACGCTTCGTCCTCTATAGAATAGGAGTAAAGCAGTTCCTTTAAGGGAAGCTTTGCTCCTTTTTTATCGTAGTGGGAAATGGCATACTTCCCGATTAAAATCCGAAGCTCAATCTTGGGGAGCAGCGCCACAATTTCATCGTGATATTTACGCATAAAACTTCGGGGTGGAAGGTCTCCGCCCTTTCCTTTTCCGGGATAATAAAGGTCCATGGGAACAATGGCAATGGACGTGCCATAAAAGATTTCTTCGGGAATCCCCATCCACTCCATCAGCCTTTTTCCGGAAAGGTCATGAAAGGGAATGCCGGATTCCTCTACCTTTCTTCCCGGGGCCTGCCCGACTAAAAGAATTTTCGCCTCTTTATGAAACTGAAAAATAGGCGGAATTCCCCGTTCGGTATAGCTTTGATTTTCCGGTAAATGTTCTATTTCTGCGATGATTTGCTGTAAAGCGGAATTTTGTTTGTTCATATTTTTGTAGTCCTTTTTTAAAATATCACCTAAAATACAAGAATAACACCTTTCAGCATAGGAAGAAAGCAATAGAATTTCTTTCATTCATAACGAGTATCGTGCGCAAAGCGTGCGATATCTCGTTTTGTTGTGCGCCTAGCGGCGCACGTTTCTAACGGGTTAAAGTCCCGAATCCGCCCGGTAGTGGGAAGGATATAGCCGAAAGCAAGGGTGTCGAGGGTGACCTCGAATCTGAAGGAAGCTGGATATGAGGAAGATACTAACTCATGGGCAAATCTGCGGTCTGACGAACAGAAATCTCATATGAGGTTATGCATGAGGATAAAACTGCGACACAAGCTAAAGTCCAATAACTACACGGAATCATGCATGATAGATGAGGCAGATATATGGAGAGGAAGAAGCGCGTACGAACCAGATACCGAAACCTGAGGGTCATGGGAGTTCCTCAAGACCTAGGGTGGAAAACGGCAAACAGCAGACGAGGCTATTGGTTTACAACACATACAGTTGTCATGAACATGGCAATGACAAAAGAAAGACTGATAAACAGTGGCTTTTACGATTTAGCCACAGCATATCAGTCTGTGCACATCAACTATTGAAAGCGCTGTATACGAGAACCGTACGTACAGTGCTGTGAGAGGACGGCGGTTAGTCACCGCCTCCTACTCGATTAGAGGGTTTAATTGAGAGATCAATAAGCCCTCCGATTCTTCGGAGGGCTTATCAAAGTAAAACCATATATTGCAGCGATGCAGGGCAGGGCTTTATGCCGCTATACAAAAGAGAAAAGATAACTGATGACTTACACGAAATAAGTGGCTTTCGCACAGACTATCAATTTCATTACTAAAGAACCTCCTTGACATATCTTCTCCCTTAATTATATACTATCTATTAGTTAGTTTAGACTAACCAACGTCAAGCTTGAAATTTATACTGAAAAAGGAGAAGAGAAGAAATTGAAAAAGACATTATTATTTTTACTACTCGGAATTATACTATTAACAAGTTGTGGGAAAACAGGAAGTCAGGGAGAAACAATGACTTCTAAGAAAGATGAAGGCTCTAAAAGTACCATGATTTCCGGTGCGATGGGAGGTTCAGGAAAGACTGACTCCCAAATGACAAAGAAAAAAGTAACAGTTACTACTTCATTTTTATATGATATGGTAAATCAGCTTGCAGGCGATATGGTAGATAAAGAGCTTATTATACCAGCAGGAGAAGATCCACATCTTTATGTGGCAAAGCCGGAGGATTTAAGGAAGATTGCCGAGGCTGATTTGGTGCTTTTCACGGACTTCACTTTGAGGGGAAGATGCAGGAGGTACTTGAAAAGAAGGGATATGCAGTAGCATCCACATTTTCAGAGGACAAGATTGGCAAGATGGAGGAAGATGGGGCTGCAATTATAGATCCGCATTTTTGGTTTGATATAGATCTTTACAAGGAAGCTACTGAAAATGCAGGAGCAAAGCTTTCAGAGCTTTTGCCAGATAAAAAAGATGAAATAGAAAAAAATACCAAAGCTTATGTAGAAAAGCTTACGGCTCTTGATGAAGAAAACAAAAAAGCACTGGATAATCTACCTGAGGGTGGGAAGTACTTGATTACTCCACACGATGCCTTTAATTATTTTTCAAGAAGATACGGTATTGAAGTTGTAGCTCCTCAAGGGGTTAGCACAGATTCAGAGGTCGCAAATAAAGATATAGATAAGACTGTTGACTTTATTGTGAAGCATAAGGTGAAAGCTATTTTTGCAGAATCTACCACAGACCCGGCAAGGATGGAGAAGCTTAAAGAGGCTTGCAGGGCTAAGGGCTTTGATGTAAAGGTTGTAAGTGGTGAGGGAAATGAGCTGTTTTCCGACTCGCTTGCACCCGAGGGGCAAAGTGGTGATACTTACATAGATATGTATAAACACAATATAAAGTTAATCACTGAAAACTTAAAGTAAGAAGGAGGGGTAGGCATGGAAGAGGTGATTGTAAAGGTAGAGGATTTGACCATAGCCTACCACGACAAGCCTGTACTTAGGGATTGCGACATAGATATAATGGCAGGTTCGGTTACAGCCATAATAGGGCCTAATGGAGCAGGGAAATCGACCTTAATAAAAGGGATATTAGGGCTTCAAAAAAAACTTGCAGGAGAGATTTTGATTATGGGTGAGCCTATTAAAAAGGTTCAGAAGAAAATAGCCTATATTCCACAGACTTCTGAGGTAAACTGGGACTTTCCAACCACCGTTATGGATGTTGTGCTAATGGGCAGATATGTACACCTTGGCTGGTTTAGGCATCCCGGGTGGGAGGATAGGGAAAAAGCAGAGGCTGCTCTTAAAAGGATAGGCATGTATGAGTTTAAGAATAGGCAGATATCCAAGCTTTCAGGAGGGCAGAGACAGAGGGTATTTATAGCAAGACTGATAGCACAGGAGGCAGAGATTTATTTTATGGATGAGCCTCTTGCTGGCATAGATAAGGTTACGGAGAAGGTAATAATTGATTTTATAAAAGAAGAGCAAAAAAAGGGGAAAACTGCTGTGATAGTCCATCACGACCTTGCCACAATAAGGGAATATTTTGATCATGTGGTTATAATCAACAAAAAGGTAGTGGCTGAAGGCAGGGTAAGTGAGGCATTCACAAACGAAAATTTAGAAAAGGCGATGATGAAAAATGTTTAACATCGATATACTTACAAGCTATACGTTTATCATAGTTGGAAGCGGTACATTTTTGCTTGCGGCTATAGCAGGGGCTGTGGGCTGTATTACAGTGCTTAAGGGACAGTCGCTGATAGGGGATGCCATTGGTCATGCCGCATTTCCGGGGATAGTCCTATCATTTATGTTATTTATGCAAAGAGAACCGGTGCTTTTAACTCTGGGGGCGGTAGTATCAGGTACTACTGCCTTCATTCTTATTCAAGTTATAAAAGAGAATTCAAAGCTTAAGCTGGACGCGATACTTGCAGTAGTTTTATCTTCATTTTTTGGGGTTGGCATGGTACTAAAAAGCCATATTCAGGGCAACAGTACTTATAAAGACGCTGCTCAGTCAGGGCTTTCAAGCTATATCTTCGGACAGGCTGCTTACATTATGAAGGATGATGTAAAGCTTATAGTATATGTTGGCATACCTATGTTAGTTTTACTGATTTTGTTTTACAAAGAAATAAAAGTATTCTTATTTGATGAAATATATGCAAGCACAATTGGAATAAAGACGGTTTTACTCTATGGAATAATTCTTGTAATGACTATGGGAATAATAGCGACAGGATTGAAACTGGTAGGAGCTATCCTTATTTCATCTTTACTTATAATACCCGCAATTACTGCTCTTCAATGGAGTGATAAATTTGGTTGGGTACTTATAATAGCAGGCGTGGTTGGTGGAGTTTCTGCACTTATCGGCACTTATATATCAACCGCTTATGAGGGGATGAGCACAGGAGCAACTATTATCCTCATAATGGGAAGTCTTGCAATCATTTCTCTTGTGATAGGACCACATGGGATGATAAAGAATCTTAGGATGAGGAGGCAGGGGTGAAATGATAGATTCACTAATGTCATATTTTGCCATATCCTACGAATCTCTTTTTGTGCTAGTAGCGACTGCCATGGCTTGTGCTATTTTGAGCCCGTTTTTGGTATTAAGGAAGCTTTCAATGGTTTCAGATGCCATTTCACATTCGGTTTTACTGGGAATAGTTATCGCATTTTTCATAGTAAAAGATGTGGGTTCGCCATTTCTAATAGCAGGAGCGGCATTTTTTGGGGTAATTACTGTCTTTGTCGTGGAGTTTCTTTCAGGGACAGGACTTGTTAAAAATGATGATGCAGTGGGAATAGTTTTTCCGATGTTTTTTGCTCTTGCAGTTGTTTTAATCACTAAATTTGCAAGAAATGTACATCTGGATACTGACGTAGTGCTAATGGGAGAGGTCATAATTGCACCATTAAATAGGGTAGAGTTTATTGGAATGAGCCTGCCTAAGGCTCTGGTTCAAATGGGGATATTATTGTTGATAAACCTGCTCTTTGTTATTATCTTTTTTAAGGAACTTAAGATAACTACTTTTGATAGGGGATTCGCAAAGCTTGCAGGATTTTCCTCGGTAGCCCTGTTTTATGTATTGATGACACTTTCATCATTTACAGCAGTTACAGCTTTTGATGCTGTGGGGGCTATTTTGGTGGTTTCGTTTTTGATTACTCCGGGGGCAGCGGCCTATCTTATAAGTAAAGATCTTAAGGTGATGATAGCCATTTCGGTTGGCTATGCAGTTATCAATTCTATTATAGGCTATGTGTTTTCGCTTCTTATGAATGTATCTATGTCTGGAATGACAGCTGCAGCCGCAGGAGTTACATTTTTACTTACCTTTTTGTTTAATAGAGAAGGGCTGATTACTGCTATATTTATAAGATTACAGAGAAAAAGTGAGTTAAAACTAGGACTTTTCCTCAACCATATAGGTAATCATTCAGGCAAAAAGGAGGAAAGTGAGGAACTGGGATTAGGCTCAATCAAGAACCATCTCAAATGGAAGCAGTCCGAGGTTGATAAAATAGCAGGAAGACTTATAAAAAAAGGGTTTATAAGGATAGATATAGATAAGAATATTTATGATTTGACCGAGAGAGGCAGAGAGAAGTTTGTAGAGATTGAGGAATAAAAGCCCTCGGCTGTGAGGTAGAGGATTTAATTGAGAGATAGATAAAGCCCTCCGAATTATCGGAGGGCTCTTCAAAGGTGCGCCTAGCGGCGCACCTTTCTAACGGGTTAAAGTCCCGAATCCGCCCGGTAGTGGGAAGGATATAGCCGAAGGCAAGGGTGTCGAGGGTGACCTCGAATCTGAAGGAAGCTGGATATGAGGAAGATACTAACTCATGGGCAAATCTGCGGTCTGACGAACAGAAATCTCATATGAGGTTATGCATGAGGATAAAACTGCGACACAAGCTAAAGTCCAATAACTACACGGAATCATGCATGATAGATGAGGCAGATATATGGAGAGGAAGAAACGTGTGGTACCTAGGGAGGTCTGTGTGATATGCCTCGAGAGAGGTAACCATTGTCCAAAGCAATGCTGAACACACAGAAGTCAGCAGAGGTCATAGTAGTCGAGAGACAAAGGACCGAATCAGTAGAGTCTCAAGTATGACTGAGAAAGGAGGAATGACTGGTTATGGCAGAAAACATTGAAAACAATGGCTGTTCGCAAAGAGATAGTGCGGAACATGAAGGGTATGTGAAAGCGCGTAGGTCATTCAATCCGATATGGAAAGAAAGAGACAGTGCACAGCCGAAGCGCTTAGAAGCGATACTGCATAAAGATAACTTTAACAGAGCGTATAAGAGAGTGAAGGCAAACAAGGGAGCACCTGGAATTGATGGAATGACCATCGAAGAGGCACTTCCTTATCTTCAGGAACATCAACAGGAGTTAACTAACCGTATCCATCGTGGAAAGTATACTCCGTCTCCAGTAAGACGAGTTGAGATTCCTAAACCGGATGGTGGTGTGCGAAAGCTTGGCATACCAACGGTGATAGACCGCACACTTCAACAGGCGATAACACAACAGTTAGTTCCAATCTATGAGCCACTTTTTACAGACGGCAGTTACGGTTACCGTCCAAACAGAGACGCAAAAGGAGCAATACTTAAGGTTAAGGAGTACGCTGAACTGGGCTACACATATGCGGTAGTTCTAGACTTATCGAAATATTTCGATACAATCAACCACGAGATTCTTATCAACCTTCTGAGGAAAAACGTAAAAGATGAACGTGTGGTGCAACTTATCAAGAGGTATCTGAAAAGTGGCGAAATGGAAAATGGAGTAGTTACCGAAACAGAGGAAGGGTCGCCACAAGGAGGGAATCTATCCCCTTTGCTTGCGAATATCTACCTCAATGAGTTCGACCGGGAGTTCTTGAAAAGAGGTGTCCCATGCATAAGGTATGCAGATGATATAGTACTTCTTGCGAAAAGCAGAAAGGCATCAGAGAGACTCTTAGAGAGCAGTACGAGGTATCTTGAGGAGAAACTGAAAGAGCTTTCTTCCCGTAAGTGCTGTCAGTCAATCAAGCCGAGTCTTGAAAGAATCAAGGTATATGCAAGAGGATGGCTTAACTACTATGGAATAGTAAGTATGAAGAGCAACATGAATGATGTCAACTGATGGCTCTATCACAGAATACGTATGTGTATATGGAAACAATGGAAATGTGTGCGAACCAGATACCGAAACCTGAGGGTCATGGGAGTTCCCAAAGACCTGGCATGGAAAGCGGCAAACAGCAGACGAGGCTATTGGTTTACAACACATACAGTTGTCATGAACATGGCAATGACAAAAGAAAGACTGATAAACAGTGGCTTTTACGATTTAACCACAGCATATCAGTCTGTGCACATCAACTATTGAAAGCGCTGTATACGAGAACCGTACGTACAGTGCTGTGAGAGGACGGCGGTTAGTCACCGCTTCCTACTCGATTTTAGAGGGAAAAGGAGACGTGTGATGTCCAACGAAACCGAAGATTTTGAACAGACCTACGAAGAACTCGAAAAAGAGAACTTTCCGGATGGAAAACGGATTAGATTCATTGCGGAATTAGGGGCGTCTTCCAATATAGAGGGGCATTTCCGACTGATTTGTCGGACTTGGAAAGAGGAGAAAAATCTGCGACTGGAAAGCAGTTTTGACCGGCATGGAGAAGAGGGACTTCGTTTTTTACTCGGTAGACTTAGTCAAGCGAAAATATCCGATGCTTCGCTTAAGGAACAACAAGCATCCGATAAACTCAGAGAAGCTGTGTTTACGGCTTATCTTCTTGCCGAAATTCTTTCGCAGGGAAAACACAGGGCCTATTTTCCTTCCTACTGTGAAAAGCTCCTTCCCTTTCTCCTTCGATTTAGCGAAACGGAAGAGGATTTCCTTCGTGAGAAATGCCTGATTGCTCTTGGTTGGGTAGCCGGTGAGCGGGAGATTCCTTTTTTGACAGGGAAAATGCTGGAAGACCGGGACGCGTTTTGCCGAGCGTGGGCAGCGAGCAGCCTTATGCAAATGTCTTTCCATAGGGTAAATGGAGCAATCTTACAAGAAGAAACGAAGAAAGATTTTGCAAAAGCAATCGAAGAAGAAAAGGATTTACAGGCCTCCGGCATCATGATAGAAGCGGCACAAACTTTATTTTCTAAAAAATGGCTCAGTGCGTCTGCGTTGGAAGAGGAAGACGAAATGCAAATTGAAAAAGCAAGACGTTCTGCGCTACGGTTTTTGGCAAAGTAGAGTGGTGAAAGTCATCGATACAAGATATTTATTGAACCATGTCGATTTAATACTCTTTTCATACTTTCAATATGGCTTTTTCCCATTCACGCTTTATGATTAATACGTTGACATTTCCTAATTTAAAAATTTAACGGGTCAAAAGAGAATCACTTTTTTGTAGGTGAGTTATCGCTGATTTTGATGCGTTTGATATTTACATTACTAAAATTTAAAGGAGAAGAACATGACAACTAAAAAAGTAGAAAACTTGATTATCGGATTCGGTAAGGCGGGGAAGACCCTCGCGAATTATCTGGGAAATAAGGGTGAAAAGACCGTTTTGGTGGAAAAATCCCCTCTGATGTACGGCGGAACCTGTATCAATGTGGGCTGCATTCCCTCTAAGTTCCTGGCGACCGCTGCGGATAGAAGAAGCTTCAGCGGAGAGAGTGATGCGGAATACTATAAAAATGCCGTTTTACAGAAGAAGGCATTGATTGCTAAGCTGAATAAAGTAAATTACGACAAGGTGGCAAGCAATGAAAATGTCGAAGTGCTGGACGGACTGGCTTCTTTTAAAGATGAGCATACCGTGCAGGTTAGGAATGGCAGCGAGGTGTCCGAAGTTTATGCGGAGCGCATCTTTGTCAATACCGGCGCAAGACCGTTTATCCCAAGTGTTCCCGGTTTGGAAGTCGGAAAACGGATTCATACCAGCGAAACGCTGATGAATCTGGAAGAATTCCCGAAGAGCTTGGCGATTCTCGGCAGTGGCTTTATCGGACTGGAATTTGCGGCAACCTATGCAAAGTTCGGTACAAAGGTGACCATCATTGACCAGGGAGATCGGATATTACCGAGAGAAGATGAGGATGTAGCGAAGGAAGTATTTGCATCTTATCAGGGATTAGGTGTGGACTTCCTCTTTGACGCGGCGCTTCAGCAGGTATCGCAGGATGAAAATGCAGTTCACCTTTCCTACACGGTAAATGGAGAAAAGAAAGAGCTTTCCGTAGATGCCTTTCTCGTTGCAACCGGACGACAGGCGAACACGGAAGAGCTGCACTTGGAAAAATGCAGGCGTGGAAGTCTCCGAAAGAGGTTTTATCAAGGTAAATGAACACCTGCAGAGCAATAAGGCGCACATTTTTGCAATGGGAGATGTTAACGGAGGTCCGCAGTTTACCCTATGTTTCCCTAGATGATTTCCGAATTGTGAAGAGCTTTTTTTGGATAATCAGGGAAGCTACGAAAGAAAGAATCGCCAGCCGCTTGCTTTCTCCGCCTTTCTTCATCCGACATTTTCCAGAGTGGGACTCAGTGAAAAAGAAGCGAGAGAAAAAGGCTACAAAATCAAGGTGGCGACCTTACCGGTTACTGCGATTCCCAAGGCGAAAATCCTCGGAAATCAAACCGGACTGTACAAGGCAGTTGTAGATGCCGAAAACAATCAGATTTTGGGCGTGACCTTGTTCGGTGAAGAGTCCCACGAAGTGATCAATATCGTAGTTTTAGCGATGATGACGAAGCAGCCTTACACGGTGCTTGCGAACCAGATTTTCACCCACCCGACCATGGCGGAAGCGCTGAACGATTTGTTCGGAGCGGTAAAATAAAGTTCGACGAGACTAGTGCATGGTTTATGTTGTGAAAAATAGAAAAAAGGAAAAATTATGTCTCCAAAGCCCATGGAAAATCGCTTGAAAAAGTACCAAATCCTTAATGGCGCTCAATTAAAATATATTGCGTTTCTTTCCATGCTTCTTGACCATGTAAACAATGCTTTGCTAGTACCAATTTTAGAAGGGAAAGGCTTTTTGCTTCAGGTATCGAATCTGCTTTCGATTCTGGGGAGGATTGCCTTTCCCCTCTTTATGTTCTTTTTAGTGGAGGGATTTTTTAAGACGAGAAATCGGAGAAAGTACCTTCTGAATCTTTTCCTTTTTGGCGTTCTTTCCGAAGTGCCCTTTGATTTATTTACCTCAAAAGTCTTCTTTAATCCAAATTGGAATAACATGATGTTTACTTTGGCATTATGTCTTAGTTGTATTTGGATCATCGACAGTTTCAAAAGGAAAATTCCGAACAGAATTTTATGGTACGGATTTTCTTTGCTTCTTGTGGGGATTTTCAGTATTTTGGCGATGTTTTTGAGCCTGGACTATGATTTCCATGCAGTAATAGTGGCTTATCTTTTTTTTATTTTCTATCAAAAACCCCTTTGGGGCGTAGGTCTTGGATTTCTGTCTATCATAAAGGAGATTTATTCTTTTTTGGGATTTGGATTATGCTTAACGTATAATGGGGAAAGAGGAAAACAGAGCAAGTGGCTGAATTATGCATTCTATCCGGTGCATCTTTCGATACTGGGGCTTTTACGCTTGTATTTCGATTATTAGGCGTAAAAATGGATATTCGGTCGTTATTTTGGGGTAATCTTGAATTTTAGCTAAATAGTATATATGGATATTAGCTAATATAAATGAGAGCTGATACTATGATAGAAAATATAGCAATTGCAACAGCAACGGAGATGCAGAACAATTTTGGAAGGTATCTTATTTAACAGATTCTCTTGCAGGAATACTGAAAGGCGATACAGATTTAAAAGCTTTATGAAATTGAGCACAGACGGAAACAACTAAGGAAACGAAATGTGAAATCTTAGTTGCTCTATCATTACCGCAAAAAGAAGTAGCAGAACGGAGCTGATGATGAAGCATCCGCTTACGGCAAAACTTGGGGAATAATACTTTCTCTTTTCCTTTGGGGAGGATCCTAAATTCCAATATTGTGTCAGTTCGCTCATCACAAGGCAGATGACAAACTGTGCTTTTCCGTAATTTAAAACTGCGGAAAAAATATCCTGGCTTTTGGCATGAAAGAACAGATAAGTAATAAAGCTTAAAAGAAGCATTCCCCAGAGAAAAAATCGGCTTTGCTTTAGTGCGGCATAGTTTGTACTATTTTCTAATTTAACCCGGTGAAAACGGTCCTGCATACTCTGTCCAATGCGATAAAACCAATCCGGTACTTCTTTCTTCTTTTTCACGGCAAGCTCCAAAAGAAGATAAAGATAAAAAGAGAAACCGTAGGCCAGACAAATGATAAAGCCATAGAGCAAGAAGAATAAATCATAGCCCATATAATCTTAGCTCCCTTCTTAGCTTGGATTCTTTGTTTGATTCCCCACGAACCAGTAATCACAGATTGTGCCTCCTGTCGCCAGCGTTTGCTCTCTATGCAATACTCCTTTGTTTCGTTCAACCGCAATGTGGTCAATGTCACAGCACAAGGGCAATAAATCAAGATAGCCATTTTCTCTTGCGAATTTTTCCAAAGGGCATCTTGTGAAGTGATAATAAAAGCCGTCCTTATGTCGCTTTTCATCAAAATGAAAATCCCAAGTTTTATCCTGATATTCAGGATGCGCCTCCGCCCATTCTTCCGCCTTATGCATCCTTTCGGCAAATTTCTTCATGTCCGTCTCTCTATTGAAATCTATGGAACTCATGACTTTCTTATGAGGCGATTGTCCATAAATGCAGCAATCACTTCTCTAAAATCTTCTACCGAAAAGTCACCGGCTCTGCATACTGCCAGAAAAACATAGGCGGAGTAAATATTGTGCGCCATAGGATTTTTCTCTCCGACATCTTCCGTGCTCTCCAGCATTTCCCGGTATAAGATACGTCCTTTTTGTAAGCTTTCCTTCGTCTTATCCTTTCCGAATTTCTTTACCATCGGTTTTTTCAAGAATAAACTGAATAAGTTAAAATAGATTTCTTTGTATTTCATTACACTCACCTCGCTAAACTTCTTCATCAATGTAGTTCAGGTTCTGCTATTTAGTACAAACCGTATGAGCTACGCAACTATAGGAATAAAACATAATGAGATAACATAATGATAGAACAAGCAATATTGTATTAGTTTCGTTTAATTAATAGTAGCTTAGCACTTTCAGCCATTTTGTCTATGCTGAATTTTCGTTCCTTCATCCTGATTGTTTAAGACAGGATATTTAACTTTTATAAATCCTATGTTGCTTCTTATTTCTTTATAGACCATAGGTAATGACTTTGGTTTTGTAAACTTCGCAGATTTACCTGTATAATGGAGTTAAACAGTAATAGGGATTACCGCATATAGAGGGAGGTCATCTAATGGCTACGGTTTCATTAAAGGCTGCTACTAGAGAGGATTTGCAAGCCATATGGGAAATGCAAATAAAGGCTTTCTCGGAATTATTGGATAAATATCAAGACTATGATATGAGTCCCGGTGCAGAGGGGCTGGAGAAAATCATTGCTAGGTACGAACAACCTTGGCCTGTTTACTATTTTATTGTTGTTGAAAATGAAAATGTCGGTGTCATTCGCGTGATTGACAAGAAAGATACTAGTAGAAGACGAATATCTCCAATCTGGATCATGCCGGAGCATAGAAATAAAGGATATGCCCAAGCGGCAATTTCTGCGGTAGAGAAAATACATGGTTGCCATCACTGGTGCTTGGACACGATACTGCAAGAAGCAGGGAATCTTCATTTGTACGAAAAGATGGGCTATCATCAGACCGGAAATGGATAAGATCAATGATCGTATGGATATTGTCTTCTACGAAAAAGATTAAAGATAAGTTTTAAGTTCGGATTTCTCAACCGGCTTTCTATTCTGTTTGTCCTGTTTCCGGATAAAAGTCCATCTTGGAAACACACTCTGGTTTAAAATTGATGTATAAACTTTCAATAAAGTAGAGTGCGCTATGATTATTTATTGCGTTCCGTAATATAAAATACTAGGATGGTTTTTGAGGAATGTAAGGCAATAAAAGGAAGAGTAACAGATTGTTAGGACAGGAACGTATAGGTCTAAAATTGCCGGACCGGCAGTAGAAATCATCAATACATTCGAAAGCTTGAGGTAGAGATTATGAAGCATTTTTCATGGATTCTAAGAATCTTTCATATTTTTATATTATATGTTTGGATTGCTTTTATAGTCCTACTTCCGGCAAGCTCTGTATTCAGTTTACAGCTTTATGTCTTATTGAATATCCTATTTGCCCTTGTATTTACCGGCTTTTTAATCACTCAGATTGTGGAGGCTTTTAAGATTTTTAAAAGAGGGGATGGTGAGCAGTGCATAAAGGCTTTCCTTTTCTTTAAATATAGTTCTCTGCCTGCCGTACTCATGTTGCTGGCCATCTTTCTTGTGGTCTTACTTGGAGGAATAGGGCTTTCCTTTGTGCTGCTGGTTCTACCGGCCACCCTATTCATTGCTCCCTTTTTCTTTGCCATGAGCTTAGTTGTGGCACCACTTTTCCTCGGAATGTCTTTTATGGCGGGATTAGCAGGACTTAGCTATGACATTTGCCTGATTTTACTGAGTAGAAAGCAAAAGGGCTGGAAAGTAGGACAATGTATCTTGCACTTTATTTTCCAGTGTATTCCCGGCTTTGATATTTTGGACGGTCTGTATATTACCCTGCGATATTGGAACAGGGGAAAAATCTTATCGATTATCACTGCAATTTCTGTTATCTTGGGATTGACGTTTATGCTATTTATGCCTTCTTAAACAAAGACATTATGCATTCTTAGAGAAATACATTATGCCGTTCTCAAGCAAAGATATTATGTATTCTTAAAGAATGACAGTAAAGATAGCATTTTAGAAAGAGAGACAAGATGAGAAATTTATGTTTTTTATTGATTCCCATGGGGATTGTATTATTGATTTTCAGCATTAGAAAAATGATCCGTTTTGCGAAGTCAGAGATATTCTTTGAAATGCCTTGCATAGAGGAAGAGGGAAGCGTTCATCTTCCCCAGGGAAATTACGGGATTTGGCTTAGCGGAAGGCGTTTCAAAAAAACTCCTATCGGAAATATCGGCTTTCAGTTAAGTAGAGCAGAGACCGGGGAAAAGCTGTACCTTTCTCCCAGTCTTATGCATATGTCAGTCACTAGCTTTGATAAAGGAAGAATGGAGCTTTATCATTTTCAGGTAGAAGAAGAGGGAAATTATACCCTTTCTTTAGATGGAGAAAGCAGCGTGAGAGACAGGCTGGAGGCGTCTATCGGAAATCTTCTCTTCAAACAGCCGGTGGATTTGAGCAACTTTACCGTACAGATTCGAAAAGGAAATTCTATGGCTGTGCTTTTCGTCATTTTAGGGATTAATCTTGCAGTCTGGATGATTCTTGGAGGTATTATGCTTCCCTTCCTATTGGCGGAAGCAGGATATTAATGATTTTATTAAAGGCATGAGATTTTGAGTAATAATTTTTTTGAAAAGAATGCAAAAATTTGGAGTTGGATTATATGATAGAGACAATAAATAATAATTGCTATAAAATACCTCAAGCTTTTAAGAAGCTAGATGCTGACAAGTCCCCTGTATTTTCTTCGATTGTTAGTATTTTAAATACATGTTTTGGAAAGAACTACAAAGGATTTCGAAAGTGCTTTCTAATATTAAATGAAAAAAGCACTGCATTTTGGGCTCCGAAAATGTTAGTTGGACAGAAGGATTCTAGGTGGGTGAATTCTTTGGAAGATGAAGGGGATACTATTATAGAGAAAGATATGGAAGGTAAAATTGGCTTTAGCGATATTGCTAAAAGTAGTAAGAGAGTTACTTTTGTACGCTTTGTGGATGGGATTCGTTTCATGGGAGTGTATGAATTTGATAAGCTGTCCTCTAAACCTAATTATAGGATTTTTAGACGGAAGTCTAAAACTATTGATTTAAGTGCATATTGCTTTGAAAAAGAGAAAAGTAATTTTAAGATTGCATTAGAAGAGTCCCAAAAGCTAACACTATTGGAATTAAAAAAATTAGCAGAGCATAATTCTTCTGTTCAAGTAGAGAAAAAGATGTATCAGACCATGGTATCTATTAGAAATGCATATGTTGCAGCTTATGCTAAGAAAAAGGCAGCAGGAAAATGTCAGTTGTGCGGACAATTAGCACCTTTCAAGGATATGGATGGAGAACCATTTTTAGAGAATCACCATATTATTTGGTTGGCAAATGGAGGAACAGATACGATTGATAATACTGTAGCATTATGCCCAAATTGCCATCGTAGAATGCACATTTTAAATCAAAAAGAAGACGTAGATTTATTATTAGAGATCGCAAAACAGTCTACCTGAATAAACGGGGGTAAAAATCAAAGAAGTTATGATTTTTTACAACTCCTTTTATTCCCATATCGTATGCTGGGCGTAAATTTGTAGCGGAAAACAGAATAATCTGCATGAAAAGTTATGCCGAGGGATGGCTTGGCTTTTCCATAACAAATAGTTAGCAGTTTGTATGCTTAGCCAATGCCATTGCTTGTTTCTGCCTTCGCAGTGTTTCACGGGCTTGTACGGAAGTTCTACATATTGACGTAAAGAGCCAGAAGGAAGACGGAAAAAAATGCCGCTCCGCGAACTGCATTGGTAGTGGAGTAGATATGATAAGCGTCTTCGGAAGAACTGAACTGCATTCTAAGAAGGAGCAAGATTGGGTGGACTATTAAAGCCACGATAATCGTAGCAAATGGCATTTTCATGCATTGATAGAGAGCGGCATGAGCGTCTCCGTTCTTATGGTATAGAAAAACAAAGGTCAAAACATTGACCAAAAGCCAAAGAAAGAGAAATAAGTTGGCATCCCGAAGAGCTGCGGAATTCGTTGCATTTTCATATTCAATATGCACTCTTCCTGAAAAGCCTGCCTGAAATTCGTGAGAATCCACTGAGGATCGCTTTTTATTACGCCGATAAGGAGACGTAAATAGATATAAAAGGTGAGAAGAAAAGAGAGGTAAAACAATATGCCGAAAAAAAAAAATCGTTAAATGTCTATTTTCATTATCCTTTACTGATAGAATCATCTCTCAAATCGATTGTTGAGCGCGGATTCTGTAGGGAATACAACGCTATTTGCATCAAATAAGTATAAAGATCTATAGTTTTTCCATAATGCATAGCCTTGTTTGCATAGTCAAAAATAATATTGCCTGAATTTTTTATAGTTAGCGGGTTTTAAAGAGAAAATATCCGTGATTTTTTTTTGGTTTGGTAAGTCGGAAAAGGGAGAGGCAGTTAAGTTCACCTGGTTAAATTGGGTTTCTGCTAATTGCAATCAGATTTCATAATAGGTAATAGTACAATTTTAAAGCATCTCGTCCTTCCAAGTAGGGGGTCATAATTTCATAAAACCGTAGGATCGTCCTTTGTAATTTGTGATATTCACCGTAACAAAAGGGGTCATTTCTTTGTTGGTGACTTTACTTTCAGCGCTTTTCCTCAAAAGAAAATCCTGCATCGATAAGCGAAGAGGCCTTTGAAGCGCTGACAATCAGTTTCGTTCTGTCAATTTATAGCGGTTAGGGGCTTTCCGGAAACCATGGTAGAGACAAAGGAAGCCAAAAGGAAGCAGGATAAGAAGGCTACCCAAGAAAGTGCATTGGTTGTGGAATACCAACGACGGAGTTTCCGAAGAATGAAAAGTCATTCTAAAAAACTGAAAAGAGGAATGAAGCACTGCGGCTAAAAGCACAATAAGGAATCAGCCATAAACATTGATAGACAGCCGTATAGTGGTTTCCGCTTTTGTAATACAAAAAGCAAAGCTTAGAACATTGGAAAGAAGCCAGAAAAAAAGGAAAATATTGGCATCCCGAAGAGCTGCGGAAGTAGTTGCATTTTCATACTTCACATACACTCTTCCCTGAAAAGCCTGCCCGAATTTATAAATCCACCGAGGGACTTCTGGTTTTCTTACGCCGTATAAAAGCCGAAAATAAATAAAAGAGAAGGAGAAAAGAAAGGCATACAATAAGAGCTAAAGAGAACAAAATGAAAAGAATCTACTTTTCTCCTTTCCTATAGAGTATTTTTCTTAAGCAGTGTCGTAAGCGAGTGAAATTTATGACATTTAGCATCTATTAACGGGAACAGTATAGCATTTTTGTGATGTGGACGAAAGAAATATTGTGCGTAGTATAAAATGAAAAACTTACTCTATTTTAGGTAAAGCATGGTAAAATCCCATCTTTGACAGTTGCGAAAGAGTCAAGACGGCAAACGGCGTAATTACGCCATTTATGAGTTTCCGTTAGAGTCTTCCAGCGGCACGTTTCTACCCGGGTTAAAGTCCGAATCCGCCCGGTAGTGGGGTTGATAAGACTGCAACAAGCCAAAGTCCAATAACTACACGAAATCATGCATGATAAATGAGGTAGATATATGGAGAGGAAGAAACGTGTGGTACCTAGAGAGGTCTGTGTGATAAGCCTTGAAAGAGGTAACCATTGTCCAAAGCAATACTGAACGCATGGAAGCCGCAGAGTCATAGTCGAGAGACAAAGGACTGGAATCAATAGGAGTCTCAAGTAAGGACTGAGAAATGATGGAAAGAAAGTCTATCTATTAAAATACCTCAAGGATTATAATTATATCATAATCATAGATACTAAACTTTGATACAAGTTACAAAAATATGAGGTATGGTTATGTACACAAAAATATTTATGTTGCAGAAGCTAGACCATACTTATTTGATGATGCTGCCAAGTACGCCGGAAGTGTTTCCGCCGTGACACAGGCACCAGACTTTCTAAGTGTTCAACGCAAACAAAAGCGAAGGATAAGTACAGATTGAGTTAACTCTATGAAAAGGGGTAAGAAGAAAGGCACGTTCTATGGTATGGAGATTACTCGTGTAGAACGTCCGTGACGGTAGAATAAGTGATTGACACGATTTATAAACTGCAAAGGGGCAGCTTGCAGTGGCAAACGGTTCGCAAGGAGCTCTGAATTGGGCGAAAGGAAATCCACACGTATGGAAAACCCGCAGTCTTGGTCACATGATTTTTGGAATCTGAGGACAGAGTGTTAAAGGTATATCTGGACATAGAGAGCCTAAAGGGAGAAGGATGCGTATCTTGCCGAGTGCTGCGAATCTTCTCTTTCGGAAAAGCCTTATGAGTTTTTGGATATTTAGATTAGGTATAAATACTAGATTTGCAGAACTATAACAAGTAAATAATGAGATAGCTTTGTGTTTATATATTAAGGGCGGATTTAGAGAGATGAAAAGAAGGAAGCTTTAATCAGAGCCTATCGCGAACAGGCCGGAATAAAACAATTTTTAATATTTTTTCTATTTTGGGGGCAAAATCCCGACATCTACATCTAGTAACGCTATCCAGCATCACGTTCACAACTTGACGATATAGAGCTTTCTTGATATTCCCGTATTTGACAGTTGTGAAAGAGTCAAGAGCCCATAAACGGCGTAATTACACCATTTATGAGCGCTTGTTTTCTTTTTGAATTCTAGCAATATTTCTACTTTCTCGTTGCGGTTAAAATCTTTTTTATTTCTCTTTGAGATACAATCTCGTAATTCGTTCTAAAACCAAATGTGCTGTGATTCGATCTTTTCTACTGAGATATACCGGTCTGGCTTGAAATTCACTTTTCATAATCCGGAAACATTCTTCAATCCAAGGCCTGAGGAGATTTTGGAACGATTTAACTGTCAAACTACCGTGCATGTTTAAAATGATTCAGGATATTGTTTTTTTCACTTGTTTCTATATGCTATTCTATAACGGATGATTATCTATAGTATATACAAAAAGACGAAGGAGGACATAATATCTAATGGACGAAAAAAAGTATTTGAAGTGGTATAACAAGGTTGGTTATGGCTCCGGTGATTTGGCAGGAAATATAGTTTATGCATTTCTTTCGTCATTTGTAATGCTATATCTTACCAATACAGTAGGGTTAAATCCCGGTATCGTAGGAACTTTAATCATGGTGTCGAAATTATTTGACGGCATAAGCGACATGTTTTTTGGAATGATGATTGATAAAACAAAGAGTAAACTGGGGAAAGCAAGACCGTGGATGCTTTATGCATATATTGGCTGTGCCGTGACTCTTGTGGCCAATTTTGCCATTCCGGATAACTTAGGAACGACGGCACAATATGCTTGGTTTTTCCTTGCCTATACACTCCTAAATGCGGTGTTTTTTACTGCTAATAACATTGCGTATGCTTCTCTGGTTACCTTCTGCACCAAAAATAGTAAGGAACGTGTGGAAATGGGTTCACTTCGTTTCATTTTTGCGTTTTCAACAAGCTTAATCATCCAGTCTGTTACTGTTCAGTTTGTTCGATATCTTGGCGGTGCTGCTGCCGCATGGAGAACGGTTGCCATTGTATATGCCGTTATAGGATTGGTAGTCAATACAATTTCCGTTTTCTCTATTAAGGAGCTGTCAGAAGAAGAATTAAATGCAGGAAAAGAGCATATCGAAGAGAAATACGGTTTAACCGAAGCTGCCAAACTCCTTTTCTCCAATAAATATTATCTTATGATTTGCATGGCTTATATCTGCCAGCAGATTTATTCTGCTATGCTGAATATGGGTATTTATTACATGATTTATATTCTTAAGAATGAGAATTTGTATTCCGTGTTTTCTTGGGCAATTAATATTCCGGTTATTATTGCCATGTGTATTACACCGATGCTGGTTGAAAAGATGAATGGTCTATATCGGATGAATCTTGCCGGCTATATATTAGGTACGGCAGGTCGTGTTGGTGTGATTTTTGCCGGCTATATGGGAAGTGTGCCTTTGATGCTGGCCTTTACTGCAATTGCCGCACTGGGAATGGCGCCTTGGCAAGGAGACATGGGGGCAGTTGTAGCAAGCTGCTCTGAATATACCTATCTTACAAAACGCAAGCATATTGATGGAACGATGTACTCCTGTACATCTTTTGGAACCAAGATTGGAGGTGGCATAGGAGTTGCTCTTTGCGGATGGCTACTGGAAGCCAGCGGTTTTGTTAAAGAGTCTGCCGTACAACCGGAATCCTGTTTGAGTATGCTTTATGTCATGTATTTGTGGATTCCGATGATTTTGTCATTATGTATAACTTTTATCATGTCTAAAATGAATGTTGAAGAGGCAAATCAGCAGCTGAAAGCACAAATAGAGGGACATTGATATGACGGATCCTGCAATCACCGCGGAGCTAAGTCAGCAAGAAGATTATGGATCTTCAACATAAGAAACGAAAATGCTTGAAGTGCACATTGAAGATTCGAGAGTAGCACCTATCATTTCCTTTGTCGGAGTTTATTAAAACAGTAGAGTATTGTTCACGAACGCCCTTGAGGATAGGTATCAGAGGTTTGCAAAAAAGAAAGGAGCCCTATGAACGCTTGCATAAAATGGTTGGATAATCCGGAAATTTTTCGTGTGAATCAATTGGATGCACATAGTGACCATTCATACTATATGGATTATGCGGATATGGGAAAAACGGATAATCCTTTATCACAGTCACTGAATGGTCAGTGGGAGTTTGCTTTTAGCAAAAATGCAGCGAGTAGGCCCGGCAACTTTTATGAAGAGGGATTTGATGCTTCCGATTTTGATAAAATCATGGTGCCGGGGCATATCGAATTAGCCGGATATGATAAGATTCGCTATATCAATACCATGTATCCATGGGAAGGCAAAGAGTACCACCGAGGTGCGTATAGCCTGGACAGCACGGGAGCAGAGGAAGGAATGTTTTCGGAAGCGAGCTATAATCCTGTGGGCTCTTATCTTAAACATTTTGATTTAAAACCGACGATGCTTGGAAAAAGAATCCGCATTTGCTTCGAAGGAGTAGAGGAAGCGATGTATTTGTGGATTAATGGGCAGTTTGTGGGTTACGCTGAGGATAGTTTTACACCCTCTGAGTTTGATCTTACACCGTATATTCGTGAAAAAAATAATATCCTTGCCGTACAAGTTCATAAAATGAGTACAGCAGCATTTTTGGAAGATCAGGACTTCTTCCGTTTCTTGGAATCTTTAGAAATGTTACGTTGAAAGCAGTGCCGGATGTCCATATGGAGGATGTGTGGTTTAAGCCTGTATTGAACCCGGACAATGAACATGGAAGTGTAGCGGTGAGCATGAGAGTATCTGCTCGAAAGCAAGTCACTGTCCATGCGCAGTTTGTGTTGAGAGATAGAGAAGGGAATGTGGTTGCGGAGAACAGTGTTCCATTACAAGGCTTAAACGGAAACCTCACGGGAGAAATATATACGGATGTTGGGGCAATTCATTCTTGGGATAATCACCACCCCTATCTATATCAAGCAACAATTGCGTTAATAAATGCCGAGAATGGAGAGTTACTGGAGCTTGTACCGTATGATATTGGCTTTAGAAGAGTAGAAATCATTGATAAGGTCATTTATCTAAATGGAAAGCGTCTCGTCATCACAGGGGTTAACCGTCATGAATGGAGCCCAAAGACCGGAAGATGCATCGGAATGGAGGAGATGCATTCCGATATAGCATGTATTTTGAAAAATAATATCAATTCCGTACGTACCTGCCATTATCCGGATCAAATTCCCTGGTATTTTCTTTGCGATGAAGCCGGAATTTATGTCATGGCAGAGTGCAATCTGGAAAGCCATGGAAGTTTTCAAAAGCTCGGTGCTATTGAACCGTCTTGCAACGTGCCGGGGTCTATTCCCCAGTGGAAAGAAGCTGTTATGAATCGTGCAAGAACCAGCTTTGAAACTTTAAAAACCATACTTCGATTTTATTCTGGTCTCTAGGAAATGAGTCCTATGCAGGCGATGACATCGAGGCTATGAACGTTTATTTTAAGGATAAGAAGGATGGACGTTTAGTTCATTATGAAAGTTCCTATTATAATAGAGCATACGAAGATACAATTTCAGATATTGAGAGTAGGATGTACGCAAACCCCAAGGATGTAGCGGAATATTTAAGTGATAAACCGAAAAAGCCGTACATTTTATGCGAGTTTATGCACGATATGGGGAACTCAATGGGCGGCCTTGGGGATTACATGAAGCTGATTGATGAATTCGACCTGTATCAAGGCGGATTTATTTGGGACTTCATAGATCAGGCAATCTTGGTAAAAGATCCGGTTACAGGGAAGGATGTTCTCCGTTATGGCGGTGATTTTGAAGATCGACCTGCCGATTATGAATTTTCTGCAAATGGTATTTTATTCGCAGACCGTAGAGAGAAACCGGCAATGCAGGAAGTGAGGTATTACTATGGCTTATACAGATAATGAAAAATTAAGGGTGGTATATGGCGATTTTACTCTTGGCGTACATGGAGAGGGGTTTAGTTACATTTTTTCCTATGCCCAGGGGGGGCTTGAATCGATAGTGAAGGATGGATATGAATGGCTATTTCGGTGCCCTAAGCCTACATTTTGGAGGGCTTTGACAGATAACGACAGAGGAAGCAAATTTCACATTAAAAGTGGTCATTGGCTAGCAGCGGATATGTTTATTGATTGTCAGGACATTACGGTCATTATGGATGGAGCGGTGCAGAATTGTAAGGCACCGGATAACAACAGCTATGGTGGAGATGTATCGGCAAATGAGATTACGGTCAAGTATCTGTATAAGACCATTTCTGTTCCCGTCACAACGGTTATGGTATCATATACCGTAAATACTTCCGGAAAAATCAAAGTAGATGTGCACTATGATGGAAAGAAGGATCTTCCGGAACTTCCGGTTTTTGGCATGCGGTTTATTATGCCCACACTTGCAGAAAAGTATATTTATAAAGGCTTGTCAGGAGAGACGTATCCGGATCGAAAAGCGGGTGCGCAACAAGGTGTATTTGAAGTTACCGACCTGAGCTTGACCCCTTATATTGTGCCTCAGGAATGTGGTATGAGAATGGATACGGAATGGCTTGAAGTTACACGCCGTACAAGTCTGGACAACAGCAAAACGGATGTATCTAATCACACGCTTCGGATCGAAAAGGCAGACGCCAAATTCGATTTTTCATGCCTGCCGTATACTGCAAGTGAAATTGAGAATGCTTTACATCATGAGGAATTACCGCCGGCGAGAAGAACGGTGTTGTGTATTTATGGTGCAGTTCGTGGTGTTGGTGGCATAGACAGTTGGGGAACCGATGTTGAAGATGCTTATCATATCAGTGCAGAAAAAGATATCGACTATTCGTTCTATATTTGTTGATAGGAAATGACATAGCATGCTATTCCTAATCTTATGGACAGAAGGAGATATTACGAGTGTTATTGGTGTAGAGAGTCAAGAGCTCATAAACGGCGTAATTACACCATTTATGAGCTCTTGTTTTCTTTATCCGGAAACATTCTTCAATCCAAGGCCTGAGGAGATTTTGGAACGATTTAACTGTCAAACTACCGAAAAAACTTACTCTATTTTAGGTAAAGCATGGTAAAATAAACCGATTATTTTTGAAGCGTATAGCAGCAGCTTTTGGGAAATAGCGCATTTTTGCCATTTATAATTAAAATTCACATATTTTTTATTATAGATTATTTAATAGGAACTCGGAAATTGCCATAAGAATTTATTTAATAGGAGTGAGAGACTTGCTGAAAATCTTTATTTTAGAGGATGAAAGAATACAACAATCCCGCATTGAAAAGGTGATTAAGGAACTGATTAGTAGGAAGAGCTTATCTTGTAAGGCACCGGAAATCTTTGGAAATGCCGGGCAGCTTCTTACTGCGATAACGGAAAGAGGTTCTCATCAGCTTTTCTTTTTGGATATTGAGATTAGAGGAGAGGAAAAGAAGGGGCTGGATATTGCGAAAGAAATTCGGAGCCGAGATCCCAATGCCACTATCGTATTTGTGACAACCCATTCGGAATTTATGCCGATTACCTTTCGCTATAAGGTTTCGGCACTGGATTTTATTGACAAAGCTTTGGATGAGGAACATTTTTCCGAGCGTGTGGAGTCGGCTATTGAGTACACGTTGGAAAAACTTGGTGCTACTGTATCGGAGGATTCTTTCAGTTTTGAAACGGCCATGGCCAGAGTGCAGGTTCCTTTTCATAAAATTTTGTATTTTGAGTCTTCGCCTACCGTCCATAAGGTGATTTTACATACCAAGGAGGAAAGAATCGAGTTCTATGCAGGGCTTTCCGACCTGGAAAAGGCGGATTCCAGACTTTACCAATGTCACCGCTCCTTTGTGGTCAATCCGGAAAACATTGTAAAGATTGATAAGGAGGAGAAAATGGCGGTATTCGAGAATCAGGAGAGCTGTCTGATTTCCCGTATGAAGTATAGAGGACTTTTGGAACGGATGAAGCAGATGAAGCAGTAAAATATTTTCAGAGAGGAGAATGTATGGAATCTATGATGAATCTGACAATTGAATATGTGAAAATCGTCAACGTGATGTTGTTCTATCGTCAGATTAGCGATGAAAATATGCCTCTTTGGTCTTTTCTCCTTGTTCCGGTTCTTTTTGAGCTATTGTTCTTCTTTTTTCCGCCTCTTGCTTTCTTCGGGTATTTTGTGAGCTTCGTGCTGTACAGCTTCTATCGAAATCGGGAGAAAGACGGAGGGCTGAAGCTTTTTTACGGCCTTTATCCTATTGTTTTAGAAAGCCTTTTGGGAAGGATGCTGGCCTTCTATGTCTTTCCGTTCTTCGGAATTTCCGTTTACAATGAGGCGAGTATCGGCGGATATGATCTTCTGATTGAACTTCTGGTTTTCCCCCTCTATCTTGTTATTATAAAATCTCTGAAAATCAATTTTCAGGAGCTGAAGAAAGGCTTTGCGCGGGGCTTTTTTCGCCGCTATTTACTGCCGATCAATCTCTCGATGATGGTTTACACTGTTTTGATTACAGCCTTTTTGATGCTGCGTGACAGATTTTCTTGGGCGGACAGCCTTCGGGGACAGCTGAATAATCTCTATATCATTATCTTTTTCGTGGTGCTTTTATATATCAATGCCGTTTCCAAGGAAAGACTGGAAGCGGAAGTTCTGGAGCAAAAGGACAGTGAGCTAAAGGCGCTTTCCGAATACAGTCATCATGTGGAGGAGTTATACGGAGAGATTCGCAGTTTTCGCCATGACTATATGAATATCTTAACCAGCTTGAAGCTGGGAATTGAGCGGAAAGACTTTGACAGCATTCAAAACATTTATAATACGGTTCTAAAAGATAGTGGAAAGCCCTTTTATAGCAGTAAATTTGACCTTGCAAAATTAAGCCGGATTGAAAATGATGCGGTAAAAAGTGTCTTATCCGCGAAGCTCCTGGAGGCCCAGAGTAAGGGGATAGAGACTTCTGTGGAGATAGAAGAAGAGATTTATGATTTTCAAATCGAGCTGCTGGATTTCATCAAGATTCTTTCTATTCTTTGTGACAATGCCATAGAGGGATGTCTTACTGCCGAAGCACCGAAAATCGCTATCGCCTTGATTCGTGAGGAGAGAATGCTCATTTTGGTGGTGGAAAACAGCACAAAGGCGGAAAAACTGGAGCTCTCTCCTATTTTCGAGAAGGGGTATTCCTCTAAGGGAGAAGGTAGAGGACTAGGTCTTTATAACGTGCATACGATTTTAGAAAAATACCCGAAATCCCTCATCAGTACCCGCAGCGCCAATCATCTTTTTTCTCAAACCATTCAGTTTTGTAAATAGACCTTGGAAGCCTTGTCTAAGGTCTATTTTCGTGCGCTTCTTTGTGCGATACCCCTTTCAAAAATCTTTTTTTGCTTCTATACGATGTTCTTTCAGTCTGGCTTCTTCAGAAAAATACCGTTCGCGACAAAAGAATTACCGTTCGCGACAAGCTTATTTTCTCTTCCGGCATACGTTCTATAATGAGCCTCGTAAACAAAAAAGAAAGGGAGGTTCACTTAGATGTTTAGAGTAGATGAAATCAAGAAGTCCTTTAAAAATAAAGAGGTATTAAAGGGTGTTTCCTTCTCCATAGAAGAAGGAGAAAAGGTCGCTTTACTGGGGAATAACGGAGCGGGAAAAAGCACGCTGATGAAAATCATTGCCGGTCAGTTGGAGGCAAATTCCGGGACAGTGGACACAGCACTGGATTATCAGACAGAAATCGGTATGATGCCCCAGGGCGATATTTTGATCGAGGATTTGACGGTTTCGGATTTAGTACAGCTAAAAAGTGCGATGAATCGAATTGTAATAGATGTGGATAAAGCCTTAGAAAAAGTTTCCTTGCAGGATTTTAAAAAGCAATATGTGGGCGGTCTTTCAGGCGGGCAAAAGAGAAGACTTTCCTTACTACTCAGCATTTTAAATTCTCCGAAGCTGATTTTTCTGGATGAGCCAACCACCGGAATGGATCTGGAATCCGTAGACCGGTTTTGGAAGCTTCTTGAGAAGGAAAAATATACTTCCGTGATTGTTACCCATGATTTTAACCAGATTGATCACTTCTTTACAAAGGTGATGATTTTAAAGAATGGACGAATTGCTGCAACGGAATCCGTAGAAGAGATTCACCGGCAGGGGAAAACGATTGAAGAGTTTTATAGAGAAAAGGTTGAAAAGGAGGCCTAAAAATGATTAGTATGATTCAATTAAAGCAGGTGTTACGAAACAGAAGATTTGTCTTGTTTACGATTCTTCTTCCGCTGGCCTGGTATATGTTTTTATACAATATTCAGGCGAATATGCTGCCGAATATTATGCTGGGGATTGCTGTATTTATCGGTATCATCGGAAACAGCCTAGCAACCTTTAGCAAAAGAATTTCCTCCGACATCGGTTTTTATTCCTTTGAATCCCGATTTTCCAACTACGGAATCAAAAACTTTCTTTTGGACCAGACCTTCGTACAAATCGTGTTAAATACCTTGATTTTTGTCGTGGTTTTAGGCGTTGCGACGATATTTGCCAAATTCCCGATTAACGGAAAGCTGGGCATTCAGTTTTTCTTATTGACCGTCATGGGTATTTACTTCAGCATTATCGGCTTTGTACTTGGTGTGAGATTGGATGCCAAACTCATCGATACAGTGGGATTTCCGGTCATTATTCTGGCAGCTTTGACCATTATGCCCTTCGCAAGCTTTGGAGCGGAAAGCGGATTTATTTCCCTTGTTGCCAAAGTACAAAGGATTTTCCCGGGCTATTATTACACGAATATGATGAATGCAATCTTGTCCGGAAATGGAATTCAGCTAAAGGATATGCTGCTCTTTATCACAAGCTTTGTACTGAATATCATTCCTCTGTACTTCCTTGTTCCCAAGGTGAAATTAAGTAAGACAAAATAAGAGATCTTATGCAAAGAAAAAAATTCTATACAAAGAAAGAGTTTCTATGCAAAGAAAAGCGGAATCCTATGAAAATCCTTCGTTCTTATACAGCATCTCCGTTACTTCGTTTGCAAAATATACGGCATATTTCAACTTTATTGCCGCGTCTTCAATCCGCCATGCCTGAAGACTTTTCTTGTCTTTTGGCACGGCGAAGGAATAGCGATCGTTATTATTTGCAAAATAAATCCGAGCTTCGTTGCTATAGAAGGAAAACTTGCAGTCCAAAGTCATGCTGTTAAACCATTCGATGACAGTGGGAGTTAAGAATTTTCTTGTAGATTGTTCATCCGTACAGTAAATGTTGTAGTGTTCGTTATGCTGTATGTCTTCTACATCGATTTTCTTCCCGTCTTGCATGGTGCCGGGATAGCCCCCTTGGGTTTCAAAGAGAAGGAAATGCTCTGTCGGAACAATCCGCAATTCTCCTTTTAAAGAGAATGTGTTCTTTATGGAGTAGACCTGTCCGAGAAAGTCGGTTACATCATCGTAACCGTCTTTTCCTTTTATGACACTATACGCATATAAATCCACTGTTTTGAGATCTCTTTCATCATTGAGCTTGAGTATTCCGGATTGGATATAGTATTCTGAACTGGGAACCACTTCTTTTACATTGTTCGGGGACATGTCATGTTCCGTATCGATTTCTGAAGAAGGATAAAGGACTTGCAGTATCGTTGCAAGAATGTCTCGTTCATAAAGCTTGCGGAGCTTAGCTCTTTGCTTTGCTTCCCAACCGGAACCAATCAAGCTATAAAGTAGGACACTAAGAATCTGAAGCACCACAAGAAAGATGCCCAGTCTGGCGAGGAGCATCATAAGTGCATCTATAAATTCACTGCGGGGAAGAGCACCTTCATCGGTAAGGAGCATTAAACCGCCACCAAAAAGAAAGCAAAGAAACAAAAGAACCATATTCCTAGCAAAATAATGTTGTACTCTTTCTTTCCAAGTGATGGTATTCCGTATGGCTTTCCAGCTATGTTGAAACCGCGTAGTATTCTGAAGTTCATCTATTTTCTTTAGTTCTTCTTGGCTCAAATCCATTTTCGATTTCCTTTCTTTCTACTCGTATCATAAATGCTTAAATAAAGAATACTTCTTTTTTTACCATTACTTTTGTTGTAATGGTAAAAAATAAATTATTCTAGAGATTTTTAAGCATAACACAGGAGAGTTCTATTCGTGATATAATAAATTATCTTTTTCTGGAATTTTGATTCGATTAGATTGGGAAGTGGAGGAAAAATTATGGAATTTTTCATTGCGGAAGAGGGAGTTCCGATAAACCTTGGCCCTAACGGGGGAAGCATCGCTTATTTCGGCAGTGAAATAGACTTTCAATATGAA
Source organism: uncultured Oribacterium sp. (assembly GCA_916438775.1). The sequence goes on from CAKAGX010000015.1 coordinate 60,477, forward strand.
ACGGAAGCACCTCATGGAGACGGGATTTTTTCCGCAAAGCTTCCGCTACTTGAAAGGTCGCTTCCCTTTTGGCTTTATGGGCGGAATCTCCTGTTTTTAGATGCCTATTATTTACTGGCGGAGACGGTGGAGAAAGGCAGTTGGAGTCCGATTTGCAGTATGCTGATTAATATTCATTACGGACAATACGCTTCTTTGGGACAGTGGTATAGCAGCGTGCGTATCGAGGAAAAAGGAATTTGCTTATGTAATGATTTTGATGGCAGCAGCTTTTTTCTGGAAAATCCGAAAGAACTACAGTGGAATGACATGTAAGAGAAGTCCCTTACATGATTAAGTCAAAGACTTCATTAAACGGACGCCCCTTCTTACGGAGTGATTGATCATAGCTGTGGGTTTCGTGTCATAATAATGACACAGGCAAATAGTCAAGTAAATACAAGGGTTTTAGAGCTTCTACCAAAGTTTAAAATCAAAAAAATGAATCGTTGGTATGCTGTTTAGAGCAGTTATTATGAAAATAAATGTTGTAAACAGTACATCAGCATAAAGGAGGAACTCATATGTCTAAGGTGAAAAAAGAGACGATTGAAGCCAAAGGATTTATACTTAAGACTTTCAAAACGACTATATAAGTCTAACGGATATTGCTAGATATAAAAGCGATGAACCAAGTGATGCAATTAAAAATTGGATGAGAAGAAAAGATACAATTGAATTTCTTGGTTTATGGGAAAGCTTAAACAACATGAATTTCAATTCGGTCGAATTCCTGAATAACAAAAATCAGCTGTCTTGTTAAGGGTAAACTGAACACTCAGCAGAGCTGAGCGCCCTTGACATTCCAACTGATTTTTGTTAGATAGTAACCAACGCTTGAACAGCAGTTTGTGCTACTCAAGCAACGTAACTTTCATAGAAGACCATCATTTACAGAAAAAATTTCAGACTCGGGGGTCCGGACATTTTCTTGGACAGCATCTCGAATTATTTTCTGCGGTTCTCTACTGAGTACAAGTAAATCAACGGTGAGGATTCTCTTGCCACGGGCAACTGGTATGAGTATGTGGAGTACGGAACCACAAATGAGATAATCATACAGTTGCAACGATATGGCTTTTCTCGTGAATCGGCTACATACATTCGTGATCACCAGGATGATTATATAATCCGGCAGGATGATGGAACCATCAAAATACGCTGGACAGATATTCAAAAATGCACAGACTCGGAAGTGCAGAGAGAACTGCCGGATGTTCATTTCAATACGCCGGAGTTGTTTATTGAAGAGACTGTAACGGAGTAAGAAGCAAAGAAGAAATAATGGAGGTGCAGCATGGCTATTCCAAAAATCAAAAAACAGGACATCATCGACGCCTTAAAGTATATCGATGAGAACGGCGTGCCTTTTCATAACCAGAGCACGAAGTATGAAATTGTGACCGAGGACGGAAAGCGGTACCCGCTGAAGTATGTGGTGGACGTGGCTGACCATATAGCAAACGGTACGGATATTTCCACAGAGGGCTTTAGCGCCGTGGAGGCAAAGAGCTACCTTGAAGGACAAGAATTTACAATAGAGACAAAGCAGCAGGAGAAATTTGAACTGTCTGTAACTGCCGAGAGTGTGGAATCCACTGATGAGCGCTTTACAATGGACAACTTGAGCCTTGGCGACAATTATAAGCCTCTTGATGTGTATTTCAAAAAGGCGAACGGGGAAATGGTTAAGCGTTCTTATAGCAAAGGCGAAAGGAGAAACTCGAATCAAACCATGCCCCGAATCGCTTTCCAGATTTTTGAAAAGCAGATATCCGGTATGTCGGTTGAGGATAAGGAGAGCTTTCCTATCTGCAAATACAATCCGGATAGCGATATGATCCGCGGGATATTCTCCAGCGTGGAGGAATTTAAGAAGCACCGTAACACCATAGAGTACCTGACATATGGCTATGACAACGGCAGACAGTTCGTTATCTATTGCTGGAATATCTTCTCTACGATTATTTTCGCTCAGGAATGTTTGAAGCGATTTGGAAAGCCTGGGGATCAGTTTATTCTGACCTACCGCGAGAAAGATGAGAAAGAAACCGAGGTTGCGGAGACAGAAGCAGCCGCACAGGAAGAACTCGTTCAGCAGTTCAAGGGTTATCGGAATCCGTTCTCTTCCATGCTGATAGCATCGAAAAATCTGATTTTCAGAGGCGCGCCGGGTACTGGAAAATCATACCTTGCAAAAGAAATCGCCACTGATATTATCAGCAACGGTTATTTCGACGATTATACACTGCTCACAGATGAGCAGAAGAAACAGGTGGAGTTTGTGCAGTTCCATCCGAGTTATGACTACTCTGATTTTATCGAAGGCTTGAGACCGAAGGTAAATGACGATGGGACTATGGGCTTTGAACTGCAGGATGGCATCTTCAAGAAATTCGTTGCCCGTGCAAGAAAGAACTACGAGGATTCCCAGAAGTCGAAGGAAACGATAGAAAAGGAACTCTCTGTGCAGGAGTCCATGACGGAGTTTTTCTCCGGTATCGAGCTCGGCGTGGATAGCTTTAAAACGATTAACGGCAATGAGTTTACGATTACCAGCGTTGATAACAAGCATATCAATATCTCCATCCCCGGTAATGCTACTGTTAATCGTCTTACCCTCAATTTGGATGAGGTACGGAGGATGCTGGAGTCCGGGCAGAAGTTCGACAAGATTAAGGATATTACGACCTTCTTCGGAAAGTCGTTTGCTACACAGGCGTATTCCTACGACTTCGCTATTTATAAGGCGATCAGGGCAAAGAAAAGTGCTGCCTCCAAGGCGAAGGCAAAGCAGGAAGAACTGAAGAAGTACATCTTCATTATTGACGAGATCAACCGTGGTGAGATTTCAAAGATTTTCGGCGAGCTCTTCTTTGCTATCGATCCTGGATATCGTGGCAAAGCCGGTGAAATTTCTACGCAATATGCTAATCTGCATTCCGACCCAGATGAAAAGTTCTATATCCCGGAGAATGTTTACATCATCGGCACCATGAACGATATAGACCGCTCTGTGGACAGCTTTGATTTTGCAATGCGCAGAAGGTTCCGCTTTGTGGAGCTCCGTGCCGACGAGCGTCTTGAGATGCTTGCATCTCTTGAAAATGAGGAGCTTGAAGCCGAAGCCATTAGGAGAATGGCTGCACTCAATAAGGAAATCGCAGCTGTAGAGGACTTAAACGAGAATTACCAGATTGGCGCATCCTACTTCCTCAAGTTGAAGACGCTCGACTTCGACCAGCTTTGGACGGACTATCTGCAGCCGCTCCTGCAGGAATACATCCGGGGTATGTATGATGAGGAAGGGCTTATGAGCAAATTTGCGAAAGCGTATGGCTATACAAGCCTGCCGAAGGTGATGCGAATGAAACTACACAAGATCAAGGATAACTCGCAGCAGAAGAAAGACTCTTTTTCTGATATAGGAACCCTTACGGGCAAGATTGCGGATAAGACGTTGGAGCAGCTTGAACGGGAAGGCGTCTTTGTCTTCCCTGAAATCGTTAAGGATGCTGAGGACATTACGCGGGATCAAATGATAATCCAGAGCGTTAACGACAGCTATCGTTCTGGAAATGTGATGGGCTTTCTCGGTTGTGGAGACGAGCGCCTTATTATTGAGTCACGTTTCGGAGGTGAGGAGGATGACTTTTTCTTCCAGTACCTTCTCGACAGAGTGATGGACTTTCCCAATATTGTCGATTTGGAGTCGGATGCCAATCAGGATAGCCGTCTGTTCAATTTTCTGCTATTCCTGTTTCCGTATTATCTGAAAACAGCCATGCGGAAAGGTCTGTTCAAAAAATACATTCGGCATAGTTACAATGACGGAAATGTAAAGGGCGCTATCGATATTGCAAGGCACATAGAGAAGAATACACCGTTCACGGGGAATGTCGCATACTCACAGAGGGAATTTTCTTATGATAACAGCCTGATGGAGCTGGTACGGCATACCATAGAATTTATCAAAAGGAAACCTTATGGTAGAAATCTCCTCGTTAAAGTAAAGGATGAGGTAAAACTTGTTATTGATGCCACGCCCGGATATGAGCCTTATGACAGGCAGAAAATCATTGAGGAGAACAAGAAGAATACCGTGCGCCACGCATACTTCCGGGAGTATCTCGCATTGCAGAGGCTGTGCCTTTTGATTCTTCGACATCAGAAGCACCAGATTGGCTCCGGTTCAAGGCAGATATACGGCATTTTGTTTGACGGCGCATGGCTGTGGGAGGAGTATGTCAATTCCCTAATAGAGGATGTCTTTTATCACCCGATGAACAAAGGCGGTAAGGGAGCCCAGCGACTTTTTGCGTGTAACATAGGTTTAATCTATCCTGACTTTATCAGCCGAGACAATAAAGTGAGAATAATCGCAGATGCCAAGTACAAGCCGCTTGATAACATCGGAAATCGGGACTACCTGCAGGTGTTGGCGTATATGTTCCGTTTTGACGCCAAGGCGGGATACTATCTTTACCCAGAGGCAGAAGGCTCTGATGATATGAAACTGTGGATGAATCGCGGCTCGACCTATGAAGCAAATGTATCGCCGCGTGATGATATTAGCATTACCAAGCATGGCTTAAAAATTCCTGTGGATTCAACGGATTATGCTGGGTTTGTTACAAAAAAATGAAAAACTCACGAGCAGGAATTCAAACAGGTATTTACAACGAGGTAATATGATTGGAGAGGAATATGGATAAATATGATTTAACCGCTGCGCACGAGGCGGCAAGATTCAATAGAGATGTGCTTGAGAAAAACAGTAAATGCGGTTGCTTCTATTGTCTCAAGATATTCTCTCCAGCTGAGATTGAGGAATGGTGTCCTGAACAGGACGAAGATGAAGAAGTGACAGCTATATGTCCATACTGCGGTATTGACGCCATTTTGCCTGAGAGTGCCGATTATCCGCTTACTGATGAATTTCTCGGAGCAATGCAAGAAAGGTGGTTTTGATATATGCTTGGAGCAATAGTCGGTGACATCGTAGGCTCGGTCTACGAATGGCACAATATTAAAACAAAGGATTTTCCTTTATTTCGTGACGACTGCTTTTTCACAGATGATACCGTCATGACCTGCGCTGTTGCAGAGGCTGTTATGAATGGCGGAGAAAAGGATGCTTTCATCGATGCCATGAAGAAATATGGTCGGATGTACCCTGACGTGGGATATGGTGGCAGATTTGGAATGTGGATCAATTCCGATAACCGTGAGCCGTATAACAGCTTTGGAAACGGCTCGGCCATGCGGGTTTCACCCTGCGCATGGATGATGGATTGCGGTTTCTGCGCCCGGACGGGAATGTGGCCGTCCAATGGCAGGGACAGAGCAAGGTTGTCTGCTGAAGTAACACATAACCATCCCGAAGGTATCAAGGGTGCGATGGCAACGACAGATGCAATTTTCATGTGCAGATACTACTTCGGCGGATATTACGGCGACTACGAGCAGCCTATCAATGATGATCCTGCGGAATGCAAGAAACGCATCAAGGAGCATATTGAAAGCGAATACGGGTACGGCCTTTCCAAAACGCTTGATGAAATCCGTCCTACATATCGTTTCAATGAAACCTGCCAGGATACCGTACCTCAAGCTATCATTGCCTTCCTGGAAAGCACTGACTTTGAGGATGCTATCCGGAACGCTATATCTCTCGGCGGAGACAGCGACACGCTGGCGACAATTACCGGGAGCATAGCGGAGGCGGCTTACGGCATCCCGGACTGGATTAAGAACAAGGCATATTCATATTTGGACGAGCCACTGAAGGATGTACTCAGGCGATGGAAGAAGTTCATTCCGAGAGGTTGACTATCGATATTTACTGTTAAAGCAGAAAATAAAACTGAGGAGAATGTTTATGTTTGAAACAAAGAAAACTGTAAGTGTAATAATGTAGAACATAAAAATTCAAGGGTAGATAAATTAGAAGAACAGGTGCTCGCACTTATTAAAGAAAAATATGGTGAAGCAGAAGTAAAGCCCAAAGAAAAGATAAAACTATCTTCTAACGAAACAGAAGTAGTAACAGATAATGAGCTTACACGAGAACTTATGGAAAAGTATGTTGAGTCAGGTATCTGTGAAGGTAGTATAGTTCAAAAAATCATATGGAAATAGAGGCAAGCGGGAGTGAGAAATCACTCTCTTTTTGCTGTCTAAAAATAGACAACAAATTTTGTGTCAGTTGCTTGACACGAGAGGGGAGAGCTTTGCATTTAAATCAGCTTCAGATAGTTGATCTAGAGTTTTCGCTTCCTTGGGAATCGTAAGGGTAAATGCAATTGAACTCCTGTTTCTTTAGGACAGATATAGTATAATTACTATCGTTTTAAGCAGGTAAGCGTTTTTGTGTCGAATCTTCATGACAAAAGAAAGCAGGAGGAGAAATGGACCTTATTCAGAAGATAAAGAGAATAGAACAGTACGTAGTAGAGAATTTTGAGGAACTGGACTTGGACGATCCGATAGAAGAGGGATATTGGGAGGAGTATCAAGAGATTCCCGGGGCTTCGCAGAAATGAGATAGAGTCTTTTGAGAAGAAGTTTCAACATCAAGCTACCGAAAAGACATTTAAGGCAGCTTTACAGCTATAAAAAAACGGAAGCAAATATCTTTTCAGTGTCTTTACCCTTCAGTAATTCATGACGTGGAAATGTCATTTAACCTGATGAGTTTGGAGCAGATGGAGAAGACAAAACAATATTTTCAGAACAGAGACGCTCTTCTGACAGAGTTTCCGGACTTTTTCACTGAAGAAGACATAGAGAAAATGCGGGATAGCAGGATTAAGCCCTATCTTTTTCATAGGCAATGGATTCCTTTTGCGGAGTATTGTGACAGTTGTTTTTTGATGCTGGATTTTGATCCCGGATAAGGAGGGAAAGAGGGACAGATTCTTTGCTATATCCATGATCCGGATGAGGTGACTTATGCAGCATCAGGGGTTTCGGAGTTCGTGGATGATATTTTACAGACAATAGACTGAGGGGAATCCGGATTTTAATATTTTGGGAACAGTATTGATAACGGGGGTATTGTCCGAGAAAGGGATGCTTATGGAAGCAATAAAACTACCGAAGAAGTACCGAGACATTTGTGAGGAAATCAAAAATGGCTCCTATGAAAGTTTGCCGAAGCTTGATGCCTTTGAAGAGAAGTTTCCCCATCAAAATCTTGCGGTAAGGGCCGGAGTGGAATTTTTTGACCGAAAGTATGAAGAGGCGGTAAGCCATACTCTCCTTCTAATGCCTTTCTGGGATGAGTGGTATTATTCTAATGTAGCTAACGAATATATGATGGCCATGTGCTTTGCGGCAAAGAAAATCGGACGGGAAGCGGAAGTAAGTAAAGCTCTTCATGAAGAGCAAAGTAGGCTAATGGAAGCAGAGGAAGAGAAGTGCCTTAAGGGCTCATGCCAACGCTATAATTATTGCGAGATTTTATTGCAGTATATTCAGCAGGATATTTTTACCGGAATCAAGGAGCACGAGATTATCAACCTCCAAAAAGTACTGAAAAACCGCTACGGACTTGATCTCAGAGTTTAAAGCTAAATACGGGAAAAAGACTTTTGATAAGATGAAGCTTTTTAATTTACTTTTATATGAAGGGGTAGTCCCCGAGATACAGTGGACTATTATGAAAGGATCAAGGAATTTGAGATCTTGGGAGAACTGTATTACGAGGAAGCTTGTATTTGCTATCGGGTATCTCGGACAAGAAGACAAAGGTATTGGAAGTGATAGAGCGTTGGGCAAAAAAAGTAAGCTTTGGGATGTAGCCAGTCCCTACGCAGGTTCGCCCCATGAGCTTCTTTATGTATCCCTTTATGCATGAATATCTGGAGAATGAAGAGAGTTTAAAAACGAATTAGGGAAGCTATCTTTGGATAAAGATGAGGGAGGAAAAGGATGAAGAAAAACACCGTTAGAGTGATCAAAATCGGTAAGGAAGCCCTGTATGAATTTCTCTATGAAAATATGATTTCTGAGGAGGAAAGTCTCTTGCAAGTGCCTGCTACAGAGGTGATGAATCACTTTGCCATAGACTGGGAAAAGGGAGAGTTTATTTTTATAGCACATCAGGCGGAAGATGCGGATGGAGAATTGATTTCTCTCCCGAAAGAAATTCAGCCGGAAACTCTGCTGAAAACCCTGCCTGAAACGACCGAATCTCTACTGAAACGAGGAAAGGTCTATCAGGACTATAGCTTTGAGGAATTAAAAGAGCTTTGCGGAGAAAACGAAGATAACGACGGAAATATTCATAGATGTAAAAATTCTTCCGATACTTAAACAAGAAGTGTTTTTTTATATCCTTCAGTTATAATGGAGAACAGCAGAATCCAGAGGATTTCAAAGAAGATAAAGAAATAGATTTAAAGAGAACAAAGCAATAGAACCAAAATAGGATTAGAGTAGAATAAGAGATAACAAAGTAATAGAATTAAAACAGTATAAAAAAGAACAAAACCATAGAATCAAAGGAGGTTTCAGACAATGAAGTTTTTAGAGGAAGCACGGGCATATCAGGACAATATGATTGCTGACTTGCGAGAGCTGGTAAAGATCGAATCCGTGCGGGATGACGATGCGGCAACGAAGGAAGCTCCATTTGGCCCAAACATTGCAAAGTGCTTGGATAAGGCCTTGGAAATCGGTAAGCGAGACGGTTTTCAGGTGGAAAATGTCGATGGCTATGCCGGTGTAATTCAGTACGGGAATTTAGAGGAGTCGGTAGGCATACTGGGACACTTGGATATTGTTCCTATCGGAGACGGCTGGCACTTTGACCCCTTGGCAGGAGAAATTAAGGACGGCTATATTATGGGAAGAGGGACCTGTGATGACAAGGGTCCTGCTATTGCGGCGTATTATGCGATGAAGATATTAAAGGATAAGGGCTATAAGCTAAAGCACAATATCCAGATGATTTTAGGTACCGATGAGGAAAAATACCTCTGCCGGCATCCTTTACTATAAGAAGGTGCGTAAGAATCCTATTATGGGAATCGTACCGGATGCGGAGTTCCCCTGTATCTACGCGGAAAAGGGAATTCTGGACTTTAGCGCTGAAGGGAAAATTGATTCCTGCATAAAGTCTATGCAGTCCGGCACAGCTTTCAATGTAGTAATCGGTAAGGCGGATGTAATTGTGGATAAGCCGCTCGAAAAAGAGTATTTTGAGAAGTTCCTGCTTGCAAATGGACTAAGCGGAGAATGCCATCAGGATGAGGAAGGCGCGCATTATCATATTGATGGAAAACCCTTCCATGCTTCTCGCCCTTACATGGGTGTGAATGCGGCGGTGAAGATGTTTGAATTTGTCGGAAGCTGCTATAACGATGCCTTCAGCTTAAATGCAGTGAAGCTGTTCAAGGATCCGTACGGCGTCGGCCTGAAGGTGGATTATGACGGTGCCTATATGGGCCCATTAACCTTTAACTTAGGTAAGGCAAATATTGAAAATGGCCGGGTTTACTTTGCCTTGGACTACCGTTATCCGAATGAATGTGAAGGCAGTGATTTGCTAAAAAGAAGTGCGGACATCATTCAGGAAGTCTTACATATCGATACGTGCTTAGTGGATGATTCCAAGTGGCTTCTGAACAATCCGGACAGTGAACTCATTAAAACTTGTCTGAAGCACTACCGTGCCTTTAGCGGAGATACCTATACACCGCCTCTTCGTATCGGCGGAGGAACCTATGCGCGCAGCTTTGAGAATTTTGCCGCCTTCGGTCCGATTTTCCCGACAAGAGAATATGCATCATGGGTTGGTGCGGAGCACGAGGCGGACGAGGGCTTTGAAATAGAGACGATGCTTCTGGCCTGTGCAATTTATACCAATGTGCTTTATGATTTAGCATGTGAAAAATAAGAGCATTTGAAAAAAAGGGGACAGATTGAAGTGACCCCCTAAAGTTAGACTTTTTACGCGTAGCAGTTTTATGGCTGCTACGCTGTTTTTATGCAACCAAGAGATTAAGCCTATATTGAACAGGACTCATCCATCCTAGTTTCTCCTTGGATTTTTCGGGAACCATCCTTTTTCCACTCTCTTTTCCTGCTCATATAATTCATGAATACTCCAAAAGCAGGAGATGCCAAAGATGGCCAAACTTCCGGAGAGGAAAAGAGAAGGGAGAAAAAGACTGGCTATACAGGCGGATAGACCTATTAAGAAAAATAGCCAGGCTATTTTTTTACTAAAGTAATACTCCGCATACACCACTATGGGATGAAATATCCCTATGCAGAGAAAGCAAACCAAGCCTAAGAGTAAACCTTGAAAGCTCATAGTTTAAAATACTCCCTAAGCTCTCGAAGCAGGGTATCCAAATCCACCTCTGCCCGTTCACTCATAATCTTTACCGTGGCTTTCGGCATCATAATACGAGCAAGAGGAGTGTTTAAGGCCTTAAAGCGGTCACTTAATCGGAAAAGGAGAGTCTTTACATTGGGATCCGCTTCCAAAATATCCTTTAATAGGGTATCTTCGGTAATTTCCGTCAGCTTGCCGGCTGTCAAAGACCCTGTGCTTTCTCTATTTCCTTCGTTTCCCAAAGACCCTGCGCTTTCTTTATTGCCTACATCTTCAGAAGTCTCTGAGCCTTCCCTCTTGTCTTCGTCTTCAGAAGTCTCCTTGCTTTCTCCCTTTTCCTGCTGCTCCCATGTCAAAGAGTTTGAGAGCCCTGTAAGGAACGGATATGGGTGCAATCCTGCATCATTTCCAGCACACCACGAAACTTTCCGTTTTCATCCCGAACCGCATAGTAGATGATGTAAATAAAGAGGTCCGGCTTGTTAATCCAAAACTCCGCCTTATCCTGTTCTCCGGAACGGAACTTCTTAATGATTTCCTCAACGATATGTACCGAAGCCTTTGGATGACAGTTTTTCACATCTCTTCCGATGACATTTTTACTTCTGGGGAAAACTCTGTGCTTGGTGTCGGTGTAGAAGCAAACCAGTTCATTTTCATCTACATAGGAAAGATCCACAGGCATATGCTGATAAATCAGATTAATCTGCTCCAAGGTAAGTTGACCGGTGCTAACATTCAGCTTCTCTTCCTTATTATTAAAGCCATACTTTCCTAATAGACCGGCAAGCTCTTCTGCAAAGCCGGGAGCAGAGGAAAGACCGGAGAGGGGAGCACCGGCTGTAGAAGCTGAGGCAGAAGAGGAAGCCGAAGCTGAATTGCCGGACTTATCTGCCTGCACGCTAATATAGGCAAAACCGATTTCCTGGTCTCCCTCAGCCATATAACGGAACTCTTCTTCGTTGATCATTTCCAAGGAGGTAGGGTAGAGGATATTTTCTTCCTTGTCCATCAAATCCCGCACATCCGCCACAAGCTCAGCCTGCTTTCCGATAAATTCCTCTTCCTTATCCTCTAAGAGAAGATTGTAGCACTCTGCAATCTCATCCCGGATAAAGTCATCCAAAGTCCACATGGTGGTGGTAGGACGGGTAAAGCCTTTCTTCTCCAAAACCGGGTATAATTGGTTTTGCTTTCTGGACAAATGAATCTTGAATTTCAACAATTCTTCATAAAGTTCCAGCCATTGGTTTTTAATAAGGGGATACTGCACCAAATCCTCCACGGAAAGGAGCAATTCCTTCATTTTTGGCATTTTCCCTACGATAGCAGGAGATGGGATGATTTTCCGGAAGCTCTTGATCCTTTGTGACCAAAACATCCTGGAAGACCTCCAGCATAGCTTGGATATCTTCCTTAATGCACTCGTCTTCGCTTTCTACCACCATTTCCTGCTCGATAATGGCAATTTCATAGGGAGCCAGGTGTTGTACTCTATCTTTAAGGGATTTTCTGGCTTTTTCCAAAGATATCTTTCCCTCATCATAGGCGGATTTAATTTCATGGACAATTTCTAATTTCTTAGCATCAATATTTTGAAAATTCTCTCTCATAGCTTACTCCTTCAGGGTATATTCCTATCTGCTGATCCGATAAGATCAGAAAGGAAAAAATAATATCGCATAGTTAGTTAGAAGATTCTAACTTATAACATCATAGCAAAAAAAGAAGAAAGAAAAAAACAATAAAAAAATTCCATATCAAATTCTAAAGAGATTTTTCTCTAAAGCCATAGCTATAGCTTATGGAAAAAAATATCTTCACAGAACTTAGCTGAAAGAGAGAATAAAAAATATTAATGTACTACATAATGAAGATTTTATTTCTAATTCTTAAAAACAGAATTATACCGCGTAGGTAGACAAGGCTAACTGATTTAAAAAATAATGAGTAGGAAAATATTTTGATTTTTTATAGCTCCTTTTTTTCTACAGCTAATTATCCTCTTCTTCCCAAAATAATTCATCCAATGTTTTCCCCAGTACATGACAAATGGCAAGGCAGAGGCGGATGGTAGGGTTATAGTCCCCTTTTTCTATGGCATTGATGGTTTGCCTGCTGACATCTACCAGATCTGCAAGCTCCTGCTGAGACAGATCTTTTCCCGCCCGGGCGGATTTTAAACGTAGATTTTTCATTTTCCACCTCACTCTTCATCATTCTTCATTCGATTCTTCATGAGCATGAGAATCAGGGCAATGGCAAAAAGATACTGAGAAGGAGAGGAACCATAAAACGGCTGCTGAGCCTTCCTGCAACCCACATTTTATCGGGAGAGATATTCTCTACGGTGTTTAGGACATTCAGTACGCTGAACATAGCCCATACAGTAACACCAATGGTTTTATTTTTTTTACTGCTAAGCCCCCAGAAGGCATCATGGAAAAGGCAGTACCCCATCAGAATCAGTCCAGAGAAGAGGAGGATGGCAAGGGGGATAATTCCTGCGTCCAAATACTTCTCCAACTTATCGGCAAAGGCGGCGTAAAGCATGAGGAGTCCCATGGTGGTAAAAAAAGCATATTGATAGCCCTTCCCGCGGACGATTACCTGCCTTTCATCATAACAATCCTGTTGTTCCTTACTCAATCTGTTACGAAAAAGAACTAAGAAGGAACCTGCAAAAACACCTACAGCGATTCCTAAGTTGAAATAATTCATTGAAAACTCCTTTCCTTTTCTTGCATTCTCACTTTTTGGAGGAGGCAACACGTGTTACACAATGTCGTAAATACTTTACATAACACCTCAGTTGTAAAACGAGATGCAACCCCTCTCATTCCAGTTTAATGCCATAGTGGGTTGAAAATGAATACATTCCGGGAGGTTGCATCCCGACTTACAAAGAGACTGGCAGTAGCTGGTCTCTTCTTTAATGATGGAGGATGGTGAAGCGCTTGGCGCCGTCATCCTCTCAGCTGCCTTTATCATGAGTCCGAAGTCTGTCAAGGGCTTTCGCACAATCGGCACGTAAGTGCCCTTAACAGGCTGAAGGACGAGTGATACTTCCTTGCTTTTTCTTTTGCTTATACGATATCCTCATCAGGTTGGCGGCAGAAACGGAGGATATCATGGCAAACTTTTTTTACCTATGAAGAACGTTTAACACTGCAGAGACTCCTGAAGGAGGGTCTGTCATTCAAGAAGATCGCCGCACAGCTACATAAGGATCCCTCCACTATCTCACGGGAAGTCCGGAAGTATGCGGTAGAAATCGCCACGGGAAAACCCGGCTATTCCTTCAATGCGTGCAAGAACAGGTTCATTTGCAAAATCAAGGCTCCTTCCCTCTGCGGAAACGAATGCACTCGCAAAGGCAGTTCCGGAACCATGTGTCGGCTTTGCCGTTGTAACGAGCATTGCCCGGAATTCGTGGAAGAAGTCTGCACTGTCAGGGTTCATGTCCCCTATGTCTGCAATGCTTGTCCGACGATCGATACGTGTACCTTGCTCAAGACCTTTTACGACGCTCAGAAGGCACACCTGAAATCACATCAGGTCATCTCTGAATCAAGAAGCGGACTGTCTACCAGTGAGGAGGAGATCGAACGGCTGAACCGGATCATTACTCCGCTTGTGAAGCAGGGGCATTCGATCCATGAAATCTATATCACTAACCAGGACAAACTGATGTGTAGCGAGAAGACTATTTATAACTACATCGATGACTGTCTTCTGGAAGTCCGCAACATCGATCTCCCCAGAAAGGTCCGCTTCCGTGCCCGGCGTAAGAAACCGGAGTTCAAGGTCGATAAAGGCTGCCGCATCGGTCGCTCCTATAAGGAATTCGAAGTCTTTATGGAAAAGAATCCCGATAATACTGTCGTCCAGATGGACTCTGTGATTGGAACGATCGGTGGGAAATGTCTTCTTACAATCCACTTCGTGGAATCATCTCTGATGCTGGCTTTCCTGCGTGACGCCAATACGTCCCAGTCTGTAATCGATGTATTTGAATGGCTGGATAACCGTCTGGGCGGAAAGCTGTTTAACAAACTCTTCCCTGTGATAGTAACTGACAACGGCAGTGAGTTCTCCAATCCGAAAAAGATCGAGTACAGGAGCTATCCTGTTGAAGGGTACGGTTTTCGCCGGACCAGCATCTACTACTGTGACGCCGGTTGCCCTCACCAGAAAGGTGCCATTGAAGTCAATCATGAGCTGATCCGCCGGGTTCTCCCCAAAGGAACTAGTTTTGACAACCTGGTACAGAAAGATGTAACCAGGATGATGGATCACATCAATTCCTACAAACGGAAAAAGCTGAACGATCGCAGTCCCTACGAAACGTTCAGCTTCCACTACGGAGAAGAGGTCTTAAAGCTTCTGGGATGCACTCCAGTTGCCGCTGAAGACATTTTGCTGAAGCCTACACTTCTCAAGTAATAATCATGACAGAGCCGCCAACACCACAGACCATACCAACCAAAGCAGGGGTGGATTCTCCGATTACAAAAAAATCGAGAGGGAGTCGACCTCCCTTTGGCATGTCTGTCAAGGTCATCATACACGAAAAAAATGGCCTTGAACAGGTTGCATCTCGTGTACAAACGGAGCATTTCACTTACAAATCTGGCATCTAGCATACAAAACTGGCGTTTCGTTTACAAATATGCAGTTTTCAATTTACAAACAAGCACCTCGCCTTACAAACAAGCGTCTTGGATTACAACTCAGCTACTTTACATAACAAATATACACCTTCGTTTTAGAATGTCAAGTATATTTTACAAAAAGACATTAGATAGGAAACTTTCTTCAGAAGTATCCGTCTCGATTTTCTTTACCGATCATCTATTCTTCAAAAGTTCTGCTACAATGAAACTGTTTAAACAAATGAACAGAAGGGAAGCATAGATATGGACTCAAAAAAGGAATCTTTACAGTTAAAGACGGTATTCTGATAGCGCATATCGACCGTTTGCTTAAAAGTGAAGAACATAGGGCATTAATAAAGAAACAAAGTGAGGAGTAAGGAAGATGTTATTTTATTTTTCAACTACCGGAAATACCAAGCATGTAGCAGAGAAAATTAAAGAGCCGCAGGAAGAAATGATATCTATTGAGGAGGCCTGCAAGGCAGAAAGCTATGCGTATACGGTAAGAGACGGAAGGTTTGGGATTTTAAGCCCTACCTATGCTTGGGGACTTCCCAGCATTGTTTATGCGTTCTTGGAAAGTTGAAGCTTCAGTATGAAACAAAGCCCTACAGCTTTTATGTGGGAACATTCGGAACGACAACGGGGGCAGCATCTTCGATTGCGGATAGTCTTTTAAAAGAAAAAGGTTTGGCCTTGGATGCGAAATTCGATATTCGTATGCCGGATACTTGGACTGTGATTTTTGACTTATCCAATGGGGAAAAGGTGAAAAACAGCTTAAAGCGGGCAGAAGAGGAAATCACTGAGCTTAAGACATCGCTTTCCGAAAAGAAAAAAGGAAAAGAGATGGATTTCACGGTGCCGGAATTTGTAGGAAGGGTGGCGAAAAAGATTTATGACGGCAAAATTAGAAAGACAAGGAATCTTTCTGTATCCGACGCCTGCATCGGCTGTACACTTTGCGTGAAGAAATGCCCGGTTCAGGCTATTGCAATGCAGAACAAAAAGCCGGTTTGGGTGAAGGAAGACTGCACCATGTGTCTGGGCTGTCTTCACCGTTGCCCGACACATGCCATATATTACGGGAATGGCAAGGCGACCAACGCCCATGGACAATATACGTATCAAAAATACGCAGGAGAGAAGAGCGTGTAAGCTCTTCTTTGTGCTTTGAATAAACTTTTTTGCATCCTAAACATATTTCTCATACCAGCACTGTTCGATGACTTCTTTTCCTAAAAGTGTAATGGCTTTTTGGGGACAGGAACTTATGCAACGATAACACATGGTGCATTTTTCAGATTGACGGCTTTGCCGTTTTGTATACGTAGATTTCCCATGGGGCAGATGGAGGCACATAATCCACATCCAATGCAGTCATCACTGATTTTGAGCTTTTTACTATACCTAGTGGTTTTGTTATAAAACCATAATCTTTGTCCGAATAATCCTGCGAGATGAGCCGGAAAGCTTAAGCCTTCCCGGGGATATTTTCCGGTTTGTTTAATCGTGTTTGTTGCCTTTTCGATTTTTCTATCCGCTTCATGGATGATTCTTCGGTTTTCTTCTAAAGACTTTTTCAGTAATTTACTGTCACAAACCGCATCCGGCATACGAATCTGCAAACCGCCAAGGATAATTGCACCATATTTTTTTAAAACTCTGGCAAGACACCCTGTTCCATCACCGGAAAATGCTCCCATAGTGGTTATTAAAAATATCTTTTTCCCTTTCCAGACATCCTTATGCCGAATGACAAAATCTCTTACCATAAATGGCACATTGGAAAATTGTGTCGGATAGGCGAGGACAATCTCCTCGTTCTTTCGAATAGCATCTATCGATTTTTTCTCTTCAATGGGAATGCACCTTGCATCGGAATCCAGTGCAGTAAGAAATTTTTGGATGCAGTGCTTTGTATTTCCCGTACCACTTAAAAATACCCCTACCATTTATACTCCTCATATTATTGCTTGAGCCGAAAATCTGTTTCACTTTGTTCCCTATACATGAATGGAGTTGGAAATCAATTCTGCTTTCTCCCTTCTACAGTAATGGAGTCAAGAATCTGCTCTACTTCCGCTTCAAGATGATTCATGTCTACAGCCCCTTTCATGGTCACGATGGAAGACAGACCATGCACCAAGGACCAGAGCGCAATAACTTTTGCATGAAGAGAAGTACTATCCCAATTTTCGGATTTTTCTTTCCATGCTTTTTCTGCGATATTTTTGAATAATACAAATGGCGGATAATTCTCTATATCTATATCTTCTATAGAAAACAAGAACCGGTAATATAGAGGATTTTCATAAAAAAAGAGGACGTAACTTTTTCCCATATTGAAAAGAATTCTTGAATGGTCAGAACAATCTTCCGTGGCTTTCACCAATGTCGAATAAAATCGATGATTCACATAATTACGAACTTCGGACAGAAAAGCCTCCTTGTTTTTAAAATGGGCATAGGGCGCGGCAGGACTGACGCCTGTAGAATCTGCCAGTTTGCGCATGGAAAGGGCTTCCAGACCATATCGATTGATATAGGCCAAGCCTTTTTCCACTAGTTCTTTTTTTAAATTCCCATGATGGTATGTATCGGATTTCAAAGCACACTCCTTTTTTGTTTCAATCTATACACTGTTTAGATAATAGCACTCAATCTAAATGATGTAAAGATGGAAAAATTTATAGGATAAAACTTAGCGATAGAGACATATTTTCCCCTGAAAGTATAAAAAATATAAGATAACTGGCAGAGGAAAATGTGGGACAAGATAGAATCCAGCCTGTTCCCTCAGCCATTTTTTTGATAAAATCTATCCGAAGTGATTTTTCCTGTTGTAAATGCTGTATGGAGGAAAAGAAATGGACTATAGAACAGAACACGATTCCATGGGGGAAGTGCAGGTTCCGGTGGAGAAATACTGGGGGGCACAAACCCAGAGAAGCTTTGAGAACTTTAAAATAGGAACGGAGAAGATGCCCACTGAGATTGTTCGTGCCTTTGCCATTTTAAAAAAGGCGGCGGCAATCGCCAATAATCGCCTTGGCAAACTGGATGAAAGACGCAAAACTTTGATTTCCGGCGTATGTGATGAGATTTTGGAGGGGAAACTCAACGAGCATTTTCCTCTTGTGGTATGGCAGACCGGAAGCGGAACCCAGTCTAACATGAATGTGAACGAAGTCATTGCCAATCGGGGAAATGAAGTGGCAGGAGAAAAGCTTTTGCATCCGAATGACCATGTAAATATGTCCCAAAGCTCCAACGATACCTTCCCAACAGCCATGCATATCGCAGCAGCCTTGGAAATCGAGGAGAGACTTTTTCCCAGTCTTGACACCCTCATTCAATCCTTTGAAAGACTGATGCAGGAAAATGAAGGCATTGTAAAAACAGGGCGGACCCATTTGCAGGATGCCACACCGATTAGCTTTTCTCAGGAAATCAGCGGCTGGAAAGTGATGCTCGAAAAATCGAAAGAGATGCTTCAATTAAGCCTTCCCGGACTTCGGGAACTGGCTCTTGGGGGAACTGCAGTGGGAACGGGACTGAATGCCCCGAAGGGATTTGATGTGGAAGTGGCTAAGCAGTTTCGGAACTGACACATAAGGATTTTAAAACGGCGGACAACAAATTCCATTCCCTTAGCAGCAAGGATGAACTGGTTTTCGCCCACGGTGCTTTGAAAGCCTTGGCAGCGAATTTAATGAAAATAGCCAATGACATCCGTTGGCTTGGTAGCGGCCCAAGATGCGGTCTTGGAGAAATTTTCATTCCGGAAAATGAGCCGGGAAGCTCCATTATGCCGGGAAAGGTCAATCCCACCCAGTGCGAGGCACTTACCATGGTGTCCGTTCAGGTCATGGCCAATGATGTAGCAGTGGGCATGGCGGCTTCTCAGGGAAATTTTGAGCTAAATGTATATATGCCGGTGTGCATTTACAATTTTTTACAGTCGGTGCGCCTGCTTTCCGATGCCATGTTATCCTTTAATCAGAACTGTGTTGTGGGGCTCAAGGCGAACAAAGAGAAAATGCAGGAAAATCTTCACCGTTCTTTGATGCTGGTAACCTGCTTAAACCCCTATATCGGCTATGAAAATGCGGCGAAGACAGCGAAGAAGGCCTTTCAGGAAAATATCTCTTTAAAAGAGGCCTGCCTGCAGCTTGGTTTCTTGACGGAAGAGAAATTTGACGAAGTGTTTAAGCCGGAAGAAATGATATAGGAAGAAGAAATGATATAAGAAACAATGAGTTAAGAAAGGCACATTATAAGGAGCGACTAATACCGGAAAGAAGTATTCATTGGCAGAGGTAATAAAAAGTCAGAAATAGTAAAAAGGCAGAAATTACATAGAATAGAATTGAAATAAAGTATGGAGGAAGAAAAATGGACTATGCGAAGGAATCATTGAAACTGCATTATGAATTAAAGGGAAAGCTGGAAATTACACCGAGAGCCAAGGTAGACAGCAAAGAAGCACTAAGCCTTGCTTATACCCCGGGAGTGGCTGAACCCTGCCTAGTGATACAGAAGGATGTGGAGAAAGCTATGAGCTGACCAGACGCTGGAATACGGTTGCAGTGGTAACGGACGGAACTGCGGTTCTAGGCTTGGGAGACATTGGGCCGGAGGCAGGCATGCCGGTTATGGAAGGTAAATGTGTGCTGTTTAAGGCGTTTGGAGATGTGGATGCCATTCCGCTCTGTGTAAGAACGAAGGATGTGGAGGAAATCGTGAAAACGGTGAGCCTCCTTGCCGGAAGCTTTGGGGGAGTAAATTTGGAAGACATTTCCGCACCTCGTTGTTTTGAAATTGAAAAGAGATTAAAGGAAGTTTGCGATATTCCGATTTTCCATGACGACCAGCATGGCACTGCTGTGGTAACTTTAGCAGGCCTCATCAATGCCTTAAAGCTTACCGGGAAAAAAATCGAAGAAGTGAAGATTGTGACCTCCGGAGCAGGAGCGGCAGGCATTGCCATTATCAAACTGCTCTTAAGTATGGGAGCAAAAAATGTGATTATGACGGACAGGGAAGGTTCTATTTATAAGGGGAGAGAGAACTTAAATCCCATTAAGATGGAAATGGCAGAGATTACCAATCTATCCATGGAAAAGGGAAGTCTTTCCGATGTTATCAAGAATGCGGATGTCTTTATCGGTGTTTCCGCACCGGGAACCTTAAGCAAAGACATGGTGAAGAGCATGGCGGAGAAACCCATTATTTTTGCTTGCGCCAATCCTATTCCGGAAATTTTCCCGGAAGATGCGAAGGAGGCCGGCGCTGCGGTAGTATCTACAGGGCGGTCGGATTTTCCAAACCAGATTAATAATGTACTATGTTTCCCGGGTATCTTTAGAGGAGCCCTTGATGTACGGGCAAAGGATATCAATGATAAAATGAAGGTTGCCGCAGCCTACGCTATAGCGGAACTGGTGAGCAATCAGGAACTTAATGCGGAGTATATTCTGCCGGCGGCCTTTGATGAAAGAGTGAAGGACGCAGTAGCTAAAGCCGTAGCGGAAGCCGCAAAGAAAAGTGGAGTAGCTAGAGTATAACAAGAACCATATACAATAACGAAAGGGAATCGTATGACTACTGAAGAAAAATTAAAGAAGTATCAGGACTGGCTGTTCAAATGTTCTGCCTATCAAATGGCCTTGAGCATCATTGGTATTGATAAGCAGACGGTGGCACCGGAGGCAGGGGCCAGCTATCGGGACGAGCGTTCCGCCTTTTTGGCAGGGGAGCTTTTTAGCTTGGAAACCGATCCGGAAATCGTGGCATTACTAAAGGATTTGCAGGAAGATCCTGAGGTGGACGCGGAAAATAAGCGGGCTATTCAGCTTTACTATAAGAAGGCGGAAGACACCCTTTGTATTCCGAAGGAGGAGTTTGTAGCTTTTAAAAAGCTTTGTGATGAGTCCTTTGATGCCTGGATTTTAGCAAAGTCCAAGGCGGATTATTCTCTTTGCCCCTTTATCTGAAAAAAAGGTAATTGAGAGCCAGAAGAAACTCTACGGCTATCGAAAGAGCGATAAGAGTATTTACAACCAGATGCTGGATGACTTTGAGCCGGGGATGGACGAGGAGAAATATGATGCCTTCTTTGCCGCTTTAAAGGAAAGACTGGTACCCCTTATTCAGAAGGTCACAAAGGCGAAGCAGCTACGTGAGGATTTTCTTACGCAGAGCTTCTCTGTGGAAGAGCAGAAGAAGTTTATGGAAGGTCTTTTAGAGTATCTGCATTTTGATTCTTCCTGGGGCTATCAAAATGAGTCCGAACATCCTTTCACTTCCTGGACTTGTGAAAATGACTGCCGAACCACTACGAAATACCTAGAGAACAATGTGATTTCTGCCATTTTGTCTACGGTGCATGAGGTAGGACATGCCTACTATGAGCATAATATTAACCCGAAGTATGACGGTATGATTTTATCCGAGGGAGTGTCTTCCGGTATGCATGAGTCCCAGTCCCGCCTTTGCGAAAATTATCTGGGAAGAACTTTGGCCTTTTGGAAATATCATTATCCTAAGCTGCAAAGCATTTTCCAAAGCAACTGGGAGAGGTGTCTTTAGAGGGATTTTATCAGGCAATCAATGTGTCCAAGCCTTCCTTTATCCGAACGGAAGCGGATGAATTGACCTATCCGTTGCACGTTCTCATTCGCTATGAAATCGAGAAGGGCTTGTTTAACGGAAGCATTTCCACAGAGGGACTGGATAAGACTTGGAATGCCAAGTACAAGGAGTATTTGGGAGTAGATGTGCCAAATGATAAAGTGGGCATCTTACAGGATGTGCACTGGTCGGACGGAAGCTTCGGCTACTTCCCCACTTATGCTCTGGGAACTGCCTTTGCAGCCCAGTTTATGCAGGCTATGCGGAAGGATCTCAATGTGGAGAAGCTACTGGAAGAAAACCGTTTTGATGAAATTATGAAGTGGTTGAAGGAGCATATCCATACCTACGGTTTCCGCTATGAGGCACCGGAGCTGATGAAAATGGTGACAGGGGAGGAGTTCAATGTAAACTATTTCTTGGATTACATTGAGGAGAAGTACACGAAGCTGTATCAGTTGTAGGGGAGGGACTTTAAAGTTCGGTGTTTTCTAAGATGATGTTCAACATCTGACGAGGGGTAACTACATAAACTTTTTCAGGAAAATGCTTTATATTACCGGTTACAAGCCAAGCTTCTTCCGTTTTTCGTTGTTCCATTACCACCTCATAAAAAACTAAATCTTTCGGATCGGGAAGACTCACGGATAGCGGTTCCGCATCTATATAGAGACCATACAGACGAAAAGTCTGTATAATATCATCAATCAAGTCTTTTGGAAGATGGAATTTGGGGCGAGATAATACATCCCGGTATTCTGACTCGATATTGTAATTTAAAACCGGTGTAATGATACCGGAAAATACCATGTCGAGAATGTTGCCGGGAACGGATTGATGCTTGAGCATTGCAGATATGAGTACATTGGTATCAATGACAGCAAAATATTTCATAAGATACTATTTCCGTGCTTCTGCAATTTCTGCGTTGATTTCATCTAAGGACATATCGGAAATACCATATTCTTCCGCAA
This sequence comes from uncultured Oribacterium sp., assembly GCA_916438775.1. Next base: position 83,132 of record CAKAGX010000015.1, read on the forward strand.
TTTTGCTGGCTTTCTCCAAAGCATAAATTCCGGGGGAATACTTTTTTTCAAGGGTCATGCTAAACGGTATACCGTTTTCCTGATTCAACCTAGACATACACATCCTAAGATAGGCAGGAAGAGAAAGTCCCAGTTTTTCTAAGATTTGTATGGATTTTAGCTTTTCTGTGTCTTCTGTTCTGAATTGAACCAGTGTACTTGCCATATTTTCGCCTCCATTCGTAGAATTTATACTAAACATCTTCTTGTGGTATTAGTATAGCAGACAGAAACCGGAAAAACAATCATACGATTATAAATGATTACAAATAATTACAAATAATTACGATTTGATTTATTAACGAAAGAGGAGTAAAGGAGATTTTTGTGGCACGTTTTATTGTTTTTGATGTGGAGACACCGAACCGAAAGAATAACCGAATGAGCGCCATTGGCATTACCGTGGTGGAAGAAGGAAAAATCAGCAAGGAATTTTATTCTTTAGTGAATCCCGAGGCCGACTTTGACTATTTCAATGTAAAGCTTACCGGGATCAGTAAGGCCAGTGTCAAGGATGCGCCTACCTTTCCGGAATTATGGCAGCAGATTGAGCCATTTTTTTCCGACGGAATGCTGGTAGCCCACAATGCCTCCTTTGATATGAATGTGTTGAAAAATTGCCTTTTGGATTATGAGATTGATTGGAAGCCCTATGCCCGATACCTTTGCACGGTGAAAATGGGCAGAAGCCTCTTTCCCGACAGGAGCCATAAGTTAAATATGGTCTGCGAGGATTTTGGGATTTCCCTTCAACACCACCGGGCGGACAGCGACAGCCGTGCCTGTGCGGAGATTTTACTTCGTTATCTGGAAGCCGGGGCAGAGGTAAAGGACTTTATAAGGACCTGCTCGTTTAAGAAATAAAGAATATTAGAAATTTTGCAGGGAAGATATTATGAAAGACATTATCATTAAAGAAGCTCTATCGGAGGAGGCAAGAATAGCGTATGCATAGAGAAGATTTTACCTTGTGTGATTATAAACTAAGCTTATTTCGGGCGGAGAAAGCGGACTCCCCGCTTATTATTTTCAATCAATTTTCCGATGAGGGAGAGGCCGCATTTTTGGACTTGCAAAAAGAAAATTCTAAGGATTTTCATTTTCTTGCCATCGGAAATCTTAACTGGGAGCGAGATTTAAGCCCTTGGCCCTGCTCCTGCCTTAGGGAAAGAGGGGGACGATTTTACCGGAGGTGGAGAGAAGTATCTGGATTGTATCTTGTCCGAAATCCTTCCCTTGGCAAAAGAAAAAATCAATGGTGTACCGGAATTTATAGGCATAGCCGGCTATTCTCTGGCGGGATTATTTGCCTTGTATGCCCTGTATAAGACGGATGTCTTTACCCGTGTGGCCAGCATGTCGGGCTCTCTGTGGTTTCCGGGGATCAAGGAATTTTGCAAAGAAAATGCGATGAAAATTCTGCCGGAAAAGCTTTATTTGTCTATCGGAGATAAAGAGTCTAAAACAAGACATCCCATTTTTAAAAACCATGCAGGAAAACACCGAAGACTTGCTAAAACATTTTAAATCTATGGGAATAGAGACGACTTATGAAGTAAATCCGGGCAATCATTTTCAAGATGTAAATCTCCGTTGTGCAAAAGGGATTTTGGAGCTTTTGCAATAAATATGGATGCAGGGGATTATGGGAAGTCCGGTTGCTTTATCACGCGAAATAAACCGAGTATTTTAAGCGAGAGATGCATCTTATCTGGTAGGGTAAAGGCGGTAAAAGCAGGAGTATAAATAGAAAAGTAGGAGGAGCAGAGGAAAAATGTTAAATAGTAAAGGTTTTGATTTATGGGCGGATGATTATGACAAATCAGTCGGGCTCTCGGAAGAAGAGAATCGTTATCCCTTTGCCGGGTACAAAAAGATTCTGGGGGATATTTACAAAATCATAATGGAAAAGCCGGATGCAGTAGTTTTGGACCTTGGATTCGGAACAGGCACATTAACCACAAAGCTATATAAAAACGGATGCACTATTTACGGACAGGATTTTTCCTCAAGAATGATAGAGCTCGCGTATGAAAAGATGCCGGGTGCACATCTCTATCAGGGAGATTTTTCAAAGGGTTTAGCGGAGGAACTGAAGCAAGAGTCCTTTGATTTTATTATTGCGACTTATTCTATTCATCACTTAGCAGATGCACAAAAGGTTGTTTTGCTAAAAGATTTGCTTGCACATCTTAAAGATGGCGGAAAGATTTTAATCGGAGATGTCGCTTTTTCAAATCGCAAGGCATTGGATCAATGCAAAAAAGAATATGCGGATGAATGGGATAATGATGAAATCTATTGCGTTGCGGATGAACTAAGAACAGAATTTCCGAATCTGATTTTTGAGAAGAGGACATTCTGCTCCGGCATACTGATATTAGCAGGAGAAAATTTTGTCTTATAAGAAACCATTTATACGAAACCATTGGTCTTGAGGGAAAGTAGAAATGTCTGTAAGCAGTTTTATTCATGTAAACAAAGCGGAAAATGATGATTTTGATTTAGAAAAATTCAATAGGGAAATAATAAAGAAGCATCCGGGGACAGATATAGAGCAGAGTAAGACTGCGTCATTTTCCTATGATATTTGTTGGGAAAATTACTCGGAGCCCTATCAGTTTACCTTACGAATGGATAGAAAAAGATCCACCTTTGCCATAGAGTATTTTAAATCCGAGAATAGAATGAGGGATTATGCAAGCTTTATTGTATGGTTAAGTCTGTTTTTTAATCAAGAACAGGAATTGATTTTATGCGATGAAAATAATGAGGATACATTGATGCTTTCCATGAATACCTCCGTGGAAGATATTGAGGAGTGGTTAGGAAAATTAGGGCTATAAGGATGGGAGACAGAGATGGATTTTACGCAGGATAGGAAAAGTAATACTCTTTTTGGTTTGCATGATAGCAGGATAAAGAAGATTAGCTTTAAAAACGATGTTCTAACAATAGAGTTGGATACAATATTTCAATATACGAAAGGTGAAGAAAAAATATATTCCGGAGAAGTTCTGTTTTTTGACAGTGATTTAGAGGAATGTAATATTTTGATATTTGATAGGACTGTATATGAGGGGGGATTTTCCGGAAAAGCCATCGGATTAAAAGAATATATGAAAGAATATGCCCATGCAGAATTTGAAATCTTAACAGAAGGATACTTCGGCTATAATACAACATATACAGGCTGGCTTTGGGAGAAAGGAAAAGAACCTGTATCGGCCATCCTGTATATTTGGAATTCAGGGGATATGGTTTATAGAATTGATTGCTAAATTGGAATTTGAGGGGGTAAAGTATGGCTTCAAGTAAAGAGTATTTAGATTTTATTTTAGAACAACTATCTGATTTGGAAGAAATATCATATAGGTCAATGATGGGCGAATATATAATTTATTATCGTGGAAAAATTATTGGCGGAATTTATGATGATAGGTTTTTAGTAAAGCCTGTGAGGTCTGCAATAGCACTTATGCCAAATGCAAAGTATGAGTTACCCTATGATGGAGCGAAGGAAATGCTATTGGTAGATGATATTGACAATAAAGAATTTTTAACTGGTTTATTCAATTCAATGTATGATGAATTACCTGTACCAAAACCAAAGAAAAAGAAATAATAAAATTTGAATTTGTGGGGAAGTGAAGATGAATTTTAATAAGATGATTCCGGAATTATCGGTTTTTGATATTAATAAAACAAAAAAATTCTATAGCAGATTAGGATTCAAAAATAGAATACGAACGTAATGATGAAAGGTTTGTTTTCATGTCTTTTCAAGGTAGTCAGTTTATGTTTGAACAAATTCATGATGATGGGTGGAACACAGGCGAATTAAGTTATCCCTTGGGAAGAGGTATAAATTTTTCAATAGCAGTCGAAGATGTTGAAGGAATTTATAAATTAGTGAAAACTCTAAATTTTAAAAATATATAGAGAACTCACAAGAAATCAATATCAAGTTAATGGTGCAGAAGAAACACAAATTGAGTTTTTAATACAAGATCCCAATGGATATTTATTAAGATTTACAAATTGATAAATGCCAATTTGTTGAATTTAGCAAGGCATTATGAGATGAAACCTATAAAACTTGTACGGATATTGTAGGGTAGGAAAAGAAATCTTCCTCTATACTAAAATAAACCGAAAGAAAGGAGGAATCGAAATGAATATTATCAAGTCGTTTAACAATACGATTGATTATCTTGAAACAGTTCTTGATGATGAGATTGATGAAAAGAAAGTAACTCAGTTATCCGGATATTCGTATTCAATGTTCAGTCGCTTGTTTTCTATTCTGACTGAAACAACGCTCTCAGAATATTTAAGAAGCAGAAGATTGACGGAAGCAGCCGTTATATTAAGAAATACGGATGAAAAAATTATTGATGTTGCTTTCAAATTTGGATATGAGTCATCAGATTCATTTGGAACAGCTTTTAAAAATTTTCATGGATTTACTCCTTCTGAGGTAAGAAACGGAAAACCATTCAAATTAGTATCACGAGTGCAGTTAGCACTAAGTGTAAGAGGAGGAAGAAGCATGAACATTACAATTCAAAAGAAACAAGCATTTACAGTTGCAGGGGTAAATGAACAAAGCATCAATTCATCATTATGTCCGAGTGTATGGAATAAGCTATATGAAAAATATAGCCACGATGAACTTGCAAGTTTGGGAAGCGGTCAAAGCATGGGCGTTTGCCATGATGTGGAAAATCCAAGCACAATAAATTATATGGCTGGTTATATCGTTAATGATGTAGATAAAGCCACAAGTATGGGCTTAGATGTTTTGGAAGTGGAAGAAGCAGAGTATGCAGTTGTAGAATTAGTAGGAAGTGTTCCGGAGTGCATTCATAACGGGTGGAAATATGCAATGGAAGTATTCTTCCCTGAGCATGGCTTTATTCATTCAGGAAAACCTGACTTTGAATATTATTATGAAGGTGATATGCACAGCAATGATTATAAAATGGAGCTGTGGATTCCGATAACTAAAGCTTAAAAAACAGGTTTGTAAAGATAAAAGAGATTACATTTCAAGAGGATTGGGGAGATAGAAGAAGTATGCTGAACATCAGCCAACTGTCTACAAAGTATAGAATTAAAAAATGGAGGGAATTTAAATGGGATTTAGGATATTCATGCTAATCGTAGTTTTACTGATTCCGTTCACTATGCTTTTCTTTGGCTGGCTACTTTTCAGGAGAACACCGAAAGAAATCAATTATGTATATGGATACCGAACAAAAAGGTCCATGAGGAATGAAGAAACATGGAAGTTTGCGAATCAATATTTTGGAAAACTATGGTATCTTTGTGGACTGCTTTCAGCACCTCTCTCCGTGATTGCCATGGCCATTGTTTTTGAAAAGGGAACGGAGACAGTGGGGACTGTTGGCGGTATTATCACGATGATTCAGATGATTCCTTTAGTTGGCGCGATGATTCCAACAGAGATTGCATTGAAGAAAAACTTTGATGAAAACGGGAGAAGGAAATAAACGAGATATATCCATCACTAGAAGAAAAGCAGCAGATCTTTTTATATTTCTTGATAAAGGATCATCCCTTTGTTGATGGATGTAAGCGGATTGCAGCATCCATTTTTTTGGAATTTCTAGGGAGAAATTTGGTTATGAATTTATTGAAGATGTAGATAACTTAGAATTTGTTTAGTTCCTTAGAGTAATGTATGAGCATTGTGTATTGTCTGATGCTCTAAAATTGTTCTAAGACCTTATATAGAAAGGAAGAGAATATGGGTAAAAAAGTAGTGATTATTGGAGCAGGTGTTTCTGGCTTGAGTGCTGGAATATATGCATTGCAGGCTGGATATTCAGTAGAAATATACGAAAAAAACAAAATGCCCGGTGGTGAGTGTGCTGGGTGGAACAGGCAAGGATATCATATAGATAATTGCATTCATTTTCTCGTTGGATGCAATAAGGATGAACAATTATATAAAATGTGGGAAAATCTAGGAGTTCTTTCTGATAGTTTGGAGATTTATCGTGAGCCATATTTTTTTATTGTATGGAAATGGACGGGGTAACACTACATTTGTGGAGAAATTTAGAGAAAGCAAGAAAAGAGTTTTTTTAGAACTTGCTCCAGAAGATACCAAAGAATTAAATTTGTTTTTTTGACTGTGCTAAAAGCTTAGAGTGTATAAAGCCGCCATGTGATATTTCAATTGCTCATATGAACATAATACAATTTATTAAACTAGGAATGAGCATGAAAGATGCTAATAAGGCTATAAAGGAATATGGAAAACAGTCTATGGAAGACTTTTACAAATCGTTTTACAAATCATTACATTAGAGCGATTTTTTTAAAAATTACTTTAATAGCAACTTCATTGCCCTCTCCTTTGTTGCATCGTATGCTTTTTATACAAGTAATACAGCAGCTATTCCACAGGGAGGTTCTGTTGGCTTGGTTAGTAGAATGCTTGCAAAATTTGAATCCTTGGGTGGCAAACTACATTTAGGCGTTAATATTGAAAAAAATAAATATTGCAGATAAGCAGGTTGTTAGTATTATTGGTAATAATGGAAAGGTTATCAACTCAGATAACTATATTTGGTGTGCAGACCCGCATTCTCTTTTCTATGACTTAATTGATGAAGGATATTTGGATAAAAAAATCTTAGGTACATGTATGAGAATCCGGAGGGTTATGTTTCTAATACAGGTTATCAGGTTGCATTTGGAATAGTTACTGAAGCGGATTTGAAATTACCTGAAGGAAGCATGATTTTTCCTTGTAACGAATATGATGTTGCAGGAGAAACACACAATTTTTGTGGAATGCGTGTTTATGATTATGATGAAACACTATTTCCTATGGGAAAGAGAGTTATTCAGTGTAATGTTTTACAAAATGCTGAAAATTATGCTTACTGGTTTAGGCTAAAAGATAATAAAGAGAAATATAATCAAGAAAAACAGCGAATTGCAGAAGAATTGAGATTAAGGGTTGAAAAAAAGTTCCCTCAGCTTGAGGGTAAACTCATCGTGCTTGGAACGTATTCTCCAGTTACATTCACAACTTGGTGTAATGCCTACAAAGGGGGATATATGAGCTTTAATCCACAGAAAGGTTATAAAAGTAAGTATGTTAAGAGCATTATCAAAGGTATAAACAATTTATACCTTGCAAGTCAATGGATTCAAACTGGTGGAGGGCTTCCTATAGCTGCAGCAAGTGGAAAGTTTGCCATAGATAATATGAAATCTCATAGATAAATTCCTGTTTGGAGAATTGAAAAAAACGGAATTTACCTATTAAGACATATAAACTGTTGACAATAAAGCTCCTATATAGTATTGTTTAAAGAAAACTACTATATAGGAGCTTTTGCATGAAAACAAATGGCGGATTTCTTGTCACCAAAATAAAACAGCTTGGAGACCGGATTTTTGAGAAGATTCTCAGCGAAAAAAATATTGATGCGTTTAATGGAGCGCAGGGGCGTATTCTTTATGTGCTGTGGCAGGAGGATGGTATCTCAATCAGGTCACTTTCGGTCAAATGCGGATTAGCTATAACATCTCTTACGACGATGCTGGAAAGAATGGAAAATCAAGGGCTGATAAGCCGTGTTCAGTCTGAAACGGACAAAAGGAAAACACTCCTGTTTCTGACTGAGAAAGCACATGCCTTAAAGGGCGAGTACGATTCTGTATCTGATGAGATGGGAAGTATTTACTACAAAGGTTTTTCAGAGGAAGAAATTACCCGGTTTGAGGAATGCCTCGACCGCATCAGAAAGAATCTTGAGGAGTGGCAGAAGTCATGAGTATTTGTATCAAAGATCAGATTCAGAACATGAACATCGTCATCGGCTGCACAGTGGGGTGTGCATATTGCTATGCCCGCAACAACGTGAAACGCTGGCATATGATTGATGACTTCGCTGACCCTGAATTCTTTCCGGGTAAGCTCAAGATGATGGAAAAGAAACGTCCGCAGAACTTTCTTCTTACCGGAATGAGCGATCTCTCCGGATGGAAGCCGGAATGGAGAGACGAAGTGTTTGCAAAGATCCGTGAAAATCCACAGCATCAGTTTCTGTTTCTGACCAAGCGCCCCGATCTGCTGGATTTTGATACTGATCTGGAAAAACGCATGGTTTGGCGTTACGGTGACGAGGAAAGCAGAACTGTGGCGTATTGACGCCCTTCAGAAAAATGTCAGAGCAAAACATTACCATGTTACCTTTGAGCCATTATTTGACGATCCCGGCACAGTTGACCTTTCCGGAATCAATTGGATCGTTGTCGGCACCATGACCGGGGCCCAGAGCAGGAAGATTCATACGGAGCCGGAATGGGCATGGTCTCTGACAGACCAGGCACATACGCTCGGCATTCCGGTGTTTATGAAGGAAGACCTTGTCTCTATCCTAGGGGATAAAAATATGATTCAGGAAATGCCGGAAGAATTCAATAAAGTGTTGGAGGTACAGAAAAGATGGCAGAAGTAATCGATGGAATCCTCATTGACGAGGTGGAAACAAAGAACATCATGACTAAGTCCGGTCTGCCGGTAGGCGGTTACTCGGTCAATCCCTATGTGGGCTGTACACATGCCTGCAAGTATTGCTATGCTTCTTTTATGAAGCGCTTTACCGGACACACGGAGGAATGGGGCACTTTCCTTGATGTGAAGCATTGGTCGGAAATTAAAAATCCGAAGAAATATGCCGGACAGCGGGTGGTCATCGGTTCTGTGACGGATGGCTACAATCCACAGGAGGAGCAATTCGGGAATACCAGAAAACTTCTGGAGCAGCTAATCGGCAGTGACGCAGATATTCTGATCTGCACAAAGTCTGATCTTGTGGTACGGGATATTGATTTACTGAAGAAATTGGGACGAGTAACCGTTTCTTGGTCAATCAACACACTGGATGAAAATTTCAAAAATGATATGGACTCTGCGTCTAGCATTGAGCGGCGTATCGCTGCTATGAAGCAGGTATATGAAGCAGGGATCCGTACAGTCTGTTTCGTATCCCCGGTATTCCCCGGTATCACGGACTTTGAAGCCATTTTTGAGAGAGTAAAGGATCAGTGCGATCTGTTCTGGCTTGAAAACCTCAATCTTCGAGGCGGCTTCAAAAAGACGATTATGGATTATATCGCCGGAAAACATCCTGATCTTGTGCCGCTTTACGATGAGATCTATAACAAGCATAACCGCAGCTACTTTGAAGCACTTGAAGTAAAAGCTGCGGAAATGGCTAAGAAGTATGATTGTCCCTTTGTGGATAATGAAATGCCTTATGGTAGAGTCCCGCAGGGACATCCGGTGATTGTAGATTATTTCTATCATGAGGAAATCCGTGGGACAGAGAATAGCGGAAAAAGAAATCGTTAACTTCTGGTTTGTAGGGAGAGCAAAAATGTTAAAAAAATAAAAAGATTTTTATATTTCAAGACGATTGGGAAGATAGAAGAAGCTGCCTCATGTTCTTTAAAGAAGGCCGGGAGGAAAGCGCCTCATGGGCTGTAGACATTGGGTTTAAGCCCGGGGATTTCGAGGGAAATGAGATTTCTCCTTCCATATGTATTAATCCGATAGATACGGATAAGAGCACAGTAAAGGAATTGGTGGGGACTACATTTTCAGTAAAGACAGTTGAAGAAAGCGAAGAGCGTGAAGATTCCTTTTATATTTATGAAAATGAACCGCTAATGGAATACAGGATAGAAGTCTTAGATATAGTAGAGGCAAAAGCCCATATAAAATGCAATGGGGTGCTTATTCTGGACGGCTATGCGGAACCATGGATAGAGGAAAGATTCGAAATAGACAGTTGGATTCCGGTAATAGAATCCGTGCAGGATTGGGATAAGCTGGCTTTATGACGGTAAAATGACATGCTTTCTCTGTTTGCCGGGAAAATCCATGCGGTAATTTGCCGTGGGTGGCAGAGTCGCCTTGACAGTATTGACTTTTTGCAAGCCAGAAAGGATGTTGAGCCATTTATTCGCGATACTTCCATTTTGGATATTTGGAGTTCGGAAATTTTTAAGCAGATTACGGAAGGATTGAAAGTACTATAAGGCTATGTAAAATTTACTTTATGGCTAAGTCTGTTTTTGATTAAGAAAAGGAATTGATTACTAAATATAAAAAAATGAGGTGAGAAAGGAAATGGAGTTAAATAAAAAAACAATGTTATTGAAAAATGCTTATGATAAACTCTTTTTTTACAGAAAAAAAGCAGACAAAGGATATACAAATATATTGCTTAAACAATGATACAGGAACAGGTGAAATGCGCTGCTATAATCTTTTTGGAAGGAATTCAACTTTCTTACAATACTTTGAATATGCAAACTACTTATCAAAAAAATAGAGCCTAAGGAGGGATGTTACAGATTGATCATTGTTTAGAAGGTTGTTATGAATTTATTTTTAGAAAATAACGAGCATGCCTTTTTTTAGGGAGAGGAGATTTAAGTATCGTTGATCTTGGCAAAGCTTCATTTAAAAAGTCGTGTATCCCTATGAAGAAATATGTTGGACTTTCACTTTTTTTATTGATATAAATGTGGCTCAAAAATCAATTGATCAATATTTTCCGTATGGAAATATTGATTTGCATAGATTACGAGACAGATTGTGTAATAATGGAGTATCTTTAATTATACGTTCTCGTGATGGAATAAATCATATTATCAACGAATTGTATGAGGTAGATGAAAGAGTAAAACTTCCATACTCTATTATAAAAAAACGATAGAGTTACTTTTTGTTTTTTTAAGCTTGATAGAATCAAAAAGATACAGAACAGTTTTTCATCATTTTTCCGAACCAATATACAGAGCAACTCAAGAGTGTTATAAAATGATTATAGAAAATCCTTTTGAATGGCTGAAGATAAAAGATTTAGCGAAAAAGTTTGCGGTTTCCGAATCAAGTCTTAAAAATTGCTTTCAATGTATTTCGGGGCAATCGATAGGTGCTTTTATGAGGACAAACAGAATAAAAGAAGCAGCGATTCTTTTGAATAAAAAACCATACTTAAGTATAGGGGAACTTGCCGAGATGGCCGGTTATGAAAATCAAAGCAAGTTTTCAAAGGCGTTTAAAAGTATTATGGGTAAAACGCCAAGTGAATTTAAGTGAGAGCAATTTGTCTTTTTGGAGTAAAAAAATACCCAATTGGTTATAGAGCACTTCTAACATTGCAGGCATACTTAACATAGATGGTGATATAGGGCACTGGTACACCAGTGCCTTAATTTTTTTCATCAGGGTTAGTTGAAACTAATAAAGAACTGGAATTTAGGAGGGAAGTTTATTATGAAGTTAAAAGACATTATTCAAATCACTGTATTTACAGTTATTGCTTTTGTTTTAGGTATGGCTGTATCAATGGGAACAGGAATGTTGGGAACCGTTTCTCTTTATGTTGCAAGCGGCTTTTCTGCCCTTGTAATTGCTCCACCGTTTGTTGTAATGGCAAAAAAAGTTAAGAAAAAACCTTCTGCTTTTATCTTTTTTATGTTGTTATCTGTTTTTTGGTCACTAATGGGATATTGGCCGATGCTTATCATAAATTTAGTAGCGGGCATTGTGGCTGAACTTATCATAGGAAATTATGAAAATGATAAACGAATTGCAGTGGCTATTGCAACAGGAATGTTTATCATTTCAATGCATGCTATGACCTTTGTTAAAGTTTTAGGTCCTGAAAAATTAGTGGAAGTATTTACTGTTTTTTCTCCGGAGCAAGCTCAATATATGTACACGTTTTTTACACCTAAAGCAATGTTGATTTCAATTATTGTAAATATTGTTTTGGTCACTTTGGCTGGTTTGTTCGGAATGTATATCAATAATAAATTTTTTGAAAAAAGAAAAGAGAAAGGGATACTTTGATGCAAAAAAACACGGTAAAAGAGACTTGCATAGTTAATAGTATAGTTTTGTTTATCCTCATCGTTTCGTTTTCCATTACACTTTTTATTACTGATAAACTTGGCTATTACATTATGATGTCCGTTTCATTTATTTTGTTACTAACGCATTCAAAAAAAGCATTTCTTAGTGTGTCTGTAAAGTACCTGTTTCTTTTATCGCTTTTGCATTTGTTGGGGAAACTTCCTTATGAACTTGGAGTGGCGTCTTTTATAGGTCTACTCTTAATTGGGATAAAACTTTTTCCTATTTTTGTTTTAGGTAGAATACTGATTTCTTTATCGCCACTTACTATAATGAGTTCCTTAAGGAAAATTGGAATTCCAAATGACTTTAACCTTAGTATTGCTACGGGACTTAGATTTATGAGTGAAATGGAAATAAGGATTAAAGAAATACGAAATGGTATGAAAGTAAGGGGCTTAAAAATAAGCCTCTTACATCCTGTCCGTTCATTTGAACTTTATCTTATTCCATTGATGTATAAGTGTCTTCATGTAAGCGAAACTTTAACATCTTCCATTATTTCAAAAGGTGCAGAGTATAAAATAAAAAACAAGTTACAATCCAACTAAATATAATATTTTTTTGACTTGATTTGTTTGGTTGTTGCTTTTTTATTTAGTATGGAGATTGTTTTAGATGCAGAGGATTATAAATGAACATTTTTAGAAGTCAAAATCAACAAATTTAAGTATAAAAAAATAGCAAAGAGATTATCTTAAAAAAATTTAAGTTTAAGTGTTAAGCCGGGTGAATTGATTGTTATAACAGGACTTTCAGGATGTGGAAAAACGACTTTAACAAGAATATTAAATGGCTTTAATTCCCAATCACTATGAGGGTGATTTAGACGGAGAAGTAAAAATTATTTGATAAAAAAATTTGCTGGACTACGAAAAAGGTGAGCTTGCAAAAATATATCGGCAATGTATTTCAAAATCCATCGGATCAGTTTTTTGCTACCATTGCGGAGGAAGAAGTTGCCTTTGTCGGAGAAAACTTAGGAATGCCCCTTGAGGAATTAAAGCAAAAAACAAAAGAAGCCTTTGAAAAAATGGGGATTTCAATTTGATGGAAAAAGAAACTTTCAGAACTTTCCGGCGGACAAAAAAACAAAAAAAGTGGCAATCGCTTCTACCTTGCTATATGATACCAAAAATTATTTTTCTTTGATGAGCCTTCCTCCAATTTGGATTATCAAGGGATTGCTCAGTTTAGAGATATTGTCCGTACTTTAAAAGAAATGGGAAAGGCGATTATTATTGCGGAACATCGATTGTTTTTTTTGAATGATTTATATGACCGGTTAATCTATATGAAAGACGGGACAATCGAGAGGGTGTTTTCTCAAGGAGAACTCACAGAGGATGACTGTAAAAAAAATATGGATTGCGAGCAATCCGTTATCAGTCTTTGAAAGCACAAAACTCGGATGAAGAGCAAGAAAAGGTTGCCGAGATCGTAGATTTAAATATTGATATACGAAAACAGGAACTCATAAAGAATCTTTCCTTTGATCTTCATTATGGAGAAATCATGGCAATCATCGGGGAAAATGGAATTGGAAAAACAACGTTAGGAAGAACTTTAGCGGGTTTAATTAAAAAAATAAAGGGAAAATAAGCTATGGAAAAAAACAACGAAAGAAAGATTGAAAGCAATCATACTATATGATGCAGGATGTGGATTATCAAATTTTCTTTGATACGGTGGAAAATGAACTGATTCCTAAAAATAAAGTGAAAGACAGTGAATACTTAAAAGAAGTCACTACCTGTGTTCATGCAATTGATTTGTGGGATAAAAAAATGGATCACCCGCAAGAGCTTTCCGGCGGGCAAAAGCAAAGGCTTGCACTTGCCACTGCCTTTTTAAGTGAAAGAAAAATCATTATATTGGACGAGCCGACTTCAGGGCTTGATTATAAGAGAATGAAAGAAATAGGAGCTATGATAAGGAAATATGCCGCCAAGAGACCGGTGGTCATTATTACCCATGATTTAGAACTTCTCTTTGAAGTGTGCAATACGGTGTTGATGCTGGATGACAAATCTTATAAAAAGCTAGCTGTAAAAGGAAATGAAGGTAAAATATCGGATTTCTTATTTGCTCCCATAAGATAAAAATTTTTGGTATCAAAGGAGGATTCAGATTATGAATTTAATCAAACAGTATGTAAAAGAATATAAGAACACTTACATTCAATCCGTTCTATTGGCAGTTTTAGGAGTGGTATCCGGTCTTGCCGCATATATCGTATTAGCAAAAAAATGATTGTAGGACTGATTGGAAAAAAACACAGAATTCGGATTTTATTTGCAATACGGTCTTATGGTATTAGCCGCAATGGTCTTGAAAGAAATCTTTGCGGCGGCTTCCACTTCCATATCGCATCAGGCAACGTTTTTATTCCTTAAAAAAGATAAGGGAAGAAATTTCAACTAAACTGTTTCGGATGCCCCTTGGAAAGGTTATGAATATTTCTTCCGGTAAGCTCAAGAATATTATTGTGGATCAGGTGGATTCTATGGAAACAACCTTAGCGCATATTATTCCTGAAATGACTGCCAATATCATCGGTCCGATTCTCTTGCTGATTTATATGTTTATTTTGGATTGGCGATTGGCACTTGTTTCCTTGATTCCTCTTGTGATTGGAATGTTCTGTATGAAATCGGTGATGGCATCTTATGGGAAAAAGTATCAGCAATCGGTGGAAATCAATCAGAAAATGAATAACGCAGTGGTGGAATACATTGGTGGAATTGAGGTCATCAAGATGTTCAATCAAAGCGAAACTTCCTATCAGAAATACAGTGAAGCAGTCCATGAAAATGCGGTATTTTATTATCATTGGATGAAAGAAACGATGATTGGTGTATCTGCATACAGAAAAATTTCACCTATGTCCTTGCTTACAATCCTGCCGTTAGGAGTTTATTTCTATTTAAATGGTTCCTTAACAATAGCGACTTTTATAACTATCATAGTACTTTCTTTTGGAACGGTGGAAAATATATTGACGGCGACCAATTATATGGATGATTTGTCCAGAATAGGAACGATTACAAAGGAAATCGGATTGATTTTGGATGCCCCTGATCTTGAGCATGGTAAAGAGAATGTTTCGTTATCCGGTAGTGATATTGAACTGAAAAATGTGGATTTTTCCTATACGGAAGATAAGAAAGTATTAGAAGGGGTCAGTTTGACGATTGGGGAAAATCAGGTAACGGCATTTGTCGGTCCGTCAGGAGGCGGAAAATCAACCATTACGAAGCTGATCGCAGGTTTTTGGAATGCAGATGCCGGAGAAGTAAGTATCGGGGGAAAAAACATCAAAGAGATTCCGCTGGAACAGTTATCCGAAACCATCTCTTATGTATCACAGGACAACTATCTATTTGATATGTCTGTCAGAGAAAATATAAGAATCGGAAAACCGTCGGCAAGTGATATGGAAGTAGAGGAAATGGCAAAATTATCCGGTTGTGATGAATTTATCCGAGGGTTATCTGCCGGGTATGACACGATTGTGGGAGAAGGCGGAGGACATTTGTCCGGTGGAGAAAAGCAAAGAATTTCTATCGCAAGAGCCATGCTGAAAAATGCACCGATCGTCATTTTAGATGAAGCCACCTCTTATATGGATACCGAAAACGAAAGCATTGTGCAGGAAGCCATCAGTAATTTGGTGAAAGGAAAAACATTGATTTTAATTGCACATAGGCTTAGAACCATTGTCAATGCAGATAAAATATTTGTGGTCGAAAACGGGAAGATTGAAAGTTGTGGACAGCATGAGGAACTTTTAGAAACGTCAAAAGTCTATTCCTCTTTATGGAAAGCTGCGGGAAAGGAGGAGCGTTATGATTACAGTATTTAAGAAAATATGGAACTTTGCGGAAAAGGAACAGCCGAATATACAAAAGTCCATTATTGTCGGCTTCCTTTGTGCGGCATTTAATGCAATGCAAATGGGTGGTGTGTATTATGTTCTCGTTAAAATATTTGACGAAACTCTTTCCATGAAGGATATAGCCATTGTCTTAGGGATTCTCCTTGTCAGCTTAGTTGGAAAGATTATCACACAATATATATCTCAACTGGAGCAAACGCATGCCGGCTATTTTATGGCGGCGGATAAAAGAATTCGTATCGGAAACAAGCTGAAAAAAGTACCGATGGGATTTTTCAGTGAATTCAGTTTAGGAAAGATTACAACAATGAGTACCACCACTCTCAGCCAGATTGAAATGCAGGTACCAATGTTACTTGTGCTTGTTTTAGGCGGATTACTCAATACTTTTGTTTTTGCCTTAGCCTTGTTTTATTTGCACATAATGGTAGGAATTACCGCATTTTTGGGTATCCTTGCATTTTTTATTGTCACCTATTTTATGGAAAAAAAGTCAAGAGAAAATGCAAGCGAAATCGGTATTGCTCAAACACATTTGACAAAACAGGTATTGGAAACCGTACAAGGAATGCAGGTGATTAAATCATACAATTTAGGCGGCAAGAATAATAAAGAACTGAGTAATGCGTTTGAAGAAAACTGCAATATTACAATGAAACTGGAAAAAACCATGACGCCATATATCGCTTTACAGCGAATTGTTCTTGGAATCAGTATTGCCGCTATGATTATTTTATCTGCCAAATATTACATTGAAGGAGATATGCTTTTGGCAGATGCGATTATGTCTATGATTGCCGGCTTTATTATTTTTGAAGGAATTAAAGCGGCAGGAAGCTCTATGGCGATACTGAGAATTGCAGAGAACTCCATCGACAGCTTGAAATATATGGAAAAGGTTCCTGAAATAAAAGAAGGAGCTGAAACAAGCCCAATCCGTCACCCGGATATTGAATTTAAAGATGTTTCTTTCGCTTATGATGAAAAGACAATTTTAAATCATATTTCCTGTGAGATGAAGAAGAACACCATGACCGCCATTGTCGGTCCGTCCGGAAGCGGAAAGACAACCTTTTGCAATCTGATTGCAAGATTTTGGGATGTAAACGCAGGAGAAATCTTAATGGGCGGCAAAAACATTAAAGAGTATACCCTGCCCAATCTGATGAGTCATATCGCTATGGTATTCCAGAATGTATATCTCTTTGAGGATACGATTGAAAATAATATCAAGTTCGGTGTGCCAAGTGCCACAAGAGAAGAGGTCATAGAAGCTGCTAAAAAAAGGCGATGTGTCATGATTTTTATAGAAGCCTTGCCAAATGGTTACGATACGTTGATTGGAGAAGGCGGAGCCACTCTTTCCGGAGGACAAAAAAACAGAGAATTTCCATTGCCAGAGCTATGTTGAAAGATGCCCCGATTGTCATTTTTTGACGAAGCCACAGCAAATATTGATCCGGAAAATGAAGATAAGCTAAAGGCTGCCATTGAAGAACTGACAAAAAAACAAAACCATTATTATGATTGCTCACAGGCTTTCTACCATACGAAACGCCGATCAGATTTTTAGTTTTTAAATAACGGGAAAATAGAACAACGAGGAAATCATGAAGGACTGATGAAGCAGGGAGGTTTGTATAAAAACCTTGATAAGCATGAAAAATAAAGCAACTATTTGGAAGATTGCCAATTAGTGTGAAGGAGAAGGTTAAAATGAAACAACTTAGTGTAAAAAGTTAGCTTCATGATGAAGATGAGCTTGGAAATGTTGTTTGTTCAAAGAAGTGGGATTGATTTTGTAAGAGATTGAATGAAACCGCTTACAGAATATCTATTTTTCAAATTTAAGAAGCAGTATTCTTGATGGCGGTTTTGAAATGAAACTATTTCAAGCCGCCATTTCTTTTTTTATACTGGAACTCGGAGGAAATTTACGATTACTTGCTTTGAGCACGGTGGCAAAAGGAGGATTCACCGTGTTATTATAGACTTTGAAATTGAATTTGTTCGTGAGGCCTTTTCCGTAGCAGGTGATATTGCCATAAAATCTATGATGGGCGGATATCTTGTATGGGACAGAAAGGAGTCTGTAAGTGAGATTACTCATATTTGGTCCGGGAGTGATAGGCTCGCTGTATGCCTCGCTTTTTGCCGAAGCGGGTTTTGATACTGCTGTTTATGCAAGAGGAGCCAGGCTGGAAACGCTCAAGAAGAAGGGTCTGCTTTATTTGAAAAGAGAAAAAGTTACAAAAGCAAATGTTTCTGTTTTGTCTGAACTCAAGGATAATGACGAATATGATTTTATATTCTTGACAATCAGAGAGAATCAGTTATATCAGGCACTTGAGGAATTGAAAACCAATAATAGCAAATGCATTGTAACAATGACCAATACTATTGATGACTACAATGAATGGGAGAATATTTGTGGGGAAGGCAAGATTCTTCCGGCATTTCCGGGCGCAGGAGGAAGTATTAAGGATGATGTATTGGATGCCACGCTTACTCCGAAAATCATTCAACCGACTACCTTTGCAGAGATTTCCGGAATGAGAACGGATAGAGTAAGACGCCTTTCTTTGATTTTTAAGCAATCTTCTATTCCATATCAGATAGTGAAAGATATGCACATTTGGCAGCTTTGTCATCTTGCAATGGTAGTTCCTATTGCAGATGCATATTATGAAGCGGATAACCCCGCAAAAGCCGGCTATGAACACAAGATTATGCATAATACAGCAAAAGCTCTAAAACGAAACCTCCAATTTGTGAGGAAAACCTATGGCAAGTTATCTCCATGGAAAATGAATATCTTTTTGTTTGTGCCACTACCGATATTGACTTTTATTATGTCGTTTGTATATAGAAGCATTTTCGGCGAAAAGTTCATGTATCAACATTCGATAAACGCACCGGATGAAATGAGAGAATTACACAAGAAATTTTATGAGTACATGGAAAATGTTATAAATATAACTGAGGCTGAATCAATGCTTCAGAAGTAAAAGTAATGGAGGAATTTCAAATGGGATTCTGGATATGCATGTTCATTATGGTTTTACTTATTCTGTTAACTATGCTTTTCTTCGGGTGGCTACTTTTCAGGAAAACACCGAAAGAAATTAATTATGTATACGGATACCGAATAAAAAGGTTAATGATGAATGAGGAAACATAGAGATTTGCGAATCAATATTTTTGGGAAAGCATGGTATTTTTAGAGAAGATAAACAGAATTGACGGAGCTTTTTGAGTGAGATTCGTCAGTACAAAATAGAAAAGAGCAGAGCAAATCTCTTAGGGAGGTGAGTAGATTTGAAGGAATATATTGCCGCATTAGAACAGGAATTATCTTCGCTAGAAAATGGTTTCAAGCCGGAAGAAAGCAGAGCTTTACAGGATTTTCACTCCCATGATTTTGCTTATTGCAAGACTTTGGCATTTGCAGCTTTTCAATCTCCTGCTTATCAAGTGAGAATGTATGGGGTATTTCTTTTCGGCTACTTATCTGAAGATGAAGAAATCATCCATTTTATGAAGGAAGAAGTTACAAAGGATGAGAACTGGAGAGTGCAGGAGATTTTAGCGAAGTCCTTTGATACCTATTGTAAAAAAATCGGAATGGAAAAAGCCCTCCCCACGATTACGGAATGGCTACAAAGTCCTGAGCCGAACGCCCGAAGAGCCGTTACGGAAGGGCTAAGAATCTGGACAAGCAGAGCCTATTCTAAAGATCACCCGGAAGAAGCCATTCATCGTTTAGCCGCTTTAAAAGCGGATCCCAGTGAATATGTCAGAAAATCTGTGGGCAATGCTTTACGAGATATCAGTAAGAAATTTCCGGATTTTATTCGAAAAGAAGTAGAGGCTTGGTCCTTAGATAGTAAAGAGATCAAACAGGTTTATCACTTGGCAAGTAAATTTATCAAGGATTAAAGACATTGTTCTGTTACTTGCTATAATTGGAACGGAGAAGTTGAGAAGGAGGTATACTAAATTGAATTCTAAGAGACTGGCAAAATTTCTTATCATTACATTCCTTATTTCTTGGATAGCATGGTGTGGGCTTGCTGCGTTAACAAGTCTCAATATTATTCCATTTTCCCATCCTTTAGGTACTATTCTGCATATTATAGGAGGCTTCGGACCAGCGATAGCAACTTTATTTGTATTGGAAGAAAAAAATACGATTAAATCTATAGTAAAATACATTTTTGAGCACAGAAAAAAATCATTGAACTATCTGTTTCTATTTTCTGTTTTTGAAATACTGACAATAAGTTTATCTTCAAGAGAATTTAATGCTGCATTAAAGATGTATTTGATACCTTTAATTTTTCTACAAGCAACATTTATATATGGTGGTGAAGAAGAATTAGGTTGGAGAGGAGTTATGCAGCCTTTATTAGAGAAACAATTGAATTTTCCGATATCCGCCATCATTACAGGTACAGTGTGGGGGATTTGGCATATACCGCTTTGGTTTATAAATGGGTCATCTCAACAAAATATGCCGTTTACCTTGTTTTTAGTATTAGCTATTATACTCAGTTTTTGGCTAGCGACAATTTACAAAAAAACGAAATGCATATTTGCTTGTAGTGTTTTTCATGGATTGACAAACACTCTTTTGTCTATGTTTATCATTAAATTGAATATTATACTTATAATAGGTGTTATTGCTATGCTTATATATTCAATATATATATGGTATTACGGAGAAGCAAAATCATAATTCCCAGTTTGTAGGGGGGAGAGAAAACGAAATGGACTTATGGGAGCAGATCAAGAATAATACGGAACTCCATACTATGCTTATGCGAGAGTGTGACATTTACTTTTACAAGCAGCTTCAGGAAATCCAGTTTATGGAGAATAATGAGAACTATTCTATGCAAGCTAAGGCATTTGCACATGATGCGAGTGGCGGAGAATTTGCAGGATGTGGCAATGCAGTTTTATAAAGCAGCGATAAGAGAGCCTTTATTTTCCTGCAAATATATGGACGGTACGGAGGAATATACTTGTGATTCTCTGCTTTCCGATACGGTAGGGATGTGGGTGAAAGAACTTAGCGGAATGACGAAAGAGGAGATGGAAAACAATCATGAACCTATATAATTGGATACAGAAAGTGTTCTTTGAGATTTATGAAGAATGGCACATGAAAGACCCGGCTTACGATAGAAATGGATTTCATATCAGCGGAATTGATAATGCACTAAAAGCGATGCATGACGGATATTATACTTATGCAGAGATAAGCCACTCCCATGCCATAAAGGGTTGTACGTCTATGAAAGCGGTAGTCGGGAAAAGCAAAGAGCTGGTCAATTTATATTTGAAAAATAGAGGATAAAAAAATATCTAATTTCCGACTTAAGCTACAGCGATGCCGTAAAGATTATGAGGGCATTTGTAAAAAAAGGAAGTTCTTCCCGATGAAAAAGACTTATACGGAAGTGATAGGAAATGATGATGCAATCGTAAAATCCGCATTTGAAGACTTATCAAAGCTCCTGCTGGAAGACCCAAAAACGGCGCAGCGTTTCCTGAAAAAGCACAAGCATGAAAGTATGGAAGATATGGATCAAGCCTGGGAAGAGCTTTTTTTCGCGTTAGAGCGGAAAGGAAAAGTGATAGAACTGGATTGGAAAGCAAGGAAAGATAGTTTTATTCCTGCTGTGCGTAAATTAAGTGCCGGACTAAATCTCAATCCGGATGAGAAAATGCTGAATGATGAAGAGGATATCCCAAGATGGGGAAAGATTCTGAATGCCCAGTGGACAGAGTATGTTTTGTCTGCTATGGATATAGGAAGTGACAGCTATGCACTGATGGTTCTCAGCAAGGAAGACTTTGAAAAAGCAAGAGAGCTGGCGAAAGTAATCTTGCATAGAATAGCAGTGATTGAAGAGATGTGAGAAGAGAAGTGAGATGAGAAGTTCTAGAAAAAACTCGAGGTGAAAATAGATATGGAAACGCTAAACAGCATCATTCAAAAAATGGAAGCCGGAATGCAAGATAACGAGGATTTTGAAACCGTGATGATGGACTGCATGGAAGAAATTGAAGAAAACTATAATCAATTAGACTCGGTACAGCCATTGCTCCGGCTGATGGAAAGGCATCCGTTGACAGATTTTGGAAGTCCCGGACCAATCGTCCATTTTGTGGAGAGATTTTATAAAAAAGGATATGAAGAAGAACTTCTTCTGTCCTTGAAAAGAATGCCTACATTGCATACAGTTTGGATGCTAAATCGTCTTATCAATGGAACAGATCAAGCGGAAGTCTATTTAGATATTCTGAAGGGAATTTCTGAAAATGCATCATGCGATAAGGAAATCAGAGAAGAGGCATTGCATTTCTCGTCGATTCACTAAAGCACAATAGTTCAAAGTTTACTTTTTATAATGCTTGATTTAAAATAATAAAAGAAAACTTGAAATCTAAAGAATCTAAAGAATTTAAAAAATTTAAGTAAGATAAAGAGCGAAAGGAAGAAAATATGAACTTGGCAAAAATTTCAGCAAACGGTCAGATTACAGTGCCTGTAGAAGTGCGCCGCCAACTTGGATTAAAATCCGGTGATAAGCTTTTATTTCTTCAAAAGCAAAATGGAGAAATTATTGTTAGTAATGCCTCCGCTACTGCCATCCGAAAGGCGCAAGCTGCATTTCAGGGAGTTGCAGAAGAAATGGGTATAAATAGTGAGGAGGATATTCAAGAACTGGTAAATGAAGTGCGTTATGGAAGGAAAGTATAATGCGGATACTGGTAGATACAAACGTTCTTTTTTCTGCACTGGTCTTTCCTGAGTCAAAGCCCGCACAGACACTACTTTATATTGCGGATAATCATGAAATTGTCTTATGTGATCGGAATATAGCAGAGTTGAGAGATATTCTTCAAAGGAAAGCACCGCGTTATCTTCCGGATGCAGAAGTTCTACTTGCTGAAATGTCTTTTGAACTGGTTCCTGCAGTGGATTATGCAGAAAAACTTATAAGAGATGCAAAAGATCAGCCGATTCTAAATGCTGCCATTGTGTCAGATGTTGACATCATTCTTACAGGAGATAAAGATTTTCTTAGTCTTGATATAGATCATCCAAAGTGTATGAGTGTAGCTCAATTTTTAGAATATGAACAAATAGATTTTTAGGAAAAATATTTGTTTAGTTCATGCGACAAAGAAGGCAAAATTTGCCGAGACCTATCCTGTTCATGAATTCGTGCAACAGGTTGTTGCACAAATTTCATGGTCTCTTCCCTAAAGGACATTTCAAAGCCGATTGGTGTGAGTGAATATAAAGTCACCCGAAGCCTGCCGGATGCCTTGGAAGAGTAGTTACCGTCGGTTGAAGATATTCAAAAGAGAATCAAGTAAATAGTGCAAGTTGCGCTTGCACAATTTAGATAACGAAACCATAACAATGTAACCCATAGTAGAGTAGTATCTTATACTAGATTATTCTCATTTTTAGGGCCAACAGCAATAGCGCATTCAGCAGTAATCTTGTGGAGAAAAAATATGAAAAAGTTTATGAGAATCACCTTAGCTTTTATTTTTATTTTTGTATTAACAGCTTGCGGAGCGAAGAAGGAAATCAGCCTGCCGGAGGCAAAGGAAATAACAGAAATGGAAATTACGGAAAATCCTTCCGGAAATACTGTGAAAATCACGGATCAGGATGAAATAGCTAAAATCGTGAAGGACATCAAAGAAAATACTAAAGATACAGGAGGGGAAAGTTATCATGAATCGCCTGCAAACATTAAAAATTTTCTGGCTGTTAGCTTTTATTATAACAATACGGAAGGGAACTGGGGAGTCGTTTATCTATATGAAAATAGAAATAAGAGCTATGCTGAACAACCCTATTCAGGGATTTGGAAAATTAAAAAAGAAGTATTTAAAGAGATTAGCGGTAAATTAAAGCAATAAAGGGACAATGTAAAAGGATTTTGACACACTATAAGTGATGTAAAAGCCATTTGCTGGACGACAGGGGGCATTTTCCCTACAATAAAAATGCTAGGGAGGTACAGTGGCATGGAGCATAATATTAGAAATAAAATCATTATCATACTCTCCTATCTTCTGATTTGGGCACTTGCCATAATTGTGTTTTGGCTTTTTACAAGTGGAAGTGATGCTATGGGCTACAGTTTAATGTACCTTTGGATTATCCTACCGGTAACAACATTTGTTGAGTCCGTGCTGATTGGGAGACATGACTTTTGGGGACAAGGAAAATGGGGATGTACCCTTTTCTTTGGCCTAATGTATATGCTTGCTGAATACGGTACATTTAAAATGGCAAACAACATTGCCGTTAACAAGATAAATGCCCCGGATTTCGGAATGATTGTAGCCGGAGTGATAATCTCTGCAATCGGTATGCTGCTGGGTTCGTTGTGGAAGAAAAAATACCATCATTAAGGAGGTAGTTCCTTGCGATATATCCTTTTCCTTCGAGCTGTCAATGTGGGTGGGAAAAAAATAAAGTTTCTATGACGGATTTAAAAGCCTTATTGGATAATGCAGGTTTTGAAAATCTTGATTCCTATATCAACAGCGGCAATCTGTTTTTCAGTAGTGCGGAAAGTCGTGAGGCTTGTATCTTAAAGATAAGAAAAGTCTTAGATAGAAACTATGACTTTTCGATTCCCTTTGCTTTACTTACGAAAGAGGAGTATCTGGAAGAACAAGCGGCATTACCGGCTTGGTGGGAAGAGGAGTTGGCAAGAAGAGATGTTTTGTTTTATTCCTGTACTATGGATAAAGCCGGTATTCTTCACTTTATAGAGAACGCTACATTTTACAATGAGAAAGTATATGTCGGGAAACAGGCTGTATTTTGGGGGAAAATGGATGAGGCGGAATATCTAAAAACCACCTACCATAAAAAACTCATGAAGCAGAATTTCTACAAGCAAATTACGATTCGAAACGGAAATACCTTTGATAAGATTGCAGATATGTTGAGGAGCCGGGAATGAAAACAATAAAGTTAATAGGGAAAAATATAGGAGTCATAATGCTTTCCATCCTGGTATTAATAATCGGTGCTATTGCGGAAAGTGTAGTGCAAGAATGCTTTTCCGGTCAGTATTTACGCCTTGTTATACCGGCTTTTGTAAGGATTGCGATTACCATTGGACTAGCTTACTTTGTATCATCAAAGCTACTAAAAAAATGAGCGCAGAGAATCTGGGGCTAAAACTCAAAAAGATGGATATAAAGTTGCTCCTTATCTCTATAGCCCTACCGCTTACCGTTCTGGCTTTTTATGCCTATGTACTGCCAAGTAATGTATACATTGCAAAGCCGGGAAGCTTTTGGATATCTTTGATAAGAGGTATAATTAGTTTTGGGATTACTGCAGGAATCTGTGAGGAGCTGGTTTTCAGGGGCATGATTTTTCGGTACATGCAGAGAACTTTAGGCTTAAAAGTTGCAGTGATTCTACCTTCTCTTTTATTTGCCTGTGCTCATATTATGAATATGGAAAGCTTTAACCTTACGGATCTGGTACTTTTAATCTTAGCCGGTTCATCGGTTGCAGTCATGTTTACCCTATTTGCATTAAAATCAGATTCAATCTATCCGGGGGCATTTGCCCATGCAGTCTGGAATACCCTTATCATCGGCGGTGTTTTCGGAATAGGGGATACGGTAAATGGTATGGCTAACGATTCCTATATTATCATTCCTATACAGTCTACAAATAAGCTACTTACAGGTGGTAATTTTGGCGTGGAAGCAGCCCTTCCGGCGATTATAGGATATATTATAGTTGCTTTGATAATAGGATTTTTAGTAAAGAAGGAAGGAAAGAAATTCTAATAAATAAGACAAGACTTTATACGGCGACTAATCTAAAATGAGACTTTAGATTAGTCGCCGTTTGGTATAGTATTGAGAATAGAAGGTGTGCAGATCAAATAACTACATGACAGCATATCTATAGAATAGGCAGAAATGGATTTTGCGCATAGATTGGAAAAGATATGAAAAAAATCAGTAAAAGCATGAAAATCAGTATCATTTTGGGCGTCTTTTTTGGCCTTTTCCTACTCTTTGTTAAACTATGGTTTCAGCTTAGTAAAGAAGAAACCATGTGCATTTACATTTCTTTATCGATTGCAGTGCTACTCATCAGCGTTATCATAAACCTGTCCTATAATTTATTTTATGGAAGGAGAATAAATGCCCTTACTCCATTACTTGGCGAAGCAAAGTATGATGAATATCTGGAAAAAGATAACAGCAATTCGAGATAAGGTAAAAATCCAAGCATCTTAGGGCTATTGCGGAGCTGAATCGTACTGCGGCGTTAACAGGGAAAAAAAGAATATGGTGCAGCGGTGGAAATTCTAAAGGAATTGGAGCCGAGGGTAAAGAAAATGCCTTCTGTAGAGATGGTGAGAAGGTTGAATCTATGCCTGAACTATTTTTACTTAAAGGACTACAAGGAGGCGGAGACTCTTTATCAAGATAGTGAAGCTCTTTTTGGAAAAATACAAAGAAAATGCGTTCTATAAAAAAAGAACTTTACCATTCTGGATTTGTTTATGGATTTATGCTGCTATGGGAAAAAAGAGGGAGTGGCAGAACGGATTCAGGAAGCGAGAAGGATGTATCCGGAAAAGCAATTGCAAGAAGATTTTGAGTATTTGGAGGAACTTTTGGAAGAAGGAAAGGAAAATCTGCAGGAAGACACCAAAAGTGATGTATAAGAGAGAGAAAAGGAGGTGTAAAAAGCAGCATGATACAGTTTATACAAGAGGAAATTTTGAGAATGGACTGGCTAAGTCGACTGTTTCGGGAGGCTTTGGAACACTTTGGGATTGCTACGGATAGTCGCATCGGGGGAAGTCTCCATTTCTTTCTCTATGATTGTGTGAAAATCACGGTTTACCTTTGCGTCTTGATATTTGCCATTTCCTATGTGCAGAGCTTCTTTCCGCCGGAAAGGACAAAGCGGATTATGGGGCGTTTTCACGGCATCTATGCCAATGTCATAGCAGCTCTTTTGGGAACGATTACTCCTTTTTGTTCTTGCTCCTCCATTCCGATTTTTATGGGGTTTACAGCAGCCGGGATTCCTCTTGGAGTCTCCTTTTCCTTTTTGATTTCCTCTCCCATGGTGGATTTGGGAAGTCTTGTACTACTCACCGGTATTTTCGGTCTAAGGATTGCCTCTATCTATGTGATATTGGGACTCTTGCTGGCGGTTCTAGGTGGCTTAGTGATAGAGCATTTGTCCTTGGAAAATGAGATAGAACCCATTCTTTTGCAGCTGAAACCCGTGGAGCAGGCGCTCCCTACCTTATCCCGGAAAGAGCGTCTTTCTTATGCTGCCGAGCAGGTGAAAACGACCTTTCGAAAGGTTTTCCCCTATATCCTTTTAGGGGTAGGTATCGGTTCTTTGATTCACAACTGGATTCCGGAGAACCGGATTATTTCTTTACTTGGGAAAGGAAATCCTGCCGGCGTGATTCTTGCGACTCTGGTGGGAATCCCCATGTATGCGGATATTTTTGGAACGATACCGATTGCGGAATCCCTTCTTTTAAAGGGGGCGGAGCTGGGAACGGTGCTGGCCTTTATGATGGGGGTCACTACTCTTTCTCTTCCCTCTATGATTATGCTTAGGAAAGTCATTAAGCCGAAGCTTTTGGGGACTTTTATAGGAATATGCATCCTCGGCATTATTCTTATCGGATATATTTTTAATGCATTACAGGCGGTGCTTCTGTTATAATTTAAGAGAAGAATGCTTTTCTTTCGACTAAGCAGTTTCGCCGGAGTATACGTTATTTTGTGCTACCTTTTACTATCTTTTTACTATCTTTTTATATCTTGTACTACATTGTCCTCATTAGGAGATCATTTATGGAAAAGAAAAAATTATATGTCTTAACAGGTTTTTTGGGAGCGGGAAAAACCAGTCTTTTGCTGCATATCTTGGAAGAATTCTCCGATAAAAAGCTTGCCGTCATTCAAAACGAATTTGGGAAAACGGGAATTGACGGCAGTATTCTGGAAAAGAAGGAACTCACCATCAAGGAAATCAACAGAGGATCGATTTTCTGCTCCTGTCTGCAACTTTCCTTTGTGGAGGCTTTGGCAGAGATGAGCAAGGGCGATATGGAATACCTTTTTGTGGAAAGTTCCGGTCTTGCTGATCCTTCGAATATTCGGGACATTTTAAAGAGCGTAGAAGTTCTGGCCGGGGACGCCTATGATTTTCAGGGGGTAATCTGCTTGATTGACGGGGTACATTTTCCGAAGCAGGTAAAGGATACGGAAACGGTAGACAGGCAATTAAAGCATTGTGATGTAGCCATCGTGAACAAGATGGATTTGATTTCCGAGGAACAATATAAGAAAGTACTTTCTTTGATTCGGGAAGTGAATCCCCATTGCCTGATTTTACATTGCGAAAATGGAAGAGCAGATATTAGCTTTATTCGAGAGGGCTTTGAAAAGGGAAGCTGGGTGGATTCGGAAGAAAGCTTAAATACGGTGGACAACAAGCCGAAAACCATTTCTCTGGTCTGTACGGAAAATGTTTCCAAAGAGCGTTTTCATCAATTTTTACAAGCAGTTTTACCGGACTGTTATCGGATTAAAGGCTTTTTCCTTTTGGACAATTGCTGGATACAGGTGGATGTGGTGGAAGAACTAATCGACTATAAGCCATGCCCAAAGAAGGAGATTTCTGAGTTGGTATTTTTGTCAAAGGTTGGGCCGAAAGTGATTCGAAGCATTGATGAAGCTTGGAAAAACTATATGGACGTTCCTATGAAGCTAAAGAATTAAAAAGCGGAAAAACGGAAAAGAAACGTAGAACAGAAACATAGAAAAGAGGCGTAGAGAAGATACCTAGAACAGAAATACTGATTAAAATTTAGGAATTGGAATGGCGAAAAAAGCGGAACAGTAATGTAGTGAGGGAGGGAAAATGGAAATTAAGGTTATCGGTGCAGGCTGTAAAGAATGCGATACGCTATATCAAAATGTAGCAGAGGCGGTAAAGGAGCTGGGAAAGGATGCCAAAATCGAGAAGGTAGAGGAACTGATCGAGATTGTAAAGCTTGGGGTACTCAGTGCTCCTTCTCTCATGATTGATGGGAAACTTATCGTAAGTGGACGGCTTCCCGGAGTCGGAGAGTTAAAAAAGCTATTGTCTTAAAGGAAGGAGAAGCGTGGTGCAAAAGGTAAAAACTGTAGCCATTGTCAGTCTCTCCAGCGGTGTTCTGGGAGAAGACTTTGTGCAGCATGAAGTAAAAATAGGCCTGGAACGCCTACGCCGTTTGGGTTGGAAGTGAAATTCATGGAAAATGCTTTAAAAGGCTTAGACTATCTAAAAGAGCATCCCGAGAAGAGGGCAGAGGATCTCTTACAGGCTTTTTCCGACGATTCGATAGATATGATTTTATGTGCCATAGGGGGAGAGGATACTTATCGACTACTTCCCTATCTTTTTGAAGAGGGACAATTGGAAAAGGTCGTAAAGCAAAAGGTTTTCCTTGGCTTTTCCGATACCACGATGAATCACTTGATGCTTCATAAATTGGGAATCAAGAGCTTTTACGGGCAGGCTTTTCTCCCGGATATTTGTGAGTTGGAAGAGGAAATGTTGCCCTACAGCGAAAAATACTTTTTGGAATTGATTCAAAGCGGAAGCATTCGTTCTCTTGAACCGAGCCCGGTTTGGTATGAGGAGCGGAGAGATTTTGGACCGAAAGCAATAGGAACAAAACGAGTTAGCCATGAGAATGAAGGCTTTTTACTCTTACAGGGCAGTCCTGTTTTTCAAGGAGAAATCTTAGGGGGCTGTATAGATACCCTCTATGATATCTTCGACACAACGAGGCACGAGGACTCTGTCAGCGTATGCCAAAAGTATGCACTATTTCCGGATTTGGAAGACTGGAAAGGGAAGATTCTTTTGCTGGAAAGTAGCGAGAATCAGCCTAATCCGGAGAAGTATCGGACACTGCTCAAAGCCTTAAAGCAAAGCGGTATTTTCGAAGTCCTCAGCGGTGTGCTGGTGGGAAAGCCTATGGATGAGCGTTATTCCAAGGAGTATCAGGAAATTCTTCCGGAAGTGATTGGAAATCCTACTCTTCCGATTGTCTTCAATTTGAATGTGGGACATGCCACTCCCAGGGCGATTCTTCCCCTTGGTATTATGGCGAAGGTGGATGTTTTGGCACAAAGAATCAGCTTTACGGAAGCGTAAGGCTAATTCTTAACTAAAAAAGACACATATTTTTCACAATTTAATTAGCACTCAATACTTGACAGTGCTAACAACTTGAGTATAATCATAATCAAGCAGAGGAACAAAGAAGACCGTAAGGACTTAAAGGTTCTCAGAGTGATTAGGATTCTTCCCCTTGCTGAAAAAAATGACAAGAAATGAGAAGTCAAAATAAAAGTATAAGGAGGAAAAATATATGTTAGCACCTAGCATTTTTGGAGAGAATTTATTTGATGATTGGTTTGATTTTCCGGGCTTTAGAGGTCTTGGCAGAGTAGAGAATAAGCTTTACGGAGACCGGGCAGGAAGACTGATGAAGACGGATGTCCATGAAAAGGATGGTCAGTATGCTATGGATATCGATCTTCCGGGCTTTAAGAAAGAGGATATCAAGGTGGAGCTGCATGACGGTTATCTTCAGGTCAGTGCCGTAAAGGGCTTAAATGAAGAAGAAAAGGATGAGAAAGGGAAACTCATTCGTCAGGAACGTTACTCCGGCTCTATGCAGAGAAGCTTTTATGTTGGAGAGAGCATTAAGCAGGAAGATGTAAAAGCAAAGTTTGAACAGGGTGTTTTGAAGCTTTCCTTCCCGAAGGAAGGGGAGAAGAAGCTTCCGGAAAAGCAGCCGATTATGATTGAAGGATAAGGCTGCCTTGTTGCGGAATTTAAGGCTAAGAAATGTAAAGAAAGAAGATAGAAATTAATAGATTCTATTCGAAGAAGGCTACAGGAAATAGAAAGGTATTTCCTGTAGCCTTCTTCTCGGTGCGTATCACTTACGGACTATGCGGTATTTCAATTAGAAAAATTGAAAACTATCCATATAATTAAATTCTTTTATTCAATGAAAATGTTTCAAAAAGCAATTTTTTTGCTTTATCACACGTTAATATATTAACAATCTTTTTGAAGATGGTTTTTATAGAAAGACATGTTTTTGATAAATAGGATTTTCTATTAAATTCTTTAGGGAGGCGTGAATATAAAAGGGAAAAGGAAGAGAGGAAAAAAGCAGAACAGGAAAATAGATTGTTAAAATATTGACATATAAATAATAGAGGAGTAGCATGGGGGACGTAAAAAGTTGAAAGGTCTATTTAAGGAGGCTTAAGATGAGATTTACATTACCAAGAGACATTTATCACGGAGAGAATGCATTAGAGGCACTGAAGACTTTTAAAGGAAAGAAGGCTTTTGTCTGCGTTGGCGGCGGATCGATGAAGCGTTTCGGCTTTTTGGACAGAGTAGTACAGTACTTGCAGGAAGCCGGTATGGAAGTAAAGCTTTTTGAAGGGATTGAGTCCGATCCTTCTGTAGATACCGTAATGAAGGGCGCGAAGGAGATGCAGGACTTCGGACCGGATTGGATTGTTGCCATCGGCGGAGGCTCTCCCATTGATGCGGCTAAGGCAATGTGGATTAAGTACGAGTATCCGGATTGCACCTTTGAAGATATGTGTAAGGTATTCGGTATCCCGACCCTTCGGAACAAAGCAAAGTTCTGTGCGATTTCTTCTACTTCCGGAACAGCTACCGAGGTAACCGCCTTTTCTATTATCACAGACTACAAAAAGGGTATTAAGTATCCGATTGCGGATTTTGAAATCACACCTGATGTAGCAATCGTTGATCCGGCTCTGGCACAGACCATGCCGAAGAAACTTGTTGCACATACCGGAATGGACGCTTTAACCCATGCGATTGAAGCCTATGTTTCTACCGCAAATTGCGACTACACGGATCCCCTTGCGCTGCATGCTATTGAGATGATTCGGGATGACCTGGTAGATTCCTATAATGAGGATAAGAACGCCAGAAATGAAATGCACAACGCGCAGTGCCTTGCCGGAATGGCATTTTCCAATGCTTTACTGGGAATCGTGCATTCCATGGCGCATAAGACCGGTGCGGCATTCGGGGATTTAGGCGCACACATCATTCACGGTGCAGCAAATGCCATGTATCTCCCGAAGGTTATCGCATTCAATGCAAAGGACGAGACGGCGAAGAAGCGTTATGCCAAGATTGCCGATGTTATTGGCCTTTCCGGACATTCGGATGACGAAAAGGTAAAGGCATTGATTACTTATGTAAGAGGTTTAAACGACAAGCTGAACATTCCGCATTGTATCAAGAACTATGGTGCAGACTCTTATCCTACAGAGCAGGGATTCGTTCCGGAGAAGGTTTTCTTAGAGAGACTCCATGACATTGCAGTCAATGCTGTTGCCGATGCCTGCACAGGATCCAACCCCCGTCAGCCAAGTGTGGAAGAGATGGAAAAGCTCTTAAAGTGCTGCTACTATGACACGGAAGTCGATTTCTAAACAAGAAACGAATTCTATTGGCATTGACCTGTTATGAATTAAAAGCAAGCTCCTTGAATGGTTTTTAATGGGAGCTTGCTTTTTTACATTAATATCCTTATAATTTGGTGGAAATTTATGTTTTAATGATGAGGAGAAAAGGAGAGCTTATGGGAGAATCTTATTTTGACGGCGGTTTGTTACAGTTAATCGGATGGAAGCTTTTGGGGGCTTTAATCATTTTGTGTACCTTTGGTATTTGTACTCCTTGGGCAATATGCATGATTTATAACTGGGAAATCTCTCATACTGTGATTAACGGACATCGTCTTCGTTTTACCGGTACAGCGACCGGCTTATTCCTGCAGTGGATTAAATGGTTCTTCCTCTGCATCATCACTTTCGGTATATACGGCTTTTGGGTAGGAATTGCTTTGAAAAAGTGGCAGGTTGCGCATACCGAGTTCGCTAATTAAGCTTCTATAAAAAACATATTTAAAGAAAAGAGTAAGAGCCTTTTCCGGACTTTCCGGGGCTCTTATTTTTTATATGGAAACAAAATAAAAATTTTCTTTTTCAATGATTGTAAATGTCGTTGATTTTGATACAATAGGCTCATTGCTGTTTTAGACAGTAAAAAACGTAGAAGGGGGTTTTTATGAGTTGGAAAAAACGCTGATTGATTTAAGGGGAATTACCAAATCTTTTGATGGAGAGCTGATTTTGGATGATCTGAATCTTTCCATTAGAGAGAACAGTTTCGTAACTTTGCTCGGGCCTTCGGGTTGTGGTAAAACGACCACACTTCGTATTATTGGAGGCTTTGTGCATCCGGATAAAGGACAGGTATTTTTTGAGGGAAAAGACATTACCAATTTGCCGGCTAACAAACGGCAGTTAAATACGGTATTTCAAAAATATGCTCTATTTCCTCACATGAATATTGCGGAAAATATTGCCTTTGGACTAAGGATTCGAAATAAGTCGGAGGCTTATATTCGAGATAAGATTCAATATGCCTTGAAGCTTGTGAACTTACAAGGCTATGAGAAGCGTTCCGTGACTTCGCTTTCCGGCGGACAGCAGCAAAGAATCGCGATAGCCAGAGCGATCGTGAATGAGCCCAGAGTCTTACTTTTGGACGAACCCTTGGGGGCTTTGGACTTAAAGCTTCGGCAGGAGATGCAATACGAACTGATTCGCTTAAAAATGAATTGGGAATTACCTTTATCTATGTCACCCATGACCAGGAAGAGGCACTGACCATGTCCGATTATGTGGTGGTAATGAATCAGGGTTATATCCAGCAGGCAGGCTCCCCCGAGCAGATTTATAATGAGCCGGAAAATGCCTTTGTGGCGGATTTTATCGGCGATTCCAATATCGTACCGGGCATTATGTTAGAAGACCGACTGGTACAAATTTTTGGTGCAAACTTCCCTTGTATTGATGAGGGCTTTGGCCGAAACAAACCTGTCGATGTGGTTATTCGACCGGAGGATGTGGAAATTTTGGAAGACGGAGATGAACGTGCAATTCTTAAAGGGACAATGACGCACATCATTTTCAAGGGAGAAATCTATGAGATGGAATGCACCACCGAGGACGGTTTCGAGTGGTTGGTGCACTCTACAGAGATGCATGAGCCGGGAAAGAAGGTGGGAATTTATGTCAGACCTTCCAATATTCAGATTATGAATAAGCCCGAGTCTGAGGACGAGGAGGCTATCGGCATTGAAGAATAAAGAGAATACCTTACTGGCCACACCCTACTTAGTTTGGATGTGTGGTTTTATTGTCATTCCGCTGGCACTCGTGATTTACTATGCCTTTACGACGAAGGCGGGTGCCTTTACGCTGGAAAATGTAGGGCAGATTTTACTGTGGGAAAATTACAAGCCCCTGGTTTTGGCACTGCTTCTTTCTTTAGCAAGTACGGTGCTCTGTTTTGTTTTTGCCTTTCCGCTTGCTTTGATTCTTCGAAACAAAAAAATCGGAAAAGGCTCCTTTGTGGCGTTTATTTTTATTCTTCCCATGTGGATGAATTCGCTGCTTCGCATTCTTGCGTGGCAGACTTTACTCGAGCGAAAAGGGGTGCTGAACGAGATTTTGCTTTTTTTGCATCTACCAAGACAGAACCTCATCAATACTCCCTATGCCATTATTCTCGGCATGGTTTATGACTTTCTGCCCTTTATGATTTTACCGATTTACAACACGCTAAGTAAAATTGATGACAATACCATTGATGCGGCCTACGACCTTGGGGCAAGCTTCTTTACTACGCTTGGGAAGGTTATTTTACCGCTTTCCGTTCCCGGCATTGTTTCAGGGGTGACCATGGTTTTCGTACCGACGCTCACGACCTTTGCCATATCAAATATTCTAGGAGGAGGAAAGATTTACCTGATCGGAAATGTTATCGAGCAGGAGTTTACGACAAATTCCAACTGGAATGTCGGCTCAGGTCTTTCCATGATACTGATGCTCTTTATCGTTCTTTCCATGGCGGTCCTTTCCCGCTATGACAACGGAGAGGGGGCGATGTTCTAATGGAAAAAAGAGGAAAAAAATATTTGGAAAACGGTTATTTGGGCTTAGTGGTGCTTTTCCTCTATGCACCTATCTTTATGCTGACCGCACTTTCCTTTAACTCGGGACGAAGCAGAGCGCATTTTTCCGGCTTCAGCCTCCAGTGGTATGCGGAGATGTTTCAGGATGAGACGATTTTACAGGCCTTGAAAAACACACTGATTATTGCATTTTTATCGGCCTTGATTGCGACTGTACTGGGTACCATGGCGGCGATTGCGATTCGGAAAATGAAGAAGCTGCCGAGAAATCTGATTATGGGGGTAAGTAATGTCCCGATGCTGAATGCCGACATTGTGACCGGTATTTCTTTGATGCTGATGTTTATTGCCTTTCGTTTCAGCCTGGGCTTTAACACCATACTCATTTCCCATATTACCTTTAACCTGCCCTATGTTCTTCTTTCGGTGCTTCCAAAGATTAGGCAGAGCTCGCAGGTAAGCTATGAGGCGGCACTTGATCTTGGGGCGACACCGCTTTATGCCTTTTTCAAGGTAGTGCTTCCGGATATTATGCCGGGAGTTTTATCGGGCTTTTTACTGGCTTTTACGATGAGTTTGGACGATTTCATTATCACGCATTTTACAAGAGGCGCGGGCATTGATACCATTTCTACCCTTGTGTATTCCGAGGCGAGAAAGGGAATTAAGCCGACGATGTATGCCCTGTCTACCCTCATTTTTGTGACGGTTTTTGTGGTTTTACTTTGTGCGAACTTTGCACCGGGATTTTTTGAACGGAAGAAGGAGAAGACTGCATAAAGCGAATATTTGCCGAATCACCTTCGCACATCTCTTCAAAAGGCGCTTTAAAGCACTCTTTTATCGAGCTCTTTTCGCTGTATATTTCCCTCAAGACCCACTGCGTTCCCTATTTGTTCCATGCACTTATTCACTCGTGCTCCTAGCGAACTCGCTACGCTCAAACACGCTTCGCACTCGTTAGTTAGCATGGAACAAATAACGGGAGCCTCGCGATGGTCTTTTCGTGAAATATACAGATAAAGAGCAGGTTTAAAATAGAGCAGTCCTAAAAAAGAGTGCGACTTGTAAAAAAGTTGATATATTGTTATAACGTTTGAAATTTTCAATACTAAGAGTAGGAAAAGATTATGTTAAAAAAAGGAAATAATAGTAAAAGAAATTTTCGTACCGGCGGATGCTCTCGTAAGATCGCAGTTCTTTCGGTGCTCTTCCTTTGTCTTACTTTCACCTTTTTCGTAGCTTGCGGTAAGGGTGAGACGAATACTGCGGAGCAAGGGGATCAGGCGGATGCGCAGGGGGACAATGTCGTTACGGTCTACAATGCGGGAGAGTATATAGACCCGGAAGTTCCGAAGCTCTTTGAAGAAGAGACGGGAATCAAGGTGATTTACGATACTTTTGAGACAAACGAAGAAATGTATCCGGTTATTCAGGCCGGAGGGGTTGTTTACGATGTGGTTTGCCCTTCCGACTATATGATTGAGAAAATGATGCAAAATCATCTCCTGCAGGAGGTTGATTTTAACAATGTCCCGAATATCAAAGAAATCGGAAAACAGTATATGGAAATGTGCGAGCAGTTCGACCCCGGGAATAAATATGTTGTACCGTATACCACGGGAACGGTAGGAATTCTTTATAATAAGAGAATGCTGGATGAACTCGGCGTGCCCTATCCGACCAAATGGGCAGACCTATGGAATCCTAAGCTCAAGGGAGAAATTCTTATGCAGGACTCCGTGCGAGATGCCTTTATGGTGGCATTAAAGATGGAAGGGCATTCCATGAATACCGTGAGCGATGCGGAGCTGGATGAAGCTTTACAGGACCTTATCAAGCAGAAGCCTTTGGTTCAGGCCTATGTAGTGGACCAGGTTAGAGACAAAATGATTGGAGAAGAGGCTGCGGTCGGTGTCATTTACTCCGGAGAAATCCTTTATGTACAGGATGAGCTGGAAGGCACGGATGTGGAAATTGACTACGCAATCCCCGAGGAAGGCACGAATGTCTGGTTTGACGGTTGGGTGATTCCCTACAATGCAAAGCATAAGGAAAATGCCGAAAAATGGATGAACTTCCTTTGCAGACCGGATATTGCCGCGAAAAACTTTGAATATATTACCTATCCGACCCCGAATACAGGAGCGCTTGCGCTTTTGGATAAGAGTTATACGGAAAATAAGGCTGTTTTCCCGGATATGGAGAAATTGTTGGAAAAGGGAGAGGTCTACACTTACCTCGGAGAGGAAAATGAGGCCAAGTACAATAATCGCTGGAAGATTTTGAAGGCATCGTAAGGTGATTATAATTATCTTTTAGAAAAATTTTTCCGAAAAAAAATATAGAAGAGTTCTTCCACTTCAAAATAAAGCTATTCCCGGAAAGTAAATTTTGTTAGAATAAAAGAAATAAAAAACTTTTACGCAGTGTTAAAGGGGGAAAGATAATGCGCTCAAAATATGTGGCTTATATCGGTTCTTATTCCTACACCGGTTCTGCAAAAGGGATTACTATCTGTGATGTGGATATAGAAAAAGGGAAATTCACGAAGAGAACAGAAATAGAAGTGAACAATTCTTCTTATGTTGCAGTTTCGAGAGATCAGAAAACACTTTATTCCATTGCGGATGAGGGTGTAGTTGCTTTCCGGATTCTGGATAATGGAGGCTTAAGCAAGTTAAATACGAGAAATATTCGAGGCATGAGAGGCTGTCATTTGGCTGTGGATAAGAGTGGACAGTATCTTACGGTCTCCGGCTATCATGATGGAAAGCCACATTACTGGCTTTGAATCCGGACGGTTCTGTGGGAAATATCATTGACGGTGTATATGATCAAGGTGTCGGATCCGTTGCCGAAAGAACCTTCCGTCCCCATGTTTCCTGTGCCAGAATGACGGATGACCAGAAATATATTTTAATTGCGGATTTGGGAATTGATCAGGTTAAAATCTTTCGTTTTGACAAGGCAGACGGAAAGATGCGCCAGATTGATACACTTCGCTGTGAACTGCAATCCGGTCCGAGACATTTCCGCTTCTGTCCTGATAGAAAATACTTGTATCTTCTCTATGAGTTGAAAAATGTAATCGATGTTTACGCTTTTCATGAAGAAGAGGGGGGAGACGAGGTTACTCTTGAGAAGATTCAGACTATCCCCACCTATAAGGAAAAGGATCAGGACCCTTTAATTGCGGCTTGTCAGATGCGTTTCTCTCCGGATAAGGATGCGTCTCATCTTTTTGTATCGAATGCGGGGATTAATACCATTTCCATTTATGATAGAGATATTAAGACGGGGCTTCTGACCATGAAGGGGAGCTTGCCGATTGGGGGAGAATATCCGAAGGATTTCTGCATTTTCCCGGATGAAAAGCATATCGCCGTTGCAAATAACGAAAGCGGTACGATTACGTTCTTGAATATTGACTATGAGCACGGGCTTCTGTCTATGTGTGCGAGAGAACTGGAAATTGATGAGCCGAACAGCATATGCATGGTAAAGCTCCAAGGTTAAATGGGCTTTGCAAGGTGGCTCTTCAAAGATAAAGTTACTGTGTAAGAGTTTGCTTGAAGCTTAAAGTTACTATGTAAGGAGAGGTATGGGCGGAAGTATTTTTGGAAAGATTTTCCGTATTAGTAGCTTTGGAGAGTCGCATGGAAAGGCTCTGGGGGTCGTTGTGGACGGTTGCCCGGCAGGACTTTCGCTTTCTGAAGCGGATATTCAGCCTTATCTGGAGCGAAGAAGACCGGGAAAGAACTTGAAAATGACCCAAAGAAAAGAGGGGGATCAGGTAGAGATTCTCTCCGGTGTCTTTCAGGGACTGACTACGGGAACTCCGATTGCGTTAATGGTTCGAAATGAGGATCAGCGTTCGAAGGACTATGGAGATATTGCCGAATCCTTCAGGCCGGGACATGCAGACTATGGCTTTTTCAGTAAATACGGGTTTCGGGACTACCGTGGAGGCGGACGTTCTTCCGGGAGAGAAACGCTTGCGAGAGTGGCTGCCGGAGCGATTGCGAAGAAAGTATTGCAGGAGCTTCAAGTCGAAGTGGATGCCAAGGTAATGGAGCTTGCGGGAATCTCTCTTTCCACTTCGGAAGGCCGAGCAGAAGCGGATGCACGCATTCTTAAGCTAAGAGAAGAGGGCGATTCTGCAGGAGGTGTTGTGGAATGCAGAGTGAATGGACTGTTCCCCGGTGTCGGAGAGCCGGTTTTTGATAAGCTGGATGCCCGCATTGCAGAGGGGATAATGTCTATCGGAGCGGTAAAAGCGGTCGAAATCGGAGACGGAGTGGCTGCTTCGAAGGCATTGGGTTCCGAAAATAATGATTCGTTTTTTACGGTTGAAGCTTTTCCGGAAAGTAGAAAGGGGGATATTTCTATAGAGGAAGTGGGCGAATCAGATGAATCGGAAAGAGGGGGCACAGAAGAAGATTATTTTTTAGAAAATAATTTAATACGGCTGAAAAAAAAATCAAATCATAGCGGAGGAATCTTAGGAGGAATGAGCGATGGATCCGAGATTCTTATCAGAGCGAGCTTTAAACCGACTCCTTCCATCAGCAAAGTGCAAGATACAGTAAAGGAAAGCGGAGAGCCGATTTCTATAAAAATAAAGGGACGACATGATCCGACCGTGGTAGAACGTGCTACGGTAGTGGTAGAGGCTATGACAGCGATTGTGGTGCTGGACTGTTTACTGGAAAATATGAGTGCAAGACTGGAGAACGTGAAAAAAATATATCAGAAGGAGTAGCGCTATGGACGTTCATGCAAGTGTTACCGTGGTTTTACTTTTTATTTTGGCAGTTTTGGGGTTCGTTTTCCTTTTCTTTTTTGTGGGTGATCTACGGAAAAACAGA
This sequence comes from uncultured Oribacterium sp., assembly GCA_916438775.1. Next base: position 123,086 of record CAKAGX010000015.1, read on the forward strand.
GAGAATATGGAAAAAGAAACAAGTTTTTTTCTGGGCAGTCTGATTTCTTTTGTTATCAATTTTTTTGATGTCTTCGGGATTGGGAATTTTGCACCGGGAGCTTCCCTTTATAAAGGCTTAAAACAAACGGATGACCGCTTGATTCCGGGAACTTTAAATGTAGCTTGTACCATACCGGTTATTGCGGAGGCCTTTTTGTTTATTCATGGGGTCAGGGTGGAACCGCTTACCTTAGTGAGTATGATTGTGTCGGCTATGGTTGGGGCATGGGTTGGTGCAGGTTTCATTTCCAGATTGTCGAAGGAAAAAATCCAGCTGGTTATGGGCGTGGCCATGACTTTAATTGCATTTGTTATTATAGCGCAGGTGACGAATCTGGTGCCGGTGGACGGAACAGCAATCGGTCTGCATGGGATCAAGCTCGTTATTGCGGTTACAGGTAACTTTTTTCTCGGTGCAGTAATGACTGCCGGAGTCGGATTGTATGCACCTTGTCTTGCGCTTGTCTGTCTTTTGGGAATCAATGTTTCCGTTGCCTTTCCGATTATGATGGGAGCCTGTGCCTATCTTATGCCGGTGGCTTCTATTCGTTTTATCAAGCAGAACAGCTACAATCGGAAGCTGGCACTCGGAGGAAATATCTTCGGTACGATTGCAGTTATTCTGGCTTTTCGAGTTTACCTCTTAATCAGTGGGTCGTTACCTTCGCATGCTTTGAAAATCATTGTAATCTGTGTGATGTTTTATACTGCGATTTCTATGTTTTATTCTCTGTACAAGGAAGAAAAAGGGAGGAGCAAACATAGAGACATAGAATGACATAGAGGATAAGAGAATAAAAGGATAAGAGAATAAAAGGATAAGAGAATAAAAAGGATAAGAGAATAAAAAGAATAAAAAGAACTAAACTATCAAGAGATGATAGATAATGGAATTATTAAACAAAACAGAAAATAGATAAAAAACAATAAGTTTTTTAGAGAAAAGAAGAAATACCATAGCGAAATAAAGCATTGTGCAGTAAAATAAGAGGCTGTGAGTTAATATTGTGTGAAAAAGACAGAGGGCGATATCGGCTTTGTCTTTTTACTGTGAAAGAAGAGGCTAAAAATGAAATTTATCAAGAGCATTCATGCTGTAGATTCTCATACAGCAGGTGAATCAACCAGAGTGGTAGTAGGGGGAATCCCTAAGATTCCGGGAAAGTCGATGCCGGAGAAAAAAGAGTGGTTAGAGAAGAACTTGGATTACTTGAGAACTGCAATCATGCTTGAACCAAGAGGCCATAACGATATGTTTGGTTCTATCATGACGCAACCTACTGCAGATGAGGCGGATTATGGTATCATTTTTATGGACGGTGGCGGATACCTCAATATGTGCGGGCATGGTACTATCGGTGCGATGACCGTTGCGGTAGAAACCGGAATGGTGGAGGTTACAGAGCCGGTTACGAAAAATTGTTCAGGAGGCTCCTGCGGGAATCATTCTTGGTCATGTGCAGGTGAAAAAAATGGAAAAAGCGAAGAAAAGCAATCTAAATATCTTTCCCTGCTTTTCTTTACAAAAAGGATCAAGAGGTAGAGCTTCCCGGTCATGGAAAGATTAAGTTTGACATTTCCTTTGGCGGCTCTTTCTTTGCGATTGTTAAGGCGGATCAGGTAGGACTTGAGATTAAGCCGGAAAAATGCGGCGGAGTTACAGGAACTGGGGATTCAGCTCAGAGACATTATCAATAAGGAAATTCCTGTACAGCATCCTACGCTTTCTCATATTCACAGCGTGGACTTGGTGGAGTGGTGGTCAGAGACAGAAACCAAGGATGCAACTTTAAAGAACTGCGTGGTCTTCGGACAGGGACAGGTAGACCGTTCTCCTTGCGGAACCGGAACCTGCGCAAAGATGGCAACCTTATTTGCTAAGGGAGAACTGAAGGTCGGAGAGAAGTTCTATTATGAGTCCATCCTCGGCACTATTTTTGAGGGAGAGATTCTTGGTACGACCAAGGTGGGAGACTATGATGCCGTGATTCCGCAGATTACAGGTTCAGCTTATATTACCGGATTTAATCACTTTGTGATTGATGAGGAAGATCCTGTAAAATACGGCTTTGTTTTGAAATAAAATGAGCTGTCTTGTGTTTTGCCGGATGGCGCTCATTAGAATAAAGACTAGCGAACTAACCTAGCGAGGAATGGCAGTATGGAAGGAAGACTTACTAGAGCTAGCGGCGAAAAGAGCGCAAGAAGAGAAAAATTTATTTTTCTCTTCTTATTTTGCTGTTCTCTTCTTTGGGCTTTTTTCTTTTTTTTCAATAGCGGAAATGCGGAAAGGCTTATGGAAAAGAAAAGTCTGCTTGCCCTAGGCGAAGTAGGAGTGCTTTCTCTCTATATTTTTGCTGTTTTGTTTTTTCGTAAGCGAATCTTTACAAGCAAAAAGAACTATCTGCTTTGCCTTTCTTTTCCCTTGCTTCTTTCTGCATACTTACATCGTTTTCTTCTTCCTTTGGGGATTTCGCTCTTATATTTTTCTTTATTGGCATCAGTTTTTGGCTTTCTTCTTTCCGGAAAGCTAAGCTATTTTCCAAAGAAAATGAAGGAACTGCTTGCTTCATTACCCTATAAGGTAGAGGCTTTTCTCATCCTTCCATTTCTTTTTATCCAGATGAATCGCAGCAATATTGCCTTGGACTATGACTCGCTTCGCTATGGTCTAAGGGGGGAATATACTCTTTTTTCTTTTCCGGATGCTGTATTTACCGGAGGGCAATCATTGAGTGAAGGAATCCATTCATTCCTGAAAGGCTTTTTCAGTTCGCACGGTTTACTCAATGCCGTATACAGCTATCCAAAGGGACTGGAGCTTCTTACCGCGCCTCTCACTGTTTTACCGGGATATGGTTTTCTTCTGGCTTTTCAGATCTGGACTTATCTGGCGATTGCTTTGGTCTTGTTTTTACTATCAAGAAGAATTCATCTCAAAAGCGGGATGCCGATACTTCTTTTGTTTTTTTCTTTTTTTCCTCAATCGGAAATATGTCGATTACTGCAAAAACGGATAATATTACCTTGCTTTTGCAAGTCTTAAGTCTATATTTTTATGCGAAGGGAGAACGAAAAAACAGCGTTTCCATGCTGATTCTCAGTTATAGCTTTAAGCCGACAGCAGTAGTCTTTAGTACTCTGATTTTAGTCGGACTATTTCTAGACAGCCTTCTTAAGGGAACAATCAGGAGTTTTTTTCTTTAAGGAAATAACTTCGGAAGGGGAGAACTGAAGAAGTAAGAGTTAAAGAAGTAAGAGTTAAAGAAGTAAGAGTTAAAGAAGTAAGTGCCAAAAGAAGTAAGACATCCCAAAAAGGAAAAGAGAATCAGACAATTTTGTATTTTAGGAACTCGACAGGAGGGCTCTACAGTCCTATTGTTTTTTTCGCTTCTTTTTACCTTCCTGGTTACACTTCGCACCTTTCTGATTACCGGTTTACCCTTTTTCTACTACTTTTACGGGAATCTTTCAGGCAATGGGATTTTTCCGTAAAAGTGGCCCTTTAATCTGGATGCTCATGTGGATTATAGCGGAGAAAAAAAACCTGCTTTTTGAGATTGTTCTTTCTGTTGTGAAGAGAGTCTTTTTTTCCTTTTTTATCCTGTGGGTGAGGATATGGAACATGTCAGCATTGCGTGGAGCGGAGTAGTATTTCCGGCAGTTCTTTTCTTGGCATTTAAGAATGCCATTTGTGTTGTCTTCCCAAAGGGGAAAAAATCTGCAATGAAAGGTATCGAGGGGTTGAAAGATGAAGGACGGAATTACTCATATTTACGGATTGTTTTTCTCTTAATCAGTTTTTTCTCTCTCTTAAGCTTTTTTATGCTTTGGCAGATTGACGGAAATTACTATATTTTGTGGGAGTGTCTTGCGCTTTTACTGGCGGCTTCTTCTCCTTTATGGAGTGAAAAGCAGAGCTCTTTAGGGACAAATAAGTGGATAAAGAGGCTTTTCCCATTAACCTATCTCGCTTCAATATTGATTACACTTGTAACCTCTTGGGCGGGAGCGGTCGGTTTTTACACCGATTGATTTTTGTGAATAAGGGCTATTATGACCATTTTTGCTGTGGAAAAAGGATAAGCAGGCAAAACGGGGAAGTCTTCCTCTTTTTCTGAAAATGGCAGAGAATCCGAACAATCATGTTCTCGCTGTTGCAGAAACACCGGAATGCTATCAGATTCCCTGCATTGTGGAAAGTATTACCGATGTGGAGGGATCCGGAGGAAGCCCGGGCCTCCATAATGATCCGCTTTACTTTGCGTGGTTTTTTTAAAATGGGCAAAAAAACGGATTACATTTACATAGAGAAACCCTTTTTAGAAGAAGAAAGAGAAAAGAGAATAAAGAAAATGCTCGGGCAGATGGCAGAGCTCGGAATCCTGATAGAGCCGGAATTTTTCCACAGAGCCTTCTGCAATGATGAGCGTGGATGACTTTGACTTAGCATGGCTTTTTAGGAAGACAAGAGGGAGGAGAGAAAGATTTCAAGAATTTAACAAAAAAACGCAAGATAGTTTTTCCGAAATACCTTCTTGTGAAAGTGAATCAGTCTCGCTTAGAATATGCGTGAGAGAAGAGCCGTATCCTATGCTTACGAAAGACGAAGAGGAGAATGCGAAGAGGGTGTGGGCTTGGATAGAACAGGGAATTAGATACAAAAATAATGGAAGCGCATGAGGGTGAAATGAGTAGTGTGAGAGAACAAAAACAGTTTGCAAGCAGAAGACCGCTTAAAAGGGTCAAGATAGCGTGAAGAAGCAAAGCTTGCAGGATGAAGATTATGTAGAGAAAAATAGTTTGCAAGTGGAGGAGAAAAGAGAAAAGACAGAAAAAGACAGGGAAAGATATTTAGATTGCTTTTTCTTCCTGTGCAGCTTTTTGCCTGTTAATGCTTTTTGCCTTTTTATGTAAACAGGCATATCCATATTAAAAGCCTTATATATGGATGACCTGTATCTCTTTTCTTTCTTTCGGGAGCAGGATTTCTTGACCTTCAGCTTTCCGATAGGAGAGGCGGTGCGATTTCGTCCGGTTTACTGGGCTCTTAGCTATATCGAAATGGTCTTTGTGGGGAACGATCCCAACCGCTACTGGTATTTCAATGTGGTATTAAATGGCCTTTTTGGCTTGTTTCCTTTGCTATTTTTTTCCCGGGTGGTTTCAAAGGGAAAGAAAATTGTCTCTCTTTCTTTAAGCCTTATTTTTTTCTGTCTGCTCATTTTGCGTATTATCAGATTGCGCAGGCACTCGGGATACTGGAGACCTTGGCACTGGGATTTTCCCTGATTACGCTTTATTTCCTTTATCAAGAGCTCAATGAAGAAAAGCATTTTTTGCGAAACCTTATTTTTTCTCATATTTTTTTCTTCTTACTTGTTTTTACACATGAACGTTATATAGCTTTGCTTCCTCTTTTCTATGTTCCGCTCTTTTTTAGGGGGAGAGCAGGGGAAGCGAAGATTTTGACAGGAGGAAAAATCCTCCCTCTTGCTCAAGCTTTTCTTTTTTATGCTATTCGCAAGTTTGCCATTGGTTCTTTCATTCCAAAGGGGACGGGCGGAACGGAAGTTACGGAAAGCTTTAAACTTGAAGAAGCCCTGCAGAATGCCTTTACAGAGGTTTATTACATCTTCGGCTTTCAGAAGGGGCCGGAGCATTTAAATGGAATCCCTTGGGAGAAGGTCAGTCCGGATATACGGAAACTGGTCTATGCATCGATTGCTGTTCTGGCTTTCACAGTGCTCTTCTGCCTGATTTGCGTTCGTCCGCATTTTTAAGACGGATAAAAGCGCAGGAAGAAATGCAGGAAGCAGTATCGAAAGCGGCAGTGGAAGCAGCATAGAAAACAGTATAGGAAAGAAGGCTACAAAAGATTTAGTAAACAATTCGGTAAGTGACTCGGTGAATAACTTAAGAAAAGACCAAAAGCGTGAAAAGCTCTCCCGCCTTCAGAGCTTTATCGGAAACAATATTTTATTCTTACTGTTTATCGCGATGTGTATCGGTTCTTCTTCCGTGACGATTCGCGTGGAAATGCGCTGGGTTTATGTGAGTTTTGCAGCCTCTCTCCTCTATTTTTCGTATTTGCTGGGCGTGAGCAGGCTGCCGCTCGGTACGCTTTTCTGCCTAGCCTTTATTTGCCTGCGCCTTCCGGTGGAGCGCTACTACCGTTCCTATTTTCCACAGATTTATTTCTGGGAGGATCAGGATAGGATGAATTCCTTGGCAGAGCAGACCATAGAAAAGTACGGACGAGACTATGTTTTGGGTAAGCAGGTCTATATTCTGGAAAACAGCTATAAGATGAGTAAGTTTTACGGAGATACCTTCTTTCAGGTCTTTGATGAGGATTTCAGCGGACACGGTACGAAGATTCATTTCTTCAAGGATTTTAGGGAGCTTCCGTCGGAAGCAAATTCCTCTAACAGTATTGTTTTAAAGGAAGTGCCGGAGGAAAGAGGCTATAAGGATATTACCCAGGAGGTATTTCCAAACCTCTGATGTTAGAAGATTCTCCGGATCGGAGAAAGGATAAATCTGATTTTTGAAATGTAGAAGTGAAAAATAGATTTGCTTCTATGCTTCGAAAGCAGAAAAATGTAGAGCAGTTTTTCGCTGATAGCATGACTTGGTTGGAAAAACCGCATCTAAAAAAATGAATTTGCTTCAAACTACTATAAAATAAAAAGGACATAATTTTGCTGAGAAAGGAAGGGAGAGTATGGCAGGGCATGAGGGAAAAAACAGAAATATACCGGTGACCGGGTCAGAAGTTTCTACTGCACCGACTTCCGGCGAAGAAGCTTCCGGAGAGCGGGTTCCCTTAGGGCAAGGTTTTGGGGCATCGGCTTCGTGCAAGCATCTGCTTTCAAGGGAAAGAAGGAAGCTCCCTGTTGCTTTATTGCTCCTTTCTTTCCTCATGGCGCTTGCCATTCTCTTTTATGTTCTTCTAAGTACTACGGATGTTTTGTATTCCGACTATATCCGGCTGGTAAATTCCTATTTGGGAAAGCCGTTTCAGCTTGGGGATTTACTGCAAAAGGATATTTTAACCAGAATTCCCTTGACCTATTTCTTTAGGGAAATAAACCGTCATTCTTTTGGTTATACCCTGATTTTTGACCGGGCACTTGGGGTACTGGGACTATTCTTAGCCAGTAAACCCTTACTGCTTTTTATGAGAAAAAAGCAGCTGCCCTTTTCACAGCAGCTTTTGTTTTTACTTCTTTTTTACAGCTTAAATAAGTGGGAAATGCTTTTTAAACGGCTCAGGTTATATTCATTTTCTGGCCTTTTCAGTATTTTATGACTATTTCTATGCTTTGGATCAGGCCTTCAGTAAGAAAAGCTCCTTGCTTGTTCTATCGATTTATCCGCCATTTATTTTACTGGTGGCAGGGCCATATTGCTTGGCGGTATTCCTTTCCTGCTTTGCCCTGTTCTTCTTCCTGGCTTTGGGGAAGAAGCTATGGGATATGAAGGGGACGATTCTTCTCCTTATTTCCAATGGACTTTGTCTCTTTCTGTATCTTCTCAGTAATCATTATGCGGTGTATGAATATGCCGGGGCGGAAAGCATTTCCCTAAGGGAAGTACTGCAAAATCATCTGCTTTTTGTGGTGAAATTTATCTTTTACGGCTTTTCCTCTATGCTTGTTTCCGGTGAAAATCTGGAGAAGCTTCTTAGAGATGGCGTGATACAGGGAAAAGGGGTTGTTCTGCTTGGGGCATTTGTGCTTTTCTTTTATGTTCTTATGATACTGTTGTATCTTTGGAGGTTTTTTGCATCTTCGAATAATTCGAGAACTAAGACATTTGCTACGAAAAATAAGGAAGCCTTCTCGTCGAAGCAGGGGCAAATGGCTGAGCAAAAGCAGACAGATTCGAATGCCCTGGCAGGGGGGAATGTTGGAGAGACTTTCTACTTCGGTTTATTGCCGGGCCTACTGCTTCTTCACGGTTTAGCCAGTCATGCTCTGGTTTTCCTCACTCGCTATATGTTTTTAAAGGAAAGCTATGCCTTTCAAAGCCGCTATGCCCTGCAATACCAAAGTGCTTTGTTGGGAGCATTTTTGCTGTTGTTCTTGTGGAAAAATGAGAACCGAGCAAGTTTGGTAGAGAAAGCAAGAACAGCAAAAGGCAGACTTGTCGTTTGTCTTCTGTTTAGCGGAATCTTTCTTTTGGGAACCCTGTGGACAGACCGCAGTGAATGGGGAAAATCCATGTATAGAAGGGAACATTATGAGCGTATGTGGAGCTATTCCCATGACCTTTCCGCCTATTCCGATGAGGAACTGGAAGATGTTTTTGAGTATCGTCATGGCGGAGAACGAATTCGGAAGGCCTTTGCCATCTGGGAGCAGGTGAAAAAGGACTGGAGAGAAAGAAGGTAAGGAGGCTAATCTCCAAGCTCAAACGGTAGATGCAACAGCTTTCATGGGGGAGATAGAGAAGTTCAAAAAAATCTCTTTTCGGGCATGGGAAATAAGCCAAGTGAACATTGATTAGATGAATTAATTAATTTGGGTTTAAAGGTATTTCCTATCTGTTACGGTGGATGTGAATATAGGAATCAAATATCGGGATTTCATTGTGAAAAGGCTCAATTTTATGCCAATGATATTCCCCTGATCAAGGAGATGGTAAATGCTGGAAATCAAAGGCTTGAAGAAGAGCTTTAAAGCAAAAGAAGTTTTGAAAAATCTGAATTTTTCCATAAAGGAAGGAGAGATCGTCTGTTTATTGGGGAATAATGGAGCCGGAAAGACCACCTTAATTAACTGTATTCTTCGCATGATCCAGGCAGATGCAGGCTCTATACTCTTGGATGGGCGAGACATTTTTACGTATAATAACGAAGAGTATTTTTCCAAGGTAAATGCTTTGCTGGAATCCAGTGTGAATGTTTATGACTATCTTACAGGATGGCAAAATATTGAGTACTTTTCCGGACTACTGAAACTCGATTCCGAGAACGAGAAAATAAAAACGTATATTTCCTTGTTCGAATTGGAGGAGGCTATCCATGAAGCTGTAGGGACTTATTCTCGAGGAATGCGACAAAAGCTGGCTTTATTGATTGCCCTAATGTCCTCTCCGAAGCTCTTGCTCCTAGATGAGCCTACTTTGGGGCTGGATATACAGAGTAAGTTATCCGTTATCCAGATATTGAATACCATTATAAAAACAGAGAAAATTGCAGTATTACTCACGTCTCATCAAATGGATGTGGTACAAAAGCTTCAAAGTAGAATACTGATTTTAAAGGATGGAGTCGTACATGAATTCGATAAAACGGATTACGAAGACAAGGATTTATATATGGTTTCCTTTATAAAGGATAATGTGCCGGAATGTGACACGGTTCGGGGAAGCTTTCAGGATATATATCAAAGCTATTATAAAAAATATGAAATTCTGGAAATAAGAAAAAAGGAAAGAGACTTGGAAGAAATATTGCTGGAGGTTTTCCATGAAACTGATTAAGGCTGAATTCAAAAAAAGTCTGATAGAGGCGGCCAGCTATTATCCGGATTATATTGTGGGCATATTAACAGATATTTTGTTACTCGTAATAGTTATGCATACGGAGGGGGAACAAGAGGAAAAGCTCTTTGCTTATGTTTTATGGATTTTGGTAAATGGTGTTTTATCGGAAGCGTCTTTATGTATATCCACGGAAAAGCAGATGGGAACTTTGCAAAACCTGATGATTAAACCCTATTCCATTATGCAAATTATTAGCGTAAAAACCTTGGTTTGGTTTTTGCTAAATAGTGTTAAAGCTTGTACTTGCATAGGAATAGCCTCTTTATTTATAAAACTTACCTTTCGATTTGAATACTTTTATATTGTTATGCTGGTGTGCTTTGGCTGTATGGGGATATCCTATATACTGTCTGCCTTAACCCTCATTTTTACGAAAATGGCCTCTTTTGTCAGCATTGTAGGCTATCTGTTTTTATTTCTTTCCGGCAGTATCCTTTCTTTACCGGGATATCTGAACTATACCAATCCGCTATCGGCAGGTTCCCATTTTTATGCTCTCTGGATTCGTAAAACAGCAGGTGTTAAAGATTTTTTCATGTTACTGATTCTATGTGCAGTATATTTCTTTGTAGGAAAAGAAATTTTTGCCTTTGTTTTTCGAAGAAGTAAACAGTTTAAATGGACCTATTAAGACTATAATGAAGTGTTGGCAAATAGATAAGTTCCTACCCCGCATTGACAGAAAACTGTAGGATAGGTAAAATAAGAGAGTTCCATTGTTCCCTTAGTTAAATGGATATAACAAGCGCCTCCTAAGCACTAGTTGTGGGTTCGATTCCCGCAGGGAACATTCGTTCTTGCAGCAATGAGTAGAATGATTCGTTGCTGCAATTTTTATTTATAACGAGTATCGTGCGTAAAGCGTGCGATATCTCGTTTTTAGAATGGATTGTGAAGGCCTGAAGACGATAGGGCAGTTATGATATGTTTTCATAAGATAGATGCTCAAAACATTTGGAAAGAAGGCGTAAAGTGCAGCACAAGAATATAAAGAAAGAATGCGAAGAGCTCTGGGCTAAAAATAAATATTATGTGCTGAGCAAATCGCATAAGGTATATCTCAATATCAGAGAGTATTTGAAGGAAAAGGAAGTAGATATTGCATATCTACAGGAAAAAATACAAAGTGCAAAGGATATAGAAGAGAGTAAAAAAGATTTTCATAATGCCATTCTACATGTATGGGGATATTTCAAAAAAGAAGCAAGTGAAAGGGAAAAACAAGGATTATTCGCTATTTTAGAGGAATATAGGGAAGGGAAAAAGAATCAGGAATCTGTGATTCAATATCTTAACGCTTTACTAAAGAGATACCCCAATGAATATTTACAAGAATCCACTTTCTTAACAGGAGAACAAGATGAGATTATGGCATGAACAAATGATAAGTATTTGCCTAAAAATCAGCTGCTTGGACAACACAGAGAATGCTGCGCCCTTAGAGGAAACGGGTGGAATAAGAAGCATAAAACGGTAGATTATGTATTTTCCTATTCTCCCTATCACTTATTTATGTATCATTCCTTAGTTATGGATGAAATAGAAAAAAGAGGGTATAGGGTGTCTATAGAGTGGAGAGACAAGAATTATAGAGGAAAGACAGCGGAAAATTATGATAATCTCGAAGAAAAAAGGATAGAACGCCCAATTTACAAAGAGCATAATGCGGAATATTTGCTCGAGTGTATAGAAAACCTACGAAATAAGGGTATAAAATTAGAACTGTAAAGGAGGATTACTATGTTAGAAGTAGGAACAAAGGCACCGGATTTTACATTGCCGGATCAAAACGGGAACATGCACTCTCTGTCTGAGTACAGAGGAAAGAAGGTCATTTTATATTTTTATCCAAAGGACAATACTCCGGGATGTACGAAGCAGGCCTGCGGCTTTGCCGAGCGATATCCTAAGTTTACGGACAAGGGGGCTGTGGTTCTCGGAATCAGTAAGGACAGCGTGGCATCGCATAAGAAGTTTGAAGAGAAATACGGACTGCCCTTTACGATTCTTTCCGATCCGGAGCTTGTGGCAATTCAGGCCTATGATGTATGGCAGGAGAAAAAGAACTACGGTAAGACCTATATGGGTGTGGTTCGTACCACATATTTGATTGATGAAGAGGGAAAGATTGCCAAAGCTTTTGACAAGGTAAAGGCGGCGGATAACCCGGAGCAGATGCTGGGAGAATTGGGATAGTAAGCAAAGGGGTGTAAAAAAATCAAAAATAATTATTTTTGATTTTTTTGCAGCTCTTTTTGTTTGCCTTTCAAAGGAAATCCCTAATGTTTACCAGTTGCAAGTTTCCACATGTTTTTTGCTACGTTTTTTAACTATGATTTCTGAAATTTCCGTATTATCGGCATTTGTCTTAATAAGAATCCAATCATCAAAATACTTGTAGACATAGGGATATCTTTCAAATAGTTTGTAGCTTGAGGGCAGTCCGTCTTCGCTGATTTCCCCCAGGATTGTTTCCGCTCCATCCCATATTGCACATGTCCATTTATAAGTCTTCTGGCAATAATACTGGTGTCTCCCATTGCTTCTTCCTCCTTTCAAACTTATTAGTAAAATTACTGAATGTATCGCAAAATATTACATTACTGCACTGCTCTATAGCGAGTGGTAAGGCTACCCCCCAGCTTTATAATCTGCCCCCGATCTACCATGGTTTTTAGAATGCGGCCTGCAGTAGACTGGCTGACTTCCAATAGCTCTTGCACTTCCTTTCTGGTGATCTCTTTTTGTCTGGAAAAGACTTGCAGGATTTGCTCCTCAGCGGAGGGCAGGGTAGAAGAGGATGCGACAGAATAAGGAGCTACAGAATAGATGACACTATCCTCTTTTACGAGTTGTCCGGCATTGGTATTGGGAAGGACGATTTTAAAGGCATTATTGCTACAGATAATGGAGGGTTGTTTTCCTTTTCCAAAGTAGCTGTCCATAATTTTTTTTATGCCGGTTCCATAGGCTTCTATTAATTGCAAACGATAGAAAATATTGGCAAGATGGGGATTTCGGCAAACGGAAATCCCTAATTTGATATCCGCAAGCTCCAATCCTGTGGGTAGACCGCCAAGAGTGACAAACTCCATATGATCCGGATAAATACTGATAAGGGTAGCGGCATGGAAGGCGTAGTCTCGGTGTATCAAGGAATTGAGCAGTGCCTCCCGGACGGCCACTTCCGGATAGTCCCGATTATCAATCCGCAGTAATTTATCAAAGCTTGCATGTACTTGGTTATGAAGGTCGATATAGTCGTATACATCATGAAGCTGTTGCATAAGGGAACCGGAAAACTCTCTACGATCTTTAAAGACAGTTTCCGTACCGCTCTCAAAAACGGCAACTTTAATAGAGTAGGGACATTGATCGGAAAGTAATAGGGCAAGATTTGTATAAAAGCTTGTCGGCGGACTGCATGTGGAGTGTTTGCATTTGCGCCTCTGCAAAAAGAAATCTTGCGCGTTTTAAACTCCTGCTTTAGGCCATCAAAGCTTAAGGCTTGATTTAGGGAACGCATCTCTTCGAAACTGTCACCATCTGTTTCCTTAATCATTTGCCGGATGGCAGTATCGCTTGCAGGAACGGAAGAATATCCCTGCCTTACATAGACTCCTTCAGGCCGTAGTCCTTTTTTTGCTAGATAGTATGGACGGTTGGTCCCTCTTTGGACATGGACTGCGATAACGGATTTTCCCTCCAGTTCCACTGTCTCATAGTGGATGAACATGGTGACATCCGGTTTAACACTGTCTCTAACCATGTTGGAGATTTGTAACGCGGAGTCATCTGCATTTTTCTACGCCAATGATTTCTCCTTGATCTGTTATACCAACATAGATAGTCCCCCGTTATAGTTGGCAAAAAGCAATAATTTCTTTTTTTGATATCATCTTGTACGATTGATTTTAGTTCGACAGTTTCTGATTCTTGAAACTTCATTTCATCACCTACCGCTTTCTCTCGATACTCTAATTTATATTTCAATTCATTCTATTTAATTTACTTTGCTCTTTCTGCTCGCTCTAGTTTCTAATTTCTCTGCTATTACTAATCATTCTAATCATTCTAATCATATTTGTCAAGAAGGGTGATTAGAATATTCTATTTCGTGTCGTTCCTATCGCAACCTTGTTTCACACAAGGGAAATAACCGCAGGCTATTAGGGGGGAGCGGGAAGCTTTTGTGTATCCGGAGAGGATAAAGGAGCTAATCCTTAGGTAATCTGTCTCAATTCATTTAAGAAAAAATCTATAGTAAAATCAGGTAAGACTGCGAAAAGTGGTGTAGAATATTTTCTAAAAGAAATTACTATTGAAATAATATCTGGCTTGCAATGGTAAGGAAGAGAAGATAGGAGGAAAATCATGTTAGAAGTAGGAACAAAGACACCGGATTTTGGAGAACGGAGCTGATATGCGAATCATTCTTTCTCCTGCAAAAAAGATGCGATATGATGAAAATGGGCCGGCTTACCGGGATTTGCCCGTTTTTCTTTCCGATGCCGAGAAAATCAAGGCGAGTCTGAAAGAAAAATCCTTTTCGGAACTAAAGGCGCTTTGGGCCTGCAATGACAAGATTGCCGAGCAAAATATAGAGCGCCTTTCGTCGATGGATTTAAGAGAAAAACTCGCACCGGCGATTCTTTCCTATGACGGAATTGCCTATCAATACATGGCTCCGACCGTCTTCGAGACGGAGATGCTCTGCTATGTGCAGGAACACCTTCGGATTCTTTCCGGCTTCTACGGGATTCTAAAGCCAATGGACGGGGTAACAGCTTACCGCCTGGAGATGCAGGCGAAGCTCGGTCTGGACGGCACGAAATCTCTATGACTACTGGGGAGACAGACTGTACAGGGAGCTAAGGGACAGTAGCGGAATCATTGTGAATCTCGCCTCAAAGGAATATTCGAAATGTATTGAGAAATATTTGTGTCCTGAGGACCGCTACATTACCTGCAATTTTTATGAAGAAGTGCAGGGGAAGCCGGTACAAAAGGGAGTGTACTGTAAGATGGCTCGCGGAGAAATGGTCCGTTTTATGGCGGAAAACCGGATTGAGGAGCCGGAGGGAATCAAGCAGTTCTCCGTCATGGGATACCATTTTTCCGAGGAGCTATCTTCCGAGAAGGAGTATGTTTATGTGAGGAAGCAGGAGTGAGCACAAGCTGATTTGCCTTCTGTTTAGGTATAAAAATAGATGCTGCAATAAACAGGTCCGCTTTCAAAGGGAAATCCAACGAGATACCGCACGCTTTGCGAGCGATACTCGTTATGAATTAAAGCTAAAGCTAGCTAAAAGGAGTTAAACATCATGTACGAAAAAGAGATTACCGCTTTACAGAAAATCATTGACGAAAGTGAAAAAATCGTATTTTTTGGAGGAGCGGGTGTTTCCACGGAGAGCGGGATTCCTGACTTTCGGAGTGAGGATGGCCTCTATCATGAAAAATACAGTTACCCTCCGGAGAGAATTCTCAGTCATAGCTTTTTTCTACAATATCCGGAGATTTTTTATCAGTTTTACAAAGAGAAGATGCTATATCTCGATGCACCCGCTAACCCGGCACATAAGAAGCTTGCCGAGCTGGAAGAAGCGGGAAAGCTAAAGGCGGTAGTCACGCAAAACATTGACGGTTTGCATCAAAAGGCAGGGAGTAAGGTTGTCTATGAGCTTCATGGAAGCATACATCGAAACTACTGCCTGCATTGTGGGAAGTTTTACTCTGCAGAGTTTATGCAAGAAGCGGAAGGCGTTCCAAAATGCTCCTGCGGTGGTGTAATCAAGCCGGATGTAGTCCTCTATGAAGAAAGCTTAGACGGTACGATGATTCAGGATGCCATTACGGCTATTGCGCATGCGGATACGCTGATTATCGGCGGTACCTCTCTTGTAGTTTATCCTGCAGCAGGTTTTATTGATTACTTTCGGGGAAAGCATCTAGTGCTTATTAACAAAGCGGAGACAGGTAAAACGGTAGGGGCTGATTTAATCATCCATGCCCCCATTGGAGAGATACTTGGAAATACAATCATAAGCACCCGTCAATCGGGTGGTTTGCTCGGGGCTGAAAGCCTCTAATACCGGGCCGGCGTCTAAAGGCGCCGGCTTTCTTATATTGAAGTGAATTATCGTCGATAAAAATATGTCAAAGTATATTCAAATCTGAAGTAAATTTTTTGAAAATGAATAAGAACGTGATTTGCATTTTGGGGAGGACGATACGAAATGAAGAAGGATAGCGGCGTCACAAGGACCTCCTTTTGGAAGAAAATGAAGCTTAGTTCCAGAATGTCCGTAGCAATAGGACTTCTCAGTGTCCTAGTATTGGTAGGCTTGAGCTTTGCTATTATTTCCATGGGAAAAGTGGCGGTTAACAGTGCACTGCAAGGAAATATGAATGATAAAATCCGTTTGGGTATCGCAGATTTAGACAATCTGGTTACACAGGCTGAAATTACGGCGAATACCATTCGGGAAGGGATAGTCTCAATTTATGACCATAAGGATATGGCGGGAGGTGTTCCGGCGAATCCTTGGACGATTCAGGATGAGAATCACAATATCATAGAACCCCAAAATATGGCGGGAACCATGTTCCGCTCCCGAGTAGTGGACGCGGTTATTCCCGCCAGCCGTTACAATGCGGAAACAACCTTACTGGATTCCATTTATTCTTCCATGACTACGAATGAATCCTATGTAGGAATTGGTGTATTTTTGGAGCCGGAAGCTTTTTATAGAGGAATAGAAAACTATGCTCCCTATATGAGTAAGACGGATGCAAAGAATAGAACCATCATGGTCTATCCCTATTCCATGTACGCCAATAAGGAGTATTATCTGAAGGCGAAAGAAACTAGAGATTTAAATCTGACCAATGCCTATGTGGATGATAGCGAAGAGGGAGGCTATGTAGTATCGGTTGTGCTTCCCATTTTTTATAAAGAAGAGTTTAAAGGGGTAGTCATTATCGACATCAGTCTTTCTGTGTTTGAAATCATTGAACAGAAGGATTCGCGTTTTTCCACTCTGTTCAGTAGTGTCATTGATTCCAATGGACGCTTTATGTACAGTATGAATAAGGACAGGCAAGGGAAGCTGTTAAGTGAAATACTTCCGGAAAAGAGTGCCTCTGCCCTGCAATCCTTCATGGACAAGAATACAGGTTTTAACACCTACATTAAAAATAACGAGGGAGATTTGGTACAGTTCCATGCGATTCCGATAGAAATGGAAGGAGTAAGCTGGTGGGTCTCGGTTGAAGTTTCACAGAAGGAATTTACTCATGCCATTACCAAAATGATTATGCTGGCTGTTCCTATTTCCCTTTTAGGAATTCTTCTCTTAGTTGGATTCAGTTTCTTCTATATTCGCAGTTCTTTAAAGCCGTTAAAGCGCATTGCAAAGGTAGGGGACTATGTTGCGGAAGGAGATTTTTTTCTCATGAAATACACTATTCCTATCAGGATGAAATCGGTCAGATTGCAGAAAGTATGGCAAGAGTGGTAGAGAGAACCCGGAGCATCATTAAAGATTTACTTGGAAAGCTGGGAGAAATTGCAAAAGGCAACTTCTCTTTTGAATTTTGGAATACTGATTTATATAAGGGAGAATACGCACCTCTCCTTAGTGGCTTATATGATATCTTGGATGATCTAAATGTGACTATGAGAGAAATTCATAGCAGTTCACAGCAGGTCAACGCGTCTGCGGAACAAGTTAGCGATTCCGCTCGTTCTCTATCTGACGGAGCAAACAAACAGGCTTCCTCTATTGAAAACCTGAGTACAACAATGAATGCTATCTCGGTTAAGATTGAAGAAACTGCGGAAATGGCCCAGCATGCATCAACTCTTTCAGGAGAAACCGGAAATGCGGTGGAGAACAGTAATGAAAAGATGAATGAAATGTCAAAAGCTATGCGCGACATAACCGAAAAATCACAGGAAATCAGTAACATTATTAAGACCATTGATGATATTGCTTTCCAGACCAATATTCTTTCTCTAAATGCCGCAATTGAAGCCGCAAGAGCCGGATCCGCCGGAAAAGGCTTTGCCGTTGTAGCCGATGAGGTCGGAAACCTTGCACAGAAATCCGCTAAAGCAGCACAAAACACGGGAGTATTGATTGAAGAGACCATCGATGCCGTTGCAAAAGGAGCAAAGATTTCCGAAGAAACCGCTGACTCCCTGAAAAATGTATCCGAAAGAACAAAGACAATCAGTCAGATTATCAAGGATATCAATTTTGCATCGGAGTCCGAAGCGGAGAATATCAGCCAGATTAACATCGGAATGAACCAGATTTCCTCTGTAGTACAGAACAACTCTGCTACCGCTGAAGAAAGTGCCGCAGCATCCGAAGAACTATCCGGACAGGCTGCAATCCTGAATAACCTGATGACGAGATTTACTTTAAAGGAAGAGAAGTAAATGTGAATACGATATTTGCCTTGAAGGAACACGCATAAGAAGTCGAAGACGAAAGGGGCTGTAAAAAATCAAAATAATTTTCTAAGCAATATAGGTCTAAACTTGGGGCACGCTCTCGCTAGCTTCGCCTGACTGAGCAGTAGTCTTGTTGACTACTGCTCACTTTGCTTTGCAAAGCAACTTCCTTCGGAAGTTGGTCTGTTACAGGACAACTTTTCTGATGAAAAGTTTGTCCTTACGTAACGGATACTAAGCGAAAAACTGCGTTTCTCCTGTTTTTCGCAAGTACCGACGGGCTCAGACTACCCCCGCATTCAGACCTATATTGCAAAGAATTCCTTTATTATTTTGATTTTTTACAGCCCCTTCTTTTATTCTTAATGCGTATCGCTCGCAAAGCATTCAATATCTCGTTTTACTTTCCTTTCGTTCTGTCATAAGGTTCCGATTTGAGTTGAAATTTATCCAAAAGACGATTCAGAAGTTCCGACTGACCGGATAGTTCTTCGGATGCAGCCGCTGATTCCTCTGCAGTGGAAGTATTGTTCTGCACTACTGTGGATATCTGCTCCAACCCGTTACTTAACTGCTTAATGCCCTCTGCCTCCTCTTCCGAGGTGGAAGAAATGGAAGAAATAATTCTATTAATTTTTTCAGTTTTCTGCGATACCACGGAAAGAGACTCTGCCGTTTCCGCAGTAATCTTTGCTCCCTTATCAACGGCTTCAATGGTTTCTTCGATGAGACCGGCTGTATTTTGTGCCGCCTTGGCCGATTTCTGCGCTAAATTTCCGACCTCATCCGCAACAACGGCAAAGCCCTTGCCGGCTACTCCTGCCCTTGCCGCTTCAATTGCTGCATTTAGAGAAAGAATATTGGTCTGGAAAGCAATATCATCAATGGTCTTAATGATTTTACTAATCTCGTTGGATTTCTCCGTGATATCCTGCATAGCACGAGAGAGCTCGTTCATCTTGTCATTACTTTCAGTGACCGCATCTCCGGCATCCTTACTCATAGAAGAAGCCTTCTCTGCCATAACGGCAGTCTCCTTGATGGTATTGGAGATGTCATTCATGGTGGCACTCAATTCTTCAATAGAAGAAGCCTGTTCGGAAGCACCTTGAGACAAGGTCTGAGAAGCACTGCTGACCTGCTCCGCTCCACTGTTTACTTCTTCTGCCGAAGTGGAAATTTCTGCAACGGTTTTGGATAAATCTGTTGTGATTTCCACAATAGTACTAAGGAGCGGCTTATATGCGCCCTGATAATATCCGTGCTCATCTTCCAGATTCATGGCGAAGTTTCCGTGGGACAGTTCCGTTAATTTCTCTGATAAGTCGGAGATGATGGCACGGATGCGTCCGATAACACTATTCATGGATTGCATCAAATCCCCGATTTCATCTAGATTGTGATAGTCGATATGGATGTCGAAATCTCCGTCCGCCATCTTCTTTCCGGCCTCTGCCACAACTTTTAAGGGTTTTAGGCTCTTTCTTATAATTACAACCATGACAAGTGCCATGAGGATTACAGATAAAACACCAAAGAAGGTGCCTAAAAATACCAGTCTGTCCACTTCTTTATCATAGTCGGTTTCTGTTATGGAAAGGCGAACCCACCAGAGATTTCCGTGGAGATTGATGGGGCTGAAGAACTCCCTGCGGTCGACCCCGAGTTCATTCGTAATCTTCCTGCTAAAGGCCTCCTTGCTGTCAAAGCCTTCCTGCAGTTGACTCAGCGCCTTTTCGGGTAAAATGTCCTTTAAGAGCTTTCCGTCATAGTCCGGATTTTCACTGTGAATCACACCGTGGCTATCCAGTACATTTGTAAACATACTGGGGAAGCTGTCATCTACTTTTTG
The DNA here is from genome assembly GCA_916438775.1 of uncultured Oribacterium sp. The sequence continues at coordinate 142,998 of CAKAGX010000015.1, forward strand.
AATACTGTCTATGACGGAAGCGTCCACATCTGTGATAATGGTGCCCTTAAACTCTCCGTCTAAAATAATCGGATTACTAAAGGTGATCTCACTGTGCGTTTCTCCGTCTTCTTCTTCGACATAGAGGTCAGTGATATATTTTTCCTTCGTTTCCTTAACTTTTGCATAGTAATCTTCGTCACATATATCATCGTACTGGAAATTGGAAACGGTCATGTCTTTTTTGCTGGTCTGGGAGATATACGGAGAATAGTCCTTTACACCCGGAAGAAAGGCATTCGGTTCAAAAAGAATTCCCGCACCGATAAGCTGATCATTTCCCTGTAATGTAGCGTAGAGAGAATTCAAAATATAGCTCTCTCCGATATACTGCGAATAGGTAACATCCCGATTCACAATCTGACTTTTAAAGACAACGGGCTCCATGGATTCTGTGGACTTTGGTGTATCATAATCTCCGTTTATAATCTGCCAGAGATTTTCCGGTCTGTCTCCGATTTTTTCTCCTTTTGAGTGGGAATAAATGAGTTGTAAGCCCTGCGAAATATTATCGGATATCCCTTCCGCCTTTGTCATCACGGATTCGAAATCGGAACTGGCCGCAGCCGCTTTATCATTCATATTGTCATCAATTCTTTTATCGATGGCAATCTCAAAAGAATGAATCAAAAAATATAAAAGTCCTGCCAAAATACAAAAGGAAAAGATGCCCAGAAAAATAGACATCCTGGTGCCTAACTTCATCCTTCTTAAAAAAAGAAATGCCTTTTCCCGTTTCTTCGTTCTTTCATTGTCCCTTATTCCTCCTTGAAAACGAACTCTCCAATCCCACTCCCCACGAATACATGGACCCGTGAAAGCTTATCTTAATTTAATCATCGGTAAAAAAATAAAAAAATAAATCATATAGCGGATAGAGGAAAAGAAATTTTGTGTTTTTAGAGATATAATGCTAAAGTTGAAATATACTCATAAAGAGTAGCTTGAAGGAGGGAAAGATGAAAAAAATTCGAAGAAGCGTATTGTTGTTTGGACTTATGCTTGGTATCTTTTCTGCTTGCGGGAAGCAGGGCGAAAAGGTCGGTACGGAAGAACAAGGTACGACGAGCGCGGTAAGGGAGGGGACTACGGAAGCTTCCACGGAAAAAGGAACAGAGGAAGCGGAGAAGCCTGAAAAACAGGTGATTGAAGGCACGGTCAGCAATACGATAGATATGACGAAGTATGAAAAAGGGAAGAAGATTCGCCTCTGGGTTCCGCTTCCGCATGACAGTGAGTACCAAACGGTTGACGGTATTGAGTATGATGCAGGCAATACCTCCTCGGTAATCAGTGGAGATGATTGGGGAAATCAGATGCTCTATGTAGAGTGGGATGAGAATGCGGAGCCTGCAGACAGAGTCGTTAGCATCCATTTTGATGTAAAGAGAGAAGAGGTGCTTTGTCCGGAATTAAAGGAAGAGGATACGGAAGCTTTGCCTGAGGAGGTAAAAAAATATCTTGAACCCTCCAAAAATCTTCCTTTAAACGATCAAGTCAAGGCAAAGGCTATGGAAGTTACAGAGGGAAAAACGACGGACTTGGAGAAGGCTAGAGCAATCTATGACTGGGTCATTGCCAATATGAACCGTAACGAAGATGTGAAGGGCTGTGGAGAAGGAGATGTCTGTGCGCTTTTAGATACTACCATGTCCGGAAAGTGTACGGATATCAACTCTATGTTTGTGGCTCTTTGTCGTGCGTCCGGAATCCCTGCAAGAGAGCATTTCGGCATTCGTATCAATGCCGAGGATATCACGAAGAACCAGCATTGCTGGGCTGAGTTTTACTTAAAGGGGACGGGCTGGGTTTCTGCCGATCCTGCAGATGTATTAAAGGCTGTTCTGAAGAATAACTGGACCAAGGAACAGGAAGAAACAAAAGAAAAACAGGAATATTACTGGGGAAATCTGGATGCCGAAAGAATCATTCTTTCGGACGGAAGGGACCTGAAGTTAAATCCTGCACAAGCAGGAGAAGCTCTAAATGATTTCGGATATCCGTATGCGGAAATCGACGGGCAGAAGCTGGATAACTATACTCCGGATCAGTTTGTTTATTCTTACAGCTTCGTAAAAAAGAATGAATAGTGTATGAATTTGAAAAGGGAATACTCTCTGTATAGTCAGGGAGTTTTCCCTTCTTTCTTTTCCCGATTCCATCCTTCATTTTTTGCAAATAGGCAAATGTTTTTTTCCATGATATACTCTTAAAGAATTATGTAAATTTGTGGTTTCTATTTTTATATTGCACTGTAAGATGCCTATATGGACGTGATTTCCTGCAGTGCGATAAATGGATTTTAGATTTCCTGAAAAAAACAGATTAAGGACAGTAAAATGGAAAAGAAAATAAGTTTGAGAGAAATTATCGTTGTGGCATCCATGTTCTTCGGGATGCTTTTTGGCGCGGGAAATCTGATATTTCCCGTATCCATGGGACAAAAAGCGGGTATAGAGATGGTTAGCGCCGCTTGGGGATTTGTATCACCGGAGTAGGCCTCCCTCTTCTATCCGTTGTAGCGATGTCAGTCAGTGAAACTTCGAGTTTGACTGATATGGCAAAGTTTGTAGGTGAGGGCTTTGCCGTATTTTTTACAACAAGCTTATACCTCTGTATCGGTCCTCTTTTTGCCATTCCCAGAACGGCTACGGTTCCTTTCCAGGTGGGGATCGTTCCCTTTCTTTCGGAAGATAAGATTACGCTTGGACTATTTTGCTTTAGTCTACTCTTTTTTTCCATTGCCTTAGTTTTATCCTTAAAGCCTGGAAAACTCTTGACTTATGTGGGAAAAGTTTTGAATCCGATTTTTCTTATTTTCTTAGGCGTTTTATTGCTTACGGCACTCATCTTTCCGATAGGAAGCTTAAAAACACTTCCCGCAACCGGCGGATATGATAAGGGGAGTTTCTTAAAGGGTGTCTTTGAAGGCTATAATACGATGGACGTTCTTGGGGCGCTTGCTTTTGGAAATATTTTGATTCAGACGATTCGAAATTTAATGGAGAATCAAGGCGATAAGGAGGAAAGTACGGAGAATGGAAGCGTATCTCTTATGACCATTTTATCGGGATCCATTGCGGCATTCATGATGATCCTCATTTACTTTGCCTTGACCTATGCCGGTGCGCAGAGTCGTATTGCCTTTTCCGTTCAGAAAAATGGAGGGGATGTTCTACACTCGATTTCCACCTATTACTTTCATAGCTTTGGCGGCATTTTGATTGGAATCATCATCTTCTTTTCCTGTTTAAAAACGGCTGTGGGACTCATTACTTCCGCCTCTATGGCCTTTGTGGAAATGTTTCCGAAGAGTCTGCCGTATAAGGCTTATGTCTGTATCTTTACTTTCTGTTCCTTTGCCATTTCCAATGTGGGCTTAAGTAAAATCATTTCCTATAGTATTCCGGCTCTTTTCTTTATATACCCGATTAGTATGGTACTGATTCTCCTTTGCCTTTTTGGACGTTTTTTCGGCTATCAGAGAAAAGTATTTCAAGCTTGTATATATTTGACGATTCCTTTCGCTCTTTTGGATGCCTTGAAAATCCTTTTGGATGGAGGCGCATTGCAGGGCTTACCCTTTAGTAAGAATCTTCTTTCCGCACTAAAGCATATTCCCTTATTTTCCATAGGGCTCACCTGGATTTTTCCGTCGATTGCGGGCGTATTGCTGGGCGTGGTTTTGTGTTATACTGATAAGGTTCAAGGAAAAGAAGCAGACTAAAAACAAGAGACAAAAAAACCGAGACTGGAAACAAGAGAAGAACTAAAAGTAAAAACAAAAAAGAGAGCAAGGTAAAAGAAAAAAACGGAATTGACTGCAAGGATAGAGGAGAAAAATCATGAAAGTGTTGATTTTAGCGGGGGGGACTGGGAACCAGGATTTCCGAAGAGTCGCATCTTAAGCCGAAGCCTATGATCGAAGTAGGAGAGATGCCGATTTTATGGCATATTATGAAGTACTATTCTTCGTATGGCTTTAATGAATTTATTATTTTGGCAGGGTATAAGCAGTATGTGATTAAAGAGTATTTTGCAAATTACTTCCTGCATAACGCCGATATCACCTTTGACATGAAGAAAAATACCATGGAGGTGCATAACAGTGAGGCGGAGAACTGGAAGGTTACGGTGGTGGATACGGGACTTCACACCATGACCGGAGGACGAATCAAGCGAGTGGAAAAGTACTTGAAGGATGAGCCTTTCATGTTGACCTATGGAGACGGCGTTTCCGATGTGGATTTGAACGCTCTTCTTGATTTTCATAAGAAAAAAAGGAAAGCCTGCTACGATTACTATGGTCAATCTTACGCAACAAAAGGGTGTTTTGGATGTAGACACGGAGGGGAATATCCATTCTTTCCGGGAGAAGGAAGAAAAAGACGGAGCCGTTATCAATGGCGGTTTCATGGTTTTTGAGCCGGAGATTTTCTCCTATCTTGATGGAGATGAGACGATTTTGGAGCAGAGTCCTATGCAGAAGCTGGCTACGGAAGGGAAGCTTTCGGGCTATTATCATGAGGGCTTTTGGCAGTGTATGGATACACAAAGAGAGAAGAAGCTTCTGGAGGAGCTTTGGGCTAGCGGAAAGGCACCATGGAAGAGGTGGTAAGGATGAATTTTCAGGACTTAAAGGAATTTTATGCCGGAAAGAGGGTTTTTGTTACCGGACATACCGGCTTTAAAGGATCTTGGCTGTGCCTTCTTTTAGAACTTCTGGGAGCAAAGGTTTACGGCTATGCATTGGATGCGGAGGAAGGAGAACTTTTTTCCATACTCTATCCGAACTTGACGACTTTTTCTTCTGCGGAGGAAGATTCCAAACGTAAAAAGGGAAACGACAGTAAAAAAGATAAGTCCTTGGCGGAAGAGGAAGAAAGGATTCAGTCCTTTACGGGAGATGTACGAAATTATGAGCAACTTCGTTCTATTTTACAGTGGGCCAAGCCGGAAATAGTCTTTCACCTTGCAGCGCAACCTTTGGTTCGGGAATCCTATCTTTATCCTAGAGAAACCTATGAGACCAATGTCATGGGGACGGTAAATCTTTTGGAAGCCGTGCGCTTTACGCCTTCCGTTCAATCCGTTTTAAATGTAACGACAGATAAGGTCTATGAGAACCATGATATGGAGAACCATGCTTTTACGGAGGAGGAAAAGCTGGACGGCTTTGATCCGTACTCCAATTCCAAGTCTTGCTCCGAGATTCTGACACACAGCTATAAGAAATCTTTCTTTACCGAGCCTGACGGAAAGCGGAAGAAGGGAGCAATATTGCCGCGTATTTCCACTGCGAGAGCAGGAAATGTGATTGGTGGCGGAGATTTTGCAAAGGACCGGATTATCCCGGATTGCGTAAGGGCGAGTATGGATGCAAAGCCGATTGGGATAAGAAATCCTTATTCTGTTCGCCCTTATGAGCATGTTCTGGAGCCCTTGGCAGTGTACTTGGAAATTGCGGCAAGACAGGCGGGCTTTGTGAAAGGTCTTTGTCCTGAGGATTTTTCTTTAGAGAAAGGAAAGGATTTTGCCGGCTACTACAATGTGGGACCGGATCGGGAGGATGCCATTACGACAGGGGAGCTTGCAAAGCTCTTCGTAGAATTTTGGGGCGGAAGAGCCCGTTGGAAAAACATGGCCGAGAAAGATGCTCCGCATGAAGCGGGTTATTTGCAACTCAATACCAATAAAGTAAGAAGAACCTTTCAGTGGGAGCCTCGATACACGGTGAAAGAAGCAGTGAAAGAGACGGTCTCCTGGTATAGGGCATGGGCAAATGGTGAGGATATGCGAGCTTTTTCCATTAAACAAATCGAGGCCTTCTTTAATACGATAGAAGAGTGAGTGATGCATCTTCAAGAACACAAAAGTGAGCGATGAATCCTCAAGAGTACAAAAGTGAGTGATGCGTCTTCAAGAATACAAGGGTGAGCAATGAATCTTCAAGAAAAACAGGAAAAGGGACTGCAGATTCTTTTGGCAATCGATGCAGTATGTAAAAAGCACAATATCCGTTATCGTCTGGATTCGGGAACGCTCCTCGGGGCAGTGCGCCATAAGGGATTTATTCCATGGGATGATGATGTGGATCTCTGTTTTCTTCGTGCGGAGTGGGAGAAATTTGCGAAAGTGGCGAAAGAAGAATTGCCGGAACCTTATAGACTGGTTTTACCAAACGAATATCGTAACGGAAAAGCCTTTTACGACTTTGTCCCAAGAGTAGTGGATTGCAGTACAAAACGAAGAGAGGCGGAAACGGAAGGAGATGCTTTTTACGAAGGAAAATTGAATCATCTTTGGGTGGACTGCTTTATTGCGGATACCCTGCCGAAGAGCCCTATATTTGCCCGATTTTATCGTTTTCGACAGCAGATGATCTTCGGACTTTCTATGGGGCATAGACGTGTTGTCCATTTAAAAAAATATAAGGGTGTTTCGCGACTTTTTGTTTCCATTCTGTCGAAGATTGGCTACCTTATCCCTATGCCCTTTCTTTTTTCCTTACAGGAGAAATGGGCGAAGGCGGATCATTCACCCGGAAATCCCTGTAGTTATTATTTTTCCAATTATCAGCCGGATTTTCAGTATTGCACTTCTAAAAGTGAGTGGGAAGAGCCTCTAATTGAGGCGGACTTTCAGGGATACAAGCTACCAATCCCCAAAGGCTATGATGCGATTCTCCGTATGCTTTACGGAAAGTATGAAATTCTGCCCAAAGAAGAAAAAAGAGTACCAAGTCATGAAGAAATGATTTAGTAAATATAACGGAACATGGAGAAAAAGAATTGAAAAAATGTAGTCTTATCGTTTCGGTATACAATGAGGAAGCAAGCCTGGAGAAATTTTTCGAGGCTTGCTCTTCGGTTTATGAAAGAATCGGCGGAGAATATAATTTGGAGCTTCTTTTTGTGGATGACGGTTCGGTAGATAAAAGTCCTCTTATACTGGACCAAATTGCGGCAGAGCATCCGGATTGGGTTCGTGTAATTCATTTTTCCAGAAATTTTGGACACGAAGCTGCCATGACGGCAGGTTTGGACTATGCCGGAGGAGACTTTCTGATTTTTATGGATGCGGATCTGCAACATTCTCCGGAATTGATTCCGGACATGCTGAAAAAGTACCGGGAGGGCTTTCAGGTCGTCTCCATGGTGCGGACAAAAAACAGCTCTGCGGGGCTTATCAAAAACATCAGTTCAGCGGCATTTTATTGGATTTTAAATCATTTGTCTCCCCTGCACTTTGAGGCAAATGCCTCCGATTTTTTCGGGATTTCTTCAGAAGTACAGGAGGTACTGAAGAAGTATTATCGAGAGAAGGTTCGCTACCTAAGAGGATATGTACAGTCCGTGGGCTTTCGTAAAACAACCATAGAATATGAAGCGGGAGTAAGACAGGGGGGGAAGAGTCATTATTCCATACGAAAGCTTTTGGTTTTTTCAAAGAATACTTTACTCTCCTTTTCGAATCTTCCGCTAAGACTTGGGATTTTTGCCTCCGCCTGCAGTATGTTCTTGGGGGTTCTTCTGCTTTTGTACACCCTCTTTACCAGAAAAGGCGCTCCATCCGGTTATGCGACCATCGTGGTTCTTCTTTGCTTTATGTTCGCCGTTCTCTTTTTTTGTGGTGGGAATCATCAGGGGAGTATATTTCCCTGCTTTTTTGAGGAAATAAAGGACAGGCCGATTTATATCGTTTCAGAAACGAAGAATCTGGAGAAGAGAGACAGAAAAGGAATGGAAGAAGAAAAATTATAGCCGGGGTCAACTCTGAAGAATAGGAGGGATGAAGTTAAATTCGCAGCAGATATGTAGAGCGTATAGAGATAGGAAGAATAGCACGAATAGCACGAAAATAAGATCTCTGATATAGAAATTTTTTTATCCTCCGGAAAGATTTTTAGAAAAAGAATTTCCAAGATTTACAAAAAGAAATCTCTATTTTTTTAAGAGACAGCAGTTTATAATCCCTTAAGAATTCTAAAAATTCGTTTTTCATGAGGAGGAAAAATGAAAAAAAGATTTTAAGCATGTTAACTATTTCCGCTATGGCAGCTTCTACATTAGCAGCTTGCGGAGGTGCAGCAAAGACTGAGACAACCAAGGCAGCTGAGACAACCGCTGCAGCATCAGAGACCGAGAAGGCTATGGAAGGAACCAAGGCAGCTGTTGAAGCGATGAGCGGCGACCTTGCAGACAAGAAAGTTGGAATCTGCATT
>CAKAGX010000016.1 GCA_916438775.1 uncultured Oribacterium sp.
AGAACAGAAAAAAGCTGTATGAACATTTTCGGAAATAGCTTAAGATTTTTCATTCTCTCTCCAACTTATAGCCCACATTTCTTATGGTGAAAATGCAGTCCAGCTTGAGTTTTTTTCGTAACTCTTTGATATACACATCAATCACTCTGTCAAAGGGAATTTCTTCCGTTTCTTTCCAGACATAGTCTAAGATCTGTTCTCTTGTTAAGGCCTGACCCTCATTTTCGAAAAGATACTTTAATATCTCCACTTCTTTCGCATTCATTTCTACAGACTTTCCCTCCACCTTTGCAGTGTAACCGGAAAAGTCCACCTCTACATTTTTATAGAAAAACTTCTCCTCCTGCCCGTAATTCTTCTCTATCAGCGAGTCGATTCTCGCCTTTAGAAGCGGGAGAGAAAAGGGTTTTTCCATATAGCCGTCCGCAAGATTCGTAAACGCATCAATCTTATACTCTTCATCGCTAAAGGCGGTGAGAATGAGGACAGGGAGCTTACTCTGCTTTCGAATCTCCTTTAAGACCGTAAGACCGTTTACAAAGGGAATCTGAATATCCAAAATGACAAGGTGAATCTCTTTGTTGAATTTCAAGAGAGCTTCCCGACCGTCTTTCGCTTCCACCATAGTGTAGCCGAATTCCGAGAGGAATGCTGCGATGCCCTCTCGGATACTTTGATCATCTTCCACGACAAGGATGTTCATAGTCCCTCCCACCTCCTTCATCTTCTTTCGTGCCATATTCTTAGAGCTTGAGGCAAGACTTTACCCTACTGCCCTCTCTAGGCCTGTGCTTTTACCGTTTCTTTCGACACATCCGGCTTCGTTATCCCACAGGCAATCGCATCCACCGGACAGGCATTTACATTTTCCGCAGCGGATACACTCCAAATCATTACAATTTTTCACCGGATCACATTGCATTTCGCAAACCGCCTTACATCTTCCGCAGTGAATACACTTCTGATGATCCAAGGTATATCGGAAGAGGGAAACGGAATTAAAAAGGGAATAAATCGCCCCAAGCGGACAGATATATTTGCAAAACGGTCTATAAATCACGATGGATAGAAGGATAGTCAGGATCAAAATCAAGCCTTTCCAGGCATATAAAAAGCCAATGGCTCCTCTCATGCTTTTATTCATCAACACCAAAGGAATACCGCCCTCCATCATACCCACGGGACAAATCAATTTACAAAAATAGGGGGCTCCCTGTCCTATGATATCCACTAAAAAGAGAGAGGGAGGAGAATCACGAAAACAAGCAAGATAAGATACTTTGCTTTTCGTAAAGCCTTGTCTCCCTTAAAGGTTTCTATCTTTTTCACAAAAGGAATCTTATGTAATAAATCCTGCACCAGCCCGAAAGGACAGAGATAACCGCAGACACCTCTTCCAATCAGTGCTCCCACAAAAAAGAGAAAGCCTACAATATAGTAGCTAAACTTAAATTTCGGGCTTCCTATGACCGCCTGTAAAGCTCCAATAGGACAGGAACCCTTTGCTCCCGGACAGGAATAGCAATTCATGCCGGGCACACAAAGTTGTTTCCATTTTCCTCCGTAGATTTTTCCGGTCTTAAATCCCTCAAAGAAGGAATTCGTAAGCAAAAACCAAAAGGATTGGAAAACATGCCTTACATTGTTTCTTGCTTTATATTTATCTTTTTTTGATTTTCCGTTTATGAGTTCTTTTAACTTATCCAATGCCAATACACTCCATGCAAACTTTGATTGCTTTATTTAAAACTACCAGTACTTCTCCCCGATGGACTCCTATGTACATCATGACGATACCCATACATAGGAGAACCAGGGAAGTCAACCGGGACTTTAAAATTTTCTGTTTCATATTCCCTCTTTACCGCTTTACTTTAGTCAGTCTGCTTTACTTTAGTACGTCTACTTTACTTTAGTCCGTCCGCTTTACTTTAGCCAGTCTACTTCACTTTAGCCAGCTCCTTCTCGATGATTTCCATCCAAGCCTTCTTATTGCGAGAACCGGAATAGGTCTCGCCCACAATCTGCCCCTTCTTATCCACAAAGAAGGTCTCCGGAAAGGCCTGAATCCCGCTAAGTCTGCCGTTAAAATTACTCTGATCCGGAATCAGGAAGGGATACTCCGCCTTGCTCCTTTCCCGAATCAGCTTCGCTTTCTCCAAAGCCTCCCGGTTTTCTCCGGTCTGATCCACCGTATCCGTTACTACCCCAACGATATTGACCCCCTTGTCCTTCATTTCCTTCTGAATCTCCGCAAGGTCCGGAATTTCCTGCACACAAGGACTGCACCAGGTGGCAAAAACATTCACCATGGTAAGGTCGTAGTCGGCAAAATCTTTACTGCTAAACTCTTTTCCGTCAATATCCTTGGTCTGCAGATTACTTAAGTCCGTAACTGCGTTTTGGGAATCGGCGGAAAAAGCCATATCCCCTTCCAAATCGGACTTTTCGGACAAAACAAAACCATTGTCCGGACGAGCCTTCATCTCTATTACTTTCACTTCTGTTTTTTTGAATTCTTCTACGGCTTCCGCATCGGCATCACTCTTCACACTGAGATAATAGCTGTATTTTCCGTCTTTGGACTCTCCCAGCTTCGTATGACTGTCGCATTTTGTAATCTTCCCGATTTCTTCCTCGGGAAGGCTCTTTTCAAACATCCCGATGGTACCGATTCTTTCCAGACTCTCCTGCCATTTTTCGTAGCCGTCTCCCATCTTACCGACTTCCGCATTTTTCTGCTCTTCTGTAAGTTTGCTAAAGCTCAACAATCCGTACGTAAGCTCCTGCTCTATGGGGCTTTGATCATCCAACATCACGATGTCTTTCTGCTTCATAGCTTCCCTAATCTTCTCGGAAAGCTTGAATTTTAAGCCCAAATATTCATAGACATACTCATCTTTTACAGGAAGCGTATAGTCTGCCGGTTTAAAGCTGTCTCCATTACTGTCCTTATTTACCGATACTCCCGCGTCATCAGGACTGACCACAAGTCCTTGCTCTCCTGTAGCTTTTTCCTCTGCCGACTTCGTTTCTGTCGAAGTCTGCTCTGCAACGCCCTTATTTTTCCTTCCGGCAAAGCCAAGCCCCAAACAAAAAGCAATAGCCAGACATATCCCCATTAAGATTCCCATTAATTGATGTTTTCTCATGAATAATCCTCCCCAAAGTACTGTATCATTATATGCTATAATTCTTAAGCTATCTCTCTCGAAAAAAGAAAAAATTCCTTTTCCAATATAGCGTTTCTCTAAACAGAATACAGGGTATTTATAAAATGAATATGAAATGGGAGGAGGGGATTGTATCTTCTCATTGTTCTAAAAGTATAACCATGGATCTACCGGAATTTTTATAGATATCTAATCTATTGCTTTGACTTATCCTCTAAACTCTTAATTCCAGTATTGTTCAACTTTTCAATTGACAGCAGCTGGGTTCTTGCAAGCTTTCTCAGTTCTATCATTCTTTCTTTTTGATCCATGCCTTTTCCGATAAGAATTGCATTGTAGCTTTCCATATTGGCAAGAACCAATAATTCATTTAAACTCGCATAGTCTCTCATATTCCCTTTTAGGTTCGGATTTTCTTCACGCCACTGTTTTGCTCTTTTGTTAAATAAGGCAACATTGAGCATATCCGCTTCACTTGCGTATTGATAAGATAACTGCTCGTTGGTAAGATCCTTTAAGAGATATTCTTTGATTGCATCTGTATGAATTTTATAGTTAATCTTAGAAATTTCTCGATTAAGATTCCAACCTAATGATAATTTTGAATTTTCATCTGACTTAAGTCTTTTGTAATCTTGGATTAGATAGAGCTTAAACTCTGCTGAAATCCATGAAGCGAACTCCATCGCTATATCAGGATGAGCGAACGTTCCCCCACATCTCCCGGATTTAGAAACAATACCGATTGCATTTGTATTTTCAATCCATCTCTGAGGCGATAATGTAAATGCATTTGTTCCTGCTTCCTTTCTAAAGGAGTCGAATTCGACCCCTTTAAAACTCGGATTATGAATAGTCTCCCAGAGTCCAAGAAATTCAATTGTATCTCTTACTCTTAACCAGTTTTTAACAACATCTTTAGGTTCATGCGCGTTTTTATATCTTGCAATATCCGTTAGACTGATATAGTCATTTTTAAAGTCTTCAGTATAAATTTGAATAGTAAAACCCTTTGCTTCGATCGTGTCTTTTTTTACCTTAGACATGCGAGTTCCTCCCTCGTTAAAGATAGCCCTATGGTACCATATTGCCGAATGTTTTTCCATTATTCCAATACTTGCATTCCGCACACACCTTATTTCCAGTCAATCCTGCTCTTATTCCCAGTCCTGCTTTTTCCATCTTGATCCGTTTCTTAATCTTCCCCATAATAGGACTGTTTCTACGATGTCTTCTTTGATACGAAAAGCGTGAAAACCTCTGATTCAGAAGATGCATTTATGCAATTCCATGGGAGGAAAATGATGAAAAAATAACTATCTTTATTACTCGGCGGCCTTCTTCTGGCTTCTTCTCTGGTAGCCTGTGGTGCAAAGGGAAGCACGGCTTCCACCACTGCGGCGGCAAGTGACAAGGTAGATGCTTCTTTCCCGAAGGAAAACATCTCCATCTATGTCGCTCCGGGCGGATCCGGCGTAGGGGTAAAGGCTGCTGTCGACGGCACCGCTGACTTCGGTATGCTGGCGAGAGACATTAAAGATAAGGAAAAAGAGAGCCTTGGCAAGGACTATAAGAGCTTTGAAGTGGCAAAGGATGCTTTAACCGTGTCGGTCAGCAGCAAGAACCCCAATGCGGATAAGCTGGAGAACTCTTTCTTTCTTTTTTTCGTTTACGCTTTTTTTCTCTTGTTCTCCACCCTTTTGTCTCCGGGTTGCGGCATCTTTTTTGTTTTTAATTTTTGAGAGAAGGGAAGACGCATCCTCTATCCCCTTTTGGACTCACTTTCCGGCATCCCTTCCGTGGTTTACGGCTTTATCGGTTTAATGGTAGGAAAGCCTCTCTTTTTGAAAATGGGTGTGAGTACAGGCTCCTGCGTCTTACTGGCCGCTGTCCTGCTTTCCAAAGGCGAAACCATTGCTTCACTCATTGCGCTGGTAATGGGTAGTGCGGAGTATCATTCTCTCCACTACCACGCCCTCTATGCCTCGAGGCTGGTGCTTTACTGCTGGTCGCGCTGATTCATTTGCTGGTGAAAATGGGAGAAAGACCGCGAACTTCGAAATTTACATCTCGAGCAGGTAGTCCTGATCCGATCATTGCGAAATTTACTTCTCGAGCAGGTAGTCCTAATCCGATCACTGCGAAGTCTCTTTCTGTGTATTCCGTGGAAAATAGGGAAGAAGCGACGCCACATCTCCTTGCTACCGGGAAGAGGGCGGTATCTTCCCCGCTATCATCGGTTCTTTGGCCTTTTCCCTTACGGCTTTGGTGCTTTCGGGACTGCCAAGCCTTTTTACCGCCCTTTTCATGGTCTTTTATGCGAAGGAAGGCAGAAAAAAAGAGAGCCTGCACTTCTTCATTCACCTGCTCTCCGGCGTTCCTTCCATTGTGTTGGGACTCTTCTCCTACAGCTTATTTGTATACCAACTGAAGCTGGGACGCTCGGTACTCTCCGGCGCCATCGCTCTGGCGATTATGATTTTCCCCTTCATGGAAATCCGTATGGAAAAGATATTCGAAGAAGTGCCGAAAAGCTACCTCCAGTCTTCCGAAAGTCTGGGCTACTCCAAGGGCTATACTTTGAGAAAGCTTGTGCTTCCTTATACTTTGCCGGAGCTTCTTTCCACCATGCTTCTGGCCTTTTGCTTTGCTCTCGGTGCCACACCGCCGATTTTATTTACCGGAGGAGTCGCCTTTGCGAAAAGTCCTTCCTCCCTACTATCCCCGGCCATGGCGCTTCCCCTGCATCTTTACCTGCTGCTCGTGCAAGGTGGTTCTTCCTTATCCAGAGCCTACGGAACCGCTTTGGTGATGCTCTTCCTTCTGCTCATTGGAAACGGAATAGCCAGCCTTCTGACCGCTTACTGCCACAGGAAATGGCAACGATAAAAGCAGCTGCCATAAAAACGAAAAATTCAACGAGAACTCTTCCGGACGTTACCAATCGTAAAATCGAATGGAATAAGAAATATCCGAAAGATAAATAAACTATTTTAGGAGAATAAAATGTCTACTGAACCTACAAATCCCATTTTATCTACAAATCCCATTTTGGAAGTGAAAAACCTGAGCCTTTCCTATGGTAAAAGACAAATACTCCGAAATCTGCATTTCCGGATTCCGGAGAAAATCTGACAAAGCAAAAAGAAAAGCGACTGGAGCAGATTGCCATGGTCTTTCAAAACCCCAGTCCTTTTCCTTTTTCCATTTATAAAAATATGACTTATGCCTTAGAGTATTACGGTATCAGAAACAAAGACGAGCAGAAGGAATTAATCCTGCAAAAGCTTAAAGACGTAGGCCTTTGGGAGGAAATTTCCGGAGAGCTCCTGCAGAATCTCAAAGAAAGATACAGCATGATTATCGTGACCCACAACCTCTCGGAAGCAAAGCGTATCGGCGACCAAATTCTCTTCTTCCACGAGGGAGAGCTTTGGGAAAGGGGCGAAAAGGAAGCGTTTTTTGCTCATCCTAAACGACCGGAAACCAAAGAATTTATAGAGGGGGAATGGTAGGGTTCGCAATTTCACTCATCACCTCAGTCTTAATACCCGAAATTTGCCTATTTAATATTCCACTTTACGATAGTACCTGCGGAGATCCATATCGTGTCCGCTGATTTCCTCCAAGGCGGCATCAATTCTATTGGTAACCGCATGAATTAAATGGTGGGAAAGATAGCCTCTGTATTTCTCGGAAAAGCCTTCGGCAGGAATGTTTTTCGAATCAATCACTTCATGATTCTTATTGATTTTATCTAAAAATCTTACCGCCCTCAGCGCAATTTCTCTTTGCAAATCTTCCGTTACAAAGACCGTTACCGGTGTTTCTTCATCAATGATTTCCAGCATTCCATGGAAAAATTCCGCAGCGTGAATCGATTTTGTACGCATCCAGTGCATTTCTTCCCAATAACACATGGCATAAGAATATGTAGCACCATACATTGCTCCCGCTCCTAAAAAGTAATGCATTTTGTCATGGATATGACGTTTTACATATTCATAAGCAAATCGGTCATGTGCTTTTTCAGCTTCTACCATAACCCTTGCAAAATGGGCATCGACTTGACTGTAATAATCCTGATATTCCTCAAATACCCCCTCATGGAACATCAGTCTGTCCGCTACCATAAAGAATTTCAACTGTTCATTTTTAGGGGAGCAAAAACAAATATCGACCATCTTATAAAGCGGTGTATCTTTTGTATCAATAAAGCCCAATACAGTGGCCTTCACTTCATGTACTTTATTCACGGCATCAATCATCTCGGAAGTGGTACCGGTAACCGATGAAATAATAACCAACGTTTTTCATTGATTCTTTTATTTCCGGTAGCCAAGTATTCTGCCGCATTTTCCACAAAAACTTCCAAAGCCGATTTTTCTTTCATGTGGACATAGGCCTGAAGGCTACTGGCATAAGTCCCTCCGATTCCCATAAAGCAGATGTTGGAAATTCCCTTTTTCCATAAAGCATCCAGCTTCTCTTCGATTTCAGGTCTTAATTGAATCCCATTATTATAGCTTTGCAGTACTTCTTCTTCATTAAATTTATACATAATCCATCCTCTTTTATTGTCCGGCTTTCAGTTTTTGGAAGTAAGAGTCATATATCTTAATGGCTTCCCCTACATCCTCCTGGAAGAAGATGCGATCTTTATAATCAAAATCAAATGCAGGACCGTTACGATAGGTTTCGGACGCCTTTTCAATTGCCGCATCATTCGGGCAGGAATAGGGAAACTCATCTAAATTTTTAGCCATGACATCCGCATCCAAGATATAATCCAAGAATTTATACGCCATATCCTGATGTTTAGCGCCGGTAGGAATGACATACAAATCCATTCCGAGTTGAACGGGGTCTTTTTTGAAGTCTGCAATCTTTAAAGTATTTTCACCCTTTTTTGCCAATTGTTCCATTGCCCAAGCCGCATTTCCGTCATAAGTCAACATGGCACTGATCATACCGGAAATAATATTTTCCTGCGTATTGCCATAAGCTACCGTATTTTCATTGAATTTCTTCAGCCACTCATATGCTTCGGCAATTTCTTTTTCATCTCTTGAATTGGGGTCATACCCTAAAGCCACTAAAGCAATCGGGAACAAATTACGAGCTCCGTCAATGGAACCAAGCTGTCCCTTCATTTCCGGCTTAACCAAATCGTTATAGCAGGTAATTTCTATAGGACATCTTTTTGTATCATATACCACATATACATAATTCATTAGATAAGGAATACAATAGTCCTTAATTCCGGCATGCCAGTAGGTCGTATTCAAATTCTTGGAATTAGGAAGTTTACTCAAGTCCAGCTTTTCCACATAGCCTCCCTTAATTAAGGCTTCCATATAGGCATCGCAGGTAAGAATTAAATCAAACTCATTTCCGCCGCCTGCGGTAAGCTTGTTAACAGCATCGGCATTATCAGACATATAGGTGAAATTAATCTTCACATTGTTTGCCTTTTCAAATTCCGAGATCAGATTCTCCGAGATATAATCTCCCCACATCATGATGTTTAAATCCGTTGCGGCTCCATTCTCAGTACCACTCGCCCCTCCGTTCGTAGCGTCGGTTTTTGACGATGCTTTTTCACCGGATTTGCTACACGCAATCAGCCCCAAGGCCATTACGATAACCAATCCCCATTTAACGATTGCTTTCATATCCTTTCCCTCCTAAATTGATTTATGTTTATCGCACATGCGACAAGAACTTGCTTAGGAAAATCTTCTCCCTTTATTTGCTTTTAACTTTTGAATTAATTCATTGATTAAAATTCCGACAACCATTAAAGCAATCATGATTGTTGTTAAGGCATTCACATCGCCGGATAAACCGGTTCGGTTTAAAGAAAGAATCAAAACCGGCAAAGTGGACTGACTTGCCCCGGCTAACATATTGGACATCACAACATCATCAATCGATAAGGTAAAACTTAAGAATGCCGCCGAGATGATTCCCGGCATAATGCTTGGAATCGTAACTCGAAAAAAAGTCTGGATTCTATTCGCTCCCAAATCCATGGACGCTTCCTGTAAGGTTTCATTATCCCCCGAAATACGCCCTTTTATGGTGACCACCGTATAGGGAATACAAAATGTACAGTGTCCAATTAAAATAGTGACCATCCCAAGTTTAATGTGCAGGGTAATGAAAATAATCAGCATGGCTACTGCAAGCACGATTTCAGGCACAATAATCGGGACAAAAATCATACCGTTAATGAATTTTTTTGCTTTAAATTCAAACTTGGAAAGTCCGATAGCACCAAGCACTCCAATGATTACACTAATAAGGGTAGCCAAAATAGCAATCATCAGAGAATAGAACAGTGCATCCCACAAAGTTGTATTTTCAAAGGAAAACAGCTTTGTATACCAAGAAGTGGTAAAAACCCTCCCAGGCAAAATTACGTTTCGCGTTATTAAAAGAGAACGTAATCATTACAATGACAGGGAATATAAAAGATAATATAAATCAGAGTAGCGTATAGCGTACCCAGTATTGCATTACGCTTCTCATTTCTCTCTTTTCTTTTCATTCTATACAACCTCCATGTCTTCTACTTTTTGCAAAACGAGAATAAATGAAGATTAATAAGGCGGTAATGAGTAGCAGTAAAACGCTGAGAGCTGCTCCCAATGGCCAATTTCGAATAGAACCGAACTGATTTTTTTAATCACATTTCCTATGTAAATAACCTTTCCGCCTCCCAACATATCCGTAGTGGTATAAATTCCCAAGGCGGGAATAAAGGTTAAGATAATGGCGGAAATAATGCCGGGCAAGGTCAAAGGCAGGGTCACTCTTAAAAAAAGTGGTTCGTGCATTTGCGCCCAAGTCGGAAGAAGCCTCCAATAAATTTTTTTGTAACTTCTCAATGGAAGAATACATGGGAAGAACAGCGAACGGTAACATTCCCGTAAAAAGTCCTATATTCACCAGCCAATCCGTATACAAAAAAATACAATGGGCCTATCTATCAGTTTTTAAAACATGGACCAGGACATGATTTACCGGACCATTCGTTTGGAAGAACAACATCCAGGCATTCAGCCTCATCATACCGTTTGTCCAAAATGGAATCATCAGCAGCATAATCAGCCTTGAAGCAATTTCGGCGGGCTTCCTGGCAATGTAGTAGGCAAAGGGATAGCCAAATACCAAACATAGAAAAAGTTGTCATGGTCGCCACTTTAAAGCTCTTCATGATAACGCTCCAATAAACGGGATCCCTTAATGAACTATAACTTTCTGTAGATGGGACATATTCGATTCCCCCGTAAGTACCTCTTTTCATAAAGGAAACAAAAATGATGAACAACAAAGGAATAGTGACAAATAAAATCATCCAAACCGATACCGGCCCCGCCTGCGCTAAAAAAGGCAATTTATTTTGTTTTTTTCTTTTAGCCATTGCCGATTCTCCTCATTAGTTATTCTCTTCATCAAAAGAAGTCTTTTTGATCGCCACACCTTTATCATAATCCCAATATAAATAAACCTCGTCACCGATATCCAAGGACTGATTCTTTTCAAAACGGGAATACTTAATTTCTTTTCCATCCTCCGTAAGCAAAATGGCTTTAACCAGGGTTCCCATGAAAACATAGTCTATGATTTTTGCTTTTAGGCTGAAACCTTCCTGTTTTTCTTTAGAAAGCATTAAATACTCCGGTCTTACGGATATGTATATTTCTTCCTCCTTTGCAAACCCCTCTCCATGAAGCAAACAATCTCCCTGCTTGCATTCTGCATGGAGAATTCCATCTTCCATCGTTTTTATTTTTCCTTTGAAAATATTGGATTCTCCGATAAAATCCGCTACAAATCTACTCTTTGGCTTTTCATAAATTTCCACAGGATTATCGATTTGCAGAATCAATCCATCCGACATAACGGCAATTCTGTCGCTCATTGTCATGGCTTCTTCCTGGTCATGCGTCACATAAACAAAGGTGATGCCCAGCTTTTTTTGCAGTCTTTTCAGCTCTATCTGCATCTGTCTTCGAAGCTTCATATCCAAAGCTCCTAAAGGCTCATCCAATAACAAGACTCGAGGTTGATTAATGAGCGCTCTGGCAATTGCCACTCTCTGCTTCTGACCGCCGGACAACTCATCCGGTTTTCTGCTTTCATACCCGCTCATTTGGACCAGCTCCAGCATTTCCGAGACGGATTTTGATCTGCTCTTTCGGGATTTTCTTGATGGAAGGTCCGTAAGCTACATTTTCAAAGACTGTCATGTGCGGAAATAACGAATAATTCTGGAAGACGGTATTCACGTCTCTTTGAAAGGGCTCCATCTCCTCCACCCTGACTCCTTGCACTTCTATCGTACCGGATGAAGCATCTTCAAAGCCCGCAATCATTCTCAAGGTTGTGGTTTTCCCACATCCTGAAGGCCCCAATAGAGTTAAAAACTCCCCTTCTTGAATCTCCAAATTCATGTTTTTCACAACATGATTTTCACCAAACCATTTTTCTACATTTTTAAGGGAAACAATTGAACTGTTCATAGAACTCTCTCCGTTCTTTATATTTTCATGATTATACAGCGCTAAGGCGTTTTATTCAATATTCACAATTAAATGTATTAAAGTTAATTAATCTATATCTATTTTATTCAAATATTTTTTATACCAAGTCAATAAATATTAATTCTTTATGTGAATATATCTATTCGACTATTCAATTTTGGTAAACAAGTCGTTCCCGTTTCGTGATTGACGCTCGTTCAAAACCGAATGTCATAGGTTTCGTCTACATTACTTATTAAGAACAAAAAACGACCATGAAACATCTTCTACTGCTTCATGGTCGTTTCTCTCTATCCCTTCACCGCTCCTGTAGTCAAGCCTCGTACAAAATGCTTGGAAAAGCACAGGAACAAAATAATCAGAGGCAAAGAGGAGATGATTAATCCGGCCAGTGTCGTCGTATAATCAACTTTAAGATCTCCCTTGAAGGTCATCAAGCCTATTGGAATGGTCTGTATTTTTTTATTGTTCAGAAATACATTTGCGAACAAGAATTCATTCCAGACAAAGTTCAAATTTACAATTCCCGCAGAGGCCATAACCGGCTTACTGATCGGTAAAATAATTTCGTAAAAATCTGAAAGCTGTTATAGCCATCCACAATCGCAGCCTCTTCCAGTTCCTTCGGAATACTCAGGAAATAGGATCGCATCAGAAAAACCGTAAAAGGAATACGAAATGCAATGTAAGGAAAGATTACCGCCAAATAACTGTCATAGAACTTAATCGCCTTAAGAATCTTAAACAGCGGAACCAAGGCAAGCTGCTCCGATAAAGTCATTCCGCCTAAAACCAAGAGAAAAATCACATGGCTTCCCTTTGCCTGAAAGCGCGTTAAACCATAGGCTAAAAGAGAGGAACAAGTCAAAATGCCTACCAAAGAAATGCTGCTGACAATTAAAGAGTTTCCAAAATAGCGATACAAGCCTAAATTCCATGCCTTAACATAGTTTTGAAACTGCCAGCTGACGGGCAGAGCTAAGGAATCGGCAAACATTTCCCTGTTTGTTTTTAGCGAATTCAAGATAATCCACGCCAAGGGGGAAAGTATCACGATTACCAATATCATCAGAAAAATATAGACCGCTAAACTTTTGAGAGTTCGTTTCATCATTTTTCTAGTCCTTTCCCGACCTTGTGATCTTGATTTGCAAAACGGAAAGAACAATCGTGACCACAAAGATAAATACACCTGTAGCCGCGGCCATTCCCAACTCATCATGCAGGAATGCCTGTTGATACAAGAATAGTCCTAAAACTTGCGTACTGTTTCCGGGACCTCCGGCTGTAGTAGCATAGACTTCCGTATACAGTTTGAATGCACCGATAATCGTAATGATGGTGCATACCAGAAGTTGCTCTTTAGCCTGCGGAATCAAAATGTATAAGGTTCTTTTAAAAAGCCCCGCACCGTCTATTGCTGCCGATTCCATAAATTCCTGCGGAACATTTTGGAAGGCTACCACCATAAGAAGCGTGATGTAGCCGGTGAACTGCCACTGACTCATGGCAATGATACAATAGATAGCCAGCTTAGAATCGCCCAACCATGCAAAACCGTTGGAATGGAAAATCCGAAGCACGGCATTCAAAAATCCCACACTGGGTTCATAGATAAAAGTGAACATTAGTCCCACAGCAGTTAGGGAAATTAAAGCAGGAAGATAATACAGATTTCTGCAAAAATTCCCGAACTTGGGACGAATCAATTTACTCTCCAAAAATAGAGCTATCAACGTTCCAAAGCCAACCTGCACAATCAGGGATATAACGGCGTACAGGATGTTGTTTTTCAGCATAATCGGAAAAACGTTACTTTGAAACAGCCTCCTATAATTCTCCAGCCCCACAAAATGCTGATCGGTCGAATAAGAAGAAAGACTGAAAAAACTATAGCCTATATTCATGATTACCGGGATGTATACAAAAAAAAGGAGAATTGCAAGTCCCGGTAACATATATAAATATGGCGTTATTTTATTTTTATGCATGGCTTCTCCTTTTCCAAAAACAGGCCTACAGATTTTGTAGGCCCTGCTCTGTTCTAAATAAGCTTTGCAAATACACTTTTCAACAACTCAGCCAAGCGTTGTTTTATCCTATAAAACTGCTTGCTTTTCTATTTTTTTATCAAAGATTGCGCTTCCACGGCTTTGTCATGAATCCGCTTCATTGCTTCTTCTGCCGTAATATCTCCGTTGATAAAATCAGAGGTTGCGGTAAGATACTCATCCGTCACGGTAGAATACAGTACTGTATCCAACCATGGAGCCATTTCCTTAGCATCCATAATAATCTTGTATGCATCAAGAAGCTTTTGATCCGTTAATCCGTCTGTTGTGTTCTTTGCGGCATTAAACCAACCAATCTTCTGGCACTGTTCTTTTCCCACTTCCGGTCCAAGGAACCACTTTAAAAATTCTACGCATTCATCAGGATAAGCAGTCTTTTTAGAAATAACAAATCCCTCCGGTGCACCGGTAAGAATCTTCTGGTCGCCCTCCGCTCCCTTTACTTCCGGGAATGTGAACATACCATAATTTAAGTTGGGATCCTCAGCTGTAATATAAGGAATCTCAATCAGCTCGGCATAATAATACGCAGCTTGTCCCATTGCAAATTCATTTTTGCCATATCCGGTACTACCGCATTGGGAGAAGCAGTCATATAGGGGAAAAGTTTTTGGAAATAATCCAGTGCCTTCACATATCTCTCATCCGAGAAATCTCCTGTTTCCGGGTTATAATCCACTGCACGAACATCATCGGGAACAAATATCTGGTTTAAAGTTCCCACATAGTGAGCCGATGCCCAGTTCTGCTGATTACCGAAAGCAATCGGCGTAATGCCCGCCTGCTTAAGCTTCTCGCAGGAAGCAAGGAAGGAATCCCAGTCCTTAGGCACTTCAATATTATTTTCCTTCAAAATGTCCATGTTGTAGAAAAATACTTTAGCATCCAATCTGAACGGTACGCCATAAACCATACCGTCTTTATTCGTATAAATCTTCATCTGAGAATCAATCAGATTGTCTTTCCACGTCGGATCGGCATCCATATACGGTTTTAAATCCAAAATTAAATCTTCTCTGATAAATCTCTCCGTGAAATCTCCGGCCCAGCTAAAGAAGATATCCGGCGTATCATCTCCTCCTACAACAATTTTCAGTTTTTCTTTGTATTCCTGGTTTTGCGCACTGGTAATCTCAAAGTGAATATCCGGGTGAGCTGCTTCGTACTCCTTCAGTTTTTCTTCTATAAAGCTGTTATACGGCTCATCCGGAAAACGATGGAAGAAACGAATGGTCTTCACCCCTGTGTTACCGGCACCCTCCGCCTTTTTTTCTTCATTTTGCACATTACTTTCCGCTTTCTTCTCCTCTGCCTTACCGCAGGAATTCAAGAGCAACGCCGCCCCCAACAGTCCCAGTAAAAGCAAAGATTTCAACGCTTTTTTCATACATTCCTCCTTCTGAAATGTGTACTAAAACAAGAGTCGTGCTCCTTCTGCACGGCACTCATGATGAACTAAAGCCTTCCGGTTCTCCGGTCCGCTATAATTTTATCTATTTCTTGATGAGCTGAAGGTCTTCTTCCGTAAGCTTCACCGTCTTCCCATATCCGAAAGATCCGTCTCTCAAGCACTGTTCCGCTGAGAATTTTGCCGCTCTATATAAGGCGGATTGAATCACCATACTTTTATATTCTTCTTCTTTGGTAATTCCCACGCCACTTCCGGAATCCGGAAAATCGCTGCAATCTCCCTTCATCCCTTCCAGATAAGAAACAAGAAACGCTGTGATAAAGGAGTCTCCCGCGCCCATCGTGTCCTTCGCTTTAATAAGGCAGGGGCTTTGCTCGTAGAGTTTTCCGTCCACCGACACCACTGCCCCTTTTGCTCCTCTCGTAGCGATAACAATATGTTTGCATCCGAACTCTGCTATCTTTTCTATCCACTGCAGGACTTCTTCCCGTCCCATGTCGCCACAGGAAATGCTCGCTACATCCAGATAGGGACAAGTCTTTCTAAAATAGTCTTCTTCGAAATGATCGGAGAAATCCATGGAAAGATAGCCCTTCACCGCAGCCAGCTTCGGGAGTTCTTCCTCCATATAGCTGTAAACACTGGTATGGAGCAAATCAAAGCCCTCACAATAAGCCAGATCCAGTTTGGACAGTATCGGAGGAAATTGTTTTGCTATCCCCCCCTGATTTCCCGGCAAAAAGACTCTGTCTCCGTTAATAAGGTGCACTCTTGCACAACCGTTTTCACCGATGCAGTATCTGCAGTGGCTCAAGTCAATCCCCATGGAAAGAGCCGTATCGTGCACATGAAAGCCGACTTCGTCATCCCCAAAGGTTCCGAGATAGGCACTTTCCTGTCCTAATTCCCTCGCAAAAACCGCAATATTCAGTGCATTTCCCCCGGGATAAATGACAGCTGTATGCAAATACTTATCGCAGACATTGTCTCCTATTCCCAATACTTTTAATGACATCTTCACCTCCAATACCTTATACCGTGTACCAGAATCGGATGATAAGTATTTAAAACGAGATGCAGTATTCTCCTACATGATACTCGTTACGAATCATAAAATCACTCGTGATTTCTTTGCAAAATAGTATATTCAAACTTCTCGGCATTGACTACTTCTTTTCCCCTATAAATAGGCTTATTGTCTCTTCCGTAAGCCACATCTCTGGTCAAAAGCAGCGCGGACCCTTCCGAAACTCCAAGACAAGCGGCTTCCTCTTTCGTTCCGTAGCACACCCCGATGGTTTTCCTGCTCATTTCGGGATATACTCCGTGTTTTTCCAAAATAGCGTAGAGGGAAGTACTTAAATCCTCTGCCAGCAAAAAGGCATATTTTTTTGCAAATCGATTCTCTTCAACAATGACCGGAACTCCGTCGCAAAAGCGCAATCTGCGAATCACTAAAATATGTGTTTCTCCCTCCAGTTCCAGGCTTTGTATATCACGCTCTTTTGCCTCTCTTAATTCTGCACTTAAAAGGACTGTAGAAACTACATGTCCATTTCTTTCGCAGGTTTTGGAAAAGCTCATGGATTGATTCAAGCTCCTCGTAATTTTCTTTGCGGTTACATAAGTTCCGATCTTTGGCTTTCTGCTTAGAATCTCATCCTCTACCAACAGCTCCAGCGCTTTTCTAATGGTAATACGACTTGCTCCGTAGATTTTTTCCAGTTCAGCCTCTGTAGGAATCTTTGTATTGACTTGATATTCTCCATTATGGATTTTTCTTTTTATATCTTCCGAGATTTGTAAATAAAGCGGACCGGTATGTTCTTTCATTTCTATTACTTTTCCCCTTTTCGTTTTCTTCGATTTTATCATAACAAAAAGGAATTTGTATCTTTCTGATTAATAAGATAAGCAATTGTAATATCTTCTTATCTCCAGCGGGTGCTTCCTATGGTTTTCCAGGTGAACATTCAGTCTCTGGAACATAGCTCTGGCAAACATCGGGGACAGGATTCCTCTAAATTTCTCCGGAATACCGGACAGTGACAGCTCTTTTGTATCAAAAACATTGACTTGATTGCTCACCCTGTGAACAAAGTTTTCCACTCTATCCATAGTAGGCCTTGTAGAATCTTCACCCTTGATAAGAATGAGAGGCGTTTCTCTCTCTATCACTTCCAAGGTACCATGGAAAAAATGTTTTGCCGGAATAGGCCTTGTTCTCATCCACTGCATTTCTTCCATAATACACATGCCGTAGCACTCTGCCCAATCCTCTAAATTGCCTGATCCAACCAGATAAGTCAGCTCCTCATCTCCGTATTTTTCCGCATATTCTCTACATTGTTCGTCTACCTGCTTCTGTACCTCTACAATGGTACTTGGCATATTCTTTAAGCTTTGGAAAAATCCGTCATAGTCTTGGAACTCTCCCGCATTCTTCATAAAACGAAGAAGGACCGTATACCAGAAATAATACTCCGCACCGTCGGTATGCACCAGATAGTCCACACTCTTATATAGAGAGGAACCCTCTTTTTCTACATAGCCGATGACTTTCGCTCCCGTTTCATGGAGCTTATCCACAGCCTGAATCAGCTCTTTTGTTTCTCCCGAAACAGAGGCAATGGCAACGACGGAGTCCTTATCAATATGGCAATTTCCTTCATATAGATAATCCGTTGCGTTCTCTATATGAAGGGGAAGCTTCGATGACAACTGCTTAAAAATATGTCCCATTTGGCTTGCATAAAGATAGGTTCCTCCTATTCCCATGAAAATAATGGAAGAATAGCCTCTCTCGCAAATTTCATCTACTATTTTCTCCGTTTCGGGAATCAGTTTTAAACCGTTCTCTTGATCTTTACGAACTTTTTCCTCATCAAATTTAATCATCTCATCCTCCAATTTGCCATTTTTTTAAGAATAGGAAATTAATACTCCAGTTTCCACATGTATCTTCTCTTTGTTAACGGGTGATTTCGAATGGTAGCCAGCTCCTCAGCATAAATACGAGTCACGGAGCAGATAATAACCGGATCAAAATATTCCACTACTTCCTTTCCGACTATTCCGGATAATCCGTAGTCTTTACTGTCTACAACAGTATAGTTTGTATTAAAACGCTGCAAGAAAGTCATCGCACGGGCATCCATTTCTCTGGTGGGCCCCTCATTCATAAACAGAAGATAGGGAACATTTTCTTCTACCATTTCAAACGGTCCGTGGAAAAAGTCTCCGCTGTTAAAGGTGGAGGATGCAATCCACTGCATTTCCATCATGAGACAGGAAGAGAAGGACCAAGCCACTTCTTGTGTTGCGCCGGAACTCATAACATACAAAATATCCACATCTTTATACTTTTCCGCAAAAACCTTTGCTTCCGGTCTTACTGTTTTAACCGCATTGTTGATGGCGGGATAAATTTTCTCAAAGGCATTGAGCATTTTCTCATAGTGCTCATAGCCCTCGGTTTGCTGTAAAATCTCTGTTGCAAGGTATAAAACCTTAATCATTTTATCCATTTTGGAAGCATATCCGTTATTTGCCCAGTCAAAGAGAATCACTTCATCGGCAAACTCTGTGATGGCGGAGCCCTCTGTATGCGTAAAAGAAACCACATAAGCCCCTTTTTCCTTTGCAAGCTTTGTGCTCTTGGCGGTTTCAGGGGTAGAGCCGCCCAAGGAACAGCAAATTACAACTGCATGCTCATTTACCGCTTTCGGCATAGCCAGATTAAACTCTTCCGCAGTATGCACGGATGCTCTAAGTTTTTGTGCATTGTTGTTCAGAAAATAATAAGCAGGATGAAGATCCGACCTGGAAGCTCCGCATCCAACAAAGAAAACGGACTGAATCGACTTTCTTTCCTTTAAAATTTTCTCCACAATCCCTTTCAGCGAATCATTGCTTGTTATTTTTTCCATTTTGTTACCTTCCTTCTTTTTTATTTGTTATATTTATATTATTATATTGTTATTATTTATGCAAGAATTTATATTGTTTTTATATTATATTTTTTTATAGAGTCGACTAGGGTTGTTTTAACTTGTAGGAGATACCGCTTGCTTTGCGAGTGACACTCGTTATGAATAAAAGAAAAAATCCTCCCGAAAAATGAAAGCTTTTTGGGAGGATTTTGAAGCGGGAGTTTGACAGTTAAATAGTTCCAAAATCTCCTCAGGCCTTGAAAGGATATATCCCTGAGTATACCCGAACCGACCTTACAGATAAACTACACGACACATTTGGTTTCAGAACGGATTACGAGATTGTATCTCAAAGAGATATAAAAAAGATTTTAACCGCAACGAGAAAGTAGAAATATTGCTAGAATTCAAGTTAAAATCCATTCCCCACGACAGAAAATTGCCGTGGGGAATGGATTTTATTCATAACGAGTATCGCTCGCAAAGCGTGCGGTATCTCGTTTCTATATTTCAAGCTTGATGCTAATCAATGTAACTTTCGTTAATAAAATCGGTATGGTTACTCCTGACTTACAATCTCTACATCTCTCTTAGAGTTATAGTTTGCCGCATCCTTAGCTTCCAAAACCTGATTTCCTAAAACAACCTGCTTGGGAACTTTGCCGCCTTCAAGATAGGTATGAGCTGCTTCTAAAATGGAAACTCCAAGTCCGTAAGGTGGCTCGGAAATGGAAGCTTCAATCTTGCCTTCCTTCATTGCATCAATAGTGTCGTCAATGCAATCGCATCCGATAATGGTGATTTTATCCAGTCTTCCTGCTGCTTCAATTGCTTCTACCGCACCAAGTGCCATCTCATCATTTGCTGCATAAAGACCGTCTATTTCCGGATTTGCGGATAAAATGTTTTCCATTACGCTCATTGCTGTAGCTCTGTCAAAGTTAGCCACTTCAGACTGAACAACTTCAATATTGGGATACTTCTTAATTTCATCCGTAAATCCCTGGTGTCTGTCCTGTGCCACATTGCTTCCCATGATACCCTGCAATTCAACAACTTTACCTTTTTCAGAAAGAGCCTTAGCTAAATAATCCGCAGCCATGGCGCCGGATTTGATTGCATCGTATCCGATGTGAGAAACCACCTCTCCGCCGTTGGCCTTTCTGTCCATAGTGAACACCGGAATTCCCGCCTCATTACAGGACTCAATGGCCGGAACAATGGCATCCGAATCGCAAGTGTCCACAATAATTGCAGCAGGCTTCATAGAAATTAAATTTTCAATATCTTTTGCCTGAATGGCAGGATCGTCCTGTGCATCGGTTGCTACAATTTCAATCCCATACTTCGCCGCAGCATCTTTTACACCCTGCTGTACAGACACAAAGAAAGGATTCGTCTGCGTATTCATGGAAAGCCCAATCATTACACCATCCTTCTTGTCTTCAGACGCTGCAGCTTCTGTAGCTTTTTCTTCCACTTTCGTTTCTGCAGCCTTTGTTGTCTCCGTTTTGGCTCCTGCACTACAGCCAACCAACGCTAACACGGAAAGCATTGCCACTGTTGCCATAAATCTTTTTTTCATCTTTTTTCCTCCTATTTTCCTTTTAAGAGAAAAGAGCAACAAATCTCTTCCTCTTATATTCACATACTTTTAACGATCCGAAAGTTCATTTACCTTCTTGTCCACGAGCACTGCTAACAAAATAACAGCACCTTTTACTATGTTCGTTGCATGAGGATCGATTTTCATCAAAGTGAGAAGATTATCAATAATACCCATTATGATAGCGCCGACAACTGTAGGTAGAATAAAGCCGCTTCCACCGCTCAAACTGGTACCGCCCAGAATAACCGCCGCTATAGCATCCATTTCTATTCCTTCTCCACCTGTAGATTGTGCGGATGCCAGACGGGATGTTAAAACAATTCCTGCCATAGCACACATAAAGCCGTTGATAACATAGACCATCCACTCTACCAATTTCGTACGAATACCGGAAAGCCTTGCCGCTTCTCTACTTCCGCCCAGAGCATACACCGCTCTTCCATACGCCGTCTTGGTCAGAATGTAATGCCCCAGCAAAAAGAAGAAAACAACAAACAGAATCGGGAGTGGAATCCCCAAAAGATTTCCTTTCCTATAAATTTATAACCTGCGTTCTTAATTGCAATAGGAGAACCTTGGGTATAAACCAACACGCAGCCTCTAAGCAATGTCATCATTCCAAGGGTGGCTATGAAAGCAGGAATTTCACAATACGCGACAAAAAAGCCATTGATACAGCCGCATAGCACTCCTACCGTAATCGCTACCAGGATAGCCAGCA
Organism: uncultured Oribacterium sp.; assembly: GCA_916438775.1. Next base: position 21,471 of record CAKAGX010000016.1, read on the forward strand.
TCATATTATCCGTGCTCTTTAAAATGCCTGCACAAAGAGCTCCCGTCAGTCCGACTATTGAGCCCACGGACAGATCAATTCCTCCCGTTAAAATCACAAAAGTCATTCCCGCAGCCACTAAGCCGCCAACGGCAACTTGTCGTATAACATTGAATAAGTTACTGAGGCTCAAGAAGTTCTTTGACAAAATACTGGCTACAATACAGATTAATAACAGAATCAGTACCGAACGATAAATATTGACTTGTGCAATCAGTACTCCCTTATTTACTTTTTTCATGATTCAATTCCTCCCGATTCATAAGCCAATATCTTCTCTTGACTTAACTCTTCCTTACTTAACTCCAGAACACGATAGCCTTCTCTCATTATCACCACTCTATCGCTCATTCCAATTACTTCCGGAAGATCTGTGGAAATCAAAATTATACTTTTCCCCTCTTTTGTCATTTGATCCATGATATTGTAAATTTCAGCCTTGGCACCGACGTCTACTCCTCGTGTCGGCTCATCTAAAATAAGAATATCCGTGTCCGCTTCCAAAACTTTGGCGAAAACAACCTTTTGCTGATTCCCTCCGCTAAGTCTTCCTGCAAGTTGCATAGGACTGCTTAGTTTAATATTCAATCGTTCTACTTCATTTTGTACCGCGTTTTGTTCCTTCCGTTTATTAATCCGGAATCCGGAAGAAAACTTCTTTAGGGAAGAAAGAACAATGTTTTCCTTGATACTTCTATTCAGGACAAGCCCTTCATTCTTTCTGTCATCTGAAACAAAACCTATTCCCGCTTGAATCGCCTTATTGGGACTGGAATTATCAATCCTTTTTCCATGAACGAGAATTTCTCCGGACTTCATCGGGATTGCCCCGTAAATCATTTTTGAAAGTTCAATTGTCCCTGACCCCAACAAACCGGCAATGCCGAGTATCTCCCCTTTACGGAGCTCAATGCTTACGCCGTTAACTCCTTTTCCATGAATATCCTTAGCTTCGAAAACAACTTCACTTCCTTGATAATCTCTTTCAGGATATAAACTTTCCAAACTTCTACCCACCATCAAAGAAACCACTTCCGCATAATTGGTATCCTTGATTTCCTTTGTCTCAATATACAATCCGTCACGGAACACCGTCAGTCGATCCGCAATCTGAAATATCTCATCCATACGGTGGGAGATGTAAAGAATGGATATTCCCTTTTTCTTTAAATCCTCAATAATTTCAAAAAGCACTTTGATTTCTTCATCCGTAAGAGCCGCTGTCGGCTCATCCATAATGATGATTTTTGCTCCGATTGTGAGACACTTTGCAATCTCCGTCATCTGTGCTTCAGCAACACTTAAGTGCTTCACCTTTGTACGAATATTAATATGAAGCTTCAGTCTATTGATGATTTCCTCCGCATCCTTGTAGAGCTTTCCGAAATCAACTCTGCCTCCGCCCTTCATCGGTAAACGGCCTAAGTACATGTTTTCAGCGACGCTCAGTTCAGGAACCATGTTAAATTCCTGATATATCATCGCAATCCCGTGTTTTTCCGCCTCCTTTGTGGAATGGAAAAATACCTCTTCTCCATCCAAATAAATATGTCCCGAAGTATAGCCTTGTGCACCGGCAATAATCTTCATCAAAGTAGACTTTCCCGCACCGTTTTCCCCACATACGGCATGAACTTCTCCCCTTTTAATTTGAAGATGTGCATCCTTCAGTGCAATGACGCCGGGGAACTTCTTCGTCACTGATTCAATTCGTAATACACAATCATCCATCACTATTTCTCCAATCAATAAGCACAGCCACAAGTCAGAATTACATTGGTATAGCCGGTAAATTCACCTGTTAAAATGATTGCCTTCGCCGATTCGCTCTCTTTCTTCAGCTCTGAATGCGGAATATAACGAAGCGGAAGATTTCCGGAAGTAAGGAAAGCGCCTTTTTATGGAATTCCGGAGAAACCGTCTCTGCCTCTTCTGCAAAAGTCGCCTGCTCCACTACAAGATATTTTAATATTTCCTCCAAAACCTCCAAATACCCCGGGCTACCGGCTTTCCATCCGAGGTCTATTCTTTCTACCCCCTTGGGAATCGGAAGCCCCGCATCTCCTATCACCAATGTATCCCTATGTCTCAGCTCTCCCATAACGCGAAGAAGTTGTGGATGAAAAATACCCTGCTTTATCATATTAGGCCTCCTTATTATTCTCTAAAAATGTTTCTATTTCAGAACGAATCGGCATAGACGGAGTAGTCCCTATCTTCTGTACCGACAATGCCGCGAGTGCATTTGCAAATCTTGACGCTTCGAAAAGATCCTTTCCCTCCGCCAGAGCCGTAACCAAGCCTCCATTAAAGGCATCTCCCGCCCCGGTGGTATCAATTGCATTGACCTTAAACGCGGGAATTAACTTTTGTTTTTCTTCCGAGGCCACATAAACCCCTCTGCCCCCTAAGGTAATAATGACTGACTTGACTCCCTTATCTATAAACCAATCTGCCGCTTTTTTTGCATTTTCCTCATCGGTAACCGGAGTGCCGGTCAAAATCTCGGCCTCTACCTCGTTCGGTGTGATAATGTCTATTTTCGAGAGTACCATATCACTAATCTTTTGAACGGGTGCCGGATTCAAAATAACTTTAACACCCTTCTTTTCTGCCAATGCAACAATTCTTTCCACTGCAGAAACATTCGTCTCCAGCTGGGTAAGAAGGTACTCAGACTCTTCTAATACCGGGGAAAGGCTATCCACTTCCTGATCCGTAATCTGGTTGCATGATCCGAGCACAACCACTATTTCATTTTGGCTGGTATTCTCATCTACCATGATGAGGGCTGCACCGGTTTCCGCTTCATCAGTCTGAAAAATATAATCTGCATTCATTTTCAGATTCTTCATGGTTTCCAGAGCTACATTGCCAAAGGTGTCCTTTCCGAGCTTGGTAACCATGACCAAATCCGCTCCGGCTTTATGCGCCGCCACTCCCTGATTGAAACCTTTACCGCCCGGTCCCATTTTAAACACACTCCCCTTTACCGTCTCTCCGGGAACAGGCAGATGCGGAGTCCTACTCATTAAGTCCACAACGAAACTTCCAAAAACAAGAACTTTTCCCATACGTATCTCTCCTTTATATCTTCGGTTTTTCAACAATGTAACCGGTTACTTATTTGTTTCTAAACAAATATCCCGCTCTTTGCGAGTAATGCTTTTTTAAAAAATTTTCTCTTAAATCCTCTTCTTATTTCTCATGGAGCTTTTTACATTTTTCCGATCCTCTTAATATAACTTTATGCGGAACAAGAATTTTCTTTTTTATTCCCGTATTTCCTTTATTTTTTGACTTGGAAATGAGTGCCCGCATAGTTTCTTTTCCCTGAAACTCTGCATCTCTTTCTACTGTAGAAAGGGGATAAGCAATAAACTTCAACGCATCAATTTGGTCAAATCCGAGGATGGAAATATCTCGTCCGATTTTAATATGATTCTCTGTAAAGTACTTTAATGCCCCTAAGGTTGTTTTATTATTTGAGGTAAAAATCGCCGTCGGTGCCTCCTCTAAAGCCAGTAATTCCCTTGTTCTTTCATATGCTTTATCAATTTGGAAGTCTCCAAATACAATATATTCATCCTTGACTTCCAATCCGGCATCCCGTAAAGCCTCTTTATATCCAATCAATCTATCTCTGCCGGGAAGTGATGTATCGGGCCCGGCAATAATCGCTATTTTTCTATGTCCTTCTCGAATCAGTGCACTAACCCCTTCGTAAGCTCCCTTCACATTGTCCACAAAAACACCGTCGAGTTCTCCCCCATAAACCTCTCTATCCGCAAGTACCACAGAAATATTTTTCTTCTCCAGTTCCGCCAGTCTATGATAGGTCTCGGCATCCTGCTCGGAAACCGGTGCAATGATAATCCCCGATAGGTATTGTCGCTCCACTTCAGACAGAGCATTATGTTCCTTGTTCATGTCTTCTGCCGTATCACACAAAATCAGTCTGTATCCTTCCTCTTCGGCCACAGACCCTATTCCTCGAATCAGAGCAGAAAAGAATTCATTTGTAATATCAGGCACAAGCACTGCAATCCCGGAGCTTTCTCTCGAACTGAGGCTTCTTGCCACCTCATTCGGCACATAACCTGTTTCATCTATGACTTGTAATATTTTTTTCTTGGTCTCTTCCTTGACATATCCAGAGCAATTTATCACTCTCGATACCGTCGTGGACGATACTCCCACTATTTTTGCTATATCCCTAATATTCATACTCTCTCTATATGTAACCGGTTTCTTGTTCTATATTATCTCTTTATGGAGATTGTGTAAAGATAATTTGTGCAATTCTTAATACTATAAATACAAATCTGCGTTTAGTTATCATCAAAAAATTAAAAAATCCGCCATTAATAGCGGATTTTTTTGTCAAAATATAAAAAGAAATCAAAGCGTTGCCATTCCCTTAAAAATCAAGGTTCCCACAACTGCACCACCATCCACAAGGCCGAGGCTCTTCTCTCCGTAATAAGCCGCTCTTCCATGGACTGCCATCATCTCTTTCGTCTTTTTCAGCTCCGGCCTTCGATGCTTCATAAGCATTCTGAAAAAGCCACTTTATCCTCTTCCGAGCCGGAAGAAAGTAAAGACTCTATTCCGGGAGAAAGAGAATCAATAATCGTTTTTTCTCCGACTTTGGATCCCGTCTTATCCAAGATATTGTCCAAACCTTTTTCCAGCGCAACGGAAAGCTCCTGTCTGGAAACCTCGGTCTTTCCCTTCAGCTCTTTGGCTATTCCCATTAAGCCAAAAGACAGAATGGTTCCGAGAGAGGAAGGCGCCGACTCATTAAAGGTTTTCGATAAATCTCGAAATACTTTCCCAAGATCCGTCTCTTCCGTCTTATTCAGCACCTCTACAAGCGCATTAAATCCTTCCGACATGGAAATCCCCAAATCTCCGTCTCCGTTTCTTTGGTCCAGTTCCACTAAATAATCTCGATTTTCCGCCATTTCTTTCGCGATAGACGAAATTCCTTTTTTGATTTCCGAAATAGCAATCATGCTTGCCTCCTCGTATTATTAAGTTGTAGCTTTTCTTTACCTGTTCTTGGTAACCAGCTACTATTGTTATCTGATGCTGTGGATTGGTTAATTACTATACCGCAGTTTTTACTTATTGGAATTGGTATAGAACGGTGTCGATGCCGGATAACGCAGCAAGTCTTTTAATTCCTCATCCAGTTTAAGGACAGTCAAAGACAGTCCGGCCATTTCCATGGATGTGGCATACTCTCCGATATGCGGCATGACAATCTGCACGCCCTTATCCTTCAGAATCTGACTCACCTTTCTGAAGATAATAAACTGCTCTTCCGTCGGAGTCGCTCCCAGGCCGTTAATCATTACGGACACTTCGTCTCCGCTCTTTAAATCCGCTTCTTCCAGAATCTTATCCAGCATATTTGTGGCAATCTCATCCGCTGTAGTGAACTTCTTCACTTCGATTCCTTTTTCCCCATGAATTCCCATTCCGAATTCCAACTCATCTTCTTCGATGTGGAAGGTCGGCTTGCCTACCTCCGGAACAATGCAAGGGCTCAAGGCAATGCCCATGGTGTACATATTCTCCAGTGCCTTCTTCGTTACCCGAACGACCTCGCTAAGGCTCATCATCTTATCGGCAGCGGCTCCTGCAATTTTGTAAGCATAAACAATTCCGGCCACACCTCTTCTCTTTTCTTTGGTTTCTACCGGACTCGATGCCACATCATCCGCCCAAGAAGAATTTCCGTTTTAATATCATCAAACTCTACGTCCTCGCATGCCATCTTGAAATTCAAGAGATCACCGCCGTAATTTCCAAAGAGACAAAGGACACCCGCTCCCGCATCACAGGCACGAATCAAATCCGCCATTTTGGAAGATGCCGGGCTGGCAAAAACATTTCCTACCGCACAACCGTCCAGCATTCCTTCCCCTACATACCCGAGGAATAAGGGTAAATGTCCGGATCCGCCTCCCGTTACGATTCCAACCTTTCCTTTTACCGGTGCGTCTTTTCGAATCACCATACGGAAATCGTCGTTCAATAAGCTGATTTTATCTCCATAGGCGGCAATAATTCCCTCCACTTCTTCCTTTACAAAATCTTTCGGGTCGTTCATTATCTTCTTCATAAAATCGCTCCTTTTTGAATTTGAATCTTTATGCTCCAAGATACACTTTCTTTACATTCTCATCATTTAACAAATCACTTCCCTTCCCTTCCATCGTGATTTTTCCCGTTTCCAATACATACGCTCTATCCGCAATAGACAAGGCCATAGATGCATTTTGCTCAATGAGTAAAATCGTCTTTCCCGTATCTCTAATTTTTAAAATCAATTCAAAAATATCCTCTACAATAATCGGAGCAAGTCCCATGGAGGGCTCGTCCAGCATAATCAGTTCCGGCTTCATCATAAGTCCTCTGCCTATGGCAAGCATCTGCTGTTCTCCTCCGGATAAGCTTCCTCCGGCCTGTTTTCTTCTTTCTTTCAGTCTTGGGAACAAAGAGAAAATATATTCAATCTGTTCCTCTATTTCCGTCTTCTTTAGTTTGGGATTTCCCAAGCTTCCGACCAGTAAATTTTCATAAACACTCAGACGCGGAAAAATCTTCCTGCCTTCAGGAACATGGGCAATACCCTTTCTCACAACCTGATCCGGAGGTAACTTGCCAATATCTTCATTATCAAATAAAATCTGCCCCGAACTCTTTTCCACAAGATTGGAAATCGCCATAAGTGTCGTTGTCTTCCCGGCGCCGTTGGAACCGATCAGGGTAACAATCTCATTTTTGCACACCTGAAGATGGACATTTCTGACAGCCGCCACATAACCATAGTTCACTGAAAGATCGGAAACTTTTAAAATGGTTTCTTTTTCCATATCACATATCTCCCATCAATTTTCCATGACCAAAGTAAGCCTCTTGTACCATCTTGTTTTCCTGCACTTCCTTCGGTCCTCCTTCACAGATTTTCTCTCCAAAGTTCAAGACCAAAATGCGATTACAGGAATTCATGATGAACTTCATATCATGTTCAATGACAACTATGGTATATCCGCTTTTGTTTAACGCAATAATAAATTCTCTCAAGCTCTCCGTTTCGTTCGGATTCATTCCGGCTGCAGGCTCATCGAGCAGGAGAATTTCCGGATTCAGCGCGAGTGCACGAGCAATTTCCACCTTTCTTTGAATCCCGTAGGACAAATTCCCCGCCATCGTATCGGCATAATCCGACAAACCTACCTTTTCCAGAACCAGAGCTACTTGTTCTTCTACAAACTTCTCATCTTCTTTAAATCTTTTAGAATGGAAAATGGCATCCATGATTCCCGACTTTGTCCGCGTATGAAACCCTATTTTTACATTTTCCCGTACAGTCATAAATTTAAACAGCTGAATATTTTGGAAAGTACGAGCCATTCCTTTTCGAGCAATTTGATCGGAACTCATGAAGGAAATGTCCTCTCCGTTCAAATAAAACTTTCCCTTGGTTGGAGAATATATTCCGGAGCAGCTATTAAAAAATGTCGTTTTTCCGGCACCGTTCGGCCCGATAATACCGAAAATATCGCCTTTGGCAACCTGCATATCCACTTGATTTACCGCTTTCAAACCGCCAAAGAATTTGCAAACGCCCTTTGCTTCCAATATGGTTTCCATCTTTTTCCCTCTTCTATTAAAGTCCTATCTTAGGAACGCGAGATTTTTTTCCCGGAAAGAATACTGTCTGATGCTCCTGCCAAGCCTTGCGGTCTGAGCCAAAGCATAACAATAATCAAAATGGCAAAGGCTACAAGTCTCCACTCTCCGATTGGCCTGAGTATCTCCGTAATAAAGTTTACGATTCCCGCTCCGAGAATAGGACCAAGCAAGGTTCCCTGTCCTCCTATAATGACCATGGATAAAACATTCCATCCCTCATCCAGGGTAAAATACGTCGAATCGATAAATTTTACATAAGGAGCGTAGGTTGCTCCGACAACGCCTGCCCAAAACGCGCCATACATGAAATTCATGGCTTTATACTTAGGCGTTTCCACGCCCAAGGAACGGGAGGCCAACTGATCCTCTCTTATGCTCATCCAAGCTCTTCCCACTCTGGAATGAACCACCCTATTTGTCACAAATAAATAATGCGGCTATAACGAGGAAAATGTAATAATACGATTTTGCATTTTTTATGGAATAGCCAAAAAGCTCCGGTGCCGGAATACCCTTAATCCCAAGGGCGCCTCCGGTAACTCCCGTCCAATTCAAAGCAATGAGTCTCACAATCTCCGAAAAACCTAAGGTAACGATAGAAAGATAAATTCCTCTCATTTTCAAGGTCGGTAAAGCAATGAGCAAGCCAATCAATGCCGTAACGATACCGGAAACAGGAAGCAAAAGCCAAAAACTGAGATGAAGCTTCGTTGCCAGTACAGCCTCCGTATAGGCTCCGATGCAGAAAAAGCCTGCAATACCGAGACAAGTCTGTCCGCTGTAGCCGTTAATACTGTTCAAGGCGCCGGCCAAGGTGGAGTACATCAGAATTCTACACAGTACTCCCATAATATAATTCTTAGGAAAAAGAACCGGCAGGATAAGGAGAACAAGCCCCAGAAGGATGTAGAGAAAAATACGATACTTCCGGTAAAAGCCATCCCATCGTTCTAAAACGGGAACTTCGGATTTACTCATACTCTCTCTCCTTTCTTGGATTTAAATCCTTCCGGTCTGATCAGAAGCACCAGAATCAAGAAGCCGAAGGCGAAAATGTCACGAAAACTCGCCGAGGAAAAGGTGATTCCCAAATTCTCTATGATTCCGAGGCACATTCCTCCTACTGCAGAGAAAGGAATATCCGTCAGTCCGCCCAAAACAGAAGCGGAGAACGCTTTCATCCCGTAGGAGCCGCCCATTGTCGGAATGGCCATTTGATAATACAGGCCAAGTAGAGTTCCCCCGACACCGCCAAGACCGCATCCGATACAGTTCCCAATCATGGACATGCGTTTCACGTTGATTCCTACCATACTTGCGGCTGTTTTGTTCTGGCTTACAGCCCTAAGGCTGATTCCCCAAGTCGTTTTATTAAATACCAGACTTAAATAACAGCGAGGACAATCACCACAAAAAGGATAATCAACTGTATTTTCTGTACCTGAACAGGACCAATTGTATAAATCGTATTGTTAATGACATTTAAAATCGGCTGTTGATTCGGTCCAAAGAAAATCTGCGCCAGGTTTTTCACCAAAATACTGAAACCGATTGTACAAAGGAGGGGGATATGCCTCGGCGCATTGCTGAATCTTTCATAACAAATATGATATATGGCTATTCCCATAATCCAAGTGGTCAAAAAGCTTGCCACTATGCCCATCAAGAGGTTATTTCCAAAATATTGAAACATATACATGGAGGTATATGCTCCAATCATAATTACCTCACCATAAGTAAAGGTAACCATTCCCACAACTCCCACAATGACAGAGTAGCCGATTGCGAGAAGTGCATAAATAGCCCCTTGGCACAGACCATTGATTAACTGATTCAGAAAATATTCCATAATCCCCCTCAATTTTCCTTCTGCCAAAAAACAAAATCAGTACGTTAGATACCATTCTATAAATGCTCTTTTTCAAGAATTTCCGCTTCTATAAATAGTATTTTTTTTTAAGAATTTCTAGTTCTCTTTACTGTAGTCAAAGCCTTCCTTGATTACATACTGTCCGTTTTCAATTCCGCAAATCATGTACTGACGGTTAATATCTCCGTTTTCCGTAAACTTAATCGGCCCGGTTACCCCTGTGTAATCCACTTCAGCAAGCTTGTCACGAATAGCCTCTCTGGTGATATCCCCATCAATCGCCTCAATAGCTGTCTTAATGAGATATACCGTGTCATAAGCGCAAGCCGGATGAATGGTCGGCTGGAATCCCGCCTTCGATACAAACTCATCCTTCCATGCAGTAAGTTCCTTATTCTCCGGATCGAAGAAGAAAGGAGATGTAATCAATAAACCTTCGCTGTTCTTTCCGGTCTGGCTGATCAACTGCTCGGAAGTTCCCGGTCCAGTGCTGCCAATGGAACATCCCATCCGCTTGTACGAATCTGGTTGATAATCTGCGGAACGGCTCCCTGGTCAAGGATAATAACATGATCCGGATTAGCGGATTTCAACTTGGTAATCAAGCTGGAAAAGTCCTTTTCATCCTGTACATAGTTTACGCTGGCAGCAATATTTAAGCCGATTTCTTTTGCCGCTTTTTCAAAGTTGGAGAAGGCGGATGTTCCCCAGTCACTATTGATATAAATAACACCGACATTTTTTGCTCCTGCGTATTTCTGCAGTAAATACTTGGCGGCAAACGGTGCCTCCGCACTCTGCAAGCCCATAATACTGAAGCAATATTTACTCATCGGAGCATAATCGGGGTTCGAAGCTGTCGGAGAGAGTTGCACAATGCCTGCTTCATCTACAATGCTGGCATTCGCCATACAGCAACCGGAGGTAAAGTCTCCCAAAATTGCCATAATTTCATCATCATCCGCAAACTGTCTTGCAAGGTCTGAAGATTCTTTCTGGTCGCCCTTTGAATCCTTCACACTAAGCTCGAACTTTTTGCCCTTTACTCCGCCATCGGCATTAATCTTGTCTACCGCCATCTGCATAGCAATCTGGAAGCCTTTTCCATACTCTGCATTGGTTCCTGTCAGCGGTGCCAACACGCCAAGCTTGATTGTGCCGCCTTCTGCAGCATTCCCTTCCTTAGCTGCTTGTGTCTCTCCGCTCTTTTCCGTTGTGTCCGCCTTCTTCTCTGCGCTACCTCCGCATGCTGTCAAAAGAGACATGGACATAACCAGCGCAACAGCAAGAGATGCCTTCATTTTCTTCAATAACATGTTTTCCTCCTTGTCTAAACGAAATGCTGTCCGACTTTTCGGGCACATTCTGTTTGGATAAAAATTAGTTCCTTAATTCAACCCGTGAAGATTGAATAAATTTCCTCCGTAAAAAATCTCATTCAACTTACAAGTTTAATTCAGCCAATAATTTTAAATTCGGCCTGCAAGTTTTCATTTTCCTCATTCTTAAATCCGTCCTGCGAGTTTTAACTTGTCACGATTTCGAATTCAGTCAAGTATTCATACTTAGCCTACAATTTTTTGAAAATCGCCTTTGCATGCCTCTCTTACATATTGAATCTTTTCGTAGTCAATTGATCTTGGCAACGTACAATCAGCACCGATGATGACGCCCTTCCGTCCAACGTCTTTAAGAAGCTTCTGGGTGTAATTCTGAATCTCCCCTTTGTTTCCGGTAAACAGTATGCTGTCCTCCGTATTCAAAAATCCGCCGATTACGCATTTATCATGGAAAAATTTCTTTCCCTCTCTAAGAGACAGGCACTCCGTATTCACTGCCCAGTTAAAAGCAATTGCAGGATAATCCTGATAAATCGTCAGGAAATTCGTATTGCCTCTCCAACCGCAAATATGAAGAAGATTGTACGGAGAAAATGCTTTTGCATTTTCCAGAACCTTTTTCTCGCTCGGGGTAACATATAGTCTGTAAAGTGCATCCGGAATGTAACGGTGCATATCCTGTGCACTAAGATAAATACCGTCTGTAACGCCCTCTTTGACCACTTCTTTCAAAAGAAGGGAAAGATTGTCCGCAATCTTATCGAGGCAAGAAGCCACCGCTTCGGGATTTTCCTTCAGATATCCCAAAATGATTTCATGAGATTCTTCCGCATCCACCTTATATGCTTTTCGAATTGCCTCTTCAAAATGCCACAGTGGGGCAAAAAGATTATGGAAGATGGCAATATCCTTTCCGTAAATCTCCCTATACTCTTTCGCAAGCTCTATCTGCTTTTGGAACCAAGGATGCTCAATTGGCACCAAGGTAAAATTCGGAAGCGTATCTACAGAAGAGATATCCAATTCTATCGGTAAATAAAAATATCCGTCTGTCATAACTTTTACAAAATCCGGATCAAATTCCTCTTTGAATTTTTTTGCCCCTTCGACATTCTGTGTATGGTATGCAGGAGTCTTCAGTGCATCCACATGCTCATCTTCCAAATAATGATGCCAGAATCCTACCGGTACGTCTCTAACCTCTTCATTCCGTAAAACCTTAAATACCCTTTCCTTTTTCGTTTCCATACAGTTTTTCCTCCTTATATCATATTAAAATTACCAATTTTCTGCGGTTTTTTCGAATACTCGCAAATACGGCTTTTTAACTAATCGCAGTTATCCGAAAACAATGTCCATTACTGTGTCCACCCGTAAAGAAGAGCTATTTCCTGCTTTATGGATTCAATATCGGACTGCAATAAACGGCAAGCTTCCTCAATATCTTTCTTCCTAATGGATTTTACTATCTGTATGTGGAGTTTTCCGTTTAGTTCACGATTCCGTCCCCTTGCCGCAATAAAATATTGCGACACGAAAGTTGCTCCCTGTCTGATTAGTTTTGCCAAGTATCGGAGAGCAAATTCATTTTCATAAAATGAATACAGGACGGTATGAAACTCGTAGTTCTTCCCCCATCCTTTCGATGCGGTGGAGTCGTTCACTCTGCCTCTTTCCGCAATCTTTTCCAAACGGTAAATTTGTTCCTCCGTAAACTTTGTTCCGTATCGTCTTAATCCGCTTGTCTCGATATCTACTCTGAAGTCAATGATATTGAGAATATCCTTTAGCGTAACCGGAATAACCTGATAGCCCATTCTCGGAATGCTCTTCAGTATTTCATCCTTACAGAGCTCCACCATGGCATCTCTTACCGGAGACTTGCTTACCCCGTACTTCTCAGCAATTTTGCTTTCGGAAATAATGTCATTCGGCTTAAGAATTCCATTCGCTACGTCTTGATATACGCCTTTATATATCAAATCCTTTAAATTCTTTTCTTCCAAGTTTTTCTCCTGGTATGTTCACTGAATATTCACTACAATCGTTAGTGGTAATAGTTCAAGTATACTCTCCTCCTTGCGTATGTCAATATGCATAAAGCACACAATGATACTCCACAGCTTTTATGCATTTTGTTTAAATATCTAAGCACCCTTTTTACCGCTATGATTTGTTTTTTCATTGAAAATATAGAAAAAAACTCGTGTCTTATTCTATTACTTCTTCCCAAATTCCCATACTACTTTTTCCCTATACCAAAAGAAAGTTTTTTCCTATATAAAAAAAATGATTTTCTATGCAATATAGGTCTGAACTTGGGGCACGCTCTCGCTAGCTTCGCCACGTAACGGATACTAAGCGAGAAACTGCGTTTCTCTTGTTTTTCGCAAGTACCGACGAGCTCAGACTACCCCGCATTCAGACCTATATTGCAAAGAATCCCTTTATTATTTTGATTTTTTACAGCCCCTTTTATACAACGTATATCCTTATTCTTTAGTGCTTTACACCGTTTCCACTCCGGGCTTCACATAGTGAATTTCACAAAGCTCCATTCCTTCTTCCACTGTTTTAATCGGAAGAATCTGCAACTTTTCCTTGACCTCATCCGGTACATCCCGAAGATCGTCTTCGTTTGCTTTAGGAATTAAAACGGTCTTTACCCCGGCGCGTTCCGCCGCCATAAGCTTTTCCGGAAGTCCGCCGATCGGATTAACGAGGCCTTCCAGAGAAACCTCTCCGGTCATCGCGATACGCGGACTGACTGCCTGTCCTGTCACTAAGGAGGCAAGGGCAATGGTGAGGGTAATTCCGGCGGAAGGCCCATCCTTCGGGGTTGCTCCGTCAGGCACGTGAATATGCAGATCATTTTCCTTGAAAAGTTTTGCTTTATCGGGGAACATAGACTTCACAAGGCTGATGGCAATCTGCGCCGACTCCTTCATGACGTCACCAAGCTGTCCGGTAATGTTCAGCTTTCCTTCTCCCTTTATGAACATACTCTCAATATAGAGAATCTCTCCTCCGACTGCGGTCCAGGCAAGACCGGTAACAATACCCGGCTTTCCCTCTTCCTTGACTTCTCTTCTGTGAAGCGGATTCATGTCCAGATATTCTCTTAGATCTTCCTTCCCTACGGAAATCTTCTCTCCTTTTTCCTTTAACAAGATGAACTGCCGCAATTCGGCAGAGGGTGTCAAGTCTCTTCTTTAAGCCTCTGACACCGGCTTCTCTTGTGTAATCGGAAATAATATTTTCCAAAGCTTCATCCGTAAGTTCTACATTTTTCCGCTTGTAATCCTACGCCCTTTAATGACTTCCTAAGGAGATGACGCTTTCCAATCTCAAATTTCTCTCTCGGGGTGTAACCCTGATACTGAATCACTTCCATACGATTTAGGAGGGCGCCGGAATGGTATCGAGAGAGTTCGCCGTACAGATAAAGAGTACATCGGATAAATCATAAGGCACATTCATGTAGTGATCCGTGAAGGTATTATTTTGCTCCGGATCCAAAACCTCAAGAAGAGCCGCTGCAGGATCTCCGTTATAGGACGAAGACAGCTTATCCACCTCATCCAGCACCATGACCGGATTGGAAACGCCGGACTTCTGTATCCCGTCCATGATTCTTCCCGGCATAGCACCAAGATACGTTCTTCTGTGTCCGCGAATATCTGCCTCATCTCGCACACCGCCAAGGCTTACACGAACATATTTTCTTCCGAGAGCCTTCGCAATACTTTTTCCGATACTGGTTTTACCGGTACCGGGTGCACCCACAAAGAGGAGAATAGACCCGGACTGCTGCTTTTTCAGATTCATGACCGCAATCTGCTGAATCATTCTCTCCTTAACCTTCTTTAAGCCGAAGTGATCCTCGGACAGGATCTTCTCCGCCTCATCAAGGTCTATTTCCTTCTGTTCTTCCTTCTTCCAGGATAGTCCGGTCAGAAAATCCAGATAATCATAAAGCATACCGGCTTCCTGTCCGTTTGTGCCTTCATTTTTCAGTCGATTTAAAATCTTCGTAGCTTCCTTTTTCGCCGTCTCATTCATGCCGGCTTCTTCAATACGAAGCTCAAACTTACGAAGGTCGGAAACCTTCTCCGGATGCATCTCATCGAGCTCTTTCTGGAGGTAATCAATCTGCTTTTGGAGGGCCTGCTCCTTATAGAGCTTCTGATAATCCTCCTGCTGCTGGGTTCTCGCATCGGTGGTAACCTTCGTCACCTCGATATATTCATAGATAATCTGCTCCAGCATCTTCGTCCGAACGGAAAGTCGATCCTCCTGCAGGACATGATACCGCTCTTCGTTGTTAATGCTAAGCCAGGGGGACAGAACACAGCCCACCTCTTGAATCGACTTATGGCGTTCAATCATACCCGCCATGACCTTCCCTGCATGGAAACGTCCTACCAGATCCTTCAATTCTTCCTTAATTTCATTCAGCTTTCTTCCGGCTTCTTCCTGATTCAGGTCCTCCACATCATAAAGAGGGTTCGTCTTTAAAACCAGGGGCTGTCCTTCCTCCTGAGAAAGCTCCTCAATACTTACTCTATTGCCTGTTGCAACAACCGCATAGCCGTCCTGACTGATTTCCTTGATTGTACCTTCTACCGCTACAGGATACACTTCCTCTTTATGAAGTGCCTTGGTATCCACTTCATTTTTATGTAAAACAGCTAAAAGAAGTTTGTCCCCTTCTTCTACTGTCTTTCCTGCCAAAGTTCTAAAATTATCAATCTGAAATAGATGGTGGAATTCGGCAAAATCATCATGTTGTAAACCGGTACTACTCGCATAGCCTGTCCTCCTCGTTCCTTATTTTTTTCTTTGGAAAATACCTTTAAAGCCTCCTCCACCTTACCGGCATGCTCCAGCTTGTCTTTAGGAAAATGCACCTCCTCGACTTCTTTCTCGGAAGCTGCAATTCCCTTCTCTTTCGGAATTTCTCTGGAAATGGCAGAAATCATCCCTTTCTTTTTCTCTTTTTTTTCTGCCTCTTCTTTCCTTCCTCTTATCCATTTTTTTAGTGCGTCCACTAATTGATTCATTTTCATACACATCCTCTTAAAAACAGAAAAGAAGCTTCTGCTCTTCTTCCCCGTTTTAGCTTCAATGATATACGGGAGTAGTTATTTCCCGCACTGTATAGCGTTAACAACGCGAAAAAGCTGTAAAGTATCTCCCTAAAAGTCCAAGGACTCTTTCAGGCAATCCAACTTACAGATTTCCATAGCCGTTTCGATAAAGCTATATTTGTTGTTAGCAGTCAAATATATAGAGTGCTAATACTTTTAAAAGAATAACACCCTGTATACAGGGTGTCAAGTTCTTTAGAAATTGTTTATTTCTAGTCCCACTCATGTTTGTTCCGCTTTTCTCTTTTCTGTTCGCGATTAAAATAATATAGGAAAAGGCCGAAGACGGAAAGACTGAAAGAGGTTCCGAAAAAGAACATTCCGCTTTCATCTCCCGTAACTACCTTTCTGGTTACTGTAAAAAATTTGGTCATAATTTTCGGAACTTCTGCAAGTACATCACCCTTATCTTTATGCTCGTATATCTTAGGGTCCTCTCCCGGAGGAGTAGGCGGTGCGGGCGGTGTTTCCGGTGTGGAAGGTCCGGGCGGAGTCTCCGGCACCTTTGGATCCGGGGGTCTATTCGGGTTAGGCGGCTTTGTCGGATCAGGCGGTCTCGTCGGATTAGGCGGTGTTTCTGTAGTGGGCTCCGGCGGTTTGGTATATTTATTATGAAAAAGGATTTCTCCCTGCTTCACATCCTGCTTTGCAGGATCCGGATTATCATTCTCCGTCACAACAATGGCAGCCGCCAAGTACGGAGGATAACTGTGCCCCATCGAATCTTGCGTCTGTAACCCTACTCTTATTTTCACGGTATACACACGGCTGTCATACTCCATATGCGGATTCGCCCCTGCAATCTGCCGAATGGTATACACATATTTCTCATTTCCCGCAAACGACTCCTCATGAAACTGCATAGCGGGAAATGTAAGAGTCCTTTTTTTATTTTGTACGGAAAATACGCCCTCTATCGTATCCGGTACGGGCAATGCCGAGGAAGGGCTCACTTTCTCAATAATAAAGCGAAATGTTTCCGCCGGAACTTGTTCTCCTTCCACTTCAGCCACAATCGGTATTTCTAAAGATGCCGGTCTGGGGGCCGCAAAAACCGCAGCTGTATTCATCCATTTTCCAAACAGAAAACAGAAGGCAAAAAAGCAAACTGCCAATATACGAAAAATCGCAAGTTCTCTTTGCACTTCCCTAGCTTTCATCTTGCCTCCCCTCCTTTCCTACTCTTTGAGACCCAAATCCACCTCTCGCATTATATTATCGGCAATATTTTCAAAAATATATATGCAATTTAATATTTATTTATAACGAATATATTCTATTCCCGAACATTACGAGATATCGCTAAAATAGTATTGCTAAAAATTGTATTGCTAAAATAGTATTACCAAAATAAAACCACTAAAAGCTTTATCCCTCTCGGGGAACAAAAAAAGACCCGAGTTCTTCGCAACTTTTGCTTAAACTCAGGTCTTTTTTATCGCGGAGATGATGGGATTTGAACCCTTTTAATCACGTTCTAGAAACCTCAAAATATATGCCTTTTTGAAGATTTGTGACTAATTTCGTGACAAAAATTATACCTATAAATCTCTATTCTACTACCTCGATACGGCTATCTCTTCCTATTAGAAGGGATTTACAGGATCGTACACTCCATCTGCACCTACAAAGTCATAGCCGTCACCTTTCGTTTTTCCGACTTTGGCATTGGTCGCCATTAAGCCGGACTTGGTCAAGTAGTACCACTTTCCTTTATCCTGCAGCCACTGAGAAGAGAGCATACCGCCGTCCTCTCCCAAGTAGTACCAGTCGCCTGCGGATTTGAACCATCCCTTAATCATTTTCCCGGAATTATCAAAGGCATACCATCTACCATTGATATAGCTCCACTGTCCTTTTACAGGAACGCCGGATTCATCATAGTAGAACCATGCCTCTCCTTCCTGCTTCCATCCGGTAAACAGGTTCTTTTTGTGATTGTCGCAAGCTATGTACGCACACCATGATACGAGCATCTGGCACCAGTATGCACCGTTTAATCCATACCATTCGCCATACTTTGTGTAGTTGTTCATACCGACATTTCCCGTCTTACTGCCAAGGTCTTTATTACTTCCCTTTTCAAGGTATCCCACCTCTCCCAATGCAGCTTGAATAAATTCATCCACAGTACAGGTATCTGCACCGAAGAAAGGCCTTCCGAAACCGTCATATTTCTTTTCCTTGCCGGGGAAAAATGTATATTCCTTAATTGCCACTGCCCCTCCATTCCGAACTACACCCGGAGCGGAAGAGGTGTTCCCCTCTACAGTCTTGATGATATATTGGCCACTCTTAAGCTTTGTGACTTCAATCACAATCCCCACATGGGCAACTCTATTTTTCACACTACTATAAAAGTAGACTATATCCCCACGCATAGGCTCTTTAAAGTACCGTCTATGCTTTACGAAAAATCCCTTACCATCAACCGTAAAAGAGGTATATCCTCCACCCAAAAGCTTCTGCCCTCTTTGGTAACTATTCATTTTTTGCTCCTTTCCAAATAAAAAAAGGGCAATACATTTCTGTACTGCCCCTAACGGTTGCCGTTCTTCTTATCTCTTTCGTGGGATAGGACTCGGAGAAGTGTCTACTCCATTCCCAGTCAATCCAACACCCGGACCCGTGGTTTTATCTGGATTCGGTGTCACTCCCGGACCGTGCTCCTTATCCTCTTCGCCAACTCCATGATTGTAGCCAAGAGGTCCTCTGGTGTTATCTACCTTGCCTTTGCTAGGAACGGGAACTTTTTGCTCCTTCTCGTCTTCTCTCATGCCCTCATAAACTCCACTTGCTTTTCTACCTGTAATCATAATTTTCTCCTCTCTTAAAAACATTTTTTCAATGTTGGCCAAACTCAAATTTCTTGAAAGTGGCTCCCAGTCTTACTGGCCAACATCTTGACTCCCACAGATTTTTCAATGTTGGCCAAATTCTAAATTAAAAAAGTTGCTTACCAATCTGATTTGCACCTGTGCTGGCCAAACCACTTACAATTCCAATTGCAACAGCATTGATAACATCTTTTGCCGGAAAGTCCGGCATAGTCATCATGGCGATAACGCCTAAGACCGCTCCGATAACACCGCATACGACAGGGATGTACTTGTCATTAAGCGCATCTGCTGCTTTCCACCCCATACCTACGAGGTATGCGATAACTGTAATACCAACTACGCTTGTGATTCCAAAATCCATTTTTCTTTCTCCTCTCTTTCTTATTTGTAAATATAAAAATAGCGTGGAGCTTTCGCTCTACGCTATCTTGATACCTTTAGGAGCAATTCCTATAAGCCGCAATATTCTTTTATGCCTCTTTGCAGCACAGCGGAGAAATTTACATTCCGCTCTTCCGCTATGTCATTTAACCATTTAGGAATGGTCAGCGTTTCTTCACTGCTTGATTACTGACCTTATCCTTAATTAAGTCCGGCCAAGCTTCAATAAAATAAACATTCTTCGAAGAATCCTCCGGAACCGTGGCGCTAGGCAGGTCTTTCCCATGCTTTAAATAGGAAAACAGTAACGCCCCTAGTAAATCTCTTGCATTTGTAATGGCTTCTTCCAGACTATCTCCATCAGTGAACCCTTCCGGAAAGTCGGTAAACTGTACCTGATACCCCTCTTCATCTTGCGAGATCTCACAAGGATAAAAAATTCTCTGCATACGCAGCCTCCTTTTATAAGTAGCCGGGGCTAGAATTTCAGCCCCGTTATCCTTTCGATACTCGACAATGTTCCGTTCTTCATTACCTTCTTATCACATTTGACAGGACACATTTTCCCATCTTTGTAATAGATTTCATGAGAGCCGGTAGTATGGTCTAAAACCCAACCATTCTTTTTCATTGCCTTAGCTACTTCTCTGTAAGGTATATTTCTTGACATGTCATCCTCCTTACAGAATATATAATACGTGTTATTTAAACGTGTGTCAAGGAGTATTTTACTGTTTTGTAAATGTGGTTATCAGTTTAGGAAATGTACTTTACTATCTTGTAAAATCATGCTTACGAAGTCTTTCTCGATACTGCTCTTGGATAAAAGCACTCGTAGACTCTGTTACATGATTTTTAAACTCTGCGTGTTCTTTGCAGTACCGCTCATAATTATCAATGTCGAGCAGGGTTTGGTCGAATGTATCTTTGCTGTGAGTTCTTCCTTCAAGCAGCTCATCTCCGAAACGGAGGATTCTCACTCTTGCCGCAATCGCTCTAGTCTCATCAACAGACCTTGCCACCTCTTTATTTCTACGCTGAGTGAATCCATCCTCTCAATCAGCTTGTTTTGTGACTCTGCAAAATCCTTTGTCAGTATCTTCCCGATAAAGGTAAAGAGTGCCGTCCAAGGTTTCTTATCCTTCGGTCCAAACTTTTCTACGAATGTGATTATGGCAAGGAATATCCATCCTAACGATTGAATGATTACACCAAAATCTACTAGGCTAAAAAACGCATTAAAATCTATCATCATTCATTTCTTGCTCCTTTCTCACTTGCCTCTGCTGCGATTTTTATAATCTCTGCCTCTTGTTCCTTGGAAATCCAACCTTCTGATACTGCTTTATCCAAGATTCTTTTGTTGAGCTTCCCTCTTCCTGCCATTCTTTTTAGATACTCAAACATACTTATTCGCCTCCTAAACTCTTAAGTACAAGCTGGTCCAATACCTCCTCCAGCTCTTCGTTTCGCCTCTTCAGCTCTGCAATCTGCTCAGATGGTGTCGGGATGTACTCTGCAGGAGCCTCTCCAACATGGACAAAAGAAAGCTTTCCATCCTCGCCACGCATTTCTTTCATTTTGCAGTTGTAGAAAGAGCCCTCCTTTACTATTGCTGGCAACTGGACATTCCACTGTGAACTTTCCTTTGCATAGGCGGTCGCTCCGTAAATCGCTCGTGAGGCCATATCTGCTTCGGTAGGATTGTCGAACAGGGTAATGACCTGTACCTCATGCTCGCCCGTTTCGGTATTGGGCTTAACTAGTGCAAAATCTCTTTTCATCTTTCTGTTTCTCCTCTCTTTTATGTATATAAAAAGAGGAAGCCTTTTAAAGACTTCCTCCGTAGGAATGTGATACTTTATTTTGTTACTTTGAAATAAGCTTAACTATTTCCGCTCTTTCTCTCCTCCTCTTCCTCATTCTCCTTCGGTCACGCATGACCATCTTTCTTGCTCTTCGATGACTCGCTCTAATCTCTTCCTGAGTATAATAATTCTTTTCAAAATCGTTCCATGTGACGTCAGATATGGCCGGATTATTCATATTCTACCTCTTTCTACTGAATGACTCTTTTCAATTTTAGAAAATAACGGATTCACAGAAAGAAGTCAATGAGTTAAGTTCCGTCATTCATCGCTGAACCCCACGCAATGTAGATACAGCCGGTGCCGCCTGTTCCACCAGAACAATAGACCGAGCTCCCACCACCACCAGAACCGCCATTGCCAAGGCCATTTGTTCCGGGCTGACCACTGAGTCCAGTATAAGGACTTGCTCCATTTCCACCAGTGCTGTACAAAACCCCATTAAAGCCGGTGGTGCTTTTGTGAGAACCCTTACCGGCAACTCCAGTGGAAGTAGTTCTCCTACTTATATTATTTACTCCACCGCTAGTACCATCAGCACCATTTCGCCCTCCAATTCCACCGTTTCCACCTCCGCCACCGGAACCTCCATCGCCGCCAATAAAAAGACAACTATTATCAAATCCGGGGTATCTCCGTATAGCCATTCGACCATGCTGAGCTCTTATTCCGGCAAAAATTGTATCACACTCGGGAATATACTCTCCTCTATAGTATTTACTCCAAGTTTGGCTATTGGCACGGTTTAGAGGAGCAGGAACTACATAGCTAAGATTTTGTCCGGGGGTGACATTTAGATATCCTGTTTCAAAATATCCTCCACCGCCGCCGCCTCCTGCTCCATATGAGTTAGCACCGTTGTCTTCTCCCTCTCCACCTTGCCCAACGATAATGTAACGAATTTTACTTACCTTGTCCGGCACGGTCCAAACACCTGCTCCTGTCGATAGAGTCACAGAGCCACTGATACCTGTCACAGTGATTTTTGCACTTACTTTCCCCTCGTCGTACCACCGACCGTCTTTCACAGTGACATAGCTGTAGGCTCTTACAAACAGCTCTCGTTCTTCCAGTTTCGCCGTTTCATAGTGCACGTCGGCGCTGTCATACACCATAAAACCATCATTTTCATTAGTCGGCATACTTCCGTACTTGAAGACAAAGTGCACTCCGCTCCACAAGCCCCTATCCGGTTTCGCCCATGTAAGCCGGACTTGTCTGTGCGCATACATGGTTAAGCTAAAATTTGAGATACTAGCAATTCCGAATAGGTCTATCGTGACCTTTTTCAAAAAATCTTTTGTCATAAAAACAATTGCGTTCTTTCCGTCACCGTAAGAAGCAAACGGGTTTTCCTCTCCATGCTCCGCTTTCATAGCTTTATAATTACCTGCGGGTAAAGGCATTCCCACTCCCGAATCTCCCAGTTTCAAATAGGTATAATTTTCATCTACTTGGACTCCCTCGCCCCGGTTCTTTCCTCCGGCACCGCCGAGAGGTATGAAAACACTACTCATTACTTACCCCCTTTAGTTTTACTTTGAAATCTTTTGTAGGCTTCTCTGCTGCACAGTAAAATGTAATATATCCATCTGTAACCTCTGCACTGGTAATCAGTCCTGCCATCTCGTCATAAGTTTCTATTTCCGTTGGGCTGGAGGTCTTTGTATGCGCCTTTCCCATAGATACGGAATCTGTTGCTTTTACGGATGGGACAGCTACCTTCTGGCTATATGGCGCAGAAGTACTCCAGGCATTAGCTGGAATGGTTACGATCGTCTCTTGATAAAGGGCGTTCACACTCTTTGTGATGGCATTTACATCGTTTGCCCCGAAGGGAGTGCCCTCCTGAGTGTAGGATGTTGCGTCGCCGAGGCTTACGGTTCCGTCGCTGTTATTCTCCATGCGGAACTTCCTCTTTGTATACATGGCGTCCTTGTAGTCTGTTTTTAGGCTCATACAAGCTCTCCTTTCGTTCCTAGTTTAAAAGATAGCCTACGCATTCCTTCCTCTCGTCCTATAAAATTCCGGTAGATAAGAAGGCAAGCATTTTCTATTCGATTCAGTTCGTCCCAAGTGATAAATGGCTGGTTTTCGTAGAAGGTCTGCCTCTCCCCGATAGTAAAAGGGAAGGTAGCGGAGCAGATTCTATCAAGGTTAGATTCAAAAGCGTTTATCTCATCAGCATAGAATCCGTAGTCTTGATAGCTTTTATCCGCCCCCATTTCTGTAAAAGGAAAATCCGACCAAAGGACTACTGCCTTCTGCCGGATCTCGTTGATGTTTCCCTTTATTCGGTTATAGTCTTCTACATTGAAGAAGTCTGTACTCTTCCAGTCTGTCTTAGGTGTCTTCCACAAAAGAAACCTCCCTTCTCGCCTTTATGCTTCCGGATAAGGCGCCATTGTAATTCAAGGTATGATCAAATACCCGAAGCATTAGCTTATCTACATATTTATTCTCAAGATACAGTAAATCGTTGGCCATAAGCCTTGGTTCTCCTCTATAGCTGAGACTGTATTCTCTGTCGGCTTTTAAGTAGTTCCCTACCCAGTCTAAAACATCAGTAGCAAGAGCTATATCCGATATCAAAGGATTCTTCCATTTTTCCCTTCTTCCGACAAGATTCAGTTCCTTCTCCATAGTATAGGTCTTTACTAGGTATTCCTTGCCATTGACCTTCACTTCTTCTCCGGATCCGGAGTAAGAGAACTTAAGGAAGTATGTTCCTGTCTCAAGCACCGACACTGTTCCGGATGTGGACTGTACTGTGCAGCCATAGGAAGGATTGCTAAACTCTGCAAGGTATTCTCCCGGCTTAGTGCACTCCACTTTAGCAAGCTCCTTTTCTCCCTCTGTGCTGTCAAGGTATTCCGTCCTTGTAAGCTCCAAGGTCTTTACAGATTGAAGTTGAGTGCCTAAAGGTGTTTTGGTCAGTTCCCTGCCGTAGCTTAATTCGTAGTCCGTAACATTTCCGAAGCTTACCCCATTAAGGATAGCCCTTCCTTCGGTTCTCGGAGGCTCTTTCTCATAAATCAACATCTTATCAAAAGGTTTAAACTCATGAGATATGATGAAGTCCCGGCTGTCTACTTCCAGAGTAAGCGTTTCAACGGGTATTCCGTTTGCTGTGGTATCTATCCCGATTACTCTGGGGTAGGTCTTTCCGAATTGCAGCACCATGCCGAAGCTTGAAAAGACCGCTTCCATCTGAACACTGACTTTTAGTTTATCCTCCGGCACATATCCGATATCAACTTTCCCACTTCTCGGTAGGAAAAGGCTTGTTCCGTCTACCTTTGTATAGTCTTCATTAGTAAGGGAATAATCCTTTAGAGGGAGATTTTCTAAAATCTTGTCTCCGTTTGAAAAGTAGGCTTCTGTAATTCCGGTACTGGTCATCCTAGGAACGAAGGAAGAGCGAATGACAATCTTTCCTTTTTCATCCTGATACAAAAGACAACGTCCAGCGTTGGAAAGAAGCTGTAAGGCTTCTCTGTGCGTTACTACCGGAATTGGATTCTTTATCTTTACGGTCTTAAGGTACTCATCGATGTAAAATTCTCTTGGATCCACTCCTGCATCAATAAGTACATCGAGGCAAAGATCATATAGGCTTATCCCCTCCGGACGATACAATCCTTTCCTATACTTTCCGGTAAGACCGGAAAGAAAGTCTATCGCGGTAAAGCTCATCTTGTCATCATCAGAGGACCACTCCTTAAGCTTAAGTGTCCCTATTTGAAGCCATTCGATCCTTTCCCCGACTTCTTGCCCGGTAAAGGCCTGTACCTTCTGGCCAAGCTCTAGGAAGTTTACGGTACTCTTTTCATTTTCTATATCATAAGCCCTGTCTTTATTGTTTACGCTCAGCCTAAAGTCAATTGTAGGGAGCGCCTCCATGATGGGGCTGATATGCTCTTTTTTACTTGCTGTTAGGATATTCCGTTCGTTAAAGTAGATTCCTATTCCCATAATGATTTCATGGATATGCAGGAAGGCTTGTCCGTTTACCATTCTCTCCGGATGGATAGTAAGAGAAGAAACACCTTGGAAAACATCTTCACAGACATACTTTCCGGCATTATTTCCCCGCACTTCTTTCCGAGCGTTATCGGTAGTGATGGTAAAATCCACCGGATACGCTTTTCCAAAGTCTATAGTAATTCCTCTTAAATCGTAGGGAATGGGAAACGCAAATTGCACGTCTCCCATGATATCTTTCGATACAATTCCCTGATTTAGAACGCAGTCCGCTTTCTCCCTAGGAAGAAAAATACATCCGGCCGTCTACAGTACTGTAGTTCTCCTCTGTAGTCGCATAGAGGGCATCTACTACATAGTTATTAAGAGGCTTTGTCAGATTGCTAAAGTAAGCCGTCTCAGAGCTCACACGAGCACTACCCTGTGCCTCTTGATTAATAACCCCAATATTTACCCTCATTAGGGTATGCCCCCGGAGGGGCTTTTTCATTTCTTCTTTGTATGCACTTGTTACTTGAAGCATAGCCCCTCCCGGTTAATTGATTCCACAGTCTACAATGTTTACCTTGCAGTCCCGATACATAGTCGGCAGTCCTGCCTTATCGAAAGCTATCGGCGTGGCTGTTCTATTGCCCGGATACATCCTAATCGTCTGAAAACGGTTGTGGACCATATCGGGGATTTTAGCGACCACTACGAACTTATCAAACTCCTGCAGCATATCTGCCCAAGTCTTGGCATCTAAGCTTTTCCACTGCAAGGAGTCAAACTTGTACTGGTCTCTTCCTACCTTCTGTCCAACGAACTCGCCTTTAGCATTCTTTCCGGCTGACACATTGGTAGCAACTACAAGAGTGCCACCAATATCCGGAGCCGGAAATTCTTTTCCGTTGATTGTTATCGTTGCCATACTACCCCCTTAAGCTGTATCCGCTTCGGCCTTCCAAGTCGGTAAGTCTCTGCTTTATCTCTCGGACGTCCACATAGACTGTTAGATCCATAGCTTCAATCTGCTCAGAGATTCTGGACAGGAATGCAATCACCCGCTCAAGCAGTTCATCCGAGATCCCGGTGTTGAAGCCAAGCTGACTGCCCGATTAAGAAGTTCCTCCAGTTTGTTCTCCGGAGCAACAACTTCACCGTAGTGCCGGTTATCTCCAATCATGGCAAGTTGAGGCGTATTTGCCTTTACAAATCCTCCTTCTGCAAGCTTAGGAATGCTTATATTATGGATAGTAGGAATGTTCAATCCGAAGCTGTTTCCACCGATTTCAGGCACCCAGTCAGGAATATCAAAGCTGATTGAGTTCAAAGCATTAATCATTCCGTTGATTGCGTTTATCACTCCATTGGCCATAGATTCAACGCCACTAAGAATGGAATTTATTACTCCTTTAATCCCATCCCACATTGAAGTGAATATATTAATCACCGTAGTTTTTAATTCGTTCCACACCTTGTCCCATATGGTTTTTATGGAGGTCAACATGGTCGAGATATTATCTCTTACTCCCGTGATGATTGTGGTTATAGCTGTTTTTATAGCGTTAAAAATGGTTACCACAAAAGCTTTTATTGCATTAAAGATTGTGGAAAAAACAGCATATATACTCTGCAATATAGCTCTAACAACGCCTAATATTACCGACAGGATTGTTTTTATAAATCCGGAGATAGCATTTAAAATTCCCTCGACTATTTGTTCGATGCCGTGCCACGCTTTATCCCAATCACCTGTAAACACACCCACTAAAAAATCGATTATTCCGGTAATGATCTGTATTAGTCCGCCAATAGTGTCCGCAATTGATCCGACTACTGTGATGACTGTTTCTACTATGGTCTGCAAAATCGGTAAAATTGCCGGCAGTATCGTTGCAATAATCCAGTCTATAAAGGGTTTGAGTATCCCTTCCCAAAATGCCTTTAAATATTCGGCAACTGAACCGATAAACTCCAAAAATTTATCGAGCAAGGGCTGTATGTGGTCCTTCATTAGCTGGCTGAATCGTTCTCCGAGCTGCTCTAGTACCGGTTGAACGTTTTATTCCAAAACTCCAAAAATTTAGCACCTGTGTCGGACAATCCCGAAGCAAGAGACTCGAATAAAGGACCTACACTCTCGTCATAAACCTCATTCGCTTTAGTAACAAAGCTATCTACTGTTTCTTTAATAGATCCGGTTACGGTCTCAAAAACAAGGAGGATTCCTTCAAGGGCCGTTTTTATGCCGTCTTGATTCTCTATGAAGGGTCTTGTGAAGACATCAAGAATATCTACTCCTGCTTTAGCAGAAAGTTCGGTGACGCCCATATAAGCATTAGCAAATATTCCGATGAGATTTGCTGTTACTTGCTGAGCTGTCTCTCCGCCAAAAACAGAGAATATATTGGCTACAGCCTGCGCAAAATTTCCTTGGATTTCTGCCGCACGCGCTGAAATGTCGAACATGGAGATAAGAAACTCTTTAATTCGGCCGGTATTCTGTTCGAGGTATAGAGCAATCCCTCCAACTAGATTAGTTGCTATGGTAATCCCTATAGAGACCACTGCCCCCGCCATCTGCCCTAGCGCGTACGCCCAGCTTTCCATCGCTCTGTTAGCAGCACCTAATACCTCAGGGTCTGTAAATATATCCGTAAGACTTCTTCTTATGCTTTCAGCAGCTTTAAGCAAAGGCTCTAAGGACACGTTACCCAGTCCAGCTTGAAAGCCCTCCATAAAAAGGTTCTTTAACTCGTTGACCCTATCAATCATGCCTTGAAGGTGTTCATTAATTTTGGCAGTTCCTTCTTCCATCGCACCGGTATCGAAGGACTCCACAGGGAAGTCTGCACCGCCCCCACCACCTTCTCCACCGCTTCCGCCTCCGGAGGAATCGCTCTGATCGGGAAGGATATTGAGTTCGTCAATGCCAGTAGTTGCACTCTTGATATCTTTAGCTGCCTTTTTAGCCGCTCCTCCTGCACCACCTAAGCTCCGCTTGCTTTATCTGCGCTCTTTGCTACCGCATCCGTTCCGGCTGTTACACCTTTAGGATTGATAGCAAGCTTCGCAGTGCCTCCTAACATGGAGAAGAAGCTTTTTAAGGCGTTCATGGCAGTCAGGATTCTACCGATTAAGATGTTCAGCATCCTAACTACAGGACTAAGCACGGCAATGAGTCCGCTACCTATTGCAGCCTTTAGGCTGTCAAATTGCAAGGCCAAAAGCCTTACCTGATTAGCCCAGCCGTCCGATGTCCTCATGAAGTCACCTTGGGCCGCTGAAAGCTGGTCTTGCACGAATTTAAACCGGAGAGCCGCCTTCTCCGCTTCGGACATAGATTTAGTGGCCTTGCCAAAACCATTGGCCAAAGCAAAGGAGTCCAGAGCGCTCTGCGTCATCACTACACCCAAAGACTTAAGGCTTTCTGTTTCTCCGGTAAACACGGATTTCAGCTTGGTATAGGCTTCGTCTTGGCTCATGTTGTAGAAAGAAGCTACGTCTCCGGCAAGGCCGGTTAAAGCTGTGGCCATGTCATAGGCTTGTCCCTCAGAGAAGCCAAAGGCCTTACCCATTGCGCCGAAAGTACCGGTAAAGTTCTTGGCCATCGTCTCGGAAAGTCCAAACTGTGCCGCGGCATTCTTTGCAAAACTATCGATTTGTTTATTCATCGTAGGAAAGACAGTATCCACTACGTTTTGTACTTCAGCCAGATTAGACCCTAACTCTACACATTCCTTTCCAAAGGATATCAGCTTTCCTACTGCAAAAGCTCCGGCAAGCATTTTACCGGCATTAGTGGCAAGCTTCGTTATACTGTTTAGACCGCTTTCAAACTCTCCTTTATTTAGAACTAGATCTAAGCCTACCTGACCAACGCTATCTCCCATTTATACCTCCTTTCCTACGATAAAATTGAAAATAACCTCTTCTCCAACTGTTTCATCTCTGCTTCGTACTCTTCTTCGGACATCGCTTTATAGCGTCTCTCCTGCCAATCGTCGTGAACTTTCTTCTGATATGGTGAAAAGCGCTTTATCGTGTCCGCGTCTGTCTCACTGCGTATCGAAACGATTCTTCCAAGGGCAGTGTCCGCGGATAGACCGGATAAAAGGGCAGAAAACTCTGCCCAGTCAACGGTCCTAAACTCTTTCGTAGATAAACGAATGCCGTACTGTGACAGGAAGCTGGAAACGATCAAGTCCCAGTCTTCAAACAGGTCATAGTACGGCTCATTACTCTTTTTCTTCTCTGTCTCCGGTGATAAGCTCAACTGCGGCTTTAATCACAGTAATAAGATCGGAAAAGTTCAGTTTCAACTTGGAGATCTTCTCCCTAGATTCCTTCGGGAAAAGTGTTTCGTAGGCCTCGTTAACTTCCTTAGCACCTACGTCTTCAGAGCTCATAAACTGCAGTACCCTAAGCATGGAGGGTGCATCGCTGTTTACTTCAATCTCTTTCCCCCTTGATGATTAAGCAGTTGTTCTCTTCGAAGTTCAGTCTGTCCGTAATATCAATCTTCTTCATGAATTAACCTCCGATTCCGGGTGTAGCCGGTGCCGGAGTAATTGTCGGCTTACCATAGCACTCTGCATCAAACTCCAGAGCGTCAATTCCGGTAGTATCTCCACCGCCCGGTGTGGTTACGCTAATAACTACAGGGCAAGAAAGTTTTGTACCGGATACCATAGTCCACTCAAACTGTGTCATTACATCTGGCCCAAACTTCCATGCGAGATCTGCGATATAGTCGTTCGCCTTGTCTCCTACACATCTCTTTCCCTTAAACTTAAAGGACAACTTCTTACCGGTCATAACCGCCTTAGACCAGCCCTCTGCATCCATTGCGAACCAGTTTTCGACCGTTCCGTCAATCGCCGGAGCAAAGTTCTCAAGGTCTTTTGGCGTTGCCATGTCTTGCGCCTTACTGTCCATACCCTTAAGGCCGAACTTAAACTGATTAGAATGCACCGGATATACTTTTCCTGCTGTTTCTCCCATAATCATTTCCTTTCATAAATCACATCAATCCAGATAACGAACTCATAGACTCCGTTATCGTCAGTTCCTACGTCCTGTGGTTCCGGTACTGCTAAGGATAGGTAGCGAACCACGGTATCCCCTATCTGAAATGCTTTGTCTTTCGACTGTAAAAATTGAAAAAGCTTTATGGCCACGTCTTCCGTCTCCACAAAGCTCTTATTCCAATGGATTAACAAGGATATTGGAGAAATGCCGTAGCTTGTATGCTCTAAGCCCCCCAAGGCCTTAACAGGTATGCCACTGGACTTCCTGTGATAGATTCCAAGGGATTTCTCCTTTTTGTTATCCAACTTTCCGATGTAAACTTGCTTAAAAAGGTTGGTTTCCTTTAGTAGCTGTTGAATGTATTTTAGCGGCAGCACTAAACATCCCCCCTCTCCTTGTAAAACTTCATGAAGGCGTTCTTTGCAAAGTCTTCCTTCTCTCCGCCCTTCTCCCAGTCCTCGAACCATTGCCCTTTAGCGTTGGGGTTCTCGGATGTGTCGAAGTTGAATTCCGGATGATAGTAAAGCCTTCTTGCGTATGGTGTAGAGTGCACAATCCTAACCACGCCTCTATCCGCATCAGAATCGTCTACAAAGGCCGCTTCATTCTGCAAATTACCGGTTTTAAAGGGTACTACTTGGCTTTGTACTACATCGCTATGCACAGCCTCACCTGTCATTGCAAGGGCAGTTACTGCCGCCTTAGAAAGCTGTTGTATCCTCGGAAAGTTGATTTTTACCGTGCTTGTAGCCTTCATTACTTTACCTCCAGCTTGCAGTAGTTCACCGTACCATCTGGATTCCTTGCTTTCATGCCGTGAACGATTTCTCTTTCCTCGGAAAAGACCATTACAGTTCCTCCAGATAGGCTTGGGAAATTCTCTGCAATGTCTCCCGGGAAGTAAGCTGTTCCGGTACACTCCACAAGCTTCTTTTCTTCCGTGAAAATGGTTTTTACGCCGTCTTGGAAGTTACAAAGAAGGTTTAAATCAAGGGAGCGTTCCGGCTCTCCGTCTTCCGTTATTTCTTCGCTGGTTAAATGCACCTCGATAGGAACCTTACAAAGGCTTTTGGGAACTAAACAAGGATACTTCATACTTCCTCCTATATCGCCTTACAGCACAGCCCTGTTTGACAGAGCAAAGCGTAAAGGGAGCGACTGATGGTCACACCCTTTTCAATCATTACCTTCTCGCTGGAAGATAACTTCACGCTTGCTCCGTTAAGGCTATACTCGCTTAGCGGCGATTCTAAAAACTCCGCGTTATCGTGTTTGAAAAGAGCGAGCTCTCCAGCTACCTCTTCGATAATCTCTTTTTGAAAGTCAGTGAGATGCTCAAATCCTATTCCACGAATGCGGTTATAGCTTAAAGTATCAATGTCCCTACTTGCCCTGTTTAAAAGCTCGTCTATCTCGTCTTCCGGAACTTTCGTACCGTACCTCTCAATAAACTTTGTTTTATCCAGGTAAGGAATCATCTTAGTTACCTCCGTCCTCTACAGCTATGGCTTCAGTTCCTTTATTCTTTCCCTTTCCTTGGGGCTGGGCTTTCTGCAGGTCTGCTTCGAGCTCTTCCAGCTTCTTCTGAAGCTCTGCATACTCATCATAGGGCACGGTTTTACCGTGAGCCGCCTCTAAAAGCTCTCCGTCATCGCCGTAGATGTCGAATCCCTGTGCGAGATAAAATCCCTGCTGAGATTCCTCAATTGTGTACTCTTTGTTTTCTTTTACTGCTTTCACAATTCACCTCCTTAGTGCTTAGTTACGTGCATTGCACAGCCTGCAACCTTTCTCTCAATCAAGAAGAGATCCCAGTAGTTTCGATTCTGATACAAATATCCGTCTGCGGTTCTGGAATCGGTTCCCGGAGTGAAAAGAGAAATGTAAGCGTACTTGTCTCTTGCTACTACGCAAGAAGGATGCACCAGAATGAAATTAATCTGATCTGCATCGGCAGCGGCTACACATCCGTCAGTGAAATTGTACTTGGTCTTCATGCGTCCGGAAGGAACCATCTTGATGGTTACATCATCCAAAGAATGCACATTTCTATTTACCGCATTAGCGCCGTTTACAGTGATTACTCTCTGGATACCATCCGCTTCCTTTAGCAGCTTGTTTACGGTCGACGTAACATAGAGGATTCTTCCATCTACAGGCACTCCTGCGTCATCCATCTTGGACATCTCCTCGTCAAAGACAGCTAGAATATTCTGCGCAGTAAGAACAGTAGTGCTGTCGATTCTGCCGTGGAAATTAGTAAGCTCTGTATGAAGCTTAGAGAAGTTGTAGCAGTCCTTCTCAGGGATTGCCTGTTCGGTCTCGAAGGCGTTCTGGATATTCGCAACAGATAAAGCATGGTTTGTCTCATCGATATCCATCGGATCCACGAAGAACTCGATGTCTCTATCGTGGGCAAGCTTCTTCGGCTCCAGTCGTTAGAGATAGTTCCGGCATTGAATCCTGCGGTTCTCGTGTGGTCCTTATAGCCGGACAAAGTAAGGCGAGGAAGCTTGATAGTCTGCGCATTAAGGAAAGTAATCTGCGGATTACTGTGCAGTAATGCATCAGAGCAAAGCTCCTTCTCATACTTCTGTGCCAAAAACTGTGTAAACTGTTCTGCGTACTGATATACTGCCATGTTTAAAATTCCTTTCTCCTATTTAGGATTAACTTAGTCCGAAGGCTTTCTTTAGCGCCTCCGATTCATTCTCATTTTTGCTATTGCCGTTTGCACCTACGGCTTGGAACCCCGTAGCCTTGGTATTAGAAGCCTTAAGCTGTGGGATATCCTCAAGCACCTTAGTAATCGCCTTCTTAACATCCTCTTCCTTAAGCTCCTTTCCGTCTAAAGCAGTAAAATCTGCCATCTTTAGAACGTAGGGAATCGTTTTGGCGTCAAGCCCTAAGCTTACCGCTTGCATAGTGGCAAATTGCTCAAGCTTTGCTCTCTTAGCCTCTTCCTGTGCAGCAGTAAGACCGCTTTGAAGAGTAGCCAAGTCAGGCGTATTCTTCGCCTTTTCCTCTTTAAAAGTGTTAATCGCCTTTTCTACCTCTTCCTGCGTAAGGCCTTGCTGTTTGAAATAGCCTTTCATGGCTGATTCCTCTGCCGCCTTGGTTCTTCCCTCAATAATCTGCGCGAGCTTGTCATAATCAATCCCCGGCATACTCTGTCCGTTCTGATTCTGAGACATTCCCTGCTGATTATTAGGCTGCTGTGTTCCTTGTTGGGTTTCTTGACCCTGTGCATTGTTTTCCATATTCTCCTCCAGTTTTATGTGTGTCTCACAATATAGTTTCCCTGTTTTTCCAAGGTGTCTCCTCGTAGTTTTACGCCTTCGGGCAATATAAAAAGCACCGCCCTATGGACAGTGCTTTAAAGCGTGATATGATGAAAGAAAAAAGGAGAAAAAGCATGATAGACCCTACTTCTAAGAAAGTACTTCACTACCTATACAATCTTCCCGATTTTACTTTCGATGTAAATAAACAACTAAAATCCCCGGACTTTCTAAGCTGGGATTCCTTCTTATCCTGCCTTGAGTACCTTGAGCAGGAAGGCTACGTCCGTATCACCCGAATAGGCGAAAACCAAGCCTTTCTTTCGGCAGTCCTCACTCACAAAGGGCGACATTTTAGAGCCTTCAATTCCATAGCGCTTAAAAGATACTTACTGGACAAGTGGATTGATTTAATCGCTCTAATTATTTCAATAATTGCCCTCATTGGTGCCTATCGTAGTGAACTTAGTGCGTTACTACGCCTATTAATGCAAGGATAGACAGGATAAATGCCAGCTTGGAGAACCAAGAAAAATCTCCCCAACTGTACCATAACTTTTCTTTCTTCATAGCTTCCTCCTATTTTACGATGTGAATAACCTCTTTCAGCATTTCTCCGGCTTTCTTCATGAGGCTGTTCTCTTCCAGATACTCTAAACCTTTAAGTGTAATCTCCGGGCGCACAAGCTTGACCTTCGGATAGCTTACATCAAAGGTCTCCCACGCTTCCCCTCCGGTAATGTACCCCTCTTTTAGGAGCATGGCCATAAGCCTAGACCACATCGGAAGACTAATTCCCAGTGCCTCCGGAGAAAGCA
The DNA here is from genome assembly GCA_916438775.1 of uncultured Oribacterium sp. The sequence goes on from CAKAGX010000016.1 coordinate 55,765, forward strand.
GTTTTCTGGCCCATTCTTCCGAGTCCATAGCCTTATATAAGATAGATAGAATCCTGTAAATCTGTTTGAATTGCTCCATAATTGCTCCTTTTTAGGCAACAAAATACCACCGAAGACCGGTGGTAGATTAGTTTTCTTTTATGATGCCTTTCTTTTTGAGTTCTGCAACTTCTTCCTTTGTTAAGGGGATCCCGACGATTTTTTCTTCTTCCCACGCTTTATACTTGTCGGCAAGAAGTTCTTTATACTCTTTTTTCGTCATGTTATCACCTCCAATTCAATCAAATTTCCCTGCCTTGATAATACTTTAAAAAGGGCGTCTTTGTCAATCAATAGCTCTCTCTGATCTGGGAAATGACTCAGCCCCTCTATGTAAGCTGCGCGGCTTCCACTTTTGACATATAGAACAAATTCAAATACTCCTTTTAGCGCCCCTCCTCTTCTTACAGATGAACTAACAAACTGTTTTATCCTAAAGTAACTCCCTGTGGGGCTGCCACTGCTTATATCAAAAGAATCTCTTCTGTAGGCTATAACATTGTGTGTAAGTTTAAACTCAGCTATTCCTTCTGATATTCTATCAGCATGCTCTTTCAAGCTCGGATTTTTATCTATCTCTCCATCTCTAAGCAGCGTATTCAGGCGCTCAAAAAATCGGTTAGGCTTCGCATCACCCGGATTAAAGCTGTACTTCCTTATCGACTGCTTTTGAGCCTCTGATAAGCCTTCAATCCATGCTTCCGCATCCTTCCTGAGCAACTCCACAACCCTTTCGGGAGAAGTCGCATTGAACGACGCAACATATCGTTTATAGTCTGCATATTCTTCTAATGACATGTTACCGGTCTTGTAAAACATATGTTTCTTTAGCAGTCTCGCTCTTAAATCGTACTGCTTCTTATTCTCCGGATCCAGTGAATACTCAGAAAGTCTTTCATACTTCTCTACTTGGTACTCAATCCGCTTTTCCTTTTGCTCTCGGTTATAGTCCTCCGCTACTTCCTCAAGTTCCTCTTTTGTCCACTTCTCCTCTCCGGCATGAAGTTCCGGGAAGTAAGTAGTGTGGCTGTCTTTGCAGTTCGTCACGGATGGTAAAGACCCGCGCCTATCGCACTGGATAGAAGCGGATAATCACCATCATTTTTACCTCCTCCTGACCAAACATCGTCTATAAAGACTTTTCCAACAAAGGGCGCGCACTTCGGGCAAGGATTGCCTCTCTTTGCCAGTATTACCGTAGTAATGCCCCACTTCCTTCTCTTCTCCCCTTCTCCGCTAAGATAGGCTCTTTTATTTGCAGTTCTTACCGCCATTCTTGCGTAGTTTGGAAGTGTGTGTCTGGCACCGTTCTTATACTCTACGCAATTAAGGCCGCTACTTAGCATACTTTTAGTTGCCATGTCTACCGCTTGCTCGTAAGTACCGGCTCCGCTATTTGCATAAACCTGTGCATTAAAAATGGCCTTACGATACTGATCGTCGGCCATACGGAGTATTGCTGTTTCTGCTTTAAGCATATCAGCCTTAGTAGCTTTGATTAACGCTTCCAGCTTTTCCTTGTTAAGTTTAAAGAATCTTCCGGTTAAGGGATTCATGGTCTGCCTAAGCTTTGCGCCCTTCTTGGCCGCACGAAGTATCTTCCTTTCCTCGTGCATTCCACCTGCAGCATAGGACTTCCGGATAGCTTCTTCTATCTTGTCATTGATAGCTAAGAATCTTCCGGAATACTTTCTTTATTGCGCTGCCGATAGGCTCTTAGGCTTTTAAGCTGTTCGGCCTGCCACATGGTCCACTCTTTCTCTTCCCTGATTTCCTCAATGCGATGCCGCCCCATGTTTCGAATCATGGAAGCAATGAGTTCTTCCTCAATTCTGTCAAGGGCTTCTCCGATGTCATACGCCATTCTGATGCACCTTAAAGCCTTGCAAGCGGTAAGTCCTGATTAACTCTTTCAGCTTGCTCTTACTCTTGCAGTCGTCCTTTCTAAGCTCTGCCATGCCGTCTTTTTCCAAAGCATACACACCGAAGGGCACTTGCTCAGACGCCAGCTTAAGCATCCGCCTGTATTCCTCCCGGCTCATTTTGTAGCTGTGGTTTAATATTTGGACTACCATCTATTCCCTCCTCTACTGAAAAGTCTGGCTCTTCTACGCTGGAAATGCCTTGCTCCTCTTTTAGCCTTGCAACTTCTTTCTCTTTTTCACTGCTATCCATAGTGTCTCCATACAGCTCATCTACACACCTCTCAATGCTCATGATTCCGCTCTGTCTAGCTTGAGCGATTGTTTGCACTGCGGCTTCAAAAGAGGGATTCGCATATTCTCCGAAGGGGGATATCGACCTTTACTTCTTCAATGCTCTCTCCTCGAAGGACTTTCTCCGCATTGATGCACTGCTGAATAAGCTTCGGTATCTGCTCTTGAATAGCCTTTACGATGCTTGCTCGGGTGTATAGCGTGGTCTTCTCCTTCTCCCGCTGTGCCTCTGCATTGTCCAGTTTCTTCGTGTCAATCCCCAAAGTAGAAGGGCTGATAATTCCTTGCAGGCAAAGGTCTAAGGCAGTGATGTAGGAAGCCATGTAACTGTCATGAGGGATATTTGGCTGCGTTACAGTGATCGCATTCTTAGCACCCTCAGAGATGTCGTCCGCTCCGGCAATGAATCGGTTGTCAAAAGCATTGGGCTTTAAAAGCATTCCGTTATTCGGGTCTCTTGGGATAAAGCTTTCAGGAACATAGGTCTTAGACCGCCCTGCCCTCAAAGCGTCCATCCACTGACTCCATGCTTCGTCTAAGGCATCGAAGGAATCCAGCTTTCCGTCATAGATGGAAGAACCTCTTCCCTCGTACTTTGCATTCTCGTAAATCTTGAATGGTACGGCCATCATAAGGCTTTCGTCAAAGGTCCAGTCTTGAACCTCTTTCGGCAAAGGATATTCCTGCTCGTTCCTGTACAGCTTATGCCTAATATAGCCTCTTCCGTAGTGCGCATGAAGCACATCGCCTTTATCCCAAGGAATCTTGAAGATAACTTCTTTCAATCTGCCGTAACGATAAACGAACTCTACACGCTCGCCCGGTACCCACTCAATAATCGGATGCTCACTCTCTGCAGGATCCAGTACAATACGGAAAGCGCCGTCACCGACTACAAGCGTGTCCTTTAGGCAGGTATCCATTAAGGCTTCAAAGTGATTTTCCTCTTCGATATCTTCCCAAAGGTTCTTTTGGATATCGCTGTCAAACTCGAAAGCATTCATATCCGGAAGAACAATGGCACTAAGCATTTTTACGATTAGTCCGGGAAGTCCGGTATGGATTTTCCGAATCTCCATGCCTGCAGTAGGCTTTGCGCCCCAAAACTTCTGTGCATCGTTTAGCATTCGGCACTGCTGATACAGCTGCTCTAACTCGTTTCCGTCTGCTCTGTACCATATTTTGTTTCGAATGGCAGCAGTCTCAAAATCCATGAAGCTTTGAATCGAAACATGATAGGGGCTTACAGGCTGAATCTGTAGCCAGTTCTGTAATCCTTTTTTAAACTTATCTGTCATACTCTTTATCCATCCCACTGTTTATCTCTCCAATCAGCTTTCTAAACGGTATCCAAGCATACTGCGCAGCGTTTATCGTATGATCGTGTCCGTCCTCAGGAATGTCTTTATCTTCTTCCCAAGAATAGCTGTTCAACTCTCTGATATGCTCTGTGCACTCCTCAGATACTAAATACTTCCCTTCCGCAAGCCAGCCTAGCTGGAAGTTGATTCTGTCAATGATACTTACTTTCTTGTAGCTGTTTACAAAGGTGTAAAGGCTTCCATGATTACGCTTAAGCTTCTTAAGCTCCGTAATGGTCGCTTGGTCCGCTGAATCGATGAACGCATCTCGCGCAAAGCCGTAGTCCTTCCTGCAGGATTCCAGAAAGGCTATGAACTTTACAGCTGTGTCCGATGGTGCTAAAGGCTCCTGCCTGTCTCTGTTGTTGTATACGCATTCTCTTAGCACTATGCAGCGCTTGTCCTTGGTAATACCTATGAACATCATTGCTATAGTGTCTTCGGAATGAGAGGAATAGGATGTATCCAGTCCTGCGGTAAACTTCACAAAGGATTAATGCTATGCGGAATCTTCGCAATATCCTGTCTGCTAAGTACATGAGTCCTCTCATCGAAGTTAGAAAATACGAGGCCTGTAGAGCGACCGCGTAAACCTTCAATCTTGTTTTTCCATATCTTCGTGCCTCTCGGTGTGTTCCTAAGAATCTGATCAAGCTTTTCTTTAGACAAACCCATGTTATGGGTAAAAGAAAAGAACCAATGCACCCAGCCGGGCTTCGGTTCTTTCACTAAGCAATCTCTTATTTCTTTTGGTGTCTCGCTTTCCCACTCAGGAAGAGGCCTTGCATGGTCCACATACTCGGAATAGACCGGAAGCGAAGGATCGTCGGGATTCAGTGTTCCCATCATGTAGTCACAGCGCATTCCCGCCTCGCGGACAAAATCAATGTCCGCCGTGTTTATCTCATCGATGTAAAGGCATCCGTACTGTCCTCCTAAGGCTTTCTTCCACTTCACCTTATCATCGTAGCCTAAAACATATATCGTCTTATCTCCCCCGCTTGTGTGAAAGAATGTGCGGTATTTTATCATCACTCGTTCCGTTACCGTTGTATTCAACAAGTACGCCAAAGTCGTCTACAATGCCGAGATCCTTGTTGATAATATTCTTTTCAGCTGTACCGGTATCTTTCGCCGCTATGATGTGAAGCTTCTGCTTACTGCTTGCGACTTTCGTCATGAACTTAAACAAGCCTACGGTCGTCTTTCCTGCGTAGGTCGTGCCTTCAAGGAACTCTACCGAAGCATTGCACCGGAGGAAGGCCTTATACTTATCTGACAGGATAAGTTGCCCGGTACTCATGAATCACCGCCGGCACCTAACTGCTCTAACAGGTTATCCAGCTTAGATTTTTCAGAATCAAGTCCGGATACCTCGACCTTATCCTTGAACAGGCCGAAGCGCTTACCGAGTAACTCTGCAGCTCTCAGCCTTTCTTTTTCGTCCGGCGCCTTTTTAAATCGTCTTGCTTCGGAACAACCGTCTCCAAGCCCTTCGACTACTACAACCTCTGCCGTAGAATCGCCGCGCATTACGGAAGTTAAGTACTCCATCACCTCTGTAGCTGTGGCCATGCGGTCGCTACTCATACTGGCGAGAATCGGCTCAATCGCCTGTTTTATTTTAACATTCTTTAACAGCCGACAAGCCGCCGCTCCGGCAGTCTCATCGTTCTTCACAGTAGGATATGCAACGCGATAAGCCCTCGTGCCGTTCATATCAATCAGATATTCTTCAATAAACTTTTTCTGCTTGTCTGTTAAATTATCTTTATTTTTCACTAAGGCTCATCCCCTTTCCGGCAATATCCTTTAGCAACAAAAATTTGGAGCCGCTTATCCAAAAAGATAGGCGGCTCCGTATGGGTTATAAAGGAGGTTATAAAGGCAATGTGTGTTCCGACACTGGCTCCATTATTATTGTAAAACGAACTTTCCGAACAAAACGAACAATTTTTATTTTTTCTTATCTTTTTCAAAAAATCTGTCGTGGATTACGATTCTTACATACTCTTCAGACACATTTCCAAGCTTCCTCGCTATCCATCTCCAAGACCTGTCCTCTTTGTATCTACTGCGAATTACAAAGCGGAGCCTGTCATCTTCCCAAGGACTCAATCCATTTCTCCGTTCTTTCCGCTCTTCTCTTCATCTCGGAAAGCCTTTCAAGCCTCTTCTCATAAAGTTCCTGATTGAAGCCCTCAAGATGGATTATCCTCTTGAATCCCTTTGTGTAATCGTATCCATAATCGTGGACCGTTTCCCCACACATCTTTTCAAGCTCCTCCGTAAGAAGCTTTATGCCGTACTTTTCCTTGCTGTACTTCTTAAGTTATTCTTTAGTCACGCTTCCCTCCTAGCCTTGCCTTTAAGGCTCTCAGTACATCCTCTTGATTTTGTCCCTTTTCAGAGAGGGACTTTTTAATGTCGTAGTCCACAGTATCCACACACATCAGTTCATGCACGAGTACCGGCTTTTCTTGCCCTTGCCGGAAAAGTCTGGCGTTGGCCTGCGCATACAGTTCATAGCTCCAAGGCAGCGAGAACCAAATAATATGCCGCCCGCCGTATTGGAGATTGATGCCGTAAGCCGTGCTTGCAGGATGGGCAAGTAGGATATCAATTTTCCCCTTGTTCCAGTCTTCTTCATCCTTAGGGCTTTTAAACTCTCGAACTTCTAAACCGGATTTCTCCAAAGCTTTCAGGATCCTATCCTTGTCATGCTTAAAATTGTAGAACACTAAGGCAGCTTCCCCATTCAACTCTTCGACAAGCTCTGTAAAGCGTTCCAGCTTGCAGTCGTGGATATGATTCACTGCTTTGTCCTCATCGTAGATTGCCCCGTTCGCACACTGGGATAGCTTGTTTGTAAGCACTCCTGCGGATACTGCAGTTATCTCGGAATCATCGAGGGATAGAACCATATTCTTCTCTAAGTCTTGGTAGGCCTTCAATGCTTTCTTATCCAATTCAATCGGTACCTCGTTATAGACGATAGAAGGAAGCTCCAGATAGTCTTTAGCCTTAAGGCTTATACAGATGTCGGAGATCTTCTTTGTGATAGCTTCCTTCGCTCCTTGCTTTAATGTGTACCCAAACCCTGAATAGTCCTTTGTAAAATAACGAGTTCTATAGTGAGTTACATACTCCCCTAATCGCTCTCCCCTGTCCAGCAAATAGATTTGGCTCCAAAGGTCCTCCATGCTTTTAGGATTCGGTGTTCCGGTAAGGGCTACCAAGCGATTCACAAAAGGCAGCGTTCTTTTTAAAGCTTTAAAGCGCATAGCCTGAGGGTTCTTAAAGCTGGAGCTTTCATCTACCACCACCATATCAAAGAACCACTTCCTCCCTAGGGTTTGGCAAAGCCAAGCCACATTGTCACGATTTGTAATGTAAATATCCGCCGCTTGATTGATAGCAGCTATACGCTCTTTTGCGGATCCTAAGACCTTCGATATCTTTAAGTCCTTAGTATGCTCCCATTTTTTAGATTCCGTAGTCCAGGTACTCTCTGCTACCTTCTTCGGAGCAATGACTAGAACCCTAAAGATATCCAGTCTGTCCTTTAGCTCCATAATAGCCGACAGGGTAATGATGGTCTTTCCAAGTCCCATATCTAAGAAGAGGCCTACAGACTTGTCTTTTACAATGCGGTCTATACACATAGTCTGATAGTCGTGTGGTTTGAACTCCATAAGCTTTCACCTCCTCTCATCTGTACTCCGTTCCGGATAGGCGGTTATTTTGAAAATCCTCTACAAACTTCCGGACCCCCTCCATGCCGTAAATCACATAAACTTCCTGCTTTAACTCCTTAAGCTTTTTTATTTGAATCTCCTGCAGAGAAGACAGCCTACCCTTTATGGTTTTCAGTTCAGCAAAAAACACTCTGCCCTCTTCCGTAATGAATAATCTGTCCGGAACACCCCTGCAATTTGGGGAGACGAATTTATACGATTCGCACCCAAGATTCCAAAGCAATCGCACCATTGCTTTTTCCACTTTCTTTTCCTGTTCTACCATTTCACAAACCTTTCAAAAAATTTAGATGGTAACCATGGTAACCAACTTTTCGATTTTCCTAACATATATAGGAAAAGAAGAATGTATTTATTTTATCTATTAAATACGCGCATATATAATCTATATTTAAGTATTTAAGGCTATAAATTGCTTAGTTCTTCTTTAAATAAAATATTTTCTTTTTTAGTAAAATATTGGTTACCATAGTTACCAGTAGCTTATAAACCCAGTATTTAAGCCGTTTTTTAGGCTTCATACTGGTAACCAACTATCTAAAAACTGGTAACCATGGTAACCAACTTTTATATAGTTTAATATTTTTAATTTGATTGTTAAAAAATAGATGGTTACCAGTAGACCGAGTTGGTTACCAGCAAAATGCTATTTTTGACTACTTATCAGGTGGCCTATAGCATCTTTGTTTTCCATAATTCACATCTCTGACGGTGCTCTTTTTCCAGCCCTTCATCTGCTTAATTATCTTGTTATATCTATTCGATTCCTGCTTCTTTAGACTGCTTATTTCCAGCCTAAGCATCTCGCAATGGATATTCTGCGCAGACAGATAGGGCATAGGCATAAGCGGAGAATCCTCCTTATCAGACTCTCCTCTTTCCAGCTTATCCAAGTACATTCGTCTGCCCATAAGGTCCATTTCCAGCCAGTTGCTGGGAACCATAATCTCAGAAAACCGCTCTACCATAGACTCATAAGGATCCTTTTCCGAATACTCCTCATGCATCTTTGCCAGTGTTTCCGTGCTTTCTTTGGAAAGGACTTGATAGCGGAGTTCATCATAGTGTCCGTCGCATAGGCTCACCATAAAGCAGATTTCCGCCCATATCTGATCAACCTCTTGCTCCGTGAGCTCCTCCCAGATATCTTTCTTTATCTTCTCCGCATTAACCGGAAGAGGATAAAATCTTCGGTTTCCGGTAGTATCCTTTAAAAACTCATCTTCATTACTGGTACCGAAGAAAACGCATTTTCTAGGATGCTCTTTACTGCGCCTTGCGTAAGACTCTCGATAGTTAGAGCTTCTTGTCGACAAGAACTGCTTAATTTCCGTAGATTCCTGCCGATTCAAGGCCGTAAGCTCTGAAACCTCTACAATCCACTTCCCCGCGATTGTATCCTCCGCTTCCTTACCGCTAAACTTCACAAGGGAATCGGTAAACCATTCCTTCCCTAGCTTCTTAAGAATCGTACTCTTTCCTATGCCCTGCGCTCCTACTAAGATGAGCATATTGTCGTACTTCGCACCGAACTTGAAGGCTCTTATAACACAGGCCTCTAAGGTCTTTAGCGTAATTTCCTTTGTGTAATTACAGTCTTCTGCACCAAGGTAGTCGATAAACAATCTTTCTGCTCGGCTTTTTCCATCCCATCGAAGAGCATTAAGGTAATCCGCTACAACATTGATTCGGTAATCTTTGAAGACTAAAGAGAGGGCTGCATTTGCCTTCTTCTCGTGGTGTATCTTGTAAATAGCTCCAAGTACCAAAACAGGCCGTTATCGTCTTCGTCTGTCCACTCATGATTGCCGCTTTTATCCCAAGGCACTGCACCTCCGCAAAACTTCTTATCTGTAAAAGAGTCAGAATAAATCTTCCCTTTTAGGTTATGATCGTTCTCCATAACCTTCTTAAAATTATCGATAGTTGGAAGAACACGGCCTTCTTCATTTACCAGAAGCTTGTTCATCCAGTCTGTATTTACTTCGCCCTTGGATACCTTTTCAATCTCTCCCTTAGAGTGCTCGCTGTCGTCCTCCTCAAAGGCTTTCTGTGCTTCCAAGATTCTCTCCTCGTGTAAGCACTTCATAGCTTCGGAGTCGGACATAACAAGCTTCTCCATCTCTTTAAAAGACGGCCTATTGCTCTCCAGCATGGTGCTCCGGACACTTTCGTCTAAATCCCCGAACTTGTGAATGCGCACTAAGTCAAAGGCATTTACTAGGATTCCGCTGCACGGATCCGTAGCGTGATGGGAATAAAGAAAAGTATCTTTGTCATAGAGCACCGCTCCTCCGGTAGTAGAGCCGTCTGCATAAGTCCAGCGGTCTGCCTTATCGGTGGGAACATAGATTCCTTTAAGGAATTTCGATATGGCCGAAGGAATATCGTAAGTCTTACAGAAAGCACCTATAAGACCGTTCTTCTCCAAGGGTTCCCTTGCTTTGCAATGTGCTTCCGGATAAGAAGGTTTTCAGTCTTGCAAGTTGGCCACTCTGATACATTTTGCCAGTCATGGTACAGGCCTAAGACTTCTTCCTTCTTAACCGGCTCCCCTGTAAAGACTTTGAATAGGTAGTCCGCACCTTTACAGATGGAAGGGAAGTACATCAAGCGGTTCGCTTCAAAAGTAGTCGGGTCCGCATAGTCTATTCCTATTTGGCTTGCCAGCATTCTGGCCAAAGGCTCGTACTCCTCAACACTTGAGGGCTCTGCTAAAGGAAAAAGGATTCTAAGCCTCGGCTTATCCTTTGTGTGCTTTCTCGTGCTGTAGAGTAATGCAGCATATCCAAGCTTCTCTACCGCCTCCAAAATGCCGTCTAAATCAGTTCCCGGGATATTATCAAGGTCGAGGGTAATCAGTTCCCGGCTTACGACATCTGTAGCCTTTCTTGTCGCGCCTTTCAGCGTTCCTCCTACGAAGCCGCCTACGTCCTTTAATTCGTCTTGCTTATCCTTAGACAGGGCCATATATTCCGAAAAGCTTTCCGCACCTTCCTTAGGAGTCGCAAATAAGGCGGTAAAATCGTTCCAGCTGTATTCTTTTTCTTTCCATTGCTTAGACTTTCTGTTGTTCGCAACGGAGACTTTAATCTTTCTGATAGAACTGTCCACTGAATCCCGCCCCTTTCAAAATTAGTCCTTTGGCCCACGGTATAGGCTCTGCCATAATGCTGCATAACTCTTCTACTGTTAAATCCCTTCCGGCATCCACAATCACTTCATCATGGACATGGAAAACGATTTTGTATCCTTTACTTGTTATCCTGTCCAGCGTTTCGCAAAGACAATCTCTTGCTATGCCTTGAACAATGTTCTCTACCAATTTTCCTCCGAAGGTGCTGGATTCTTCCCACTTCTTCGTAGTTTGGTTCTGCGTGTAAAAATATAAGGACTCACTTCCGAACTGGTTTAAGCCGATGTAAGGCTTACAATAGAAAAGCTTCCGTTTGCTCGGTAGTTCTATAGTTAAGAACCGTAAGCCGTGCTTTAGATCCTGCTCCATACGGAAGATTAAGTCGTTCACCTGCCTTGCCCTTCCGTCTCGCACGGTCCTTAGTGCATAGCTTCCTACAGAAGACCATAAAGCTACGATCCGTTGATTCGCATTTCGCCATCGGGTAACGATTTCCGGAAGTTCATCTTCTGAAAGCCCCATCTTTAAGGCCCCCATAGAGATTAGTGCGTTCGTCCCTCCCTGATAGCCTAAGGCCAATGTCGCAACCTTACCTTTCTGCCGTAGGGCATACTCCGGATTTCCTTTCGCAATTTTCTCAATAGGCACATGGAACATCTGAGAGGCTGTCGCTTCATAAATCTTTCCATGTGTCGCAAAAACCTCCTGCACCCATGTTTCCTTTGCAAGCCAAGCGATTACTCTCGCCTCAATAGCCGAGAAGTCCGCTACAACAAACTGATTCCCCGTACTCGGTATAAAGGCGGTCCTTATAAGCTGAGATAAAGTATCAGGAATACTGTCGAAAAGAAGCTTGAGCGTTTCATAGTCCTGCCTTTTTACGCAATCTCTAGTTTCTGCCAACGGCTCTAAGTAGTTCCTCGGAAGATTCTGCATCTGTACAAGCCTGCCGCTAAAGCGCCCTGTTTTACTGGCCCCGTAGAATTGGGAGATACCTCTTACTCTGTCCCCTTCTCCTATGGTGTTCGTCATGGCTTCATACTTCTTAACAGAGGTCTTTCCTAACTGCTGCCTAATCTCTAATACCCTTCGCACCTTTAGGGGTAAATCTTCTTTCAGGGCGCTTTCTATCGTTGCTTTCTGGGTATTTTCTAAGGGATAACCTTGCGCATTTACCCAATTAAGTAACTGCGTAGGACTGTTAGGGTTCTCAAGCTGTGTAAGTCTTATCGCCTCGGTCAAAAGCTCCTCTTCGCACCTCTCTTGAATCTTTATTGCGCCGTTCACAAGCTCGGTATCCACTTTTACACCGTAGGCGTTCATTGCAATATCCTGTCTCCATCGCTCCCATTCAATCTCCGGAACAGGGAAACCTGAAAGCCGGTTCTCTATCTCCATTTCTGAAACGACATCCTGCCGGTTATACTCTTTAAACGCTTTCCACTTTACCGCATCCGGCTTATAAGGCTTTACGCAGAAATACCGGATTAGCTGTTTTCCTACGGCAGACTTCTTTTTGTCCTCCGGTATTCCTAAGGCTTCTCCGGTATTTGCGAGTCCCGCCGGAAGGCTTAGATACATTGCATGGACCATAGTGCATTGCCACTGCTCAAGCGGGGTCTTTATGCCGGCACGGTTTAAGCAGTACCACTCAAAAGCCGCATTGTAGGCATGCTTTATAACTTCCTTATCCTGTAAAGCGGTTAAAATAAAATGGGGAATTTCTTCCCCATTCTCGAGATCAATGACTTGCACATCTTCTCCGTCAAAGGAATAGGCAAAAAGCATGATTCTAAACTGCTCTGATTGTGCATAACGATACGCTCCGGCCTTTTGGATATCGATATCCGAAAAAGTCTCTATATCAATGCTTAAATGCCTCATTGTCCCTCCTATCCGAAAATACTGTCATCTGCTAAATCTTCAAAAAAATTCATCTCCAAAAGCATCATCCACAGATACTCTGGTGCCGCCTAATGGCTCTCCGTCTCTTGTCTTCTGAATGGCATTCAGTCCGCAGGCAATACCCTTGTTTCCGTTTGTGTTATACGCATAGAAGCTGATGTTCGCTCTTGCATAACATCCGGAGTATACTTCTGACTGGTCTAAGATCTCCTGTAGGTGTCTATCTACTACCTTTGGCGGATAAGAAGGATTAGCCTTAGCATTGATAAGATAATGTCCGTGACACTCCTCTCCGTAGGGCTCTCCGTCTGTAGGTCTTACACCGTCCCCATCCTGCAGAGGGCTTGTAAGCTTAGCGGGAATCTTTCCTTGGAACTTTTTATCCTTTCCCAGTACCGTGGCTTCCTTAATGGCTGTTTCAATAGCGGCAATAGTCTTGGTATCGGTCTTCGGAATCAAAAGCATAGCGCTGTACTTAAGATTTCCTGATGGATCTGCAGATGGCTCAAAAACATTTACATAAGAAAGTCTTACTTCTCCGGTTGTGATTACTGTACTCATAATTAAATTTCTCCTTCATCATTAAACATAGTTTCTACGCTGTTATATGCCGGTCTTTCGTCCGACTCTAAAGTAAGAGTTGGCTTACCTTTAGATTTGGTTACATACTTCTCCGCTATGGGCTTAAATCGCTTCTTTCCAAGAAGCTTCTCTACTTTTGGCAGAGTAAGCGGAACAGTTTCATAGAGCTCTTCTTCCTTAGCTTCTTCGCTGTCTACGATGTACTTAAAGGCTTCCTTTTCATCAGTCCACACCCTTGTAGACCGTCCATCAACTACCTTCCAACCTTTTATTTCTTCACCGAGAAGTAGCTTATCCTTAGCGCACTCCTCTACATCTGACAGCCAGGTGGGGAAGCCTGAGCACTTTGTTAGGATGTCTCCCAATTCATCGTTGCTAAGAAGCCGTGGATCCTGCTCCTCTAAGAACATGAGCGCAAGATTCTTTTCTGCTCTCGCCCGGCAAGTTGCTTTTACCTTGCAAAATCTGCAGGTTTCTTCCTCCGGACAAAACTCACCTTCTCCCTTAAATGCTACTTCTGCCTTCTTTTTTACTTCTTCTCCAAAGGCTAAAAGGTCCTCAATAGGCAGTTCCCAAGAAGAGGGCACCTCGGTAATGCGAGGCTGCACAATCGTAAGCTTCACGGTCTTAAAGTCCTGCATGAATGAATACAGGTCATAGGCTCCTAAGGCGTAAAGCATAAGCTGGGGATTCTCTACAGGGGATACCTTCACGCCCCGGCCGTACTTAAAGTCGATAACATGAAGCAGTTCTTCCCCTACTATGACGCAATCAGCAGTACCGAAGCCTTCCGGTACATAAGCCGATAGGTCAAGAGCTTCTTCTATTCGGATACCCCCCTCGCAATCAATCGCCGCATCATAGCAGAATTCCGCATAGTCCTGCGTATATCTCTCCATCTCCGGAGAATACAGTTCTGAAGATCGTACTTCTTTTTCTGCCTCTTTAGTATCTTCTCCTAGCAAAGCCCTGAGCTTGCATTCGCAAAGCTCGTGAGCAACGGTTCCCTCTTTAGCTGCCGTGCTCTCCTCTACGGCTACTTCGTCCTCCAGTCTTGCGGAGGGTGTGCAGTGCATCCACCGGTGCGCAGAACTGGCAGATAGTAAGGCGTGTGATCGTTCTTCATGGTTTGGCATTAAATTTCCCTCCGATGGCTACGAACTTCTCCACGAACTGATTAATTAAATCACCCTCTAATTGAGACAGCTGCTCAATCCCCATTCCGGACAGGATCTCTTTTGTTTTTGTCAAGTTGTCCTGATTGTTTCTTGTAAACTCCATTACTGCTTTTCTAAGTTCTGCGGTAGTGATTTGAGGTTTAGCAGTCTCTTCTTTCACCGGCTCTGATACTTCCTTTTTTGCTGTAAGCTCCTTAACCGGCTCAGCTACCACCTCTTCTACCGTTTTCGGCTTTTCCGGAATTGCTTCCTTTGGAATATCCTCCCAGAGATAATCAACGATTCTTCTAGCCAACGCGTCTACGTCTGTTTTTGATAAAGTAACTTCCATTCTTCTTTCTCCTTTTCTTTCTATCCTGTGCCTCAAGTAAACTAATTAAATACGCCAGTAAAACTCCTAAAATGATGCTTAGTAGTAAACACTCCACTAGAACGGATGCAGGTATGCCGTCGCTGTCAAGAGCTGCTACTACGGACATTAAAAAGAATAAATTTAGGTAACTAAGCCCTTTTGCTATGATTTTCATTACGCACCTACCTTGCTAGACTTTCTTCTAACGATGGTCCCTGTAAAGAGCGAAAAATAGCTTTTCACCATGCTTAGGATCTCCTCGTCGGTAGCACCAAAGTACTTACAAAGTAGTGCAAAATCCATAAGGCTCCACTCCCCGTCTGCCTTTCGAAAGCTAAGTGTTTTCTCGGACATACCTAAATACTTAGCCACTACGCTTTGTCGAACACCTTTTTTGGCCTTTCCTATCTCTAAGAACAGAGTTATCTCTTCCCCTCTCCGTCTCCCAATTCTGCTTTTTGGCATAAGCTACCTCCTTTCTAATCACGCTTCTTCAGTACCCGTACAGGAATCCCGGAAAGAATTTTCTGATTGTTTGTTCCGGTGTAAGTCTCATAAAGTTTGCTATGACTGCAATCTGTCCGAGATTTAATGAGTCGGTTTTATACTTCTCCACAAATTCTTCCGGAGGAATACCCAGAATTTCTGCAAGCTTTATTGTTGATGGCTGCATCACTGGTCCTCCTTTACTTAGAAACATTGATTCTAAGAATCATTGCTATAAGCTTGCCTTTATAGGCTACGTACAATGATTTCCCTTTATCCGACATTCGATACTCGAAGGTGTCGTCTGTGAAGTACTTGAAATACTTTTTGTCGAAATAGAATTCTTCTTCGTTCATCCTGAAAACCTTTGCTACGGCCTTATTACCTAGCGTTACTTCCGACTTAGTATCCGCACAAGGCACTCCGTCAGCCCAATCGGATATTAATTCCTTAATAAATTCTTTTTCCGTGATAAAGTCATCTGCCAGCGGGAAGTTTCCGGGAACAATGTATAAGGCTCCGTGGGTAGCGATTAAAGTCTTGTCCTTTTGCTTATACATGTACCAAAGGTCTGCACTTTCTGACTTAAGAATTTCCGTATAGAGCTTCTGAGGATTAAATCCCCCTATGTTTTTCGGTACTCTGTAATCAATCATCGTTTTCATCCTCCTCATCCCATCTCCAGTCTTCGTCTTCCTTCTTTAAGGCTTCCTCGAAGTCTTCTTCTCTCCACTTCTCTTCAAGTGCATTACAGTAAAGCGCTTCCACTTCTCCGGAGAGTAGTGTTTTCACCGGGACGCCTTGTTCCTTTGCTTCATTTGAAAAGTGTGTAAATGCTGCCTGACTAATGTCTATGTAGACTCTCATTTTTTCTTCACCCTCCTTGCTATCATCCGTAACGACGTCTTTACAGAGTCGAAATACCATTTCGCCAGTATCTTCACAAGCCATTTGAAGTCGTATAGACTGTCTGTTAGCCAATCTATGAAGTTTGAAACCATAAAGTTTGCCTCCTGTTCCCGTTCGTGCTATAATTTGCACGAACTAAATGATTATTTTGTTCTTGGGGTTACCTGTCGTGGTGGGCGGTAACTCCATTTTCTTTTTAATCATCTTCATCCAGCGCTTCCGACATCTTTTTACACACAGCCGCCAAAATTGTTGCTTCTGTAGCTGCAAGGGCTCTCCAACCCCCTTTATGCTCGCTTTCCTTTTTGGATAGATAGGCTATCAAACTGGAGCCCACACCCGTTTTGAGATGCTCCACATGTAGCTCTGCTAATCCCACTACCATATTTGCTAACGCTTGTTCTCTCATGCTATTTCCTCCTTAAATCCTCCGCAGTAGTGGTTTACAAAATAGATCTGTCCTTTACCGGTTACCTTCGTTGTCTTACTTACTCTTATGGATCCATCCGGATTGTTGATTACCGTTTCTTTGATTTCAAAGAGTCCGAGCTCCATAGCCTTCTGCGTTGGCATGTTGCAATCGGAGCCTTTACGCTTGATAAGGAATCCGTCTTGCCGGAGAGTCTCAAACAGTCTCTTCTGGCCAGTTTCAAAGCCGTTCACCTTTAGAATCTTTGCCAGTTCTCCGATTAGGATCGTGCTGTGGGAACTTGCTACAGAGTCTGCGAAGATTTCTTTGGGTTTCATTCTTGCAATCTCTTCATCCTTTGCCTCTAAAAGCTTCTGTGCTTCCAGTACGGCCATGGCCAAAAGCTTTCCTCCGGTAGGCTGATTGCTATATGAACCTGTTCTTCTGATTGCCGGAAGGACTTCACTTGTAACCCAGCGCTTGAATCCCTTAGCGGATTCCAGCTTGCTTCCGAGAATTAAGCTGTAAAGACCGGATTCGTTGATAATGGTTAATCCTCTGTTTGGGATTTCAAAAGTACCGTTTTGGTAGTTTTGAATTATTCGCCTATCTTCCTCTGAAACATGGCGATTTATGTCTCTGCTGCCATTTTCATATCCCAGTTTCTCAGCTACTTCCTTACCGACAAACCAAGGTTCGTTGTCTATTTCTAATAGTGTAAGTTCTCCGAACTCTGCGTTTCTGAATACTTGTAAATCTGTCAATTCTTTTCCTCCTCCATTCTTTTAATTTCCGCTTTCAGGACGCTGGCTAGTGCCTCGATTACGGAGTACTCTGTCTGAAGTGTTACCAGTATGTCCGGATCTTCCACGCTCACTTTTTCAAGTGTTGCTAGGGCTCCTGTTGCACTTATTCCTTTTTCTCCTCTGGACTTGATGAAATCAATGTGCCTCTGGCAATGTTGTCCATGATTTCTTGCATTGGCTTCAGTTCTATTACCATTTTCCTTTTCCTCCTTTCCTTCATCTTCTGATTCCCCATCTCTCTTCCTGCTCATGAGAGTCATTCCCTCTGTTAAATACATCAGGTTGTTTCTCTCCTGCGGAGTAAGCTTCGGAATCAGTTCACAGATGTTTCCGATAATTTGTCTGTCTTCTTTTTCCATTTTTCTCCTTTCTGGTTGATGTGATATCAATTTATTGTTTACGTGATGATATTATATCACTAAAACAATAATGTCAAGATGTTTTTTGTTGTGTATGTGATATTTTTTATTGACTATTTGTTTCCTATATGTATAATGAGATTAGAGTTCATGAAACGAGGTGAATTATGAAAGATAGATTGAAAGAATTAAGAAAAGCTCTAAATCTAACGCAACAAAAGTTTGCTGATAAATTAGGGGTAAAGCAAAATACTATCGCTCAATATGAAATGGGAAGGAATGATCCGAGCGACGCGGTTATTATTTCTATCTGTAGAGAATTTGGAGTTTCTGAGTCCTGGCTTAGAAATGGAGAAGGGGAAATGTTTATCCCTATGACGCTTGATGAAGAGATCGCTTCCTTTATTGGTAGTATTCAAGCGGATATAGAACCGACTTTTCAAAAGAGATTTATCTCTGCCCTTGCAAAGCTTTCTCCTGAAGAATGGAAAACAATCGAGCATATTATAAGAAACATGATCGACGAAAGAGAAAAGGGAGAGGAAAAGGAATAAAAAAAGACTAGGGTTTTTACCCCAGTCTCAGTATCGCCTTAAGATAATGTAAGATAAGCCTCAGCTCCCTACTTCCGGCTTTTTCAAGGCACCTCAGTATTTCTTCTTTGTAGTCCTCCTTCATAACCTCTCTCCTGCTGCACAAACTAAGATAGCGATGTTTGTATTATAGAACGTTTGTTCACATCTTTAAATAGTGCTAAGCTATAAAATTTTTCTATAAGACGGTGAACGAATCGTTCAGGCCTTGTACAGGTATTTTTATAAATTTATCCATAGCATATAATGCGTATTGATTCTATGCGTATTATATGCTATACTTGTTCTATCAATTAAAGGAGACAGGAACAATGCCTAAAAAGCCTAAAGAAATGGAAAGAATAATATTAAAGGATGGATGGTACTTAGTAAGTCAAGACGGCTCCCATAGACAGTACAAACATCCAACCAAAAAAGGTAAAGTAACGATCCCGTTCCACACTAAAGATTTAACGAAGTTCACTGAGTGCTCTATCTACAAACAGGCAGGAATAGAAAGGAAATAAATTATGTTAAGTATTTACCCCGCAATTTTCTATAAAGAAGAAGATGGAAGATACTCTGTATGCTTCCCTGACTTTAATGCCGCCACCTGCGGAGACGATTTAAACGACGCAATGAAAATGGCCGTTGAGTGCCTGGCAGTACAAATCATGGGATGCAAGCAAGACGGAGAAAAACTACCTCCCCCCTCTACTATTGAATCTATAGATCCGCTTGCCTACTCTAAAGAGCTAGGGGCAGAAGATCCCCACGATGGAATCGTGAATCTCGTTAGTGTTGACGCTGAAGACTACGCTAAAAAGCATTTCAATAAGTCCGTAAGAAAGAACTTAACTATTCCGGAATGGCTAAATGAGAAAGCTCTGGCGCAAGGCATAAACTTCTCTCAGGTGCTGCAGGAAGCATTACTGGAGAAAGTAGGAGGATAAATCTATGAAATATTTTTATCCGGCAGTATTCACACCTGAAGACAACGGGCAATTTTCCGTGAACTTTCCGGATTTAGAAAGCTGCTACACTTGTGGAGACAACTTAGGAGACGCTCTCTATATGGCAGAAGATGTTTTGGCCATGACCTTGGTTAGCTATGAAGATAAAGGATTGGCCATTCCGGTACCGTCTAAGGCACTTCCATTGGAAGCCGGAGAATTCCAAAACTTTATAGCCTGTGATACGGAGATCTATAGAAATAAGTGTGTGAAATCATGAATATTCCGAAGTGGGTTGTTAAAGATGTTCAGGCGACGGAAAACCACGAACTCCTGCTTACTTTTATGGATGGTAAAAAGGAATTTTCGACTTTCTTCCGCAACTTCACAAACCCATATATGAAAAGCTGAAAAATATAGACTTCTTTTCTACCGCCCATGTCGAAGACGGAACTGTAGTATGGGATGATGAAACGGACATAGCACCGGAATATCTATACGAGAATTCGTAGGAGGATAACCATGAATAAACTTCCTAAAGGTGTTGATCAACTTCCTTCCGGGAAGTATCGACTTAGAAAAATGGTGAACGGGCAGATGCTTACTGCCCTGTTCGAGGAACAGCCCACACAAAGAGAGGTGATGCGGGCCGTAAATGACCTTCTTAGAGAGACCTCTGTAGCAATTTTAAAGGGGTCTTTTTTAGACTACGCAGAAAAATATATCAAGGCGAAAGAGAATGTTCTTTCCGCGTCAACAATACGAGGCTACAGAGCAACGCTGAGAGGTCTTCCTAGCCACTTTACCTCCTTACCTATAAAAGATATCACCCAGTACACTTTGACCGCCTTGGTGAATGATATGGTGCACTCAGCAAGCCCTAAAACGATTTACAATCGGCACGGTTTGATTGTCTCCGTACTCCACGAATTTCGTCCGGAGCTGGTAATAAGAACAAAGCTTCCTCGTAAAGTACAAAAGGATATATACACACCCGATGACGAAGAGATCCGTAAGCTTTTTCGTACATCGACAGCACCCCGCACTTAAAAAAGTACTGGGTACCGCTCTACCTTGCTTCTCTCGGGCTCCGTAGGTCCGAGATAGGCGCTCTTACCTTATCTGATTTGTCACATGACAATATTTTGACCATAAACAAGGCCAAGGTGCAGGACAGCGATAATAATTGGGTAATACAGAACTTCACAAAAACAGAAAGAAGTAACCGAAAAATCCCTATCCCGGATGAGCTGGCGCGTAGAATCAGAGAACAGGGCTGTATATACGAAGGTTTTCTCGGAAAGGTCTATGACACTATGCGGATGGCCGAACAGACTCTTGGCCTACCTCACTTTGGTATTCATAGGCTACGATCTTACTTTGCCAGCAAAGCCCACTCTTTAGGTCTTCCCGACTCTGTAATACTAAAACTTGGAGGCTGGAAATCCGACAATGTTATGAAAAGCGTATATCGTAAAGCCTTGAAAGAGGATTTACATAGAGAATCGGAAAAGTTCCTTTCTCACATGACAGAGATATCATGACGGAACTTGCGACAAAATTCGTGACAAAAATCGTGACAAAATTTATCCGAAAAACAGGTAAAAAGATTGTTTTTCGGGGTAAAAACAGCTTACAAAAAAGTAAGTAAAAACAAGCAAAAACGCTAGACTCCAAGCCGTTCAAGGCTTAAAATCTAGCGTTTTAAAATCGCGGAGATGATGGGATTTGAACCCATGCGCCGGTTGCCCGACCTACCGCATTTCGAGTGCGGACCCTTCAACCACTTGGGTACATCTCCTTATAAAGGCAATACAAAAGGTATAAAAAAACCGGCGAGATAACTCACCGATTATTCTCCTTTGCTGCCGGCGACCGGGGTCGAACCGGTATGAGATTTATGTCTCGCAGGATTTTAAGTCCTGTGCGTCTACCTATTCCGCCACGCCGGCAAGTTAAGATGAAATCTCAACTGCGTCGCTTTCAATGCAACAGAATTATGATACTGAATCCCTCTCTTTTTGTCAATATTTTTTTGGAGCGGAGAGTACATCCTACAGTTGCATGAATTTTTCCTTATTCTATTCTCCGCTATGTTTTCCTGTTTTCTTCTCTCTCATTTTCCTGCCCTACCGCGGTTTTTTATAGTATACTGTTAGCGTAGTGCTTTTTTAGCATCCATAGGCCTTTTGCAAACGGCAAATTTGGCCTTCCAACAAATATATTTTTATTGATAAAAGATAGCGACATTATGAGCGTTACGCATTTAAGAATTAAAGGAGCAAGATGAACATAATCCAAAAAATAGCTGAAGACTTATCTCTTAAAAAAATACAGGTGGAAGCGGCAGTACAGCTTCTGGACGAGGGAAATACCGTTCCCTTTATTGCACGTTATCGTAAGGAGGCTACCCACGGTTTAAATGACGAGGAACTCCGCAGTCTTGAAGAAAAGCTGCAATATCTTCGGAATCTCGAGGAGAGGCGCGAAAGCATTTTAAACAGCATCGCCGAGCAGGGAAAGCTCACGGAAGAGCTGAAGGCGCAGATTGAAGCGGCAGATACAGCAGTGCGTCTGGAAGACCTCTACCTTCCCTATAAGAAAAAGAGAAGAACCAGAGGCATGATTGCCAGAGAAAAGGGCTTAGAGGGACTGGCGAAGGCCATTCTCACCCCCAGTGTAAATCCTGTAAAGGAAGCGGAAAAGTATCTTTCCGAGGAAAAAGAAGTCCGCAGTGTGGAAGAGGCCTTGAATTACGCTAAGGATATTCTTGCAGAAGAATTCTCCGAAAATGCCTCCTACAGAGAATGGATTCGCAATAAAACCATGGAGCTCGGAAGCCTTTCTTCCAGTAAAAAGGATGCCGAGGAAAATCCGGATGCAAAGACCTATGAGATGTATTTTGACTATGAGGAAAAGGTAAAAACCATTCCCGGCTACCGTACGCTTGCCATAAACCGCGGGGAAAAGGAAAAGGTTCTATCTGTAAAGCTCAACTTCCCGCAGGAGGAAATTATAGCTTATCTGGAAAAGCAGGCAGGAAAGGCTTTACAGGGAGAGAATCTTCGTCTTTTGCAAGAAGCTGTGCTGGACAGCTTTAAGAGACTTATTTCTCCCTCTATCGAAACCGAAATCCGAAATATCTTAACCGAAAGGCGGAGGATGGTGCCATTGCCATTTTCGCGGACAATTTAAAGCAGCTTCTCATGCAGGCGCCCATTGTCGGGAAAGTCGTGCTAGGCTGGGATCCGGGCTTCCGTACCGGTTGTAAAATCGCCGTAGTCGATCCGACCGGAAAGGTGCTGGACACGACAGTGATTTACCCTACACCGCCTAAAAATCAGATAAAAGAAGCAATGGCTGCGATTCATAAGCTGATTGAAAAACATAAGGTGGATATCATTGCCCTTGGAAACGGTACAGCCTCCCGTGAATCGGAAAAGGTCATCAGCGACTATATTCATGAAACAAAGAGCAAAGTACAGTATGTGATTGTCAATGAAGCCGGCGCCTCTGTCTACTCTGCAAGTAAGCTTGCGACAGAGGAGTTCCCGAACTTTGACACGGGAGAAAGAAGTTCAACTTCCATGGCAAGGCGGCTTCAGGATCCGCTTGCCGAGCTTGTAAAGATTGAGCCTAAGGCCATCGGTGTCGGGCAGTACCAGCACGACATGAATCAGAACAAGCTGGAGGAACAGCTGAACAATACCGTGGAAGACTGCGTAAACCATGTCGGTGTGGACTTGAATACCGCGTCCGCAGCCCTCCTTTCCTATATTTCCGGTATCAACAAGACACTGGCTAAAAATATCGTAGTGTATAGAGAAGAAAACGGGGCTTTTAAGAGTAGAAAAGAACTGTTAAAGGTGGCCAAGCTCGGTCCAAAGGCCTTTGAACAAAGTGCCGGCTTCCTCCGTATCCGAGAGGGAAAAGAAGTGCTGGACAGAACCTCCGTGCACCCTGAGTCCTATCAGAAAACAAAGGAACTCCTATCCCTTCTAAACTTAAATGAAAAAGATATTGCCGAAGGAAAAGGAAAGGATATTGCAAAAATGATTTCCGCCCTTCCCGGAGGAATGAAAGCTTTAGAAGAAAAGCTTGCTATCGGAAGCTTTACCTTAAAGGATATTGTGGAGGCTCTTGCAAAGCCGGGAAGAGATCCTCGTGAAGATGTGCCCGCGCCCATTTTGCGAAGTGATGTTTTAGAGCTTTCCGACTTAAAAGAGGGGATGATTCTCGAGGGTACAGTTCGAAATGTCCTGGACTTCGGAGCCTTTGTCGATATCGGCGTGCACCAGGACGGCTTGGTCCACATCTCCGCCCTATCCAAAAAGTTCGTAAAACACCCCCTCGATGTCGTAAAACTTGGGGATATCGTGAAAGTAAAAATTCTCTCCGTGGATATGGAGAGGAAGAAGATTTCCTTAAGTATGAAAGATGCGGAGTAGAAGAGATATTGCAAAGATAAAACAAGCTTTTATGCAGTACAGGTCTGAAATTGGGGCACGCTCTCGCTAACCTCGCCCTGACTGAGCATTGGCTCGGTAGCCCATTGCTCACTTTGCTTTGCAAAGCAACTTCCTTCGGAAGTTGGTCTGCTACAGGACGACTTTTCTGATGAAAAGTCTGTCCTTGCGGATACTAAGCGAAAAACTGCAGTTCCTTTGTTTTTCGCAAGTACCGGCGGGCTCAGATTACCCCCTTTTCAGACCTGTACTGCATAAAATTATACTCACAATATTTTTGCAATATCTGTTCCAATATCCTTTTAATATGCTTTATTTTTACCCTAAATTCTCGAGCTCCAACGAGCTCTCTTCCCAGATGGCGTATTGCTCTTCCAACTCTTTATCAATCGCTTCCTGCTCTCTATGGATTTCCATGAGGCGCCCGACATCGGATCCGACTTCTTCCATGGAGGCAGTGAGCTCTTCTTTTCGCTCTTCCAGCTTGGCAATTTTTTCCTCCGCCTTTTGCAAGGCATTCTGCCACTTTCTTCTCTTTGCGGAGAGCTCCTTCTGGCTTTCCCAGTCGAGTCTCTTGCTCTCCTTTTCTTCCAATCTTTGTGCTTCTTCCGGATCTATCGCTTCTAAAGGCATCTTATCCTTTTGTAGTGAATCTCCGTAGGCACGAACATCTTCCTTCTTTTCGATATAATAATCGTAATTTCCGATGTAATTATCGAAGCGATTGGAGAATAGCTCTATAATTCTCGTTGCCGTTTTATTGATAAAATATCGATCATGGGAAACATAGAGGACGGTTCCC
This sequence comes from uncultured Oribacterium sp., assembly GCA_916438775.1. The sequence continues at coordinate 80,054 of CAKAGX010000016.1, forward strand.
TCATAATTTCGAATAGCCTCTTCCAAAACTTCCTTTCCCTGTATGTCCAAGTGGTTTGTCGGCTCGTCCAAGATAAGGAAATTCGCATCGGAAAGCATGAGCTTTGCAAGGCTTACCCTGCCTTGTTCTCCTCCGGAAAGATCCTGAATCCGCTTATACACATCGTCTCCGGTAAAGAGAAAAGCGGCAAGAACATTTCGCACCTTCGTGTTGTTCATATCCGGATAGCTATCCTGAATTTCATCAAAGAGAGTTTTTTCCATGTTAAGCACAGCATGTTCCTGGTCATAGTAAGCAATCTTCACCTTCGATCCCAGTCGGAACTCTCCCTCATCCGCCTGGATAAGTCCGTTTAAAATCTTCAGTAAGGTCGTCTTTCCGGTCCCGTTATCTCCGATAAGCGCTACATGCTCTCCTTTTTTCAGAGAAAAAGTCCCATGGGAAAATAGACGCTTTCCGTCATAGCTTTTTCCGAGCTCTTTCGCCATTAAGACATCGTTTCCGGAGCTTTCCCTCGGGGAAAAGAGAAGCTTCATCTCATTCTCGAGTTCCTCCGGCTTCTCCAGCCTTTCCACCTTCAAAAGCATTTTCTCCCGGGATTCCGCGCGCTTAATGCTCTTCTCCCGGTTAAATTGCTTCAGCTTCTCAATCACGGCCTCCTGATGCTTAATCTCCGCCTGCTGGTTTTGAAAGGCCTTCCACTCGGCTTCTCGAAGCTGTCTCTTTTTTTCCGCATAAGCGCTGTAATTTCCCTGGTACATTCTGACCTTTCCCCGCTCCAAGTCAATTACCTTCGTCACAATTCTGTCTAAAAAATAACGGTCATGGGAAACAAGAAGCACAGCCCCGTCATAACGCTTTAAGACCTTTTTCCAACCACTGAATAGAGCCGATATCCAAGTGGTTTGTCGGCTCATCCAAAATCAGAAGATCGGGCTTCTCCTGTAAGATTTCCTCGAGGCGCTTCCTCGTCTTCTGGCCTCCGGAAAGAGTGTCGTAGTCTTCATTCTCCGTTTCTATATCGGCATGTTGCTGTGCCAGGTAGTCCATTTTCTTCTCTTTGGAAAATGCGATGCTCCCCTCATCTGCCTCCTCAATTCCCAGAATACATCGGAGCAAAGTTGTTTTGCCTGAACCGTTGATTCCGACAATGGCCGCTTTTTTTCCTT